>NZ_JJMN01000074.1 GCF_000696385.1 Vibrio metoecus | reverse complement strand
GTAAGCCTTGAGCCAGAAGCAGAGGAGGAGTTCACTGTACTGGATGAGCTAGAGCTGCCGGAGTTCACTGAAGAAGATGCACTTGCCGAAGCGTTGCAAACTCCCGTAGAGCCGGAACTTGAAGCCAGTCTTGATCCAGAAGTAGAGCAAGAGTTTGTAGCACTGGATGAACTGGATCTGCCAGAGTTTACTGAAGAAGAGGCACTCGCCGAAGCGTTGCAAACTCCTGCAGAGTCGGAACTTGAAGCCAGTCTTGATCCAGAAGTAGAGCAAGAGTTTGTAGAACTGGATGAGCTAGATCTGCCAGAGTTCACCGAAGAAGAGGCACTCGCCGAAGCGTTGCAAACTCCTGCAGAGCCGGAACTCGAAGCTAGTCTTGAGCCAGAAGTAGAACAAGCTCCCGCAGCAGCGCTTGATATGGCGTCTGAAACACCAACCGAGACCTTTAGCCCAGCTTCTCAACAAGGCTACGATGAAGATGCATTACATGATTGGTTGAGCGAAAGACCGGAAAACGAAAAACCATTCAGTTTTGATCGTCCGCTCGATGCGAAAACGATCGACAGTGCCGGCATGGACATTGATGCCATGTTGCAGATGGGAGGGGAAGATTGGAACGGTTTCCACTTAACGCCAGATCAGCAAGCACAGTTACCAGATGACGTGCCGGAAGACGAGCAAGCAATTTGGGCAAGTGAAACGCCAGAGCCACAAGCAAAACCTGAGAATTGGGGTTCGCAAGAGGATCTGTTGGATTTCGATCCGCAGCGTGATGGTTACATGACGATTGATGAATTAATGGCACAAGTTGAATCGGAAGAACAAAACCTAAACCCAGATGAAGAAGAGTTGAAGCTTGATGTGGGTCTGGACGAGTTCCCCGACGTGATCGGGGACATTCGAGATATCGATGTGGATAGCGGCGCAGAAGCTGCGGGTAAGTTGGACCTTGCGAAAATTTACATCGAAATGAACGATGAGAAAGGTGCTATCAAATTACTCGAAGAGGCGATTGTTGACGGTGATGATGAAATTCGTCAGCAAGCTAAACGGCTAATTGATGTTCTGAATGGGCGAGTATAAACACTCTTTAAAAGGCAGCTTAGCTGCCTTTTACTTTTCTGGTAATTAGAAATTTATGAGCAAACTGTTTATAATTCCCGCCCCATTTTTATTGAGACAAGTAGCATGAGAATTGCGTTAGGTATTGAGTATGACGGGACTCACTACTATGGTTGGCAGCGCCAAAGAGAAGTCAAAAGTGTTCAAGAAGCGCTAGAAAAAGCGCTGAGCAAAATTGCCAATCATCCGGTTGAAGTACAATGTGCGGGTCGAACGGATGCCGGCGTGCATGGCACTGGGCAAGTGGTACATTTTGATACCACTGCCGAGCGGCAGATGGTGGCATGGACGATGGGAGCCAATGCTAATTTGCCCAAAGATATTGCAGTGCGTTGGGCCAGCTCAGTACCAGACGACTTTCATGCACGATTCAGTGCTACAGCAAGACGTTATCGCTATGTCATCTACAACCATGTCTACCGCCCCGGCATTTTGAATTCTGGTGTCAGCCATTATCACGGTGAACTGGATGTCGAAAAAATGCAGCAAGCTGGGCAATATTTGCTCGGCGAAAACGATTTCACCTCATTCCGCGCGGTACATTGTCAATCACGTAGCCCTTGGCGCAATCTGATGCATTTAAATGTCACTCGTCACGGCCGCTATGTGGTGATTGACATCAAAGCCAATGCGTTCGTGCATCATATGGTGCGCAATATCACCGGTAGTTTGATTGCGGTGGGGCGTGGTGAGCAGAAGCCAGAATGGATTCAATGGTTACTTGAGCAAAAAAATCGGACTTTGGCTGCTGCGACGGCAAAAGCGGAAGGGCTTTATTTAGTGGAAGTGGATTATCCGGCGCATTTTGGATTACCAGAAATGCCAATTGGGCCACTTTTCTTACCGGATAATTTGAACTAACGGCTAGTAATTGACTCAAAAATAAACAATATTGTGCTGTGGCCGAAGGGCAGAAATAGGTACAACCAGTTTTTTGTCTACAGTTGGCATTTTCTGTGCTTTAATCCACACGCGTTTTTGTCGAATTTATCTCTCCTGCTAATGGCGGGAGATTGAGAGTAAAAGGTCTTCCATGAGTTGGCTCGAAAAAATTTTAGAGAAAAGCAACATTGGTAGTTCACGCAAAGCCTCTATCCCAGAAGGTGTTTGGACTAAATGTACGTCGTGTGAACAGGTGCTTTATTACGCCGAATTAGAGCGTAACCTAGAAGTTTGTCCTAAGTGTAATCACCATATGCGCATGAAAGCGCGCCGCCGCTTGGAAACGTTCCTCGATCAAGGTGAACGTTTTGAGTTGGGTGAAGAGCTAGAGCCACAAGACAAACTGAAGTTTAAAGATTCTAAACGCTACAAAGAGCGCATCGTTGCTGCGCAGAAAGCTAGTGGCGAAAAAGATGCACTGGTTGTCATGAAAGGGGCGGTACTTGGCGTTCCTGTGGTGGCTTGTGCGTTTGAATTCTCCTTCATGGGAGGATCAATGGGCTCCGTAGTAGGCGCTCGCTTTGTGCGTGCAGTTGAAGCCGCGATGGAACACAACTGTGGTTTGATCTGTTTCTCCGCCAGCGGTGGTGCACGTATGCAAGAGGCGTTGATGTCTCTGATGCAGATGGCAAAAACCAGTGCGGCGCTAGAACGCTTGTCTGATAAAGGCCTGCCGTTTATTTCCGTGATGACCGATCCGACCATGGGTGGTGTTTCAGCTAGCTTGGCGATGCTTGGGGATATCAATATTGGTGAACCTAAGGCGCTGATCGGTTTTGCTGGTCGTCGTGTTATTGAACAAACGGTACGTGAAGATCTGCCAGAAGGTTTCCAACGCAGCGAGTTTCTGCTTGAGCATGGCGCGATCGATATGATTGTTGATCGCCGTGATATGCGCCAACGCGTTTCTAGCCTACTGGCTAAAATGACCGGCCAAGCCTCTCCGCTAGTGGTTTCTGTGAACGACGCGCCAAATGAAGCGCCTTATGCGGTACCAGAAGCCAACAAAAAAGGGTAAAGTAAGCGCTAACTAAACCAACGGATTCTATGGTTGTACGTTAGATGACTCAAAAGCCTGTTCCTCAAGCCACATCTCCACTCGCGGTGTGGCTTGATTATTTAGCCCACATACATACTTCAGCAATTGATCTCGGCTTAGAGCGTGTTCAAGCCGTTGCCCAAAAAGCCAAACTCACCAAGCCAGCCCCCACCGTCATCACAGTGGCGGGTACCAATGGTAAAGGTTCCACCTGTGCATTAATGGAAGCCATTCTGCTGCAAGCTGGCTATTCCGTTGGCGTTTACAGCTCGCCTCATCTGATTCGTTATAACGAGCGGGTACGCATCAACGGGCAAGATCTGCCTGATGAGATGCACACCCAAGCGTTTGCGCATATTGAGCAACAACGTGGAGAGGTGAGTCTAAGTCTGTTTGAATTTGGCACACTGGCTGCGCTTTACCTTTTTGAGCAGCGGAAAGTCGATGTATTGCTGCTCGAAGTGGGGCTTGGTGGGCGCCTCGATGCCACCAATGTTGTCGATCATGACGTCAGTGTGATCACCAGCTTAGCGTTGGACCATACCGATTGGCTTGGTAATGATATTGCTGTCATTGGTTATGAAAAAGCTGGGATCCTCCGCTCAGGTAAACCTGCGATTTGCGGGCAACCTAAACCGCCAGCGACGGTTGCGGCGCATGCTGATGATATTGGCGCCAAGCTGCACCAAGTTGAAATCCAATTCAGTTATGAAAAAACCTCAGAAACGACTTGGCATTGGCGCAGTGGGCGCTTTGAGTTAACGGACTTGCCCATCCCGTCACTGCCTTTACCTAATGCCGCGACGGCACTGATGGCGCTTGGCTGTTCAGGGCTAGAAATCAGTGATCTTGATATTGTTGAGGGGTTACGTAATGTCCAATTAGCCGGACGTATGCAGTTGATTGGCCGTGAGCCGACGATCGTGCTAGATGTGGCGCATAACCCACATTCTGCACACTATTTAGTGGAGCAGCTCAAGCAGCGTTATCCGCAACAAACGATTCATTTGGTGCTGGGTATGTTGCACGATAAAGACATCGCTTCGACAGTGATGGAACTGAATCCAGTGGTAACACATTGGTATCCTGCTTCTCTGTCTGGTCCCCGCGCTGCAACGGCGGAGCAGCTTTGCCAGTATTTACCCGTAGGCAATATTCAATATGCTAATCCGGTAGCGGCATTTGAAGCCGCGTTGACACAAGCTTCAGCGCAAGATGTCATTGTGGTAGCAGGCTCTTTCCATACCGTGGGTGAAGTGCTTGAGCATTGGCAGAAGAGAGGAGAGTAAATGGCCAGTAAATTTCAAAGCCGTTTAGTTGGCACCATCGTGTTGGTGGCAATCGGCGTCATCGTGTTACCCGATGTGCTTGATGGTAAGAAAACGCACTTTAAAGAAGAGATTGCCAGCATCCCAATTAAACCGCAGTTAGAGGGTGAAGTAGAAAAATTTGAGGTACAGGATCCAGTGCAAGATACCATTGCACTACCCGAAGCGCCGGTGTCCGTTACTCAAACAGGTACTGAAAATCCGCCTGTAGTGGTAAACACGGCTTCTGTACCCAAAAATCCACCACCTGCAAAAGTGGTGGAGCAGGTACCAGTTACGGTGACGGAAGTGTCAGAAACCAATGATTATCAAGATTCAGCTTGGATCATTCAGCTCATGGCATTAAAGAACGCAGACAATGCACGCAGTGTGGTCGCGGATCTGCAAAAGCGTGGCTATCAAGCGCATGTCAAACAAGAGAATGATTTTACCCGAGTGATTATTGGTCCGGATGTTTCGAAATCTAAGCTAGAAACTCAGTTGCTGGAATTAGAAAAAATTACCGGTGACAAAAGGTCAATTGCTACAAATTTAAACCGTTAAACCCATAAGAAAACGTTTGCGTCGCGTTTTTTTCTGTTAAAATGCGCGCCAACTTAAGATGTAAGAACTCATGAACTGGTTAGATATTGTCATTTTAAGTGTGATCGGCCTGTCTGCGCTGATCAGTCTTGTTCGTGGCTTTGCTAAAGAAGCCTTGTCTTTAGTGATTTGGTTTGGAGCGTTTTACATCGCTTCTGAGTACTACGCCAAACTGGCGGTGTACTTCACCAACATTAAAGACGATATGTTTCGTAACGGAGCAGCCATCGCGGCTCTGTTTGTGGCGACTTTAGTGGTGGGTGCTATCGTTAACTACGTGATTGCCCAATTGGTCGAAAAAACAGGACTATCAGGAACCGACAGAATTCTCGGCGTGGTGTTTGGTGCATTACGTGGTGTATTGATTGTCGCAGCAGGTCTGTTCTTCATGGATGCGTTTACCGCATTTCCAAACACAGAGTGGTGGAAGAGTTCGCAGTTAGTGCCT
Organism: Vibrio metoecus; assembly: GCF_000696385.1. Classification (GTDB taxonomy): domain Bacteria; phylum Pseudomonadota; class Gammaproteobacteria; order Enterobacterales; family Vibrionaceae; genus Vibrio; species Vibrio metoecus. Next base: position 264,978 of record NZ_JJMN01000074.1, on the reverse strand, counting down.
GAATTCAGTCGCGTTATTGCTCCGTTCTTTGAACACCTAAAAGCAACATCAAGTTTTCTCTCTGGCGCGATTTAGCGCCGGAGACGGTTGAAATCGAGGATTAGGACATGTGTGGTATTGTTGGAATCGTGGGAACAACGCCTGTAAACCAGTCAATTTATGACGCTTTGACTGTGTTGCAGCATCGTGGCCAAGATGCCGCGGGTATTTGTACCATAGAAAGCAATCGTTTTCGTCTGCGTAAGGCAAACGGATTAGTCAGGGATGTCTTTGAAGCGAAACACATGCAACGCCTGCAAGGTAATGTCGGGATCGGCCATGTGCGTTACCCTACTGCAGGTAGTTCTAGCGCCTCAGAAGCTCAACCTTTTTATGTTAACTCTCCCTTCGGTATCACCCTTGCTCACAATGGCAACTTGACTAATGCTAACCAAGTGCGCCAGAAATTATTCGAAAAAGATCGCCGTCACGTGAATACCACCTCGGATTCAGAAGTGCTGCTCAATGTACTGGCGCATGAAATCGATACGGTAAAAGGCAACGTGACCGCAGAGGATGTGTTCCGCGCGATCAGCAATGTTCACCGTACCATTCGTGGTGCTTACGCGGTGGCGGCGATGATCATTGGTCACGGTATGATTGCGTTCCGTGACCCACATGGTATCCGCCCTTTGTGTTTAGGTAAGCGTGAAACCAATGGTCAACACGAATACATGGTGGCTTCAGAATCGGTGGCTCTGGATGCCGTGGGTTTTGACTTTGTGCGTGATGTGGCACCGGGTGAAGCGATTTATGTCACTTTTGATGGTGAGCTTTACACCAAGCAGTGTGCAGATAACCCAGCTCTGAACCCATGTATCTTTGAATTTGTTTACTTTGCGCGTCCAGATTCCTTCATCGACAAAATTTCGGTCTACAGCGCGCGGGTAGAAATGGGTAACCGTTTGGGGGATCGCATTAAAAATGAGTACAACGACCTCGACATTGATGTAGTGATTCCAATCCCGGAAACGTCGTGCGATATCGCTCTGCAAATCGCTCAGGCAATTGATAAACCATACCGTCAAGGCTTTGTGAAAAACCGCTATGTCGGCCGTACCTTTATCATGCCGGGTCAGCAACAACGTAAGAAATCCGTACGTCGTAAACTCAACGCGATTCGCTCAGAGTTTAAAGATAAGAATGTACTGTTGGTGGATGACTCAATCGTGCGTGGCACGACATCGGAGCAGATCATCGAAATGGCTCGCGATTCCGGTGCGAAGAAGGTGTACATCGTTTCTGCTGCGCCTGAGATCCGTTTCCCGAATGTGTATGGCATCGATATGCCAAGTGCCAATGAACTGATTGCGCACGGCCGTGACAATGACGCGATCTGTAAGCAAATCGGTGCGGATGCACTGATTTTCCAAACCATTGATGATTTGGTGGCCGCGGTACGCTGTGGTAACCCAGATATCGTGAAGTTTGAAGCCTCGGTTTTCAACGGTGAATACGTGACGGGTGATATTGACCAGCAGTACTTGGATTTCCTCGAATCCATGCGTTGTGATGATGCAAAATATCAACGTGAAATTCAGCAAGATCTGGCGAACCTTGAGCTACACAACGAAGGCGCATAAGCGCTATCAGAGTGCCATGATTGAGTAACAAAAAGGCTTCCCTCGGGAAGCCTTTTTCGTTGCTGTTATTATTCACTAAACCGTCGTTACAGAAACGGCCGTTACAGCACCATAGCCGCAATCCAACCAAAGATAATGAGCGGCAGATTGTAGTGGATAAAGGTTGGTACCACGGTTTCCCAAATATGCTCGTGCTGACCATCGGCATTCAGGCCAGAGGTTGGGCCTAGCGTTGAGTCTGAAGCTGGAGAACCTGCATCACCTAACGCAGCAGCGGTACCCACGAGAGCCACGGTTGCCATAGGTGAGAAACCAAATGAGAGGCAGAGTGGTACATAAATGGTGGCAATGATTGGAATGGTTGAGAAAGAAGAACCGATTCCCATGGTCACTAACAGACCTACCACTAACATCAGTAGGGCAGCCAAAGCTTTGTTGTCGCCAATGCTGGTGGAGAGTGAAGCGACTAACGTTTCAACGCCGCCAGTGGCTTTCATTACCGCGGCAAAACCGGCGGCAGAAATCATGATAAAACCAATCATCGCCATCATGTGTACGCCTTTGGTGAACACGTCATGTGTCTCTTTCCACGCAATCACGCCACCAAAAGTGAACACCATGAAGCCGGCCAGTGCACCAATAATCATTGAACCCGTAAACAACTGTACGGCCAATGCGGCAGCAATCCCCATACCTGCGATGGCGATGTGCTTGCTATTGATCGCAAAATTGTCTTGCTGAACCACTGTCAACTCAGTCTCTTGGTATTGACGAGGTTTGCGATAGCTGAAGAATACCGCTATCAGTAGACCAAAGATCATGCCGATTGCAGGCAGAATCATCGCGGTTGGCACTTGGCTGGCGGTGATGGCTTCCAACCCATTGTCATGCAGATTTTTCAGCAGAATGTTGTTGAGAAAAATGCCACCAAAGCCAACCGGTAATACCATGTAAGGTGTGATTAAACCAAAAGTGAGCACACAGGCGACCAAACGACGATCGAGCTTAAGCTTGGCAAACACGGCCAATAGAGGTGGGATCAAAATCGGGATGAACGCGATGTGCACGGGAATGACGTTTTGTGACGCCATGGCCATCAGCAGTAAAGAGATCAGCACAACGTATTTTAGACCGGTAGACGCTACATGGTTTTCTTGGCCATGAATGCGACGAATTACACTTTGCGCGAGTAAGTCGGTTATGCCCGATCTAGAAATTGCGACGGCAAAAGTGCCAAGCATAGCGTAACTTAAGGCGATAGTGGCTCCGCCACCCAAACCGCTTTCAAAAGCGGCGACGGTATCATTTAAACTACATACCTGCAACTAGACCACCAACGATGGCACTGAACGTCAAAGCAACCACGACGTTCACCCGCATTAGGGCTAGCAGCAGCATGACACAAACGGAAATGACTACTGGATTCATATTTTTTCTCGGGATGTTGTGTGTTTCCCCTGACTACCTGAAAAAAGAGGTGGTGTGGGGACTGGCCTTACTTGTTGAAGTCGCTCATACGCAGCAGCGAGCTTCAATCTAAGTCGGCATCATTGTTATTGTCCTCATTATCATTGACCAATGGCCAGCCACCTAAAGCCTTCCATCGGTTGACAATGGTGCAGAACAGCTCTGCAGTTTTTTGGGTATCGTACAAGGCAGAATGTGCCTCGCGATTGTCAAATTCCATCCCTGCGGTTTTACACGCTTTGGCAAGCACGGTCTGCCCGAAAGCAAGACCACTGAGAGCCGCAGTATCAAACGTGGCAAAAGGATGGAATGGAACACGTTTTAATTTACAACGTTCGCTCGCCGCCATCACAAAACTATGATCAAAATGCGCGTTATGCGCCACAATGATGGCGCGGCTGCAGTCTGCGGCTTTTTGTTCTTTGCGAACCAGTTTGTAAATTTCTTTTAAAGCATGATCTTCAGTGACGGCGCCACGCAGTGGGCTGAATGGGTCATAAATCCCAGTAAATTCCAATGCGGCTTTTTCAAGGTTAGCGCCTTCAAAAGGCTCGACATGAAAATGAATCGTGCTTGCTGGGTGCAAATCCCCATTTTCATCCATACTCAAAGTAACGGCACAAATTTCAAGAAGGGCATCGGTCTGAGCATTGAATCCTGCGGTTTCTACATCGATAACCACAGGAAAATAACCGCGAAAGCGTTTTCTCAGGGTCTGCGCGTCATTTTTATCAGTCATGCGGGTTCTAAATTGTGTGATAAGGCTGGCATTATTGCAGATTCTGCTCGGGAGAAAAACCTAGCCTATTCAAATCAAGGCAATTAATTGCTCACGAAAGAGGATCGGTGGTGTTTGACTGCTGAAGGTTTAATCGGTTAACCGAGAGTCAATTCCGTTTATCGTTATCCATGTTACTATCGCGCTGGCTAGATTTTTGCATCTAAATCATCAAGTCTCGCAGGTGGCAAACCTCCACCTGAGCATGCAGTACCAGTAGTGAGAAAAAGTATTTATGAATAAATGGGTTATCACAAGTTTGTTTGCCTTGAGCACATTATCAGCGCCAGTTGCTTTGGCGTTGGAGGTGCGTTATGTGGCAACACCACAGCAGTCTACGTGGCAAATGCAAACCAACACGCCGTTGGAATGCCGCCTTGTGCACCCGATCCCGAACTATGGGGATGCCGAGTTTTCTTCTCGTGCTGGCAAAAAAATCAACCTCGATTTCGAACTGAAAATGCGCCGCCCGATGGGCGATACTCGTAACGTTAGCCTTGTGTCTATGCCGCCGATTTGGCGCCCCGGTGAGGCGGCAGATCGCATTACCAATCTACAATTCTTCAAACAATTCGATGGTTATATTGGCGGGCAAACGGCTTGGTCACTGTTGAGTGAGCTTGAAAAAGGGCGTTACCCAACCTTTAGCTATCAAGATTGGCAAAGTCGCGATCAACGCGTTGAAGTGGCGCTTTCTGCGGTGCTCTTCCAGCAACCTTACAACGAATTTAGTGACTGTATTTCCAAGTTACTTCCTTACAGTTTCGAGGACATTTCGTTCACGATTTTGCATTACGACCAAGGCGATAGCGTTGAGCTGAACAAAGCTTCGCAAAAGCGCTTAGCTCAAATTGCCGAATATGTACGCTATAACTCCGATATTGATTTAGTGCTGGTTTCGACCTACACCGATTCAACCGATACTAACAACAACAGTCAAAATCTCTCTGAAAAGCGTGCTGAAGTGCTGCGTGAATACTTTAAGTCCATCGGTTTGCCTGAAGACCGTATTCAGGTGCAAGGCTATGGCAAACGTCGGCCGATTGCCGATAACGCTTCACCGATTGGCAAAGACAAAAACCGCAGGGTGGTGATTTCGCTAGGTCGTACTCAGGTGTGAAAGCGTACCTAAGCCGATTCATTAAAAGATAGCTCGTTACTACCCAAAAAAATACCGCCAATGGTGGCGGTATTTGGAACAAAGCGGTTTACTTAACCTTTAAGACCTGAATGAGCTTGCTTGTTTTGGATCAGCTCAATCATGTAACCATCTGGATCTTTGACGAAAGCGATATGCGTGGTACCGCCTTTTACAGGCCCTGGTTCACGGGTAACGATGCCACCTGCGGCTTTGATGATGTCGCAAGTGGTATAGATATCGTCCACTCCAATCGCGATATGGCCGAAGGCATTGCCTTTTTCATACTCAGCCACACCCCAGTTGTAGGTCAGCTCAATCACGGCTCCTTGTGATTCATCACCATAACCTAAGAAGGCGAGGGTGTACTTGTACTCCGTATTCTCATTTTTACGCAGTAGAGTCATGCCCATGACTTGGGTGTAAAACTCGATCGATTTATCCAAATCGCCGACACGTAGCATGGTGTGCAAAATACGGTGGTTTGACATAAAGGCTCCTTGCTTTCCGGATAACGGTTTTTTATTGAAATTAGCTTTCTGGGTAAACTTTCTCTTTGAATTCACAAAGGTCTTCAATGATACAACTGCCACAGCGCGGCTTGCGTGCAACGCACGTATATCGCCCGTGCAGGATCAACCAGTGGTGGACATCGAGCTTAAACTCGCTCGGAACCACTTTGAGTAGCTTGTGTTCTACTTCATCAACGTTTTTACCGACCGCAAACTTGGTGCGATTGGAAACTCGGAAGATATGGGTATCCACCGCTATGGTTGGCCAGCCAAAGGCGGTGTTCAACACCACATTAGCGGTTTTACGCCCCACACCGGGGAGCGCTTCTAATGCTTCACGATCTTCTGGGACTTCACCTTGATGTTTTTCAAGCAAAATACGGCAAGTTTTGATGACGTTTTCCGCTTTAGAGTTAAATAAACCAATGGTTTTTATATACTCTTTGACGCCATCCACACCTAGATCAAGCATGGCTTGTGGCGTATTGGCCACCGCATAAAGTTTATCGGTGGCTTTGTTGACGCTGACATCGGTCGCTTGCGCGGAGAGCAGCACTGCAATCAGCAACTCAAAGGGGGAGTTCCAGTTTAATTCGGTTTCGGGTTTTGGGTTGTTAGCCCTCAGCCGTTCTAAAATTTCAATCCGTTTCGAGTTATTCATTAGACGGGTTGGCTTCCTTGATCAGGTTAGACATTGGTCACGCGTGCACGCTCTATGGCTTGCTTTTGTTGTTTTGGTTGGCGAGCGGCAATCTGTTTATCAATCACACTTTTTGCGGCAATCAAGAAGCCCACACCGATAAAGGCTCCAGGAGGTAAAAGAGCCAGCAAAAAGCTGCTATCAAAATGGAAAACTTCAATGCGTAACACTTTAGCCCATTCACCAAGAAGCAGATCGGCGCCATCAAATAGAGTGCCGTTGCCGATGATTTCACGCAGTGAGCCTAGTACGACTAGCACGGAGGTCATGCCGAGTCCCATCCAGAATCCATCGAGTGCGGCAGGCAGGACATCATTTTTTGAAGCGAAAGCTTCGGCACGACCAATGATGATGCAGTTAGTCACAATCAGCGGGATAAAAATGCCGAGTGAGAGGTAAAGCCCGTAGGCATACGCATTCATCAGCAGTTGTACGCAAGTCACCAGCGATGCAATGATCATAACGAAGACGGGAATGCGCACTTCTTTTGGCACATAGTCACGCACCAAAGAGACAACCACGTTCGAGCTGACAAGAACAAGAAGCGTGGCAATACCTAACCCGAGGGCATTGGTGACAGTAGATGAAACTGCCAGCAGTGGACACAACCCTAGCAACTGTACTAAGGCCGGGTTATTGTTCCACATGCCATTTAACATCAGAGTTTTGTTTTCACTCATGTTATTGACCCTCGCACGGATTAGGCTGACTGTGCAGCGGTTGTTTATGCTGGTTCACATACATCACCGCTTTTTTCACGGCTTGTACGACGGCGCGCGGTGTAATGGTTGCGCCAGTAAACTGATCAAACTGGCCGCCATCTTTGCGGACTTTCCAGTCATCTTGGTTGTCTGCGGTGACTTGTTGACCGTTAAATCCTAATACCCAATTACTGATACGTAAATCAACCTTATCGCCTAATCCGGGTGTTTCTTGGTGAGCAAGCACACGCACACCCAGCACAGAACCATTATTGGCGATACCGACGATCAGTTTGATTTCACCGTTGTAGCCATCGGGTGCAATGGTTTCAATCGCAATGGCGCTTGGTTCACCACCTCGTTTAGCCAGATAAGCATGCATGGTTTTTGGTGTGCCAAGTTCGGCATCATTCACCAAGGTGCAGGCTTCTGCTAGCGAGTTATCGTGGTATTTATGTGGGATCACTTGGTTCAGAACTTGCAGAAGTTGCTTCTGTTCTTGCCGTTGAATTTGGTTAGCTGTTAAAGCGTACGTCAGCGCGACCAAGCCAGTAGAAACACAGGCAAAGACGGCGAGAATCAGACCATTTTTTCGAATTGCTGTCAGCATAAGTCGCGCTCTTAGTGTCCGTAAGTTCTGGGTTTGGTGTAGTAATCAATCAGTGGTACGCAGAGATTGGCGAGTAATACCGCAAACGCAACACCATCAGGGTAGCCACCCCAGCTACGAATGATAAACACCATAGCGCCGATGAAGAAACCGTAAATCAGGCGTCCCTTGTCGGTGGTGCTGGCACTGACCGGATCGGTCGCGATAAAAAATGCGCCGAGCATGGTCGCGCCAGATAAAAGATGGATAACGGGCGAAGCGGTTGTCCCCGGAGCAAAGAGCTGAGCGAGTAGCGACGTGATGATTAAACTTGCCAACATTGCCACCGGAATATGCCAACGTATGATACGCAGTTTAAGCAGCATCAGGCCGCCGAGCAGATAGGCAATATTGACCCATTCCCAACCGATGCCCGCAAAGCCGCTAAACTGGGGTTGAGTGAGGGTTTCACTCATGGTGTGCCCCGCTTTGAGCGAGGTTTTAATGGCATCCAATGGGGTTGCCATGGTGATGCCATCAATACCGGTGCGGATTTGCTGTAACGACAGCCCATCACTGTTAAAGCCACCGAAAATCAGTGATACCGAATCGACCAGCGAACTGGGTTCGGCGTTCAACTCGGTTGGTGCAATCCAGCTGGTCATTTGTACCGGGAAGGAGATGAGCAGTACCACGTAAGCAATCATGGCGGGGTTAAAGGGGTTTTGCCCTAGTCCACCGTAAAGATGTTTGGCTATCACGATCGCAAAGATCAAACCAATGACCACAATCCACCACGGTGAGAGCGGCGGAATGGCCACGGCCACTAACAATGCCGTCACAACAGCACTGTAGTCGCGTAGTGCGGATACAGGTGAGCGTTTACGCAGTAGCATTATTCCTGCTTCCAGTGCCACCGCAACGGAGATGGCTAATAGGAGTTGAACCAGTGTGCCATAGCCAAAAAAGTAGGTTTGGGCTATCAGGCCGGGTACAGCACAGGCCAATACCCAGCGCATGACATCGGCAGTATTACGTTTGCTGCGTAAATGTGGGGAGCTAGCAATAAAGAAGGCCACTAGTCATTCTCCTCAGCGTTTGAATTAGATGATTGTTGGACGGCTTTGCGCGCTTTGGCACGAGCGATAGCAGCGGCAACGGCGGCTTTTTTCGGATCTGCGTCGCCATTACTTGGTGCGACTTCGGCTTGCTGAGTCTCGCTTTGCTCCGTTTCGTTTTGCTGCTGGGCTTTACGTGCTTTAGCGCGAGCAATCGCGGCAGCTACCGCAGCTTTTTTCGGATCAGCGTCGTCATTACTTGGCGCGCCTTCAACTTGTACGGCATCGCTTTGCTCCGTCTCGTTTTGTTGCTGGGCTTTACGCGCTTTGGCACGAGCAATCGCAGCGGCTACCGCTAGCTTTTTTCGGATCGGTGTCGTCATTGCTTGGTGCGACTTCAACTTGTACGGCATCGCTTTGTTCCGTTTCGTTTTGCTGCTGGGCTTTACGCGCTTTAGCACGAGCAATCGCGGCGGCTACCGCAGCTTTTTTCGGTATCGGAGCCGTCATTGCTTGGTGCGACTTCGGCTTGCTGAGTCTCGCTTTGCTCCGTTTCGTTTTGTTGCTGGGCTTTACGTGCTTTAGCGCGAGCAATGGCGGCGGCTACCGCAGCTTTTTTCGGATCGGCGTCGTCATTGCTTGGTGAGACTTCGGCTTGCTGAATCTCGCTTTGCTCTGTTTCGTCTTGTTGCTCCGCTTTGCGTGCTTTAGCGCGAGCAATCGCAGCAGCCACGGCAGATTTCTTATCGTCCGCGTCATCACTGGTTGGTGCTTGTACTTCTGTCGGTTCGCCTTTTTCCGCCTTGCGTTCCCGAGCTTGGCGTTTGCGTTCTTCACGCAGTTTCGCCATTTCACTATTATCTGGCTCACTTGCGCCACTTTGTGCCGCTTCTGCCTGTTTGGCTTTGGCGCGTGCAATCGCCGCCGCAATCGCAGGTTTTACGCTGTTATCGGCTGGCTCAAGCTGCGCTTTTTGCGCTTTAACGCGTTCAATCGCAGCGGCAATGGCATCGGAGCCACCTTGCTGCTGCATCTCTTTACGGCGATCTTCCGCCGCTTGCTTGAAGCGATTTTCGCGCTCGGCCTTATCGCGATCCATCCGCGCTTTTTTCTCTTCAAAGCGTGCTTTAGCACGTTCAGCGGCTTCCGCTTCTAAACTGCGGGTGCGAATTTCTGCTTTGGCTTGGCGATAATACTGCACCAAAGGAATGTCACTTGGGCAGACGTAGGCACAGGCACCGCATTCAATACAGTCTTTAAGATTTAACTCTTCACACTTATCAAACTCTTGCGCCTTGGCATGCCATTGTAACTGCTGGGGTAACAATGAAACCGGGCAAGCATCCGCACACTGACCGCAGCGAATACAGGCCATTTCATGATCACTGTTGGTTAACTCATTGCGTGTTGGCGCGAGAATGCAGTTAGCGGTTTTGGTGATCGGTACTTGCGCGTGTGGCAGGGTGAAACCCATCATCGGGCCGCCCATGATTAGGCGCGGTAGCTTTTTATCAACCTTGTAACCAAACTCATTGAGCAGAGCTTGTACTGGAGTGCCGAGCAGCGCCCAAACGTTACGCGGCTTACGGAAACAATCACCGGTGAGCGTTACAACGCGGCGGATCAGTGGCTCGCCATGCAAAATGGCGCGCGCAATCGCCTGCAAAGAGCCGACATTTTGCACCATTAAACCAATATCGGCAGGAATGCCACCTTTCGGAACTTCCAAGTTAGTCAGGATCTTGATGAGTTGCTTCTCACCGCCTGACGGGTATTTGGTTGGGATAACGCGGATCACCATCGGCTTATCTTGCGCGGCTTGTTGCAGCGCAGCAACGGCTTCCGGTTTGTTATCTTCAATCCCGATAATAGTCAGTTTGGGCTTTAAAATGTGCTCAACAATCTCGATGCCCTGAATGATTTCTTGGGCATATTGACGCATTAACACATCATCTGCGGTGATATAAGGCTCACACTCGGCGGCGTTAATGATCAAAATCTCGGTGCGTGATAGCCCAGATTGCAGTTTCTTCGCGGTTGGGAAACCTGCACCGCCCATGCCTGAAATACCAGCCTGACGGATCAGCTCCAACAGTGTCTCGGGTGACAACTGTTGATAATTCGGCTGTGGCTGCAATTCGAACCATTCTTCTTGTTGGTCTGGTGTCAGTACAATACACAGCTCGCTCAAACCGGAAGGGTGAGCTACCGTACGCGGTTCAATGGCGCTAATGACGCCTGAAGTCGGCGCGTGAATCGGCAGCATGAAGGTCGACGTATATTGCGTCAGCGGCTGGCCTTTTAGGACACGGTCGCCCACTTTCACCAGTAAATCGCCTGCCTTACCAATATGCTGCTTGAGCGGCAATACTAGCTCGTTTGGAATACTCGCATTGATAATCGGCTGACGGTTGGATTGATGTTTATTTTCTAAACGGATGAATGCCGCCGGGGAAGTCCCAAAGCTTACCTGATTTGATTTGTTCGATTAATGACAACATACCCATCCTTAATTCACACTCTTCTGCGCAACAGGCGCAGAATCGGTCACATTGACCACAGGGATGGCATTGAGTTGCCACTTCCAGCTCTCTGGGGTGGTTTGTACCGGGATCATTTCAATACAGTCTGTCGGGCAGGGCGCAACGCACAGGTCACAACCCGTACACTCATTTTTGATCACCGTGTGCAGCGCTTTGTTACCGCCCACAATCGCATCGACCGGGCAAGCCTGAATACACTTGGTACAACCGATACACATGTCTTCATGGATAAAGGCGACCATTTTGACTTTGTTGTCCAGATCATGGGCGGAGTCTTGTACTTCGACGCCCATTAGGTCAGCGAGTTTTTCAATGGTTGCTTGGCCACCAGGAGGGCACTTGTTAATCGCATCACCATTGGCAATGGCTTCAGCGTAAGGGCGACATCCGGGGTAGCCACATTGGCCACATTGGGTTTGCGGCAAGATGGAGTCAATTTGATCAACGATGGGGTCAGCCTCAACCTTAAAGCGGATCGAAGCAAAACCCAGTATGGCTCCAAACACGGCGGCCAATGCCGCCAGAGCAAGAACAGCGATGACGATGGTACTCATTACAGTTTCACCAACCCGGTAAAGCCCATAAAGGCCAAAGACATTAAACCTGCGGTGATCATCGCAATGGACGCGCCTTTGAAGGGAGCGGGGACATCGGCGACATGGATCCGTTCACGCATTGAAGCGAACAGGATCAACACCAGAGAGAAGCCGACTGCAGCGCCAAAGCCATAAATGATCGATTGAATGAAGTTGTGATTTTCGTTGATGTTGAGCAGTGCAACACCTAACACCGCACAGTTGGTGGTGATCAGCGGCAGGAAAATCCCTAGCAAGCGATAGAGTGTCGGGCTGGTTTTGTGCACGACCATTTCGGTGAACTGTACCACGACAGCGATCACCAAAATAAAACTCATGGTACGCAGATACTCAATGCCTAGTGGGCGTAACACGTAGCTTTCTACCAGATAGGCGCAAACGGAGGCCAATGTCAGGACGAAGGTGGTTGCCAACCCCATGCCAATTGCGGTCTCTAGTTTTTTCGATACGCCCATGAAAGGACATAAGCCTAAGAACTTCACCAGTACAAAATTGTTCACCAGCACAGTGCCAATTAACAACAAAATATATTCGGTCATAGTTATATAAATGTTTGCTTCCGATCCCAGTATTATCCTGCTTTGCCAAAGCAATAACAACCAAGGAAAGCTAAGGTTTTAGATACATGAACATAAATTATACGCAATAAGTGGCAAATAAGAGGCGAACGGTAGAGAAACATAAGAGATCGTGTGGGGAATTTTGTTCGGGAAATCGGCAATAAAAAAGCCCAGTCGCTAGCGACTGGGCTTTAAATTTGGCTCCTCCTGCGGGACTCGAACCTGCGACATACGGATTAACAGTCCGCCGTTCTACCGACTGAACTAAGGAGGAATAGTTTCGGAGCGGATGTTAGCGATCTGGTTTTTTCGTGTCAATGTTTTTCGCTGAAAAAAATGTCGCTTTTTTATGTGGTTAAGGGTTTACTTTCTCGTATCCCTTACGGCTATTGAGCTGCATTCACTTATCCACTAAATTTGTGGATAAGTGTGTTGATGAATCTTGAGTTAGTTTGGCTAGGGGCGTTTTTTGAGTAAAAGCTCAGTTTCGCATAAAGATAATTTTTGATTTTAATTATTGTGTTGTAAGGATTATTTTTTCTTTTCCACAAGTTTATTAGTGTGATGTGAATTGATGAATTTTAGGCACTAAAACAGGTTCAGAGGAAAATCTGGGGAAAACAGGTGGATTATTTTTGTGAAGAGAGTGGGAGGTAAGCCTGAGTAGGGCTGAGGATGTTAGCAAACCTCATATCGTGAAGCTAGGATTATTTTCAGTAAAATGAAGATCCTTCGCACATGGATGCGGAAATTCATTTACACCACAGCGTACGTGATAAAAGGTGGTGAAATTAAGTGCTTGATCATCCGCCATGCATACAGCAACAATAGCGTTCGAAAAAGTGTACAACGAGGATGCAATGAGTAAAGCATTTGAATTGGTTTCGGATTATCAACCTGCCGGTGACCAACCTACCGCGATTAAGCAATTACTAGAGGGGTTGGATTCAGGATTAGCTCACCAAACTCTGCTTGGGGTTACGGGGTCGGGTAAAACGTTTACCTTAGCCAACGTGATTGCTACCGCTCAGCGTCCTACAATTTTACTTGCGCCAAATAAAACCCTTGCAGCGCAGCTGTACGGTGAAATGAAAGCCTTTTTCCCCAACAATGCGGTGGAGTATTTCGTTTCTTACTATGACTACTACCAGCCTGAAGCTTACGTTCCAAGCACTGATACTTTTATTGAGAAAGACTCTTCGGTTAATGCGCACATTGAACAGATGCGTTTATCTGCGACCAAAGCATTATTAGAGCGTAAAGATGCGGTGATTGTCGCTTCGGTTTCTGCTATCTACGGTTTGGGCGACCCCGATTCTTATTTGAAAATGATGCTGCATTTACGCCGAGGGGACGTTATCAACCAACGCGATATGCTGCGTCGGTTAGCTGAGTTGCAATATTCGCGTAATGACATGGCGTTTGAACGAGGTCAATTCCGCGTTCGAGGCGAAGTGATTGACATTTTTCCTGCGGAATCGGATCAAGAAGCCGTTCGGGTAGAGATGTTTGATGATGAAGTGGAATGCATCAGTCTTTTTGACCCATTAACAGGGGTTGTGACGTCACGTGATTTAGCGCGTTTTACGGTTTACCCTAAAACGCACTATGTAACGCCGCGTGAACGGATCCTTGAGGCGATAGAGCAGATCAAACATGAGTTGCAAATCCGTCGGCAATATCTCTTGGATAACAATAAATTGCTCGAAGAACAGAGGATTTCTCAACGAACTCAGTTTGATATTGAGATGATGAACGAACTGGGATTTTGCTCTGGGATAGAAAACTACTCGCGGTACCTCAGTGGGCGCTCTGAGGGTGAGCCACCTCCAACACTCTTTGATTACTTACCTCACGATGGCTTGTTGATCATCGATGAATCGCACGTCACCGTGCCACAAATTGGCGCCATGTTTAAAGGTGACCGTTCACGTAAAGAAACCTTGGTGGAGTTTGGCTTCCGCTTGCCTTCTGCTCTGGATAACCGACCGCTTAAATTTGACGAATTTGAAGCGCTGGCTCCACAGACCATTTTTGTCTCAGCAACACCGGGTGAGTATGAGTTAACCAAATCCGGTGGTGAAGTGGCGGATCAAGTGGTTCGTCCAACGGGCTTGCTGGATCCGATCATCGAAGTGCGCCCAGTAGCCACTCAAGTAGATGATTTGCTTTCAGAAGCGCGTGTGCGTGCTGCCAATGATGAGCGGATCTTGGTGACTACCCTAACCAAACGCATGGCCGAAGACTTAACCGAATATCTGCATGAGCATGGGGTGAAAGTACGTTATCTGCATTCGGATATTGATACCGTTGAACGAGTGGAGATTATTCGAGACTTGCGGCTAGGTGTTTTCGATGTTTTGGTCGGGATTAACTTACTGCGTGAAGGTTTGGATATGCCGGAAGTGGCTTTGGTGGCTATCCTTGATGCAGATAAAGAAGGTTTTTTGCGTTCTGAACGTTCACTAATTCAGACCATCGGCCGTGCTGCTCGTAACATCAATGGTAAAGCGATTTTGTACGCCGACTCGATCACTAAATCGATGCGTAAAGCGATGGATGAAACCGAGCGCCGCCGTGAGAAGCAGCATGCTTATAACGAGCAGCTTGGTATTACTCCGCAGCCATTAAAACGCAGCGTGAAGGACATTATGGAGCTGGGTGATATTGCGAAATCCCGTAAGCCAAAGAACAGCAAAGTAGTGCCTTTGGCCAAAGTGGCGGAAGAATCAGCTGTATATCAAGCTCTTACACCACAACAATTGGAAAAAGAGATCAGCAAACTAGAAGCGGCGATGTACCAACATGCGCAGAACTTAGAGTTTGAGTTAGCGGCGCAAAAACGTGATGAGATTCATCAGTTGCGTCAGCAGTTTATCGCCAACAGCTAATCGGTGAATGCGTATTTCAAACACGCAGATAAAAAAATAGCCAATAGAATGAGTCTATTGGCTGTTATTTGTGAACATTTTTATTCACTAACAACGTCAGTTGGCTAGGTGACCCTTGCGGGTCAATAGTAGTGAAGCACATATCGTGCCAACGAAAAGCGGTCAATATTTGTGAGCATTGGCGCTATCGAGGATAAATTTTCGATTCCAATTTGCAAAATGCAATTCCAAATGCAATTATTACAGCAAAATGCAAAACAATAATGGCTAGGCTATGCAACAACATCAATCTTTGCAGAAAGCAAAATACTTACTCATGGTAGAAGATACAGCGTCGGTGGCGGCGTTGTATCGCTCTTATCTCACCCCGCTGGATATTGATATCAATATCGTCGGCACAGGGCGCGATGCAATTGAAAGCATCAGTCGCCGTGAGCCGGATCTGATCCTGCTTGATTTACGTTTACCGGATATGACGGGGATGGATGTCCTGCATGCAGTAAAAGAAAAATCACCAGATGTACCCATTGTGTTCATGACGGCGCACGGTTCAATTGATACCGCGGTTGAAGCGATGCGCCATGGTGCTCAAGACTTTCTGATTAAGCCTTGTGAGGCGGATCGCTTGCGGGTCACGGTGAATAACGCGATCCGTAAAGCATCGAAACTCAAAAATGATGTCGATAATAAAAATCAGAACTATCAAGGCTTTATCGGTAGTAGCCAAACCATGCAAGCGGTCTATCGCACAATAGACTCAGCGGCGAGCAGTAAAGCGAGTATTTTCATTACCGGTGAAAGTGGTACAGGTAAAGAGGTGTGTGCCGAAGCGATTCACGCTGCGAGTAAACGTGGCGATAAACCGTTTATTGCCATTAACTGTGCCGCGATCCCGAAAGATCTGATTGAAAGTGAGTTGTTCGGCCACGTAAAAGGGGCTTTTACCGGTGCGGCGACTGAACGCCAAGGTGCTGCGGAAGCCGCTGATGGTGGCACGCTATTTTTGGATGAGTTGTGCGAAATGGATTTGGATTTACAAACCAAACTGCTGCGCTTTATCCAAACCGGAACATTCCAAAAAGTTGGCTCATCGAAAATGAAAAGCGTGGATGTGCGCTTTGTGTGTGCGACCAACCGTGACCCCTGGAAAGAAGTGCAAGAAGGGCGTTTTCGTGAGGACTTGTACTACCGCTTGTATGTGATCCCACTGCACTTACCACCATTGCGCGAGCGTGGTGATGATGTGATAGAGATTGCCTACTCGCTGCTTGGCTTTATGTCCAAAGAAGAAGGGAAAGATTTTGTACGCTTATACGGACCGAAGTTGGTCGAGCGCTTCCGTCACTACGAGTGGCCGGGTAACGTGCGTCAATTACAAAACGTTTTACGTAATGTCGTGGTACTGAATGAAGGCCGTGAAATCACGTTAGATATGCTCCCGCCACCACTAAACCAAATGCCAACTCCGATCAATCGAGCTTTACCGCTCGCCCATGAAAACAAAGTGTCAGTGCATGAAATTTTCCCATTGTGGATGACGGAAAAACAGGCCATAGAGCAAGCCATTGACGCGTGTGATGGTAACATCCCCCGTGCCGCAACCTATCTGGATGTCAGTCCTTCAACCATTTATCGCAAGCTGCAAGCTTGGAATGAAAAAGTTCAAGAAAAAGAGAAGGAGCGGTAAGCGATGAGAGAATGGATCAATCAAAGTAAAATTGATTTGCTTGCCAAAGAGATTGGCGAAGAAAATGTGCCGATCTTGGTCAACATCTTTCTAGGTGAACTTGGTGACTACCAATCTAAGCTCGTCAGTGAACAGGTGGGGGATAAATTGGGCTATCTCAAAGAGATCAGCCACGCAC
This sequence comes from Vibrio metoecus, assembly GCF_000696385.1. Lineage (GTDB taxonomy): Bacteria > Pseudomonadota > Gammaproteobacteria > Enterobacterales > Vibrionaceae > Vibrio > Vibrio metoecus. Next base: position 247,958 of record NZ_JJMN01000074.1, on the reverse strand, counting down.
TAAAAAGTAGCGCGGCCAGTTTTGGCGCAGACCGTTTGTGTGCCAAAGCGATTGAATTGGATAGCCGAGCCAAATCTGGCGAGATGCTAGACATCTCGCTAGAAGTCACACAGATGCTCGATTTGCTGAAACAGACGCATCAGTGTTACTCAAATCTTGTTGCATAACTGCTCTTCAATCGCTTGTCTCAGCTTCTGCCGGTCATGACGCCAGTCACGGTTGGCAGAGGCCAAATCTCGGGTAACAAAATTCCATTGCCCTTGCAGATCCGGATGAGGGTGATGACCTAGCACCACATCAATTTTGCGTCCCTGACACGCTCTTTCACACCACTCTAGTTTCTGCGCTAAGCTCATTCTTCCTGCCGGCCCGTACTCTGGAGAGAGGTTCTCGACAAAAATCACTTTAGCCTTTTGATTGCGCGCAATCGCTTTACCCAATTCTGGTAACAGCAGCGGCGGCATAATGCTGGTTAAGAAACTGCCGGGACCGAGGATCACGCAGTCCGCTTCTTGAATCGCAGTGATTGCTTCTTTGGTGGCGGGGACTTCAGGAGCAAGATCAAGTCTTCGCAAATCTTGCGTCATCTCGTCAACGCTGGTTTCGCCCGTTACCCATTTTCCATCCATTGAAAGAGCAGCAAGATCAGAGGGATGCTCAGACATCGGCAGAATATTCACATCAACCTTAAGCATGTTACGAATAAGATTAATCGCATCCAGCGGACGTACAGAAAGGTTGTCCAAAGCGGTGAGCATTAGGTTGCCCAAGTTGTGGCCGTTGAGCTCTCCAGCGCCTTTAAAGCGGTATTCGAACATCATCGAACTGATGGAGGGTTCGGTAATCAGTTGGTTGATGCAGTTACGGGTGTCGCCCCAAGCAATACCCCCTTGGCAGTGACGAATACGTCCTGTCGAACCGCCATTATCTGTGGTGGTGACTATGCCTGTTGCATTGGAGCCAAACACTTTGAGCGCCGCCAACATGCGCCCCAAACCATGGCCGCCGCCGATAGCGACGACTTTTTTGTTTTCGTATAGAGACATGAGCATCTTCTTATTTTTTCATAACCCGCAGCAATTTAACGAACTTCATTCACAATGAGTACCTATTTAGGGCTAATTTCCACAAGGCCATCATTTTTTTCTCGTTAAGGCTAGAATCACATACAATTATTAAGTATTTTACCAGCAGCCTGAGCTAAAGAGATGGAAACATCGTACTGCTTGGCCTTAACTCCGAGCTTACCGCGCTAAGTTTAAACCTGTAAATATGCGTTGTAAGCCAGTGGCATAATGTCACAAGGGCAGGATTGGAAATGATTTTGCCTCCCGTATTTGGAAAGGTGTTCTGTGGCGCAACAATTCGAAGACAGATTTCAACGTAAGTTTTATTACTTACGTCTATCCATAACTGACGTTTGTAATTTCAAATGTACCTATTGTTTACCTGATGGCTATAAGCCATTGGTGGATCGTCCTACCTCATTTTTGACTGTGGATGAGATTCGCCGAGTGGTGAATGCATTTGCGCATTGCGGCACCTCAAAAGTGCGGATTACGGGTGGCGAACCCTCGCTGCGTAAAGATTTCAGCGAAATCATTCATACCATCGCGCAAACTCCCGGCATTCAGAAAGTCGCTACCACCACTAATGGCTATCGTTTAGCGAAACATATTGGTGAGTGGCGTGATGCGGGGTTGACTCAATTGAATGTCAGCGTGGATAGCTTAGATCCGCGTATGTTCGCGCAAATCACCGGTGAAAATCGCTTCCAGCAGGTGATGTCAGGCATCGATCGCGCCTTTGATGTCGGTTTTGAGCAAGTCAAAGTCAACGTGGTGTTGATGAAAAATCTTAACCACCTTGAACTCCCTAAATTTATGGCGTGGATAAAAACTCGCCCCATTCAATTGCGTTTTATTGAATTGATGCAGACCGGAGAAATGGACGAGTTATTTACTCGCCATCATGTCTCTGGCGCGTCAATCCGTGACTATCTCCTCGGTAACGGCTGGCTACTTAAAGCCAGAGCGGATAACGATGGCCCTGCACAGGTGTTTATCCACCCGGATTACCAAGGCGAGATAGGCCTCATCATGCCTTATGAGAAGAACTTTTGTAGCAGTTGTAACCGCCTACGTGTGTCGGCTCTCGGCAAACTGCATCTGTGCTTATTTGGCGAACAAGGCATAGATTTGCGCGATCTCCTTCAGGAAGAACAACAAGAAAACGCATTGATTGAACGAATTCAAGCCCAGTTGCAAAACAAGGCGGAAACCCACTTCCTGCATGATGGAAACTCGGGTGTCACGCCTCATTTAGCGTCTATTGGCGGCTGAGTTTCTACCGATAATTTGACCTCGCTATCGAGGTTTAACCATTTTTAAAAGGTGAACAAATGGGTCACGCAGAAAGCAAATTTCAAGCAGCAAACATCGCCGTTTTAACCGTGTCAGATACGCGTACCGAAGAAAATGATACTTCAGGTCGTTACTTGGCTGAGCAGTTGCAAGAAGCGGGTCATAAACTGGCTGATAAGCAGATCGTGATTGACGATATGTACAAAATCCGTGCGGTGGTTTCACAATGGATTGCGGATGAAACCATCCAAGCGATTTTGATCACCGGTGGCACTGGGTTTACCTCACGTGACAGCACACCTGAAGCGCTGAAGCCTTTGTTTGATAAAGAAGTGGAAGGCTTTGGCGAGCTGTTCCGAATGGTCTCTTTTGAAGAGATTGGTACCTCGACCATTCAGTCGCGCGCGGTCGCGGGTTTCGCTAACCACACGGTGATTTTTGCGATGCCAGGCTCAACGGGCGCATGCCGCACAGGTTGGACAAAAATCATTAAACAGCAATTGGATGCTTCTCATCGCCCATGTAACTTTATGCCACACCTGACGGTATAAGGGAGGTTTGATGAGTCAACTCACTCACATTAATGCTTCGGGTGAAGCCAATATGGTGGACGTGTCGAGTAAAGCAGACACAGTTCGTGAAGCGCGTGCCGAGGCCTATGTGCGCATGGCACCCGCAACGCTGCAACTGATTCTCTCTGGTCAGCACCATAAAGGGGATGTGTTTGCCACGGCGCGTATTGCGGGTATTCAAGCCGCGAAACGTACGTGGGAGCTAATACCGCTTTGCCATCCTCTGCTGCTTTCTAAAGTGGAAGTACAGCTAGAAGCGCTGCCGGAGCAAAACAGTGTGCGCATTGAATCGCTGTGTAAACTCAGCGGTAAAACCGGTGTTGAGATGGAAGCATTGACCGCCGCATCGGTTGCGGCTCTGACTATTTACGACATGTGCAAAGCAGTACAGAAAGACATCGTGATTGAGAACGTACGACTGCTAGAAAAGTTAGGCGGTAAATCAGGACACTTTAAGGTGGAAACATGATTAAGGTGCTGTTTTTTGCCCAAACGCGTGAGTTGGTGGAGTGCGATAGTCTGGTAGTCGAACAGGTTTTTCCGACGGTTGAAGCGCTACGTCACCACTTGGCGCAACAAGCCGGTAAGTGGGATTTGGCTCTAGAACCGGGTAAGTTGCTGGCCGCAGTTAATCAATCGATAGTACCGCTGGATACGCCATTGCAAGAGGGGGACGAAGTCGCCTTCTTCCCACCAGTGACGGGAGGTTAATATGGACCATCGCGTTTCTGTACAAACGGAAGATTTTTCGCTTGCGCAAGAATACGAGGCTTTAGCGCAAGGGACTCAAGCGGGCGCTGTGGTGACTTTTGTCGGCAAGGTTCGAGATATGAACTTGGGCGATAATGTCGTGGGGTTACACCTTGAACACTATCCGGGCATGACGGAAAAATCTTTGCTAGAGATTTGTGATATGGCGGAAGAGCGTTGGCCTTTGCAGCGTGTTCGGGTGATCCATCGCGTCGGCGATATGCTCAGCGGCGATCAAATTGTGTTGGTTGGCGTGACCAGTGCACACCGTAATGCGGCTTTTGAAGCGTGCGAATTCATCATGGATTACTTGAAAACTCGCGCGCCATTTTGGAAAAAAGAGCTGACAACGGAAGAGAGTCGCTGGATCGATTCACGTGATAGCGATCATCAAGCCGCACAGCGTTGGGATAAAGGCGAATAACGGTTACGGTTATTCATGCCAAGTGGTACTACTGAACATATGAATGGTGCCACGTTGCTGATGTTTAGCATGAAAAAGGGCTTTATCTGCAACAGAGACCAGTTTCTCGGCCGTCATCTCTCGTTCTATGAGGTCACAGTGACGAATGCCTATCGTGATCGTCACGTGATCTGAGACTCTAGAACTGTGATGTGGGATGTGCAAATTTGCGATCATCCCCATTAATTCTTCAGCGCGTTGTTGGCACTGTTCGACATTTGCTCCTGTCATAAAAATCAGAAACTCATCTCCTCCGTAACGAAAACAGAGTTCAAGGTTGGATTTCCATCGGCGCAACGTTTGGCTGATTTTACGCAGAACCTCATCACCTTGAATATGACCATACCCATCGTTGTACTCTTTAAAACAATCGATATCGATCATCAATATGGCAGCGCTCATCTTATCCAGTCTTGCAATATCAAGAGCTTGCGGTAGTAATGAATCCATCGCATAGCGGTTATACACTTGGGTGAGATGGTCCATATGCGTTAGGTGTTCCAACTCCAACTGATGCTGCGCGAGTTTTTCAACCGTGTGCTTGTAATCTGAAATGTTACGTATCGTCCATAGCACCATTTCCGTGCCTGGTAACGGGATCACTAACGCAGAAAAATACTGCTTGTCGGTTGGCCCAGGAACGTGCTGAAAGCAAGGTAACTGGGTTGGGTCGACTTCATATTCCAATTCTTTCGCACAATTTTGTTCGATGGACTCAACAATCACTTGGGTAAACCAAGCGGCTTGTGCAGCGGGGAGTACATCATATTGGCTTAAACCCACCAAGTAAGAGGGATTATGGTGGCGTTCACTGTCAGTACCTCCCCAGGCTTCTAAATAGACACCTTGCTTATTGAGCAGAAAGGTAGGTTCAGGCAGTGATTGGAAAATAAACTGCAGAATTTCAGGGTTAGCAATAATCGTCGAGGAGAAAATAGAAGTCACCGACTCGATCCCTATTGAGTGATTACGTATTACTTTATTTATAGATGATCTTATCGTGAACGAATATGGGCCATGTATGACTTTTATTAATTAAACCTAATGTTCATAAAAAAGGATGAGAACGTTTTGATATTGTGCGCTTGAGTTAAGAAATGAGACAGGATAAATCGTTCATTTTGTACAACACTTAAGATGATTCACAAGCGTGTGAACATAAGGAGAACAGGATGAACTCACTGAAAGTTAGCGATTATATGACCACACAAGCGATTACTTTTAGCCCGGAAATGTCGTTGACTGCCGCGTTAGAGAAAGTGGTGCGGTCAGACAATATGGGGGGCCCTGTGATTGATGCACAGCGCCGTGTGGTTGGATTTTTATCCGAACAGGATTTGTTGGATAAATTGGTACACGCCAGTTATCACTGCCAAGATACTCATATCGTTAGCGACTGCATGCATAATGAAGTGCTGTCGGTGTCACCGGATACTTCAATTATCGAAATGGCGGCGATGATGAAAGTGGGAAAACCTAAAATGTACCCCGTGATAGAGGATGGCAAGCTAGTCGGGGTGATCACACGGCGTGATGTTCTTCGTGCTTTGAGTAAAACATTAAATAGCTGTTTCCAACATCCTGTTTAAGTCTTGTTATGGTGACTGAACGATAAACTTTTTGCCACTTGTTGCTCAATAAGCTTGACCTTGAAGTTAACTCCAAGGTGTAAGCTGACGGCAGACCACAAAAAGGAGATAAAACTATGTGTACTAAACACCATGCTTGTCGTTCAAAATCATTAACGAAACCTATTTCTGGCCACCAAACAAGTTGCGCTGGAAGCCCTAAAATTGCGTCAATTCGTGCTGCCGACGTTGTGGCTTCATGTGGCGGTGATAGCTGCTGCAGTAGCGCTGAGGGCGGCGGAAGTTCCGATGAGGAGCCCGAGCGACATCGAAACGCAGAGCTCTCATCACGTTTCCAACAAAGCTGGTTCATTGCGGGAATGGATTGTCCTTCCTGCGCGACAAAAAAATTGAAAAAGCAGTCAAAACAACTGAGTGATGTCACTCAGGTACACGTCACTTTTGCTACCCAGAAACTGGTCGTGGGTTTTAACCAAGAATCAACGGCACAACACATTGAAAAAGCCGTGGTGAATAGTGGTTTCACCTTTAGTTCAACGGGGGCGGCAGCTTCGGACGTAGAGTCCACGAAACCTTCGTTTTGGCACAATGAAAACGCACGAATTATTGGTATTGCAGCCTTGATGACGGTGGGGGTGATCGTCAACTCCGCCGAAATTAGCCGTTGGATTTTCACCATTACCTGTCTGTTAGGTTTATTACCGATCATTCAGCAAGCTTGGCGTCTGGCCAAATCGGGTTCTCCTTTCTCGATTGAAACCTTGATGTCGGTTGCGGCGATTGGCGCATTGTATCTAGGGGAAACCATAGAAGCAGCAATGGTTCTTCTCCTGTTTTTGATTGGTGAGCGCTTGGAAGCGTACGCCGCTTCACGCGCACGAAGCGGAGTGCAAGCCTTAATGGCTTTGGTGCCTGAAAATGCACTACGGATTGAAAATGGTCAGCGTATTACGGTGCCAGTCGCACAGTTAAAACCGGGCGATGTTATCGAAGTGGCACCCGGTGGACGTTTGCCTGCGGATGGTCGCTTACTCGGCGCGGCAAGTCTTGATAACAGCGCATTGACTGGGGAATCTCTACCCGTAGAACTTGGGTTAGGAGAGCGAGTTTCTGCTGGTTGTGTGGTGGTGGATAAAATCGTGCAGGTCGAAATTACCTCTAAACAAGGTGAAAACGCGATCGACCGTATTTTGCACATGATTGAAGAAGCGGAGTCACGTAAAGCACCGTTGGAGCGGTTCTTAGATAAATTCAGCCGTTGGTACACACCACTCATGATGGTGGTGGCTGTTGTGGTCATTACGATTCCGCCGTTGGTGTTTGGTGCCGATTGGCAAACGTGGATCTACCGAGGCTTGGCTTTGTTGTTGATTGCTTGTCCTTGTGCTCTGGTGATTTCAACGCCTGCGGCTATTACTTCAGGCTTAGCCTCTGCGGCACGTCGTGGCGCTTTGATTAAGGGCGGAGCCGCGTTAGAGCAGCTAGGTAAAATCGAAACCATAGCCTTTGATAAAACCGGTACGTTGACTGAAGGTAAGCCACAAGTGACGGATCTTATTGCCTATCAAGGGTGGAGCGAGAACCGCTTATTGGCTCAAGTGGCCGCGATAGAGATGGGTTCACATCATCCATTGGCTACATCACTGGTCGCGAAAGCACAAGCAACAGGTTGTGAGATCCCGAATGCGGAAGATAAAACCGCGCTTGTAGGAAGAGGTATTAGCGGAAGTATCGATGGTGTCACTTACCAAATTTTAGCGCCCAATCGGGTTGAAATCACCTTACCTGAAACTGTGCGCCAACAGGTAGAACAGCTCGAAGCAGAAAGTAAAACGGTGGTGGTGATGCTAGAAGGGGAGAGCGCCGTAGGCGTGATCGCTTGGCAAGATACCTTGCGACAAGACGCTCGCCAAGCTGTTGAAGCACTGCAGAGAATTGGTGTGAAGGCGTTAATGCTAACGGGTGATAACGAACGCAGTGCTGCCGCCATGGGGCGCCAATTGAATATGGATTTTCGTGCGGGGTTACTACCGCAAGATAAAGTTAAATATATCCAGCAGTTAGCGCAGAATCAGCGTGTTGCTATGGTTGGCGATGGTATTAACGATGCACCGGCGATGAAAGAAGCCAGTATTGGTATTGCCATGGGCGGCGGTACGGATGTGGCGTTAGAAACGGCCGATGCGGCGTTGACCCACAATCGGTTGGTTGAGCTTGCCAGCATGATTGAACTGTCGCGGGCGACGTTGGCGATTATTCGCCAAAACGTTACTTTAGCATTAGGCCTAAAAGCCGTCTTTTTGGTCACGAGCTTACTTGGCATTACCGGGCTGTGGGTTGCTGTACTTGCGGACAGTGGTGCGACAGCATTGGTCACACTGAATGCGCTACGTTTGCTCCGATTTGGCTCTCGATCGTCGTCATGATCTCTCTTCCTATAGGGGACTGCTTTCGCTAGAGGCAATCGCTGCCTCTAGCACGGGTAGGCAGCGACTAACTCGCTTGAGGATGACAGATTCTGCACTATGCTTTGCTGAGGCTGACGAAAGAGAGCAATAATCTGTATGTATTTGCAGCACAGATACAGATTATTTGTGATGCAAATCGATTAATTGTGAAAGATTGATGCTTATTGCTTTGTTTGGTGTGATTGCTATCACTTAATCGGTTTGCCCTATCAGGTACATTAGTTTGGTACCCCAAATGATTAATGCGCTGAATAGACGCAATTGAAGGAGCCCCCTTATGACTAAAACTGTATTCCACCTTGGTGTGACTGAAGCAGATTTAAACGGTGCAACATTAGCAATTATCCCGGGCGATCCTGCTCGTGTACAAAAAATTGCTGAGCTGATGGATAACCCAGTTTTCCTCGCTAGCCATCGTGAATATACCGTGTACCGCGCAGAGCTGGATGGCCAGTCTGTTGTCGTTTGCTCAACGGGTATTGGTGGTCCTTCAACGTCGATTGCAGTAGAAGAACTGGCACAATTGGGCGTACGTAGCTTCCTACGTGTTGGAACTACGGGCGCAATTCAACCTCATGTTAATGTGGGCGATATGATTGTCACTACGGGCTCTGTGCGTTTGGATGGTGCAAGTCTGCACTTCGCACCGATGGAATTCCCAGCGGTACCGGATTTTGATGTGGCGACAGCGATGAAAGCGGCTGCACAAGAAAGTGGTGCAACGGTGCACATGGGTATTACCGCTTCTTCTGATACCTTCTACCCAGGACAAGAGCGTTACGATACTTTCACTGGTCGTGTCGTGCGCCGTTTCCAAGGCTCGATGAAAGAGTGGCAAGAAATGGGTGTTCTGAACTTTGAAATGGAATCGGCAACGCTGCTGACCATGTGTGCTAGCTCAGGCTTGAAAGCGGGCTGTGTGGCGGGTGTAATTATTAACCGTACTCAGAAAGAGATTCCTGACCACGCAACGTTGAAAGAAACCGAAGCACGTTCTATCAAAGTTGTGGTGGAAGCTGCGCGTAAGATGCTGAAATAACGTACAGTCATTTCCCTCGATTAATGAAAAGCGCCACTTGATGTGGCGCTTTCTGTTTTTAGCTTTCTTTAAGCAATAACGAGTTGCGGTAAAGGCTGATAAAGGCTCTCTACTAAATCATTCAGCATATGGTCATACACCTGTGCGATCGTTGAAGAAAGTTCACTGCTTAATTGATAAAGCTCGTTGCTCTCCAAATTGAATTGGTTGTTATCGGTGATTTCGTTAAGTTGGCGCATCGCCGATGAACAGACGGGGGAGCCGAGTGTCAAAGGGCTAATCAGCGCTAGCTGATTGAGCTTACGTTGCATCAGTTCACAATAGTGTCTCAAGCGTAACGCATTGGTTTCATTGCGAGTATCTTCAATGCACAGACGCAGTTGAGTCAGTGTTTCCATCGCATCGAAAATTTGTTGCCAGTTCATATGGTACTCATCACTTAATTCTTCGCGTCCAGATTCTGCCAACCATGCCAACACCACATCATCCATCAAGTACATGCAGTGGCGGATCAACTTGCCATGCAGACGTTGATTTTTGCCTACACTGGCTTGCTGCCACTCGTTAAAGACTGTTTTTAATGAGTTTTGCAAAATGCGGTATGAGGGCTTGTTATCAAAATGGGCAATTTGGATCAGTTGTTCAGATTTTTCCAGCAGGTGCTTTTCTAGTGCTGCCAGTGTACTGGGCTCACAACAATTGACCTCGGTGTGATTGAGCGTTTGATGAGTCAGGCTGCGGTGTTGGCGGCACAGTGCTAGCACCTCGCGCAGGCAGATCAGCAACTCAAATTTACGTTGCTGCGTTGAATGCTTTTGTTGAGAAAGAGAATAAATGAAGCCAAGAATCGCCAATGATATCAGCATTGAAATCGTCACAAACATAGCCACCTCCGTGTTGGTATTAAATCGCCCCTTCGTGTTGCACTGAGCTTATGAAAGGGGATGTGTGGAGTATTGCAGTTTGAATGCCAGAAATTTAATGATTAAAAATCAATGCCTTAAGAAAATAAGCTTCGATTTAATGCACATTTATGGGGCATAATGCGCGAAAAGTGTGAGCGACTTTAAATTTTTAAGCGCTTGTATCGTACATCGCGGCACTGTGATTTCAGGGAAAGGAGGTTGCGAGTGGGTTGTTATTACAGGATTGGAATAAGAAAAAGCCTTTGCAGTAGCAAAGGCTTCTAATACTCTCAAACTCGATGGCAATCGAAGAGAGATGAGAATTACATCACGCGCATACCGGCTTGAGCACCTTGATGCGGTTCAAGCAACCACAGGTCACTACCGCCAGGGCCAGCCGCGAGGATCATGCCTTCTGACATACCAAACTTCATCTTACGTGGTTTGAGGTTTGCTACGACGACAGTGTATTTACCAATCAGATCTTCTGGTTTGTAAGCAGACTTAATACCAGAGAAGACTTGACGGGTTTCACCGCCGATGTCGAGTTCAAACTTCAGTAACTTGTCTGATTTCTCGACCGCTTCACAAGAAAGAATCTTGGCAATCCGCAGATCCACTTTCGCGAAATCATCGAACTCAATTTCAGCCGCTAGGGGATCTTTGCTCAGTTCAGTTTCTGCGCTCTTTGGTTTTGCTGCATCTGCCGCGGCTTTTTCTGCTGCAGCTTCTGCCTTAGACGCTTCAATCATGGCTTCAACGTGTTTCGGATCGATACGGTTGAACAGTGCTTTGAATGGCGTTACCGCATGATCCGTTAGCGGAGTTGCCACGCCTTCCCAAGTCAGTTCTTGGTTAAGGAAAGCTTCAGTACGCTCTGCCAACGCAGGCATCACTGGCTTGAGGTAAGTCATCAGTACGCGGAACAAGTTAATGCCTACAGTACAGATGTCTTGCAGCGCTTGGTCTTGGCCTTCTTGTTTCGCCACAACCCAAGGGGCTTTTTCATCTACATACTGGTTCGCTTTGTCTGCCAATGCAGTAATTTCACGGATGGCACGACCAAACTCACGCGTTTCAAACAGCTCAGCAATACGATCGGCTGCGCCAGCAAATTCAGCGTACAGCTCAGGCTCCGCAAAGTGTGCAGACAGCTTGCCATCAAAACGTTTAGTGATGAAACCTGCATTACGTGACGCAAGGTTAACGATCTTGTTCACCACGTCAGCATTCACACGTTGGGTGAAGTCTTCAAGGTTCAAATCGAGATCGTCAATGCGGTTGTTCAGTTTTGCCGCGTAGTAGTAACGCAGACACTCTGGATCCAAGTGGTTCAGGTAAGTGCTTGCTTTCACAAACGTACCTTTCGACTTAGACATTTTCGCGCCATTGACGGTCACATAACCGTGCACAAACACGTTGGTTGGTTTACGGAAACCAGAACCATCTAGCATGGCAGGCCAGAACAAGCTGTGGAAATAAACGATGTCTTTACCGATGAAATGGTAAAGCTCTGTTTTGCTGTCTTTATTCCAGTATTCGTTAAAGTCCAAATCGCCACGCTTGTCGCACAGGTTTTTGAATGAACCCATGTAACCAATAGGGGCATCTAGCCACACGTAGAAGAATTTGTCTTTCTCGCCCGGGATTTCAAAACCGAAATACGGTGCATCACGGGAAATATCCCACTGCTGCAAGCCACCTTCAAACCACTCTTGCATTTTGTTGGCGGTTTCAGATTGTAGAGAGCCTGAACGCGTCCATTCTTTGAGCATGCTTTCAAACTGAGGCAGGTCGAAGAAGAAGTGCTCAGAATCTTTCATCACTGGCGTCGCACCAGAGACGGCGGATTTTGGATTGATCAGCTCAGTCGGGCTGTAAGTCTCACCACACGCGTCACAGTTGTCGCCGTACTGGTCTTCTGATTTACATTTCGGGCAGGTGCCTTTTACGAAACGATCCGGCAGGAACATCTCTTTTTCAGGATCAAACAGCTGAGAAATCGTGCGGCTTGAAATAAAACCGTTCTTTTTCAGTTGCAGATAGATGTGTGAAGCCAGCTCGCGGTTTTCATCGCTGTGCGTGCTGTGGTAGTTATCAAAGCTAATATCGAAGCCAGCAAAGTCGCGTTGGTGCTCTTCGCTCACCATCTCGATCATTGCTTCTGGTGTCATACCCATTTGCTGTGCTTTCAGCATGATAGGTGTGCCGTGCGCGTCATCCGCACAGATAAAGTTTACTGTATTGCCACGCAGACGCTGATAACGAACCCAAATGTCAGCTTGGATATGCTCAAGCATATGACCAAGGTGGATTGAACCGTTCGCGTAAGGCAGGGCACAAGTTACCAGAAGTTTTCTTGGATCGTTTGCCATACTTAATATTCGCTTTTCTTGATAGGGACCAAATTGAAGCGATAATACTACCCTAAGCACGCAGTCACGCCAAGGCGCGCAACAGTTGATTCCCCTATCTTTTTCGGGGTTCAGTCGCAGGCTGAGCGGTGATAGCATGGGTAAAAAAGGGGAAGTTATGCAATCTATTCAATCCAAACAGGATCTCTGCCTATGGCTGAGCCAATTTTCGCATCCCGATTTAATCAGTGATTGGGCGATGTCGCCTTCTATCGTCACCATCACGCCCAACCAGCAAGTCAATGTGCAATTGCCTTTTGCTGCCCATTCACTGCTGACTGAATTAAGTGATTGGATTGCCAAACAGCAAGCCAGTGGATCCGTTGCGTCAGTGACGTTTGACATTCAAGTAAAACCTCAAGCGCTGGAAACTCGTGTGAGTTCGGCTGTCAAAGGGGTGAAAAATATTATTGCGGTGACGTCAGGCAAAGGTGGCGTGGGTAAATCCACGACGGCGGTGAATCTTGCACTCGCGATTGCGAAGTCAGGAGCCAAAGTCGGTCTATTAGACGCCGATATTTATGGCCCCTCAGTCCCGCTGATGCTCGGTAAAACTAAAGCTAAACCAGTAGTGCGTGACAATAAATGGATGCAGCCAATTGAGGCGCACGGCATTGCCACGCATTCGATTGGTTATTTGGTTGATGAGGCGGATGCTGCGATTTGGCGTGGGCCAATGGCATCCAAAGCGCTGGCGCAGTTACTCAATGAAACCGAGTGGCCGGATCTGGATTATCTGGTGATCGACATGCCTCCGGGCACGGGAGATATTCAGCTCACTCTCGCACAACAAATTCCAGTAACGGGCGCAGTGATTGTGACCACACCGCAGGACTTAGCACTGGCTGATGCCCGTAAAGGCGCGGCGATGTTTGCTAAAGTGGAGGTACCTGTGATTGGGCTGGTGGAGAACATGAGCTATCACATCTGTAGTCACTGCGGCGAAAAAGAGCATATTTTTGGGGTTGGCGGAGCACAAACTCTTGCCGCGGAATTTGGTTTATCACTCTTGGCACAAATTCCTCTGCATATCGAAATGCGTGAGGATACGGATGCTGGCATTCCGACAGTTGTTGCACGCCCGAAGAGTGAACATACCCAACGTTATTTAGAACTTGCGCAGCGCGTGTGTGCTTCTCTTTACTGGCAGGGAAAACCCAAACCGGAGAGCATTCAAATTCAGTGGGTTAATTAAAGCAGCATCCTGCTCTAACAGCCAGAGTGAATGTAATCGTTTGCTCTGGTTTAAACTTATCCATCCGACATTTCTTCGGCTGTTTTTGCACAATGCAAACTGGTATCGCGGTCACATTCTCCCTATAATCAGGCGGTTTACCTTAATTCCTCACAACCATGTTTCGGGTGCATAACCATGTCTGAGAATAATCAATGTGTCATCGTCGGTATTGCTGGCGCTTCTGCTTCTGGTAAAAGCCTTATTGCGAGCACGATTTATAACGAGCTACGCGCCAAAGTGGGTGACCATCAAATCGGTGTGATTACGGAAGATTGCTACTACAAAGATCAGAGTCATCTGAGCATGGAAGAACGTGTTAAAACCAACTACGACCACCCAAGTGCGCTAGACCACGATTTACTGTGCCAACATTTGCAAATGCTGGCGCGTGGTGAAGCGGTTGAAGTGCCAGAGTACAGCTATACTGAGCATACTCGTACGGACAAAACCACCACCATGACCCCGAAAAAAGTGATCATTCTGGAAGGTATTTTGCTCCTGACTGACCCACGTTTACGTGATTTGATGCACGCAACGGTATTTATGGATACACCGCTGGATATCTGTTTGTTACGCCGTGTGAAGCGTGATGTACAAGAGCGTGGTCGTACCATGGAATCTGTACTGAAGCAGTACCAAGAGACGGTGCGCCCTATGTTTATGCAATTTATTGAGCCGTCAAAACAGTACGCAGACATTATCGTGCCACGCGGTGGGAAAAACCGTATCGCGATTGATGTACTCAAAGCGCATATCGCAAAATTGCTCAAATCGTAATTTTGACCAGAGCTTTGCATCGGTTAGCTTTATTTTTACCAGTAGAAGTGGCACTTTAGGTGCCACTTTCTTTTTCTCGTCAAGCAAGGAAAAGCAGATGAAAAAACTGTTTATTTCTCTCCTCGGTCTGGTAGTGCTCTTTGTGGGTGCACTGCTTGCCTTAGTCTTGTTAGTTAACCCCAACCAATTTAAACCGCTGATCGTTGAACAAGCTAAAAAGCAAACCGGTTTGGATTTGGTGATAGAAGGGGATATCGGCTGGCAATTTTTCCCTTCTATTGGGTTTGAGTTAGGCAAAACTGAGCTGAAAAACCCGCAAGGTTTTGCTAGCCCAAACCTGTTTAAAGTCGAGAGTGTGGGTATTGATGTCTCAGTGATGCCACTGCTCGATAAACAGCTCAAAATCGGCAATATTCGTTTGGATGGCGCAGAATTCCATCTGGAAACGCTTAAAGATGGTCGCTCCAATTTGGATGCCTTGACGCAAGCGCAATCTAAACCCGCGTCCGCGCCAGCGACAACCGACTCTGCACCCGCTTCCCAGCCAAGCTCAAGCGAGCCTGCGGCGGCGTGGAGTATCGAATTAGGTGGTGTTTCTGTCTCTAATGCCGTTTTGGAGATCACGGATAAAAAAGCGGGCTCGCATACTAAGCTGTATGACGTTCAACTGAGCGTTGCTGAGTTTGTGCCAGACAGCTGGACGAAAGCGACCTTTGCCGCGAAAGGCGATAAAGATCAGCAGAAGTTTGCCGCGCAAGGTGAAGCGGAAGTGCGCCTATCGGCGGATTTCAAGCAGTATGCGCTGCGCAACATTAATCTCGATGCGAGCTTTAGTGATCCGAGTAACCAAATCGATTCAGCCAAACTGAAACTCGATACTTTTGAGTTTGATAAAGCCAATGCTTTGACCTTCTCCGTGGCGGGTAAAGCGGCAGATATGAAGCTTAATGCGCAAGGTTCTGCATCACTGATGGTCAATCAAGCGATCAGCAAAGTTGGTTTGGATGCGCTGAAACTGCAAGCCGAACTGGAAGGGGCTGCGTTACCACAATCACCGATGAAGTTAAGTTTAGACTCGCAAATTGCTTTCGATTTGACACAAAACCATCTTAGTGTGCTGCTCAACAAACTGACGGCCAATGCGCTGAGTTTCGATGGCAAAGCGGATGTCACCCTCGCAGATATTCCGAAAGTGCGTTTCAACTTGCACAGCCCTGAGATTGACTTGGATGCCTTCTTAGGTACGAAAGCTCAAGAGTCGCAACCTGCGCCAGCCAAGGAAGCGGCTGCATCCTCATCGTCAGCACCCGCGGCAAATGCCCCAGCAGAAGTGGAACCGGACTTGTCGGCACTCAAAGCCTTGGATGTGGCGGGTGAGATCAGCATTGATAAATTCAAAGCCAGCAACGCCCATCTGCAAAATGTAAAAGCGAATTTTGCGGTCAATCGTGGCGTGGTGGATTTGAAATCCTTCACAGACGAATCTGTATCAAGGATCCGTGCAAGCTAGCGCGCAAGTGGATGCGCGTAAAACGCCCGCGACTTACAGTGTGAAGAAGCAGATCAAAGGGGTACAGGTTAAGCCTTTACTAAAAGATGTGCTGAACAATGAAATGCTAGAAGGCACAGGCAATATTGATGTGAATGTGCAAGGCCAGAGCCTAACACCAAGCGGCATCCAGAAAAATCTGGTCGGTACTGTGGCGATTAACTTTGCCGATGGTGCGGTCAAGGGCATTAACGTGGCGCACCTGATTCGTACCCACTACGCCAAGATCAAAGGCCAAAATGTCGAAGAAGCGGATGCGGTAAAGAAAACCGACTTTAGTGCGATGACGACGACGCTGAAACTCAATAAAGGTGAAGTAACGACCAACGATCTTAATATGCAATCGCCATTGCTGCGCATTCATGGTGAAGGTAAAGCCAATTACCTACAGCAAAATGTTGATTTTCTGGTGCGTACTTCGATTGTTGGAACCTTGGAAGGTCAGGGCGGTAAGAGTTTAGATGAGCTGCGCGATGTGACTATCCCGATCAATATTTCAGGTGCGTGGAGCGATCCGAAGTTCCGTTTGGTGTTTGATGATGTACTTAAACAAAAAGCCAAGAAAGAAGTGGATCGCGGCGTGGAAAAACTGACCGATAAAATCAAAGATGAAGACACCAAGAAAGCGGTGGATGGGTTGTTGAAAGGTCTATTTAACTGATGGTGATGCATCGCTAATGAACTAAAAAGGGCTGAATTTCAGCCCTTTCTTATTGATTTTTTAAGTGTTTTACCAATCGACCCCTTTAAGGGCTTTCACGCCGGATTCGAAAGCGTGCTTGATGTTTTTCACTTCAGAAACCGTATCGGCCATCTCAATCAAAGTGCGGTGTGCGCCGCGCCCCGTGATGATCACCGATTGCATTTTCGGACGTTGATTGAGTGCTTCGACCACTTCATCCAACTCGATGTAACCGTAGCTCACCATGTAAGTGAGCTCATCAAACAGCACCACATCCAGCGATTCATCCTGCAACATGCGTTTGCAGTGTTGCCATACTTCTTGTGCCGCTGCGGTATCACTCTCGCGGTTCTGGGTTTCCCAAGTAAAGCCAGTCGACATGACTTGAAATTCAACGCCGAGTTTTTCTAAAAGATTACGCTCGCCATTCTCCCAAGTGCCTTTGATAAACTGAGCCACCGCACACTGTTTACCGTGACCTACCGCGCGCGTAATGGTGCCAAAACCTGAGGTCGATTTTCCTTTACCATTGCCAGTAATAATCAGCAGTAACCCTTTTTCTTCTTGAGCGGCGGCAATTTTGGCATCCACTTGCTCTTTGACTTTTTGTTGACGAGCTTTGTGACGCTCTTGTTTGATTTCATCGCCGGACATGGCAAATCCTTTTTCAATCTGAAACTTGTCGCTATGATAGCCCAACTCGTCAGTGGCAAACACCAAACAAAAATAGGGATATAAGATGCAGAAGGTACTCGTGGTGTGCATGGGCAATATTTGCCGTTCTCCGACCGCAGAAGCGGTATTGCGTGCTAAAGCTGCACAACTCAAGGTTGATGTGGAAATCGATTCCGCAGGCACGATTGGATATCACCAAGGGAATCCACCGGATGCACGCTCAAAAGCGGCAGGAGAGAAGCGGGGATATTCATTTTCTGGTATTAAAGCACGAAAGGTCCGTGATGAAGATTTTGTGAAATTTGATTGGATTTTAGCCGCAGACAGAGAGAATTTGGTTGAGCTGAAAGCCCTTTGTCCCAAATCTTACCAACACAAGTTGTCACTGATGCTTAGCCACTGTGATTGCGGATATGACGAGATCCCCGACCCCTATTATGGTGGAGAGCAGGGGTTTGAGCGGGTGTTAGACTTAGTGGAAGCCGCGGCAGAGCAATTTTTACTGAAACTAAAACAACAAGGCCAGCATTAAGCTGGCCTTGAAATACATCCATCGTTGCGCTACGCGAAATGAGTATGCGATTAGAAGCGGTAGTTCGCTTGTACACCGATGAGCCATACATTACCGGTCACATCGGCATTAAATGCCCCACCAACTTGCGCTGCTGCTTGATCTGAGGCATCGCGTGGTTCGTTAACCGTTGCGTCTTTGGCAAAGATGTAAGTAAAACCTGCATCCAGAGTCAATTGTGGTGTTGCGACATAGCTGCCACCGATGCTTACCCAAGTACGGTCCGTTTCTGGGATAGTGGCGGTACGGTTTTTATCGTCTACCGCTGATGTGTCGTATGCGACGCCCGCACGCAGAGCGAGTTTAGCATCGTATTGATACGTTGTGCCCAAAGCAAAGCGGTAGTTGTCTTCCCAGTTTTCTGATTTGATGAGGTCAGATTTTTCTGGGAACACAGCCGTCAACTCTTTGAATGAACTCCAATCTGTCCAGTTAATGCTAGCGTGAATCGCCCATTGGTCATTGAGTTGGTGGAAGCTTGCCAGTTCAGCCGTCGCCGGTAGAGTCACAGACATCATGCCGGGTTTATAACTACCGTAACTGACTCCTTCTGCATGGCCTTCAAAATCCATCACCACTTCCGATTTATAGGCGAAACCTACGCGGTGATCTTGATTGATTTGCCATGCACTGCCTACTTGCCAACCCCAAGAGTTATCTTCACCTTCCATATATTTCAAGGTTGTACCTTGAGGCACTGAAATCGGCTGATGAGTGACAGGATGAATCCCAACGATATTTTTCGCAGGAGCGGTAGCACCAAAATGACCTTCACCCATTACGTAGCGAATACCGCCGCCAATGCTCAGCTGAGGCAGAATTTGGTACGCAATATTTAGGTTTGCTTCTTTACTGATCACGCTGGCTTGGTTACCAAAGTGAGAGCCAGCAAAGTCAGTACCCAGATCGGTTTCCATACCGTAGTTAGTGCCAAGGGCAAAGCCTAATACGATTTGTTCGCTCAATGGGTGAGTGAGGTAAAGATTAGGAACGACCGCATCGTGAGCAAAATCTTTTGCAGATGCTTGGCCTTGCCCTAGATAGGTGTGCTGAACAGTACCATTCACATCGACATTAGGGTTGACATAAATGGCGCCGATGGAGACTTGAGTTCCCTCTAAATAAGTCAGCATTGCAGGGTTGCGCCATTGTGCGCTGGCATTGTCTGCGATAGCCGCTTCACCTGCGTAAGCACGGCCAAGGCCCGTTGCTGAATATTCAGCAAGCTGAAAACCTGCTGCTTGAGTAAAAGTAGAAACACTGGCTAAACCGAAAGCCACTGCACAGGAAAGGAGAGTCTTATTGCTTTTCATTGGGATTGTTCGCTGAAATTTGCTGGTTTTTGTTGCGGCAAGTCTACGGCTAGAGCAATTGCTTTAAAACTTCAAATCATTCAGTGCGGTCTATTTGAAGTTTTATACTGCTTATTGTTATTTTTTTGATATTTACGACTAACTTTAACTTTGCTGTTACTTAAAATTCAGCGTACAAATGTAGGTTTACTTGGTGATTTGAACGCACGTGTGTACGCTGTTATCGGCGATTTTTGGTTGGTATAAAAAGAAAGGGGCTGAATTATCAGCCCCTTAATGATGCAATATGACCTATGTTTTAATTAAAACGTACGGCTGTATTGTAAGCCAAGCAGGATTGCGTCTGCGTGGGTTGTGCCTGTCAAAGATGATAGGTACTTAGGAGTAGTGCCTGTTGGGTTTGGAGTTGCTTCTGTTACTGAAACGTCATCACCCATCAGATAGGTAAAACCAAAGTCGATATTTGATTTTTGGTCAATGTGGTAAGTGAAACCAGCTGATACCCACTGGCGATCTGAATCCGGTACAGAGATTGACGTTAGCGAATCTTGTGCGCTAGTGTCATACATGTAGCCAGCACGTAGTGTCCAATCATTGTTTAGGAAGTAAGTACCACCGATTGCGTAATGCCAACCATCTTGCCATTTATAGGGTTTGTCGTAGCTTGAGCCCAGTGGTGAGCCTTGCAGATTACGGAATTCGATTTGGTCGAACGAATTCCAACCGATCCACTGTACGCTATAGTGAACCGCAAATTTTGAATCTTCTATTTTATGGTAGCCAGAGAATTCAAAAATATCAGGCAGTGGTAGTGTGATCTCTTGGCCTTTATCATCTTTTGCTTTGAATTCAGGGCTGTAATGGTATGCCGCGCCAAAACGGTTGTTTTCATCCATCTCGTAGACAGCCCCTAGGTTAAAGCCTAACGCCCAACCATCTGCACCATCAACGTTTACAAGATCTTTTCCACCAACTCCGAGAACGCTTGTACTCGCAGTGCGCTTCATGGTTCCTTGTCCATAGATAAGATCAAGGCCGGCACCGACACTGACTTGGCTATTAATGCGGTATGAACCCGCAACACCAAAGTTGGCACTTTTAACATCTGTTAAACCACCAAACTCGCTAGCCACATAACTATCTTCAAATTCAGTCTTAGTGCCAAAGTTAGTATAGGCGTTGAAACCAACCGCAAACTTTTCATCAATTGGTACGATTAGGTGAATATTTGGTGCGATAGAAGTGCTCCCTGCATCGTCAAAGTTGGCGTCTTTTTCAGGTTGCAGTTTAAGCTGACAATATGTACCGCAGTATTTCGCATCTTTAACATCGATCATCGTAGTAATGGTTTCAAAACCTAGCGATAAAGCTGTTTCATCAAACAGTGCCATCGCTGCAGGGTTACGAGCCATTACCGATGCGTTATCAGCGATAACGGCATCACCCGCAAATGCGCGACCAAGACCAGTCGCAGATTGTGCGTTAAGCTGGAAACCCGCTGCAAACGCTTGTTGTGTGGCTAGCGTTACCGTTACGGCAAGCAGAGATTTTTTAAACAGACGCATGTTGTTCATTAGACTTTTTCCTTTTTGGTTTCGCCTCTGATGGGCGTTGTATGAGCCGTTGCTTTTTTTTGAGCAATTGCTCAGTGGTGGCTGATCCTAGTCGCTAGTATAGGAGATAGAAATCCGACCATTGTCTAATTTAACGATAAAATTGCTGAAATGATGGCTATTTGGCAGGAATTTAGGCGAAAACTCCAAAAGTTAGAGTTTTCGCTCTATTTTAGGTATTTGTCATACTTAGTGCATGATTAGCCTAGTATGTAAAATTTAGATAGATGACTGAATCATTGGCATTAATTTTTGTGCAATAGCAGAGACATTTTCACCTTGTTCACCAACAAGAATCAAACTGGCTTCTCCTATTGGTTCGACAATGCCAGACATACCGTCTTGCTTAAATGCCAATGCCTGTTTGCTAACGATAGGGGTAAAGAACAGAGTAACTTTGCCTTTTTCGCCTTGAAACACCATATGCACCGCATTTTCTTTACCAAAACCACAATGGTTCAGATAGTAGACGTGATAGGGAAAATCTCCATCCATTTTATA
Organism: Vibrio metoecus; assembly: GCF_000696385.1. GTDB lineage: Bacteria > Pseudomonadota > Gammaproteobacteria > Enterobacterales > Vibrionaceae > Vibrio > Vibrio metoecus. The sequence continues at coordinate 226,477 of NZ_JJMN01000074.1, read as the reverse complement.
AGCGAAAGGTTGCATTTTGGCGTTGATTTGGCTCATGTCTGCCTGTTCATCCAGTCGATTGACAAAGCCCTCTTCATGAATCACATGCTGTACGGCCATTTCTGACAAACTGGCTTGTGCGGGAGAAACTAAAATATTTCCCCACTGGACCTGGCCAACTAATAATCCCGCGGTAAAGGCAATGGATGCTGCAATCGCCATCGCTTTACGTACAAATTGCGGACGGATCACCTTCTCATCTTCAAGCAAAGTACTTTGCTGGAATAAAATTTTATCAGCCAAATCATCGGGAACATCGATTTTGAAGGCCTGTGCTATTTGTTTATCGAGTTGCAGTACATCATCGACATATTTAGCACTCGATTCGTTGGTGGCGATCATCTCAAGCAGCTCTTTGTCCCGTTGTTTAGGGTCAGACATGACTTTGCGGCGAAATTCTAATTCATCCATTTTGCTGCTCCGGGTAGTGTTCTGAACCATCCATCATCTCTTTTAGTTGGTTGCGTGCTCTAAACAAACGGGTCATTACGGTATTTTTATTCAATGAGAGAATATCGGCGATCTCTTCCCCGCTGAATCCCCCTACGACTTGTAAAAAGAGGGGTTCTCGATATTCCACATCCAGTTTTAAAATTTGATTCTGTAGCCACTCATTTTGGTGGTGTTCATCATCGGTGTATTTCGCGTCATAGTCGTGTTCGTCAATATCCACTAAGTCAAATTGTTTACGCTCAAAGCGACGAGCATTTTCTCGGCGCAAAATGGTGATGAGCCACGCTTTGGCTGCTTTTTCATCTAGCAAACTATCGAGCGATTTCCACGCCCTTAAGCAGGTTTCTTGCACTAGATCTTCGGCTATCGAACGATCTTTACATAGCCAGTAAGCATAGCGGTAAAGATCGCGATGGTAAGCTCGCACTAGAGCTTCGTATTTTCTTTGTCTGTCCATGTCACTATTGACCGGACGTTGGGAAACTTTCTTTCCAAACAGATTCAATATCGACACCAAGGACTCCCTGTATGCGTCGTGCAAGTTAAATAGATTTTAGTGATGTACGTGGTCATCATAAAGGTAAATGGGTTATTGAGAGTAGTGTTTGCACGGATGAACAATCGATTGAACTCAATAAATCACAGTAAACTTGATCTAATTCAAAATCTCTTACTCTGAAGCCGTTATAGTAACTCCTGTCATCTCGTTAGTCATTTTGACTGACATTGTTGAGCAAAGATGACACTTCCTTTTGAAGGCTGACTTTACTTTCTCCTAATCAGGAAACTGATTTTTCAATTGGCGTAAGTTAATTGCTTTACCCATTCCGACCACACAGTTCTGTGTGGTTTTTTTTTGCAAAAAATCCCGAATTCTGCGTTTCTCCTGTATTTTTCTCTTAGAAAGGATTGTTTAAATCACGATTATTTAAACGCTCGTTTGATTTGTTTAACATTCTCGTTACAATGCTTCAGGTCAGACCTCTTATTCGAAGGAGAAATCATGGGCAAGCAGGAAGTCAGGACTCGTTCTGGAGAACGAGTGGCGATTGTGGCGGGGCTACGTACGCCTTTCGCCCGTCAAAGTACCGAATTTGGTCAAGTGCCGGCGGTTGACCTCGGCAAAATGGTGGTACAGGAAATGATGGCACGCACGGCCATCGATCCAAAATTGATTGAACAAGTGGTGTTTGGACAAGTGGTTCAAATGCCGGAAGCGCCTAATATCGCCCGGGAAATTGTGTTAGGTACTGGTATGTCAATTCATACGGATGCCTACAGTGTTACTCGTGCTTGTGCGACCAGTTTTCAAGCTGCAGTCAATGTTGCAGAGAGCATCATGGCGGGGACGATTGATATTGGTATTGCGGGCGGTGCTGACTCTTCTTCTGTTTTACCGATAGGTGTTTCCAAAAAGCTCGCTTCCTCACTCTTAGCCTTGAGCAAAGCCAAAACAATGGGACAAAAGCTCAAGTTGCTGAGTCACCTCTCTTTCAAAGATTTGATGCCGGTTCCTCCTGCGGTGGCGGAATATTCTACCGGGCTTTCTATGGGGCAAACCGCTGAGCAGATGGCAAAAAGCTATGCCATTTCGCGCGTCGAACAGGATGCTTTAGCGCATCGTTCACATACTTTAGCGGCTCAAGCATGGGCAGAAGGCAAAATTCGCGATGAAGTGATGACCGCGTTTCCTGAGCCTTATAAAAAGTGGATTGATACCGACAACAACATTCGCCTTGATTCCAAATTAGAGAGTTATGCCAAGTTGCGTCCGGCGTTTGATCGTCAATATGGCTCCGTGACCGCAGCCAACTCTACACCGCTAACCGATGGTGCTGCCGCGATTATGTTGATGCGCGAAGGTAAAGCGAAGGAACTTGGCCTAGAAATCATGGGTTACATCCGTTCTTATGCGTTTGCGGCGATTGGGGTGGAAAAAGATATGTTGATGGGGCCATCGTATGCCACTCCGATTGCTCTGGATCGTGCAGGGATAACGCTCAACGATTTAACCTTGATTGATATGCACGAAGCCTTTGCGGCGCAAACCTTGGCGAACTTGAAGATGTTCGCGAGCGATAAGTTCGCTCAAGAGCAACTTGGTCGTGCGCAAGCCATCGGCGAAGTGGATATGAGCAAATTTAATGTTCTTGGCGGATCGTTAGCGTATGGGCATCCATTTGCAGCCACAGGCGCGCGAATGATCACTCAAACGTTACGTGAATTGAAACGCCGTGGTGGAGGCTTAGCCTTAAATACTGCTTGTGCAGCAGGTGGTTTGGGCGCTGCAATGATTCTGGAGGTGGAATAATGGAGAATAAGAAAGCGTTTCAGCTCTCGTTTGATGAGCAGCACTACGCATGGCTAGCGATTGATGTCCCCGGCGAGAAAATGAATACCTTGCAAGCGGCGTTTGCCGAAGAGATGCAAACGGTATTTACAACGCTGAGTGAAAAGAAAGGGCAAGTGAAAGGCCTTATTATCCACTCTCTTAAGCCGGATAACTTCATTGCGGGTGCCGATGTGCGTATGTTGGAAGCTTGTCAATCTGTCCACGAAGCACAAGCGTTGGCTTCGCAAGGTCAGCAGATGTTTCAACAGCTTGCCGATTTACCTTTCCCTGTGATTGCTGCGATTCACGGCCCCTGTCTCGGTGGCGGTTTAGAATTAGCGCTGGCGTGTGATTATCGAGTCTGTACAGAAGATGATGTAACACGTCTAGGCTTACCCGAAGTGATGTTAGGTTTGCTGCCGGGGTCTGGTGGTACGCAGCGCTTGCCACGCTTGATTGGTCTGCTTCCTGCGCTTGATTTGATCCTGACGGGTAAACAACTGCGTGCGAAAAAAGCCAAAAAACTTGGCATTGTGGATGCGTGTGTTCCGCATTCTGTGTTGCTTGATGTCGCAAAACGTGTGTTGGAAGAAAAAGGGCACAAAAAGCGGGTACAAGCCGCGCTACCGATCAAAGAAAAACTGCTTGCCAATACAGGCTTGGGGCGTAAGTTGATTTTTGATCAGGCCGCCAAGAAAACGCAGCAGAAAACACGCGGTAACTACCCAGCAGCACAAGCCATTTTAGAGGTGATTCAATACGGCCTTGAAAAAGGGATGCACGCGGGCTTGGAGTATGAAGCGAAGCGGTTTGCTGAACTGGTGATGACGCGAGAATCGAAAGCGCTTCGTTCGATTTTCTTTGCCACGACAGAGATGAAAAAAGATCTCGGTGCGGATGCAAAACCTGCAGCGATTAAAGCGGTAGGTGTGTTGGGTGGTGGCTTGATGGGAGCGGGCATTAGCCATGTCTCTGTGGCAAAAGCCAAAGTGTCAGTACGAATCAAAGATGTGGCCAACGATGGAGTGCTGAATGCGCTCAATTACAACTACAAGCTGTTTGATAAACAAAGACAACGTAAAATTTTGAGCAAGGCACAGTTGCAAGCTCAGATGTCGCAACTTTCTGGTGGTACCGGTTTTGTTGGATTTGATCGCTGTGATGTGGTGATCGAAGCAGTGTTTGAGGATCTCAAGCTTAAGCAACAAATGGTGGCGGATATTGAAGCGAATGCCAAGTCGACAACGATTTTTGCGACCAACACGTCCTCGCTGCCGATCCATCAGATCGCTAGCCAAGCGCAGCGCCCAGAAAATATTGTGGGTTTACATTACTTCAGCCCAGTAGAAAAAATGCCGCTGGTGGAAGTGATCCCGCATGCTAAAACGTCAGATGAAACTATTGCAACCGTGGTTGCTCTTGCCCGTAAGCAGGGCAAAACACCGATCGTGGTGAAAGATTGTGCCGGTTTTTACGTGAACAGAATCCTTGCTCCCTATATGAATGAAGCTGCGCAAGTGTTGATGACCGGTGAACCGATTGAGAATCTCGATACCGCTTTGCTCGATTTTGGCTTCCCTGTCGGCCCCATCACTTTACTCGATGAAGTCGGGGTCGATATTGGCGCGAAGATTATGCCGATTCTGGTTAATGAACTTGGACCTCGATTCCAAGGTCCGGATGTGTTTGATGTCTTGCTCAAAGACAACCGTAAAGGGCGTAAAAGCGGTAAAGGTTTTTATATCTACAAAGGCAGCAAGAAAAAAGACGTTGATAAATCGGTTTATAAGCTACTCAAGTTAACGCCTAAATCAAAGCTCAATGACAAAGCGATTGCGATGCGTTGTCTGCTACCAATGCTCAACGAAGCGGTACGTTGTCTTGATGAAGGCATCATTCGTAGTGCACGAGATGGGGATATGGGCGCGATTTTCGGTATTGGTTTCCCTCCATTCTTAGGTGGGCCTTTCCGTTACATGGACACGCTTGGTTTGACCAAAGTGGTGGAATTGATGAATCAGCATACCGAGAAATACGGTGAACGGTTTGCTCCGTGCGATGGTTTGTTAACCAGAGCGGGCTTAGGCGAAAAGTTTTACCCCTAAGTTCGAGATATCATCATGATTGAGAAAGAGGCCAAGTGCCTCTTTCTTATTGCGAGTTATTCTCAAAAATGTGTGCTAGGATGAAACATAAAATCAAGAAGTAACAAGGAATTCAAAATGGAAGCGCTCGATTTATTGCTCAACCGTCGTTCAATTGCCAAATTGGATGCGCCAGCACCACAAAATGAGGCATTGGATAATATTCTGCGCGCGGGTTTACGCGCTCCAGATCATGGTGCTTTGACTCCATGGCGTTTTGTGGTTGCACAAGGTGAAGGGTTAGCCAAACTTGCCGCCATTTTAGAGCAAGCGGAGATTGCCAACGGCAGTGATGAAGCGGTGATCAGTAAAGCGAAAAATGCGCCTTTTCGCGCACCCATGGTGATCACAGTGATCGCTAAAGTCACTCACAGTGAAAAGGTCCCTGCGTTTGAGCAGCATCTATCCGCCGGTTGTGCAGTACAAGCAATGCAAATGGCGGCCGTAGCACAAGGGTTTCAGGGAATTTGGCGCTCTGGAAGTTGGATGTTCCATCCGGTTGTCCGTCGTGCTTTCAATGTACAAGGCGAAGACCAAATTGTCGGTTTTCTCTATCTTGGGACTCCCGGGACTACGGCAGCTAAAGTGCCCGAACGTGAGCTTAGCAAGTATGTGGAGTATCTCTAAATATGGGGTACGTACAACAGTAAGAAAAAGGGCGCGAAGCCCTTTTTCTATTGAAATGCTTTATAAAAAGACGAGTGTTTATTGCAGGTGGTAGCCAATCACAAAATCAATAAACAGGCGTACTTTTTCTGGTTGATGATCTTTGTGGTTATACAACATGTAGATGTCGCGCGGGTTAGAGCTCCAGTCTGAAAGTACTTGGACTAAGCTTCCGTCACTCAAGAATTCACGCAACATCACATCCGGCATCAGGGTGATGCCTAATCCCTCTGAACATGCACTGCGCACCACATTCAACGCACTGGCTTGAAAACGGCCCCGATCCGTGTTGACGATGGTTTCCCCTTGGCTGTTAGTCAGTTGCCATTTAAGTAGCGGATACCCCTTGAGCAGTTGATGTTGGTGCAACTCTTCTGCGTGAGTGGGTTGCGGGTGATTGGCCAAGTAGTTTGGGCTTGCCACCAAAATATCTTTCACTTCTCCAATCTTACGTGCAATCAGGCTTGAATCGCGTTGTGGCCCAACGCGGAAAATCACATCCCATTCGGTGGGGTCGAGATCATCAGCTTGATTGCTCATCATCAGTTCGATATGGATGTCGGGGTATTTCTCCATAAACGCGTTGAACATCGGCATCATCATACGTTTGGTGAGGTTTGATGGCGCTGAGATCCGAATTCGACCTGAAGCTCCGCGGCATTCATCGGTGATCTCTTCCGTCATTGAAGCGAGGCGCTCCAGGAGAGGAGAGCAGTCTTTATAAAAGCGTTCACCCGCCTCGGTTAGCGTCAGTTTACGTGCGTGACGATTGAGTAACCTAAGATTCAGCGAGTCCTCTAAAGCTTGGATACGCCGAGTGATGGTGGCCACCGGAATCATGGTTTTTTTTGAAGTTGAGGTATAGCTTCCATTTTCGACAACCAGTCGAAAGAGGTTTAGGTCATCTAGTTTCATCGTTTCTGACACATTATGTTGCAACTATGGCTAATTTATACATATATAAGCTGTTAAATTTTGAGTGATGTCAACTTGTATGATGATTTGCTGAAAACCATACATCTAGTGACAGAACGATTTTTGGGCACCATGGTTTGTGTAAAGTCTATTTCAGAGCTATTTTTTAACGAGTCAATAATCCATTTTTCCGTGGCAAGTTAGCGATAACTTGTACGCTGATGTTTATCAGTGAGGTCGACGTTTATGTATAAATCTCACATCCCGGATACCAGTGAAGTAGAAGATCAGCGAGTAGCAGAAAAACTGATTTTGCTCGTCGATGATGACCCTGTTTTCCGACGTATGACGAAAGGTTATCTTCAGCAAGACGGCTACCAAGTCTTAGAGGCTGAAAATGGCCTTGATGGTTTGCGCAAGTTACGTGAAAGCAAGCCAGATTTGATTCTGTGTGACTTATCAATGCCGGTACTGAATGGCATTGAGTTTGTGGAAGAAGTGAGCTTAGCTTATCCCTCCCTACCTTTGATTGTGGTTTCTGCAACCGAAGAAATGGCGGATGTTGCTAAGGCATTACGCTTTGGGATTAAAGACTTTCTGCCCAAGCCGATCACTAACCATGACCATTTAACCAGTTCTATTGAGAATATATTGGCTAATGATGAGCATCAGCGTGATTTTGTCAGCTGTTGGTATGGTGCCGATAGTCAGGGAGGCATTCCCGAAGAACAAGAGTTGCATTGGCACTTACAATATTTAAAAGACAACCCTAATGCAGCAAGAGAATTACTCAATGCACTCTTACCTGAAAAGGATTCACAATTAGGGGGGTGGAAGTGCAGCTATCGGTTGTTACAGTCTGCTGAACTGATGCCACTGGTGTTTGATTATGCTTGGCTGATGAATGGGCAGTTTGTGTTCTATTTAGTGGATGCGGCAAGCCATGAAGATTGTGGGGCCGCATCGACATTGTTAGTCCGAGCCTTATTCCATGATTATGTGCGTAATTTGCGTAATTTTAGTGTTGAATTGAAAGACTTGGCTGAGATTATTGAGCGGGGGATTTGTTGCTCTGACTGTATTGGTAAAGTCTCCGCATTGTTTGGGGTTGCCGACGTTGCGGGTGGAACATTATCTCTCTTGCCCGCAGGGCTAAACTGCCAATGGTCAAATGGGTATGTGCAACATCGTGTCACTTCTGGCGTTCAGCTTGGTGACAATAGTCTACGCAATTTTATTACCAAAGATTTGCCGATTCGTTCAGCTTGCCAAATCACGTTGAGCCAGCCGAGCGCTTATAGTTTTACTTTAGATCTCTATCAGGGTTGTGAGGTGTGATTTTACTGTCTAAATTGTGAGTGTGGTTGGAACTTTAGATCGAGTTGCTAATAACCTTATATATTGTCAGTGTTTGTGGCAGCGAGGTTTCGTTATAGTTCTGAGCGCATAAAACAAACGAGGCTGCCGTAGAGCGGCCCAATGTAAAGTCACCCAAAAGAGAAGATTACAATGGCAAATCATGAGTTTAAAGAACCTTTTAATATCTATTATTTCCTAGGCGTGGTCGCGGTTTTACTGATCCCGACACTGCCAGCAACATTAACTTGGATCCGCGTGCTTAACGGTTACGCCACCTTTTAATGCGTTCATCCCTACAACGTTTCTTATTCAGTTTCATTGGAATGACGAGTCTATGCCTAGGGATACTGGGCATATTTCTCCCCCTCTTACCGACAACGCCTTTTATCCTACTCGCTAGTGCCTGCTTTTTACGCGGTAGCCCACGTTTCCACCATTGGTTGAATCAGCATGAAACGTTTGGGCCGATTATCCAAAATTGGCAACAACACCGTGCGGTCAGTAAAGCGGTGAAAAAACGCGCCACCGTTTTTATCTTACTGAGCTTTACCTTTTCGATTTGGATGGTGCCTCTCTTGTGGTTGAAAGTTGGGTTGTTTATCTGGCTTGTGCTTCTGATCACTTGGTTTGTCCATCTGCCAACCCATGAGTTGGTTGCTAAGCAACAAGAAAATCACTAGCATTAGCGGGAAGTGTGCCCACTCTTCGAGTGGGCTTTGTTTTTTCAGTGCAGGTTATACCGCGCTATCGCCTGCGCCGGAATTGTTCTGTAATCACCTTAGGTGATTAAGCAACTGAAGCTAAAGTAACTATGACAACTGAAACTCTTTCTCTGATCAAATCCAGCATCAAAAGCATTCCAGACTATCCCAAAAAAGGCATTCTGTTTCGTGACGTCACCAGCTTGCTAGAAGATGCCAAAGCGTATCAAGCGACGATTCAACTTCTGGTGGATAAGTACAAAGACATGGGTTTTACCAAGGTCGTTGGTACAGAAGCGCGTGGCTTCCTGTTTGGTGCGCCGCTGGCATTAGAACTGGGCGTAGGTTTTGTGCCTGTGCGTAAGCCGGGTAAGCTGCCACGTCAAACTGTTGCTCAATCTTACGAGTTGGAATACGGCACTGATACGCTGGAAATTCATGTGGATGCGATCAAAACCGGTGACAAAGTGTTGGTGGTTGACGACTTACTCGCAACAGGCGGTACGATTGAAGCGACTACTAAACTCATCCGTCAACTAGGTGGTGAGGTAGAGCACGCTGCCTTCGTCATCAATCTGCCAGAAATTGGTGGTGATAAGCGCCTTGAAGGGTTAGGCTTGCAGGTTTACAGCATCTGTGAATTTGAAGGTCACTAACCGACAACGGATATTGGAATGAGTTATCTTGCTTTAGCACGCAAATGGCGTCCGACACGGTTTAGCGAAGTGGTTGGACAAACCCATGTTTTAACCGCCTTAGAGAACGCCTTGGCGCAAAATCGCTTGCACCATGCGTACCTGTTCAGTGGAACTCGAGGTGTGGGGAAGACCACTATAGGTCGTCTGTTTGCGAAAGGGCTCAACTGCGAAACGGGGATTACCGCCACTCCTTGTGGTGAGTGCGCAACCTGTAAAGAAATCGACCAAGGACGCTTTGTTGATCTGCTTGAGATCGATGCGGCATCGCGCACCAAAGTGGAAGATACGCGCGAGCTGCTCGACAACGTGCAGTACAAACCTGCGCGTGGACGATTCAAAGTTTACCTGATCGATGAAGTGCACATGCTCTCGCGTCACAGCTTTAATGCGCTACTCAAAACGCTTGAAGAGCCACCTGAGTATGTGAAGTTTTTGCTGGCAACCACAGATCCGCAAAAGCTGCCTGTGACCATCTTGTCGCGCTGTTTGCAGTTCCATCTCAAACCGATCAGTGTGGAAAACATTCAACAGCAACTGGATAAAGTGCTGCACGCCGAGCAGATCACCAGCGACAGCAAAGCGCTGAATCTGTTAGCACATGCGGCTGACGGCAGTATGCGTGATGCACTGAGTTTGACAGATCAAGCGATTGCGTTGGGCAATGGTGTAGTAAAAAGTGACATCGTCGCGCACATGCTAGGCACGCTAGATACTGACCATGCGCTGCATCTGCTGCAAGCCATCAGCCAACAAACACCGCAAGCTGTTATGGAGTGCATCGATACTCTGGCGCAAAATGGCGTGGAGTGGGATGGCCTATTGCAACAGCTTTCTACCCAATTGCATCGAATTGCCATGTATCAAGCGTTGCCTGCTACTTTGGATAAATCAGTGCCAGAGGCAGCAAGAATTGAGTTGTTGGCTAAACTATTAGCCCCGCAAGATGTACAGCTTTATTACCAAATTGCGTTGAAAGGTCGGCAAGATTTGCCGCTGTCACCCACGGCGCGAATTGGCATTGAAATGCTGATGCTGCGTATGATGGCGTTTCGTCCATCGAGTGTATCTCTGGTTAATGCGATCACGCTACCGAATACACAAGTTGAGATGCCATCGACGATGGCGCATTCGGCACCTCAAGTAGCTCCTGCCACACAGGAGCAACCGATGTCGCCCGCTGGGTCGCAACCGGCTCAAAGACAGCCATCGATGATGCCCAATATCATGGCACAATCGCAGGCAATACCTGAGCCTGTGATGGAAAGAGCCACTTCGACTCTTGCGCGAGACGATACCAGAGTGGTGAATTCACCTATCGATACAGCGGCGCCTAATACAGAGGCTCAAAGCCAAGCGAGCATGCCTGCGTTGGCGGGGTTGCGTCATCAGTTGCGCTCTAAGCGTCAAGAAGTACAAAACAAAGGTGCGGACGGAAAAAAGTCTGACGCGACATCTGCTACTCCTGCATCCGCGCTAGAGCGTATTGCGCAGCGAGCACAGCAAGTGCAGGTGTCGCCAGATCTGAATGATGAGGATGAGCTGGAGCCAGAAGATGAAATCTATCAGTGGCGTCCAATGCAACCCATCGAAGTCGCGGTGAAAAGTGAAGTCACACCGACGCAACTGAAAAAAGCGTTAGAGCATGAAAAAACGCCAGAAATGGTGGTGAAGCTGATCGAAGAAGCCGTTGTACAAGATGCATGGTCGGCTCTGATCCAACAGCTGCAGACGGCTAAAATGGTTCGAGCAATTGGCGCTAAATTCTGCTTTTGTTCGCCAAGGCGATCTAGATTTCGCTGACGCTGCGTCCAAAGCCATGCGCATCTGCACAACGAAAAAGCGCAGCAAGAGTTAGAACAGGCATTGAATCATGTGCTTGGTGAAGCTTGTTCATTAAACATTACCGTGGGGCAAGAGGGTGAAACCCCGCTTGAACTGCGAGAGCGCCTCTATCAGCAGAAGCTGACGTCAGCATTACACAGTTTACAAGCCGATCCCCACGTGCAATTTATTGAGCGCCGGTTTAATGCGCAGTTGGATAGCGACAGCGTACGACCAATTTAACTGGGGTTGAAACCGAAGTGTCTCGTCCCCACACTATGTGAAACATTCAACGATAACCAGAGAGATAAAGATGTTTGGTAAAGGCGGAATGGGCAACTTGATGAAGCAAGCCCAACAAATGCAAGAGCGTATGCAAAAGCTGCAAGAAGAGATCGCGAACATGGAAGTGACCGGTGAATCCGGTGCTGGCCTTGTGAAAGTGACCGTAACAGGTAGCCACAGCGTGCGCCGTGTCAACATCGATGAAAGTCTGATGGAAGACGACAAAGAGATGCTGGAAGATCTGATTGCTGCCGCATTCAATGATGCCGCTCGTCGTATCGAAGAGACGCAAAAAGAGAAAATGGCTTCAGTCACCGGTGGAATGCAACTGCCACCGGGCATGAAAATGCCATTCTAATCTGAGCTGAATTTATGCGTACCAGTCACATGCTGGAACATTTGATGGAAGCATTACGCTGCTTGCCGAGCGTTGGCCCCAAATCAGCGCAGCGTATGGCATTCCATCTGTTACAGCGCGATCGTAAAGGCGGTATACAACTGGCTGAGGCACTGAGTCAAGCGATGGTCGAAATCGGTCATTGTCAGGAGTGTCGAACCTTTACCGAGCAGGATGTTTGCCACATCTGTAGCAATCCTAAGCGTAAAGAAAATGGTCAGTTGTGTGTAGTCGAAAGTCCGGCAGATATTGCTGCGTTGGAAGCAACCGGTCAGTTTTCTGGTCGCTATTTTGTGCTGATGGGTCACCTGTCACCACTGGATGGTATTGGTCCGAGCGATATTGGCTTGGATACTCTGGATTATCGCCTACAGCGCAAAGACATCAGTGAGGTGATCCTTGCCACTAACCCAACTGTGGAAGGTGAAGCCACTGCGCAATACATTGCGGAGTTGTGTCGTGAACATGAAGTGACGGCGAGCCGAATTGCCCACGGGGTACCTGTGGGGGGCGAACTTGAGTTGGTGGATGGCACGACGTTGTCGCACTCGCTGCTAGGCCGGCATAAGCTGTTTTAACTCAGCCTCTACATTCACAATGCCGCTCATCGAGCGGCATTGTTTTATCTTGGTTTAGGATGCTCATGAGCATGGCTCAATCAGCATCACGCTCAAGTTAACCGTTCAAGTTCAGTCAAGTTATCGAATGCTTGTTGGTTGGTTTTTCCACAAACGATAGGGCAGGCTTTGAAATCATGGCACACTTTGGGGCGTTCAGGGCGACCAAATAGCTTGCACAGATTATCGTCATTGAGCTGAACACAGCGCACTCCAGCAGGTTTGCCATTCGGCATGCCGGGAATCGGGGAGGAGATGCTTGGCGCTATGCAGCAAGCACCGCAGCCTAATCGACAATCCATCATGAACTCTTTGCGCTGGAAAAATGGGCGGCCATCCTAACAGAAAGCCAAATAGGATGCACTGACTTGCGCTTTTCTTGCACTTTGGCAGCGCAAAGAGTATAAATCGTCCCCCAATTGATTAACCGTAAGACAATGCAATGAGTACACCCTTCTGGCAAAGCAAAACTTTAGACCAAATGACCGAAGCCGAATGGGAATCGCTGTGCGATGGCTGTGGTAAATGTTGCCTGCACAAACTCATGGATGAAGATACGGATGAAATCTACTACACCAATGTGGCGTGTAGCTGGCTCAATAGTGACACCTGCTCTTGTAAAGATTATCCCAATCGTTTTAGCTCAGGTGAAGAGTGTTTAAAGCTCACTCGCGACAAGATTGAAGAGTTTAACTGGCTGCCGGATACTTGCGCTTACCGTTTACTTGGTAATGGTCAAACACTTCCAGAATGGCATCCTTTGCTGACCGGTTCGAAAGACGCCATGCATGCTGTCCGATGAAAAGTGTGCGCGGTAAAATCGTCTATAGAAGTGGATGTGATCGATTGGGAAGATCACATTGTGCTGATGAGCCGAGATTAAGCGCTTTCCTAATCGATGATGTTAGACAACAAAAACGCCTTGCTTCTCGCAAGGCGTTTGTCTTTGTGTGAAAGCGAAAACTAAACCGCGTTATTTCTTTGGCTGGGCGTCGATACATTGCCCATGAACTTCACGGCCTTCTGGAGCCATTAGGTACAAATAGAGTGGCATGATGTCGAGCGGCGTTTTTAACTTGTCTGCATCTTCCGCTGGGTAAGCTTTCGCGCGCATTCCGGTACGAGTACCCCCTGGGTTAATCGCATTGACACGAATGGTACTGTCGCTCAGTTCATCGGCCAGAATTTGCATCATGCCTTCGGTGGCGAATTTAGAAATCGCGTAAGTCGCCCAGAAAGCGCGGCCAATGTGGCCTACGGTTGAGCTGGTAAACACAATTCGAGCATCGGCCGATTTATGCAGCAAAGGCAGCAGTGCTTGAGTCATTAGAAACTGCGCTTTTACGTTCACTTGCATCACTTCATCAAAGCTGTCTTCGCCAATTTGATCAAAAGGGCTAAGCACACCAAGCAAGCTTGCGTTGTGTAGAACGCCATCCAAGCGGCCAAACTGCTCTTCAATGGTATCGACCATATCCAGATAGTTTTGTTTGCTCGCGCCCTTCATATCTAGGGGAACGATGGCGGGTGTAGGGTAACCTGCAGCTTCAATCGCATCATAAGTTTGTTCAAGCTTTTTCACGGTGCGACCGAGGAGGATCACGGTAGCGCCATGTGCCGCGAAGCTGATCGCCGCTTGTTTACCGATGCCGTCACCGGCACCTGTTACTAAAATCACTTTCTCTTTTAGGGCATCTGCTGAGACTGAATAATTCACGTCTTACATTCCTTATTATTCTTGGGTCTTCCTATTGATACACCGCGGTTTTTTCTTGTTAACCTCGCGAAGAATGTAACAGGGAAGAGGATTTGCTTTAAGTCTTCGTGACAAGGTGGTTACAATACACCAATTCGCATTGAAGAAGGATGAGTCACTTGGAGTTTTTGTTAGATTACGGCCTGTTTTTGGCCAAGATTGTGACTGTGGTAGTCGCGTTAGTGGCAGTGCTGGTGGTGGTTAAATCGCTGGGTGGGCGCAGTGGAGCGGCCAAAGGTGAACTGGAAATCACCGATCTGACTGAGCAGCACAAAGAGACTGTTGAACGTTTAGAATCTTATTTGCATGACGACGCGTTTTTAAAAGCGCGTGATAAGGACAGAAAAGAAGAAAGAAAAAGCAGACCAAAAAAGTCGTGAGAAATCACTCAAACAAGCGGCAAAAGAAGGCGAATTGGAAAGCAAACGCGAACCGCATCTGTTTGTGCTCGATTTTCATGGCAGCATTGATGCCAAAGAAGTCGCTTCACTGCGTGAAGAAGTGAGCGCGATTTTGGCGGTGGCACAAGCCGGTGATGAAGTATTACTGCGCTTGGAAACCGGTGGTGGCATGGTGCATGGTTACGGCTTGGCTTCCTCACAGCTTGATCGTATCAAAGCGGCTGGCTTACCGCTGACCATCTCAGTCGATAAAGTCGCGGCCAGCGGCGGTTATATGATGGCGTGTATCGCCGATAAAATCGTCAGTGCGCCATTTGCGATTGTCGGGTCTATCGGTGTGGTGGCTCAGTTACCAAACTTCCATAAATTGCTGAAAAAGAACGATATCGAGTTTGAACAACTTACTGCGGGTGAATACAAACGTACGCTAACTATGTTTGGTGAAAACACCGATAAAGCGCGTGACAAGTTCAAATTAGAGCTCGAAGAAACCCATCAACTGTTCAAAGACTTCATTCGTGATCATCGTCCAGCGTTGGATCTGGATAAAGTCGCTACGGGCGAACACTGGTTTGGTACACAAGCTAAATCGCTGGGTTTGGTTGATGAGATTCAGACTTCCGATGATTTGATTGTTGAAGCGTGACAAAAACAAAACCGTGCTTTTGCTGCGTTATGTGCAGAAGAAAAAACTGACTGATAAATTAGCTGGAGTGGCAGGCGATGCTGCCGACAATGTGTTGCTGAAGCTGATCAGCCGAGGCCAACGTCCATTAGTGTAATGGGTATGGCTACATGCTAGCACGCTGATAAATAAAACGCGCTTAGTGAACCCTAAGCGCGTTTTTTATTGGATGGCGTGAGAAGGTTTAATCCAAGCAGCCTGTCGCGGAGAATGTCTCCAATTTGTGCAGGTATTCGCTCAAATCGCCAATATTGTTTTTGACCCATTCAGGGTTGTAGTAAGTGTCAAGGTAACGTTCACCACTGTCGCACAGTAGAGTGACAATCGAACCTTGCTCGCCGCGGCGCTTCATTTCACACGCCAGTTGCAGTGCGCCATACAGGTTAGTACCGGTGGAAGCCCCTGCTTTACGGCCAAGAATTTTCTCCAACCAGTAAATGGTGGCCACACTGGCAGCATCGGGAATGGCGCGCATTTCATCCACCACATCAGGAATAAAACTTGGCTCGACTCTTGGGCGGCCAATGCCTTCAATTTTGCTCCCACAATTGCGGGTTAATGCCGCATCACGAGTACGATAGTAGTCATAGAAAACTGAGTTTTCAGGGTCAACCACACACAGTTTGGTGTTGTGCTGCTGATAGCGAATGAAGCGGCCAATAGTGGCAGAAGTGCCGCCCGTTCCCGGGCTCATCACAATCCAACTCGGAACTGGGTGTTCTTCCATTTGCATTTGGCTAAAAATACTATCAGCGATATTGCTGTTGCCCCGCCAGTCGGTGGCTCGTTCGGCGTAAGTGAACTGATCCATATAATGGCCTTTCAGCTCTTTCGCGAGACGGTGAGATTCTGCATAAATCTGATCTGAGCGGTCCACAAGGTGTGCCTTACCACCATAGAATTGAATCTGCTCGATTTTTTTACGCGCTGTGCATTTGGGCATCACCGCAATAAACGGTAGGCCAAGTAGGCGGGCAAAGTAAGCCTCAGAAACCGCTGTGCTGCCAGATGAGGATTCAATAATGGTAGTTTCTGGCCCAATCCAGCCATTACACAGACCATACAAAAACAGTGAACGGGCGAGGCGGTGCTTGAGAGAACCAGTTGGGTGGGTACTTTCATCTTTCAGATAGATATCGACGCCAGAGACGCAAGGTAAATCGAGTTTAATCAGATGGGTATCGGCAGAGCGTTGGTAGTCTGCTTCAATTTTACGAATTGCGCTGTTAATCCACTGATGGTCGGTACACATAATTCAGTTTCTCCCTTAGGTTATGAAATAAGTTTAGCTAGGGTAGGAGAGAAAAACTTTGCTATTTTGCCTATGCTTTTGTAGTTTGAGAGAAAATTTTTCTCCCAATAAGGTGGTTTGTATGTTGCTCGACAAAGTTGATCGGCAAATCTTGGCAATTTTGCAACAAGACTGCACCGTCTCGCTCAATGAATTAGCCGAAGCGGTGAACTTAACCACTACACCTTGCTGGAAGCGCTTAAAAAAAATGGAAGAGGGCGGAGTGATTCGCGAGCGGGTAGCACTGCTGGATGCCCAAGCCCTCGAACTCTCTTTCACGGCGTTTGTTATGGTGACCACCAATAACCACTCCCATGAATGGTATTGCCGCTTTGTGACGGCGGTGGAAGAGTTTTTCTGAAGTGATGGAGTTTTTATCGCATGGCCGGGGAATACGACTACATGATGAAGGTGCAGGTCAAAGATATGCAGTGTTTTGATCAGTTTTACAAAAAATTGGTCAACAGCATCGAGGGATTGAATAAAGTGACTTCCACCTTTGCGATGGAGTCACTGAAATACACCACTCAATTGCCTCTGTAAGCGTGACTATTTAGTCAAGAAAACGCATTACGCCTTCTTGCACCGCAGTGGCCACAAGGTTGCCTTGACGATCGTAAATCTCACCACGCACTAAACCACGAGTATTGCTTGCCGTCGGGCTTTCAATCGCAAACAGCAACCAGTCATCCATCTTAAATGGGCGGTGGAACCAGATGGAGTGGTCAATCGTTGCGACTTGGAATTTCGGCGTCATTAACGAAACGCCATGGGGATGCAAGGCGGTGACCAAAAATCCCCAGTCAGAAGCATAAGCGAGCAGGTATTGATGGATAAGCTGATCTTCCGGCATGTTGCCATTGGCTCGGATCCACAAATACTGTTTGGGCTCGGCTTTTTGCGGTTTCAATGGATTGATGACTGTGACTGGTCGCATCTCAATTGGCTTTTCACCACAGAACGCTTTCTGCAATTTTTCTGGTAGGAAATGAGCAATTTGCGCCGCCAATTCGGATTCTGAAGCAAAATTTTCTGGCCCCGGAACCTCTGGCATGGTTTTTTGGTGTTCAAAGCCGGGCGCATCGCCATGATAAGAGGCGGTCAGATAGAAAATAGGGCGGC
Source organism: Vibrio metoecus (assembly GCF_000696385.1). Classification (GTDB taxonomy): domain Bacteria; phylum Pseudomonadota; class Gammaproteobacteria; order Enterobacterales; family Vibrionaceae; genus Vibrio; species Vibrio metoecus. Next base: position 208,795 of record NZ_JJMN01000074.1, on the reverse strand, counting down.
CGTTTTGAATGGCTTTGACACGACGAGTGCTGAAACTTCTCCCATCTCGCAAGTTTTCTACATCGTAAATGATCGGTTTTTCTGGATCGCCGGGATAGAGAAAATAACTGTGGAAAGAGTGAACAGTGCGGTCAGATTCTACCGTGTAACGTGCCGCAGACAGTGCTTGACCGATCACCTGTCCACCATACACTTGAGGAAGACCCAAGTTTTCGCTGGCTCCCCGATAAAGTCCCTCTTCCAGTTTCTCCAATTGCAGCAGACTTAATAGTTCGTCTAACGGTTTACTCATTTACCTAGGATCCTTTTTCAGTGTTTTGATTAATTTTGTGTATGTTAGTCAGATATTTGTCAATAATCTCGCTGTCCAATGACACAGATATCCGTGCAGCATATAATCCACGTGTTTCTTAATTTGTTATTTCCATTAGGTAATGAGGCCCTATGAAAAAGGTTCTACTTGTTGTTATTTCTGTTCTGTTTGGTTCTTTACTCGTAGGTTGCCAAATGAATGAATCTGCCCCTAAAGAACAAGACAAAATTCAATCTATTACTGGGAGCGTGGCGTACCGCGAACGTATTGCTCTGCCTGATAATGCGGTAGTGACGGTTTATCTACAAGATGTCTCGTTAGCGGATGCGCCTGCAACCGTGATCGCAAAACAGAACTTTATCACTAATGGTATGCAAGTACCGCTAGAGTTCAACTTAGCGTATGACAGCAGCAAAATTAAAGCGAGCCACCGCTACAGTGTGAGTGCTCGTATTGAGGTGGATGGTAAATTGCGCTTTATCACCGATACCCATTACGGCGTGATCACTGATACGGATGCCACCAAACAAGTTCGTATGATGCTCGTCGGCGTGCAAGGCGAATAGCTGAATGGGTAAAACCAATGCATTCAACCAATGGCAGCTTTAGGGCTGCCATTGGTATTTTCGTAGCGATACTTTCCCTGTCTCGCTCACCTCAATACCCTCTGCCAACAAACGCTGCTGCTGGCGAATAAAATCGTCCCCTTGCAATGAAATCTTCCCTTGGCTGTTGATGACTCGATACCAAGGTAGTTGGCTGCCTTCTGGCAGATTGCCAAGTGCCTTACCGACATGCCGCGCGTAGCCCGGATAACCGGCCATTTTGGCAACCGCACCATAGGTGGATACCTTACCAACCGGAATTTGGTGAATCACCACAAAGATCTGTTGTAAAAACTGGTCCATAATACAAAAAGCCCGCAACAAATTTACCAAGGATAGGTATAGGGAGTTGGCATGATACTGTCTGCCTTACAATTTTTGACTGCAACACTCTTCGCTATTGCTGCTGCACATGTGGCAGGGCTAAGTGAAGGCGATATTCCGATCATCGCATTTTTGATCCCCGCGCTCTGGTTACTGCCCAAATCTGGATTTTCCAGCATCATCATGCTGATTGCGATCGGTATTTTTGGTTTTACCTTGCCGATGCAACCTGTCGCGCTTTCGGTTGGTCAATGGGTATTGATCCCGCTACTAATGGTTGCATTTTCTACACGTAGTCATTGGGGCGTCATCTTGGTGAGTGGATTGATCGTTCTCACCTTGCAAGTGGGGATTATGGTAACCCAATCTGCCGGCAAACTGGAAGGTTCACCGATGGTAACGGTGGTACAGATTGTCATGGTGATGCTAATTTGGTGGGCCGCACGGGGCTGGAAGCCTAACCACTCACATAGCTGGTGGGCGTTAGTTTTGGTTATTCCGCTTTGGGTGGCAGAGCAATTTTATGCAGTAGAATTAGCGTTATTGATCACAGGGGTGATTGCGTCGTGTGAATCTTTGGTACGCAAAACCACGGCCGAGTTGAACTGGGGAACATTGCTTGGCTGGAGCCTACCTTGCGTCAGTTTTGCCGCTTTAGTGGTCTCACCAGAAACTGACGTACCTAATCCGGTATTTGTGGTGTGGATTTGCATTTTAGCCACCGCATGGACAACGGATTATGTGCTAAAAAGTACCGAAGAAGCGCATGAACAGTGACCTGATTTGCCTTATTCAGGATTGTTGTGAACCTTATACGGGGTGATGTTGCATTGTTCTTTAGCATGACTTTGTGAAAATAAATTAACCAGTTTTATGAAATTTATTACCTAAAGTTGATAGTGAGGTAGGGGTATTTACGGTAAAATGCGCGGTAAAAAATAACATCTAATATTCAACGTCTATGCTGTGTAATGTATTTTGTCGCTTTGTCTTGCTCCTCCTTGGATGGCTCGTAATTTCAGCGAACGTTTTGGCTGCACCTCAATCTTATGTTGTTGCCACAGAAGCGGATGATGTGGTGACGCGAGTCTTGTTTGACTCGATCGCGTACCATTTTAACCTTGAGATTGAGTACGTAAACTATCCCAGTTTTAACCATATCTTGATGGCAATAGAATCCGGTCAGGCCGATTTTGCCGCCAACGTAACCTACACGGAGCCGCGTGCTCAACGGTTTGATTTTTCAAGTCCCACCAATATTGAGTATACCTATCTCTACAGTTATGGCGGGCTACGCCTCAACGAAACTCGCATGCTTGGCATTCCTAAAGGGACGATTTATGGTGATTTAGTTCGTCAACACTATCCCTATATCCAGCAAATTGAATACCAGGGCCATCAAGAAGCGGTCGCTCTGTTAGAAAGTCGTCGTGTGGATGGGGTCATTGATGCGATCAATCAACTAAAACCCATGTTATTGAAGGGGGTGGATGCTCAACTGCTGAATGATCAAGTTCCGATTCAGCCTGTATCGATCATTGCCCCCAAAGGTAAACACCTTCAACTATTGAACGACATTCAGCAATACGCGCATTCTGCTTATGTTCAACGTTTGTTACGTGAATCGATACAACGATACCAGTTTGATATCCGCAAACAGGCGCTACGCCAAGCGGTTGTGGATAGTGGGCTCAACGTGCAGCGTGTATTGCGCGTTAAACTGGAAAACAACCCTCAATATGCACTTTACCAGCCAGATGGTTCTGTACGCGGGATCAGTGCTGATGTGGTATTTCAGGCCTGTGACATGTTGCTGCTCAAATGTGAATTGGTGAGTCATGGTCAAGAAACATGGGAGAGCATGTTTGCCGATTTACAAGAGAAAAAAATCGATATTCTTGCTCCGGTAACCATTTCGCCACAGCGCAAAAACTTCGCCTATTTTAGTGAAAGCTACTACCACCCTGAGGCGATTTTGGTCAAGCGAGAGCATTATAAAGATGATGTTTATAGCAATGTTTCTGAACTTGTTACCGAGCGAATTGGCGTAATCAACGACGACTTCTTCGAAGAATTACTGCAGCAAATGTTGCCTAACAAAAAGTCTGTTTACTTACTCGAATCAGCAAGAAAAGTTGCAAGCCTTATTAAACAAAGAAGTCGATTATATCGTGCTCAACCGGGCGAATTTTAATCTGCTGCTTCGTGAGTCTAAAGAGATGCTCCCGATTGTTGAAGACACCATGATTGGCGCATTCTATCAATATGATATTGCGATTGGATTTTCTAAAAAATCCATTTAGGCGCAACGCTTGCCCCTCTTTTTCTCGCGTGCGATCAAAATGCTTAATACCGAACAAATTATTCATACGTATGACTACCAACCGAACTGGCGAGCTACATTGCTTGCTGAAAAAAAATATCAGCGTAGTACCCAGTGGTTGTTTGCCTTGGCATTATTAGCCTTATTCATGGTGGCTTTTTACCTACATGGCATTTCGCATACTGACAATTTAACGAAACTACGTAACCGACGCGCTTTATATAATCGGTATCGACGTGGTTTATCGCCTCGATTGACCTTAGTGTATCTTGACGTCAATAAATTCAAATCGATCAATGATCAATACGGACATGAAGTGGGTGACAAGGTCTTAAAACAACTATCACAACGAATTGAGAATGTTTGGCGAGGCCGCAGTTATCGTATCGGTGGTGATGAATTTATCTTGATTGGTGAATGTTCTGTTGCACGCCTTGAGTATGTACAAGCCCAATGTGAGCGGTTTATGTTTGTTGATGCAGAACGTGACGTTAGCTTTGAAGTCTCGGTTGCCATTGGTGTTGCCAAAAACCGTGAACGAACACAGTCTCTCAATGAGGTAATGCATCAAGCCGATATTGAGATGTATCGCGCGAAAGCCGAATCGGCACACCAACCATTGCAATCAGACCCCAAGGTAAAAAGATTACACATCATTTAGTCAAAATGGTGAAATGATGGTCGGTCAGTCGGGGATGCAAGTTTAAATGAGGATTATCGCTTGCATTGCCCATGTCGATGTTTAATAATCGCTCCCGCTTTGGAGACAATCCAAACTCAAATCGATGGAGGCCCTGGTCCTCCCGCAACACTAGTTCGTGAACCTGGTCAGATCCGGAAGGAAGCAGCCACAGCGGATGATGTGTGTGCCGGGATGTGGCTGGGGCCTCCGCCCATCTGATGTTTGCAAAATAAGTTCGCATAAATTGCAGAATATTTCGCAAATTTGCACTATAAGTCTGCATAGACTACTTTTTGTTGTAGGTTTACAACAAAAGTGACTTAGCTATGTTTGACCAAACTAAGAAATCATCTCATGTGCACAACATCTGTAAGTTCATGAGCTTGAAGAATGATGCTGTTGTTCGCACTCTCTCCATTCTGGAGTTCGATTTCTGTTTTCACCTCGAATACAACCCAAACATCAAAAGTTTTACCTCTCAACCTTTTGGTTTCCACTATCTATTCAATAACCGTAAGTGTCGATATACCCCTGACTTTTTAGCAATAGGTCACAATGAGCAATCAACATTCTTCGAGGTCAAACACTCTAGCCAGATTCTTAAACCTGATTTTAGGGAGCGCTTTGAAGAAAAGCAGAGAGTAGCGTTGAGTGAGTTCAACAGACGGTTAGTTCTCGTTACTGAGAAGCAAATCAGGATGGGGCCAACGCTAGATAACTTTAAGTTGTTACACCGCTACTCAGGATTGCGAACAGTGACCGAATTTCAAAAGCGAGTTTTGGCATTTATTCAACGTAAGCAAATGGTGAAGTTGCAAGAGGTGTCTTTGTATTTTGGTCTATCAGAGCAAGACACGCTTATCTCTACTCTACCTTGGATCTCTTCGGGGCACGTTAAAACAGATCTCAACACTATTGGCTTTGGTCTAGAAACTTGCGTTTGGTGCTAACTATGCCACCGGACTCTAATAGTATATTTGGGTTCTTTGATGAGTTTGAAGCGTCAGAAGAAGAATCGCAATTGCTCCCAAAAGAGCTAATTCTAAAACCCGTTGAAATATCATCGACCATAGATAGTTTGCCAGCAAAAATTCAGGAGGAGGTTCTTCGCCGCATAAAAGTGATTACTTTTGTGGAGAAGCGCTTGAAAGGTGGGTGGACAGAGAAAAACTTGAACCCCATTTTAAGTCTCGTTGAATCAGAATTACAGCTTACTCCCCCTAGTTGGCGGACTGTAGCAACTTGGAAAAAATCCTACGCTGAAGCAGGTAGAGAAGCTTCGGCACTTATTCCGAAGCATACGTTTAAGGGCAACCGCCAGAAAGAAATGGATTCGCAATCCTTGATTGACGAGGCAATTCAGAACGTATACCTGACACGTGAACGACTTAGCGTTGCAGAAGCATACCGATATTATAAGAGTCGAGTGATTCAAATGAATCGAGGGATTGTTGAAGGAAAAATCAAGCCAATTGCCGAACGTTCTTTTTATAATCGAATAAATGAGTTACCCCCTTATGAAGTGGCGATTGCAAGATTTGGTAAACGATATGCAGATCGGGAGTATCGGTCGGTTGGTCAGCAGGTAGTTGCAACTAAACCTATGGAGTTTGTTGAAATAGACCATACCCCAGTTCCAGTGATCTTGATTGACGATGAACTAGATATTCCTTTGGGCCGCCCTTATTTGACGATGCTTTATGACCGTTTCAGTAAGTGCATTGTTGGTTGCAGTATCAACTTTAGAGAGCCAAGCTTTGACTCTGTTAGAAAGGCTCTGTTGAATTCACTTTTGGATAAAAGCTGGCTTAAAGCAAAGTATCCATCGATTGAGAATGAGTGGCCTTGCCACGGTAAGATTGATTGCTTGGTCGTCGATAACGGTGCCGAGTTTTGGAGTCAAAGCTTGGAAGATTCGTTACGGCCTTTGGTGTCCGACATTCAATACAGTCAAGCAGCGAAGCCTTGGCGAAAGTCAGGGATCGAAAAGTTGTTCGATCAAATGAATAAAGGGTTAGTTAACGCGCTGCCTGGAAAAACCTTCACCAATCCTACTCAACTACAAGATTACAATCCAAAGAAGGATGCGGTGGTTAGGGTTTCGGTATTTCTTGAATTACTTCATAAATGGATTGTCGACTATTACCACATGGCACCAGATTCTAGAGAGCGCGAGATCCCATACCACAAGTGGCACCAATCGAAATGGACGCCGTCTTACTATGATGGTGCTGAGAAGGAGCAACTCAGAGTAGAGTTAGGATTGCTTAGACACAGGACGATTGGAGTGGCCGGGATCAGGCTGCATAACTTACGCTATCAGTCCGCCGAGCTTATTGAATACCGGAAATATTGCACACCTAATAATGGCAAACAGCTCTTTGTTAAGACCAAAACAGATCCTTCTGATATCAGCTACATTCATGTTTACCTAGAATCAGAAAAGAAGTACATAAAAGTTCCAGCAGTAGACAACAGCGGGTATACAAACGGACTTTCACTTTTTGTAACACCAACGCAATACAAAAAGTACGCAGACTGAACACCAAGGATCTTGCTGATGATGAGGCTCTTGCGGATACATTTCTGTATATGAAAAAACGTATCCACGAAGAAACCGATAAATTCCGTCGTGTTAAAAGTAGCAAGCCCAACCTTCCTAAAACAGGTAACACGTCGAAACTAGCAAAGTTTAATGATGTCGGATCTGAGGGACCAAACTCAATCAACGTGACTCCTGTTAGGCTCAAATCTGAGGTTGTTTCCGATGCCTCAGAGTACTTAGATGACGATGATTTTGAAGATATTGAAGGGTATTAGTTTGAATTTAACGCCAAAGCAGCTTGAGCAGCTAAAGTCCTTTGAAACCTGCTTTATCGAGTATCCCGCGATAACTGAAATCTACTCCATTTTCGATCAACTTCGTTTCAATCACTCTTTAGGTGGTGAACCAGAATCTTTCTTGTTAACTGGTGAGGCTGGAAGTGGAAAGACAGCTTTGATCAACAACTACTTGTCACGCTTTCAATCGGGTTCAACTTGGGGAAAGCAGCCAGTATTAAGCACTAGAGTGCCAAGTCGTATCAATGAACAGAATACGCTGACCCAATTTTTGGTTGATTTAGATTGTAAATCAGGAGGACGAGGAATTCGGCGCCGTAATGAAATTGCGCTTGGCGAAGCGGTTGTAAAGCAACTTAAACGTAAATCTGTTGAGCTGATTATTGTTAATGAAATTCAAGAGCTTGTTGAGTTTTCAACCGCAGAACAGAGACAAGTTATTGCCAACACATTCAAATATATAAGTGAAGAAGCAAGAGTTTCTTTTGTGCTTGTGGGTATGCCTTATGCTGATGTGATAGCGACAGAACCACAATGGAATTCGCGGCTAAGCTGGAGAAGAAAGATAGATTATTTCAAATTGTTGAAAGCGAATAGTCATTCGAGTAAAACGGCATCTTATGGGTTTGACTTAGAACAAAAAAACATTTTGCCAGATTTGTCGCGGGTCTGAGTTCAAGGATGGGGTTTGATGAGCCACCAGTACTTACAAAGAATGAACTGCTATATCCTTTGTTTGCAATGTGCCGAGGAGAATGCCGAGCGTTAAAACACTTCTTGAAAGACGCGTTGCTTACGAGCTTCAACGACAATGCGGATACGATAGACAAAGCAATATTGTCACGCACTTTTGCATTTAAGTTCCCCTACCTAGATAACCCGTTTGATCGTCCTTTAGAGCAGCTTAGTCTTCATCAAATTGACTCTGGTTCTGCTTACCACTTAAATGCAATCACCACTGAAGATAAAATAGTAGCCCCTCGTTTTACGGACGCCATTCCGTTGAGCATGCTATTGAGCAAAAATGGGCTTAAAGCTTAGAGCCTACTTTTCACGGCTTAGGCTGTCCAACAGTGCTGCTTTCTCTTCATCACTCATTTTGTCAATCACGCAAGCCAGTTCAGCACTTAACTCGTTTCTACAGAAAAAGTAGTTTAGTGGTACGTTTAACTCTTCAGCCATTCGTTCGAGCGTGCCAAGATCGGGTACATGTCTCCCTTTCTCATAGTGGTTCATCCGCCCACTCGCCGAGCTAGGTTCCATACCAATTCTGATACCCAGATCTTTCTGGGTAATGCCAGCTTTTTTGCGGGCTTCTTTAAGCCTCGTTGGGATTGGGTTGTCTTTATGCACTTACACATTTCTTTTCAACCTTTCGATAACTTAGATTGTCTAAGTTTTACCGATTTTTGTATACTTAGCAATCCTAAGTTTTTGATGGGTGAAATAGTGCAATGAATCGAAAAGTACCCCTTAACCAATGGCTATATAAAGCATTGATAGATAAAGAAATGGATGGTTTCACGGTACTGGAACTAAGAAATAGACTGTTGTACGCAACAGTGGGCGTATTCAACAAAAATGAACTCAGAAAAATGCTTTATCGCCAGCTTTATCAACTTGCAGAACGGGGATACCTTGAGAAAAGAAACAATCAGGCTAACGAAAAATCACGCTATTTCAAAACCTCTACGTTCAAATCAGTAGAGTTTATTTCTGCGCATCGCACAAATTTACCATCGGCGAAAACAGGCTTGGCAAATAGCATTCAACAGCCTTTCATTAGGTATATATCCCAAGAAAAAGCGCAGTCCGAAGCTGAGCTTAGAATTCTGTTAGGGGAAGTTGAAGAATATAAGCGTGTGCTTACTCATTTTCCTGCTCAGTCAGCTCTTATTAAGCCGCTCTATGACAAATCAAAAGAATACTCAGCTGAGCTATTGGGAAGAGTGAATGCTCTGAGTAAATTGGAGTCACTATAATGCTAAGAAAGTGACAAAATGTGTTCGTGGATAGTTCGGTGTGGGGATAACGAGGGGCAAAATCACTTTTTGTCTCACTATGCAGTGTGAAGCCATCTCGATGGTGGAGGTCGCTGCCAACTAGCAGACGCAATTGGGGTAGAGCGACGTTGATGTATGGTTTATCCCCCTTGCAGAGTTGAATTTGGATGAGCGGTTAATTTTCATGCTCTAAAACAAAGAGTCGAAGAGGCTACATAACTGCCAATATTTAAAACCATAGATAATCAGAATCAAAGGGACCTAATATTCAATTCTTTGTTATGAAATTAATGCATTTCATATGGAGTAATTATTAATCGCGGGAATTGTTGGCTTTAGGTTACTTCAAACAGCGAGTTTTTCTCATTTTTCTAAATAGATTAGTGAGTTAGTCAATACAACTAACATTATTCGCCTCCTCAAGAATTTAAACTCGGTTATAATGCCAACATCCAGTTAGTTGTACAGTTGGCATTAATGACCTCTAGCATCAACAAATCTAAGCTCACAGAAGCCGATATCATCAGCAAATTTGTTCTCCCTAGCATTGAAGAAGCTGGTTGGGATCGTATGACTCAAATCCGTCAGGAGGTCAAACTCCGAGATGGTAAAGTTGTTGTACGCGGACAGATTGCTGCACGTAAAAAATCGAAAGCGGCAGACATAGTACTTTATCACAAACCCAACATACCTCTGGCTGTGGTAGAGGCGAAAGCTAATAAGCACGAAGTGGGCAAAGGGATGCAGCAAGGATTGAACTATGCTTCTTTGCTTGATGTGCCATTTGTTTTTGCTACCAATGGTGATGGTTATATCTTTCACGATAAAACAAACTCCGATCAGATCGAGGCTGAAATCCGCCTTGAGGATTTCCCATCTCCAGCCATGTTGTGGGAGAAATACTGCCAGTGGAAAGGATACACAGAAGAACAATTACCGCTGATCACTCAAGATTACTACGATGACGGTAGTGGTAAATCGCCGCGTTACTACCAACTAAATGCTATCAGTAAAACAATTGAAGCAATCTCGCGAGGTCAGAATCGCATCCTCCTTGTTATGGCTACTGGTACTGGAAAAACTTACACCGCTTCTCAGATCATGTGGAAGCTATGGAAAGCCAACGTAAAGAAACGAATTCTATTTCTCGCGGATAGGAACTTTCTTGTTGATGATCCGATGCGTAAGGATTTCCTCCCTTTTAAAGATGTGATGACAAAGATTACCGGAAGGGAAATTGATCCTGCATATGAAGTTCAACTAGCGTTATATCAGTCGACGACTGGTCAAGAAGACCATCAAAAGGTATTTAAACAAGTATCACGTGACTTTTTCGATTTGATTATCGTCGATGAGTGCCATAGGGGGAGTGCCTCTAAAGAAAGTGCTTGGAGAGAAATACTGGAGTATTTTGATTCTGCTACTCAAATTGGATTAACTGCGACTCCAAAAGAAACAAATACAGAATCAAATTCTGAATATTTTGGTGATCCTATTTACACTTACTCGCTCAAACAAGGCATTGAAGATGGCTTCCTTGCGCCCTACAAAGTTGTGCGCGTGGATATCGATATTGATCTTCAAGGCTGGCGACCAACCAAAGGTCAAGTAGACAAACGTGGCGAGATTATTACTGACCGTATATACAATCAGAGCGATTTCGACCGAACCATGGTGATTGATGAGCGGACGGAACTAGTCGCCCAAACGATTACCAACTATCTGAAACGCACTGACCCGATGGCGAAAACCATCGTTTTTTGTAACGACATCGATCACGCTGAGCGTATGCGTCGAGCCCTTGCCAATTGCAACCCAGAGCAAATGGCTAAGAATGATAAGTATGTTATGAAAATCACTGGTGATGATGAAACTGGCAAAGCCCAATTGGACAACTTCACAAATCCGAAGAAAGCTTATCCAGTGATAGCGACGACCTCTGAGTTGATGACTACAGGCGTAGACTCTAAGACTTGTAAGTTAATCGTTATTGATCAAACTATTAAGTCCATGACCAAGTTTAAGCAGATCATCGGTCGTGGTACCCGCATTGATGACAAGTTCGGCAAACTCTGGTTCTCTATTCTCGACTTCAAAAAGGCCACCGAGCTTTTTGCCGATGAGCGTTTTGATGGTACTCCGGAGCGGGTGAAAGTCACCAAACCGGAAGATTTTGAAAATCCTGAAGACCTCGATGATATTGTCGATGGTATACCGGAAGATGAAAACGGTGAGGCAGTTGTGGATGGTGAGTCACCGTTTGGTGATGACATCGACCCAGATACGATTCTAGAGCCAACGCCACCCTATAAACCTTCAGGTGGCGATACATTCGGTCCTAGCCCAGATGAACCTATCCAAGAAGAAGTCCGAAAATTTTATGTTTCGGGTGTTGAAGTGAAGAAGATTGCAGAGCGTGTTCAGTATTACGACAGCGACGGAAAATTGGTGACGGAATCATTCAAAGACTACACCCGCAAAGCCATGGCAACACAGTTTACCTCGCTAGATGACTTCACCCGCAAATGGAACGATGCCGACCGCAAGCAGGCCATTATCGATGAGTTAGCTGAGATAGGAATTATTTGGGAAGCGTTGGAGCAGGAAGTGGGCAAGGACATGGATCCATTCGATATGATCTGCCACGTTGTGTATGACCAACCGCCACTGACTCGCAAAGAGCGGGCTGATAACGTTAAGAAGCGCAACTACTTCACCAAATATAGCGATGTCGCGAAGGAGGTCTTGAGCAACCTTCTTGAGAAATATGCCGATGCTGGCGTCAGTGAAATTGAAAGCATCACAGTGCTTAAAGTCGCACCGTTCAACGAAATAGGTCGCCCGACAGAAATCATCAAAAAAGGCTTTGGTGATAAGGAAACCTACCTGAAAGCAGTCAACGAACTGGAATCAGAGATCTACCAAACGGCATAAACACTTACTCATTTCTTCTGGGCTGCTGGAGATAAGTAGCCCTTTGTCATCACAAAGCAAATCAATATGGAGATTGGATGCTTCCACACTCGAAAGCGGTCAACTATAAACTGCTGTTGATACTTCTACTATCTGGGCTCATACCCGCGATTTACTCAACTTTCTGTTGTTTTCTTTCTTGGCAGCATTCCTGACCCATGGGCCTTTAGTATCGCAGCTCAGGTGGCATGGCTAAATATCGGTTATGAAGTGATCAGCGAAGCTATGCTCATTCCTCTTGCTTACATGCTAGGCCAAGTCATTTTAACCGACAGAGTGGCATTTAATGAGCGTTTAAATGGTGCAATGGTAGCGGTTGTCGCTGTGTACGCGACGATAACATTCGGTGTGATTATGTTTGCACCTGATTTAATCCAAGCAATGCAGCAAGGTGCTGAATTGGTAGATAAAACCACGAGTTACATACGCCTTGAATCTATCGCCATTCTCATTTCAAGCCTGTTGGAGCTTTGCTTTCTGGTTCTTGTTTTGCGTGATGATCGGGGAAGGTTGTATGCATTTATCGCTTTGAAATCTTTGTTGATAATCGGCTTTGACAGTTTGTTTGTAAGCCAGTTGTCGTATTCGCTTCAGTTGGGAGTAAATGGCGTTGCTTACACCAACATCACAGTGAACACTATTTTGTGCATCATCGCGCTTTGTTGGCTCTATCGAGAAGGGTTGTTCAATCCGAAGCTGGCATTCCATTCAGTATCGTGGATGAAAGAATGGATGAAAATAGGTGTTAAGTCAGGATTAGAATCTTTCGTTCGCAATACCGCATTTATCGTGATGATATTGCAGTTGGTTAATCAGGTTCAGCAAGCGGGTGTTTTTTGGGTATCCAACCAATTTATTTGGGGATGGTTACTATTACCTGTCATGGCTCTGGGGCAGTTAATTAAGCGAGATGCCGCTTGCTCGAATGGTCTTTCAGTCGAGAAGGTCAATGTGTATTTCAAACTAACAGGACTCGTTGTCTTGTGCTGGCTGCTCTCCGTACCACTATGGGATGATTTTATCGCCCACATCATGGGTGTCAGTGACCATGAGCAAGTGACGGATTTGGTTCTCTTGATGTTAGGCTTTTATGTGGTGTTTGCGTTTAATAACGTTATTGACAGCTACTTCTACGGTATTGGTCGCACGGACTTAATGCTTTATCAGTCTTTAGCCGTTAATACGCTCTTCTATGGTTCTGCCTTTGTGGCCTATCAGTTGTCGTGGTTCGAACCGACATTGGAGGGTATCGCTTTCATGTTTGGTGTGGGCATAACGTTCGATGCGATCATCACTATGGGTTTATACCGCTGGTTGAGGGCAAATCAGAGTTGTGAAAGCGTCACCACCAAACCCGTACTCGGTTGATATGTTCAGGTGATAAATTCAGGCGGCCCCGTTCGTACGGGTTGCTTATATTCTCGCCACTTAACTCTCATCAATGCTGACTTCTGCTCAATTAACGGCAGTAAATGCGCTACAATGCGCACAAATTTTTGCACTTCAAAAGCAGTTAAATCATGTCTATCAGTTCCGTAATCAAATCCATCCAAGACATCATGCGCAAAGACGCAGGTGTTGACGGTGATGCACAGCGCCTTGGGCAACTTTCCTGGTTGTTGTTCCTCAAAGTCTTCGATGCGCAGGAAGAAGAATTAGAGCTCGAGCTGGATGATTACAAAGCGCCAATCAATGAAAGATACCTGTGGCGCAACTGGGCGGCAGATGCACAGGGCATTACCGGTGACAAGCTGCTTGAGTTTGTGAACGACGACCTGTTCCACAACCTGAAAAACATGGCAGCGCCAGTAGACACCAACCCACGCGGCTATGTGGTGAAAGAAGCATTCAGCGATGCCTACAACTACATGAAAAACGGCACCCTACTGCGTCAGGTGATCAACAAGCTGAATGAAATCGACTTTACCGATACTGATGAACGCCATCTGTTTGGTGATATCTACGAGCAAATCCTGCGTGACCTGCAAAGCGCGGGTAATGCGGGTGAGTTCTACACGCCGCGTGCGGTGACCCGTTTTATTGTTGACCGTCTTGACCCAAAACTGGGCGAGAACGTGTTTGACCCTTCATGTGGTACGGGCGGTTTCTTAACTTGCGCTATCAATCACATCAACGCACATTACAAACCAAAAACCAGCGAGCAGTACGAGACGTTCCAGAAGCAATTCCACGGCGTTAGAGAAAAAACAGGCTGCCGCACCTGCTGTCGTATCACCAACATGATGCTGCATGGCATTGAAGTGCCATCGCAAATCAAACACGACAACACGCTGAATAAGCCACTTTCCAACTGGGACAGCAATATCAATGTGATTGCGACCAACCCTCCGTTTGGCGGTACCGAGGAAGACGGGATTGAAAAGAACTTTCCGGCGGAAATGCAAACCCGTGAGACTGCGGATTTGTTCCTACAACTGATTATTGAAGTACTAGATCCTGCCAATGGCCGTGCGGGTGTGGTATTGCCAGATGGCACCTTGTTTGGTGAAGGCGTAAAAACCAAAATCAAAAAGTTGCTGACCGAAGAATGTAACCTGCACACCATTGTGCGCCTGCCAAATGGCGTGTTTAACCCGTACACGGGCATTAAAACCAACATTCTGTTCTTTACCAAAGGAAAGCCGACTAAAGACGTGTGGTTCTACGAACACCCATACCCAGAGGGCGTGAAGAACTACAGCAAAACCAAGCCGATGAAGTTTGAAGAATTTCAGGCTGAAATCGACTGGTGGGGCAAGGAAGAAGATGGCTTTGCCAGCCGCGTAGAGAATAACCATGCATGGAAAGTCTCGATTGATGAGATCATCGCCCGAAACTTCAACCTCGATATTAAAAACCCGTATCAAGGCGAAGTGGTCAGCCATGACCCAAATGAACTGCTGCAAAGTTACCAAACGCAACAGCAAGAAATCACCGAACTCCGCAACCAACTGAAAGATATCTTAGGGAACGCTCTCTCTTCATCAGCTCAAGCTGCGGATGGGGTGAAGTAATGTCTGCGGAAAAACTGATCACAGACCATATCGACATCTGGACATCGGCAGTACAGGCAAAGTCTGCGTCTGGTCGCGGTAGCAGCAAAAAACGCGAGCTTTACGGCATCAAAAAACTGCGAGAGCTGATTTTAGAACTGGCTGTGCGTGGTAAATTGGTGCCGCAAGATCCGAGTGATGAACCTGCTTCTGTGTTGCTTGAGCGAATTGCAGCTGAAAAAGCGCAGTTGGTGAAAAGACGGAAAAATTAAAAAAAAGACAAATCTTTTCCGGACTTATCGCCAGAAGAACTTAATTTTGATCTACCCAATGGGTGGCAATGGTGCCGAGTTGGTGAGTTGTTTCTCTCTATTGCGAGCGGAGGGACACCAAGTAAAAGAGAGCCTGCTTATTGGGATGGAGATATACCTTGGGCAAGCGTTAAAGACCTTGGCAAGTCCAAACTTCTCCATGACACTCAAGACCACATATCTGATGCAGGTCTAATTGCTGGAAGTCGACTTGCAAATATAGATGATTTGTTGATTTGTACGCGCATGGGACTTGGCAAAATTGCGATCGTCAAAACTCCAATGGCATTTAATCAAGATTTAAAATCAGCAACATTGAGCAAATTTATTCAGACTGACTTTTTCTTGAACTCGTATTCAACTATCAAAATCACGGGTACGGGTACTACGGTGGCCGGAATTACTCAAGACCAGCTTCTTAACTATGTTTTCGCGCTTCCTCCGATGTCAGAACAACACCGCATCGTCGCCAAAGTCGACGAGCTGATGGCGCTGTGCGACCAACTCGAGCAGCAAACCGAAGCCAGCCTTGATGCACATCAGGTATTGGTAGAAACCTTGCTGGCAACGCTCACCAACAGCCAAGACGCCACCGAGCTGATGGCGAACTGGGCACGCATCAGCGAGCACTTCGACACCCTGTTCACCACAGAGCAAAGCATCGACCAGCTAAAACAAACCATCCTGCAACTGGCGGTGATGGGTAAGCTGGTGCCGCAAGATCCGAATGATGAACCAGCAGCAAAACTGCTTGAGCGCATTGCGATCGAGAAAGCGCAGTTGGTGAAAGAGAAGAAAATCAAAAAGCAAAAAGCCCTGCCGCCAATTGCTAATGATGAAAAGCCGTTTGAACTGCCGAAGGGGTGGGAGTTTGCCTACATGCAAGACCTTTGCTCTTTGATAACTGACGGCACCCATCAAACACCTAAATATACAGATGATGGACGACCTTTTATCTCTGCTCAGTGCGTAAAACCGTTTAAATTTATGCCGCAGCACTGCCGTTATGTATCAGAAGAACACTATCAGTCATATATTAAGAACCGCAAGCCAGAGTTCGAAGATATTTTATTGTCACGAGTTGGTGCTGGTATTGGAGAAGCAGCGGTTATTGATAGTGATTTAGAGTTCGCAATATATGTCAGCACTGGGCTGTTAAAACCTCATAAAAGTCAAATTCACGCAAGGTACTTGGAGCTTTGGCTGAACTCTCCAATTGGTAGAGGCTTTTCTGAGAGAAACACTCTAGGCAAAGGCGTTTCTCAAGGAAATCTCAACCTAACTTTGATTCGCAGTTTTGTTGTCAGCTTACCTCCATTGAAAGAACAGTTACGTATTGTTGCCAAATTCACAGAGTTAAATGAGATGTGCGATCAGTTAATAGAACGTCTTCGCGACAGCCAACAAACCCAACTTCAGCTTACTGATGCGATTGTTGAGCAGGCGTTGTAGTACTTCCTTCGTATCACCAAAACGGCAGCCTTAAGGCTGCCGTTTTTGGGAACCCCCATTTATCATTGAAAAATAACCACTATGGGATTAGTGATGAAAATGCAGTCACTGAGAGCTATTTTTGATTCTTTAGAGAGCACTAACACCGTGCTTACTATCCGCAACCTGACGTATGACCGAGTACAAAAGACACCTAAAGGTACATACTTGTTCACCCACTCAACATCTACCAACACACTAGAAGCACAATTCATCTTTCTGCAAAAATTGTATGCAGATGGTCGGTTATCTGTTACCAAACAGACAAATTATGGAGAATCTAACTATTCAAAACCGGTCATACTTAAAACGTCGTTAGCCGCACTTGGCGCTGAAAAAATGAGTGAGTTTAAGATTCTCCCTTTGCAATCCAAGTATCGACTCAGCGATGAAGAAGCCAGAGAAATGGAGCTGCTTTTAAAGGAAATGCGGCCCTATCATTTTCGTACCAGCAAAGAGCTTTCGAGCCACATCGTAGCCAATCAACTGGG
The DNA here is from genome assembly GCF_000696385.1 of Vibrio metoecus. GTDB lineage: Bacteria > Pseudomonadota > Gammaproteobacteria > Enterobacterales > Vibrionaceae > Vibrio > Vibrio metoecus. The sequence continues at coordinate 191,445 of NZ_JJMN01000074.1, read as the reverse complement.
GAATAGATATCCGACTATCTCAGGCATCGCCAAGATGACTAATGGCTATGATGTGTGGAATTTTGATGGTGGCTTCCCTCCCGGAGTCTACAAGATAATTTGCAATGAGCTGGGGTTGAGAAACCAAGGAACTGAAGCTCGCATCGTTGGTTTTACTTCATATAAAAATCAATAAATTGTGAAACTAATCCAAGGTTCAATCCAAACGATACTCAATCGCTAGGTTAATCGTACATTTTAAATCAGTTTCAATGAGCTTATGGGCATATAGTGCTCGTATAAAAGCAAATGTTGATCATCATCATTGTCCAGTTTTATCTGCTGAAATATTGTCACCCAATTTTTTACAAATTAAGCGCCTGTCCTTAAAACAGAAGTTTGTATTATGGCGCTTAGCTTGAACCAATGACTTAGCGACAAGTGACGGAAAATGAAAACTGAATTCTCAAAAAATATTGACGATTTGCTAGCATGTATGCCAATCCAAAGCCCTTTACGCTCTCAATTAGAAAATCATAAAGAAATGTACAGGCTTAGCGAATCATATCTCGCGAATAAAGAGCATCATATCGCTTTCATAGGCAACGTAGGAGCGGGCAAAACAACATCTATCTGTCATTTGTTAGGGTTAGTAAACGAGCAAAATTCTGTTCTTAGCACGGGCTCTGGACGCACTACGCTTTGCGAAGTACACATCAAACAAGCAACAGAGGCGAAGGTTGAGGTCCTTCCTTACACGGAAGAAGAAGTACGTAGCTATCTTTCAGACTTTGCACTTTATCTAAAGTCAGATGACACTGATAACGATCAAGAAGGTTTTAAGTTAAGTGCTGAAGTTGAACGAGCACTTCGTAACATGCTTGAGCTGAAAATCGTTCGCAAAAAAGTGGACGGAAAGCGCACCGCTACTGATTATGCTAAGGTTCTTGCTGATCAACTATCATCAGTTGACATGCTCTGTGAAGAGTTGATCCAACGTGTAAATCTTGCTCAGCGTACTAAAACCGTGTTCGAAAATATCGATGGCCAACCAGAGATGGAGTGGCTTCATGAAACATTCAAGCTGATCAACAGTGCCACACACCCTGATGTCGGATTGGCTAAACGTATCACCCTTTATGTTCCTTCGCTTCGTCACACCGATGACTCTTTTTCCATCACTTTTGTGGATACTAAAGGTGTCGATCAAACAGTCAATCGAGTGGATCTAGACCAGTGTCTAACTAACGACAAAACAGTCAGCGTGTTTTGCTCTCGTTTCAATGATGCGCCTGATCAAACCTGCTCGAAAATGATTGACAGTGCTATTCGTGCTGGTCTGAAGCACCGTTTGAACGATGAGTCGGTTCTTTTGATCCTTGATCGAGCCGGTGAGGCTGAAGATGTGATGGATTACGACGAATCGGTAGGTGACAAAGAAGATGGTCGTGATATTAAAGCAGAGCAAGTGAGTAGCGAGCTGTGTCAAAAATATGCAGTACGTGGTCTCGACATCGAGTTTTTTGATGCAAAGCAAGATGACCCTGATGAGCTTTTTGAGAAGCTTGTGGGTAAAGTACGTTCTTTGCGAAAAGTACATGAGCAGCGTTTGGTAGAGATTGAACAATCAATCTGCGAGATGGAAGATGAAATAAAGTCTCAGTCCGCTTCTCTTGCTATCAATCAAGTAAAACTGACTCTGGAACCATGGCTAAAAAAGTCAAAAACATGCACGCCAACATTAAGTGAGTACTTTGTGCCATTGATTGATTCAATTCGCTCAAAGGGTACCTATGCAGCGAGTGTACGTGCCAGCGTGAACCGTGATGGAAACTGGCATAACTTGAACTACTATCAGGAGCTTGCTGTTGCATCACGAGCACAGTGCATGGCTAAAATCGCACCATTACGTGACGAGTTGACCGTATTGATCAATAACATGCTTTCTCAAGAAGAATTGAAGCCAAGCTTTTCGCTGCTCAAGCAGCTAAAAAATACAACTGATGTTCGGCTCAATAACATTTCTCAACTTGCGCTAAACAAAGGCCGCTCCGTCTACGAAGACAAAATCAAATCTGATAGTTATTTCTGGAGTAAAGCATACAGCGAATGGGGTAAAGGAGCTGGCTATAAGGACCGCATCGCGGACCATACCAAAGCTTGGTTTAAGTCTAACGATTATAATCGTTTTGAATTTGAGGTCACCCGTGGTCTTGTTGAGCATTGGGAGCGTTATATTCGCGAGATTGAAAAGCTTATTGGATCAACAAACAAGTAGTTCTGGACGGTGAAATTTGAGTCTATATAACATCTCAAACAAAAAACTAACCGCTTTAACCCAAACCCCTTTTGCAGCCGAAGGGCTGCAAAAGGGGTAGGGTTTACAAGAAGCCCTTAAAGGTTACATCAATGCAATTGCTCCTGAGTAACTAGTGATTTCTGAAGAGTTTCCCAACTGGGAATACAGTCTTCGTTATTTGATGTTAATTAACGGGTTTTTTGGTAATCATTTGAAAATACACTACACTAAAACTTAGATACTCTAAGTTTTAGTGGTGATATGTGAATACAGACATTCAACTTTACCCTGACGAATCGCTCGAAAGTTTCTTGCTGCGCTTATCGCAAGAACAAGGTTACGAGCGATTTTCTCATTTTGCTGAAGACATCTGGTTCGACACGTTGGATCAGCATGAAGCGATTCCCGGTGCTTTCCCTCTTGAGCTCAACCGAATCAATATCTACCATGCGCAAACCACAAGCCAAATGCGGGTGCGAGTTCTTATCCATCTTGAGAACCAATTAAAACTCAATAACTTTGGAGCACTGCGCCTTGCGTTGTCACATTCAAAAGCTCAATTTTCTCCCGAATACAAAGCCGTGCATCGGTTGGGAGCTGATTATCCTTTTGTTTTTCTTGCTAAACGCTTCACGCCTATTTGCCCTTTATGTATTAGTGAGGCTCCATACATTCGCCAGCAGTGGCAATTTCTTTCTCAGCAAGTTTGTGAGCGCCATGGCTGTAAATTGGTTCATCACTGCCCAGAGTGCCAATCGAGATTGGAATACCAAACCACTGAGAGTATTAGCCAATGCGAATGCGGTTTTGAACTCCGAAACTCACCGGTAGAAGATGCGCCAGTAGCTGCGTTACTGGTTGCAAGATGGTTGTCAGGAAATGACTCAAAACCTTTGGGATTACTAAAGGCAGAAATGACGCACTCTGAGCGCTATGGTTTTTTACTATGGTACGTTAATCGTTATGGCGATATTGAGAACATCAGTTTTGAGTCATTGGTTGAGTATTGCTCTTGTTGGCCAAGAACGCTGGAGGAGGAACTCGATGAGTTGGTAAACAAAGCCGATCTCATTCGAATCAAAGATTGGAAAAAGACGTTTTTCAATGAGGTTTTTGGCACTTTGCTTAAAGATTGCCGCCAGTTACCAAGTAGGCAGTTAGAGCGTAATAGCGTGCTCACTCAAGTGTTAGCCTACTTTACAAAGTTAATGGCAACACTACCTTCAAGCAGAAAAGGAAATTTAGGCGATGTGCTGTTGAGCCCCTTAGAAGTGTCTACATTGCTTTCTTGCACAACGGATGAGGTGTATCGGTTGTATGAGTTTGGTGAGATTAAAGCAGCGATTAGGCCGCGGATGCATACCAAAATTGCCAGTCATGAATCGGCGTTCACCCTAAGAAGTGTCATCGAAACAAAGCTGACTCGCATGTGCTCTGAAAATGACGGTTTAAGCGTGTATCTACCTGAGTGGTAATTATGACGAAATTAAGTGATCTACTAGCAATTGAAGACGAAGCAATAAAACAAACTGCTCTAAAAAAGATGTTTATGCCCTATACAGAAGACGTTTGTGTTGATGGGTATGAACAAGAAACGTTGACGATTTTGCTCAATCTCAGTTCTAGTCATCAAGCTGATAGGTGCTCGGATTGGTTGGATGTAGCTCGGGCTCAAAGGTATTTTAAAGACCGCGAAAACTTAGATGCCTCTCTTGCTGAAATCCAGTGGTTCCACACACATAACCTAAAGTTTCCAGACTGTCGTGTTAAGGACCAACGGATAATTGCGCGACCTCTTTCTACAGCCGAGGAGTTTATTTCAAGTGCAGTATTGGATCAGCGATTGGGCTGGGCTCATAACTCTGCTGTCTATCGTCACACGTTATGGTTACTGAATCCTTTTAAATGGCAATCACAGCCAGTGTGTATTCTTTCGCTTATTCAGCAGAAAAATCCAGTTTGGCTTGATCTGCTTACAGAATTTGGCTTGGATGTGAAGTCACTTGCTCGCTTACAACGTGCAATTGAAGAACAGCTTCCTGAGAATAGTTTTCCCAACAGTGTTAGTGCTTACAGTAAGCAATTACGGTTTCCTTGGGGGGATGATTATGTTTCGATCACCCCCGTTGTGAGTCACGCTCTTCAGTGCGAACTAGAAATAAGAGCGCGAAGTCCAGAAAACAAGTTCAGTTTTGTCTCTTCGTCACTGCCTAATTCTGCCAGTATTGGGAACCTGTGTGGCAGTTTGGGTGGGTATATGAGAGTCCTAAATTACCCGCTAGGTGTTAAACAGGCCAAGGGTGGGACGTTAACGGAAAACCGTCAAAAGAGTGGTCATTACTTTGATGACTATCAGGTAACTAACGCCAAAATTTGTCAGGTGCTAAATCGCCTAATTGGGTCTGAGCCATCCAAAACACAGCGGCAAAGAGAAAGAGCTCGTCAGGTTAGGGGTAAGATTTTACGAAAGCAAATAGCCTTATGGATGCTGCCACTCATTGAGTTAAGAGATATCGCTGAATCTGAACCCAATCAGCAACAACTAGAGCATGACGACACTTTAGCTCAAGCCTTTTTGTCGTTGCCAGAATGGGAGCTTGGCTCTTTGGCTGGTGAGTTTAACCGACGCTTACATCTCGCGTTTCAAAATAATATCTATTCAGCCAAGTTTGCTTATCATCCCAAACTGATGCAGGTAGCTAAAGCACAAGTGACATGGGTGCTTGAGCAACTTAGTAAGCCAATTAACAATCAAGATATGGTGACGGGGGAGCAATATATCTACCTGTCGTCAATGAGAGTGCAAGACTCGGTAGCGATGAGTAACCCTTGTTTGTGTGGTGTGCCGTCTTTGACGGCCATTTGGGGATTCATGCACGATTATCAAAGGAAATTTAATCAATTAGTTAACAATGGTTCCCCAGTTGAGTTTTCGAGCTTCGCTTTTTATGTTCGAAACGAGAATATTCAATCAACAGCGAAGCTTACTGAACCTAATTCAGTCGCCAAAGCCAGAACGGTTTCTAATGCGAAACGACCGACCATTCGTAGTGAACGATTGGCCGACCTAGAAATAGACTTAGTTATCAGAGTTCATAGTGAAAGCCGAATTTCAGATTTTAGATCTGCGCTTAAAACGGCCCTTCCCGTTGCTTTCGCCGGAGGGGCATTATACCAACCACAGCTATCGATGCAGATTGAGTGGCTTAGAACATTTACAGGCAGGAGTGAACTTTTCCATGTTTTAAAAGGATTACCTGCATACGGGCGATGGTTATACCCAAGTGAAAAGCAACCTACTAATTTTGATGAGTTAGAGCGGTTGCTCACTCAAGACGATGATAACTTGCTTGTTTCTCTTGGCTACCATTTATTAGAGCATCCAACTAAGAGGGGTAACGCAATCACAGGTTGTCATGCTTATGCGGAGAATGCGATAGGGCTAGCTAAGCGAATAAACCCGATAGAGGTTCGTTTTAGTGGACGAGATCACTTTTTAAACCACGCCTTTTGGTCGATAGAATGCAGTAGCGAAACTATTCTTATAAAAAACTATAGGGATTAATCGTTTATGGAACTTTGCACTCAATTGAACTATGTTCGATCACTTTCTGCTGGCAAAGCTTATTTCTACTATCTATCCGAAAGTGGTGAGATGTGTCCCTTTAATGTAGATAGAACCCGATTGCGCGCACCAAAAGGGAGTTATTCAGAAGCATATAAGGGGAACAAGTTCGTCGACAAGAATGTTGCCCCCCAAGACTTGGCATATTCAAACCCTCAGTTCATCGAAGAGTGCTATGTAAAGCCCGGCGTTGATGAAATCTATTGCGCATTTTCACTTCGAATTCGGGCCAATTCGTTAACCCCAGATATCTGTAGTGATGATGAAGTGCGCAGTAAACTGTCTATGTTTGCTAAGATTTATAAAGAGCTCAACGGATACAAAGAGTTAGCTAATCGTTATGCGAAGAACATCTTGCTTGGTACTTGGTTATGGCGAAATCGTGAGTGCAGAAATATCACTATTGAAGTGACGACCAGTGAATTGGATACCTTTGTTGTCGAACATGCTCAAAAACTCTCTTGGTATGGTCATTGGGATGGTGATTCAACAGAATGCTTAGAAAGGCTTACTGCCTATCTGGAGCGAGCATTGTCTGACCCAACTGAATACTTCTACATGGACGTCAAAGCGAAAATGCGGGTTGGCTGGGGAGATGAGGTTTACCCAAGCCAAGAGTTTTTGGATAGTCGAGAAGATGGAATCCCTACTAAGCAGCTAGCCACAGTAGAGCTTTTGAGCGGAAAAGAAACCGTCGCGTTTTCACGGACAAAAAGTTTGGTGCAGCGTTGCAATCGATTGACGATTGGTGGCATGAAGAGGCTGATAAGCCTTTAAGAGTGAACGAATATGGTGCAGATCGAGAATACGTTATAGCAAGAAGACATGTAGCATATGGAAATGACTTCTATCAATTACTCAGAAATACAGAGAACTGGATTGAAAGTATGACTGCTTCTGAATCCATTCCGAATGACGTGCACTTTATTATGTCTGTTTTGATCAAGGGCGGATTGTTTAATTGCGCCAAGGCCAATTAAGAGGTTCTATCATGTCTCAACGGTACTACTTCTTGATACGTTACACGAATGCTAATGCCGACTATGGCTTGCTAGCAGGGCGTTGTATCTCACAAATGCATTTGTTTATGGTTAATCACCACCAAGCAATGAATAGAGTAGGTGTGAGTTTTCCTGATTGGAATGAATCTTCAGTTGGTCAAACCATTGCCTTTGTTTCCGAGGACAAAGAGATGATGATTGGCCTCTCTTTTCAGCCCTATTTTTCATTGATGGTTAATGAAGGTTTGTTTGAGATCTCCAGTGTTTATGAGGTGCCAGATACTTCCGAAGAAGTAAGGTTTGTTCGTAATCAGACGATTGGGAAAAACTTTTTGGGTTCCAAAAAGCGTCGAATCAAACGCAGTATGGCTAGGGCCGAGTTATTTGGTATTCAACAATCATTACCAGTAACGAATGAAGACCGTGTCATCGATAGTTTTCATCAGATCCCTATTTCTAGCGGCTCTTCACGGCAGGATTATATTCTGTTTATTCAAAAGGAACTCGCAGATGAGCGTGCTGAATCTGGCTTTAATAGCTATGGTTTTGCAACCAATCAAGAAAAAAGAGCGACGGTACCTGACTTACGTTTTAACCCTTTTGACGAAGACTCTTTTTTAGTTCGGTAGAAACAAAGAGTTACAGTTGTGAAAATAAAAATGGTGTTTTTACCAAGTTGTGACTTTAAGCAAGAATGATCAGATGCTTAGTGATTATATTTTATAGTGTTCTGCCGAATAGGCAGCCAAGAAATTGAGCTACCAGTGTAAACCTGACTTATGTGTATGTGTTCTGCCGAATAGGCAGCCAAGAATAGGTCAGGAAGAAAGCAACCTACCTGCTGAACAAGCAGTTAATAATCAAAACCATCAAGTTTATAGGCTTGGTGGTTTTTTGTTTTACAGCTTGTGTTGTGACGGCGGATTGGTTGTGGCCATTTAAGAACTGCAACGCACTTTTGCCCCTAAACGAGTCAGCGAGTGCATGAACCATTACTCTCCATGTCATCATTTAGAATATTTTTCCTAACCCGAAGCAAGGAGATTGTTACTTTGCCAGTTAGTGGTTTTGTAGCGAGGCTTCGGCGTGAAATCAAAGTCAATCGGGGTCCCTGAACTGATCGTAAAGTTCTTATTTAGGTCGCTATACTTCCGCAATAAAGCCCTCATCAGACCTAAACTCTAAGTACAGGCCCTCATTTTTGAAACTTAAATTTAGACTTATATGTGATCGCCATTCAAAAGAAAATATAATACGCCATAAGTTTATATTAACCAAAGAGCATAAGAAGAATGCAAACAAAAAAAGTTGGCGGGGCAGGCCTTCATGCTAGTGAACTCAAAGCAATAAACAAGATGGAACAACAGTTCCAAAATAGTTGGCATGGTTTCGCAGGCCTTGTAGCCTCAGATGCGCAAGGTCCAATGGAAATCGATTGCCTAATTATAACGCATGACCGACTTCTACTAGTGGAGTTGAAAGAATGGAATGGCAAAATTGAATACGACAATGGGATGTGGATACAAAATGGTCAAAATAGAGGAAAGAGCCCTTTTTTAGTAAAAAGAGAGCACGCTTTACGCCTACAGAAACTTCTAGAGAAAGAGTTATCACACAAGCTTGGTTATTGGTTGACTGTTGAAGCTCACATCGTTCTGTGTGGTAACGCTACTCCCGACAACTTACCTCCTGCAGAAAGAACATTCGTCCATTCTCTTGATGAGTTTCTATCAATTAAATCTCCTGATAAGTATGAAGCCCTCGTAGCCAATAAGAAGCTGGCTGGTTTCTTCACCGCAAGTGGTAAGCCGAGACCAAACTCTGAGTTTGCTCTACCTATAATCTATGGTTTCTTTGAAGGTCCGAAAATTCAAAAAAAGAACTAATCGTAGGCAATTTTCAGGCTCAAACAAACAAACCTTGGTTTGCCCATCGCAACAACATTTATAAAGAATATCAAGCTCAAGATCGTTCAATGCCAACGGCAAAAGGGTTAGTGCGTCGCTGGGACTTTAACACGTTGGGTACTTTGCATGCTCTACAATCAACTTGGTCTCAGATAGCTCTGCGGGAAAATCGCATTGGAAAGTTCATACGTGACAACAGTAGTATGAGAGACTACTTACTAAGATACGTTAATGATGTATCCGTAGAGGACGTTACTGAGGTATTTTTTGTGAGCTTTATGAACTACCTACGAAATACAGTGCGACTTGATGAAGTCATAGCTAGTGAAGCATGTACATGGTCAAAAGAACAAAAGCTCGACCGTGTGAGAGCTCTGCTGGCCCCCTTTGCAGAATTACATGCATTGAACATAGCCCATCGTGATGTCGACCCTCATAACCTTTGGTACGCTGATAATCACCAAAGTATTCTTGCATCAGGGTTTGGTGCCGCTTTTTTCCCAGAAACAGGAACAGTATCAGATTACCGAAAGCTACTTCAAAGCTCCTCTATAGCACTACCTGAGGATGAGATGTGTGAAGGTGAAATAATTGATGCATTTCGTATAGATGTGTTTCTTTTAGCATCAGTAGCATATCAAATATGTTTTAATCAAAAGCTAGATCAAACGGATAGTGTACCTGAGTGGACCCCACCAGTAAATGACCCTTTCGATGGACTATTAACGAAGTGGTTCGAAAAGTCTCTTTCATGGGATGCTTCAGAACGATTCGAAGGTGCTCATGTAATGCTGACGGAGTTCAATGCTCTTACTGGTGCGTGCCCAGCTGAAGACAAAGAGTCACAACAGATCTTTGAACAACTAATGCATAGCCCACATCGAAGACAAGAAATTACACCATATTTGATATTGCAAGCTTTTCCACCTCCAGCAGAAAAACTACAAGATGCCTTAAATGCACTAGCTAGTAGTAGCAGCAAAAAAGTTTACTTTGCAAACAAAGACAACACAAAAATGCTGGTTAAAATATGGGAAGGTATTCATATATCTCAAGATCAGGCTGGCTCGAATAGACGTCTGATGCAGTTCCTTAAACGGCTTGAAAACTTTCAGTCTACAACTCTAGCAACTCCTAAATTACTAGATTTTGGTTTAATGAACCCTCAAGGACTGTTTATCGCTACAGAATATATAGAGGGTGAAACTTGGGCCAGCTTCTTAATGGACGTTAGTCTGTCTAGTGAAGACAAACGAAACTTGGCGGTAAATTTAATTAACACTGTTAAAGACTTTCACGTTAATTGTTTCTCCCATGGGGATTTACATCCGGAAAACATTCTATTGGAAGAGTGTGATATAGATAAAGTTCTACTTTTAGACCTTCTTGACTACGGATGTGAAACAGAGGTTTTCAACACTCAATATGGTCCTAAAAATCCGGCTATAACTGATGCCTACGGACGAGATCGATATGCCGTATTTAAAATGGTAGAAGAACTATTCGCTGAGGATTTGCCATCAAATGTTAAAGATGAGCTAGCGTTAGCTCGTGACAGTCAAACTGAAATCCCTGTAGCCCTCGAGCCACTGTTGAATGCTCTGCTAGCCCCCATAAATGAAGACGTTTCAGAAGATATTGAGCCTGAAAAAAACTCTCCTCAAGAGAGGATATCTTTGAGCTGGATATCTAATAGTTTTCCCTCGGTACCGACTCTCCTAGAGCCGATCGATGACGGTTATTACTTTAATTGCAAATGGATCAGGGCTAGGGGACACAACCCCAATTGTGAGCAAATTCTATCTTGCTACATTACGGGGAAAAGTGCAGTTCTCCAGGTTAACCTCGATGTAGAGGCCAGAAGGATTGTAAACATCAAATACAAAGATTCACTTCCACTTAGCGAACTGGTAAGCGCTCAGCACCGCTCCCAAGGGCGACTTTCGCAACATATATACATGCAAAATGGTGTTCAAGGTGAGCAATGTTCTCTAGTTGAGGCTCTTCTTAACCTTGAACCCGTTATAAATGAAATATGTGAACAATTTGGTATATACGAAGAAGTCTATGATGCTCCTCTTACTGATGAAGAACGCCAAGAGTTATCACCTGTAAAACTCTGGAAAGCTTTGGCAGATACTGAAGGGCAATTGCGTCAAAGTTTACAGATAGAATCTGTTACTGAAGATAAATTAAGTGATAGTGGGTATCCGATGTATCCTTATTCTTGCCTTGACGGAAGAGATCTCCAAATAGACTCAGATGATACCTATTATGCATACCAATCTAACTCAGAAGAAAAACTAGGTGAGGTTGTTGTTACTGAAACTACTCGTAACTACATTGTCATTAGACCAGTCAATCATTGGGCATCTAAACAAATAACTTCTGGAAAAACACTTCAGATTGAGTCAATACGCAGCAAGTCTTCTCGAGACTTAAGACTCAAAGCATTAAATCGGGTAATAAGTAAGAAGTCAGTTTTGCCCAACCTTGCAACATATTTCGATGTTAGACAAAAGCCTGAGCTATATGAAATGACTGAAAGACCTAGTGTCCAGAAGCTACGTGAGCTATATGATGTTCCAGGTCAAGAGGCGAACAATAAACAACTTGAAGCTTTTCAGTTTTTGGTGGGTCAAGGGCCTGTTGGTGTTTTACAAGGACCGCCAGGAACAGGGAAAACAACTTTTGTCAGCAAGTTCATTCACTATCTGTTTGAATACGCGGGAGCTAACAATATCCTCCTTGTAGGACAGCAGCATTCTGCAGTGGATAATGTAGCAATAAAGGCACGTGAGCTTTGCGCTGACAAGGGACTACAGTTGGATACCATCAGGATTGGTAGTGAGTCATTAATTGATGATCGCATGTTACCTACTCACACTAGAGCCTTACAGCAGAAAATCCGTCATAAATTTCATCGAGAATATGACATGCGAGTGAGTGCATTATCTGCAAGGTTACAATTGCCTCATGAACTTGTTCAAGAAGCTACACGCTTACATAGATCTCTGGCCCCTCTTCTAGTTCAATTGGGTCAATATGAAAGAGAGCGAGAGAAACTAATAAGAGTTGGCGGTGAAACTAATGATGCAAATGCAGAACGTCTAGCTGTTCTGATGAGTAACAGAGACCAAACTCTGCATATCATAGACACTATTGTACGAAAGCAATTCGATAGCATCGTCGGAGATATGCCAATAGAAAGCTCTCTATTGCTGGATAAAGTACTTCATATTTTGGCTCAAAGTCATGGTGTGAACAACCCAGCGAAAGTAGATCGCCTTCACCGATTACTCACTCTAAGTCAAGAGTGGCTGGATGTGTTGCGTTCTGGTGAAGCGGGTTATGAGCGCTTTATGCTAAAAACAAAGCAATTAGCTTGTGGAACTCTTGTCGGTGTAGGTCGTCGTAGTCTCGAACTTGAACATACTCAATTTGACTGGGTCATAGTTGATGAAGCAGGTCGTGCTCAAGCTAGCGAGTTGATGGTAGCTATGCAAAGTGCGAAACGAATTCTATTAGTTGGTGATCACAAGCAGCTACCTCCATTCTATCAAAATGGCCATATCAAACACGCAAGTAAATTGCTTGAAGTTAGCCAAGAAGCCTTTCTAGAATCTGATTTTGAGAAAGCTTTTGAAGCTTGTGATGGGGTCACATTAGATACTCAATATCGAATGATTGAACCTATTGGGGACCTCGTCTCTGCCTGCTTCTATGCAAATGATATTGGTAAATTGCACACAGGACGCCCACCAGCTAAGTCTTGGTATAATGAGTTACCATCGCCTTGGAACAAAGGAGTTAGTTGGATTGATACTACATCAGAACAAGGAGAGAAAGATGCGAACCCAGGGTTTACCAATCAACGTGAAATAGACCTATTACTACGTTCCCTTCGTTCATTAGTAGATTCTGGCGCGGTTGATAAATTACGACAAACAGTTACCACGGAGCATCCTCACCCAATAGGCATTATTACTATGTACAGGGCACAGAAATACGAAATTGAAACTCAACTAAACCAAGCTGAGTGGATGGGACCATTAAGAGATTTAATAAGAATTGATACCGTAGATTCATATCAAGGGCAAGAAAACAAAATCATTATTCTAAGTTTAGTTAGGGACAATCAAAAAGCGATTGAAGGATTCCTACGAGACGGACCAAGAATTAACGTGGCTATTTCTCGAGCTCAAGAAAGACTAGTTATTTTAGGCGCTAGCCGAATGTGGCGTAAAGATAATAACGATTCTGCGCTTGGGGCAGTATACGAATATATTGCGGGAAATGCCCACAAAGATAATAGCCATTACCAGTTGATTACAACTCAAGAATTCAATAAGGAAGCGGAGCCTGCATGATCACCCATTCTACTGATACTAAAACGCGCTTGGGTAATAAAATAACAATACTAATCCCTGCTCGAAAATACATTATGAATGTAGCTTGGACAGAAGAAAAACCTATACCTGCTATAGAGTTATTTGCCTGTAGGCTGCTAGTCCTCTTCGAACGTATGTCACCTTTTGAACTTAGAGAATTCTTTGGGCTATCAGAAAGAGAAGAAGAGGAACTTCTTAACTCTCTCGAAGATAAGAGATTAGCCACATTGGATAGTCAAGGCTACCTAATGCCGAGTCCATTATTGCTGAGCCAAGCCGGACAGGGTGAAGGAGCGCCGATGCTAGTAAAGTACAACGAGCAAACAGAGCACGTTGTATTTGATGCGTTTGCCTTAACTGTGCGCAAAGAACAACGCTTGGGTCGTTTGATGTTTGGACTACCCGAATTACCAATGCCAGAGAGCTCAAAAGACTTAGGAATGGACATAATCATCGAAGAGTTTGGTAGGCAATTTAGAAGCTACTTAGAAATAAGTCGACATAATGAGCATGAAAGGCAGCGAACTCAGTTATATAAAGTTATGGGCGGCAGCCCCAGTGACTTACTACAGTTACCTGTTGATATAGAATTCACATATCAATACGCGCAAGGTGAACCCAAACAATGGATAAGTTCAGTCGAAAGATTAGGCTCTAATCAAACACGACCATTGAGCAGTGAACTAGAGTCACACATAGCAGATTTCCTTGGTTCTAATTACATTAATGAAAGCGGTTCCGATGCGGAAACATACTGCCAGCTAGCAAAAGATGATGTATTAAAACGATTCACAAAAGGCTATCAAATAGATTACTCGGAGTGGATGCTTGCTCGAGAGGAGAAGAAGACTGGCTATGGCTCTCCAGATACACGAGGAGTTTTTGGTCCTATCTATCTATATGAAAATCGACGAGAAGCAATAGAGTGGATTAGAAAAGCTCTTCGTCTTCATGAGGATATAACAGATCTTAAAGCTCTTTGGATACCCGCAAATGTACCTTTTTGGGGGGCTAATTCAGAGGATTTGGATAAATTTGTGCAGGAACTAAAAAAAGTTTTAGAAACCAAAAGCGAGAATTCAAAAATTTCACTAGTGCACCAAGGCGAGCATTGGAATGTTCGAAGTCATTTGAGAAATATATTTCCATATGGGTTCTCGACACCAATTGAACACGATAGGATCGAACTGCTAGTTGTTCCTGGTATATTTGCTCTTGTCCAGTACCATGGACAACCAAATGCGGATAGTGGTGTGAGTGTGCCTATTGGTTATATGACAACAGAGCCTGAACGTGTAGAGCATTTAGAAAAAGTATTTCGTTCTAAAATAGGCGATTTCAAGCATTTAAACTCTAGCTGGCCTAGTTTTATGAAAGCAAATGAAAGTGTTGTATCACAGGGAATTATTCCAGAGAGTTGGACGGATAAAGCTCTATTTAGGAAAGCAAATAGAAACAGACCGATACTTAGCTTAAACAAGTAATTTGAGCTAAGTTAGCACAGTTAAGCAGAGAAACTGTCCAAGTGTTCAACTATAGTATCTTATTTCCAATAAGATGACGGAATGACATTAACGTTGAATAAATTGCCCCTGCGATGCAAGTGCTTAAAGCTTCAGAATACTTTTACTAATCTGTTATGATCGTGTTAGTGCTATTGTCCTAACACGATCATGTCTAAAACCTTGTTAAACGTATGCTTATGGATTTCCAATACACACGATTATCTACGGTCATTGATTATGATGTAGTAACTTTACAACGTAGAATTTCGATACCTACTCAAATATGCAGACTTTTGATGCAATTTTATGCGAACTTATTCTGCAAATATCTTCGTAACTATTTGAAAGCGCGTTCTGGCTATGCAGACTTACGTTGCAAGCATCACCATCTGACGATCTAAAAATCCAATTCCTCCCCAATAATTCTGTGAGCTTCCTTGTTCAAAGGATAAGTTGACCTAACTTCAACTATTGCTATTTCCTACCCTCAGTTCTACCCATTTTTCTAGCCTTAGTGTATTTTTTTATTCAAGCTCAATTTTTTATGTCATTGTTTATTAATGGTTTTATTTGTTTTGATGACAGATGTTGCAGTCATCGTTGATTTATTTTTATCCAATATACCAAACACAGATTGACATCGATTTTTTATTTAATAAGATATCTGCATATCCATATGTATTGGAGTTGGTTATGTTGCCTCACCAGTTTTTCAAATTACTCGCCGATGAAACGCGGGTGCGCTGCTTACTGATGATTGCTCGGGAAGAGAAGGTGTGTGTTGCTGAACTCACCGAAGCCTTGAATGAGAGTCAGCCGAAAATTTCCCGTCATTTGGCGTTGCTGCGTGCCAGCGGCGTGGTGGTCGATATCCGTCAGGGGCAGTGGGTGTTTTATCGTATTTCCGATCAACTGCCGGGATGGATGCGCAAGCAGATCCAAGGGTTGGTGGAATCCAACTGTCTTAAACAAGAATACCAGCAAGATATCCAGCGCCTCGCCGAGATGACCTCTCGTCCTCAGTGCTGTGTGTAAAGAACCAAGTTGAGTTATCCCTCAACGGCTTAGCGTTGTAGCCAAGATGGCTGCTTAGTTGGGAAGGGATAAAAACAAGTTTAAAGGAAAAGGAAGATGGCAATTAAAGTCGGAATTAATGGATTTGGTCGTATTGGGCGCTTGGCTTTAAGAGCTTCGTTTGATTGGCCTGAGATTGAATTTGTACAGATCAACGATGTGGCGGGTGATGCTGCAACATTAGCGCACCTTTTGGAGTTCGATTCGGTACAAGGTCGTTGGCACCATGCAGTGAGCAGTGAAGCGGATGCGATCCTGATCAACGGCAAACGCATTCGCGCAACACAAGAAAAAGCGATTGATGCGGTGGATTGGTCGGGCTGTGATGTGGTGATTGAGGCTACGGGTAAGCACCGTAAAGGCGAGTTCTTGAACCAGTATTTGGCACAAGGAGTGAAGCGCGTAGTTGTTTCAGCTCCCGTCAAAGAAGAGGGGATTGCCAATATCGTGGTCGGGGTGAACGATCACATCTTCAACCCTGAACAACATCGTATTGTCACTGCCGCTTCTTGTACCACTAACTGTATTGCTCCAGTGGTGAAAGTAATCCACGAAAAACTGGGTATTGCACAAGCCTCTTTTACTACCATCCATAACCTAACCAATACGCAAACCATTTTGGATGCACCGCATAAAGATTTACGCCGTGCGCGTGCTTGCGGTATGAGCCTCATCCCAACTACCACCGGTTCTGCCAAAGCGATTATCGAAATTTTCCCAGATCTGAAAGGCAAGATTGATGGACACGCCGTACGTGTACCGTTGGCGAATGCGTCGTTAACCGACATCATTTTTGATGTGCAGCGTGATACGACGGTGGAAGAGATCAATCAGCTGTTAAAACAAGCTTCAGAAAACGAGCTTAAAGGCATTTTAGGTTTTGAAGAGCGTCCACTGGTGTCGATTGATTACCAAGGCGATCAACGTTCAACGATTGTGGATGCGCTCTCCACCATGGTGGTTGGTAAGCGAATGGTGAAAATCTACGCTTGGTATGACAACGAAATGGGTTACGCCACGCGTACCGCGGAATTGGTTCGTAAAGTCGGTTTGGCATAAGGAGTAGTAAAAAATGACGCATCCAACTTGGGAATTACCGATAGCAGAAACTCAGGCGAGCTTAGTGCTCACGCCTTGTCTGGGAACCAAAGGCACACCACTGTCGGAAAGTATTGCCCAACTGAAAGCGCAAGGAGTTTCGGCTGTAGTGACGGCGCTGAGCCATGAAGAAATGGAGCAGCATGGTGTCGGTGAGCTACCTGAGGAAGTCGAAAAAGCCGGATTACAGTGGTTTCATGCGCCGATTGAAGATGATTGCGCGCCGGATGCCGCCTTTGCGCAAGATTGGCAACAGTGCTCACCGGCTTTGCATCAGGCGCTGAGTCGAGGTGAAAAAGTTGCTTTGCATTGTATGGGCGGTTCTGGTCGTACTGGCCTGCTGG
This sequence comes from Vibrio metoecus, assembly GCF_000696385.1. Taxonomy (GTDB): domain Bacteria; phylum Pseudomonadota; class Gammaproteobacteria; order Enterobacterales; family Vibrionaceae; genus Vibrio; species Vibrio metoecus. The sequence goes on along the minus strand of NZ_JJMN01000074.1, from coordinate 174,222 downwards.
CCGCGCATCTGCTGCTTGAAAAAGGTTGGCCGCTGGAAAGCATCATTACTCAGGTGCAAGCATTAAGACCGGGTGCATTTACCAAAGAAGTGCAAGTGCAGTACGTGCACCAAATCGTCAAACCATAACCCGATCAAGGGCCGCATAAGCGGCTCTTTTTAAGAGAGTGTTTATGTTGTCCCAACTGAATGCCCATGTTCGTCAGTACATGCTCGTGACGTTCAACTACTGGAACTTTACCCTGACTGATGGGGCGCTGCGTATGTTGGTAGTGCTCTATTTCTATGATTTAGGCTATTCCAGCTTAGCGATTGCCTCGCTGTTTCTGTTCTATGAATTTTTTGGTGTGGTGACCAACTTAATTGGCGGGTGGCTTGGGGCTCGGCTTGGGCTGAATCGCACCATGAACATCGGGCTTGGCTTGCAAATCATCGCGCTTTTGATGTTGGCAGTGCCGGCAAGCTGGTTGGCCATTCCTTGGGTCATGGCCGCGCAAGCCTTGTCGGGCATCGCGAAAGATCTCAATAAGATGAGTGCCAAAAGCGCCATCAAAACCTTAGTGCCAGAAAATGCACAAGGCGCGTTGTTTAAGTGGATTGCGATCCTGACGGGGTCAAAGAATGCCTTAAAAGGTGCTGGATTTTTCTTGGGCGGAGCGTTGTTGTCTTTGATCGGTTTCCAGTACGCAGTGGCTGCCATGGCGGCTGTGTTGGTATTGGTTTTCATTGGCAGCGTAATGAGTTTGAAATCCGATCTCGGCAAGGCCAAGAACAAGCCGAAGTTTTCCGATATTTTCTCTAAATCGGCGAGTGTGAACATCTTGTCGGCGGCACGGCTATTTCTGTTTGGCGCGCGCGATGTGTGGTTTGTCATCGCACTGCCTATCTATTTAGGCAGCGTGTTTGGTTGGGATCACAGTGCTGTGGGCGGTTTTCTGGCGCTTTGGGTGATTGGCTACGGCGTCATTCAAGGATTCGCGCCCAAAATCACAGGCAGCAAATCGGAGTATCCACCAGCAGGGCGAGCCGCTATTGGCTGGGCATTGGCACTGTCGTTGGTTACTGGGCTGATTGCTTACGGTGTGCAGATACAGTGGCACCCAGAAGTGGTGATCATCGGAGGACTCATGCTGTTTGGCGCGGTATTTGCGGTGAACTCTTCACTGCATTCATACCTGATTGTCAGCTACGCCAAAGATGATGGCGTGTCGCTCGATGTCGGCTTCTACTACATGGCGAATGCGATGGGGCGCTTAATCGGCACGATATTATCCGGCTGGGTCTTCCAGCTTTGGGGGCTGGCAGCTTGTTTGTGGGTCTCTTTCGGATTTTTAGTGCTGACGACGCTGATCTCATTTTGGTTGCCGAATCGCACTCAGGAATAACGTTGGGAAAGTGTGGCACAACCTCGCTGAATGAGGCGCAGAGCGTAGTGCCACTCTTATTCAACTGGTAAACTTATTGCACCTCAATCTTATCTAAAATCAATACTATGACCTCGACCCAGCGTAGAGATGCGATTCTGAAATACATTCAGCACCACCAAAGTGGTTCGGTGAATTATTTTGCTGAGCAGTTTCAGGTGTCGGAAGTTACGATTCGCCATGATTTGAATATTCTTGAGAAAAAAGGCTGTGTCACCCGCTGCTACGGTGGTGCGCTGATCAACGCACAATTTGCTTTTGACCAACCGCTGCAAGATAAAAAGCAGCTCAATCAGGATATCAAAAGCCAGTTGGGGGCGTATGCGGCTTCTTTGGTTGAAGATGGTGACACGCTGATCCTTGATTCTGGCTCAACTACCGAGCAAATCGCTTTTCATCTCACCGATAAAAAACAGCTCAAAGTGATGACCAACGCCATCAACATTGCCTATCACTTGGCCAATCACGACAACATTGAGGTGATTGTGACTGGGGGGCTAATGCGCAAAAACTCGTATTCGTTACACGGTGAATCAGGTGAGGCGCTGCTCGGGCAGTTTCGTTTTAATAAACTGTTTCTGGGTGTTGATGGTTTCGATAAGCTGGCGGGCGTGACGACACCCCATGCGGGTGAGGCGAGTATTAACCGTAGAATGGTGGAAGCGGCACAGATGGTGATTGCGGTGACCGACTCTTCAAAATTTAATCGGCAAAGTTTCTGTTTGATTGCACGCCCAGAGCAGCTCGACATGTTGATCACCGATAGTGGGATGCCTGAAGATTATCGACGTGAATTGACCGCGATGGGAGTGGATGTTCGCATTGTTGATGCATGTTAAAGACGTTCTGATGACGTAATCAGCTCTGCATTTTGTCTCGGTTGGCGAGGATGTTTTTTAGCCCTCTTTCCTAAAGTGTGATCTCACGCAGGTCGCAATCTGAAATTTCGCTGCTTTTTTGATCAGTGCTTTGCCTTTCACTTTCGTTTCCCTGCTTTCCTTTAATTTCCATCGATTAAGCCGCTTTTCTCATTCCATCATTGAAAGTTATTGCTTTCACTTTCTGCAAAGTGAAAGGGTTTTTGCATCCAAATCGAAAGGTTTTTGGCTGTGATCTGGCTTTCATTTTTCTCAATCTGCCCCTGATTAAATAAAAACACAAGGAAGCGAAAGCTTTAGCAGGCTAACCGAAAGGTAGCGAAAGGGGAGAGAAATGATGACCAGCGCAGAACGTCGACAACGAATCATGTCCCATATCGTGCAACACGGTACGGGGAAAGTGGATGAATTCGCACTGACCTTCAATGTTTCTGCAGTCACCATCCGTCATGACCTTAATCTTTTGGAAAAAGAAGGCTGCGTTTTTCGTTGTTACGGAGGCGCGAACCTGAACCCTAATTTCGCGTTTGACCAGCCACTGTACCGAAAAGATCAGTTAAACCGCGATATCAAACAGATGATTGCTTTCGCCGCAGCGCAACTGATTAGCGATGGTGAAGCGATTATTCTCGACTCGGGTTCCACCATTGCGTTGATGCCACAGCATCTGACTCAGAAAAAATTGGTGGTGATGACTAACGCGCTCAATACCGCCTATCAATTGAGCCACAACGATAATGTGGAACTGCACGTGATTGGCGGCAGTTTACGCCGCGCTTCTTGCTCGTTAACGGGGCATCACGGTGAGCAGCAAATTCGCTCCTACCTGTTTGATAAGTTGTTTTTAGGCGTGGATGGGTTTGACCTGCAAGCGGGCATCACCACACCAGATAACCACGAAGCCCAAGTAAATCGAGCGATGTGCGATGTGGCGCGACAGGTAATTGCCGTGACCGATTCCAGCAAGTTTGGTCGCAAAAGCTTTTGCATGATCCGTGCGGCAAGCCAGATCGATGTGCTGGTGACCGACAGCCATATTCCGCAAGCAACTCATCAGGCACTGCTTGAGATGGGGGTGCACGTCATCCTCGCTGACCAAATTTCCTCACACCGTAAGTTGAACTAGGACCGCTCATGAAAACGCTACTCTCTTTAATTCAGCAACATAAACAAGGCCAAGCGAAGGGCATCTACTCGGTATGCTCGGCGCATCCGTTGGTATTGGAAGCGGCGATCAAACAAGCGGCTCGCGATGGTCAGTTGGTGTTGATTGAAGCAACCTCCAACCAAGTGAATCAGTTTGGCGGTTACACAGGGATGACGCCCCAAGCGTTTGCGGATTATGTCTTCACCTTAGCGGCGCGTTTGGATTTTCCGCGAGAACGGATGATTTTGGGCGGTGACCATCTTGGCCCCAACTGCTGGCAGCATCTGCCTGCGAGACAGGCAATGGAATATTCTGCACAACTGATTCATGACTACGTGAGTGCTGGGTTTAGCAAAATTCATCTCGACTGTTCTATGGCTTGTGAAGGCGATGAGCTGCCGTTGAGCGAAGCGATGATGGCCGAGCGTGCCGCGCAGTTGTGCATGGTGGCTGAACAAGCATGGAAAAGCCGTGGCGGTGAAGCACCTGTGTATGTGATTGGTACCGAAGTTCCGACGCCCGGTGGAGCGTTGGAATCTTTGCAAGATCATGAGCTGCAAGTCACTCAGCCAGAGCAAGCGCTGGCAACCTTAGGTGCGCATCACCAAGCCTTCAGTGATTTGGGTTTAGGTTATGTGTGGCCTCGGGTCATTGGTTTAGTGGTACAGCCAGGCGTGGAATTTGACCACCACCAAGTGCATCACTACCAAAGTGCTCAAGCCCACGCGCTGAGCAAGATGATTGAAAGCCAGCCGCATCTGGTATTTGAAGCGCACTCGACCGATTACCAAAACCCGCAGGCATACCATGAACTGATCCGCGATCACTTCGCGATTTTGAAAGTCGGTCCCGCGCTGACTTTCGCGGTACGTGAAGCGTTGTTTGCCTTAGATGCCGCTAGAAAAAAGAGTGGATTGGACGTACATCAAGCCTCCCACCTGCGTGACACCATTGAGCAAGTGATGCATGAGCAGCCGAATTATTGGCGCTCCCACTATCAAAGCAAAGGACACCAGCAATTTCTGGATTGTAACTACAGCCTGAGTGACCGCATTCGTTACTACTGGACGCACCCCGAAGTGCAAACGGCGCAGCAAGCACTGTTTGAGCATCTGATTGAAAAACCATTACCGACCACTTTGTTAAGCCAATACCTGCCAAATCAGGCTCGGGCGATTGCGCAGCAGCACATCGCTAATCATCCCGCTGAGATCATCGTTCACAAAATTATGGAAGTCACTCAGCTCTATTCCGAGGCCTGTTACCGCAATGCGGCTGTTTGTAAGGAGACGATTTAATGACAACTTTTTTAGGTTATTCATCCACTTGGCTTGCCGAGCATAACGCGACCCATACGGCAAAAGAGATTTCTCATCAGCCCGTATTGTGGCGCGCTTTAGCCGAGAATTTGCAGCAACAGGCGGCAAGCATTGAGGCTTTTCTGGCTCCGCTATTAAAGCGTGATGATTTGCGCATTATTTTGACCGGTGCTGGCACTTCAGCCTTTGTCGGCGATGCGGCCGTGCCGTTTTTACAACCTGAATTGAATTTTCAAATGGAATCAATCCCGACAACGGATTTGGTTTCTAACCCTGAGCTGTATCTGGATGCGGATCGTCCGACCTTGCTGATTTCCTACGCACGCTCCGGCAATAGCCCAGAGAGTGTAGCCGCGGTGGCCTTGGCGGATCAACGGGTCAAAGAGTGCTATCACCTGTTTTTAACCTGCAACAGTGAAGGGGCGTTATCGCGTTACGCTCAGCAAGCCAAGCGTGCCTTATGTGTGCTGATGCCAGAAGGATCAAATGACAAAAGTTTTGCCATGACTTCCAGCTTTAGCTGCATGTTGATGGCGACACTGACACTGCTGGGGAAATCTGCTCAAAACGCGATTCAAGCCACGGCGGAATTGTGCGAAAGCAAACTCGTGCAGTGGCCTGAAGCGATTAAACAGTTGGCGGCACTGCCTTATGAACGCCTGATTGTGCTTGGCAGTGGTGGCTTTGCTGGATTGGCACGCGAGGCGTCACTCAAATCGTTAGAACTGAGCGCCGGCAAAGTGATGACGGCCTTTTGATTTCCTCACTTCGGTTTTCGTCACGGGCCTAAATTTGCCATCAATCACAAGGCGCTGGTCATTCAACTACTGTCGAGTGATGACTACACCCGCCAATACGATCTGGATTTACTGCGCGAAATTCGCCGCGATAACCAAGCGCTGCGCCATATCGCTTTGACCGAAACCCCACTCAACGAAGATGACGTCTTTGAACTCGGACACTTAGGTCTTGGCGATCGTTGGCTCTGTTTCCCTTACATCCTGTTTTGCCAAATGTTGGCGTTTGAAAAATCGCTCCAGCTTGGTTTTGGGCCTGATAACCCATGCCCAACCGGCGAAGTTAACCGTGTCGTGCAAGGTGTCACGATTTATCCCTACCCACAGCAACCTGTTTTGAATCAATAAGGAAATGATCATGCCGAATATTGTACTCAGTCGAATTGATGAACGTTTAGTGCACGGCCAAGTGGGTGTGCAGTGGGTGGGCTTTGCCGATGCCAATATCGTGGTGGTCGCCAATGATGAAGTGGCGGAAGACACGATTCAGCAAAACCTGATGGAAATGGTACTGGCCGATGGGATCGCCATCCGTTTTTGGACGGTGCAAAAGACCATCGACACCATTCACAAAGCCTCGGACCGTCAGCGCATCCTTTTGGTGTGCCGCACTCCGCGCGATTTTCGCCGTCTAGTTGAAGGGGGCGTACCCATTCAAGCCATTAACGTTGGCAACATGCATTACGCCGACGGCAAAAAGCAGATTTCTAAAACGGTTTCGGTTGATGCCGAAGACGTGGCGGATTTTCAACAACTTAAAGCACTCGGGGTTCGCTGCACGATTCAAGGCGTTCCAACAGAAAGTGCAACCGATCTCTTTACACTACTCTGATAAAAGGACATCTATCATGGAAATAGGACTCTTTCAGGCGTTGATGTTGGGCATACTGGCCTTTCTGGCTGGTCTTGACCTGTTCAATGGCCTTACACACTTCCACCGGCCTGTCGTACTCGGGCCAATCGTGGGTCTGATCTTAGGCGATCTGCAAACCGGTATTTTGGTCGGCGGTACCTTAGAACTGATCTGGATGGGCTTAGCCCCGTTGGCGGGTGCACAGCCACCTAACGTTATCATCGGCACTATCGTCGGCACGACATTCGCGATCACCACGGGGGTTGAGCCCAATGTGGCGGTTGGGGTTGCCGTACCATTTGCGGTTGCGGTTCAAATGGGCATTACCTTGCTGTTCTCTGCCATGTCTGCGGTGATGTCGAAGTGCGATGAGTACGCTCAAAACGCCGATACCGATGGCATTGAACGCGTCAACTATTTTGCGTTGGCGGTGCTCGGCACGTTCTATTTCCTCTGTGCTTTCTTACCAATTTACCTTGGCGCTGAACATGCGGGAACCATGGTTTCCACCCTGCCGAAAGAGCTGATTGATGGCTTAGGCGTTGCGGGCGGCATCATGCCTGCGATTGGTTTCGCGGTACTGATGAAGATCATGATGAAAAACGCTTACATCCCGTATTTCATTTTGGGCTTTGTCGCCGCTGCATGGCTACAACTGCCGATTTTGGCGATTGCCTCTGCTGCGACAGCGATGGCGATTATCGACTTTATGCGCAAATCCGAACCGACGGCAGTGGCTGCGAAAACTGAGGATCTTGAAGATGGAATCTAATGCAATCAAATCAATGGACATGGGCAATGTGAATCCAGATGTTAGACCGGCTCCCGGTGTGGCGGCGGATGAGTATGAGAATAAAGCGATTGGCGCGGAGCTAACCAAAGCCGACATCAACACCATGGCGTGGCGCTCACTTTTATTGCAAGCCTCATTCAACTTTGAACGTATGCAGGCTTCTGGCTGGCTCTATGGGTTACTGCCTGCGCTGAAAAAAATCCACACCAACAAAGCGGATCTTTCCAAGGCGATGCAAGGGCATATGGGCTTCTTCAACACCCACCCATTCTTGGTCACCTTTGTGATGGGCATTGTTCTGGCGATGGAGCGTTCCAAGCAGAACATCAACAGTATTCAAAGTACCAAAATTGCGGTAGGTGCACCGATGGGCGGGATTGGCGATGCCATGTTCTGGCTCACACTGCTGCCGATTTGTGGCGGTATTGGTGCTGACCTTGCGCTGCAAGGCTCCATCATGGGGGCGGTGTTCTTCTTCGTGCTGTTTAACGTGGTGCACTTTGGTCTGCGTTTTGGGTTGGCGCACTACGCCTACCGCATGGGGGTGGCCGCAATTCCAATGATCAAAGCCAACACCAAGAAAGTCGGCCATGCCGCTTCCGTGGTGGGGATGACGGTGATTGGTGCTTTGGTCGCGACGTATGTTCGCCTCTCCACCACGGCAGAAATTACAGCGGGGGATGCGGTAGTGAAACTGCAAGCCGATGTGATTGATAAATTGATGCCTGCTTTCCTACCACTGGTTTACACCCTAGCCATGTATGCCTTGGTGAAACGAGGCTGGAGCCCTCTGAAACTTATCGCGATCACGGTGACATTAGGGGTAGCCGGACGTTTTATGGGCTTCCTCTAACCTAACGAGATATAGCCGTAATCACGGGGTTGGTACGCCAACCCCCATCAAGGAGACCAATATGCTAGCGGTAATTTTATCTGGTCACGGAGCATTTGCTTCCGGATTGGCGCAGGCAGTACATCAGGTGATTGGTGAGCAGCCACAGTTTCGCTTCATCGATTTTCCTGAGCAGATGACCACACCACAACTGGATGTCGCCATGCGTCAAGCCATGGACGAAATCGATACGGGAGATGGCATTGTGTTTCTCACCGATTTACTCGGGGGTACACCGTTTCGCACCGCTTCGCTGCTTAGCCAAGAGCGTGCTGATATTGAAGTGGTAACCGGAACCAACATGCAGATGGCAGCAGAAATGTTGCTTGAGCGAGATGAACTGTCGTTGGTGGAGTTTCGTAATCTGGCGTTGGAGTGCGGGCACCGAGGCATTACCTGTTTAGCGACAGAAATGGCAGAAAAGACAGCGAGCAACACAATGGTGGAAGAAGATGGTATCTAACCTGCAACGTTTTCGTGGTCAGCGTGTTCTGCATGGTGATAAGTGGCAACCCGATGCGGTGGTCACGGTCGATGACACCGGAGTGATCACGGCCATCGAAGCCTATGATGCACAGCGCCATGGTGGTGCAGTGAATTTAGGCCAAGTCGATCTGCTGCCTGGCCTGCTTGATAGCCATGTGCATGGCAGTAGAGGGTGCGATGTGATGGATGCGACGCACGAAAGCCTCAATACCCTGTCACTTTATTTTGCCAGTTTAGGTGTAACAGCGTTTGTCGCTACTACAGTCACCGCGCCGGTGGCCAAAATTCGCGCCGCCTTAACTCAAGTGGCGAAAAGTAAACAAGAGGGCGTGGCAGGTGCGGAAATTCTAGGGGCGTATTTGGAAGGGCCTTATTTCACCGAAAAGAATAAAGGCGCGCACCCAACGCAATGGTTTCGTGAATTGGCTCTCGAAGAGCTGGATGACTGGATCTCGTACAGCGATAACCAACTGCTCAAAGTGGCGTTAGCTCCAGAGAAATCTGGCGCGCTTGAAGCCATTCGTTATCTCGATGCGCACGGCGTTAAAGTCATGCTCGGCCATAGCGATGCCAGTTACGAGCAGGTACAACTCGCCCTAGACGCGGGCGCAAAAGGCATAGTGCATTGCTACAACGGTATGCGTGGGCTGCATCATCGTGATCCCGGCGTGGTTGGGGCAGGGCTGTTACATCCGGAATGTTATGTGGAGATGATTGCTGATGGTCACCATGTACATCCTGCGGCAATTGAGGTAGCGCACCGCTGCTGCGGCTCACGCATGACACTCATCACCGATGCGATGTGCGCGACTGGTATGCCCGATGGGCAATACACCTTAGGCGAATACCAAGTTGAAATGCAACAAGGCGTTGTCACCACTCAGTCCGGTGGATTGGCGGGCAGCACCTTAACCCTGCTTGACGGGGTAAAGAATATTCAACGTTGGCTCAATCTGCCGGTTGAGCAAGCGTGGCTGATGGCGTCACTCACTCCAGCCACATCGTTAGGCATTCAACATCAACTCGGCACCTTAGAAGTGGGCAAATACGCCTCTATGGTCGCCATCAGTTCCGATTTCTCAATTGAAAAAACGTGGGTGAAAGGTCGTCTGGTATTTGACGCCGTGGTTTCCCATCGTCAGGAGGTTTTATGTATCTAATTTCTTCTCGTGAAATGTTAAAACGCGCTCAACTGGGTGGTTATGCGGTTCCCGCATTCAATATTCATAACCTCGAAACCGTACAAGTGGTGGTGGAAACCGCTTCCGAAATGGGCTCCCCCGTCATTTTGGCTGGTACGCCCGGAACCTACGATTACGCAGGTACCGACTATTTGATCAGCATCTGCAAAGAAGCGGCGCACAAACACTCGATTCCGCTCGTGCTGCATCTGGATCACCATGAAGATCTGCAAGATATCCGTAACAAAGTCGAACACGGCATCCGTTCAGTGATGATTGATGGTTCGCATTATGCCTTTGAGCAAAACATCGAGATCGTGCGCTCTGTTGTGCAGCTCTGCCATCGGTTTGATGCCAGTGTTGAAGCGGAATTGGGGCGTTTGGGTGGGCAAGAAGACGATCTGATTGTGGATAGTGCCGATGCCTTGCTGACTGACCCAGCCTCTGCCGCTGAATTTGTACGCCGCACGGGGATTGATTCGTTAGCGGTGGCGATCGGGACGGCGCACGGGATGTATAAAGCGGAGCCGAGACTCGATTTTGCCCGCTTAGAAAAAATTCGCGCCGTAGTGGATATTCCTTTAGTGCTGCATGGTGCTTCTGGGGTGCCGGATGAGATGGTACGCCGCTGTATTGGGCTCGGTGTGTGCAAAGTCAATGTCGCGACGGAGCTGAAAATCGCTTTTGCGGATGCGGTAAAAGGCCATTTTGCAGAGCACCCCGATGCGAATGATCCACGCAAATACATCACGCCCGGCAAAGCGGCGATGAAACGAGTTGTGATGGATAAAATCCGTCTGTGTGGTAGCGAAGGCAAGCTATAAAAATCGGTTAAATTTGCTAATACTTCCCCCTCATTGAGTATTAGTCAGGCACTGGAAACAGTGCCTTTTTTATAGGGTTTATTTTTTCATTTACTACACTCACAACAAGATATTTTCTGGTTCGTTAATTACGTGCGCGGATATTATTTTATGAAGTTTAAAAAATTAATCTCGTGAGAATTTTCTTACATTATTATCTTGCTGTGTAAATTATTTCATTGTTATTAATATGTGATGTGTATGAGCATAATAAGCTATTTTTTATTTAAATTTAATTTCGAGGAAATAAAGAGCGCTTTCCTGTGTGCTTTCTGAGCTTAAATGTAATGAAATGTTTCGTTTTATATGGTTTTTCTCTACCTACTATCCTGATTTTAAATGTTATTTATCGCAAGTGGTTATGGTTTTCGGTTGTTTTTATTGGCATTAAGTATGAATTGAGTGGTAATGAAATTATTTTTATTGAACCGTGATCTCAGATGTGTTTTTTAGATTTAATTATTGATTGATTTCAATGTTTTTTAATGGCGTTTAAATTTTTATAAGGATATTTACATTTGCTTACATCCGAAGAAATCAGAATGAAACAGTTTCCTTTCTATAATGAGACATAAAATTTGTTCAATAAAATAAGTCTCGAAATAATGAAAAGATCAGCATTAACCTTAATGCCAACCGTTCTTGCATTAGCAGTGGGAATGGCGATGCCGGCAGCGCAGGCGGCAATCAATAGTGAAGCATCTGTTGTTGGTACGGAAAGCCAATGGTGGAATACCTACAAAGTAACGTTGACCAACAATGGCAGTCAGCCAGTTGAGTTGCGTGATGCTCGTATTGTGTTCGACACCAACCTTTCCGTTTCAACGCCTTCTTGGTCAGCACAAGGCATCTCTTACCCGAGCATGAGCTTTAGCAGCAATGCGCAAGGTTCTGTGTTTAGCAACCGCTTAACGCTAAGCTTTGATCAAGGTAGCTGGGTAAAAACGCAACTGCTGCCAGGCACAAGCATTGATCTTACCTTGGGCGTAAGTGGTGTGCTTGACCTGAGCCTGCTACAAAGCACGATCGCACTGGAAACGGATGGCGACATCGAACCGGGTCAGCCAGAAATTTCTCTGGAGCTGGCGTCACCCGTTCAAGGTGCAGAGTTCATTGAAGGCCAAACTGTTGCGATTCTGGCTAACGTTACCGCAACCAACACGACCGTAAAAACCGTCACATTCTTGGTGGATGGTGAGCAAATTGCGTTGCTTGAGCAAGCGCCATTCCAAGCGAACTGGATTGCGGCTGGTGAGGGTGCTCACTCAATCAAAGCTATCGTGGAAGATGCTTCTGGTTTGCTAAAAGAGCAAGCCGTACGTATTACCGTCAAAGCCGAAGAAATTGATCCACCCGTTGAGCCAGAAGTTCCTGTTGCACCTGTGATTGAGCTAACCAATCCACGTAACGGACAAACCGTATTCTTGGGCAAAGCCACCACACTGGCTGCGAATGCTTCTGATGAAAATAAAGATCTCACCGCAGTTGAGTTTTTGGTGAACGGCAACTCGATTGGCCGTGTCACGCAAGCCCCATATCAAATGGCTTGGACTCCGGTGGCTTTGGGTCAATACACCATCGAAGCGATCGCTTACGATGCGGCAGGACACCAAACACAAACACCAATGGTGACCGTGAACGCCAAAGAAATGGGCACGGGCAACCTAAGCTGTGATATTAAACAGATCTATCGTGAAGATGGCACCGAGTGTATGGGTGACGATCACCCGCGCCGTATCATCGGTTATTACACCTCATGGCGTACCGGTAAAAATGGTCTGCCAGCGTACCTCGCCGGTGATCTGCCTTGGGAAAAACTGACCCACATTAACTACGCGTTCGCCAGCATCAACAAGTCTGACTTCAGCATGCAAGTGGATGATTCCGCGACCAAAATGACGTGGGAAAATGTACCGGGTGCAGAGATGGATCCTTCACTGCCATACCAAGGCCATTTCAACCTGCTAAGCAAGTTTAAGAAACAGTACCCCGATGTGAAAACGCTGATTTCTGTTGGTGGTTGGGCGGAAACGGGTGGTTTCTATCCAATGACCACTGATCTGGCTTCTTGTTCAGTGAACATGGAAGGCATTAAAGCGTTCAACAAATCGGCGGTAGATTTCATCCGTAAATACGACTTTGACGGTGTGGATATCGATTACGAATACCCATCTTCAATGAAAGATTCCGGTAACCCGATTGACTTCGAACAATCGAACAAGTGTCGTGGCCAGTTGTGGGATAACTACATGGTGATGATGACCGAACTGCGCAAAGAGCTGGATAAAGCGGGCGAAGAAGATGGCCGTCGTTACATGCTGACAATCGCGTCACCGTCTTCTGGCTACTTGCTGCGTGGCATGCAAGATTTTGCAATGCAAGATGTACTGGATTACGTGAACATCATGTCTTACGACTTGCACGGTACATGGAACGAATTTGTCGGCCCACAAGCGGCACTGTTTGATGACGGCAAAGACGTTGAGCTAGACCGCTGGGGTGTATACAGCACGAAAGAGTACCAAGGCATTGGCTACCTCAACCAAGCGTGGACGCACCACTTCTTCCGTGGCGCATTTAAACCAAGCCAAATCAACATGGGTATTCCTTACTACACCCGTGGCTGGCAAGGTGTCAGCGGCGGCGATAAAGGTCTATGGGGTCGCGCGGTTGAACCAAACCAATCTTCATGCCCAGAAGGCACTACCGTATGTGGTTGGGGTGCAGAAGGTACCGATAACATCTGGCACGATGTGGATGCTAACGGTAAAGAAATCAAAGCGGGTGTAGTGCCAATGTGGCATGCGATGAACCTGATGCACGCTGAAAAGCTGGGCATTGAGGGCATGCCAAGTTACGGCCCTGCTTGGGGTATGGATCCAAACAACCCGAAACACCTGATTGAAGGTAAATACGAGCGTGTGTGGAGCCAAGAGCTGCAAACCGCATGGCTGTGGAACGACACCAAAAAAGTGTTCCTGAGCATTGAAGATAAAGACTCACTGAAGCCAAAACTGGACTACATCGTTGATAACGGTCTGGGCGGCATGATGATCTGGGAAATGGCGGGTGACTACTCGTATGACGCGGTGAAACGTGAATACGTGATCGGTTCTGACATGACCTCTTATGCCCATGAAGTGTTTGCGGCGGCTGAGCCGATGGATATTCATCACAACGATCTGCCACAACCAGACTCGGTGATTGATGTCACGGTATCGACGACGGAATGGCCAGAGGGTGATCAAAACTACCCAATCAACCCGAAATTGGTGTTTACCAACCACTCAGACGTTGCGATCCCTGGTGGTTCTACGATTGAGTTCCTAATGCCAACGTCAACTGGCGACATCGTGAAAGATTGGAGCGGTGCTGGCCTGAACGTGATTGAAAGTGGTCATACTGGCACTAACTTCTCAGTTAACGGTGAGAAGAAGCTGTTCCACAAACTCTCAGTCACTCTGCGCTCAACTGAAACGATCCCTGCGGGTGGTGAGTACAGTGTCGATATGGTGTACTACACCCCAGTCTCTGGCGTGGCTAACGGCGTACGCTTTATCGTGGGTAACGAAACAGTTGGTCTGAAGAAAGACTTCCCAACTCTACCAGCGTTTGAAGGTGCAGCTGAAGGCGGTAATGGTAACGAAGGTGGCGCGGGTCAATCTTGTGCCGATGCGGGCATCAACCCGAATGGATTGAAAGTGTACCCAGAGTTCCCACGTGGTGACCACGCGGCAGGCGGTGACCAACTGATCCACAACGGTTCAGTATGGCAAGCGAACTGGTGGACGAACAGTACACCATCGAGCGCTGATGCATCATGGAAAGCGGTGTGCAAAATCTAAGTTAACTACCGCTCATTAAATATAAGCCCAGCCATTTGGCTGGGCTTTTCTATGTTTGGAAAATGGAAAAAGGGTTTGGAAAAGGGAAAAGGGCGGTTAACGCGCCAGCATGGGATAAGTGAAAAACAACAAGTGGGCAAAATTAAATAAGAAATGCACGCCAACACTGGCCCAAAGACGCCCCGTAAAATGGAACACCAAGCCATAGCCAAGTCCCGCAAGGGCGGCGAAGATCATCAGTAATGGGCCTCCTGCAAAATGAGCCATACCAAACAGTGCACTGGCGATCAAAAGTCCCGCAATGGTGCCGAACTGCTGCTGTGCTTTCTGCTGAATCAAACCACGAAACAGCGCTTCTTCCGCCACACACGTAAACAGCAGGTTATTGATAGCAAAAATCCACCACCATTCTGGTAACGACCATTCATAAGCTAAAGCCCCTAGCCACACCGCAACAGGCAATAAGGCAAATAAGGGCAGGAGTGTTGCGAGGGTGGCTCCCCACTTTGCGGTTTGCGTCTTACCCAGTAAGCGAGGAAAGGCGAGCAATAGTGCAAAAAAGACCAACGGTTTATCCAGATTGAGATATAGGCTAAATGGTGTACTGTGTGGACCGGCGATGACCTTATCCAGCACTTTGAGGTTAGAAAACCCGGGTAGCCAATGCAGAAATAGGGCTAAACACCAGAGCAGCAAAGCAACCCAAGCTGCGGTACGCCAATGCGCCGAACTATTAACCGCAAAATACGCCAACACAAAACCCAAGCCAGCACTTACGCCGCCGAGCAGCGATAAATGCCCTGTTGCAAAAGCAACTCAGTAAAAGTGAGGCTCAACAGTCCCCATGTGATGTGACGATAAAGGGTAAATCCAGCCATGACAGCAAGCGCCAACGGCAGCCAAACGAAAGCAGAAAGAGACAATAACATTTTGATATCCTTTTATATTCCTCGGAATAGGCAGTAATAGAGACCGTTTCCGAAGTTTGGTTTCATATACCTTGAGAATAAAAGTGGCGTTGAACCGTTGAACTGTTGAACAGGGGAAGAATGGCCGAGTTCGTCACAGAGTGACACGTCAACGAAAACCGTGATGTTCCGATTCGCCACATCAAACCGGCAAGATATAAGGTCGGGATAATGACGTGCTCAGCAAGTAGCGACAAGTTACATCGCTAGGCTTTCGCACTGGTTAAACCTGTTATTCATCCAACCTATGATGGTCATTTTCCTATAGATGAACACAAATGAAATAACCGTAAAACTCAAAAATGGCTATTATTAGGTTGATATTGAGTTTTTTGTTGTCTCTAATGGGCGGGGAAGCGGTAAATTACTCACGTCAACTTAACGAGGAGAATCTCAATGAAAGCACGTCATCTTTTACCTGTACTCGCTGCTGCAGCGGTCAGCCTGCCCGCTCTCAGCAACCCAATGATGAGTATCACGAGCCAAGACATTCAAGAAGGTTCACGCATGGCGAACCAATTTGCCTTCAATGGTTTTGGTTGTAGCGGTGATAATCTGTCCCCACAACTGAGCTGGAACAATGCACCGAAAGGCACAAAGAGCTTTGCAATTACGGCTTATGATCCTGATGCACCGACGGGCAGTGGCTGGTGGCACTGGGTAGCAGTGGATATCGCGGCGGATCAACATAATGTGGCTCGTGGTGCGGCCAAGCAACTTAAAGGTATTCGTGAGCTGAACAACGATTACGGATTCAGCGGCTTTGGTGGTGCGTGCCCTCCACAAGGCCACGGTATGCACCGTTATCAATTTACGGTATGGGCTCTGCCTTTCGAGAAGATGGAGCTCCCACAAGGAGCGTCTAATGCTCTGGTTGGTTTTATGTTGCGCGCCAATGCATTGGGGCAAGCGACTCTCACCGCGACGTATGTGAGCGAATAATAGGAATTGCAATGAGTAAGGTCATCGTCCAGACGGGGCAGTTTAAAGGTTTACGTAAACAGCCTCTGCATAATGTCTTGATCTATGCCCCCACGATTATTTGGGTAACGCATGGGCATAAACAGCTCTGGTGGCATGACACGACGCTCAATTTCCATGCCTCTGATTGGCTGATGTTACCAGCCAATCAGTACCTCACTTTTGTGAATGTACCGCAGCAGGCACAGTTCTATTCACGGACATTAACCTTGCACGAAGCCCCACCTGCAGAGTGGATTGCACAATCAAGCCAGTTGGAGTCGGATCCAGAGCCGAGAATCAAAGTGACTACGGCACTGGCCTATTGTTTCGAGCTGCTTTACGAGATGAGCCAAAAATCACTCAGTGAAGAAACACAGCGACAATTTGTGCTGGGTTTTTATGCCCAATTGCGTGATGCCAAAGCGCTGCACCTGCTCTTTCCTAGCGAAAATGCGTTGATGCGTGAGCGCCTAGCGCGCTACTTAAGTGTCAATCCTGGCGATGAACACAGTATCGAAACGGTAGCCACCCACTTTGCGATGAGCCGCGCGACAATGGCTCGCCATTTGGCTGCGGAAGGTACAGGCTTTCGAGAAGTGCTGAGTGAAGTGCGGATGAACTATGCGCTAGCCTTGTTGCAGGAGTTACGCCCGTTGATGGAAGTTGCCGTCGCGTGCGGCTACCAGTCTTTGACACGGTTTTCTGCGCGCTTTAAACAGCAGTACCGGATCACGCCATATCAATACTTACAAACGCTAACGGATAAGCCGTAAAAATAAAAAGAGCCACCTTAGGTGGCTCTTGAAGTATGGATTGTCGAGATTAAATGCCCGCACGTTTTAGCAAACCCGCCATCAAAGCAGAGCTGGATTTTACTTGCTTAGATTTGTTGAGCAGATTTTTGGCTAACGCTTGGTTATCAATGCTTTTCGCGATGTAAGACATCGCATGATAGAAGTCGCTCGCCGTTTTGTATTTTGTTGGCATCATTGAGTGGCGCAAGCAATTTCACCATTTGGGTGCCTTTCATTTTTTTCTCAGTGGCGTAAGCTTCAACAGCATCCAGCACGAGGTCGAGATCGCCCATAGCTTCCGCGCTTTCCACGCCGTGCTTTTTCATCTCTTTTTGGTTGCGTTTACGCAGTTGCTTGATCATAAACGCAGGTTTGTTGATTTTTCTAAAACCAAAATAACCTGCAGCAATCACGATGACGATCCCGCCGACGACATAACCCCAAATTGAGCCACTTGACTCAACTACAGGCTGTACGGTTTGGGTGGCAAAATCGACGGTGGTAGAAACATCAGACATCTTACAAATCCTATCGGTGGCGCTTCAAAACTGAAGCTATTAATTAATCTGGCTGCCGAGTTGGCGCATTGCGGTGCATCAATCTTTATTGAAAGGACGACTGAAAAGCACGTTTTTTTCACCAGCTTTGTGAACATCAATGGGGATGCACCTCAACAAAACCAAGCCGATATCTGCTGACATCTCAGTTTGGTTGTCCAGTTTGCTGCGTGAGCTCACAAAAATTGTCACAATTTTTCTCTGTACCCGGCGTTGGCATTGGCTTAGCTGGCCGCGCGACGTAGCCGATCATGCACCGCAAGCCAAGTTTCACCTTGCGGTGGGCGCTCTAACCAAATTTCATCTACGCCCCATTTATCCACTTCAGCCAGAGAACGATATAACGCTTGTCCGTAGGCTTTGGCATCCTGCGGCATCGGCTTAAGTAAACGCTGCTCACTGGCTTGCAATTCAGACAGGTGCAATAGAGCGATTTTGATATTGCCCGCCGTCACCAGTTCATTGTCAATGGCGTCAATCACGCGCAGACGGGTTTTGGGTTGGTAATGGCTGTCGACATTTCCCGGCACCGCAACGTGATGAACTTGCGGTTGCAATACTTCTTGACCTAGCACCGCACTCAATTCACTCGCCGTGATGGGGCCGGCACGAAGCACGCGAAACGGTTTACAGGTTAAATCCACAATCGTGGATTCCAAACCGTGTTGGCATTCACCGCCATCCAAGACTGCGGCGAGTTTACCATTCAAACCATCAAGCACTTGCTGGGCTGACGTTGGGCTGAGTTTTTTATACGGGTTTGCAGAGGGTGCCGCCACGGCGAGCCGATGGGCTTTTAAAATCTCCAATAACACTGGGTGAGCCGGCACTCGAATACCAATGGTGTCTAAGCCCCCAGTAACCACAGGAGAAACATGCTCCGCTTTAGGCAGCAGCATCGTCAATGGACCTGGCCAGAATGCTTGCGCTAATTGATAGGCTTCATCAGCAATATCGGTAGCCCACTCTGAAAGTTGTTCTGCCGAACCTAAATGGACGATTAACGGATGATTGGCTGGGCGACCTTTGGCGCTAAATATTTGCTTCACCGCCTCCGGCTGGGTGGCATCAGCCGCCAGTCCATAGACGGTTTCGGTCGGTATCGCAACCAGTTGGCCTTGCTTAAGTAACTGCGCTGCGCATTCAATATCAGCAGGTGTCATCGCTGAAAGCTGTTGGGTATTCAACAAAAAATCTCCGTGGTTCGGCATAACTTAATCGCATCAACCATTCACCAAAAATATGGCTTCCGGTGTTTTGAAACGCGGCATTCTAGCAAACCTTGACGCAGATCCCTACTCAAGATTATGCGCAATCCAGCAGACCTTGAGTATGAGGTTTATTGTTAACTTTAAAACTAAAACTGTGCTTCAAGGCCGTTCATATGGCTAATAATGAACTACACTGTGGTTAAGATATTGGTTTATATCGCAACCCTGACACTGGAATACGAAAATATGGATCCGAGCGCCGCATTCAACACTGCTACGATCGCCAAAATGGTGGGAAGCGAACTCGTAGAATCTATGCTCATCAGCTATCAAGAAACGATGCAGGTACAGTTACCGAAATTGGTGGAAATCAGTGCCACACAATCGGTGAGTGATCTGCATCGTTTGGTGCACAGTATGAAATCTTCCGCACGATTTATTGGGTGTGACACCTTATCGGAACTCTGTTTTCAGCTAGAAATGAAAACCGCGGCAGACCCATTATGGCATGCTAGCTATGCCAAAAAGATCGCTGAATTATGCCAATGCAGTCGTGATGTGTTAGGGCAGATTGCGATATATGTAGAACAGCAAAAAGTGAGCAGTCGATGACAACAGAGATCATGAAAGTCGTCTGTGTCGATGACGATGATTTTATGCTTAAAGCGCTTGGACGGATGATCCGACGCATGCGGCCGAGTTGGGAGGTCGTGTTAGTGGAAGATGCCACACAATGGGTGGTGAATACCGACGATCCTCCGAGTGTGGTGATTTCCGATCTACTGATGCCGGGTAAAAATGGTGAAACCTTACTGACCGAAGTGCGTTCGCGTAGCCCGCAAACTTTGCGGGTGCTACTGACGGGGGATACCACTCAAGAATTACCGAAAAAAGCCCATACTTACGCGCAATTTGTCCTACCGAAACCTTTCACCCATGAAGATTTTGAACACCTGTTTCTATGCATGGAACGGCTTTATCAAATGCCGTTCAATAATGAATGCCGGAGGCGCTTAGGCGCATTGGAAGAGATCCCGATTTTGCCCAATTCAGTGCGTAAGCTGCAACAAGTGATCTCTTCGCCCAATTGCAGCATGGATGAGATAGCCGAGACTATCGTGCATGAACCGGTACTGACCGCCAAAATCATCCAAATTGCTAATTCCTCCTATTTTGGTTTTCGTCGTAATACCGATTCTTTGCATGAAGCGGTTGCAAGGTTAGGGGCGGTGTTGGTGGAGTCCATTGCCATATCGCTGCTGGCGATTCACCCGAGTAATCCGAATTGCATGGCAGATCATCAATGGGTGGCAGACTGTGCGTTTAAATCGAGTTCGATTGCCAGAGCATTAGTCAAAATGTTGGGTTATTCGCGCCAAGATCAAGACCGAATTTTTGTGGCAAATCTACTGACATCGATCGGAAAAATCCTTTTATTAGAAGATGGTGCGAGTAAAAAAGAGTTTGTGGACTTCTACCAACTACAACCCGGTTATGCAGATTGCGATGTGATATCGGCATACATACTGATTATGTGGGGCTACGATATTGGTATAGGGGATATCATTCTCAACCAAAGATTGACGACGTTTAGCGGCGAACATTTAGAACAGCTTGGTAGTCTTTCATGTTTGGCTAATCAAATTGAAAATTGTCGGCAAATCAATGATTACCGACAGCTTGTGCAGAAGACACCTGAATCAATACAGGGTGCGCTCAAGGAACTGGAAGAGCAGTTTTTTCCAGATTAGTCAGTGAAATACTGCATTGTTAAGGGAGTGAATGTATGGCGATTCGGCTAACGGTAGCAGATGATTCAAAGATGTCTCGAAAGTCGGTTATTCGGGCTATTCCACCTCACTGGGATGTGGAAATTACCGAAGCTCAAAATGGCAAAGAAGCGGTCGAGCATTATAACAATGGTCTCGCGGATGTGATGTTTCTGGATCTGACTATGCCCGAAATGGATGGGATGTCAAGTGCTGGAACATTTTCATCATATTGATGCGAAATGCTTAGTCATTGTGATCAGTGCAGATATTCAACCTTTGGTTCAACAACGAGTCCGGGAATTGGGTGCGTTGAATTTTTTGCAAAAACCGCTTGATCCAGCACAACTGGAGCAGACACTTCATGAGGCAGGGTTGCTATGAGCATAGTACTTTCCGCAGATCATAAAGATGCATTGCAGGAATTTATGAACATCTCAATGGGTAGAGCGGCCAGTAAGTTGGCTACCTTGCTCAATTTGCATGTCACCATTTCCGTTCCCAATATCCGAGTGGCGACCGAAGAGGATATGCAAGCCCTACAATCCTATGCCACCGATTATTATTACACTAGGCAATCCTTTTATGGCGGGATGGATGGTGAACTGATCACCTTAATGAGCCGTCGTGGTTGCGAGCAAGTGGTCAATAATTTGAACCATTCCAAAGAGATGATGAACGGCTTAGTGAGCATTGAAGAGAGTATTTTGGATATTTCCAACATTCTTTCGGGCGCGAGTTTGAAAGGGCTCTGCCAACAAATTGAGCTGAAAACCAAAATTCAGCCTCCTGTGCTTTTTGACCCGAATCATCAGCCTTTGCCTATTTTGCAATGGCGGTTGTCACTGATTATGGAAATCAACTTTTTGGTTGAGAAAGCCTCTTTTTCGGCGAAAACCATCATCTGTTTTGCAGATAAAGAATTGGATAAGGTATTTGCGCATCTCGATGAACTGTTGATGTAAGGAGACGAGTATGGCAAAGAGTCGTTTGTTGCTCTCTGAACTGCTGGATCAGCTCTCTTTTGCGCTGTGCATTGTGCGTAACGATTATGTGATCGTCAAAGTGAATGAGTATTTTGAATCTCGTGTCATTTTTGATGGGGAAACCATGCAAGGAAAGAACATTCTTGACCTGTTTCCTGAATCTGCGGACTACCTAAAACGCAAAATCGATACCGCCTTGGTGATTGAATCTTCGAGTTTCAGTAGCTGGGAGCAGAAGCCTCATCTTTTGCCATTTAAAAGCTCTCGTCCGGTTTCCGGCGATGAAGAAAAAATGTATCAGGATCTCGAAGTCGTCCCCATCCATAGTGAAGATGGTTCGATAGAGCACGTTTGTCTGTGTGTTTACGATGTGACGATTCAAGCGAGCCAGCAATTGGAATTAAAGCGCGTTTCACAGAAGCTGGAAGAGGAACATCAGTCGCAAAAGGTACTGATCAAAAAACTCGAAGACGCTCAAGGGCAATTGATTCAATCAGAAAAAATGGCGTCGATAGGTCAGCTTTCTGCGGGGATCGCCCATGAAATCAATAACCCCGTTGGTTTCATTACCTCCAACTTGCAGACCTTAAATGACTATTTCAACAGCCTAGAAAAAGTGTTGAAAAATATCATTCAAATCATCGATCAAGGTCAGGATGCAGGATTGATTGAGGCGTGCCAAAACATCCTCAAACAAGGACAAGTTGATTTTATTTTGGAGGACACAGCCGAGTTGATCACCGAGTCTTTAGAAGGCTCCTCCCGAGTGATGTCGATCGTCAAAAACCTCAAAGAATTCTCGCACGTTGATCGTTCGGAATGGGGATATACCAACTTAGAAAACTGTATCGAATCGACACTGAAAATCATCAATAACGAGATTAAATACAACATCACAGTAGAAAAGCATTATGCGCCGAGTGTACCTGATGTGTTTTGTCAGCCAATGCAGATCAATCAGGTATTGTTGAACATTCTTGTCAATGCCAGTCATGCGATTGATGGTGATGGGACGATTTCCATTACTTTACAGGCCGCCAATGCCGAGTTTGTGGAGATTCGCATTCAAGACACCGGGTGCGGCATTCCTGAAGAGATCCGTGAGCGAATTTTTGAACCTTTTTTCACCACGAAACCCGTTGGATCGGGCACAGGGTTAGGCCTGTCGGTTTCCTACGGCATTATCAATAAGCACCATGGCACCATCAGTGTGACCAGTGAAGTGGGTAAAGGGAGTGAGTTTGTGATCCGTCTACCGATTAATCCGACTCCGGAAGCGGTAAACCATACCGATCCTAATGCGGCGTAAATGGGGTGGAGCATGGTCGATAAACAACCAACTTCATGTGTAAACATGGTGGCGCAAGGAAATGATAGCCACATTCCTTTTGCGTTGTTAGCCTTCCTTAAAGTTTTGTTTTCCAATGTAAAACCCAAACGAAAGTTTGATAGTTTAATGACCACTATCCACGATCTTGTACCGGGGTGCCAAATTGCGTTGCTCGAACATCAATCCGATGAACGTTGGCGTGTTATTCAAACCAGTGGCGGGTCGGATGTAGCGCAAAACCATGGAACATTCTCGGGTTTGTTAGATGAAGAGTGGCGATGCTTGCCGAATGTGCGGGATGATGCCGTATGGTTGGCAGAATACGCCCATTATTTCCCTGAATGCCACAGTGCATTGGCGGTGAAGTTTCATACCGCAGAAAACCGCTATTTCTTATTGATGATGCAGCCTTCAGAAAATGGGTTTAGCCATCAACAGCGTGATGAGTTGTACGCCTTGTTTGATGTGACCAAAAGTGCGCTTTACTCCATGTTGCAGTTTCGAAAATCAGTGATCGACAAGCATCAAGTTCAGCAAGAAGAGAAGCTGGCATCTTTGGGTAAATTAGCGGCCGGTGTCGCCCATGAAATCAACAATCCGCTTGGTTTTGTGATGAGCAATTTCAGTTTTCTCAATGAGTATGTCGCCAAAATCAAGCAACATCCGCAGATTGAACAGATAGACGACCCGCAATTACAAGAAATGATTGCAGACAGTGAAGCGATTTTGATGGAGAGCTTAGAAGGCTTATCACGGATCAAAAATATTGTTTCAAGCCTCAATGTGTATGCGCATACGAGTGAAAATCTGGCTGAGATCGATATGCGTGACGTGGTGAGCTCCGCTTTGGCATTGATCATTGGTGATTTAAAATTCCGCGCCCAGTTTATTTACCCATCACCGGATAAACCTTATTACATTCGGGGGAGTTACAACAAACTCCAACAAGTGTTTATCAATTTAATCATCAATGCGGTGCAGTCGGTCTCTGCCACTCATGAGGGTATTGTTCATATAGAAATCAGTGAGGTACGTTGGCCTGGTGAAGGTATTCCGCGTGTACAGGTGATGATTGAAGACAATGGTAAAGGGATCAGCGCTGAACATCTGGAGAAAGTGTTTGAGCCATTTTTTACCACCAAAAAAGTGGGGGATGGGGCAGGGTTAGGGTTATCGGTCGCACGTGAAATCATCGAAGAACATCACGGTAAAATTAAGCTCTGTTCAACGCAAGGGGTTGGAACCCGAGTCTATGTGATTTTGCCGCAAACGGTGCATGCACAAGGAGGGGCTTGATGCAGGCAAACCGCGAGATTTTACTGGTCGATGATGAACCCGCGGTACTCAATGCGTTGAAGCGAGAGTTGCGCCCTTATTTTTCTCATTTGTATACCGCAACCTGTGCTCAAGAAGCCTTAGAGATCCTGCAGCAGCACCCAATCCAGATGGTGATTTCTGACTATCGAATGCCCGGTATGAACGGTGCGGATTTGGTGATTGAGATTAATCGACGTTATCCGCAGATTATGTCGTTAATTCTCTCCGGTCAGGCGGATATGGATGGATTATCGCGGGCATTAAATGAAGGCGATCTCTACAAATTTTTATTAAAGCCGTGGGATCGAGCCTATTTATTACAAACCATCATGCATTGTTTTAGTGAGTTAGATCGTGAGCAAGAATTTAATGCCACCTCTGGGGTTAGAAAACCCTGCAAGCCCTAAACAGAACAAATATCTCTTCTGCATTCTCTGGCCGATCATCCCTACCTGGTGTTGATCATTGACGTTGCGACTTCGATTGATGAGCCGCAACAGGCAGTGATTACTCAGCATCTTATTAGCCAATTACCGGATACCGATAACCTTTACCAAGAAGGCCAGCGTTGGTTTTGGGTCGTTCACCAATCAACCTCATGGTATCAAACGTTATTTAAACTCTTGGTAAGTTTTGAGGCAGGATCGGAAAGTGGTTTGAGTCATACGCCACGCTGTGGGATTACCGATATTGAATCTTGGTCAGAGGTGGCTGTGTCGTTCGACAAGGCTTTTGCTCACGCTATCCCTTTATTGGATGAGGCGTCGGTTTATTGGTGTGGAAAGACCAAAGACGGCCTTGAAATCCAACAGTTGCTGAATATTTATCGTGATTTACAGCAAGGCCGTTTTGTTGCGTTTTATCAACCACAAAAACACCTTATTTCTGGTGAGATTATTGCGTTTGAAGCCTTAGCAAGACGATGGATGGAACAAGGCACACATGAGATGCCAGATCGATTTTTTCCGATCTTGGAAAAGTACCATCTGATCCCTGAACTTACCGAAGTGATAGTGCGTGATATTTTGACCTTCTTGACGGATGAGCAAGATGGCCTGCAAAACATCACCATCGGGGTCAATATTCCGGGGGCAATGTTGACCGACGGCAGCTTCTACCGCTTGTTACTCAACACTGCAGAGCAGCAACAAGCCGAAGCCGCATTGCCTCGGCTTTCGGTTGAGATTACTGAGCATGATCTGATTGCCGATTTTGATGCCGCTAAACATGAGATTTATAAGCTAAAATTATTAGGAATACGCTGTGCTTTAGATGATTTTGGTACTGGCTACTCGGGTTATGAGTACTTGTGTGAGATCCCGTTTGATGTCGTCAAGATTGATGGCCGTTTTATCCAGAGTTTAGGGAGCTCGGATTCGAGTGGTGTGATAGTGAATGCCATGATTGCCAGCATTAAATCCTTGTCGATGCAAGTGATTGCTGAGTGGGTGGATTCAGAACAACAGTACCAAATTCTAAAAGAGATGGGATGCGATATGGTGCAAGGGTATTTAGTCAGCCCCGCGATTTCGCCACAGAATGTCCTAACATACCTCAAGAAAGAAAGGGGGCGCTATGCAAATGGATAATACGCACGATGATAAGTTAAACGTTCTGCTGCTGGATGATGAAAACGATATCCTCAAAGCGCTTAACCGAGTATTGCGCATGGATTACAACGTAGTCACCTTCGATAACGGAGCAGAAGCGTTGGAGTATCTGCAGGAAAATCCTATTCATATCATCATTTCTGATATGCGAATGCCTGAAATGGACGGCGCGGACTTCTTGGCGAAAGTACGAGAGATGCAGCCACAAACGGTGCGCTTATTGCTCACTGGGTATGCTGACATTCAATCCACGGTTCGAGCGGTCAATGCAGGCGGAATACACACTTACATCAGCAAGCCATGGGATAATGAAAACCTTAAGTTGATTGTGGCAAAGGCGGCTGAGTTTTATCGTTTAACCCGAGATAAAGAGCGCCTGACGATTGAGTTGGAGGAGCGCAATAAAGAGCTTGAAGTCGCTAACCAAGCCCTAGCTGAGAATAACCAGAAGCTAGCGGAGTTTAACCAAGAGCTCGAAGTGAAAGTTCAAGAACGCACCTTAGAACTCCAAGATTCCAATAAACGGCTAGAAGTTTCGCTAGCCTCGCGCAATAAAACATTCAAAGATATTCTTGCTATGGTCACGGCCATTATTCAGCATCGTACCGGATTTCCTGCCGATCATGCCGAGCGAATTGCTAACCAAGCCAAGTCTGTGGCGATCAAGCTCAAATTACCCGAAACCGTGGCCAGTCACGTTTACTTATGTGGCTTGATGCATCAGATTGGGTTGATTGGTGAATCTGGCAATGATTGGAAAGTGGTTAAAGTTCATCAAGATTCTGATATCCCGATCACGCCAAATGTGAACCCGATTTTGGGGGCAGAAATCGTGGGTCGGATAAAACGTTTTGAGCCTTTGATGGAAATTATTCGACATCAGGATGAGCTGTATGACGGCACCGGCAAACCCGATCACTTACAGGGGGAACAGATCCCGATAGGGGCTCGAATCATCAAAGTGGTGAAGGATTACGATTTCTTTGTCTCAGGCTCTAATAACCCAAGACGTATGCATACCAAGAGCGCGCAAGGCTACCTGCGTCAACAAGCTGGGATTTACTACGATACACAAGTGGTTGAAGCCTTCATTTCGATTGTGAGTGCCATAACCCGTATTGAAGAGGGGATGGAGTTGTGCGTGAGCCTCAGTGAAGTGCGGCCGGGCATGATCATCAAGCGCGACATTTATCTGCCTAATGGCAGCTTGATGCTCACCGCAGGAAACAAGATGAATGAATCTTTACTGCGTAAACTCAAAGATCTTGAACAAGAAATGAACATGCCGATTCCGGTTTACATCGGCTAAATCTAGAGAAGATGCCGTATTTAAGGAGGTGTTGGGACCAGAGGTAAGGTGATGAGAACCCGAGTGCCTTGGCCGAGTTCACTGAAAAGTTGGATATCTCCCCCGTATTTTTTGATGCTACTGTAGGCCTCTGTTAATCCAAGACCCACACCTTGGCCTACGTCATGTGTGGTGAAAAAGGGGTCAAAAGCATGTTGTTTCTCTTCTACACTCATGCCGCGTCCGAAATCAGTAATTTCAAGCTCCAGCTGTTGTGCCGTATGGCGCAGCGAAAGTTCAATCCGCCGCTCAAGCGTTTCTTTCGCGTAGGCTTGGTAAGCGTTGTGTAAGATCGCACTGAAGGCGCGGATCACATCATGGCTATGGCAGTAAATCATCGGTGGATAAGGTGCTTTGTCTTTCCAAACAATCCACTGGCTCAGGTCGCTAGTTTGGATCGCCTGTTCTAGCAAGTTCAATGGCGAAACCCAATGATTATTGTGAGTATTGGGTTGGGTTTGGCAGTGTTGGACTTTATCGACAATCACTTTGATCCGATCAACGCAATGCAGGGCATCTTTCAAGCTTTCTTCAATGCCAGAAAAAGCTCTCGTCAAGGTAAAGCTCTCGTTGGGTTTGGCAAAACGGGGCGTAATAGGGACTCTCTTTGAGCATAGTGTCAATCGACTCAAACCCGCTTTTTAACTGCTGAAAATCTTGTTGGAGCAGTTGTAAATGGCTTTTTAGAGCGCCATTGGGATTGTTGATTTCGTGGGCAAATCCCGCCGCCAGGGTGCCAATCGAGATCATTTTTTCGGTTTCTACTAACTTATCTTTCATCAGAGTCAGCTTGGTGTTCATTTCTTCAAGTTGCTGATTTTTAGCTAGAAGAGTTTCAGTGCGCTGATTGACTTTATCTTCTAGTTCTAAATTCCACTGCTCAAGTTGATGCTGATAATCACGCATGGTTGATTCAGAGTGGCGCAGTGATTGCACCATTTGCTGAAAAGAGTGTGCCACGCGGCTAATTTCATCATGCCCTTGCAGATCGAGTAGTACATCACGGTTACCAAAAGTGATTTGATCGGTCGCCACTTTCAGCTCAGTTAAACGGCGGGTTAGGGCATGACCAAGCAGATAGGAGAACAAGGCAACAAGGCCCATTTCGCCAAGCACGATCAACAGTGTCCAACGTCTCGCATGGCCGATTTGTTGTTCAAGGTAGGAAAGGTCAAAGCCGATAAAAACCGTTCCAAAGACAGTTCCACTGACTTCAATCTGGTCATTGATACTGTAGATCGGTTGTAGTTGGGAAAAATCTCGGTCATTAATCGTATGATAAGCCTCGAATAATTCACGGTTACCTTGAAAAGCCAGCAGTTGACCATGTGGATTTTCGACGGCCACGTAAACCATGTCTTGATTGGACATCATCAAGGTCGCTGCCGATTCAATGCTAGCAAGATCATAGGCAAGTACAGGGTTCTTCACCATCGTGGCAAACAGAGTAATGGTTGTTTGAGCACGCTTTTGTAATCCACTATAGTTGGTAGATTCGAGATAACTCAGGGTGAATGTGATTAAAATGGTTAGCAAAATCGCTTCAATCAAGGCCACACCGAGCATTGTCTTCAAGCGTATCGACATTGCTTATTCCTTCAGCAGATGAGACAACGTCTGGATGTTTAAAGCGCGAATATCATTCCAGTCACTGTCTTGTGCGGCTTCAATACCCGTAAATCCAATAGCTTGCAGCTGCAATTTTCCTTGCTCGGTTTGAGAAAGATTCAGTAGTGCAGTTTGTAGCGTAACCACCTGATCTTTAGTTAGTTTTGGGTGGTAAGCAAACGCATGGGGAGTAAAACGTGGGCTCTCCCATAAAATGCGCAGCTGATTGGTGACCGCTTTGGGGGCTGTATCAAAGGTGCGTTTAATCCCTCCACCCGCGATAAAAAAACCATTGGCCACATTAAGGTACACAGAATCGTGTGACGAGACATATTTAGAGTCGATATTGATGCCCTCTTGAATTAATGAGGCTTGAGGAATAATGGTTGCCGCAAAAGCAGCAGGAGAGGGAAATGCCAAGGTATGGAGATTGAGATCTTGAATGGAGCGAATCGGGCTTTCTTTAGCTACTACGATAATGCCTTGTAATTTTTGATCTTTCTGTTTAGCAAACGCGACATATCCGGGGTTTTGGTGGAATAAGGTGTAGTGATAAGGATTCATATACACCACATCATATTCTCCTTTTAGCACCCGTTGTTCAAATTCAGGAATTGTTGCCGCAGTACGAAATTCCACATCCATGCCTGTGCTTTTTGAAAGACTTTCGAGGATAGGAACCCAACGTTTAGCCAACTCTTCAGGAGATTGTTGTGGCACCACACCAAAAGAAAGGGTGGATGCCAATGTTAACGAAGAGAAAAACCAAACTAACCCAAACCACTCATAGCGCATATTAGTTGCCTTTCATTTTCTAATACTAAATGGGGTAACGTATAGTAAAATGGTTGATCAGCTTGGTGATTATTTTCCAGTGCACTAATTTTTGTGGATGAATAGGTCTTCATTCTGTTTCAACAAAATTTACGCTTATGGGGCAGATGACGAATGTACGCGAACGCTAGTACAAAATCTAGTGATTTATGCCAAACGATTGCTTAAAACGTAGGTTTGAGGTGCCTCACATTTTTATCGTGTTAGACAGTGCATTGTCATTAAGAGTTGGAGTGTTTGTGTACGAAATGTTAAATAGATCTGAGTTATCTAGCATAATGCACTGTACATTGGGTGTGCACTAGATAATCTTGCACATTGTCTGTTTAGGCCAGCTTCCACGCTCTAATCCACTAGAGATAATCACGAGTGGTGAAGTTTTTTACTGATGTCTGAGAAAACCAAAGAGGATAGTCGGTTTTTAAGACATTTTTATGGCAAATTAATTCAATGATTGCTAATGTGTGCCGCAATCCCTGTCAGGTGTAAGTTGTTTTTGTTTAAAACTTATACGACAAACGACAACAATCAGCCGTTCTGAATACCTGACATGGAAGTCATGGATGCAATACTAAAACTTGGAGTTTATGCATGTATAAGAACAAAATCACCCAAGCACTGCTGTTAAGTGCTGGTCTAGCGGTGGCCGCCACATCTTTTTCCTCTCTTGCAGCGAATGTTCCTGCTGGTACCAAACTTGCTCCTGTTCAAGAGCTGGTTCGTGGTAACGGTACTGAAGTTGCGTCACTAGACCCACACAAAACCGAAGGTGTTCCTGAATCTAACGTGATTCGTGACCTGCTAGAAGGCTTGGTTAACCAAGACGCTAACGGCAACGTGGTACCGGGTGTAGCAGAAAGCTGGGAAACGACAGACAACAAAACCTTTACATTCCATATCCGTAAAGAAGCAAAATGGTCAAATGGTGACCCTGTGACCGCACAGGATTTCGTGTACAGCTTCCAACGCGCTGTCGATCCTGCTACGGCTTCTCCTTACTCTTGGTATATGGAATACACCAAGATGATCAACGCGAAAGAAATCATCGCAGGGGAAAAAGACAAGTCTACTTTGGGCGTGAAAGCGATTGATGACAAAACGCTGATGTTTGAACTGGAAAGCCCAGTGCCTTACTTCGTGATGATGATGGGCCACACTACGGTGAAGCCTGTTCACAAAGCGACAGTAGAAAAGTATGGCGAACAGTGGACTAAGCCTGAACACTTCGTAGGCAACGGTGCTTATGTTCTCGACAAATGGGTCGTGAACGAGCGTTTAGAGCTGAAACGCAACCCTCAATACTGGGATGACAAAAATACCGTTCTGAACAAAGTGACTTACCTGCCGATCGAAAACCAAGTGGCAGAGATGAACCGCTTCCTATCGGGTGAAATTCAGATCACCAACGAACTGCCTCTTGAGCACTTCAAACGTCTGAAAAAAGAGCACCCAGAATCAGTACAAGTACAAGGCCAACTTTGTACTTACTACTACGGCTTTAACACTGCCAAAGCCCCATTTGATGATGTTCGTGTACGTCAAGCGCTCTCTTATGCGATTGATCGTGATGTCATCTCTGATGCGATCTTAGGTCAAGGCCAAAAACCGGCATACTTCCTGACCCCAGAAATCACTGCAGGATTCAACCCAGAGATGCCGGCTTACGGCAAAATGACGCAGAAAGAGCGTGTGGCTGAAGCGAAAAAACTTCTTGAAGCTGCGGGTTATAACAAGTCAAACCCTCTGAAATTCACTCTGCTGTACAACACATCTGAAAACCACAAGAAGATTGCAACTGCAGTTCAATCTATGTGGAAAACGACATTGGGTGTTGATATCGCACTGGAAAACCAAGAGTGGAAAACTTTCCTAGATACGCGTCGTCAAGGTAACTTTGATGCGACTCGTGCGGGATGGTGTGGTGACTACAATGAAGCGTCTTCATTCCTAACTCTATTGATGTCAAGCAACTCATCGAATGACTCTAAGTACCACAGTGCTGAGTATGATGCGACGCTAGAAAAAGCGATGACTTCAACGTCAGAAGAAGAGCGTCAAAAACTCTATGCTGAAGCTGAGAAGTTGTTGGCTCGTGATATGCCAATCGCGCCTATCTATCAATACGTAAGATCACGTCTTGTTTCTCCAACAGTCGGTGGCTACCCATCGAACAACGCGGAAGACAAGATCTATATGAAAGATCTTTACATCAAAGCTCAATAATCGAGCCATAAAACTTTAAATAACACAGACACTGCATGTGAAATTCACATGCAGGGTCTTTTCTTTTCCTTGTCACAGATTGAAAGAGTGAGTTTATGCTTAAATTCATAGCAAAAAGGATATTTGAAGCAATCCCAACTATGTTGGTGTTGATTACTATATCTTTCTTTCTTATGCGCTACGCGCCAGGTAACCCATTTTCTTCAGAGCGTCCTTTGCCGCCAGAGGTCATGGCCAACATCAACGCTAAATACGGTTTAGATAAGCCGGTTTCTGAACAATATCTCACCTATTTAACCAACATCGTTCAGGGTGATTTTGGTCCATCGTTTAAGTACAAAGACTATACGGTGAATGAGCTGATCGCCAGTGCACTGCCAGTGTCGGTGAAAATCGGTTTAGCCGCATTCATCTTCACCGTGATCATGGGGGTAACGGTTGGAACCATTGCCGCCTTGAAGCAGAACACTTGGGTTGACTACACCATAATGTCGACCGCCATGATAGGGGTAGTGATGCCCTCGTTTGTATTGGCTCCCGTGCTGATTTATATCTTTGCGATCAATTTTAATCTGTTCCCAGCTGGGGGATGGCAAGACGGCGGCTTCAAATATATGGCTCTGCCAGTTTTGGGGATGTCTCTGCTGTATGTGGCTACTTTTGCCCGTATTACCCGTGGTTCGATGATTGAAACTCTAAACAGTAACTTTATTCGTACTGCTCGTGCTAAAGGTTTGAGTTACGGTTATATCGTGGTGAAGCACGCGCTGAAACCCGCGTTGCTGCCTGTCGTATCTTATATGGGACCTGCTTTCGTCGGTATCATCACGGGTTCAGTTGTTATTGAGTACCTATTTTTTGGTTTGCCGGGGATTGGGCAAGCTCTTCGTTAACGCCGCCTTCAACCGAGATTATTCTCTGGTGATGGGGGTAACGATCCTGATCGGTTTCCTATTTATTCTGTTTAACGCGATTGTCGATATTCTTCTCGCTTACATCGATCCGAAGATTCGCTACTAATAGGACTTAGATAATGTTGACGAAAAAAGAAAACTTAGCGGCGATTGAAAGTTTCTCGCAAAACCTTGAAATTCAAGGCCGTAGCCTATGGCAAGACGCGCGCATCCGCTTTATGCGTAACAAAGCAGCGATGGTTAGCCTGTTCGTTCTGATGTTAATTACACTCGCGGTAATTTTCCTACCGATGTTTTCAGCTTACAGCTATGAAGACACCGACTGGTATGCAATGCATGCAGCGCCATCTGCTGAACACTGGTTTGGTACTGACGCATTAGGGCGTGATCTGTTTGTGCGTACGCTAGTTGGGGGCCGAATCTCGCTGATGGTCGGCATCATGGGGGCATTGGTTGCGGTACTGATTGGCACATTGTATGGCGCAGCATCGGGCTTTATTGGTGGTCGTACGGACCGTGTGATGATGCGTGTTCTGGAAATCCTTTACGCGATCCCATTCATGTTTTTGGTGATCGTATTGGTGACGTTTTTTGGCCGTAATATCGTGCTGATCTTCGTTGCGATCGGTGCGATTGCATGGCTGGATATGGCGCGGATCGTGCGTGGTCAAACCCTGAGCTTACGTAGCAAAGAGTTTATCGAAGCGGCGCATGTGTGTGGTGTGAGTAATTGGAACATCATCACTCGCCATATCGTGCCAAACGTATTGGGCATTGTGGCGGTTTACTCAACCCTGCTGATCCCAAGTATGATTTTGACCGAATCTTTCCTTTCCTTCCTTGGCCTTGGGGTACAAGAGCCAATGACGAGCTGGGGCGCTCTGCTACAAGAGGGTGCAAACACAATGGAAGTGGCCATTTGGCAACTGCTATTCCCCGCTGCATTCATGGTATTGACCTTGTTCTGTTTTAACTATGTCGGTGATGGTCTGCGTGACGCGCTCGATCCGAAAGACAGATAAACCAAGAAGAATCAAAAGGAAGTAATGATGAGTTTATTAGATGTCAAAGATCTGCGCGTAGAATTCTCTACCCAAGACGGTATTGTTACCGCAGTGAACGATCTCAATTTCTCTCTGAAACAGGGAGAGACGTTAGGTATTGTTGGCGAATCGGGTTCAGGTAAATCACAAACCGTGTTTGCCATCATGGGGTTGCTCGCCAAAAACGGCAAAATCACCGGTAGCGCGAAATTTGAGGGTAAAGAGATCCTCAATCTGCCAGAGCGTGAACTGAATAAAGTGCGCGCTGAGCAAATCGCCATGATTTTCCAAGACCCAATGACTTCACTTAACCCTTACATGAAAGTGAGCGATCAGCTGATGGAAGTGCTGATGCTGCATAAAGGTATGGGTAAAGCAGAAGCATTTGAAGAGTCAGTACGTATGCTGGAAGCGGTAAAAATTCCAGAAGCGCGCAAGCGTATCACCATGTATCCACACGAGTTTTCAGGCGGTATGCGTCAACGTGTGATGATCGCGATGGCGCTGTTGTGCCGTCCAAAACTGTTGATTGCCGATGAACCAACTACGGCATTGGACGTGACCGTTCAAGCACAGATCATGGAGCTGCTGAATGATCTGAAGCGTGAATTCAATACCGCTATCATTATGATCACTCACGATTTGGGCGTGGTTGCTGGCTCTTGTGACAAAGTGCTAGTGATGTATGCCGGCCGTACCATGGAGTACGGTTCAGTGAATGATATTTTTCTAATAACCCAAGCCACCCTTACGCAGAAGGTCTGTTGAGCGCGATCCCGCGTTTGGACTCGGAAGGTGAAGTGTTGCCAACCATTCCAGGTAACCCACCTAACTTGCTGCGTTTGCCTGTTGGTTGCCCTTACCAAGAGCGCTGCCACCGCGTGACGGATCGCTGTAAGCGTGAAGCACCGATTCTGCTGCCGTTTGGCAATGACCGTCAACGTGCGTGTTTTTCTGATTGGGAGGCTTGGACAAAATGAACGTAGAAAAAAAATTATTACTGGACGTAAAAGATCTGAAAGTCCACTTCAACATCACGCCAAAATCGGCTTGGCCGTGGACCAAACCGATGACACTGAAAGCGGTAGACGGTGTAAACGTTCGCCTGTATGAAGGTGAAACGCTAGGCGTAGTCGGTGAATCTGGCTGTGGTAAATCAACTTTTGCACGTGCCATCATTGGCTTGGTACAAGCGACTCACGGTGAAGTGGTGTGGTTAGGCCAAGATTTGACCCGCATGCAAGAAGTAAAACGCCGCGCAACGCGTAAGCAAATCCAGATGATTTTCCAAGACCCATTGGCATCTCTCAATCCACGGATGACGGTGGGGGATATCATCGCTGAACCACTGCAAACGTTTTATCCTGAACTTTCAAAGCAAGACGTGAAAGATCGGGTAAAAGAGATGATGATGAAAGTAGGCTTATTGCCTAACGTGATCAACCGTTACCCACATGAATTCTCTGGTGGTCAGTGTCAGCGTATCGGTATTGCTCGTGCATTGATCCTCAAACCTAAGATGATTATCTGTGACGAACCGGTTTCAGCACTGGATGTTTCGATTCAAGCACAGGTGGTTAA
Organism: Vibrio metoecus; assembly: GCF_000696385.1. Lineage (GTDB taxonomy): Bacteria > Pseudomonadota > Gammaproteobacteria > Enterobacterales > Vibrionaceae > Vibrio > Vibrio metoecus. The sequence goes on along the minus strand of NZ_JJMN01000074.1, from coordinate 138,689 downwards.
CCTTCTGAAAGAGCTACAAAAAGAGCTCGGTTTAAGTCTGGTGTTTATCGCGCACGATCTCTCGGTAGTAAAACACATCTCAGATCGCGTGTTGGTGATGTATTTGGGGAATGCGGTAGAGCTTGGGGTGGCTAAAGAGCTGTTTGCTAACCCTAAACATCCCTATACCAAAGCGTTGATGTCAGCTGTGCCAATCCCAGATCCTGATTTGGAGCGCAATAAAACCATCCAGATGTTGGAAGGGGATTTGCCTTCACCAATGAACCCGCCATCAGGTTGTGTGTTCCGCACCCGTTGCCCACAGGCAACTGCCGAGTGTGCGAAAACCAAACCTGTGATCAAAGGTTCGGATATTCACTCAGTGTCTTGTTTATACGCTGAGGCATAAATTCAGCCTGTGACGGGCCAAGCGCGATTCCTTGTTTGGATCGCGCTTTTTTTGTATTCGAATTTTTTGAACAACACGGCCAATAGCCTTGGGTTAAGTCCACCGCTCAGTTACTTATAATGCCCAAAAGAAGCAGAAAAGGGGGCAACATGGGCAAACTGATCAAAGGTAAGTGGCATGACGTATGGTACGACACTAAGCAAAGTGACGGTGAGTTTGTCCGCGAAGATGCTGGGTTTCGTCACTGGATCGAACATCGATCGGGTGCGCCGTTTCAGCCTGAGTCCGGCCGCTATCATCTGTATGTTTCATTGGCATGCCCATGGGCACATCGAGCACTGATTTTTCGTGCTCTGAAAGGTTTGACCGAGCATATCGATGTGACGATTGTCTGTCCGGACATGATGTCACACGGATGGCAGTTTGGTATTCCTGAGCCTCTTTATGGTTACACCCAACTTCATCAGCTTTATACCCATGCGAAAGTGGATTATACAGGGCGAGTCACTGTGCCTGTGTTGTGGGATAAAAAGCTGCACACCATCGTCAGTAATGAATCTTCCGAAATCATCCGCATGTTTAACAGTGCGTTTAATGAGTTAACTGGCAATCAAACCGATTATTACCCTCAAGCGCTGCGCACAGCGATTGATGAGTGGAATGAGTTTATATACCCAAATATTAATAACGGGGTATATCGCTGCGGGTTCGCGACCACAAAAAAAGCCTATGAAGAAGCCTTTGACGCGCTGTTTGCGGCGTTGGATAAAGTTGACCAACATCTCGCGACACACCGCTATTTAGCCGGAAACCAAATTACCGAAGCCGACTGGCGTTTATTCACAACCTTGATTCGATTTGATGCAGTGTATGTCGGGCATTTCAAATGTAACCGCCAACGTATTGCCGATTATCCTCACCTGAGTGGCTATTTGCGTGAGTTGTACCAAGTCCCCGGTATCCAAGAAACGGTCGATTTTTACCATATCAAGCGGCATTACTATTTTAGTCACACCATGATCAACCCAACTCAAGTTGTGCCAGTTGGTCCGCAGTTAGATCTGCTCAGCCCACATCTGCGGGAGCGGATTAGCTGAAATATGGGCATGGATGAATGAATAAAGCACATAAAAAAGCCCCCGAATTTCGGGGGCTTTGCCTATTTGTCAACAGAATGGATTTCTGTGACTCGAACTTATTTCTGCTCTTGACCGGCTTGGATAGCAGTCAGTGCGATGGTGTAGACGATATCGTCAACCAATGCGCCACGAGACAGATCGTTAACAGGCTTACGCATACCTTGCAGCATAGGACCGATAGACACCAGATCCGCTGAACGTTGTACCGCTTTGTAAGTGGTGTTACCGGTGTTCAGATCAGGGAAGACGAATACGGTTGCTTTACCCGCTACTGGGCGAGTTAGGCGCTTTTGAAGCCGCTACGTTTTCCATGATCGCAGCATCGTACTGCAGAGGACCGTCAATGATCAGATCAGGACGTTTCTCTTTGGCAATGCGGGTTGCTTCACGTACTTTATCAACATCAGCACCTTGACCAGAAGTACCGGTCGAGTAAGAGATCATCGCTACGCGAGGATCAATACCGAAGGCCGCGGCAGAATCGGCTGACTGGATAGCAATCTCAGCCAGTTGTTCTGCGTTTGGATCTGGGTTGATCGCACAGTCACCGTATACCAGTACCTGATCAGGCAGCAGCATAAAGAAGATTGACGAAACCAGAGACGCATTTGGCGCAGTCTTGATGATTTGTAGTGGTGGACGAATGGTGTTCGCTGTGGTGTGAACCGCACCCGAAACCAGACCGTCAACTTCGTTACGCTCAAGCATCATAGTGCCTAGAACAACGGTATCTTCCAGTTGTTCACGCGCCACCACTTCAGTCATGCCTTTGCTCTTACGCAGTTCAACCAAACGCGCTACGTATTGCTCTTGAGCTACTTTTGGATCGATGATTTCGATGCCAGAACCCAGCTCAACACCTTGCTGCGCAGCAACACGTTTGATCTCTTCTGGGTTACCCAGTAGCACACATTGTGCAATGCCGCGCTCAGCACAGATAGCTGCTGCTTTCACGGTACGTGGCTCATCACCTTCTGGCAGTACGATACGCTTGTTCGCGCTGCGAGCCAGTTCAGTCAGCTGGTAACGGAAGGCTGGTGGGCTCAGGCGACGAGATGCTTGTGCACCTTCAGTCAGAGAGTCTACCCATGGGCCATCAATGTGGCTTGCTACGTGCTCGCTGATGAATTCGATACGCTCTTTATCATCTGCCGGTACTTCAAGGCTGAAGCTTTGCAGGTTCAGTGAAGTTTGCCATGTGTTGCCTTGCGCTTTGAAAATTGGCAGGCCAGTATCAAAAGCAGGTTTACATAGGTTAACGATTTCAGTCGGAATGTCGTAACCGCCAGTCAGCAGTACTGCACCGATTTCCACACCGTTCATTGCAGCCAGTGCGGCAGCCACAATCACGTCAGGACGGTCTGCTGAAGTAACCAACAGTGAACCTGGTTTGAAGTGCTCAATCATGTGTGGAATAGAACGTGCACAGAAAGTGATGCTCTTGATACGACGGGTATTGATGTCGCCTTGATTGATCACTTCCGCTTTCAGATGCTTCGCCATATCGATTGCACGAGTGGCAATCAGGTCGATGCTCCATGGCACACAACCCAGCACACGAATTGGGCTGGTGTTGAAGATCTGCATCACTTCAAGGTTAGCTTGCTTCGTCGCGCTATCAGCATCATCAAAGATTTCAGATAAATCAGGGCGAGTACGGCCAGCTTCATCAACCGGTGCATTCAGCTTGTTGATGATAACGCCAGAAATGCTCTTGTTTTTGGTACCACCAAAGTTAGAGCACGCCACTTCAATACGCTCTTTCAGTTGCGTTGGGTTATCAGTACCCGGAGTGGCAACGAACACAATTTCTGCACCGAGAGTGTTGGCGATTTCCGCGTTCACTTGGTTAGCAAAAGGGTGCTTACGCGTTGGAACAAGACCTTCGATCAGAGTCACTTCTGCATCTTTGTTAATTTGGTTGTAACGTTCAACCACGGTTTCTAGCAGAACGTCCATTTTCTCGCTACCGATCAACGCTTCTGCAGCAGACATGCTCATCGGCTCGCCGATCTTGATGTCGCTGTTGCGGCTCATGACAGTAGAAGTAAGGTCAGGTTGGTCATTGCCAGTACGTGGCTGTGCAATAGGTTTGTAGAAAGAAACGCTAACCCCTTTACGCTCCATTGAACGCAGGAGACCCATGCTCACGCTGGTCAGACCGACGCCAGCGCTGATTGGGATAAGCATAATAGTACGGGACATTGGTAAAGTACCTCAACACTATTGATACCAATCTAAGGTGCTTAGATTGAAAGTGACAAAGCTCAAACGCAGGACAGGCTTACGCTGAGCCCCTAAATGACACTGGCTAACCTGAGTTAGCCAGTGTAAGTCGTATTAGATGTTAGTCAGACGAGCAGTATCTTCTGCAATCACTAACTCTTCGTTAGTCGCGATAACCATCGCTGGGATACGGCTGTCAGCAGTCGTGATCACACCTTCACCGCCGAAACGCGCTTTCAGGTTTGCTGCGCTATCAACGGTGATACCGAAGATCGCTAGACGGTTCAGAACCATTTCACGGATAGGTGCAGAGTTTTCACCGATACCACCAGTGAACGTGATCGCATCCAGACGGCCTTCTAGGCTTGCTGTGTAGCCAGCAACGTATTTCGCCAGACGGTGACAGAACACGTCCATTGCGCGAGTTGCTTCTTCTTTTTGACCGTAGTTGTCTTCAACGAAACGGCAGTCAGAAGTCACTTCAGTCAGACCCAGCAGACCTGATTCTTTAGTCATCATAGTGTTGATTTGCTCAACTGAGTAACCCAGAGCATCGTGCAGGTGGAAAATGATCGCAGGATCGATATCACCACAGCGAGTACCCATCACCAGACCTTCCAGTGGAGTCAGACCCATAGATGTGTCAACTGATTGACCATTTTTGATCGCACAAACAGAAGCACCGTTGCCTAGGTGGCAGTTGATGATGTTCAGTTCGTTAGCTGGTTTGCCTAGGCGCTCAGCCGCTTCACGTGCGATGAACAGGTGAGAAGTACCGTGCATACCGTAACGACGGATGCCGTGCTCTTTGTACAGCTTGTATGGCAGAGCGTACAGGTACGCTTCTTCTGGCATCGTTTGATGGAATGCAGTATCGAATACTGCGACGTTTTGCAGTGCAGGGAACGCTTTTTGTGCTGCTTTGATACCAATGATGTGTGCTGGGTTGTGCAGTGGAGCCAGTGTTGCACAATCTTCGATACCTTTCAGAACTGCTTCGTCGATCAGTGCTGATTGAGTGAACTGCTCACCACCGTGTACAACGCGGTGACCGATTGCTTTCAGTTGAGCAGCCAGTTCTGGCTTAGAAGCAAGAATAGTTTCAACGATGAAAGACAGAGCTTCATCGTGTGCAGCGCCTTCGCCCAGTTGAGCTTCGTGCTTGCCGTCCAATTTCCACTTGATACGAGCTTCAGGAAGGTGTAAACATTCAGCAAGACCTGAAAGATGTTGTTCACCGCTTTGAGCGTCAACAACCGCGAACTTAAGTGAAGAACTACCGCAGTTTAAAACTAAAACCAGCTTAGACATGAGTGACTACCTGTAATAATCGGTTAGGATAAAATCAGTACCAAGAGTAGATGACGCCTCGATGAATGCGCACTAATCTCGGTCAATAAAACGTCAATTTCCGTATCGTGGAGACGTGACAAAGTCAGTATAAATCGTCGATGCAATCCGTGCAGGAATCGTCTCAACGTTGCCTAAATTGTAAATAAGGGCAACAATGAGATTGAGAGTCCGCAAAGCATAGCGATAATGGACAAATATAACAAAAAAAATTTGAATCAATATTAGCTTTTGTCAAATTTTTGCGTCTTTTGTTGAATCATTCAACTAAATTTTAGTGGGTTGAGCAAAGAGCAGCGAGGAAGTGGGTATGAATAATAAAGTCGGCATCGTGCATAGCCTAAAAGATGGCCAAAAGTACATGGATATTTGGCCGATGCGCAAAGAGCTAAATCCGCTGTTTCCTGAACAACGGGTGATTAAGGCCACTCGCTTTGCGATTAAAGTCATGCCTGCGGTTGCGGCGATCAGCGTATTGACGCAAATGGTGTTTACCAACACACAAGCCATGCCTCAAGCGATTGTGGTTGCTTTGTTTGCCATGAGTCTACCCTTGCAAGGTATTTGGTGGCTGGGCAATCGTGCCAATACCCAATTGCCTCCCGCGCTAGCCAGTTGGTACCGCGAGCTCTATATGAAGGTTGTCGAGACCGGTTTCGCTCTCGAACCGATCAAAAGCAAACCGCGATATAAAGAGCTGGCTCATGTGCTGAATCGCGCGTTTCGTCAGTTGGATGATACTGCACTAGAACGCTGGTTCTAATCCTTCTATCTAAAGGGTTTGTGTGGCCAACGGATATCGGATAGTTGACCACACAAACTTACATTAGGCCAAAGCAACCTAGCCCAGTAGACCAAAGTAACCTAGCGTTGAGAGTGGCGGCTGCGGGACGTTCTTTCTTTATGAGCAGAAGCCGCTTTTGCCTGAGATTTTAAAATAGAGTCTACCGTTAATTGCATCGGTTCTTTCGGCTGTAGGCCATGAGGGAAAGTGCGTGCGCGTGGCGGAAGATTAAACTCTTCACTGGAAGCGCGAGGCATGCGTTTAAAGCGATAGAGATAAAAATTTTCTAGTTTTTCTCGTGCCCACTCGGTCTTGTTTAAATATTTGACACTACTAGCGATCGAAGGCTTGGTATGAAAGCAGTTAAAGCGCATTGCGGTATCTAAAATATCCCAGCCATAAAAATCCACCAGCTCTTGTAGCAAGGTTTCTAACTTAAGGCCATGTAATGGGTTGTTCTTTTGTAGTTCGATTCTTTCTTGATCTGTCATCATTATTATCGGCTCCTAAGGGTAAATAGGGTAGGTATACCAAGATTTGGCAGATATGAGTCATGTATTTGTTGATCCCTGCGAGGGGGGCGAATTCTAGCAGAGTAGACCTTACTTCCCTATGATTATCTTTTATTGGTTCACCTCAGTCAGATCGCTTCTCTATACTTATGAGAATCAATTTACCCACCGTCATCTGCAACTGGAAGTCGTTTGGGTATAGTCAACTTCACTTCCATTTTCGACATTGACCAAATTCTGCACTTTTTTCTGTTATCTGACTGTTAAATCCTACTTCCCTTTGCCTAAAGTTACTGGTAATAATGTTGTCAGCGACACCTTGAGTGTCCAATAAAAACTATTAAAGCTACACCCACACACAACATCATAAAAACTATGCTTTATATCAAGGAGTTAAGATGAAAGCAGGCAAAGTCATTGCTACCGCCGTTCTAGCCGGAGCTGCACTACTGTCCTCTCAGAGTATCATGGCCAAAACAGCCAAAGTCGCGGTATCACAAATTGTGGAACACCCCGCTTTGGATGCAACACGTCAAGGACTACTTGATGGATTGAAAGCCAAAGGCTATGAAGAGGGTAAAAACCTAGAATTTGACTATAAAACAGCGCAAGGTAACCCAGCGATTGCTGTACAAATTGCACGTCAATTTGTGGGTGAAAATCCAGATGTATTAGTTGGTATTGCGACACCTACTGCGCAAGCACTGGTTTCGGCCACTAAAACCATTCCTATCGTGTTTACTGCCGTCACCGATCCTGTTGGTGCTAAGCTAGTAAAACAACTTGAACAACCGGGTAAAAACGTTACAGGCCTGTCAGATCTGTCTCCGGTTGAGCAGCATGTTGAACTGATTAAAGAAATCCTACCAAATGTCAAATCGATCGGCGTGGTGTACAACCCAGGTGAAGCCAATGCCGTCAGTCTAATGGAGTTGCTCAAACTCTCGGCAGCAAAGCATGGTATTAAACTGGTGGAAGCCACCGCACTGAAAAGTGCCGATGTACAATCTGCTACTCAGGCGATTGCAGAGAAATCTGATGTGATTTACGCACTAATCGATAACACCGTTGCCAGTGCGATTGAAGGCATGATCGTGGCTGCTAACCAAGCGAAAACGCCAGTATTCGGCGCTGCGACTTCGTATGTAGATCGCGGTGCGATTGCGAGCCTCGGTTTTGATTACTATCAAATCGGTGTGCAAACGGCAGATTATGTGGCGGCTATCTTGGAAGGCAAAGCACCCGGTACCTTAGATGTTCAAGTGGCAAAAGGCTCTGATCTTGTGATCAACAAAGCAGCAGCTGAACAGTTAGGTATCACCATCCCTGAAGCCGTGTTTGCACGTGCCACCAGCATCAAATAACTAAGCAATGTCCAAATCACAGGTCGTTTCTGCTATTAAGCGGTAACGACCTGTAGAAAGCGTATATTCCAAGGTGTTGGAGTCCTCTAACACCTTTAAGCAGAAAGGAGTATGTATGTCTGCTTTTGCCTTTTTTTGGCGTCTTTGGTAGCTTGGCTTATTGTATGGCTTAGTGGCTTTGGGCGTGTATTTAACTTTTCGAGTGCTCGATTTTCCAGATTTGAGTGTCGATGGTAGTTTTCCTATGGGGGCTGCGGTTGCAGCAACCGCCATTGTGGCGGGGATTAACCCTTGGGTGGCAACAGGATTGGCCATTCTCGCTGGCGCTGCGACAGGGTGGGTCACGGCTTTTTTGACGGTCCGCTGTGGTATTTTGCATCTTTTAGCGTCCATATTGACCATGATTGCTGCCTTTTCGATCAATATCCGCATCATGGGGCGCCCTAATCTTGCCTTGTTAGGGGAAGATACTATTTTGACTCCCTTTGAAGCCTTAGGCGATCCCGTATTTATTCGTCCTTTGGTGGTCGCTGTTCTGGTTCTTATCTCTGCTCTATTCGTGATCAGGCTGTTAAACAGTGATTTTGGTTTAGGCCTGCGTGCAACGGGTGTGAATGCTCGAATGGTTGCAGCACAAGGGGCGAGCACCGCGTTTTATACCTATTTATGTTTAGCGCTTTCTAACGGTTTTGTTGGATTTGCTGGCGCTCTATTTGCTCAAACTAACAGTTTTGCGGATGTCACTTCTGGTGTCGGTACTATTGTGGTTGGTCTTGCGGCGGTCATTCTGGGTCAAACTCTAATTCCGGGGCGTAAAATCTGGGTCGCTGTCGTCGCCGTAATTGTCGGTTCGGTGCTGTATCGCTTAGCGGTAGCTTTTGCACTTAGCTCAGGTATGTTTGGCTTACAAGCTTCGGATCTTAACCTCATCACGGCGGTCTTGGTGGCTTTGGCGCTGATCATGCCGAAGATCAAAAGGAATTTGAAAACAAAAAAGCGTAAGGCACCTGCTCAGAAGTCCGAAGTCTCTCAGCAGGGAAGTGCCTCAGGAGAAGCAGTATGATCCGTTTACAAGATATTCAGGTGACGTTTAACCCTGGCACGATTTTGGAGAATCGCGCGTTACGCGGTGTATCGTTAGAGGTGCCTGAGCATCAATTTTTAACCGTGATCGGCTCGAATGGTGCCGGTAAGTCAACCTTGCTCGGCGCAGTAACGGGAGAGACTCCGATCGTCGGTGGCCGAGTATTGATTGATGAAATTGATGTAACTAAACAGAGTGTCGATCAACGCGCTAACCTTTGTGCGCGAGTGTTTCAAGATCCGTTAGCTGGGACCTGTGGCGCCCTGACGATTGAAGAGAACATGGCTTTGGCTTATATGCGTGGCAAAAACCGCGGTTGGAGTTTGGCGCTCTCAAGCCAACGTCGCAAATTGTTTCAAGAGCGTATTAGCATTCTTGGCTTGGGGCTAGAAAATCGCCTCGGTGACAATATTGGTTTGCTTTCTGGTGGCCAGCGTCAAGCGGTAAGTCTGGTGATGGCGACATTGTCAGAAAGTAAACTTTTGCTACTCGATGAACATACCGCAGCACTTGACCCGCGAATGGCAGCATTCATCATTGATCTGACGAAAAAAATCGTTAAAGAGTTCAATCTGACGGTGATGATGGTAACGCACTCGATGAAAGATGCTCTGGCTTGTGGTGATCGTACCGTCATGCTGCACCAAGGTCAGATTGTATTGGATGTCATGGGTGAACAGCGTGCCAGTATGGGGGTTCCCGAGCTGTTGGAGATGTTCTCGAAAGTGCGTGGAGAAGAGTTGGCGGATGATAGCCTTCTGCTCAGTTAATGACGACTTTTCATGAGAAAAAATGAAAACTTGCGGCGTTCTTACCAACAAGCGCTAGCAATTTTTTGTGTTTTTTTGGCATAATCGCCGCAACGCAATATCCCCACCCATCATAAGCGTTATTGGTTTATGATGGGTTTTTCATTTCTAGAGGTTAGCAGGCAATTATGAATCAGCGCATGAGTTTAACTTGGATTATCTGCGCGCCATTGTTTGTCGCTTTCGTCTTGACCGCTTCTGTGTTTCAGCAATATCTGTTTGATCTTAATGAAGAAATTGATGATGCTTACGCGGACATTCAACAGCAACTGGATCGCGCAGAGAAAGTGGTGACAGCACTTGATTACACGTTTACGCATAATCAGCGTCCTGCGGATAATATCTTATTTAAGCACAGTGCTAGGATTGTAGAAAATGTCTGTCAAATCAAACCAATAGATGCACTCGTACTCTCGCAGGGTTTTAGCTCAAACCTTGCTGTACCTAAGCTAGATTTAAGCTATATGTTGATTGGGGAAGCTTCGCTCTGTGATTCTAATCCTAACAATGATCCCAGCTTACAAGTCAAACTCTCCATGGCTCCGATGCTCTCTTTCTTACATGATATGGATGAGTACATTTATGGTGTCCATTATGTCGATACCAGTGGGTACATCATCTCATCTCCGGATACTTTGGGTGCCAATGTCACTTATCAGCAAATTAGAGATTTTATAGAAAGCAGCCCGCTCTGGAATCAGGCGATTGCTGCACCGAACATGATTGCGGTTGATGGGCCTTATCGCTCGGTGATCCGGGAGCAACATGAATGGCTATTAACGCTGATTCTACCCGTTTATGTACAGTCGAAATATCAAGGCTTAGTGGCGGTAGATATTGGCTTACGAGAATTACTCACCCGTATGCCACATTTGGCTTCTCGCTTTGAGATGATTGATTTAGATGAAACGGCCATTCCCCATTTTGCTTATCGTCCTTATAAGCTCGCCAGCGATTATGCGGATTACCATCAGGCCATATTCTATAAGCTGCATCTTCAATCTGAGTTGTCACACTTTTTCACACAGAAAAGCGGTAACTTATTTGTGGTTGCACTCGTGTACCTGTTTCTCACTGGCGTTCTGATCTATCTCAACACTCGCTGGGATCGCCAACACTATGCCGAACTCGCGTCTCGAGATCCGATGACTGGGTTGCTCAATCGTCGTGGGATGGAAGGTTTTCTGAAAGGCAAACGGCACAGTCAATACCTCGCGATTGCCGTACTGGATATTGACGATTTTAAGCAGATCAATGATACCTATGGGCACGATATGGGCGATAAAGTGATTTGCTACATCGGTGAGCAAATTGAAACTCATATTCGTAGCTCAGATGCGGTGGCGCGGTTTGGTGGTGAAGAGTTTGTGGTTTATGTTACGGCCAAAGAACAAGAACAGATTCAAAAAATCATGCAGCGAATTTTTGACGCGGTTTGCCAAGATTCAACCCACATCCTAGAGCAAGGCTTTACTATCTCCGGTGGGATTGAAATCGTGGAAAGTAAAAAAGCGCTGAGCTTTGAAGAACAGTTTAAAGCCGCTGATGAAAAGTTGTATGTGGCGAAAACCAGCGGCAAAAATCAGTTGGTTTACTAATTAGACTGGCTGCTCGGTCGCGGCATGATGAAGTTGATCGCGATAGCGATGCAACTGATCCACGATAGGCTCGACTTGAGTCAAGGTACGTAACTCACCAAACAGCTCATTAGCCTGAGGGTAAGCGTGACGCAGATAGGCAAACCACTGTTTGATGCGATTGGGGTAGTATTTGCCTTTATCACCACGCACCTCAAATTGCGTGTAGCGCAGCAACAAATCCACCACTTCATGCCAAGGCATGGCCGCGTGATTGTGTTTGACCACATTGCCTAAATTCGGCACGTTGAGCGCGCCGCGGCACACCATCAATGAATCCACGCCTGTGGTCTGTATACAAGCCTGACCATCGGCGTAATTCCACACTTCACCATTAGCAATCAATGGAATGCTGCATTTTTGGCGGATCTGGTCAATGTAATGCCATTTGATTTCACTGGCCTTGTAACCACCCGCTTTAGTGCGCGCATGTACCGTCAGCTCATCGGCTTTGGCTTGCGCTACCGCATCCACAATTTCAAAACAATCTTCCGGATCTTCCCAACCCAAACGAATTTTCGCCGAGACTGGAATGTGCGCCGGTACCGCTTCACGACACGCTTTGACCACTTGATAAATCAACTCTGGGTGTTGCAGCAGCGCCGCACCACCTTTGCTTTGATTAACCATTTTGGCAGGGCAGCCGAAATTGAGATCGATGCCATGAGCACCGAGTTTGGCAGCACGAATCGCATTTTCGGCCATCCAGTGTGGATCTTGGCCAAGCAGTTGTACTTTTACCGGAACTCCTGACGGGGTTTTAGAACCGTGCTGAAGCTCAGGGCAGAGGCGATAAAACACATGATCAGGCAAGAGCAGATTCACTACGCGCACAAATTCGGTGACGCAGAAGTCGTAGTCATTGATTTGTGTGAGCATGTCACGCATCAAATGATCTAACACGCCCTCCATCGGGCCTAAAATTACTCGCATAGTGATGAATACCGGCTAGCGCTGAGAAAAGGGAGCGAGATTGTAGTAGTAGCACTGATAAATGTCACCCATCGTTTGCGATTCAAGTTCGGCGAGACGACCTGCCACTTCGGGCGCTTTGAGTATATAATGCGGCGCAACTTTCCTTGTATTAAGCGTTTTCTATGAATTATTCCCTGATCGATCTCAGTGCTGTTGAATGCCCTGAGTCGGCTCTTTTTATTGAAGGTGTGGTGCTTGCTGCTAACTTGGCGACTCGTCCGCTCGATCCTGAGCAGTGGCTCCCCGAGCTGTTTGTCGAGCAACATCAAGCGTTATTACGACCAGTGACCGAGCAAATTCATCTCCAATATCAGCAGCTTAAAGGCAATGGATACGATTTGTTGGCGCTGCTGGCTGAGCATGCACCGTCGCGTGAGCAAGGTTTGGCAGATTTTGCGGAAGGCTTTATGCAGTTATGGCCACAACTAGAACCTATGTGGCAGCAGGGGGCATTTGCAGATGGTTCGATTCGTATGCTGCAAGCATTATTGACCACCTTGATGTTGGCGATTGATGAAGCGCAAACCCAAGCGCAAATGCGCGAAGCAGGCTATGAACAAGTCCCTGCGCTCGCGGATTTAATTGAACAACTGAACCTAATGGTACATGAAGTCGCGCTTGCCGCGGACGAAGCTATGCTTGGCGCGAAAGCACAAAGTGTGAACCCGTTTAAAGGCATTGGTCGCAATGATGCTTGCCCTTGCGAAAGCGGTAAAAAATTCAAACAGTGTTGTGGGCAATAGTTTATTACACATCACTGACACGCGAGATAAGGCAAACGCTTAGGCTTTTGCTTTATTATCTTCCTCATTGCTAAATTGCTTGGAGCAGAGTCAGCATGAACAAATGGTTAGCCCTGTTATTTTGTAGTTTCTCGGCGATTGCCGCCCCTAAAGATACCTTAAGTGAGCGTTTAGCCATGAGTGAAGGCTTCAGCGCGACCTTTAATCAGCAAGTATTAAGCCCTGAAGGCAAAGTGATCCTGACCGGAAACGGCAAGGTGGATATTGCTCGCCCAAGCCTGTTCCGATGGGAAACCGAAACGCCGGATGAAAATTTACTGGTCTCCGACGGTACAACCTTATGGCATTTCGATCCTTTCGTGGAACAGGTCACCTTGTACCGCGCCGAAGAAGCTTTAGAGCAGACGCCTTTTGTGCTGCTGACTCGTAATAAAGCCAGCGATTGGGATGCCTACCATGTTGAAGAAAAGGGCGATGTGTTTACTCTGACGCCTACCGCGCTGGATTCAAACCAAGGCCGTTTCCAAATCACCATCAGTGACAAAGGGGTGGTGCAAGGGTTTAAAGTGATTGAGCAAGATGGTCAGCAGAGCGAATTTACCTTTAACAAGGTGAAGCAGCAAAAACCCAACGCTAGCGTATTTAACTACAAAGTGCCGAAAGGCGTGGAAGTTGACGATCAGCGCAACTAAATCAGCACCGAGGAAGTGAGTCGAGTGAGTAATTACAGCTTAGATTTTTCCGGCGACGAAGATTTTCGTCCGTTAGCTGCCCGTATGCGCCCACAAACCGTGGAGCAGTATATTGGTCAGCAACACATCTTAGGACCGGGAAAACCATTGCGCCGTGCATTAGAGGCGGGGCATATTCACTCGATGATTCTTTGGGGCCCTCCGGGCACTGGAAAAACCACCTTAGCTGAAGTGGCTGCTAACTACGCGAATGCGGAAGTAGAACGCGTGTCGGCGGTGACGTCCGGAGTCAAAGAGATCCGTGCCGCGATCGAAAAAGCGCGTGATAACAAACTCAGTGGTCGACGCACTATTTTGTTTGTCGACGAAGTCCATCGCTTTAATAAATCGCAGCAAGATGCGTTTTTGCCGCATATTGAAGACGGTACGGTCACTTTTATTGGCGCAACCACGGAAAACCCTTCTTTTGAGCTTAATAACGCGCTGCTTTCCCGCGCGCGGGTTTATAAGCTCACCTCACTCAATCAACAAGAAATTCTGCAAGCTCTGCATCAAGCGATTGCCGATACTGAACGCGGGCTTGGCAAAGTGGCGGCGGTATTTGCTGATAACGTGTTGGATCGCCTAGCCGAACTGGTCAATGGCGATGCGCGCATGTCGCTCAATTATCTTGAGCTGCTGTACGACATGGCTCGCGAAGATGATCAGGGACGCAAGCAGATTGATCTGCCTTTATTGGCTGAGGTCGCTGGTGAAAAAGTGTCGCGCTTTGATAACAAGGGCGATATTTGGTATGACCTGATTTCCGCTGTACACAAGTCGATTCGAGGTTCTGATCCCGATGCGGCTCTGTATTGGGCGGCGCGGATGATTTCCGCAGGCTGTGACCCTTTGTATATCGCGCGCCGTCTGCTCGCGATTGCCTCTGAAGATGTTGGTAATGCCGACCCGCGGGGCATGCAAGTGGCGCTTTCTGCATGGGATTGCTTTACCCGCGTGGGGCCTGCAGAAGGCGAGCGCGCGATTGCTCAAGCGATTGTCTACCTCGCCTGCGCACCGAAAAGCAATGCGGTGTACACCGCGTGGAAACAAGCGCTGTCGGATGCGCATAATCTGCCTGAGTTTGAAGTACCGCCGCATCTGCGTAATGCCCCAACGCGATTGATGAAAGATCTCGGTTATGGTGAGGAATACCGTTACGCCCATGATGAACCGGGCGCTTATGCTGCAGGGGAGTGCTATTTCCCACCAGAAATGAGTGGAACTCGCTACTATCAGCCTACTCAACGCGGGCTAGAAACTAAGATTGCTGAAAAGTTAGCGTATCTGGCGGATTTGAACGCAAAAAGCCCACAAAAGCGCTATGAAAAGTAGTGCCTTTTGGTTATCTTTGGCAGGGTAAATTTCAATACGCGTGGCTCTGGCTAAAAAGGAAGCACACGCGCTTTCTCGCAACTCTTAAAGCATAGGATTAGCAATGCTGGATTCTAAATTACTTCGTACTGAGCTGGACGAAACAGCTGCAAAATTGGCACGTCGCGGTTTTAAACTCGACGTGGAGACTATCCGTACTCTTGAAGAACAACGTAAGTCCATTCAAGTAGAAGTTGAGAATTTACAATCCACGCGTAACTCCATCTCCAAGCAAATCGGTCAACTGATGGCGTCTGGCGACAAAGCGGGCGCAGAAGCGGTTAAGCAACAAATCGGCACTTTGGGTGACGATCTGGATGCGAAAAAAGTTGAGTTGGATGCGGTCATGGCGCAGTTGGATACGATCACTCAAACCGTGCCTAACATTCCAGACGATGCCGTACCAAACGGTAAAGACGACAGTGAGAATGTTGAAGTTTCTCGTTGGGGTACACCAAAAACTTATGATTTTGAAGTGAAAGATCATGTGGATTTGGGTGAAATGGGTGATGGTCTGGATTTCGCTAGCGCAACCAAGATCACTGGTGCGCGTTTTGTGGTGATGAAAGGTCAATTTGCTCGCTTGCACCGTGCTATCGCACAGTTCATGCTGGATCTGCATACCGATCAGCACGGTTACACCGAGCTGTATGTGCCTTACTTAGTGAACGCAGAAACGCTGTTCGGTACAGGCCAATTACCAAAATTTGGTCAAGATCTATTCCACACGGAGCCTCTGACTGAGAAAGCCAGTGATGAAGAGCCACGCCGTCTGTCACTGATCCCAACTGCGGAAGTGCCAGTGACGAACTTAGTGCGCGACACCATTTTGGATGAAGCTGAACTGCCTCTGAAAATGACCGCACACACGCCTTGTTTCCGCTCTGAGGCGGGTTCTTATGGTCGTGATACTCGTGGTCTGATCCGTATGCACCAGTTTGACAAAGTGGAACTGGTACAAATCACTCGCCCTGAAGATTCTATGGCGGCATTGGAAGAGTTGACTGGTCACGCAGAAAAAGTTCTGCAACTGCTGGAGCTGCCTTACCGCAAAGTGATTCTGTGTACGGGCGACATGGGCTTTGGCTCGTGCAAAACTTACGACTTGGAAGTTTGGGTTCCAGCGCAAAAGACATACCGTGAAATCTCTTCTTGTTCAAACATGTGGGATTTCCAAGCGCGTCGTATGCAAGCGCGTTTCCGCCGCAAAGGTGAGAAGAAACCTGAGTTGGTGCACACGCTGAACGGCTCTGGTCTGGCAGTGGGTCGTACCATGGTCGCGATTTTGGAAAACTACCAAGAAGCCGATGGTCGCATTGCGATTCCTGCGGTACTACAAAAGTACATGGGCGGTTTAACCCATATCGGTTAATCCCGTTTTCCTTTAAAGGGAAATTAGCGCTCAAAGCGCATAAGAATGAAAAAAGCCGACGTGATGTCGGCTTTTTTATGCTTGTCGTTTGTTGCGCAGCATATTGTCTATTGTTTAAAGCAGTTTGGTTGGCTTAACGCGGTTGCCATTGCATCCACCAGCTTTTGCAGATGTCCAGGTTGACTAATATAGGGTGGCATCAGGTAAATCAACCGACCAAAGGGGCGGATCCAAACCCCATGCTCCACAAAGAGAGCCTGAATCACCTCCATATTGACCGGAAAATGTGTCTCCACCACACCAATCGCGCCTAGCCAACGAGTTTGTTTCACCAGTGAAAAATTATTGAGTTTAGGTAGATGTTCGGCAAAAAACGCTTCAATGTCCGCGACTTGCTGTTGCCAATCGCCTTGCTCAATCAGCGATAAACTCGCGCTTGCTACCGCACAAGCCAGCGGATTGCCCATAAAAGTCGGGCCATGCATGAAGCAACCGGCTTCTCCCGCACACACAGTATCGGCCACTTGTTTGGTGGTGAGAGTGGCTGACAGTGTCATGTATCCGCCAGTCAGCGCTTTGCCCACACAGAGAATATCTGGCTGAACTCCTGCATGTTCACAGGCAAAGAGTTTGCCTGTGCGGCCAAAGCCGGTCGCAATCTCATCCAAAATCAGCAGCACACCAAATTCATCACACAAAGCTCTAACTTGGCGTAAAAACTCGGGGTGATAGATGCGCATACCGCCAGCCCCTTGCACGATAGGCTCAAGAATTACGGCGGCAATCTGGTGGTGATGTTCAGCCAATTTGTGACGAAAATCGGCAATATCACGCTCATCCCACGCATCAAAAAATCCACCTTCTGGCGAATTAGCGAAAATATGCTCGGGCAGAAAACCCTTGTAAAGGCTGTGCATGGAGTTATCTGGATCGGTCACTGACATCGCCGCAAAGGTATCGCCGTGATAGCCGTGTCGTAGGGTGAGAAACTTTGCTCTGGGTTGGCCTTTGCTGTGCCAATACTGCAACGCCATTTTCAGGCTGACTTCAACCGCAACCGAACCCGAATCGGCGAGAAACACTTGCTGTAAATTGTTGGGCGCGAGTTTGAGCAGCTTTTGGCAAAGCTCAATCGCCGGTTGATGAGTTAAGCCACCAAACATGATGTGTGACATCTGCTCGATTTGCTGGTGCGCCGCTTGATTGAGTTTGGGGTGATTGTAACCGTGGATCGCTGCCCACCAAGAGGACATGCCGTCGACTAAGCTGCGCCCATCTTCAAGTGTGATCATTACGCCATCGGCTCGACTCACGGGGTAACAGGTCAGAGGTGTCAGGGTCGAAGTGTAGGGATGCCAGATGTGGCAACGGTCGAAGGCTAAATCCATCATCATTCCAAAATCAATATAAGATTAATTAATAATCACATGTAAACCTTGTGATTTTCTTGTTGTTGACAGTCTAACGCCTGTCAGTAGACTAGCCAAGCATAAAACCAATAACCCCAATAAGGATTACACGTGGAAGTTCGTCATAACTGGACGGTCGCTGAGGTTAAAGCGTTACTGGATAAACCTTTTATGGATCTGCTGTTTGAAGCGCAGCAGGTGCATCGTCTTCATCATCCGCACAACCATGTGCAGGTCAGCACACTGCTGTCGATCAAAACCGGTGCCTGCCCGGAAGATTGCAAATATTGTCCGCAAAGTGCCCATTACCGCACGGATGTAGATAAAGAGCGTTTGATGGAAGTCGAGCGCGTGTTGGATGCGGCGCAAAAAGCCAAAACTTCAGGTTCGACCCGTTTTTGTATGGGCGCGGCGTGGAAGAATCCGAAAGAGCGTGATATGCCGCTGCTCAAAGAGATGATCCGCGGCGTGAAGGATATGGGGCTAGAAACCTGTATGACATTGGGCATGCTAACGCCAGATCAAGCGCAGCAATTGGCGCAAGCGGGGTTAGATTAATTACAACCACAACCTTGACACCGTCTCCGGAATTTTACGGCAACATCATCACCACACGAACATACCAAGATCGCCTAGATACCTTGTCGCACGTCCGTGATGCCGGGATGAAGATCTGCTCGGGTGGCATTATCGGCATGGGTGAAAGCACCAATGACCGCGCTGGGTTATTGGTTGAGCTGGCGAACTTATCGACCCATCCTGAAAGTGTACCGATCAACATGCTAGTCAAAGTGAAAGGTACGCCACTGGAACAAGTAGATGATGTGGAACCCTTCGATTTTGTGCGTTTGATTGCGGTAGCACGCATTATGATGCCGAAATCCGCGGTTCGTCTTTCAGCCGGACGCGAGAAGATGAATGAGCAGATGCAAGCGCTGTGCTTTATGGCCGGAGCCAATTCGATTTTCTACGGTTGCAAACTGCTGACCACCCCCAACCCAGCGGAAGACAGCGATATGCTGCTGTTTAAAAAGCTAGGAATTAACCGCGAACAAGTGGCGCAAAAGCCCGATGAAATCACGGAAAATGAATTGCTGGATCGTGTCGTTGAACGGGTAGCCGCTCGCCCAACCGCTGACGATTTATTCTATGATGCCGCACTTTAAATCGCGGATTGAGCAAGCTCTGAATGAGCGTGAACATTCAGGGCTGACTCGCCGTCTTCAGCTTTTAGAGCGAAGCTCACAAGGGGAACTGATTCAGCAAGATCGTACTTACCTGAACTTCTCAAGCAACGATTACCTTGGTTTAGCCAGTGATGCTGAGTTAGTGCAGGCTTGGCAAACAGGTCTGGCGCGCTTTGGCGCAGGCAGTGGCGCTTCGCCGATGGTGACTGGTTTTAGCTCCGCCCATGCTGAGTTAGAGCATGAGTTGTGTCACTGGCTTGGTTACGAGCGGGCGATTTTGTTCAGTTCAGGCTTTAGTGCCAATCAAGCCCTGTTGTTTACTTTGCTCGAAAAAGAAGACTTGCTGCTGCAAGACAAACTGAATCATGCCTCCTTGATGGAAGCGGGTATGTTAAGTCCTGCCACCATGAAACGCTTTAAGCACA
This sequence comes from Vibrio metoecus, assembly GCF_000696385.1. Classification (GTDB taxonomy): domain Bacteria; phylum Pseudomonadota; class Gammaproteobacteria; order Enterobacterales; family Vibrionaceae; genus Vibrio; species Vibrio metoecus. Next base: position 119,180 of record NZ_JJMN01000074.1, on the reverse strand, counting down.
ATGATACAGATCATCTTCGCCAATTACTGAATGAGCAGAGCAACAGCTTAGTGGTGACGGAAGGGGTGTTTAGCATGGATGGCGATTGCGCACCTTTAGCACAAATCGTGGCTGCGCTGAAACAGCGCGCGTGGTTGATGGTGGATGATGCGCATGGCATTGGCGTGCTTGGGGAGAATGGAGCGGGTAGCTGCCAAGCGGCAGGTGTTCATCCCGATATTCTTGTCGTCACGTTTGGTAAAGCCTTTGGGTTAGCTGGGGCGGCGGTGTTGTGTGATGCACAAGTTGGCGATTATCTGACTCAGTTTGCTCGTCACCATGTCTACTCAACGGCAATACCTCCCGCGCAAGCACATGCTCTGACTCATGCTGCGCGGATGATCCAAAGCCAGTCTTGGCGTAGAGAAAAACTGGCTGAGCTGATGGTGTGTTTTGATGAATGGTGTAGTGACACGCCGGGTTATGTGTCGACGTCAACGCCAATCAAACCTTGGTTATTAGGCAGCAGCGAGCAAGCAATGGCGGCATCCCATCAACTGAAGCAACAAGGTATTTGGGTCGGAGCAATCCGTCCACCGACTGTGCCTGTCGGTAGCGCGCGATTACGCATTACCTTGACAGCAGCACACTCAAAGCAACAAGTCCGCTATCTGGCTGAACAGTTACAAAGAGTGATGGAGAAGCGCGCATGAGTATGATCGCTTGCGAACTTTATACAGAGCTGAAAGATAAAAGTGCCATTGCTCAAGCTTTCGGCAAAGCCGCCGAGCACTATGATCAACATGCGGCCTTTCAGCGCGATGTTGGATTGCGATTACTCGATAAAATGCCGAGTCGAATGGATGGCTTGTTGGTTCTCGATCTCGGTTGCGGAACGGGGTATTTTTCTGCGTTACTGCGTGAACGTGGTGCGCAGGTGGTATGCGCCGATATTTCTTTAGCCATGCTTGAACAAGCAAAGCAACGGTGTGGCGATGAGGGTATGCATTACCAGTTAGCGGATGCCGAGCAACTGCCTTTCACACCAGCCAGTTTCGATTTGGTGTTTTCTAGCTTAGCGCTGCAATGGTGTGAAGATTTATCTTTGCCGCTGGGCGAGATCCGTCGTGTACTCAAACCACAAGGTCAAGCCTTTGTTTCGACCTTGCTCGATGGCTCCTTGTTTGAGCTACAAGAGGCTTGGCGAAGTGTTGATCACCATCGTCATATCAATCAGTTCATTTCCATCAATCAGGTAAAAATTGCGTTAGCGCAAGCCGAGTGTGCGCAACATCACTTAGACTTAGCGCCAATCACCGTTTGGTATGAGACAGCCTTCGCACTGATGCGCGATCTAAAAGGGATCGGTGCTAATCATGTCAATGGGCGTTCAACGGGGCTGATCAGTCGCCGAACGTTGGCAAAAGTTGAGTTGGCCTACCAATCATTTCGTAACCAACAGGGTCTTGTGCCTGCCACATATCAAGTTTGTTTAGGGGTTATTCACCGATGAGAAATGCTATTTTTATCGCAGGGACGGATACCGACGTTGGGAAAACAGTCGCATCAAAAGCGATTCTTCAGGCGCTAGCGGCGCAGAATATTGCCACAATTGGCTACAAACCAGTGGCGGCGGGTAGTGATAAAACGGAATTTGGCTATCGCAATTCAGATGCTTTGCATCTTATGAAAGCAGCAACCGTGACAATGCCGTATGACGATGTGAATCCTTACGCTTTGGCTCTACCGACATCTCCTCACATTGCAGCTAAACATGAAAATGTGGAGATTGATTATGCGTTGCTGAGCAATAAGCTAGCGAAACATAAACAAAATGCGGAGTTGGTGGTAGTTGAGGGGGCGGGTGGTTGGCGAGTACCCACATCGGATTCTGATTGTTTATCCACTTGGGTTAAACAAGAGCGCTTGCCCGTGATTTTAGTCGTTGGAATTAAGTTAGGTTGCTTGAGCCATGCAATTTTAACGGCGGAAGCGATTCGTGCCGATGGCCTTGAGTTGATCGGCTGGGTTGCTAACCGAGTCAATCCTGGCACGGAGCATTATGCGGAGATTATTGAACATCTGGAAGGACGAATTGGTGCACCTAAGCTGGGTGAAATTCCCTATATGCCGAGCGCGAAGCGTCAGGAATTGGGCAAATTCATCCATCTTGAACAGGTGTTAGAAGTCACTCCTACCGCGTAAGTATAGAAAAGTGACAAAACAAAAAGGCAGCTCATATGTGAGCTGCCTTTTTAGTATCCGAAGTGCTTATTTTTCTGCACTCAGTCCCATCAGGGATTGTTGAGTCTCAACAATCTGCTGTTGCAGTGTCTGCTCTTTGGCTTCCAATCCGAGTTGAGTACGAGCTTCTTGTTCACTGATACCTAAATGACAACAAAGTAAATCAATCGCCATTTGATAGCTATGTGCTTCAGCCATGTGTTTTCCTTTGTTTATGGTGAAATTCCTTTGACTTCCGCACTCTATTCTTTCGCTATGCCTATCTCAATACGACCAAAGTCTATATCTCTGCTCATTTAAAACCATAGCTAGGTTAGCTAGACATTAAATGTTGCAATTTCCTACTTAACCTTGTTTTTCAAATGAAAGAACATATGTTGTAAATAAGAACAAACGATGTGTGGTAAAGTCGCGCATCGCATCAGCTGAGAAGTGTCCTTCGGAGAGTAAGTCATGAAACGTATATTGTTATTCTTAGCAACCAACCTTGCTGTCGTATTGGTGCTTAGTGTTGTTTTGAATATTGTTTATGCTGTTACCGGCATGCAACCGGGCAGCTTGTCTGGGTTGTTGGTGATGGCGGCGGTATTTGGCTTTGGTGGTGCGTTTATTTCACTGCTGATGTCTAAAAGTATGGCGCTACGCTCAGTGGGTGGTGTGGTCATTGATACACCGCGGAATGAAATTGAGCATTGGTTATTAGAAACAGTACGCCGCCAAGCAAGCCAAGCGGGTATTGGTATGCCAACGGTGGCGATTTACGATGCACCAGATATGAATGCGTTTGCGACGGGGGCTAAGCGTGATGATTCTCTGGTCGCGGTTTCTACCGGCTTGTTGCACAACATGACGCGTGATGAAGCGGAAGCGGTTCTCGCGCATGAAGTCAGCCATATTGCGAACGGTGATATGGTGACCATGACGTTGATGCAAGGCGTGGTAAATACCTTCGTGATCTTCCTGTCACGTTTTATCGCCAATATCGTTGCTTCACGTGACTCTGAAGAGGGTGAAGGTAGCAATATGATGGTGTACTTTGGGGTCTCTATGGCTCTAGAGCTGGTATTTGGTTTGCTAGCAAGCTTTATTACTATGTGGTACAGCCGCCGTCGTGAGTTCTATGCCGATGCCGGTGCGGCTCAGCTCGTTGGTAAACACAAGATGATTGCTGCATTGGAGCGGTTGAAAATGGGTCAAGAATCGCATCTTGAAGGTTCGATGATGGCGTTTGGTATTACGGGTAAACGCTCTCTGTCTGAATTAATGATGACTCACCCACCATTGGAAAAACGTATCGCCGCCCTGCGTAATCTGTAATGTTTTAGAACCAGCCTTCGGGCTGGTTTTTTTATCTCTGCTTTAATTTCTCTTCTACTCGCTCTATTAACTCTTTGCAGTGATCCCCCGCGCTCTGAGTTTCGTAGTATGAACTATAAAGTTGTACAGGAAAAATATTGTACAACTTTGTAAACTCAACTATGGTTGTAATGCATTATACGAATCTTAAATTTGTATAACTTTAGGGATGAGCATCATGGACGTACAACACGTCGCGCAGTTTTATCAACAATTAGATAAGAGCCAATTACATAGGCTAATTGAAATCTATCATCCTGATGTGGTGTTTGAAGATGCTGCACATCGCATCGAAGGGTTTGATGCCCTTTACCAGTATTTTTTGAATCTTTACCAAAACGTTCATACCTGTACTTTTACCATTCATGAGCAGTATGCGGTGAATGAGGGCGCGTTTCTGGTTTGGACCATGCACTTGCGTCACCCCAAATTAGCCAAGGGCGAGCAGGTGGATGTGAAAGGCGTGAGCCACTTGCGCTTTGCCGAGGGCAAAGTGACCTACCATCGCGATTATTTCGATATGGGGGAAATGCTTTATGAGCAATTGCCTGTGCTTGGGCAAGTTATCCGCGCGATTAAGCGGAGGCTAGGACAATGACCGCGGTGTTCATTTCCGGTGCGACCTCCGGAATTGGTAAACAACTAGCGTTGGATTATGCCAAACAGGGCTGGCAAGTGATTGCATGTGGGCGTAATCAGCCGGTGTTAGACAGCTTACATACACAATATGCCAACATTTTTCCCTTGGCGTTTGATGTCACCGATCATCCCGGTACAAAAGCGGCATTAGCGCAGCTTCCATGTCAGCCAGAACTCTGGATTTTAAATGCAGGCGATTGTGAATACATCGATGATGGCAAGATGGATGTCACACTGATGGCACGCGTGTTCAATATCAATGTGCTTGGCGTGGCGGCGGTGATTGAGGGCATTCAGCCACATTTGTCGCGTGGCCACCGTGTGGCGATTGTTGGCTCAATTGCCAGTGAATTGGCCTTGCCGCGAGCAGAAGCTTATGGCGCTTCCAAAGCGGCCGTCGCTTATTTAGCACGAGCGCTGCAACTCGATTGGCGTCCGCTTGGTATCGAAGTCACCACCATTTTTCCGGGCTTTGTCGCCACACCACTCACGGATCGCAATACTTTTGCCATGCCGATGATCATCACAGTAGAGCGTGCCGCCCAAGAGATCAAAGCTGGCTTGGCGCGCGGTGTGTCACAACTCTATTTCCCTAAACGATTTACTTGGCTGATTCGGCTACTCGGTGCTTTGCCTTATGCATGGCAAGGTCGCTTAGTTCGACGTCTGTTGAAGGCTTAATAAGGATTTTTTGATGAAAATTGCAATCATTGGCTCGGGCATTTCAGGTTTAACCTGTGGTTACTATCTGCACCGTTATCACGATATCACCCTATTCGAAGCCAATGACTACATTGGCGGGCACACTGCGACGGTGGATGTTGAGCTTGCTGGCAAGCCGTATGCAGTGGATACGGGCTTTATCGTTTATAACGACAGAACCTATCCCAATTTCATCTAAAATGATGGATGAGATTGGCATGCAAGGTAAACCGACGCAGATGAGCTTCAGTGTGCGTAATGATGCTAACGGTTTGGAGTACAACGGGCATACCCTGACGACCTTATTCGCTCAAAAACGTAACTGGCTGAATCCAAAGTTTTATCGTTTTATCGCGGAGATTTTACGCTTTAACCGTTTAACGAAAGCGTGCGTCGATAATCAATTGGCGAATGAGCAAACCTTAGGTGATTTTCTGGCTCAGCATCAGTTTTCTGAATACTTCTGTGAAAACTACATTCTACCCATGGGGGCGGCGATTTGGTCTTCCTCTCTGGCGGATATGCGAGCTTTCCCTCTGATGTTTTTCGCGCGCTTTTTCCTAAACCATGGCCTACTGGATGTTACTAATCGTCCACAGTGGTATGTGATCCCCGGCGGTTCGCGCAGCTATATTGAGCCACTAACGCAAGGCTTTCGTGACCGAATTCGCCTCAATAGCGCAGTAACTCAAGTGAAGCGTTTACCTAGTGGGGTAGACGTTGTGGTCAATGGTCAGAGTGAGTGTTTTGATGAGGTGATTTTTGCTTGCCATAGCGACCAAGCCCTCGCCATGCTCAGTGATGCAAGCCCCACCGAACAACAGCTGCTTTCTACATTTGCTTATCAAGCCAATGAAGTGGTATTGCATACCGATACTCGTTTGTTACCCAAACGCAAAGCGGCATGGGCATCGTGGAATTACTGGCTGAAAGGTGAGACCAATCAGGAGACGCGCTTGCCATCTTTGACCTACAACATGAATATTTTGCAGCATATTGAAGCGCCAGAGACGTTCTGCGTCACACTCAATAGTAGTGAGGACATTGACCCTAGCAAGGTGCTGCGTCGATTTACCTATCATCATCCGGTGTTTTCTCGTCCTGCGATTGAAGCGCAGCAGAAAAAAGCGCAGATCAGCGGTGTCAACCACACTTGGTTTTGTGGCGCATACTGGCATAACGGTTTTCATGAAGATGGGGTACGCAGTGCGCTGGATGTGGTGACCCAATTGGAAGCTTACGCACAGCGCAGTGAGCAAGGAGCGGCCTAATGCCTGTGCCCCAAGATAGCACCGAGTGGCAAAGTTGTTTGATGGTTGGACAAATCAGACACCGACGTTTTACGCCGGTCGAGCACGCACTCAACTATCCGCTGTTTATGCCTTGTATTGATTTAGATGAATGGCCACAGTTGGCGGATAAAGTGTGGGGATTGGGTGAGCGTTGGTGGCATTGGGCGCGTTTTCGCCGTGAAGATTACCTCGGGCAAGGCCCGCTCAAACAAGCAGTACTTGATAAGGTCGAGCAACTGACGGGAGAGCGAATAGAAGGCGGCAGAGTGGTGGCTTTGCTGCATCTGCGTTATCTCGGTGTCTATTTTAGCCCAGTCAATTTTTACTACGTCTACGATAGCGAAAAGCGTTGGCGTTATCTGTTGGCTGAAGTCAGCAATACCCCGTGGAATGAGCGCCACTACTATGCGGTTCCAGCTCAGACGGACTCGACATCTACCGATGCCGCCGTGATTGAGTGGCAGCATGCGAAAACGTTTCATGTGTCGCCATTCAATCCCATCGAACAGAGGTACCACTGGAAAATCAAACCCTTAACCCGCGCGCTGATGATCCATTTAGAGTGCCATCGGAGCTGCAAAGAGTTTGATGCAACATTAGCCATGCAGGCAGAACCTTTGGTTGCCAGCAATTTATTACCTCGATTGATCAAAACGCCGATTATGGCAGTAAAAGTGGTACTGGGAATTTATTGGCACGCCTTCAAACTGTGGCGTAAAGGCGCGCCGTTTTACGCGCACCCAAACCAGAGCCAAAACAATAATAAGGAGCAAACTCATGTTAAATAGCTCATCAATAGAAATATCCCGCTCTCTCACTAGTTGGCAAAAAGGCGCACGCAGTGTCATTCATCGTGCATTGCAGTATCTCGAAGGCAATTTAACCGTGGTTGAGCATTTTCCTGGGCAAACGCAAACATCGCATGAGCAATTTGGCCAAGATAAGCCTGATGCTATTCATGCCGTGATCGAGGTTAAGCACCCTGATTTTTACAGTCGTATTCTGAAAGGTGGAAGTATTGCCGCGGCCGAAGCCTATATGGATGGTTGGTGGGAAAGCCCTAATCTGACGGCCTTGATGCAGTTGATGGCGGCCAACCTCGGTACGCTCGATAAATTGGAAAGCCAAAGTAGCCCAGTAACTCAATGGTTAAACCGGATTGCCCATTGGTTAAAACGTAACACGATCGAGCAAGCGAAAAACAATATCCATCAACACTATGATTTAGGTAACGCGCTATACCAACTGTTCTTAGATGACAGCATGTTGTATTCCAGCGCGCTGTTTAGCGATCCTGATGCCTCTTTGGAGCAGGCGCAACAGGCAAAAATGCAGCGTTTGTGTGAGCAATTACAGCTTAAACCGACCGATCACGTGTTAGAAATTGGCACAGGTTGGGGCGCAATGGCGATTTACATTGCGCAAAACTATGGTTGTAAAGTCACCACAACCACAATTTCTGAAGAGCAATTTGCTTACGCAAAACAGCAAATTACAGCGTTGGGTTTGAGTGAGCAAATTACGCTTCTGAAACAAGACTATCGTTTATTGGAAGGTCAGTACGACAAACTGGTTTCAATTGAAATGATTGAGGCGGTTGGCAAAGCGTTTTTACCCTCCTTCCTTACACAGTGTTACGACTTGCTCAAACCTCACGGCAAGATGGCACTTCAGGCGATTACCATTGCTGACCAACGTTATGAAAGCTACAGCAATAACGTAGATTTTATTCAGAAGTATATTTTCCCGGGCGGCTTTTTGCCGTCGGTCAGCGCGTTAACTACGCTAGCAGCGAAACGCACAGGATTTGTGGTGCGTAATCTGCACGACATCGGTATGGATTACGCGGTGACATTGCAACATTGGCGTGAACGCTTTGAACAGCAATTGCCCCAAGTGCGTGAGCTGGGTTATGACGAACGCTTTATTCGCATGTGGCGTTACTACTTTTGTTATTGCGAAGGGGGTTTTTTAGCCCGCAGTATCAGCACAGTACATATGACGTTTGAACGAGATTAATCATGGCGTTAGTGGTGACTTCATTATGGTTTGACCTACTTTGGGCGCTGGCAGTATGGGGCCAGCACACTTGGTTATGTCTTACCGCATTATTGGTGGTGGCCACTTATGGTTTAACCGCGATGCAGCATCACCCACTATTTGAAAAGATGGTATGGATGGCGGTCGTTGGTATCGTAATTGACAGCGGCAATATGTTATTAGGGGTGCTGACCTTTGCCGACGGGCAATTTCCGCTGTGGTTAATGGCACTTTGGTTTGCCTTTACTTGGTATGCAGGCCATTTGCTGCCGCAACTTACCCGTTATTCCAAGACTTTATTGTGTATCGCGGGTGGTGGTTTAGGTTGCTTAAGTTATTGGTTCGGCTATCGAATCGGCGCAGTGAGTTGGGAATACCCCACATTGCTGGTGATGTTGGCACTGTTTTTGGAATGGATAGGTATCACTTGGTTACTGTTGAAGGTAATGAGGCATGAAAAAAGGACTTATAACCCTATTCGTTTTGCTGATGAGCGGTTTGGGATACGCCGACGCCGCTAGTGCAGCACAAGCTGAGCATAAACCGACCAGTACATGGACGGATTGGCCTGTGGTCGGGCAGGCAACGCTTTCGTGGTTTTGGTTGGATATTTACTCTTCACAACTGAGAGCACCCGATGGGCAGTACCATGAATCACAGGATATTTCTCCACATCCCATGGCATTGGAGATTCGTTATCTGCGTAACATTAAACGTCAACAGTTAATTGATGCCACTAAAGACCAATGGCACAAGCTTGGGTTCAAAGAGCCACAAACCCAGTCTTGGCTGGATCAATTACAGCAAATGTTACCGGATGTCTCGATAGGTGATCGCCTGATCTACGTTTCTGATGGGAAAAGCGGTGAGTTTTTCTTTGCTCGTGAGCAAGAGGCACAACAAAGCATTGGAGTGGTTACGGATGAAGCATTCAACGATGCCTTTTTATCAATTTGGCTTTCCCCACAAACTGAATATTTAGCCTTACGTAATCAACTGATAGGAATGAATCGGTAATGAAATACTACTCAACTTGGCTGTTATTGTTCTTCTTAGGGCTTAGCGGATGTTCAGCGGATATCGATGATTACCGTGTGGCAACGCCCAAGTTTGATCTGTTCAATTACTTTGTCGGCACAACCCATGCTTGGGGTATGGTACAAGACTATACCGAGAAGCAGACGCGCCGTTTTGAGGTGGTAATAGAAGGCCGAGTTGAGAGTAACCAACTGATTTTAGTCGAAGTATTTTTGTTTTTGATGATGGGGGAGAAGGATCAACGGATCTGGACGATTAACCGAACGGCTAACGATGAGTACGAAGGACGAGCGGATGATATTGTTGGAACGGCTCGCGGTAAAGAAGTGGGCAATGCACTGCAGTGGCAATACGATTTTGTGCTGCAACACGACAGTGGTGATGTGCAAGTACACTTTGATGACTGGTTGTATCGACAAGATGAGAAGCGGGTGTTCAACTTAACCAAAATTCGCAAATTTGGTCTTGAAGTCGGTCGGGGTTACGTCTAGTTTTTTGAAAAGCAGGAGTGAAATGGTCTGGTATAAACCAAGTCGATAAGTCGTCGATAAGTAAAAGGGGAGCCGTTGCTCCCCTTAGTCATTTGCTCTCTCTTGTTGAGATTACAGCTTGTCAGTCAGCTCAATCGCATAGCCAATGTAGCTGGCTGGTGTCATGGCTTTCAGGCGCGTTTTCTCTTCCGCTGGCAGTTCTAAGCCATCAATAAATTGACGCATCGCTTCACCATCCACACGCTTACCACGAGTCAGCTCTTTGAGCTTCTCATAAGGCTTTTCAATGCCGTAGCGGCGCATCACAGTTTGGATTGGTTCAGCCAGAACCTCCCAGTTGTGATCCAGTTCTGCAAGCAGCGCATCGCGGTTCACTTCCAGTTTGCTGATGCCTTTGAGGGTTGAAGTGTAGGCAATGATCGCATAACCCACACCAACACCTAGGTTACGCAGCACGGTAGAATCCGTCAGATCACGTTGCCAACGAGAGATAGGCAGCTTTTGCGCTAGGTGAGTAAACATCGCGTTCGCCAGACCCAAGTTACCTTCTGAGTTTTCAAAGTCGATTGGGTTGACTTTGTGTGGCATGGTAGAAGAGCCAATTTCACCCGCGATGGTTCTTTGTTTGAAGTGACCCAGAGCAATATAACCCCAAACATCACGATCAAAGTCGATCAAGATGGTGTTAAAACGTGCCACCGCTTCAAACAGCTCAGCAATGTAATCATGTGGCTCGATTTGCGTGGTGTACGGGTTCCAATCTACGCCCAAAGATTCAGTGATGAACTCTTCGCTGAATTTATGCCAATCTACCGTTGGGTAGGCAGAAAGGTGTGCGTTGTAGTTACCTACTGCACCGTTGATTTTAGCTAGGATTTCTACGTTAGCGATCTGCTTGTATTGGCGCTCCATGCGGTATGCTACGTTCGCCATCTCTTTACCCATGGTCGATGGAGAGGCTGGCTGACCGTGAGTACGAGAAAGCAGCGGAATATCGCGGTACTCTTCAGCCAGTTTGCGAATTGCGTCAATCACGTTGCGAATTTCAGGCAGGATCACCGTGTCACGCGCTTCTTTGAGCATCAACGCATGTGAAGTGTTGTTGATGTCTTCGGAAGTACAAGCAAAGTGAATGAACTCGTTGACGGCATGCAGCTCAGGCATGGCCGCTACTTTCTCTTTCAGGAAGTATTCCACGGCTTTTACATCGTGGTTGGTGGTGCGTTCAATCTCTTTGATACGCAGTGCATCCGCCTCATTGAAGTTGGCGGCAATCGCATCAAGGAATTGATTCGCTTCGGCACTGAATGCAGGCACTTCTGCGATCTCAGCAGTGGCGGCTAGCTTTTGTAGCCAGCGAATTTCAACGATAGTGCGGTACTTTAGGAGACCAAACTCACTGAAGATACTGCGTAACGCAATCGTTTTACTTCCGTAGCGGCCATCTACCGGTGAAACAGCAGTCAATGCTGACAGTTCCATGTTCTTCTCCTGAATATTGAGTTAAAGGTGTGAGTAATTCGAGTGGGTAGTCATCACTTAGATTCGCGCTAACAAAATCTGCGCTTGTTCGATCATCTTTTTACGACCGAAAATCAGGTGACGACGGCGTCCACCAACCTGACGCCACAATACGGCGCAGCGGATCCCTGACAGGAGTAGGGCGCGCACTTTGTGCTGGTTAGCGGTTTGCTGTAATACGGCTGGAGTGCCAGTCACTTGAATGCGCGGGCCAATTGGGCTAATCACATCAAGGTAAATGCTGGCGAGGTTACTGATCATTTGATCATCAAATAAGTCAAAATGGTCAAGCTGACGCTCAATCATTTGAATGCGGTCACCGAGTTGGCTCATCGCGTCACGGCGGCCACTCAACTTACGTTCAAGCGCCATTAGGCTAATCAGATAACGGGTGATTTCACTGCCCGTTGGAGTGCTGTCAATCCCTTTGACCAAGCACTCCAAACCGAGTTTGAGTTGACTTTCGTGACCGAAGACTTCTAGCGTGTTACTTGGATTGGTACAAGTAATCGCTTTAAGCGACGTTTCAAACGCATCTGAATCACAGTGACCATTTTGGGCGACTTGTTGAACAAGTGCCACTGCCTGACAAATGCCAGCGAAAGCGATGGTACGGTCGTAAATTGCGTTAGCCACGTAAATCTCCTAAATATCGACTATCAAATGCGTTCTTCGATGATGCCGCCACCAAGGCAGATTTCACCTTGATAAAATACGGCGGATTGTCCCGGAGTCACAGCCACTTGTGGCTCGTCAAACATCACTTTAATTCGGTCATCACCAACGGGAACGACGGTACAAGCGATGTCACTTTGACGATAGCGGGTTTTTACACTGCAACGTACAGGCTCAGTGATGGAGGTACGGTCAACCCAATGCAGTTGTGCCGCGACCAAACCATGAGATTTGAGCAGTGGATGATCGGCACCTTGTACTGCGATGAGCACATTGCGTTTGAGATCTTTGTCCGCGACATACCATGGCTGTTCGCTGCTCTCTTTCATACCACCAATGTGCAGACCTTTACGTTGTCCGAGCGTGTGGTACATCAAGCCTTGGTGCTCACCAATCACTTTCCCTTCGGGGGTTTCAATTTTACCCGGTTGGGCTGGCAAATAGCGAGATAAGAAGTCAGTAAATTTGCGCTCACCGATAAAACAGATGCCGGTAGAATCTTTCTTTTTCGCCGTGATTAAACCTTGTTCTTCCGCAATGCGGCGTACTTCTGGTTTTTCGAGCTCCCCAACGGGGAATAGGCTACGCGCTACTTGTTCGTGGCTCAGCGTATAAAGGAAGTAACTTTGATCTTTATTGTTGTCCAAGCCGCGCAGCATTTGCGGTTTTTCGCCATTGTGCGGGAAAGTACGGCGCACATAGTGCCCCATAGCAATATAATCGGCATCCAGCACTTCATCGGCAAATTCTAAGAAGGCTTTGAATTTGATTTCTTTGTTACACAGAATATCTGGGTTTGGGGTACGTCCGGCTTTATATTCAGCAAGGAAGTATTCAAATACGTTATCCCAGTATTCCGCAGCAAAGTTAATGGTATGCAGTGGAATGTCGAGTTTGTCACACACAGCCTGAGCATCGGCGAGATCTTCTGCCGCAGTACAATACTCTTCGTTATCGTCTTCTTCCCAGTTTTTCATAAACAGGCCTTCCACTTGGTAACCCTGTTGCTTGAGAAGATAGGCTGAAACTGAGGAATCAACCCCTCCAGACATACCGACAATCACTTTCTTTTGGCTGTTTGCGCTGTGCTCTACAGACATCACTTTTCTACCACTTGAGGAACTTGGACGAGGATTCTAACAGAAAGAATTTTTCGAGGACAGATCCGAGACGGTAATCACACTTCATCGAGCCTTAAACAAATGTTGCTAAATCATTGAATCACTTGTGCTCCAAGCGCTAAAGATAGGGAGTGAAATAAAATCATCACCATGCAAACGTTTGCTATTTTTTCCTTTGTTGCTGCACTAAAAGGTGCGCGGTAGAATCGGCGCTCCTTTCATCCCAGAAGCCTAGTAACCCTTATGAAATTTCCTGGCCAACGCAAATCTAAGCATTATTTTCCGGTTCACGCGCGTGACCCTTTAGTGATTCAAGCGCAAGAAAATAAGAAGATGTCGCGCACTCATATTATCGGTATTGATCAAACGTTGGTGGATATTGAGGCCAAGGTGGATTCAGATTTGATCGAGCGTTATGGGCTGAGTAAGGGACACTCATTAGTGATCGATGATCAAGCGGCTGAGGCCTTATATAACGAATTAAAAGATCAGCGTTTAATTACCAATGAATATGCAGGTGGAACCATAGGAAATACGCTGCACAACTATTCAGTATTAGCCGATGACCGTTCAACCTTGCTGGGTGTGATGAGCCAAGACATCAAAATTGGCAGCTATGGTTATCGTTACCTATGTAATACTTCTAGCCGTATGGATCTGAATTATTTACAAGGTGTTGAAGGTGCCATCGGGCGCTGTTTTGCATTGATTACCGAAGATGGTGAACGTACTTTTGCGATCAGCGAAGGTCAAATGAACCAATTACGCCCAGACAGTATTCCTGAGAAAATATTTGCCAGTGCATCTGCATTAGTGATAACCGCTTATTTAGTTCGCTGTAAAGAAGGCGACCCGATGCCAGAAGCGACAATGCGCGCCATTGAATATGCCAAAAAATACGATGTTCCTGTGGTATTAACTCTAGGAACCAAATTTGTTATTCAGGATGATCCTAAATTCTGGCAAGATTTTTTACGTGATCATGTTACTGTTGTTGCAATGAATGAAGATGAAGCATTGGCGTTAACTGGAGAAAGTGACCCTCTAGCGGCTTCTGATAAAGCCTTGGATTGGGTTGACTTAGTGTTATGTACTGCAGGCCCAGTTGGTTTATTTATGGCCGGATATACAGAAGAATCAGCCAAGCGCGAAACCTCACTTCCATTATTACCTGGTTCGGTTGCGGAATTTAATCGCTATGAATTTAGCCGCCCTGCACGTAAAGACAGCTGTATAAACCCGATTCGTGTTTATTCACATATTTCACCGTACATGGGTGGGCCAGAGAAGATAAAAAATACCAATGGTGCGGGTGATGCAGCATTATCGGCCTTGTTACACGATATGGCTGCCAATAAATACCACAAAGAAAATGTACCTAACTCAAGTAAGCATCAACATGAGTTTTTAACCTATTCCTCTTTTTCTCAAGTGTGTAAATATTCAAACCGTGCGAGTTATGAGGTGTTGGCTCAACATTCTCCACGTCTTTCACGTGGTCTTCCCGAGCGGGAAGATAGCCTTGAAGAGGCTTATTGGGAAAGATAAAGATAATAAAAAGGCTCCTTCGGGAGCCTTTATCATATTCGTTTGAAACGCTGAATTAGAGAGCAAACTCTTCGAGAGATTTGCCTTCATCCAGTGCTTTTTGAATGGCAGAAGGAGTACGGCCTTGACCTGTCCAAGTCTTTTCTTCACCGTTGGTGTCAATGTACTTGTATTTTGCAGGACGAGGAGCACGTTTGCCTTTTGCCTTCGTTTTTGTTTCACCAGACAGCGCAGAAATAAGCGCTTCTAGATCAATACCATCTTTAGCAATTTGCTCTGCAATCGCGGCTAATTTCGCTTCTTGTTCTGCACGAGCAGCAATTTCTTCCGCTTCGGCTTCTTTACGCTCTTCAACAACTGTAGTGAATTTATCTAAAGCTTCTTCAAGTTGCTCAATAGTCAGTTCGCGTGCATAAGCACGTAGGCTACGAATATTTAATAAAGTCTTAGTGATTTCCGACATTACCATTTCCTGTTCACAATTTGGATAACGAGTTAATACTAAACCTAGCTTATTATACTGACAAGTTTTCGCTGCAAATATTAAGTCAAAATAGTAAGAAAGTAAAAATATAAAGTTTATTTATATTGGCATTTCCTAGTTTTTGGAAAATTTACACAAGGCATATAAAAGTAACTGCAGAAAACTTATCACACAGATAAATAATATTAGACCTATATATCAAGGCGTGAGAATTTTTTATGAAATAGGTATCAATGGTATGGCTGATTTGTGAGCTGTGCCACTTGTTTTTCTCACCTATGCCTAGTTGCATTGATATTTTTGTTAAGTAAAATGTTTTCTTACCTAAATGCGAAAAAGCGGGCTGAACTTGATCCAAATGAGTTGGAATAGTCAGCCACGAGGTTTTCGCCGTAGAGGAGCGGTTACGAAGAGTATCCACAATTAGGGTGATGCCTATGAGTTGTGGAGAAAGGCGTTGTCGCCGAAGTCAGTTTGCCGATCAAAGCAACTGGCTGGGGTTACATTAAATAGGTGTAACACTGCCATAGTCTATATTGTTGTTAAACTATGGAGCGCTACTGTAGGGTTGGGTGAAGTGTTCGCTTCCCTTTCGCTTAGTTCAACATAAATTAAGTTGACATGAAGTCACTTAGTTTGTCTGCAGTAGATCTCTAACCATTTTTTACTGGTTTAGGAAGATCATGAATTTAATCGATTTTGCTTCTTCGCCGTTCTCAGTTGTGCCACCTCTTGTGGCGTTGAGTCTGGCTATCATTACTCGCCGCGTATTACTTTCTCTCGGTGTGGGTATTTTCTTAGGTGCTTTACTGTTGGTCTGACTATTCTGTTGGTCAAGCGTTGCAATATATTGCCACTCAAGTCGGTAGCGTGTTTGTGAAAGACGGAGCGCTCAATGCTTGGAATATGAGCATTGTCGGCTTTCTACTGTTACTGGGTATGATGACGGCGTTGTTGACTCTCTCTGGGGGAACCCGAGCGTTTGCTCAGTGGGCACAGGTTCGAGTCAAAAGTAAACGAGGTTCGAAATTACTGGCAGCATTCTTAGGCGTATTCATTTTTGTTGACGACTATTTTAATAGCCTAGCTGTTGGTTCTATCGCCCGTCCGGTGACGGATCGTTTTTACGTTTCGCGCGCTAAGTTAGCCTATATTCTTGATTCTACAGCGGCACCAATGTGTGTGGTGATGCCGGCTTCAAGTTGGGGTGCTTATATCATGACCATTATCGGCGGTATTTTGGTTTCGCACGGCATTGAAGATTACTCTGCATTAGGCGCTTATCTTCGCCTAGTACCGATGAACTTCTATGCGATCTTTGCGTTGTTAATGGTGTTTGCGGTGGTGTGGGTTCCAAATGGATATCGGCCAGATGCGCAAACATGAAATAGCCGCCTCTCAAGGTCGTGGTTTTGAAGAAGACCCTAGCACCGATGCGAAAGAAGCGCATGAGCTAAATGAAGAGCTCGATATTCACGAAAGTGAAGGTGGCACTGTTTTAGATTTGGTTCTACCTATCGTATTCCTTGTTGTTGCGACGATTAGCGCAATGATTTGGACTGGCGCGAGCGCATTAGCAGAAAGCGGTCAATCCTTTAATATTTTTGGGGCGTTTGAAAACACCAATGTCGGTACTTCATTGGTTTATGGCGGATTAGTTGGTCTGGCGATGGCCTTTGTCACCGTACTTCGTCAAAAATTGCCAACCGTTGAAATCGCAAAAACCTTGTGGACTGGTGCTAAATCGATGTTTGGTGCGATTCTGATCCTGATTTTCGCATGGACGATTGGCTCGGTGATTGGTGACATGAAGACAGGTGCTTACCTTTCATCGTTAGTGCAAGGCAATATTGACTCACATTGGTTACCAGTCATTCTGTTCATCTTGTCTGGCGCAATGGCATTTTCCACCGGCACATCATGGGGTACTTTTGGCATTATGCTGCCGATTGCTGGTGATATGGCTGGCGCTACAGATATTGCGCTGATGCTACCGATGCTCGGTGCGGTGCTTGCGGGTTCAGTTTTCGGTGACCACTGCTCGCCGATTTCAGATACCACCATCCTGTCATCGACAGGCGCGCGTTGCCACCACATTGATCACGTCTCTACTCAGCTGCCATATGCATTAGCCGTTGCTCTGGTTTCCGCATTGGGCTACGTAGTGTTAGGCGTGTTTGGCTCACTGTGGTTAGCATTAGGTGCAACCTCTGTAGCTTTTGTGGCAGTGTGCTTTATCTTCGCTTTACTCTCTAAGGCGAAAGTCAGTAAGCAAGTCTCCGCTTAATTCACAGCATGATCGTTATATAGAAAAGAGGCCATTCGGCCTCTTTTTTCGATTCAAACAAGGTGTCATGAAAAAATAACCAGAAAAGTATCAATTTGTGGTTGAAAAAAAAACTCAGCTTGGTTAGTGTGAATGCAGTTCTCAAAAAGATAGAAAGTAACTAAGTATGCGTAATTTCGTAATGAACATTCATCACCATCATCATCCCTAAGGTGTCTTTCGGGAGATGTACGCATACCCGGGGGACAGGAATCTCCCGGAGTTGAAATCAGAGCCACAAAAAGATTCTAACCCTCGGGAGACCAAACCTCCCGAGGGTTTTTCGTTTTAAGCTTTGAAAAAATTATTAAATTCAACAAATTGCAAAGGAAGAATGAGATGCAAACACAACGACTAAGAATCGCGGTACAGAAAAAAGGCCGTCTGAGCCAAGAGTGCCAAGAGCTGCTGAAAAAATGCGGTGTGAAGTTCAACATCATGGGTGAGCGTTTGGTGGTTCATTCACTCAATATGCCGATTGACCTGCTGTTAGTGCGTGACGATGATATTCCTGGGCTGATCATGGACGGCGTCGTTGACCTAGGCTTTGTCGGTGAGAACGTGCTTGAAGAAACACGTTTAGACCGGTTGGCGCTCAACCAACGTAACGAATTTATCACTCTGCGCCGTATGGATTTTGGTGGTTGCCGTCTTTCCATCGCGATTGAAAAAGATGCAGAGTATCGTGGCCCGCAAGATCTGAATGGTAAGCGTATTGCCACCACTTACCCTCAACTGCTCAAAGCTTATATGGATCGCCAAGGCGTGGATTTCAGCACCTGTATGTTGACGGGGTCGGTTGAAGTTGCACCGCGTGCAGGGTTAGCGGATGCGATTGCGGATCTGGTCTCCACTGGCGCGACCTTGGAAGCCAACGGTCTTAAAGAAGTGGAAGTGATTTTTGAATCGAAAGCGACGCTTATTCAGCGCCCAGGTGCTTTTGCTGCCGATAAAGCCGCACTGATCGATAAACTCCTCACTCGTATGCACGGCGTACAACAAGCCAAAGAATCGAAATACATCATGCTGCACGCTCCGGTTGAGAAGCTGGCGCAAATCAAAACCTTGCTGCCCGGAGCGGAAGACCCAACCGTACTGCCTTTATCAGCCGACAAATCCAAAGTTGCAGTGCACATGGTGAGTTCGGAAAATCTATTCTGGGAAACCATGGAGCAACTGAAAGCCCTCGGTGCTAGCTCAATTTTGGTGTTACCGATTGAAAAAATGATGGAGTAAGGCGATGAGAACCGTGGTTTGGCAATCGTTGAGTGAAGCTCAGCAAGAATCGATTTTAGAACGTCCTGCGATTACCGAAGGAGCAAACATCACCGCTGCGGTTGCGCAGGTGATTGCGAAAGTGCGCAGTGAGGGTGATGCTGCCCTGTTTGAATTAACCGAAAAATTTGATCGCGTAAAACCCGCCTCACTGCGCGTATCTCGCGAAGAGATGGATGCCGCGGCCGCCCGTTTGTCGGAAACAATGAAACAGGCGTTGGAGCAGGCATACAACAACATCAGCAAATTCCACAAGGCGCAAAAAGTGCAGCCAATCAAAGTGGAAACCATGCCCGGAGTGGTGTGTGAGCAAGTGACTCGCCCGATCAATAAAGTGGGTCTGTATATTCCGGGTGGCAGCGCACCGCTACCATCAACCGTACTAATGCTCGGTGTGCCTGCGCAAATCGCCGGTTGCCGTAAAGTCGTGCTCTGCTCACCGCCGCCGATTGCTGATGAAATTCTCTACGTCGCTAAGCTGTGTAACATTGATGAGGTGTACAACCTAGGCGGCGGTCAGGCAATCGCCGCAATGGCTTATGGCACGGAAACGGTGACTAAAGTCGACAAAATCTTTGGCCCCGGTAACGCGTATGTGACGGAAGCAAAACGCCAAGTGAGTAACGATTTCCGCGGTGCTGCGATTGATATGCCTGCAGGACCTTCAGAAGTATTGGTGATTGCCGATGAAACGGCGGATGCCGATTTTATTGCCGCTGATCTACTCAGTCAGGCAGAGCACGGCCCTGATTCTCAGGTGGTGCTGGTGACGCCATCTCCTGTGTTAGCCGATCAAGTGACGGACGCGGTGCAAAAGCAGCTTAAAGTGCTTTCGCGCGCCAGTATTGCTGAAAAAGCCTTGGCTTCCAGTCTGATCATTATTGCTGAATCACTCACCCAAGCAGTGTCGATTTCTAACTACTACGGCCCTGAGCACTTGATTGTGCAGACGCGCAACCCGCGTGAGTTGGTTCCACTGCTCGATAACGCAGGCTCCATTTTCCTTGGCGATTGGTCGCCAGAATCGGTAGGCGATTACGCTTCTGGTACCAACCATGTGCTGCCAACTTACGGTTACACCCGCACCTATTCCAGCTTAGGTTTGGCCGATTTCAGTAAACGCATGACAGTGCAAGAGCTGACCGCTGATGGCTTGCAATTGCTCGCGCCCACCGTAGTCACGATGGCGGAAGCGGAAGGGTTAGACGCGCACAAGCGTGCGGTTACGATTCGAGTGGAAAAATTACAGAAGGCTCAATAAATTATGGAAAAACTGGCTCGTCAACAAGTTCAAGCGTTAACTCCTTACCTTTCTGCTCGTCGCATTGGCGGCTGTGGTGATGTCTGGCTCAATGCTAACGAATCGCCCTTTAATAACGAATACAAAACCGATTTTGCGCGCCTTAATCGTTACAGTGATTGCCAACCTAAGGCCATGATCCAAGCCTACGCCAATTACGCAGGGGTACAGCCGGAGCAAGTGCTGACTTCGCGCGGTGCTGATGAAGGGATTGAGCTTTTGATCCGCGCTTTCTGCGAACCCAATCAAGACGCGATTCTGTTTTGTCCTCCAACCTATGGCATGTACGCGATCAGTGCAGAAACCTTTGGTGTTGAGCGCAAAAAAGTACCGTTGACTGCCGATTGGCAACTCGATTTACCGAGCATTGAAGCCAATCTGGATCGCGTCAAATTGGTGTTTGTGTGTAGCCCCAATAACCCGACCGGGAACTTGGTGAAACGTGCCGACATCATCAAACTGCTTGAGATGACCAAAGATCGCGCCATTGTGGTGATGGATGAAGCCTACATCGATTTCTGCCCAGAAGCGTCAACGGTTGATTTGCTCGCCCAATATCCGAACTTGGCGATTCTACGCACGCTATCTAAAGCCTTTGCTTTGGCGGGACTACGTTGTGGCTTCACGCTCGCGAATGCTGAGCTCATCAATGTGCTGCTCAAAGTAATTGCACCTTATCCGGTGCCGGTTCCTGTTGCTGAAATCGCGGTGCAAGCCTTGTCTGAAGCAGGTCTAGCTCGCGCGAAATACCAAGTGCTGGATCTCGGCGCGAATCGAGCTTACCTACAAGTAGGGCTTTCTATGGTTCCGGGTGTGCAGGTCTTTGAAGGATGGGGTAACTACCTGTTGGTGAAATTCCCTGATGGCAATGCGCTATTTAAAGCAGCGTGGGAGCACGGCATTATTCTGCGTAACTCACCGATTGAAAATTGTGTGCGCATTAGTGTTGGCAATCGCGAAGAGTGTGAAAAAACCGTCGCGTTCGTCCGTAACTACTACCAGTAATTTTGTTTACAGCAGCTCGCAGCGCGGGCTGCTGATGAAAAGGACATTCTTGTGAGCAAACAACAAAAAATTCTTTTTATCGACCGCGACGGCACCTTAATTGTTGAGCCGCCAGTGGATTTTCAAGTCGACCGTTTGGACAAACTCAAACTTGAACCTTATGTGATCCCAAGCCTGCTCAAGCTACAAGAGGCGGGCTATCGCTTAGTGATGGTAACTAATCAGGATGGTTTAGGCACTTCAAGCTACCCGCAAGCGGATTTCGATGCGCCGCATAACATGATGATGGACATTTTTGAATCGCAAGGCGTTAAGTTTGATGATGTGTTGATTTGCCCGCACCTTGAGCGTGATAACTGCTCTTGCCGCAAGCCAAAACTGGGCTTGGTTAAAGAGTATCTGCAAGGTGGCAAAGTCGATTTCAAATCGTCAGTTGTGATTGGCGATCGCATGACCGATCTGCAACTAGCGGAAAATATGGCGATTCGCGGTATTCAATACCACCCGCAAACCATGGGGTGGCTGGATATCGTTAAAGATCTCACTACCAAGCCGCGTGTTGCCCAAGTGGTGCGCAAAACCAAAGAGACCGATATTCAAGTCACCGTTAATCTTGACCAAACTGGCGGCAACCGAATTGAAACCGGCTTGGGCTTTTTTGACCACATGTTGGATCAAATCGCAACCCACGGCGGTTTCCAACTGCAACTGAAAGTGGTCGGCGATCTGCACATTGATGATCACCACACGGTGGAAGATACCGCCTTGGCACTAGGGCAAGCACTGCGTGAAGCACTGGGTGACAAACGTGGTATTGGACGCTTTGGTTTCACATTGCCCATGGATGAGTGTTTGGCACAGTGCGCGTTGGATCTCTCGGGCCGCCCGTATCTGAAATTTGATGCGAGCTTTAGCCGCCCGCAAGTGGGCGATCTGTCGACTGAGATGGTATATCACTTCTTTCGCTCATTGACCGATACTTTGGCGTGTACTCTGCACCTCTCTTCCAGTGGCGATAACGATCACCACATCATTGAGAGCCTGTTTAAAGCGTTTGGCCGCACGCTGCGTCAAGCCATCACGGTGCAAGGTAACGATCTGCCGAGCAGTAAAGGGGTACTCTGATGACTCAGAATGTGGTGATTATTGATACTGGCTGCGCCAATATCTCCTCGGTCAAATTCGCCATTGAACGATTAGGCTATGCGGTGACGATTTCGCGCGATCCGCAAGTGGTGCTCGCCGCTGACAAACTGTTTTTGCCTGGCGTTGGCACCGCGAGCGAAGCGATGAAAAACCTCACTGAGCGTGATTTGATCGAGCTAGTGAAGCGGGTTGAAAAGCCATTGCTTGGCATCTGTCTTGGCATGCAACTGCTTGGCAAATTGTCCGAAGAGAAAGGCCAGAAAGCCGATGAGATTGTGCAGTGTTTAGGGTTAGTCGATGGCGAAGTCCGTTTGCTGCAAACCGGCGATCTGCCGTTGCCACACATGGGCTGGAACACGGTGCAAGTGAAAGAGGGGCATCCATTGTTTAACGGTATAGAACCTGATGCGTACTTCTACTTTGTGCACAGCTTTGCCATGCCTGTTGGCGATTACACCATTGCCCAGTGCGAATATGGTCAGCCGTTTAGCGCAGCGATTCAAGCGGGGAACTATTACGGGGTGCAATTTCACCCTGAGCGCTCTTCAAAAGCGGGCGCTCGCTTGATTCAAAACTTTCTTGAGCTTTAGGGACAAGCGCTGGTCAAAGCTGGCGCAATACAAGGAACCACAATGATTATTCCCGCATTAGATTTGATTGAAGGTCAGGTTGTGCGTCTGTATCAAGGTGATTACGGACAAGTGACCGAATATAAAGTAGACCCAGCGGAGCAGTTTAATTTGTACCACCAAGCTGGGGCAGGTTGGTTGCACTTGGTGGACTTAACTGGAGCGAAAAATACCGCGGCACGCCAACTGGATTTGATTGCTCGTCTGCTCGCGAGCACACCCGCCAATATTCAAATTGGTGGTGGAGTACGTAGTGAACAAGACGTGGTGGATCTGCTTGAAGCAGGTGCGCAGCGCGTGGTGGTGGGCTCAACCGCGGTTAAACAGCCGCAATTGGTCAAAAGCTGGATGGAAAAATACGGCGCTGAGAAAATTGTTTTAGCGTTGGACATCAACATTGATGAACAAGGTACGCGCAAAGTCGCGATTTCCGGCTGGCAGGAAGATTCCGGCGTGACGATTGAAGCTTTGATTGATGACTACTTAACGGTTGGCTTAAAGCACGTACTGTGTACCGATATTTCCCGAGATGGCACGCTAGCCGGCTCGAACGTTGAGCTGTATCGCGATCTCTGTCGTCAATATCCACAAGTGCAGTTTCAATCGTCCGGTGGCATTGGTTCACTCGCCGATATTGAGGCACTGAAAGGCACAGGCGTTGCGGGTGTGATTGTCGGTCGCGCGCTATTGGATGGCAAATTTACCGCGCAGGAGGCATTCGCATGTTGGCAAAACGGATAATTCCTTGTCTGGATGTACGTGATGGACAGGTAGTGAAAGGCGTTCAGTTTCGTAACCACGAAATCATTGGAGACATTGTGCCACTGGCCAAACGTTACGCCGAAGAAGGCGCGGATGAGCTGGTGTTTTACGATATTACCGCTTCCAGTGATGGCCGCGTGGTCGATAAAAGCTGGGTCGAGCGAGTCGCGGAAGTGATCGACATCCCTTTCTGTGTCGCGGGTGGAATCAAATCGGCGCAAGATGCGGCACGAATCTTGGAGTTCGGTGCAGATAAAGTGTCAATTAACTCGCCTGCACTGGCGAATCCACAACTCATCACCGATCTTGCGGATCGCTTTGGCGTGCAATGCATCGTAGTTGGTATCGACTCTTATTTTGATAAAGAAACAGGTCAATATCAGGTTTATCAGTTTACCGGTGATGAAAGCCGCACCCGAGCGACGCAGTGGCAAACTTGTGGTTGGGTGCAAGAGGTGCAAAAGCGCGGCGCTGGGGAAATTGTACTGAACATGATGAACCAAGATGGTGTGCGCAATGGTTACGATCTTGAGCAGCTCAATTTAGTGCGCTCGGTGTGCCGAGTTCCACTGATCGCCTCCGGAGGTGCTGGGGCGATGGAACATTTCGCGCAAGCTTTTACTCAAGCGAACGTCGATGGCGCTTTAGCCGCTTCGGTTTTTCACAAGCAGATCATCAATATCGGTGAACTCAAGCAGTATCTAAAACAACAAGGAATTGAGGTGAGACGATGAATCCAGCAAGCCCATTTGCCACGCTAACCGACCGTATTGATTGGCAGAAAGTCGATGGACTTGTGCCAGCGATTGTGCAGGATTTTCAGTCCAGCCAAGTCTTAATGATGGGGTATATGAACCCTGAGGCGTTGCAAAAAACCCTCGATACTCAACAAGTAACCTTTTTCTCGCGCAGCAAACAGCGTTTGTGGACCAAAGGGGAAACCTCAGGCCATGTGTTGCAACTGAAAAACATCGCGCTGGATTGTGACCAAGATACGCTATTGGTGAAAGTGAACCCGATTGGCCCAACCTGCCACACAGGCACTGTGACCTGTTGGGATGGTGATGCACAAGAAGAGTCACAAATGGTTTGGCTTCATCAGCTTGAACAACTGTTGGCAGAGCGCAAAAATGCCGATCCCAGTTCTTCTTACACGGCCTCTTTGTATGCGCGTGGCACCAAACGTATTGCGCAGAAAGTGGGTGAAGAAGGGGTTGAAGTCGCGTTGGCGGCGACGGCAGGGGATAAGGAGGAGCTGATTTGCGAATCTGCCGACTTGATGTACCACTTGCTGGTGCTGCTGCAAGAGCAAGGCTTAGCCATGAATGATGTGATCAATAAGCTGAAAGAACGCCATAAGTAATTGGTAGAAGGGTTTATCCAACCAAACAATAACGCCCCATTATTGGGGCGTTATATTTTTAGTTGGCAAAAGTATTAAAGAGTCACTTCCCGCCACTCGCCGGGCTGCAAATCTCCCAAGTTCCAATCGCCCATGGAATGACGAATTAAACGTAGAGTCGGGAAACCAATGTGTGCAGTCATGCGTCGTACTTGGCGATTGCGCCCTTCCATCAAGGTAATGGCTAACCATGTGGTAGGAATCGCAGCGCGAAAACGCACCGGAGGATTCCGTGGCCAAAGCGTGGGTTCGGGCATGATTTCGACTTTCGCCGGTAAAGTCGGGCCATCTTTTAAGGTCACTCCGTGGCGCAATGCTTCAAGGTCGTTCTCTTGCGGCGCACCTTCAACTTGTACCCAGTAGGTTTTTGGCGCTTTGGATTGCGGTTGCGTCAATCTGGCCTGCAAAATGCCATCATTGGTTAAAATCAGTAGTCCTTCGCTATCGCGATCCAAACGTCCTGCGGCGTAGACATCCTTAATCGGGATGTAGTCGGCCAAGGTTTTTCTTCCATCCCCATCGGTAAATTGGCTTAAAGTGTCATATGGTTTATTAAATAGGATCACTTTCCGTTCACTGGGCGAAATCGTGCGTTTAGGGGAGCCAATGTCGTTAGATGTTGCTCTTCTCTTGGTAGAAGAGTTTCTCTTTCCTGATGTGTTATTGGCGCGAGCGGTGTTTTTTGTTGCCTTCTGTTTGAAATGCGATTTTCGTTGCGCAGGAGAAGAGGGAGCATTGTCGCTAGGAGAGCGAGATGACATGTTAAGCACCTTGCAAAAATGTAAAGAAACTGTGTTTGAAAGTTTTCCGCAGGAGCGATATCGGCTATCATTTGCGCGCCCTGGAAAAGGTTTAGCGAACAAGATAATAGACTATTGTCTTCAATTTGTTTAATTATAAATACCTTCACTCAAGGACGAGCTCGAAGGCGGCTCAACGTCATTCGAACACAGGATTTGCAAGAGTGAGAAGATCGTACTCAGGTTGAGGGGATGTCGCCGACTTGAGTACGGACAGTCACACAGTGTCATTGCATCCAATGGTGCTGTTAGAACAGATAGGGAAAGTTCATGCCTACCAATAAACCTACAATTATTTATACCATTACTGACGAAGCCCCGGCTCTAGCCACGTATTCATTACTGCCAATTATTCAATCGTTTACTGCCTCATCAGGCATTGATATCGATACACGCGATATTTCATTAGCTGGCCGTATTTTGGCTAATTTCCCTGAGTATTTGACCGAAGAACAACGTATCGGTGATGCGTTAACGGAATTGGGGGCGTTGGCACAAACACCAGAAGCCAACATCATCAAACTGCCGAATATTTCAGCCTCAATTCCACAGCTCAAAGCGGCAATTAAAGAACTACAAGACAAAGGCTACGCACTGCCAAATTATCCAGAAGAGCCAAGCAGCGATAAAGAAGAAGCGATCAAAGCGATTTATGACAAGATCAAGGGCAGTGCGGTAAACCCAGTTTTACGTGAAGGTAACTCTGATCGTCGTGCACCTGCCTCGGTGAAAAACTACGCCAAGAAAAACCCGCACTCAATGGGTGCTTGGAGTAAGGATTCTAAATCTCATGTTGCGAGCATGAGTGATAAAGATTTCTTTGGTAGTGAAAAGTCAGTCACGGTCAGTGGCGCAACCAAAGTGGCGATTGAGTTTGTGGGTAAAGAGGGTGCGGTGAAAGTGCTGAAAAAGCCATTCGCGCTGCAAGATAAAGAAATCATCGATACCAGCGTGATGAGCAAAAAAGCGCTGATTGCTTTCTTTGAAAAAGAAATCGCGGATGCGAAAACGCAAGACGTGCTGTTCTCTCTGCACATGAAAGCGACCATGATGAAAGTCTCGGATCCGGTGATCTTCGGTCATGCGGTGAAGGTGTACTACAAAGCGGTTTTTGATAAGTATGGCCAACTGTTCGATCAACTGGGTGTGGACGTCAATAACGGCTTAGGTGATGTTTACGCGAAAATTCAATCGCTACCAGAAGCGCAACGCGCAGAGATTGAGGCGGCGATTCAAGCGGTATATGCCACTCAACCCGCTCTGGCGATGGTGGACTCAGATCGCGGCATTACCAACCTGCATGTACCAAGTGATGTGATTGTTGATGCCTCCATGCCTGCAATGATCCGTACTTCTGGCCAAATGTGGGGTCCAGATGGTAAGCAGAAAGATACCAAAGCGACGATTCCCGATCGCTGCTACGCGGGTGTTTACCAAACCGTTATCGATTTCTGTAAACAGCACGGCGCATTTGATCCGACCACCATGGGCAGTGTGCCAAACGTTGGCTTGATGGCGCAAAAAGCAGAAGAATACGGCTCACACGATAAGACCTTTATTCTTGATTCTGAAGGTGTTGTGCGTGTGATTGACGAAGCGGGCAAAGTGCTGCTGGAGCAAACTGTCGAAGCTGGCGATATCTTCCGTATGTGTCAGGTAAAAGATGCCCCAATCCAAGACTGGGTAAAACTGGCGGTAACTCGTGCTCGTGCTTCAGGTACACCAGCCGTTTTCTGGCTTGATCCAGAGCGTGCACATGATGCTGAACTGATCAAAAAAGTGAATCAGTATCTACCAAATCACGATACATCAGGCTTGGAAATCAAGATCCTGTCTCCTGTTGATGCAACGCAATACTCACTAGTACGCATGAAAGCAGGACAAGATACCATTTCCGTAACGGGCAACGTATTGCGTGACTATCTAACTGACTTATTCCCAATCCTTGAGTTGGGTACTTCAGCGAAAATGCTTTCCATCGTTCCGTTGATGAATGGCGGTGGCTTGTTTGAAACGGGCGCGGGCGGCTCTGCTCCGAAGCACGTACAACAAGTACAAAAAGAGAACCACTTGCGTTGGGATTCACTGGGTGAGTTTTTAGCGCTAGCCGCATCTCTGGAGCATTTAAGCGTTGTTACGGGTAATAGCAAAGCGCAAGTGTTGGCAGATGCCCTAGACAAAGCGACCGGCAAGTTCCTCGACATGAACAAGTCGCCTTCTCGTCGTGTGGGTGAAATTGATAACCGTGGTAGTCATTTCTATCTTGCGACTTACTGGGCACAAGCACTGGCTGAACAAACGGCAGAT
Source organism: Vibrio metoecus (assembly GCF_000696385.1). GTDB lineage: Bacteria > Pseudomonadota > Gammaproteobacteria > Enterobacterales > Vibrionaceae > Vibrio > Vibrio metoecus. The sequence goes on along the minus strand of NZ_JJMN01000074.1, from coordinate 91,098 downwards.
GCAGATCTCGCGGCTGAATTTGCTCCAATTGCAAAACAGTTGGAAGAAAAAGAAGCACAGATTGTTGCTGAGCTTAATGGCGCACAAGGTAAGCCTGCTGATTTAGGTGGTTATTATGCGCCTGAATTTGCTAAAGCATCTCAGCTAATGCGTCCTAGCGCGACATTTAACGCTGTGTTTGACCGTTAATTTGTACATACGCTAGTGAAAAACAAAACCCGCCAAAATTGGCGGGTTTCTATTTGGGTGCTGATCAATATCAAGCACACCGAGTGCGGCGGTGCACCTATCACTTAGCCACTTGTCCCTCAACCGGCACAACGCAGCTAGCGTGGTATCCTTTAGGCCCCTGCTCCACCTGATAAGAAACCTGTTGTCCGGCTTTGAGTGTACGGTATCCGTCCATTTGAATGGTTGAGTAATGAGCGAAGATGTCTCCGTACTTCACCTTCCGGGCAAATAAAACCGAAGCCTTTGGCATTATTAAACCATTTCACTGTACCTGTAGCCATGCTATACATCCCTCATGCATTTTATAACTGATGTTTTAAGAGAAACGTCAATTTGTCCCTAGGACTTCCTGACTTCTCAAAAGTGAATAGCGATTCAGCTTATGCTTAACGTTAGTCACTAATTGACCAATTTAGACGATGATGCAATGCAGTCAATAGGACGAACGTATAAAAGCACACAGTTTTATATGAAAACTCAATTTTGCAATTGCAATTATATAAATTTGTCATTTGCAAATCGCGAAGCAAATTACTAGCAAGGTTGCATAGTGGTGTTGGTAAAATAAGCAATCACGCTATTCGTGATCGCCATTCGCAATGTTTTATTTGCAGCGTTACAATTGCTGCATTAGTCTCTAAGTAAGAGGCGAAAATCATCGAAGTGCGAACTCAGTAAGTTAGTTAAAAAAGCTAGGTTTACAGCACTTTATAGTTGAATTCTCGGTAAAAAGTCCTCAAATACTGAAGTGTTATGAGTAAAAATTTTGAATGGATATCTCCAGACCTCGATTTGCTGGAGAAAGAAAAGACGGCGGTTAAGCCACCATCTATGTATCACGTTGTATTAAACAATGATGATTACACCCCGATGGACTTTGTAATTGAGATTCTTGAGCGCTTTTTCTCTATGGATATAGAGAGGGCGACACAAGTGATGCTCAAAGTGCATTACGAAGGAAAAGCAATATGTGGCACGTTTACTGCAGAAGTTGCAGAGACGAAAGTCGCTCAAGTAACGATGTACTCAAGGGAAAATGAGCATCCACTCTTGTGCACGATGGAGCAAGCGTAAGCTTGCCAGACAACGTGGTTGTTCCTTAAGGAGGCCTTATGCTTAACAAAGAATTAGAGTCTAGTCTAAACGGCGCGTTCGCTCGGGCACGAGACAAAAGACATGAGTTTATGACCGTCGAGCACCTCCTACTTGCATTGTTGGAAAACGATGCAGCGCGGGAAGCCTTGTTAGCCTGCCAAGCTGATATCGATGTGTTACGCCGTGAGCTGGATACTTTTATCGACCAGACCACGCCCCTTATCCCCAAAAACGATGAAACCCGTGAGACTCAACCGACCCTGAGCTTCCAACGTGTACTGCAACGTGCAGTGTTCCACGTGCAATCTTCTGGTCGCAGTGAAGTGACGGGGGCGAACGTGTTGGTGGCGATTTTTAGCGAGCAAGAGTCACATGCGGCGTATCTGCTCAAGAAAAATGACATCAGCCGTTTGGATATTGTCAATTTTATCTCGCACGGTATTACTAAAGCCTCTAATCACAGTGAAGACTCTTCTTCTGATTCGTTTGGTAGCAGCGATAGTTCCGAAGAAGTGAGTGCTGATGAACGTTTGGAAAGCTTTGCGACTAACCTGAATCAACTGGCTAAACAAGGTCAAATTGACCCGTTAATAGGCCGTGATAAAGAGTTGGAACGTACGATTCAAGTCTTGTGCCGCCGCCGTAAAAACAACCCGCTATTGGTGGGTGAGGCTGGCGTAGGAAAAACCGCTATTGCTGAAGGTTTAGCGTGGAGAATTGTGGAAGGCAACGTGCCGGAAGTGATTCAGCACAGCGTGATTTATTCACTCGATATTGGCTCGCTGTTGGCGGGTACCAAATATCGAGGTGATTTTGAAAAACGTTTCAAATCGATTTTGAAACAGCTTGAGAAAGAAAAAGAACGCGATCCTGTTCATTGATGAAATTCATACCATCATCGGTGCTGGTGCGGCTTCTGGTGGACAAGTTGATGCTGCGAATCTGATAAAACCTCTGCTCAGTAGCGGCAAATTGCGTTGCATCGGTTCTACCACCTATCAAGAATACAGCAACATTTTTGAGAAAGAGCGCGCTTTGTCTCGCCGCTTCCAAAAGATTGAAATATTTGTTGAGCCTTCGCTCGATGACACCACCAAGATATTGATGGGGCTGAAGACCAAATACGAAGCTCACCATGATGTACGCTATACCAATAAAGCACTGCGTGCGGCGGTGGAATTGTCGGCGAAGTATATTAATGAACGTCATCTGCCGGATAAGGCGATTGACGTGATTGATGAAGCTGGCGCGCGTGCGCGTTTGATGCCAGCAAGCCGTCGTAAGAAAACGGTCGGTGTGGCGGAAATCGAATCTATGGTCGCCAAAATGGCGAGAATCCCTGAGAAATCCGTCTCGTCTTCTGACAAAGATATTCTGAAGAATTTGGATCAGAAGATGAAGATGTTGGTGTTTGGTCAAGACGCCGCAATCGATGTACTGACTGAGTCAATCAAACTGACTCGTGCAGGGCTGGGTGCTGAACATAAGCCTGTGGGATCTTTCCTGTTTGCTGGTCCAACTGGGGTGGGTAAAACAGAAGTGACACTGCAGCTTTCAAAACTGCTTGGCATTGAATTGTTGCGTTTTGACATGTCGGAATATGGTGAGCGCCACTCGGTAAGCCGTTTAATTGGTGCTCCTCCGGGTTATGTGGGTTATGACCAAGGTGGTTTGCTGACTCGATGACTGTTATCAAACATCCTCCACTCAGTGGTGCTTCTTGATGAAATCGAAAAAGCACACCCCGATATCTTTAACTTACTACTGCAAGTGATGGATAACGGTACGCTGACGGATAACAACGGTCGTAAAGCCGATTTCCGCAATGTGATTTTAGTGATGACCACTAACGCAGGTGTGGCCGAAACAGTGAAAAAGTCGATTGGTTTGATCCAACAAGATAATAGCCATGATGCGATGTCGGAAATCAAGAAAGTGTTCACACCTGAATTCCGTAACCGTCTTGACCACATTATCTGGTTCAACAGCTTGGATGAGCGTGTAATTCATCAAGTGGTTGATAAGTTTATTGTTGAACTACAAGCTCAATTGGATGCTCGTGGTGTGTCTCTGGAAGTCTCAGAAGATGCACGTCATTGGTTGGCTGTGAGAGGTTATGACCGAGAAATGGGCGCTCGTCCGATGGGACGTGTAATTCAGGATCAGTTGAAGAAACCACTGGCCAATGAGCTGCTGTTTGGGTCGCTCGTCGATGGTGGTACCGTAAAAGTAACGCTCAGTGATGATCGATTGGCTTTTGAGTATTTTGGTACTCGTGAAGAGGTTGTTCACTAAACGAGTTTTCCAAAGAGACAAAAGGCACCGCAAGGTGCCTTTTTTAATCCCGAATATTTTATGATTGAGTCGTTAGCTGAGTAAGATAAAAATGGTACCGGTTAACGTCATCAAAATATTGGCGATGGCATAGGTGCCTGCGTAACCCAGTGCAGGAATAGTGGATTTCGCGTATTCATTTACGATGTCCATTGCTGGTGCGCAGGTGCGTGCACCGATGATGGCACCAAACAGCAAGGCTCGGTTCATTTTGAGAATGTAAGCTCCGACCAAATAGGCGAACACGACTGGCACGACGCTCACTAAAAAGGCTAAGCCGATTACTTGTACACCTACTTCGGAGAGATGTTGGAACATTTTGCTACCTGCATTGAGCCCAATCCCGACCATGAAGATGGCCAGACCAAGGTCTTTGACCATATTCAGTGCACCTTGAGGTACATAACCAAAAGTGGGGTGGTTGGCACGCAGGAAGCCCAAAGTAATGCCAGAGAGCAGCAGCCCTACCGCATTACCAAGGCTGAAAGAAACCTGCCCAAAGGTCATCGTCACCAACCCAAACAGGATGCCCAAGATAAAGAAACTGCAGAAGGCGAGCAGATCGGCCATTTGGCTGTGTACTGAGATAAAACCGATCTTATCGGCTAGCCCTTTTACCTTGCTCTTTTCACCGCTGACCTGAAGTACATCTCCTTTGGCAAGGACGATATCCAGATCCATCGGCATCTCAATCTGTGCACGCACAACGCGATTGAGGAAACAGCCGTATTCGGAAAGGTTAAGGTCAGACAAACGTTTCCCCGCGATACTGTCACTTTTTACCACGATTTCTTCTTCAGAAATACGCAGGTCAAGTAGGTTGCGGTCAAACACCTCTTTACCATTACGGAAGCTCGGGTCAAGGCGTGCGTGGCTATCCGGGAAACCTACCAGTGCAATTTCATCACCCTCTTGTAAAATCGCGTCACCATCAGGATGCGCCAGAATGCCGTGACGACGAATACGCTCGATATAGCATCCGGTTTGACGGTAAATGCCTAGCTCACGTAAGTTGCGGCCATCAATCCAGTTAATCAGCTCAGGACCAACGCGGTAGGCTCTAATAATTGGCAGATACACTTTACGTTGACTACCCAAACCACGTTCTTGCGCGATTTGCTGCGCAGAGTCGGATAAGTTCTGCTTTTGTAACTTAGGAAGCAGTTTTGCAAACATGATCATGCTGATGAGGCCGATAAGGTAAGCCATGGCATAGCCGACTGAAACATTATCGAGGATCAGTGAAAGGTCCATATTTCTTGGTATTGTAGCGAGCCCAGAGTTTAGGGCATCTTGAGCGCCCACCAGTACGGGGGTTGATGTAAGGGCTCCCGCCATCATCCCTGCCGCTAAGCCATAATCGAGCCCGAGATAATAACCGCCGAAATAGGCGATCCAAGTAGCGGTAATCAGTACCACTAAACTTAAAATTAAATAATGCTTCCCATCTCGGAAAAAATACCGAAGAAGTTCGGACCCGCTTCAATGCCTACACAATAAATAAACAGCATGAAACCAATAGTGAGGGCTTCGGGAGTAAAAGAGAAACCGAGGTGACCCATCACTAGCGAGGTGATCAAAACACCAATTGAGTTACCTAACTGGAAGCTGCCAAAGCGAATTTTCCCGAAAGAGAGACCAATGGCGAGGACTACAAAAATCAGCAAAATTGGATTTTGCTCTAGCAATAAAACGACGTCGATGTTCACGATTTAACTCAATTCACGCGTGACAAGAGAGGGAATAATAAAATTTTGGGAATTGTATCCGAATATTGCAAAAAGATAAGTGAATTTTTGCGCGAATGCGCATTCTTTGGAGCGAAATAGCTAAAAGAAGCGCTGAGCAGTATGAAATCACTAATAACAAAAAGCCCGCGATATTCGCAGGCTAATTGGCTCATCAAGAAAGACTTAGTCGAACAGACCCAGATTTTCTTTTGCGTAAGCTTCAAAATCAGTACAACCACCAATGTGTTGTTCATCAATGAAAATCTGTGGAACGGTTTCTACAGGCTTTCCGATGGTTTTCTCTAGATCGGCTTTGGTGATGCCTTCCGCATGGATATCTACGTAGCGGTAGTTGAAATCATCACGTTTTGCTTTCAACGTTTCAGCATGTTCTTTTGCACGAACACAGTAAGGACAGCCAGGACGACCAAAAATGACCACAAACATATCTTTCTCCTTCATTTTGTTTGCGCGTACTATGCACGATCCAAAGTGGGAAATAAAGTGTGATTTAGCCACTTGATTCAATAGGTAAAAACGATGGTTTTTTAGAGGAGGGAATGTGTTTTTTCTACACTTTCTCACTCGCAGTTATGATGGAAGCGATTGAAACAGCTCAACTTAGGTGTGAGGTTGTGCAAGAACCAATGGTTTTTTTATGGTTATTTTTGGCAAGTTGCACTCGGTCAAACAAATTTGCTTACTTTGAGCGCAATCTAGCACTATAGCTTTATGAGAACATCGGAGGGTGCATGTTTCAGTTCATGACAGCAACACGGATCATCTTTGGTGAAGGAGCGCTAGAGAGTTCTCTTTCCGTCATTAGCCAATATGGATATAGCGTGTTGTTGGTCTCAGGAAAAAATCCTGAGCGGTATGCGCCACTTATCAACTATCTACATCAGCAAAATATGCGTTATCAGCATGTGGCGGTCTCAGGGGAGCCCAACATCACTATGGTCGAAGAAACGGCTATGTTGGGGCGCCGATTTAAACCGGATATGGTTATTGCGATTGGAGGCGGTAGCGTGCTTGATATGGGTAAAGCTGTTGCGGCGGTTATCCCTAATCAAGGTAATGTATACGATTATGTTGAAGTTGTCGGGCGTAGTGTGCCTCTCAAGACCAAACCTCTGCCTTTTATTGCCATCCCGACGACAGCAAGTTCGGGTTCGGAAGTGACTCGAAATGCGGTTCTCAAATCAGCTCAAGATCGTGTGAAGATCAGCTTACGTAGCCCTGATATGTTAGCTGATGTTGCGATTGTTGATCCGACGTTGACCTACGGAACGGATCCGTTGACCTCAGGACGAGGTGCGATGGATGCTTTTACGCATTTGATGGAAGCCTACGTGTGCGGTGAGCCGAATCCTCTAACCGATATGATTTGTGAAGAGGGGCTGCGTCGGTTAACTCGATCAATGATACCCGGCTGTCTAAGGGATGATAAAAAAGCCCGCGGTGATTTATCGTTTGCCGCCATGTTAGGGGGAATGGCTTCTACGAATGCCAAATTGGGGGCGGCACACGGGCTGGCTTCTGCTCTTGGCGGCAAACTGGATGCTCCCCACAGTGTCATCACCGCACGCTTAGCGCCTTATGTAATGCGTGAAAATATTGAAGCGGCGAGAGAAGTGGGACGTGGTGAAATTTTACAACGCTACAAAACGATTTCTCGCATCCTTACTGGGCGTAAAAATGCGTGTGTCGAGGATGGAATTTTGTGGGTGAATATGATGTTAGAACGTCTCGCCATCCCTAATTTGACCGATTTTGGTGTGTGTGCCACCTCATTTGAGCGTGTTGCTGGGGATGCATTGAAATCAACAGCCATTAAAGGTAATCCGATACCGCTTACACTAGAGCGACTGTTACATATTCTTCAGCAAGTTTGCGCTTGTCATCAGCTCGATTCGGTTGCGCCGAAAACCTCACATGGTGAAGTTGAGATTCGTCAGTTGCTGCAGGAAGAAAGCAGTCGTTTAAGTGGCCAGCATTAAGGGGATTGCTGCAAGTATTGAAAAACGGAGCCTAATGGCTCCGTTTGCTTCAGAAGAGGATTTGTGACTAATAAGGAGGTAACTTATCGTAGCGAGAGTTCTTTTAAAACTTCTTTGACCCGCTTTGAGGTTTTCTCTAAAGCCAGAACCGCGACGTAAGGTAAAACCGGTTGCCAGCACATCAATCACGGTCATTTGCACCACTCGGCTTGCCATCGGCATGTACACATCCGTATCTTCAGGCACATCAAGACAAATCGATAACGAGCTTGCTTTATCGAGTGGTGAATCCTTGGCGGTAATCGCGATGACTGTAGCGCCATTTTCACGAGCAAGGTTAGCAATTTCCACCTGGCTTTTGGTTCGGCCAGTATGAGAAATCAGCACAATGACATCGTTATCCGTACAGTTAATGCAACTCATACGCTGCATCACAATATCCTCAAAACAGCTGATGGGGATATTAAAGCGAATAAATTTATTTTGTGCATCGCGTGCGACTGCCGAGGATGCGCCTAAACCAAAAAACGAAATACGTTTAGCTTGAGTAAGTAAGTCAACGGCTCGATTAATTTGCACAGGGTCTAGACTATTTTTAGTCAACATCCAGACACGCCATGGTTGATTCGAAAATTTTATGCGTGTACGCGTCTGGGCCATCATCCTCTTCTACGTTACGGTTAACGTAAGGAGTGCCGTTGGCAAGGCTTTGCGCTAAGTGCAGTTTAAAGTCTGGAAAACCTTTGGTATCAAGGCGGCGGCAGAAACGGTTCACCGTTGGCTCACTGACATCAGCCATCTTAGCTAATGTCGCAATGCTAGAGTGAATGGCCGTTTGTGGTGATGCCATAATCACTTCGGCAACCTTACGCTCGGACTTGCTGAAATTTTCCAGGTTTTTTTGAATTTTTTCTAATGTATTCATAGTGTTCACGCAGGCTAGAGAACAACTCGTTGGTCTGGGGTTCGAAAACAATAGGGGAGAAATCAATGGTTTCCGGATGATTGACCCACCAACGCCAATAAGCCGAGTATAAACCTAAGCGTGATAAATCCAGAAACGAAACTCTCATTAAGACCGTGAGAATATGACAAGCCTCAATTAAATTTTATAAAAACTACACTTTTGGTGTTTCAGTTTTGGCTCATATAGACGGCTTCTAGCTCATGATTGACGCAAGAGTTACAACAATCTGAAATTTTATTTCTATTTGCTGTAACTCCTCGCGAGGACTATTGATTAAGAATGGTTTGAGTCAATTGCTCAATCTGCTGCATCAGTTTGGGGGCTTGCAAGGCGATTTCACGCTGTTCATCCAATACATTGCGCAAAATTTCCTTCGTTGTGAGCGGATTGGCTAACACGACACGAAACACAATGGTGGCCAATTTATCCCATTGATATGGGTTCAATTGAGTACGAGATACAAACGACTTGCCTGTTTCCCGTTGTTTTTTCTGGATAAACTTAGTGAGCTCGTTAAGTAACTCATTCAGTGCTGCACGCTGTGCACCTTGCGACATTTCCAATGCTCCGCGCACATGCGCGGGTAGGTATCGGTATGTCAACAGGCATAATTCAGGTTGAGAAACCAATTCGAAATCGGTTTGGGCATCAATCAAATCAGCAAAATAGCGCGCCTTTTCTATGCTCTGATCTATGAGCAGCTCATAGCCAGGACGGCTAATAATATGCATGCTAGCGTATACCAACATCGCCATGCCAGAGCGGGAACCTTCTAGTGTGTGGCTACCTAGATCTTTGGATCCTTGACGCAGAATGTATTGTGCATGGTGTTCAATAGAATGCATCGCATCTGGGTTTTTAAACAGAACCATGCCTGCGCCCATCGGGATGTAAAGCTGTTTGTGTGCATCGATAGTCACAGAATCCGCGAGTTCAACGCCATCAAGAAGATGACGATAGTGGTTCGACATTAAGGTTGCTCCACCCCACGCCGCATCAATATGGAAATGGATCTGTTCACGCTGACAAATTTGAGCAATTGTTCTTAGTGGGTCTATATTGCCGGTTTCCGTGGTGCCGGCCACACCAACAACGGCAAACACTTTGATTTTTTGTGCCGTTAACTCTGCAATTTTTTGTTGGAGATGCTCAGGGCAAATACGGTTGTAGGCGTCTGTTTTGACCGCAACCAACCCTTCTTGCCCAATCCCTAACACATCGGCGGCTTTTTTGAGTGAATAATGACCGCGCTCGGAGACTAAAATTGCTAGGCCTTCGTACCCGTAATGGCGCATGGCCTTGAACAGGCCCGCTTTTTCTACGCCAGGGAAATGTCCCTCGGCTCTGAGAGCGTTGTTACGTGCAACCCAAAGCGCCGTGATATTCGCAACGGTGCCACCAGAGCAGAATGCGCCGAGAGAGTGATCGGCACTGTGCATCCATTGTTGATAAAAGTGGTCATTTTGCCCGTAAATTAACCGATGAATCATGCCGAGCACTTGACGCTCTAGCGGTGTGAATGCTTTGGATGTTTCAATTTTGACCAGATTTTGGTTCAGGGCAATCATGATTTTTGACAGCGGCATTAAAAAATAGGGGAGCGCTGAGGTCATATGGCCGATAAAACTTGGCGATGCGGTATGCACCGAATGTGAAACCAAAGTATCAAGCAGATGTTGCGTGTGATCGGAAACAAATTGTGGCTGCTCTGGTATTTGAGCATTCGAAAAATCTTTCTCAATCTCTTTGAGTGGTTTTTCTTCGGCGACAATGTGTTTACGTAGGAACTGATTTAAATTGCGAGAAAGTTCCTCATCGATCTTGGTTAAAGTCGAATCTGGACCTTCTGGCACGGTGAAGATCTTGAGCAGAGAATCGAAGTTGACTTGCGCAGATTTTTGTTCTGATACCATACAGCGTCGTTATTATTTTGATTGATGGGTTTCAAGCGGGACAATCTAATTCAAAACGGGAGCAATGTCCCGTCTTAATTCGGAAAGCCTTGATTGCATTCGCGAGCGATTAAGGGCAGTCAATCGCTTCGACTTTTTCGATCGCTTGGTTATATCGATTTAATGCCGATTCAATTTGTTTAGGGTGGCTGAGTAGATCAGCAAGTGCTGAGCGTAATTCATAATTTTGCGAATGCGGCGCAGCTTGTCGATCTGCAAAAGTGACACTCGCCAGCTTGCCGAGTTCATCACTACGGGTTGCTAGCTGTTTAATATCTTGCTGCTCTAGCTTTAACCATGATTCAACGTGCTGAGCGGTTTCAACCTTGGAAGGATCGTGTTGTAAATAGTAATGTACTGCTGCGCGATTCAATGCGAAGTGATGTTGTCTGCCCTCTAAGAACCATTGACTGACTTCGGTTAATTCTGGGTATTGATCGCTTGTGAGTTTCGTAAGATCGCTATACCAATTAAGAGAGGCGTCGATGTAGGCGTCGTATTTTTGACTTAGGCAAGCATTATCTGCGTAGGCAGAGACTGAGATGACTGACATGAGTAAAGCAGTGCTCAGGCGTTTCATAATCTTTCCTTTTTGAATTGTTATAGTTGGTTAGTTCCGATGGGACTTCACTGAAATAAAGTATTACCCCCAAACGACCTTGTGCGCTAAACCGGTCGTTTGAGAACGTTTGGTTAATACATTGTTTGCTAAATTGTAAATCTCAAAGCGAAACATTGTAAATGAGACACTCAGGAAATCTTGAGATCTAGCTTGCAAGAGAAACAAAGAATAGGATTAAAACCGGTACCAACAGGCTGAGAATGAAACCACTGACGATGGCGACAGGAACACACTTTACGCCTCCTGTGGTTTGAATGACGGGTAAGGTAAAATCCATTGCTGTTGCGCCTGCATATCCAATGGCAGTGCAAGGATGGCGGCGAATCAACATCGGGATAAGAACCAAGGCAACCAGTTCGCGCAGCAACTCAATCATAAAGGAGGCGCCACCTAACACTGGACCAAACGCTTCACCAACCAAAATGCCCGCTAAAGAGTACCAACCAAAGCCTGATGCCATGGCTAGAGCTTGATAGATCGGCATATCTAATACCCAAGCGGCAACGATTCCACCTAACCAGCTAGTTGAAATGATGATCGCTGCGATCACCATACCGTGTTTATTGAGCAGAATTTGTTTGAGCGACAAGCCGCTATTGCGCAGTTGGATACCGATAAAAAACAAAAGGAGGAACAGAATCCAACCGCTGGCGGATTCAACCCAATGTAAGTCTTGATCCAATATCACACCTACTGCCAACCCTGCACCGACGACAAGAATAAGCTTAGCGGACTCTAGCATCATGCTAGATAACGGGAGCTTTTTGTGAGTGGTATCCGTTTTCAGTGGCAGATAGCGATCAACCAAAGGTAACGCCATCAGATTACAAGCGCCTAAGAGGATAAAAAACACCGCAGTATATTGAACAATGGTTTGTAGATTGCTTTGCAGGTTATCCAAACCCGCTAAGCTTAAGCCCATTAAGAATAGGATCACGTACACCAAATTCGAGGTTGCACGGCTTAAGCGTTGAAGGTGAGACGGGTTATGAATAGTGAACAGATAACCGACAACAAGTGGTAAAAAAATAAAAATCATCCCTGACAGCATAACATCCTCATGGCTGGCTTGTTCAGATGCCACTGGCACTGATTACATCGCTCAGCTTACTTTTAAATTCCAATTCACTCAAATTACTGAGTTTGTACAGCACTTCGGCACCTTCAGAGTTGATTTCGACATCGTGATCGTCAATCGCTTCATCTTGTTTTCTGAACATAAGTAGGTGATGTGCAATACGCGCGATATCCAGGTAACTCACTTCTGGACGAGTAGCGACTAATTCGCAATTGCAGGAAACTTCTAAAAAGTCGTTATCAAATCCCCAATGCCGCAACACTAACTGGCTGATTGAGGAGCATTGCGATTGGAAAATTTGCAACGCAATATTGGGATCCAAATAGTTCCCATTTTGCAGATATAAGTGGTACTCATGGACCAAACAAAACAGACCAATATCGGCGAGCAGCCCTACGAGTAAGGCCTTTTCTAGCTCAAGATGTTGGTATTTTTTCGCATCGACACATTTAAACGTTTGTGTCACTAGCAGCATGGTTGCCCCGAGCTCCCGAGAAATCGTAGCACTTTTAACCAGTATTCGGTTGCACTCTTTGCTGAGGTTGACGGCATGCTTCAACTGCTCAATGGCTTGTGCAGTGACAATATCACGAACCCGCAAAATGCCTAGCCGAGAAACGGCGGTGACAATATCGGTGCAGGTAATATTACGACGGTTAAACACAACCGAATTAGCGACACGAATAACGGTGGCCGAAAGGCCAGGGTCTTCAATCAAGCAGTCTGCTACATCGGTAATGGAGGTCGACTCCATTAAGCACAACCGCTGAATTTTTAAAACGACATCCGAGATAGGGGGAAGGGATATTTTTCCGGTACTGATAGAAAGCTCGACCAATTGCGCAAATTCACTTTCCAATCCTTGGATGAGTTTATGTTTAGTTTCTGGTAGCCAGTAAAAAGATAGGTGACTCATAAAATACACGATCAAGCAAAGTTAGGAGCATTTTAACTATCGCTAAACTAAATAAGCAAACGGTTCCACACGTTTTGGAGAGTGTACTAGTTTTTTCGTTGAACTATTGAGCGATTTAATAAACGGGACTTAAGCATCCCAGACAACAAAAAATTGACGCTGTGATACTGGTCTCATAATGTGGCGCAAAATGATCACACGGGTGTGAGATAAGTCCGGACTTATTTTTCATCGTTAACTATCATTAGCTACATAAAATAAGCAAGCTCATACTAACGATTGAATAGACTTGCTATCGATTTCATTTTTTCGCTTTATTGCTGCTATCTGGTGATCTTCCTTAATCGGGGAATATGATTAAAGGATCAATGGATATGAATGAGCAACAGTTTTTCGATTACGTAAACAAGTTTGGCGCCTACCAAAAACGCTCGATGTTTGGTGGGATTGGTTTGTTTCAACATGATGCAATGTACGTGTTAGTCAGTGAAGATCGAATTTTTGTCCGTGGTGGCGAAGAGCTTGATCCTGAACTGATTGCTTTGGGATGTGAAAAATATCGCCATGTGAAGAAGCAGACAACCGCAACGGTAAACTATTACGACATCACTGATTTATATGAAAAAAGTCACCCTGAGCTAGACTCCATTATCGAACGTTCCATCCAGTTTTCGGTGAATCAGCGTGAGTTTCAACGTTCAGCCGCGAGCCGTCGTTTGCGTGACCTGCCCAATATGCAGCTCACTTTAGAGCGCATGGTGAAAAAAGCGGGGATTGATGATGTTGAAACCTTCATGAGCATGGGTGCTCCGGAAGTGTTTAATAAAGTACGTCAAGCTTACGGTAGCGATGTGGACGTCAAACTGCTGTGGAAATTTGCGGGAGCTATTGAAGGGATCCATTGGAAGTTGTTACAAGAGCCACGTAAGCGTCAGCTACTTGAAAGCTGTCAGCAACGTTAGAGTACGTCGCTAAACGAATCCAATGATGAACAAGTTTAATAAAGAAGCCGGGATAACCCCGGCTTCTTTATTAATGTCAGAGTTTATCTGAGAACTTAGAAGTTAAAGCGCGCAGTAAACATCAACTGGTCGTCATAAAAGTCATTAAAGCGAGCTTCAGCACCGAGAGAAAAGAGTTCGGTAGAATGGAAACGTGCATACACTGAGCCTAACCAATCATCGTTGTTATCGATAGACACATAACCTGCCTTGCCACCGACTTCGAGTTGAGGGCCTAACCATTGGCGAATACCAACATTCAGTTCCATACCGGTATCGGCGCTTGAACGTTTGCGGTCATCCACTAAACGAAATAGCATTTCCCCCGTCACATCTGCCCAGTTATTGACTGGTGCATGGAAGCCAAATCCAGCGGCGACGTCATAGTCACTCTCAAATTCAGAGTCGATACGAGCAATAGCATGAGCATTAGGGTGTACAGAACGGCTCATCGCAGCACCAAAAGTAACCGGGCTAGCGCCGATGCGCGCTTCTACGTAGTCATAGCTAAAGTTGCTCATTACGGTACGGCTATCATTATTATTACCGTCAACAGCGAATGCTGAACCCGCGGTAAGAAGTAGTGCAGTTGCAATGATTGTTTTACGCATAATTAAGATAAACCTATATCTTCTGATTAATTCCAAGGCCACTGCCTGTATATCCACAGTGACTGAAGCCATAAAACCGACTCCGAGCTCATGGTTGACATCATAAGGCATTGATGTATCAAGCTACTATCAAAAAATGTCAGAGTTTTGTCGTTGAGATGAATTTTAAGCAAGTTAAATGCCAGATTGCTATTCACCAAAGCTCATTCTTTTGGCTGAGATCGCATTCAGAATTTTTTCTGCATCCAAAATTTGAATCCAAGGCATTAAGTCATCTGCATTTTCAATGACGTATTGGGTCAGTTGTTCTTTTACCACCTGACGTAATTGTTCACCGTGCCATGGTTTAGGGATATAAAAGTGTAAACTGGCATGGTTAACGGCTTGAACGGTATCTTCCAGCCCCGCTTGGCCAGTGAGCAGCATTTTGCGTGTTTTAGCGGTATCGCTGTCTTGGTTGAGTTCAATCAGGAATTGGATTCCAGTCTGCTCTGGCATGATGTGATCGCACAAGATCAGAGCAAGAGGAATGCTCTCTTCTCGATAGTCATCAATAACCGATTTTGCTTCAGCGACGGATTCCGCCGCTTCAATGATGAAATGTTGTTCAAAACAATCAAGATCTTGCACGACACTGTCGAGCACTTCTCGTTCATCGTCTACACATAAAATCAGGTATTTATTCATCATTAGCTCCTTGTGACCGTGGATGCATCGAGCGGTAGCCACACTGTCATGGTGGTGTAGAGATTGGGTTCGGATTCGACTTCAATCCATCCCTGATGTTGCAGAATGATCTGCTGGCATACAGAAAGCCCAATGCCAAGACCAAAATTACCTTCTCGTTTGGTGGTGTAATTGAGGGCGAATATCTGCTCTTTAAGCTGGTCTGGAATACCACAACCATTATCAGTAAAACGAACGACGGCATAGTCGATATTTTGATGTTGTTGTTGCTGAGTTTCTATACGTAATACGCCATGTCCCGGAAATGCATCAATCGCATTCGAAATGAGGTTGGTCCAGACTTGCTGCAAAGCGATAGGTAAACAGTAAATGAGAGGCAGTGGGGCGTACTCTTTTTCTACTTTATGCCGCTTTAGACGATTTTCGAAAATGACCAGAGTGTCTTCGATGCCTTCATGAATATCGGCCAATCGATAAGTTTCATCGTCGGGACGCGCATAGCCTTTAAGGCTTTTCACCATATCTGCGATACGTTGTGCGCAAACTTGAATTGATCGCAGTGTGCTGCCGGTAATATGGTAACTTTCTAATTGTTCGAGTTGTTTTTGGGCGGTTTCAGGGCGGCTTCTGGCAAGCTGAATCATGGGCTCGTCATTATCAAGGCCGAGCTTGACCATTTTTTTCGCCATCAAACGATGATGAATGAGTTCTTCTAATTGTTTCGCTTTGCCCCGCTCTTCCGAGGTTGAGATCGGTTTGGCTTGCATGGCTTGGTAAAGCAATTGTGCGCCGAGCTGCTCTGTGTCTGCTCGATCTTCTCCCCCAATCAGAAGACGAATATGCGAAGAGAGGGTTTCCGTACCTCTCAAAATGGCCGCCACAGGATTATTGAGTTCGTGTGCGACCCCTGCGACCAGTTGGCCTAGCATGGCCATTTTCTCGCGTTCCATGAGTTGTTGATGCGCCGATTCAAGAGAGTCGAGGGTTTTTTGCAGCTCCAG
The DNA here is from genome assembly GCF_000696385.1 of Vibrio metoecus. Taxonomy (GTDB): domain Bacteria; phylum Pseudomonadota; class Gammaproteobacteria; order Enterobacterales; family Vibrionaceae; genus Vibrio; species Vibrio metoecus. The sequence continues at coordinate 74,873 of NZ_JJMN01000074.1, read as the reverse complement.
TTTGGTGGTGATGCTGCGTTGCAAACGCCGATTAAAGTGGCGCAGAAGTAGGTTAGTAAACAGTGGCAGTAAGCTGGTATCGTTATGCATCACTTTGCTAAACACATCGCGATCGAGTTTAATCACTTCCGTTTTGGTTAAGGTTATCGCGGTAGAAAAGGAAGGCTCACCAGTGACAAATGACATCCCTCCGACAATATTGCCCTTTTTGTGGCGTACCACTTCACGTTGCTGACCGAGGTCATCTTTTTTGTAGAGCGCGACTTCCCCTTCCGTAATAAACCATAAAAATCGGTTTGGTTCGCCTTCTTGGGTGAGCAAATGTTGTGCTGAATAGGTTCGGCACGCCTGTGTTTCGTCTTTCTCATCAAAAAATTGGTACAAAGCGCCGATCACTTTTTCGGCTAATTCATTATCGGAGAGTTTGTGGTAATCGGTGATAAAGCCTTCACTGTAGCTACGCATTTTATGATCAATGTGCGCGCGCAGTAGACGTTGTTGATCCAACACCGTGCTGTAACTAAGCATATTGTCTTTGTCGTGCTCTAACACAAAGGAAGTGAGTTCTTGTAGTACGGTTTTGCGTAAAACGTGATCTTGCAATGGCTTGGTCAGGCAATAATCTAAACGGCCTTCGTTCACGGCGTTAAGAATGGCTTGGATATCTTGCCCGCAGCTGACCAGAACTTTACGTGCGTAACGAGTGTGGGAAATTTTATCCAATCGGATTAAAAACTCGGCACCGTTGAGTGCTTCATGGTGGCTGGCGATGACGAGAGCGACGATTTGCTCATGTTGTTCAAGAAACTCTAACCATTGTTGAGCTTCTTCGATGGATTCTGCACTGCAGATATCGAATTTATTGGCAAAACCAGCCAGCTCTTGACGCCATTGTTCAATACTGACCGGGTTGCTATCTAAAATAAGCAGGGCATAGCGATTCACAGCCTTTTCTCTGGCAACGGTTCAAGTTGTTACTGTAGCAGGGATAGGGTCGGTGAAGTGGGAGCAGGGTTGGAGAATTCCTAATCAACAGTGTTGCAATTCAATACTCTGATTTATTTCATACTTTTCCCGCTGTTTGCGCAAATGTTGACAATTATTTGTATCTTGTACGACTTTCGTCCCCTAAACTAATTAGACTCAATCCCAAGGAAATATTCGACTATGAAATCAATAAAAATTATCGGTGCAGTGGGTGGGGCAGTTGCGCTTGGTTTATGCTGGCCGCTCGCGGTAGGACAAATTGGAGAGTCTGCGATCACTGACGGTATTAACAATTTTAAAAGCGCCTCAACCACAGCAGAACTGGTCAATTACCAACGTGGCTATTTATCGTCGCAAATGCAGACGCGTTACCGCATCACAGACCCAGCGATTGTAGCTCAATTGCAAGCGGAAGGGATTCCGACCGAAATTCTGGTGGACAGTCAATTAAGTCATGGTTTGACGGGGGTTTCTGCCGTATCGACATTGCCACAATTCCCGCAATTTCCGTTGCAGATCTTGTCTAATACCCATCTAAATGGAAATACCGATTACACCGTTAAATTGGATCAGTGGAATTACGTATTCCAAGGTGAAGAGCCGATTACGGTAACGGTTGAGCCTGCACAAATGTCGGGTTCTGTCACGACATTGGGTGAAATGACGTTCCAACTCAATATGCCTAAAACAATCTTGGATTTTGAAAACCAAGCACAAATGGTGCTTAGCCAAATTTCTGGCGAGGGGCAAGGTAAAGAGAGTGATGGCTTGTGGTTAGGAGCGCAAAATTTCAAACTGGATAAGTTGAGTGTGAGTCAAGCAGGTCATTCTGAGTTTGATATGGATGGTTTTAGAGCTACCACTTCACTTCTGGACTTGATGGCACGCAAACTCGCTTTACGACGGCGCATCAAATGAAGGTTGCGAACGCCAAATACAGTGACGGAGAGTTTAAAGACTTTGCGTTAGATTTTACGCTCGGTGATTTAGATGCTACAGCGACCAAAGCTCTTTCTGCGCTGTATCAAGGCTCCCCAGAAATGACGGACAAGGATATTGAACAAATTCTGCCACAAGTGGAAGCGCTGTTTAATAAAGGTTTCTTTGTGGCTATCGATAAATTTGCGGCCAACATTGCAGGAGGGGACTTTGCTTCTAACTGGCGTTTTGCGGTTCCGGAAGGCACGCAGAATCTTTTACAAGATCCGATGGCTATCGTTCCTGCATTAACCGGTCAAACTAAAACGTTCATTTCTCACCAATTGGTGGAAGCTTTCCCGTTCATTCAACAAGGTATTGACCAGTTGATGATGATGGAGATGATGACAAAAGATGACAAAGGCTACACGCTGGAAGCTGAAATTAAAGAAGGCAATGTGGTTTTCCCGAGTGGAAAAACCATGCCTCTCGTGATGTTGTTAATGCCGTTAATGATGTCGCAAGGCTAACCTGTCATTTTGTTGTGTTTTGCTCAAGAAAAGAGGCCGTAAGGTCTCTTTTCTTGCTTTTTATCTGATAAAAAAAGTGGTATTAATCACAACACTTTTCGTTAGCAGGAGCAAAGAACACATGGAGCACAACACCGATACGGTTTATAACTTTAGTGCAGGTCCAGCGGCGTTACCTAAAGCCGTGATGCAGCAAGCACAAGCTGAGTTTGTAAACTGGAATCACCTAGGTACTTCGGTGATGGAAATCAGCCACCGCAGTAAGCCATTCATTCAAGTTGCCGAGCAGGCAGAGCGCGATTTGCGCGATCTTCTGAATATTCCAGATAATTACAAAGTGCTGTTTTGCCAAGGCGGAGCGCGTGCGCAGTTTGTCCGCGGTACCATTGAACTTATTAGGTGAAGCGGACACGGCAACGTACATTGATGCGGGCTACTGGGCAATGAGTGCAGTGAAAGAAGCAAAGAAATACTGCACTGTCGATGTTTTTAATGCCAAGATCAAAAAAGAAGGCAAAATTGCAGTGTTACCTGCCAGTGAGTGGCGCATTGCCAATAATGCGGCATATGTGCATTTTTGTCCTAACGAAACCATTGATGGGATTGAAATCAACGATTTGCCAGTAACCGACAAGCCGATCGTTGCCGACATGTCTTCCACTATTTTGTCGCGTGAAATTGATGTATCAAAATACGGCGTAATTTATGCCGGCGCGCAAAAGAACATTGGCCCTGCGGGGATCTGTATTGCGATCGTCCGTGATGATTTGCTGGATTTCGCCAGTGACTTGCTGCCTGGTGTTTTGAATTACAAAATTCTTGCTGAGCAAGAATCGATGTTTAACACACCACCTACCTTTGCTTGGTATCTATCGGGCCTCGTTTTCCAATGGTTGAAAGCACAAGGTGGTGTGAAAGCGATTGAAGAAGTAAACCGCGCCAAAGCAGCGTTGCTTTACGACTATATTGATTCGTCAGATTTCTATCGTAACGAGATCCACCCTGATAACCGTTCGTTGATGAATGTGCCATTCCAACTCGCGAAACCCGAGTTAGATGACACCTTCTTGGAACTGGCTGAAGCGCGTGGTTTAGTCTCGTTGAAAGGACATCGTGTGGTTGGTGGTATGCGTGCTTCTATTTATAACGCGATGCCATTAGAAGGCGTTCAGGCTCTTGTCGACTTTATGAAAGAGTTCGAAACGCAATACGCGTAATACGTCTGTCATAATGCTTGCATAGCTAACGAAAAAGGCTTCCCACGGGAAGCCTTTTGTCATATCTGATTCAGCAGTAAGCCGTACTTCTAAGCGGTTGTAGCATGTACGCCAAATTTACGTACGGAATACGCGACGCGTTCTGCTGGGTTTGGGTAAATCAGTGATGAGCCTAAACTTTCGATATGCTGTAAACGGGGTAATAGCCCTGCGCCATTGGCAATTTGAATCGCCAAACCAGGGCGAGCATTGAGCTCTAAGACCATTGGGCCTTCTTCTTTATCCAACACCATATCGGTTCCAATGTAACCTAACCCCGTCATCTCCCAGGCGCTAGCCGCTAAAGTCAGCAACCTTTCCCAGTGAGGTACAACTAACGTGGCAAGCTCTTTACCTGTATCAGGGTGATGAGTCACCGGTTTATTAAATTGCACCGCGCGCACGGCTTTACCGGTCGCAATATCAATCCCCACACCGACAGCGCCTTGGTGCAAGTTGGCTTTACCATCAGAGGCTGAAGTGGAAAGCCGCATCATTGCCATTACAGGGTAGCCCTTAAACACAATAATGCGCACATCTGGCACCCCTTCGTAGCTAAAGCCATCAAAACAGTCATCAAACTGAATCAGGTTTTCGACTACCGCGACGTCGTTTTTCCCCCCCAGAGAGAAAAGTCCGGCCAGCGCATTGCTGATGTGGCGTTCCACGTCCTCTTTGTTCATGGTTGATCCCGAAGGCTTGGTGTATACCCCATCTTGATGAGATGTCACCACTAAGATCCCTTTGCCACCACTGCCTCGTGCGGGTTTTATGACAAAGCCCGGCCAGCTTTTGACCATTTCGTGGATCGTTTTCACTTCGGCTTGATTGCTGATCACGCCGATGAGCTTTGGAACCGTACACCCAGCTTGTTGAGCGATCAGCTTGGTTTTGAGCTTGTCATCCACCAAAGGGTACTTGGAGCGATCGTTATAACGTCCGATATAAGCGTGGTTACGCTTATTCATCCCCATGATCCCTTTGCGGCGTAGCTTAAAAGGGGAGGTGTAATCAGAGAGAGAAAATGAGAACCACATTACTTCTCCTCCACCAATGGCTTGAAGCGGCGCAGTTCAGAAATTCGATATCCAGTGTAAGTGCCTAGCAGCAAAATGGCGGCCAGAACAACAAGTTGTAAGCCAATGAAATTAAATGTTAAATGCTGCACATAAGAGTTAGTCATCGCAAGATAGATGAGTACCGCAGTCGAGAGAGAGCCACCACCTTGCAGCAGCACTTCTTTGGCACCTTCTTCTTCCCACAGAATCGACATCCGCTCAATTGTCCAAGACAAAATAATCATCGGGAAGAAAGTGATGGTTAAACCTTCCGTTAAACCGACTTTGAACGCAACGACAGTAAAGACTGAGATGATCAAAATCACCGTGATGATGACCGCAGAGATCCGCGCCACCAGCAATAGATTGAGTTTTGATAAATAACTACGAATGACAAGCCCAGTTCCCACAATCAACAAGAAACCGATGATGCCGGTGGTGAGTTGCGTTTGTACAAAGGCCACCGCAATTAGAACTGGCATGAAAGTCCCGGAGGTTTTTAGGCCAATAATCACGCGTAAGAACACAACAATCAGCGCGCCAATCGGGATCAGCATGATGGTTTTGAACATGGCTTGTTCTTCAAGCGGCAAGCTATGAATCGATAAATTCAGTAGCCCATCGGCTTCAACTTTACTGTCGGTGGCTTGTTGCGGTGTGACTTTTTGCGAAATCATACTGAACATGACTTGGCTGTTTTGTCCACCCACGACATCAAGCAGAGATACGTTGGATTCATCCCACACCAGCAGGTTCGGATGAGTGGGTTGCGTGCCTGTTTCTGGGTTAAACAGGATCCAAGCACTGCCGTTCCAGACTTCATTCATATGCTGAATCGACTGACGACGGCGACCATCTTCCAACTGGATTACACCAACCACTTTATTCGGCACTTGGGCGTAGGAGAGCAGTTTTTGGGTGGTTTCTACCTTGCTCTATTTTGTTCAGCAGTAGTGAGGCGTTTTGGCTTTCGGTGTCGTTGAGGGTTTTGATCAGTTCACGAGTAAAGGTGACATGATCGGCAGAGCGTTGCGCTGCGCGATCAATCAAAGCAATCGCCGCTGACTCTTCAGGGCCATCAAACGTGGGTTTGACAATTTCTTGTGTCGGTGGAATTTGTACCGCTTTCGCTTGTGGATCCACAAGAAATTGCGCTTTGTAGTAGATCGTTTGTGGGCCGCTGGCTTGACGAATTGACCATTCAATTCGACGACCTGAATCGGTATTAAGGTAAGAAATGCCGTAGCCCGGTGATGAAGCGGTTTCATTAATTAGGGTGTAGCCTTCTTGAGTGAGCGGTGCGGCAAGGGAAACTTTGGCCTCTTTACCTTGTGCGGCAAATTCAATTCGCGCTTCGACATCCCAAACTTGGCGGGCTTCTCCGGGAGTCCAAGGCACGCCGTAATCTTGGTGACGCAATACACTGAGCGTAATCCCCGTGACAAACAGCAGGAAGACAGAAATATAAAAAGGAATTTTAGAAGTCATTCGCTCGCCTATTTTTGTTCGGTCTGAATGTATTTTCGACTGACATCGACTAACGCGATGTCACGGATAAACTCGCGGCCAAGCAGAACGGGGTGTGTCATTTGCGAACGGTCAGCAAGAGTAAACTGGGCTTTTTCATGAATCGCTCCGAGCTTGACCCAAAGTTCAACCACGGCACGTCGTTCAGTGTTCTCGTTGGTGGATTGACGAATACGCACATAACGGAGCACAGGTGCTTCAATCCAGTTGGTTTCGGTCTTGGGATTTTTCTCGTCAGCGAGATGGAAACGCACCCAGTTCTTGCCATTGCGTTCAAACTCTTCAATGTCGATCGCATTGAGCGAAGAGGTTGCTGCACCAGTATCGATGCGAGCGTCAAAAGATTGTTTGATGGTGTCGATAGTGACGCTTTCGATTTCACCCAAGACCACATCATGGCGAGGCTTAGTCAATGTTGCACTGGGCTCATTAGGAATTTTTACGGACTCGACACGTTTTGGTGCAGGAGGCGGCAGTTTAATTTGGCTGACTTGAGTTTTTAGCTCAGTAATTTGCTGTTCAAGGCTTTCGATATAATCATTTTGCAGACCCAACTGAGATTCTACATTGGTGATTTTTTGGGTCATGTTGGTTTCAGAATTTTGAATCGCGGCGAGTGTCGCTTGGTGGTATTCATCGCCGTTGGTGAGTGCACAGCCAGAAAGCAAACTCAATGCGGCAACGGGTGCAATTCGCTTAAACATTTGCGACCTTATAATTTTCTAATGAGTGAATGTATAGAGATGTTATAGCAAAGGATGCGCTAAACATCCTTTGCCAAGGGTAACGTTATAACCGAATAAGCGAGTTAAAACTGTGTCAATTATGGTTTTTTGGCAATCAGAATGGCGCGGCGCGGAGCCGGATAACCTTCGATGGTTTTGCTTGGGTCTTGTGGGTCAACGTAATCGGGCAGTGAATTGTGCGTCATCCACTCGGTGGTACGTTGCTCGCCTAACGTTGTGGTGTTTTCATCCACAATACGGCACTATCGACAAAGCCGGTTTTTTCCAACCACACTTTGAGTGCCAAAGCGGAAGGGAAGAAGTAGACGTTGCGCATTTGGGCGTAACGATCAAAAGGTACCAAGACAGTATTTTCATCACCTTCCACCACCAAAGTTTCAAGAATGAGTTCACCGCCTGAAGTTAACTGGTTTTTCAGTTGCAGCAGGTGATCGAGTGGAGAGCGACGATGGTAAAGCACGCCCATGCTGAACACGGTATCAAACGCGTTGAGCTCCGGCATCTGTTCAATACCGAGCGGCAATAAGTGGATGCGTTGATCATCGCCCAACAGTTTACGCACCGCTTCAAATTGGATCAAAAACAGCTCGGAAGGGTCGATGCCAAACACTTGTTGCGCGCCTTCACCCAACATGCGCCACATGTGATAACCATTACCACAACCCACATCCAAAACTAAGCGGTTTTTCAGAGGAGAAATATGCGGCAGCAGACGATCCCATTTCCAATCTGAGCGCCATTCAGTATCAATATGAATCCCGTGCAGATGATAAGGGCCTTTACGCCAAGGATGGAAGGTTTTGAGCACCGCTTCTAGCTTCTTCTGTTCACCTTGCGCGAGTGGCTCATGATTGTGCGCCGCTACTGCGTTTTTCAGATCAATCACCTCCGGCTGGCCGACCGGAATTTTCTTGAGATTGCGCATCCAGCGATCCAGATCTCCGTGCTGCTTAGCTTGCCAATCTGTCAGTTGTTGGGGCAGTGTATTGAGCCACAACTGCAACTGAGGATGTTGGGCGATCTGTTGGTAAACGTTGGCGAAGTTGAACATGGGGCTAAATACCTAAACTATGCTCTCTGTAAATTGCTTCAGGATCATTCATAGCGCAGAGAGTCGCTAGCATGAAGATAAATGACGAAAATGGCGAATAAAATAAGGGCGTTACTTAATGGCGAACATCGAGCCAAAGTTAAAGCACTGGAACCAGACTTCAAAACTAGAAAATCCTAGCTTAGCAAAGCGCTCTTTATGATCTTGGATTGAGTCGGGGCGCATCACATTTTCAATCGCGCTGCGTTTTTGGCTAATTTCCAATTCGCTGTAACCGTTGGCGCGTTTAAAATCGTGGTGCAAATCAATCAAGAGTTCGTGAGCTTCTTGATCCGAAAACACAAATTTCTCCGACAAAATCAAAATGCCACCCGGGCGTAATCCGGCGTAGATTCTCTCTAGTAATGCGTAGCGGTCATCGGGTGCGAGAAACTGCAAAGTAAAGTTAAGTACCACCACCGAGGCGTTTTCAATTTTGATGTCGCGAATATCGGCTTCGATCACCTGCACTGGCGTGTCAGAGCGATAAGCGTTGATGTGCAGCTTGCAACGTTCCACCATGGCTGCCGAGTTATCGACCGCAATGATTTGGCAGCCTTCTTGTTTGATATGGCGGCGCATAGAAAGAGTTGCAGCCCCCAGTGAGCAGCCTAAATCGTAAATCTGTGAATAGGGTTTAACAAAGCGCTCAGCCAGCATGCCAATCGCGGAGATGATGTTGCTGTAACCCGGCACCGAACGTTGGATCATGTCAGGAAAGACTTCAGCCACACGCTCGTCAAAGGTGAAATCACCGATTTTATCGATGGGTGCGGAAAAGAGAGTATCTTTTGGGTTCATAGCAGACCTCATGGCAGCGTCTTGTACCTGATCCCGATGAACAGGCGCAATAAAAGGCGCGTATTTTATGAAAAATCACAGCGTCTGTCATTAAACACATCACCTTTAGGGTAAATCAGCTGTGCCGGCTCGTGAGTTCAAAACATGCTCAGTTGTGGCTGTTCTGGCATCGCAGGAAAAGGAGCTAAGTCAGGCAGTACGATAGTTTGCTGTAATTGTTGATAAAGCTGCCGCGCGAGCTGCGGAGCCAAATCATTATCTGGAGTATGAATCATCAGATAAGGCTGCTTACCTTGTGCAATCCACTCAGGCAGTTTGTGTTGCCACGCACGGAAGAAGGGTAAGTTAGCGTCCCGTTCAGGCTGGCCGATAAAACGGATCATCGGATGTTCTGCGGTGGCAATCGCATGAACCGGCACTTTGGGTTTTTTCTGTTGCGCGTCAATCACCGCTTCGGTATTCGGCAACGCTGAAAATACGGGGCGACTGTCCATAATGATGCGATCAATGTTTTGCTCAATCAGCCATTGGTTGAGCGCTTTTTCCGCTTCTCCTTTGTCAAAAAAGGCCAGATGACGCACTTCCACGCCCAGTGGAAAATCCGCCGGGAACCATTGGCGAAAGTTTTGCAGTTGAGCGAGGTGCTCAGGGCCAAACGCGGCAGGCAGTTGAATTGTCCACATGCCAATTCGGTCGTGCAAGGGCTGCATTAAACGCAAAAAGCTCAGCAGCTCTTCTTTGCAGTTGCGCAGTAAATGCTGGTGGGTAATGCTTTTCGGCAGCTTAAAGGTAAAGCGAAAGCCATCGTGAGTCGCGGCGCGCCAGTTGAGTACGGTACTGGGCGAAGGTGATGCATAAAAAGTAGTATTGCCTTCAACCGTATGAAAAACGCTGGCGTATTTGGCAAGGCGTTCAGAGGCTTGCGTGCCGCTGCCATAAAATTCACTCTGCCATGCAGGATGAGACCACAGCGTTAAACCTAGGCGCAGGGGAAGAGAGGCTGTCACTCTGGTCAGGCTCCTTAAATCATCATCACGAGAGTTTTTGAAGAATACGGGATTTTAGCGCTATAATCAGCGCCTATTTTTCCCTTCTGGTTAGCCTTTAATCTTCTGTTAGCGGGATTATTGCGTTAAAAAGCAGCAAGGGGTAAGAAAAGACAACAAATTGTACGTGGGAAGGTCGATCTTAAATCCCTTTCGGCGTATAAATGGAACTTTGCTGAAATGGCAGTCTGCTAAGCACACCACGACCTTTCAGCGTTAAATTTGATGACTAATTGAGATTGGGAAATTCACTATGCGTAGCCATTATTGTGGTCACCTGAACAAGTCCTTGGTAGGACAAACTGTAGAGCTGTGCGGCTGGGTTAATCGCCGTCGTGATTTAGGCGGTCTAATCTTCATTGATATGCGAGATCGTGAAGGTGTTGTTCAGGTAGTAGTGGATCCGGATATGGCAGATGTGTTCGCCGTGGCTAACCAACTGCGTAGCGAATTCTGTATCAAACTGACTGGTGAAGTGCGTGCGCGTCCAGAAAGCCAAGTCAATAAAGACATGGCGACTGGCGAAGTGGAACTACTGGCGCGTGGTCTTGAGATCATTAACCGTTCAGACGTTCTGCCTCTCGACTTCAACCAGAAGAACTCAGAAGAGCAACGCCTCAAGTACCGTTACTTGGATCTGCGTCGTCCTGAGATGAGTGACCGCATCAAACTGCGTGCGAAAGCATCAAGCTTTGTGCGCCGTTTCTTGGATACACACGGTTTCCTTGATATCGAAACCCCGGTGCTGACCAAAGCGACACCAGAAGGTGCGCGTGACTACTTAGTACCAAGCCGTGTACACAAAGGCAGCTTCTACGCTTTGCCACAATCGCCACAGCTGTTTAAACAGCTACTGATGATGTCAGGTTTTGACCGTTACTACCAAATCGTAAAATGTTTCCGTGACGAAGATTTGCGTGCTGACCGCCAACCAGAATTCACCCAGATCGATATCGAAACCTCTTTCATGACCGCAGAGCAAGTGCGTGCTGTGACGGAGAAGATGATTCGTGAAATGTGGCTTGAACTGCTGAATGTGGATCTGGGCAATTTCCCAATCATGCCATACAGCGAAGCGATGCGTCGTTTCGGTTCAGACAAACCAGACCTACGTAACCCAATGGAGTTGGTGGATGTGGCGGATCTGCTGAAAGACGTCGATTTCAAAGTTTTCTCTGGTCCAGCCAATGATCCAAAAGGCCGCGTTGCCGCACTGCGCATCCCTGGAGGTGCAGCGCTGACCCGTAAACAAATTGATGAATACACCGCATTTGTGGCTATTTACGGCGCGAAAGGCTTGGCATGGCTGAAAGTGAATGATTTGGCGGCGGGCATGGAAGGTATCCAATCGCCTGTAGCGAAATTCCTGACTGAAGAGATTATCCAAGCCATTATCGAACGTACTCAAGCGCAAACCGGCGATATCATTCTGTTCGGTGCCGATTCTGCCAAAGTCGTGGCTGAAGCGCTGGGCGCACTGCGTCTGAAAGCGGGTAAAGAGTTAGGTATCACCAACGAATCCGCGTGGGCGCCACTGTGGGTAGTTGATTTCCCAATGTTCGAAGGTGATGACGAAGGTAACGTGGCGGCAATGCACCACCCATTCACTTCACCGCTGAACCTGACACCTGAGCAGTTGAAAGCGAATCCAGAAGAAGCGTTGTCAAACGCTTACGATATGGTGTTGAACGGCTACGAAGTGGGTGGTGGTTCAGTCCGTATCCACAACGCAGAAATGCAATCTGCTGTATTTGACATTCTGGGTATCACGCCAGAAGAGCAACGTCTCAAGTTTGGCTTCCTGCTCGATGCTCTGAAGTTTGGTACGCCACCACACGCCGGTCTGGCATTTGGTTTGGATCGTCTGGTGATGCTGCTGTGCGGCACGGAAAACATCCGTGATGTTATCGCTTTCCCGAAAACGACAGCCGCCGCGTGTCTAATGACCGATGCTCCAAGTTTAGCCAACCCTGCCGCTCTCGAAGAGCTGGCGATTGCGGTCAAGCTTGCAACGAAAGACAAAGCGTAATCAACGCCTTGCAAAGGGTGGCATTAGCCACCCTTTTTTTTAACCTGCGCGGCACGAGAGCGCAGACAGTAAAATGATACAAACAGGATTTCTTCTTTGGCTCAGATGTACTTTTATTACTCGGCAATGAATGCGGGTAAGTCGACCACCTTATTGCAATCGGCGTTTAACTACCAAGAACGCGGCATGAACCCACTGATTTTTACCGCCGCGATCGACGATCGTTTTGGTGTTGGTAAAGTGAGTTCTCGGATTGGCCTTGAGGCCGAAGCACACCTTTTCCATGCCGATACCGATCTGTTGCACGTAATCGCAACATTGCATGAGGCTGAACCTCGTCACTGTATTTTGATGGATGAGTGCCAGTTTCTCTCTAAAGAGCAGGTTTACCAACTGACCGAAGTAGTGGATAAGCTGGATATCCCTGTACTGTGTTATGGCTTGCGTACCGATTTCCTTGGTGAGCTGTTTGAAGGCAGTAAATATCTGCTCTCATGGGCGGATAAACTGATTGAGCTGAAAACCATTTGTCACTGTGGCCGCAAAGCCAACATGGTGATCCGTACTGATGAACATGGCAAAGCGATTTGCGAAGGAGATCAGGTGGCGATTGGAGGCAACGATAAATATGTTTCAGTCTGCCGCCAGCACTATAAAGAGGCGTTGGGTCGTTAAGTGGATTCATCTTCTCACTGGTTACCATGACCCGTGACTGAGTAAAGAAAAAAGCCAGACGGATAATGTCTGGCTTTTTTATGAACAATCCTGATCAGCGATTAAGCTTCACGCTTTTCCAGCTCAGTTGCTGCTTCTTCCGTGATCATCGAATCTACAATCACCGCACAAGCGGCATCACCAGTGATGTTCAGTGCAGTACGGATCATGTCGAAAATACGATCCAATGCGAACAGCAGAGGTAGGCCTTCAATCGGGATACCCGCAGAGAGCAGTACCGCCACCACAAGGAATGAAGGCCCCGGAACACCGGCTTGACCAACCGCACCCAAAGTCGCCGTCACGATGATCGCAATGTAAGCGCCCATGCTCAGGTCAATATTGAACAGCTGAGCAAAGAAGATCGCCACCAGACCGTAGTAGATCGCGTTACCTGACATGTTGATGGTAGCGCCCAAAGGCAGTACGAAAGACGCCGTTGAGTTACGTACACCCAGATCGTTTTTCACCGTATCCATAGTGACAGGCAGTGTCGCCATTGAAGAGGCGGTAGACAGTGCAACCGCTTGTGGCTTCTTCATTGCTTGAATGAATTTCTTCGCCGATGTTTTGCTAAACAGTTGGATCATGACTGGGTAAGCCACAAAGCCAAAAATCGCAATCGCCGCTACATAAACGACGAACAGTTTAAACACCACCATCAGCGCGCTGAAACCAAAAGTACCCACGGCATCAGCCATTAAGCCAAACACACCAATCGGCGCAATCAGCATCACTTTGTTGATCATCCACACCATGGCATCAACAATGGTGTTCACCGCGTTGATTACTGGGTCACGTTTTTCTTTGGCTTGCTTAGAAATCGCAATGCCTAAAAACAGACAGAAAACCAAAATCTGCAGGATGTTTGCTTCGTTCAGTGACTGGAAAACGTTGGTTGGGATCATACCGATGATGGTTGCCCAGAAAGTGGGGAGTTCACCTTGCGCTGCGTATTCCGCAGAGAACATGCTTTCCACACCAGAAACGTCAATACCCACTCCTGGTTGGAACAGTTCACCCATCAACAGTGCTAACGCGACCGCTGCGGCGGAAGTGAATGCAAAGTAGCTCAACGTGACTGCGCCGACTTTGCCTGCGGCATGGCTATCACCCAGACCCGCTGCACCAGAAATGAGTGCAACCGCCACCAGAGGAATCACCAGCATTTTGATCAGATTAATAAAGATTGCACCTAATGGAGCAAACAGCGTTGCATCGTGACCCATCGCGGCACCCACGGCAGTACCTGCGAGCATGGCGATGACCACTTGCACGCCAATGTTGTTTAGTAAACCCTTTGTCTTTAACACTTCCATAACCTCTGTGCTAATAAATTGTAAATTCCTAGTGTTAGCCACTAGTGTCATATCACTAAATGGGCAAAAATTTTGCTCCTGCTTTTTACACGGAATGTTTACATTTAGCAATAAGCGCATCGAGTGATTTCTCAATAGCGGAATAAAACGAGAGTGACTTGGCGTTTTTAGCCGCAAGGGAAACGTTTGCTATTGATATGGTGAATGGGTTTGTGTTGTTGGTGTGGGTTTGTTGGTGCTTTGCGGGTTGTTAACAAAATGATGCGGCACTTCTGTGGTGGAAGTGCCGCATCAAATGAAACTATGAGTTAAATTTGTGTTGCTTGCTTCATGGCTTGCGTGAAGTTTGCGAGTTCAGTTAGCTGTTTCGCAGGGTTATCCAAATGCGTTTCGATGATTTTTACCACCGCTGAGCCGGAAATGGCTCCCGCAGCGCCGGCTTCAATCGCCTGTTTGACTTGAGCAGGTTCCGAAATACCAAAGCCCAGTAGTGCTGGTGGTGCATCGAATTGTTGTAAGCGATCGAGCAGGGCATGCACTGGCATATTGGCTTTGGTTTCTGCCCCAGTTACCCCTGCGCGCGAGAGCAGATAAGTGTAGCCTTTACCGAGTTGAGCCACCGCTTGTAAGGTTGCATCGCTCGCTGTGGGGGGCGCAATAAAGATCGGCTGAATGCCAAACTTCTCTGCCGCAGCCACGAAAGGCTGACTTTCGTTGGTCGGAACATCGGCAATCAGCACCGAATCTACACCGGCTTTTTGGCAGCGTTGATAAAAATCTTCGATGCCGCGTGCGTAAACTAAGTTGGCGTACATCAGTAAACCAATCGGAGTGTCAGGGTTGCGTTCACGGATCTGCGCGATCAGCTCAAAACAGACATCTGGCGTAGTTTTCGCGGCTAAGGCACGTAAGTTTGCGCCTTGAATCGTCGGGCCATCGGCCAATGGATCGGAGAAGGGCATGCCAAGCTCAAGCGCATCCGCTCCTGCATCAATCAGGGTTTGCATGATGGCCAGTGACTGCTCAGGGCTTGGGTCACCAATCGTTACGAAAGGAACGAAAGCGCCTTGCTGCGCGGCGCTCAGGCGTTGAAATAGGGCTTGATAACGGTTCATTACAACGCTCCTTTGTCTTCAAGTAATTTGTGTACGGTGAAAATATCCTTATCACCACGGCCCGAAAGGTTAACCACGAGCAACTGCTCTTTGTCTGGCTCGGCATATGCCATCTTGATCGCATGCGCGAGAGCGTGTGAAGACTCCAGCGCTGGGATGATGCCTTCGTTTCGTGCTAACGCTTGGAAGGCATCGAGTGCTTCATCATCGGTGATGCTTTCATATTCCGCACGGCCAATGGCATTGAGGTAAGCATGCTGTGGCCCCACCGATGGGAAATCTAACCCTGCCGAGACAGAGTAAGACTCTTCTACTTGACCATGCTCATCTTGCATCAACGGTGCTTTCATACCGAAGAAAATGCCGGTTTTACCGTGTTTAAGTGGTGCGCCATGTTGATGGGTATCAATGCCTTTACCAGCTGGCTCAATACCGATCAAACGTACCGATTCTTCTTCGATGAAATCAGCAAACATACCAATGGCGTTTGAGCCACCGCCAACACAGGCGATCACCGCATCGGGCAAGCGACCTTCACGAGCAAGGATTTGGTTTTTGGTTTCTTCGCCAATAATACGTTGGAATTCACGCACAATGGTTGGGAATGGGTGAGGGCCTGCCGCAGTACCAAGCAGATAATGCGCGGTCTCGTAGCTACCTGACCAGTCACGCAGCGCTTCGTTACACGCATCTTTTAGCGTTGCTGACCCTGAATGAACAGGGATCACGGTGGCACCCATTAAGCGCATACGGAACACGTTCGGGCTTTGGCGTTCAACATCTTTCGCACCCATGTACACGCGGCACTTTAAGCCAAGCAGCGCACAGGCTAATGCGGTTGCGACACCGTGTTGGCCTGCGCCAGTTTCGGCGATGATTTCATGTTTGCCCATGCGCTTGGCGAGCAGGGCTTGACCCAAAACTTGGTTGGTTTTGTGCGCGCCGCCGTGCAGTAGATCTTCACGTTTCAAATAGAGTTTAGTTTTAGTGCCTTTGGTGATGTTTTGCGTGAGCGTTAGCGCGGTTGGGCGACCGGCGTATTCTTGCAGTAGGCTCATAAATTCAGCGCGGAAAGCATCATCCTGCTGGGCATCAATAAAGGCTTGTTCCAGTTGATCGAGCGCTGGAACCAAAATTTGTGGCACAAACTGCCCACCGAATTCGCCAAAATAGGCGTTTAATTTAGCCATGCTTACATTCCTTTTCTATGCATGTTGCCATGCTGATAATCTAATAATTCCGTAATTGTTGGAAAACGTGTTGTAACTTGTTGGCGTCTTTTTTACCCGGAGCGTTTTCCTACGCCAGAGTTGAAATCGAGTCCACGGCAGCCAAGTTGCGCCGCTTGGGCAACATTCTCGGCGCTCAAGCCACCGGCGAGCATCAGGTCGCTATGTTTTGGCAGCAAGCGCCAATCAAAACTGTGTCCTGTGCCGCCACTCTGTTCGCCGATTTTGGCATCGAGCAGATGTCGGTCGATGTGCTCTGGCAGTAGCTCAGGTAAAGCATCACTCACGCCATACGCTTTCCAAATTTCAATCGATTCTGGAAGGGCAGCGCGCAGTTCGCGTACATATTCAGCCTCTTCCTCACCGTGCAGTTGCACCGCAAATAAGCCCAATTCGGTTGCGATATCGGCGACTTGCGCGGCTGGGTGGTTTTGAAACACGCCGACATACTGTAGCGGTGCGCCGCTCATGGTCAGGCGGGCTTGTTCTACATCCACAAAGCGTTTGGACTTCTCAACAAAAATCAGCCCA
This sequence comes from Vibrio metoecus, assembly GCF_000696385.1. Lineage (GTDB taxonomy): Bacteria > Pseudomonadota > Gammaproteobacteria > Enterobacterales > Vibrionaceae > Vibrio > Vibrio metoecus. The sequence goes on along the minus strand of NZ_JJMN01000074.1, from coordinate 57,977 downwards.
CCAAAAACCGAACCTGCTTGGTAGGCTTTAACCGCATCATCAGGATGAGTCAAACCGCACACCTTGTGTTCGCCGAGCACAATTTTTCGCACCGCCAGTTCAAGATTGCTTTGCGCCATCAGCGAGCTACCAATCAAGAAACCATTGGCAAATTGAGCCAAATCACGCACCTGCTGATGGGTGTAAATGCCGGATTCGGAAATAATGCTGGTGCCTTGTGGAATGAGCGGCGCCAACTGCTTGGTGCGATTTAGGTCGGTCGTCAAATCACGCAGATTGCGGTTATTGATGCCGATGACTTTCGCTTGCAGAGCAATTGCGCGCTCTAATTCTTGCTCGTTGCTGACTTCGGTGAGCACGCCCATACCAAGGTCGTGTGCCACAGCGGCCAGTTCACGATATTGATCATCATTGAGCACCGATAGCATCAGCAAAATCGCATCTGCTTGATAATGACGTGCCAGATAAACTTGATATGGGTCGACCATAAAATCTTTGCACAATACAGGCTGAGTGACTTGAGCACGCACTTGCGGCAAAAACTCAAAACGACCTTGGAAATACTTTTCATCGGTCAGTACCGAAATGGCACTGGCGTACTCGCCATACACGGAGGCGATGTAATCGAGATCAAACTCTTCGCGGATCAGCCCCTTCGACGGTGAGGCTTTTTTGCATTCGAGAATGAATACAGTGTTGTCGCCGCTCAAGGCTTGATAGAAATCGCGCTCTGAGCGAGTCAGTAATGGATGAAAGCTCGCAAGAGGTTGCTTGGCTTTGCGCCCCTCAATCCATTGGTATTTATCATTGACGATTTTGACCAGCACTTGCGCCATTTGCGCGGTTTGAACGGAAATATGCTCAGACAACTGCTCGGACATTCTGCTTAACCTCGTTGTGCTAACTGCTGAACCAATCCATAGGCTTGGCCCGATTTCATCACGGCGATCGCTTGTTGGGTGTTGGCTTTCAGATCTTCTTGACCAAATAGACGCAGCAGAAGTGCAACGTTGACTGCCACTGCCGCCATTTGTGCTGCTGTGCCATTGCCCGTTAGGATCTGGGTGATGATGGCGCGATTCTCTTCTGGCTCTCCACCACGGATCGCATCCAGTGGGTAACGGCTAACACCAAAATCTTCCGGAGTGAGCGTGTACTCAATTAATTCGCCTTGGCGAATTTCCGCCACTTGCGTTTCGCCATGAATCGCGACTTCATCCAGACCTGAACCATGCACCACCGCCGCGCGTTTCAGACCCATTTGTAACATGGTTTGCGCAATAGGACGAACCAAATCCTTGCTGTAAACCCCCATCAATTCAATATTGGGACGGGCAGGGTTAATCAGGGGGCCTAAGATGTTGAAAATGGTGCGAGTTTTCATGGTTTGACGCACCGGCATCGCATGGCGCACACCGCTGTGGTATTGAGGGGCAAACAAGAAAGCCACGCCGAGATCATCCAAGGCTTGACGCGAATCTTGCGCGTTCATGGCAAGGTTGATTCCAAATGAGCTGAGTAGATCGGAAGAGCCTGATTTGCTCGACACCCCACGGTTACCGTGTTTAGCGACTTTCACGCCACACGCTGCGGCGACAAATGCCGCTGTAGTGGAGATGTTGATGGTGTTTGAGCCATCGCCACCGGTACCTACGATATCGGCAAAGTCATAATCAGGACGCGGAAATGGATTGGCGTTGGCGAGCAGAGCTTTAGCCGCACCAGCAATTTCATCTGGCGTTTCGCCTTTGATTTTCAGTGCAGTCAGTACCGCCGCCATCAATACAGGATCCATTTCACCGCGAATAATTTGGTCGAAAAGCTGTTGGCTCTCGGTTTGCGTAAGCCCTTGCTGTTCATAGAGTTTATTAATAATGGTTTGCATAACATTCTCTCCCTGTGCGGTTACGCGAATTGAGTCTGTGCTGGCGTTGCAGACAATGCCCAATCAATGGCATTGGCCAGCAAAGTAGCGCCGTGGGTGGTCATGATCGATTCTGGGTGAAATTGAAAGCCGCAGACTTTGTCAGTTTCATTAACCACCGACATTACCAAGCCATTCACTTCTGCCGTTACGGTCAGTGTTGCCGGTACTTGCGTTGCGACCAGCGAGTGGTAACGCGCAATCGCCAGCGGTGAGGGTAGACCGCGATAAATGGCGTGGTTTTGGTGCTCCATCATCGACACTTTACCGTGGATGATTTCACCGGCACCAGCAACTACACCGCCGTAAGCTTCGACGATGGCTTGATGCCCTAAGCAGATACCAATCATTGGTACTTTGCCTTTCAGGCGTGGCAGCAGCTCTGGCATGCAGCCCGCTTCAGACGGCGCACCTGGGCCGGGGGATAACACAACCACAGGATTGTCCAATTGTTGCAGTGCTTGTTCGATCACATTCGCAGAAAGGTTGTTACGGTAAATCGTTACCACATGACCGAGTGAGCGGAATTGATCCACTAAGTTATAAGTGAAGGAGTCAAAGTTATCGATAAACAGAATATTGGCCATGATCATTCCTTCCTTTGATGAGCGTATAAAATGGCGGAAATTACCGCTTGCGCCTTGCCGCGCGTTTCATCGGCTTCGGCTTGTGGGTCGGAGTCGTAAACGACACCCGCGCCAGCTTGGACTTGGGCGATGCCGCTTTCCACATAAGCAGAGCGGATCACGATACAGGTATCCAAATCGCCTTCACCCGTAAGATAACCCACCGCGCCGCCGTAGCTGCCGCGACGCGCTTGTTCCACATCGCGGATTAACTGCATCGCGCGAATTTTCGGTGCGCCAGTCAGCGTACCCATATTCATGCAGGCTTGATAAGCGTGTAGCGCATCCAGATCTTCACGTAACTGACCCACCACGCGCGACACCAAGTGCATCACATGGCTGTAGCGATCTACTTGCAGCAAGTCAGCGACATGGCGAGTACCGGCTTGGCTAATGCGCGCGACATCGTTGCGTGCTAAGTCAACCAGCATCATGTGCTCGGCGTTCTCTTTTTTATCGGTGCGCAGTTCAAGCTCAATGCGGCTATCGAGGTCAAAATCGATGCTGCCATCGGCGCGCTTACCGCGGCGGCGAGTCCCTGCAATCGGGTAGATTTCCACTTGGTTGGTGTGCATTTCATACTTGAGCGCGCTTTCGGGGGATGCGCCAAACAGGGTAAAGCGTTCATCTTGCATGTAGAACATGTAAGGGCTTGGATTACTCTGTTTCAGCCGTTGATAAGCTGCGAGTGGTGAAGGACAAGGTAAGCGAAAACGGCGCGAAGGCACAACTTGGAACACATCGCCTTTGACCACGTACTGCTTGAGGTCACGCACGATATCGCAAAACGCTGCATCGCTAATATTGGTGGTCACTTCCACATCAGATAAAGATTGCGCACTCGGCAAAGGCAATTTTTGATTCACTTGCGCACGAATTTCACGCATCCGACTTTTGAGTTGGCTGTGCAGCGCATCGCCGGGTTGGAATTGGGTTGCTTGCAGTTGGCAAGTTTCACGCTGATGATCAATCACCATCAGAGTTTCTGCGACATAAAACACGTAATCAGGGCATTGATTGTCGGCAGGTGCTTCACCGAGCGGTTCAAAGTTAGCCACTAAATCGTAGGCAAATAAGCCACCTAAAAACAGCGCAAATTTACCGTGGTCAGTGAGATCAAAACTGTGCTGCACTAAACGTAGCGCATCGAAAGAAGACGCTTCGCGCAAGCGAGAGTCTTCATCCAACGTATCACAGGGTGTAGAGAAGGTGAGGGTAAGTTTCGTTTTCTCTACTTTGCAAGGAATCCGATCTGTGAGGTTGCCATGAATGATGTTGAGCAGCGCTTGGCCGTTTGCACTGAGCGCATGATAGGTCACTTGATGGCCTTCACACACAATGCGCACGGCAGCATCCACTAACAGAAGGCTCTTCAAATTTTGCTTGGAGTCAATTTCTGCAGATTCCAGTAGTAGGCAGTCGCTGCGCCCAGCGCAAAGAGCATGAAATAAAGCCGTAGGATCTTGCGTATAAGGCAATTCACTGTGTAGCACCTCAAGCGGCGCGGTTTTCTTTATGTTGATGGCCTTATTCATAAGACCTCCTTAACCATGATTCGATTGAGCACTGATCACCGCGATGAGAAAGTAAGTAAACAGCAGTGATAGGTGGAAAAAAACAATAAAAAGCCCGCTCAAATTGGCGGGCTAGGTGTGTGAGTATCTAAACTTAGAAATACACGTGAGCCCACCAAGAACTTGTCCAAGTGCGCCACCAAGCCAGTTCAGCATTCGCTGGACTGAAATTGGGTTTATGGTTTGGGTTAAATTCTTGTAACATAGTGAGCCTTAATAAAGAGCCTTGCATTTGCGTACTAGTTAACTAGTGCGAGAATAAAAAGTCAAGCCTAAAAATCAAGCAAATAAAAAATATGAGAATTGACCTGCATAGTCATACGACCGCTTCTGATGGACGGTTTACCTATCAAGAATTGATTGAACGAGCCGTCAGTTTCAATATTGATGTTTTGGCGATCACGGATCACGATACAGTGGCCGCTTTAAATGATGCTCGCGCTTACATTGCACAGCAGCAATATCCGCTACAATTAGTGAACGGCATTGAGATTTCAACGGTTTGGCAAAATAAAGACATTCACATTGTCGGTTTAAATATTGACTCAGACAGTGAGGCTTTGGGGCTGCTCATTGCGCAGCAGCAGCAGCGCCGAGTCGAACGTGCCGAGTTAATGGCGCATCGTTTACAAAAAGCCACGCGTGAGGGTGTGTTGCAAGAGGTTCAGCTCATTGCTGATGGTGCACCAATTACGCGTGCTCATTTCGCCAAATGGTTGGTGGATAATGGCTACGCGGCGAATATGCAGCAGGTGTTTAAAAAATACCTGACCCGAGATAATCCGGGTTATGTGCCGCCTAACTGGTGTTCAATGAGTGAGGCCGTGAGCGCAATTCACGCCGCGGGTGGACAAGCCGTATTAGCGCATCCCGGACGATATGACTTGACGGCTAAATGGCTTAAGCGCTTAATGACCGCGTTTGTTGAAGCGGGTGGCGATGCCATGGAAGTGGCCCAGCCGCAGCAATCACCACAGGAAAAACGCACCTTGGGTGATTACGCAATGGAATACCAACTACTCGCCTCCCAAGGCAGTGACTTTCACTATCCTTCTCCTTGGATGGAGTTGGGACGAAATCTTTGGTTACCTGCCGGAGTAGAACCTGTATGGAAAGATTGGGGCTTATCCCCAAGCAATAGAGTCGAGAGACTCGATGAAGAGGAATAACCATGAGCCAGTTTTTTTATGTTCATCCTGAGAACCCTCAAACCCGCCTAATCAACCAAGCGGTCGCGATTATTCGCAATGGTGGGGTAGTGGTTTATCCAACCGATTCTGGTTACGCCGTCGGTTGTCAGCTAGAAAATAAACACGGGATGGAGCGTATTTGCCAGATCCGTCGTCTGGACGATAAACACAACTTCACCCTGTTGTGTCGCGACTTATCTGAGATATCTCTGTATGCCCGAGTGGATAACACCGCGTTTCGCTTACTGAAAAACAACACACCGGGACCTTACACTTTTATCTTTAAAGGAACCAAAGAGGTTCCCCGTCGTCTGATGAACGAAAAGCGTAAAACCATCGGGATCCGTGTACCAGATAACAAAATCGCGTTGGATCTTCTAGAAGCTTTGGGTGAACCGCTGATGTCTACATCACTGATTCTGCCGGGCAACGATTTTACAGAGTCTGATCCTGAAGCTATCCGCGATAGTTTAGAGCACGCGGTGGATGTGATCCTCAACGGTGGTTATTTAGGTCAGCAGCCGACTACAGTGATTGATTTCAGTGATGATGAGATTGTTGTGGCTCGTGTCGGAGCTGGTGATCCAACCCCCTTTCAGTAGTTGAATGACGTGGCCGTGAATACCTGACAAAACGGATGCTTTTATCCACAAAATTTGCGATACTACGCGGCCGCGATTTTGAGATCGCAAACAGTCATTCGACGTCTGAGAAGACGACACATAGGTAAATAAATGAGCGAAAAGTTACAAAAAGTTTTAGCACGTGCTGGTCATGGTTCTCGTCGTGAGCTTGAAGCTCTGATCCGAGCTGGGCGTGTAAGTGTTAATGGCAAGGTAGCTGTATTGGGTGAACGCCTAGAAGATGATAACGCTTTAGTGCGTGTTGACGGACACGTTGTGTCTGTAAAAGCGCAAGAAGAAGTCATCTGTCGAGTTCTGGCTTACTACAAACCAGAAGGCGAGTTGTGTACCCGTCATGATCCAGAAGGTCGTCGTACGGTGTTTGACCGTCTGCCGAAAATTCGTGGTTCGCGCTGGATTTCCGTTGGCCGTTTGGACGCCAACACCTCAGGTTTGCTGCTATTTACCACTGATGGTGAGCTGGCAAACCGTTTGATGCACCCAAGCCGTCAGGTTGAACGTGAGTATTTAGTTCGCGTGTTTGGTGACGTCAATGAAGAAAAAGTTCGCAACCTCGTTCGTGGTGTGCAGCTAGAAGATGGTATGGCGCGTTTTGAAGATGTGATGTACGCCGGTGGCGAAGGCATCAACCATACTTTCTACGTGGTGATCAACGAAGGTCGTAACCGTGAAGTTCGTCGTTTGTGGGAATCACAAGGTACAACGGTTAGCCGTCTGAAACGTGTTCGTTACGGTGATATCTTCCTTGATAAGAAGCTGCCTCGCGGTGGTTGGATGGAACTCGATCTGAAGCAAGTGAACTACTTGCGTGAATTAGTAGAGCTGCGTCCAGAGAAAGAAACGGTATTGAACACTGCCCCTGATGCGGCAACGCGTAAGCGTGAACGTACCCGTAGCCAGAAAATTCGTCGTGCGGTTCGTCGCCATGAAGAACGTGTGTCGACAGCTCCTGGCCGTAGTGGTTCAGCTCGTCGTAAAGCGGGTGGTGAATCAAGTACCCGTAATAAAGTTGCGAATAAGCAGCAAAGTGCGCGTAAGCCTCGCGGCTAAGTGCTTGAACAGCCCTGTTTTTCAATGATTAAAAAGCCAGTCATATCGACTGGCTTTTTTCTTACCTTATTTTTTACGTCACCCGATTATGAGGGGAGTGATAACCCCCCCCCCCACTGCTCGTGAGCAATGGGGGCAGCAGGTTATAGCGTTTGGGTTAATTGATGATAACGACCTTGCTGAGCGAGTAGGGCATGGTGGTGGCCGAATTCGACCAGCTTGCCATGTTCAATCAGTGCGATTGCATCCATCTGTTCAAGGTTGATTAAGCGATGCGTAATGAACAGTACGGTTTTATTGGCAAAGTGGCTGTGCAGCAGCTGCATGATTTGCTGTTCAGTCTGCTTGTCCAAACCTTCAGTCGGTTCATCTAACAATAGGATAGGGGCATCATGCAGCAGTGCTCGTGCGATGCCGATACGGCGCTTCTCGCCACCTGATAACTGACGACCACCATCACCCAACCATGCGTTAAGCGCGGAATCTTGCAACAGTTTTTCTAAACCTACTTGGCGCAAAATTTCACTTAATTGTTCATCGGTTGCGTCTGGTTTCGCCAGTTTCAGGTTGTCGCGCAGCGTACCGTTAAGAATATCGACCCGTTGACTCACCACACTGATCGCCGCACGGAGATCGCTCTCTCGCCACTCTCGAATATCGGTTCCGCCAATCGCAATGTGTCCCGCTTGCACATCCCAATAACGGCACAGCAACTGAATTAGAGTTGATTTACCAGAACCAGTTTGACCCACAATCGCGACTTTATGGCCTTGAGGCAGCGATAAAGTGAATTCATCAATGGTGTTCGGTTTATTGGCTTGGTAAGCAAAGTTAACCCCATTGAACTCAATGCTGTATTGGCCATTATGTGGGGTGGGTTGATCGGTAAACTCGACCTCCGGTTTCGCCAGAATGATCTCATTCAGGCGGCGTAGCTGAAGTGAGTGTTTGCCCCAAATGCTGGAATGCACCAGCAATCGGCATCAGCAACTCTACACTCGCCATTGTGGCGAAAGCGATGAGAGCAATCATAGGATCTGGGGTTTGACCACCGACACCATCGGCAGCCAACCAGAGCATCAATACCAGTATCCAGCCATTGGCGAGCAGGAGTAAGGATTGCGCTAATCCAGAGACATGCGCGTTGGTGTATTGGTTACGCAGCAGCTTTTCTTGTGCCGTGAAGATCGCTTGGCGATAGGTTTGCTCCGCACCGAAAATGGTTAGCTCACTATAGCCTTGCAACCAATCCAAAGTGCGAATTCTTAGCTCTGCTTTATGTTGTGTAAGTTGTTGCCCGTTGTGCTTGCCAAGTCGATAGAACAAGATTGGCCAAATCAATAGCACGAACAGTAAAACGCCACCAAGAGTAAGCCCAAGAGTGGTATCAAACCAAGCGACCAAGGTAGTTAGCGCTGCTATGCCCAACACACCAACTGTCACTGGGTTAATTAGGCGCAGATACACATGATCCATGGCATCCACATCAGCGACGATGCGGTTGAGCATGTCGGCATCACGCACGGTGCTCAAACGTCCCGGAATCAGCGGTGTCAGTTTTTCAAAGAAGAAGACTCGCAAATCGGTGAGCAACTTAAAGGTGGCGTTGTGCGTGACCACTCGCTCACCCCAACGTCCTGCAGTGCGGCCCATGGCAAAACCACGTACAAACGCGCCGGGTAGCATGTAGTTGAAGGTTTCTCTAGCGATGGTCAGTCCGGCAACCGCAGCGGCAGACAAAAACCAGCCAGACAAAGTGAGCAAACCGATTGAGGTGAGCACGGTGAGCAGCGCCAAAAGCATGCCTAGCGTCAGACCGAACCAGTGTTTTTTATAAAGTTTGAGATAAGGCAACAGTTCACGCATCGAGATTCCCCTGATTGGCAGCTTGCAGGGCTTGATTCGCGGCTAACATAGTGGACAAACTAAACCCGGTTGTTGGCTCAACTCTTCAAAATGACCCGTTTGGACTAAGGCTCCGTTTTCCATCACTAAGATCTGCTCGACTGATTGCAACGGTTGTAATTGGTGAGTGACTAATAAAGCCGTTTGTTGCTGAATGCTTTCATTCAGACCCCGCATCACATATTGCTCACTGCGTGCATCTAAACTTGCGGTGGGTTCATCGAGTAACCAAAAGCGGCCGTTTTGCAACATAGCCCGAGCCAGAGCAATACGTTGAGCTTGACCAACAGAAAGGCCGGCTGAACGATCGTTAATCTGGTAATCCAAACCATGTTGTTCAACAAAATCTTGGGCATAAGCGGCTTGTAGCACCTGAGTGACTTGTTGATCGGCAATATTCTGTTTACCAAGCGTCACGTTATCTCGAATAGTGCCGTGCAGTAGCAGCGGGTTTTGACCAACCCAACTGATGGTTTGTCGCCACTGCGCGTGATCCAGTTCGCGCAGCTCAATACCATTAATGGTTAAGCTGCCTTGATAGGGCATAAAGCCCAAAATGGTATTGATTAAGCTGGTTTTACCTGCACCACTTGGGCCGACGAGCGCGGTGGTTTTGCCGCTTTGCAGAGTGAATGACAGTGGACCTGCTAGGCGTTGACCCTGCGGGCTGAGCACCACCAGATCATGCGCGATGATTTCAATGGGTTGATCATCGGCCAGTGTTTGTTCACCACTATGCAGCGTGTCGGCTTCGGTTTGTAGAAAGTCGACAATCGATTCCGCTGCACCCACCGCTAATTGTTTGGCGTGGTAGTAAGTACCAAGGTCACGCAGTGGTTGGTAAAACTCGGGGGCGAGGATCAGGATAAATAGCCCTGCAAACAAGGTGACACCTGCACCGTAGTAGCCGAAGTTGAGCTCACCAATGTAACTAAAACCAAAGTAAACCGCAGTCAGAGCAATCGAGATCGAGGTGAAAAATTCTAATACCGCGGAAGAGAGAAACGCGATACGCAATACATCCATAGTGCGATGACGGAACACTTCAGAAGCGCCGCGCATTTGTTCGGTTTCCGCCGCTGCGCGGTCAAACAAACGAATGGTCGTCAACGCTTGTAAGCGGTCATAAAAATGGCCAGACAGACGCTGTAGAGCTTTAAAGTTTTTCCGGCTAGCATCGGCGGCTTTAATGCCGACGAGTGCCATAAATAGCGGTACTAGTGGCGCTGTGAGCAAAAATATCAGGCCAGCAGCCCAGTTCACAGGAAATACCACCGCGAGGATCACAAAAGGCACCATCACGGAAAGAGACATCTGCGGTAGGTAGCGAGCAAAGAAGTCGTGCATGTTCTCGACTTGCTCAAGCATCAAACTTGCCCATGAGCCAGCAGGTTTACCTTTGATGTACGCTGGCCCTAAATCACGAAGTTTATTAAGGATGAGCTCGCGGATGTAGCGGCGGATCTCCTCCCCACAGCGGTATCCCGCCATTTCACGTCCCCAAGAGCAAAGCGCACGCAGCGCGATGAGGACGACTAAACCGACAAATTGTGGAATAAGCAGGTGTTTGTCCACCTGTTCAATCACCAGTTGATGAAGGATTGATGCGAGGAGTGCGGCTTGCGCCACCAGAAATAGGCTTGATAACACACCTAACCCAACAGCTATTGCAAGCCAGCGTTTCGCCAGTTTGCTTTGCTGCTTGAGCCAGAGATTCAAGCTACGCTGTTTTTTCTTGTCCATTTGAAAGGCTTAATGAGAATAATAATTGTAATAGGCGGCCAGTATACAAAGAAAAGCCCGACGGTTATACCCGCCGGGCTTTGCAAAAATAAAAACTGGTGTTACGTGCAGAGTAGGTTATCTGCCTAAGCTATCCAGATAACGCTCAGCATCCAATGCGGCCATACAGCCTGTTCCTGCAGAGGTAATGGCTTGACGATAGTTGTGATCCATCACGTCACCGGCGGCAAACACACCTTCAATACTGGTTTGTGTTGCATTACCTTCAAGGCCAGATTTGACGACAATGTAGCCGTTTTTCATTTCTAGCTGGCCTTCAAAGATTTGCGAGTTAGGTTGGTGGCCGATCGCAATGAATACGCCCATGACATCCAAGTTTTCAGTCTGATCGGATTGCGTGTCTTTCAAGCGAACGCCGGTTACGCCCATGTCATCACCCAGCACTTCATCCAAAGTACGATGAGTGTGCAGAACGATGTTGCCATTGGCCACTTTATCCATCAGACGATCAATCAGGATTTTCTCGCTGCGGAAGCTGTCACGACGGTGAATCAGATGCACTTCTGCTGCAATATTCGAGAGATAAAGCGCTTCTTCAACTGCGGTATTACCACCACCGACAACGGCCACTTTTTGGTTGCGGTAGAAGAAACCATCACAAGTCGCACAAGCAGAAACACCGCGTCCTTTAAAGGCTTCTTCTGACTCTAAACCAAGATACTTGGCAGATGCGCCAGTTGAGATGATCAGTGCATCACAAGTGTACTCTTGGCTATCGCCGGTCAAACGAAATGGGCGAGAAGAGAGATCAACGGCATTGATGTGGTCAAAGACGATTTCAGTATCGAAACGTTCAGCGTGCTCTTTCATGCGATCCATCAGTGCAGGGCCAGTTAAGCCTTCTGCATCGCCTGGCCAGTTTTCCACTTCAGTCGTGGTGGTGAGTTGACCACCTTGTTGCATGCCAGTGACCAGTACTGGTTTTAGGTTAGCACGCGCTGCGTAAACGGCAGCTGTGTAACCTGCAGGGCCTGAGCCAAGGATAAGAAGTTTGCTGTGTTTCACGTTACTCATGAAGTACTCCGATAAGGAAGAAAGGGAGTTTGCTCATTGCTTGAACGAGGAATTAAGACGCAAGCGAATGAAATAAATTGGTTTCGATTGTAGGGAATATAAAGTGTGAATGAAAGTAGCTCACTGAGCATAAATCGTAATTGTTTATTCTCTTTACTCTACTTATCACAAGGTTGAGTTTGGCTGATTTATACCTGATTTTATGCTAACGCATTGGCAATCTTCCCGATTTAACATTGCTTAGTGAAAGGCGCTGCTTTTTCAATTTGAAATGTTGGATTATTAGATGAATAAACTTAACTTGAATTTAATTGCAGTTTAATTTATCGAAATAATCACGTGGTTGGTTTATTCGGTCGCTAATTGTTGTTTTTGCCAAATAATCGATTAATCTTAAATGTAAATGAATTGTGAAAAAATATGGATGAATTTACAGATGAAGGAGTCGATGATGTTGCGTTCTCACCCTAATACCCTACATATCACTCAGCTAAGTTCGGCGGCGATTCACCAACTTGCCCCTTCTTTTGCTGAGTTACCTCAAACTGATCATGCGGACGGGCAGTATCGCTTACGCCGATACTCAGTCATCCATTTTATGCATGGGCAAGTGGTGGAGGTTGATAAACATGATTTCATGCAAACCGATCAGATTAATCACTTCCAAGGTAATGTCGTGCGCCGTTTTGAACCACTGCAGCCGAGTACCTTAAGTAGTGATGGCCTGCGCGAGTTGTGTTCGCTGTTTATGGAAGCCAACATGTTACCGAATGGACAAGAGATCGAAATTCACCAAATGCGCATTGCGGCGGTGTTTGATGAAACCTTAGTGGCACCGGAAGGTGTGCATCAAGATGGTTTTGATCATATTGCGATTGTCGGAATCGATCGCCATAACATAGTCGGTGGCGAGATCATGCTCTATCTAAGCAGTCACGAAGCGCCTTTTTTCCGCAAGGTATTGGAAAATGGAGAGGTCGCTTTACTCGCGGATAGCCAGTTATGGCACAACGCATGCCCGATTCGAGCGGTGGATCATCAACAAGAAGGGCATATGGATGTGTTTGTGCTGACGGCTAAGGAGGGTCGCCATGCGCTTCATTCCTGAGTTAGTTCGTGAACAGTTTCCAGCTTTAAGCCAAAAAGTGAAGGGTAAGCCTGTGGTGTTTTTTGATGGGCCTGGTGGTTCACAAGTACCGCAATCGGTTCTGGATGCGATGGTGGCTTACCTTGGGCGTTACAATGCCAATCTAGGTGGGCATTATTTTTCTAGCCACAAAACGGTGGAATTAGTACAAAGTGCGCGTGAGCATGTGCAGGCGCTATTGAATGCCCTTTCTCCTGAGTCGATTGTCTTTGGGCCGAACATGACGTCACTGACGTTTCAATTCAGTCGAGCGATCAGCCGTGATTGGCAGCCCGAAGATGAAGTGATTGTCACCGCTTTGGATCACTACTCCAATGTCTCTAGTTGGCAGCAAGCGGCTCAGGATAAAGGTGTGAAAGTTCATCAAACTCGGGTAAATCCAGTGAATGGGACTCTCGATGAAGCCCATCTTCTTTCACTCATCAATTCACGAACCCGCTTGGTTGCCGTGACTTATGCCTCGAATACCACGGGGTCATTGGTTGAACTTGAAGCTATTATTGAGGCGGCGCATCAGGTCGGGGCGATGGTTTATGTCGATGCGGTGCACTATCTGCCGCATCACCTGCCGGATGTTCAGGCGCTAGGCTGTGATTTCCTCGCGTGTTCCGCCTATAAATTTTTTGGGCCACATGTTGGAATTGTCTATGTTGCGCCGCAGTGGCAAAGCTCGATTACGCCGTACAAAGTGGAACCCGCGACAAATCAAGGGCCGGGACGATTTGAAACCGGCACGCTCAACTTTGAAGGTCTGGCTGGCGTGATTGCCGCAGTGCAATATTTGGCGCAGTGGGGAGATCCTCAGGAATCTTTGCGCGAGCGATTAGTGGCAAGCTATCGGCAATACCAAGAGCATGAACAGCGATTGAGTGAATACTTTCTTCACAAACTAACCGATTTCCCTGAATGGCAGCTGCATGGTGTTCACCAAGCCGATTTGCGTACTCCTACTTTTGCGCTGACCCTTCGAGAGGGGGCGTCTGCCACGATCGCAAAAATGTTGGGTGAGCAAAATATCTATGTATGGAATGGTCATTTTTATGCGTTGGGTCTTATTCGTCAGCTCGGATTGGAGGAAAGCGGTGGTGTGCTGCGAATTGGCTTGATGCACTACAACACCACAGCGGAAATTGATGAGCTATTTAGAGTGCTCAATGATGGTTACTTGCCGTTAAATTGATGAGATTTATCTACCGAAGAGCGGCAAAAAGCGCAGTTCCTTATTTTTCCCTATCCTCGATTCCCCGTTATCCACGTACCACCTCTGTGGTGCGCTTTCTTCTATTTAAGCAAAAAGTGAAATGCCTCTGAAAATGTAGGTTTGAAAATAAATAGTCAGTGACAAAACGGCGTACGGTCTTTATTTTTTGGAAGCAATCTCGCTTTATTGGCTTGCTACAATCAAGAGAACGCTTTTTAAGAATGTGATTTTACGCTGGGGTAAGGTTTGTGAAAGTAGTGCCAAGAGTGCTGTTAGGATTAGTGATCATCACCATGGTGACCGTATTACTTTATTGGCAGTTTGGCTCTGCAAAGCGAGTGCTGATCTCTCCACAGCGCTACTCCTATTTTGCAACGAATGATCAAGTCTCAAATGGTGCGTCAACCAGCTCACTACAGATCCAAGGTAATAAAGCCCATATTGACTGTGAACTGATCGCCAGTGAGTATCCGTGGCCATATTGCGGTATTTCCGTTCATATTAATCCCGACCCTGTCATGGGCTTAGACCTGAGTAATATCCACACCGTAAGATTAGATATTGATTTACAAGGTCCTAGCGCTGAACCCGCGAGCCTACGCTTTTATCTGCGTAACTATAATCCGCTGTATTCCAATACAGAAGATGAATATACCCATAAATACAATGGACTAGAGTTTACACCTGGGGTAAATAAGGGGGCGATTGATATTCCTATTCGCAGTTTACAAGTGATGACTTGGTGGCTGGTGGATAATCGGATCTCAATTGAAAACTCGGCACCGGAGTTTAGCAATATTAATAAAATTGAATTTGCGACGGGTTCTGGTAGTCCTCTTGGTCAGTACCAATTAACGATCAATAGCGTTGAGTTAATTGGCGACTATGTTTCTGGTGAAAAACTATTTCTCGCGATGCTGATCATGTGGGCTGCGGCGGGGGCTTGGTTATCGGCATTGGAAATCCGCCGTAATCGCCGTGAAGCATTGCGTGCGCGTGTTCGTCAGGCGCACTTACAGCGTTTAAATCATTCACTGCATGAACAAAACAATGAAGTTTGTCGAAATGGCACACCGTGATGCACTGACGGGCGCAATAAATCGACACGGCATACGAGATTGGTTGCAAGAGCAAGCTCGTTTAGTTCGTTGGCAGTTAAACCAATTTAGTGTGTTATTTATTGACCTTGATTACTTTAAACAAATCAATGATGTATATGGACACACTCTTGGGGATGACTTACTGCGAGAGTTCGCATTAGTGCTCAATCGCGAAATTCGCGAGAGTGATCGATTGGTGCGCTGGGGTGGTGAAGAGTTTGTCGTATTTTGTTCCCAGACACATCTTGAACAAGCCGTAGAACTGGCAGAACGTCTGCGAGGATGTGTAGAAAACCACCACTGGATACATGGTGGGGATTTGACTTGTAGTATTGGCATTGCGCAGATGGGGGATGAGCGTATCACCGAAACGGTTTCACGCGCTGATGAAGCCTTGTATCGGGCCAAGCGACTTGGCCGAAATCGTATTGAAGTTCATTATGGATTGATGGTGACGGCAAGCGCCAATAGCCAAGTATGAGTTGATGCTTGCCGTGAGTTTACTATTGAGCGGGTGCTTCGGTTTCCTCTGGTTCGCTGCCACTGCTTTCTACAATAATGGGTTCTTTCGGGCCAAGAAATTTCGGTTTGGTATCCAACACAAACAGATCAAAAACGGCATAGGCGCGCGCAAATACCTCACGTAAACGAACTTTAAACCCTGAATGGCTACTCGGCCCCGGCACGGCTAAACAAGAGGCTTGAATGTCTTGATAATGTGCAATGAACAGTGCGCGTTCACAGTGAAAGCGCTGAGTAATAATCAGGAAATTGTTGGTATCAAAAATTTGTTTGGCGCGCACAATCGAGTCTAATGTTCGAAATCCTGCATAATCCAGAGAAATGTTTTCGGCTGGGATCCCTGCACGTAATAAATCGCGCTTCATTGTCCAAGGCTCGTTATATGAGCGGTGTGCATTATCTCCGCTGAGCAGGAAATTGCGCACCTTGCCCTGTTGGTAGAGTTCAATAGCGGCATCAATTCGGTTGGTGTAGTACTCGTTGAGCGTTTTACCGATGTATTTACTGGTGCCTAACACTACCGCCACTTGAAAGGGAGGGGTGTTGTCGGTGTTATTGATGATGTTATTTTGAGTTTGCCAAGTCACCCAACGATCGATCGCCAATAAGCTGACGATCGATACGACAGAAATCAATAGCAAACTTTTTGCCCATTTGCGCCAAGGGAATCGAGATAACCGAATTCCTATCGACATGACAATGGGGCGGAGAGTTAAATTTGATGGTTTCTTTGTGCCCATAGGCCTATCACAACAAAACAGCTTACGATAACGGTCAGCATCATGCCGGAATCCAGTTGCGCGAGTGTCCGAGCAACGTAAGGGCTCGCTTTGACGATGATTAAACCGTATCCAAACGCGTTAATAAAGATAAACGCTAAAGTACGCACCAGAAAATGTTGATTCCGTAATGCTCTACGCAAAAAGGCATTGATTTCCCCCCCGAGCATCACTAAAGCACAAGCGATGAGTGCGATGGAGATTTCACTGAGGTATGGATGCAGTTTTTGCCCTACAGGGGCGAGAAAATGAAACAGTTGCATGTTGTTAAAAAGCCCCTGAATGCAGGGGCTTCTCCGCTTAAATTAAAACGCAGTGCGTTTGTAACGACGATAAACCGGTTGCCAGAAGTGTTGATCGATGGAGGCTTCCAGTGCTTCATCGGTGATTTCTGGTGCAACACCTTGTTCAATGGCTTTTTTTCGCGAACGGCGAAAGCAATCTTCTTCGATACAGAATGAATGGATTCCAAAGGCGGCAGCAGGGGGCCATGGCCATTAATCGCCAGTGGTGAACAGCTTGCTAACGCACGGCTGGATTCCATCAGCATTTCATCGGTGACTCGGCGTGCATTCGCAGCCAGTACACCTAAGCCAATTCCTGGGAAAATGTAGCTATTGTTACATTGTACAATCGGGTAGGTTTTGCCTTCGTGTAGCACAGGATCAAATGGGCTACCGGTTGCCACTAAAGCTTCACCGTTAGTCCAACGAATAATATCGCTTGGTAAGGCTTCCACGCGGCTAGTTGGGTTAGGACAGTCGGGAACACAATCGGGCGAGGACAGTGCTGATGCATCTCTTTGATGATCTCTTCACTAAAGAGTCCCGGCGCTCCAGACACACCAACCAAAACCGTTGGCTTGGCATTGCGGATCACGTCATGCAGCGAGTAGCCGTTGTTTTCTGTCGTCCAGTCATGAGTGTTGGCTTTTTTCTGCACCAAGCGCTGTTGGAAATCGAGCAGATTTGGCATGCCTTCTTCGAGCAGACCCCAGCGGTCAACCATATAAACTTGCGAGCGCGCTTGCTCGTCACTAATACCTTCAGACACCATTTGTGCAATGATCGCTTCCGCAATACCACAACCCGCAGAACCTGCACCCAAGAAGGTAATACGTTGCTCGGAGAGGTGGCTTCCTGCCGCTTTACAGGCAGCCAGCAGTGAACCTACAGTAACGGCTGCAGTGCCTTGAATATCATCATTAAAGCAGCACACTCGGTTTTTATAGCGCTCCAGCAGCGGCATCGCATTTTTCTGTGCAAAATCTTCGAACTGGATTAATGCATCAGGCCAACGGCGTTGAACCGCTTGCATAAACTCTTCGACGAAGTTGTCGTAGTCAGGTCCCGTGATTCGAGGATGACGCCAGCCCATGTACATTGGATCTGCAAGGCGTTGTGGGTTGTTGGTGCCCACATCAAGCACAACAGGCAGAGTGTAAGCTGGGCTGATACCACCACAAGCGGTATAGAGTGACAGTTTACCAATTGGAATGCCCATGCCACCGATGCCTTGGTCACCCAAGCCTAAAATGCGTTCACCATCGGTGACCACAATCACTTTCACGTTGTGGTTGGCTGCGTTGTTGAGCAGGTCGTCGATACGATCACGGTTGGCATAAGAGATGAACAAACCGCGACCACGGCGGTAAATGTTAGAGAAATTCTCACATGCCGCACCCACGGTAGGGGTATAGATGATCGGCATCATCTCGGAAATATGATTTTGTACCAAACGGTAGAACAAGGTTTCGTTCGTGTCTTGAATGTTGCGCAGGTAAATGTGCTTATCCATATCGCTTTCGAAGCCACGATATTGTTGGTATGCACGTACCACTTGCTCCTGAATGGTTTCTGTCGCTTCGGGCAGTAAACCCTCTAGGTTGAATGAAGCTCGTTCTTCTGCGCTGAATGCGCTACCTTTGTTGAGCAGGGGAGTACTAAGAAGAGCAGGGCCTGCGTAGGAGATATACAGCGGACGTTTATCGTTATTCATGTTCGGCCTATTGATTGGTAGGGTAGAAGAGAAACGCGAAAATGATACCGATTTGCAGGTTGGATTGTAAATAGACAAACGGCTTGTGTCCGTTGATTATCCTGCTTCTGTGCGCAAGCCCAGTGTTTAAAACATTCAAGAGCCAATGAGATGGATAGTTTGTGTGCAACTGGGTGGCTATTGGTGATCAAGTCTTCTGCTTAAACCCTTGGGACTATTTTTACATTTAGGTTATTCATGCCTTTGATTGGATTTTTATGGGGTGGATTTTGTTTGAATAAGAAAATATTAATCAACAAAACACATATCATTTTAAAAATGTAGGCGTGGTGTTACCAGTTTGGTTTTTATATAGCCTTTGAAACCGATTGCCTAACATAAAAGACTATTTTCTTATATCGTATTGCTATATGGACAAGCATGGTCAATAGTGGTTTCACTGTGTTGCCAATCATGTCGGGGGACAGAATGGAAAAAGTAAGGATTAGCGCAGTGTTCGACTACACCACATTTTTAGGAGCATCCTGCACTAAGAAATGGACTTTTGTTGAAGCTGTCAGCTCATTTGCACCGATTTTCGGCATTGCATGGTTGGATGCCATCAATGAGGAACAGAGTCCACAAGATCGGTTGTGGGATGTCGCCTTAAAACGGCTTTCTACTCGGCGTAGTGATGAATCCAACTTAATTACCCTAGTAAAACTGGCGAAACAAGAAGGGATTGAAGAGCTGACACTGGTGATGCCTTATGCTCTCGATGAGCAGCAACTTACTGCGATTCAAAGCAAGAGTGCTGCGCAGATTGAATCAACCAATCAAGATGAATTTCTGATTAAGTTGTGATTTTTTTGAAAAAATAATTAAATTTCAATCAACTATATAACAAAGGGGCGCTATCGCCCCTTTGTTCACTCCAATTATCCACGATATCGTGTCATGGGTTCAGCATTCTATGAGCCCGTATTCTTGGTCTAGAATATCGATGATCTCTTGCTTTGGCTGATTGCTAAGATGAATTGGCTGTCCGGTGATTTTTTCCGCAATGCCTAAATAGGTGCGTGAAATATCAAGTAATGCTTCTAATGGTAAAGCGTTATCACGTGCGAGTGCTTCACGCTCTGGCATACGTTCTTTATTAAGCAGAATATCGGGGTCAGGAAAGTAATTGAGTAAAAATTGGCGGAAGCCCTCTTTCGAGTTTTCAACAATCTTTCCTTGTTGATACTGTTCTGCATCCCAAATACGTGATGAATCAGGAGTACCGACTTCATCCATATAGATCAGTTTTTGCTGCCCTTGCTGATCAGCCACATAACCAAACTCAAATTTGGTATCGACAAATATTTGCCCCACACTTTTTAACGCGTCACTGATCACGGCAAAACCTTGTTTGAGCAGGGTTTCGTAATGATCAATATCTTGTGGGTGGTTGAAATTAAATGCCGCGTAGTTGGCTTCAATATCTTGGCGCGAGATATTCACGTCATCGGCTTCTGGCACACCGGGAATACCACGCAAAATACCTTTGGTGGAGGGGGTCATTAACAGTTCTGGGAGTTGACTATCTTTCTCTAAACCCTCAGGTAAAGTGATGCCACAAAACTCTCGCTCACCCTTTGAATAAGCCCGCCACATAGAGCCGGTGATGTATTGACGACAAATCGCTTCAATTTTGATTGGGCGAGCTTTTTGTACAATCCAGACGAAAGGGTGAGGAATATCTAAAATGTGGCTATCCGCTAAACCCTGTTGTTGGAACAGCTTGAACCAGTGATTAGAGATCGCATTCAATGCTGCGCCTTTACCAGGTACACCTCGGACATTGCCTTCAGCATGCCAAATACAGTCAAATGCTGAAATGCGGTCACTGATCACCATGATAGCCAATGGCGCATCTTCGGCGACGGGATAGCCTTTTTCTTTGATGAGGCGTCGGCTGTCTTGCTCTGTCAACCAATACACTGAACGAACTTTGCCGCTGTGCACAGGCTGATGAGTACGAATGGGGAGGTCGTCATTGACGGCAAGGACTTGATCTGCAAGGCTCATTGAGACATTCCTATCTGAATTCAAACTTCACTTTGCGATTTTACTCGATAGAAAATCGCGGGTTGAGCGCATGATACCAGAACTAATTTCTGCCGCCAGACAAAAAGCAAACGTTTGCTTAAATTTATTCTCCGATCACTCTCGTGCGATTAGTGTAAAGAATAGGGTACCTGTTTGATGAAAAACAGTTCGCAATGATGTTGTTGAGCATAGTGTTTTAGCTGTTGTTGAGTCATCAGATCAATCGCACTGCTGGCCACAATAGCGCTGGCTGTGCGGCAAGCGATGGCTTTGGCAATGATCTCCGCTTCTGAACAAACCTTGGAGGGCTTGAGATGGATCACTTTGCCACTATCGATCTGATGTGCATGGAGTAATTGAATATTTGGACGTTGGCATTGAGCTGTATAGAGAATCCATTGTGCGCGCTCCGATAAACAGGCGAGACGCTGCATTACGTTTGCGTCACCCGTTAATTCGTTCGCTGAACGTTGTGTATTTCGCGTATGTGATGGGTATAGCCCAAAATGTTTGAATTCAGTGTGTAACATAATACTGTTTCTCCATACATGCTGTATGTAAATACAGTATTATCGGTTGGCTGTTTTTGCAACCTATTTTTGGATGAAAAAAGTACAGCGAAGCCGATTCTTATCTGGGTTTTTAAGTTAAATTATTATTTTTCAATTGGTTGGGATTTGTGCGACGAGTGGTGATAATTTTGATGGGTTGCGTGTTTTGTGAGCGGTAGCACGTGGAGTCAGTGAAGTGCGAATAGGGCTTAGATGACTATCAATAGAAAAAGCGCCTTAAGGCGCTTTTTCTATTGAAGAGGATGCTATCTATCGAGCTGCTTGTTGTTTTTCTCTGAATGCCATCTCAGCTAGATTAAATTGCCGCACATCCATACGGGCAAATTCATTGCAGTTTTCACATGAATGATGGGCTTTACCATCCACATATTCATGTTTTGTCAGTAGTTTTGGCTGTTTACACCAATCACAGATGCCTTCTACGCTAAACATTGTCTTTTCTCCCACCCAAATCAGGCGTAAATTTCGCGCGGATTATTGCATGAGTGAATTAAAAAAGTTAACTATTTGTAATTATGGTTGAGAAGGAGATCGATTGCGCAAACACTGATT
Organism: Vibrio metoecus; assembly: GCF_000696385.1. GTDB lineage: Bacteria > Pseudomonadota > Gammaproteobacteria > Enterobacterales > Vibrionaceae > Vibrio > Vibrio metoecus. The sequence continues at coordinate 36,306 of NZ_JJMN01000074.1, read as the reverse complement.
TTGCAATTGTTAAACAAGAATTCCCTGTGTTTATGCTTGCTTTTGTAACGATTTGTTAACCGAATCAATCACGATTTTTACCGCTGAGTTGAGCCGTTTCATTTCCTCATCACTCCCATGTAGATCGGGATGATAGATTTTCGATAGCTGCTTATAACGTAATTTGATGGCTTTTACATCGGGTGTTTGCGTTGGATGGAATCCCATGACGGCAAAGGCGATAGCCACTTTTTGCCCGCTGAGGTCACTGGCTTGGTTTTGTTGCAGCCGCTTGCATTCTTGAAATAACTGATCAAGCTGCTGCTTCTGTCTCTTAATAATGAACTGTTGCTCTTTGAGCTTTGTTTCTGGATCGATGCTGGTGGATGCGATCACTGAGTTGCGAGGTTTTCGCCATATCATGCGAACAGAAATGATCGCGAGCAGAAGTCCCGCGGCTGCGAGTAACGGTAATAACCAATCGCTGGTAATCGCTTGATTGGTTGTTGGTATGGGTTGTGTGGGGGGAGAGCTGAGATCCTGATCAATCACTTTATCCAAGGATTCGATGCTGCTGAGCTGTTTTTCACGCTGTTGATTGAATTTTTGCTCTAGCAAACGTGAATACCCCTGCTCGGATTCGCTGTCTTGATTCGAATTTACGCGATACCAGAGTTCGGCTAAATCCAATGCGGGAATGGGCGAGGGGTGCTGTTCATACCACTTAGCCAAAGTCGCTGTAGCGCGAACGTTGCCACTGAGGGCGAGTTTGGTCAGCCAATATTGAGTCTGCTGAGCATCTTTATTTACCCCTTGCCCAGTCATATAAGCGCCTGCAACTTGCGCCATGGCGGCGGGGTAATTTTGCTCTGCCGCTTGCAAAAACCAGTAAAATGCGTCGTTGAGATTTTGTGGTGTCGAACTCCCCGCTTGGTACGCTATTGCAAGCTGATACTGGGCTTGCGGATCATTCTGCTTGGCGAGCTTCATCAGCTCGGTCAGATCATCGGCGGCCGCGAGTGGAAATGAAAACAGCAAAAACAGCCATAAACAACGCAAACGCATGGTTTTTCTTTCCCTAAATATGAAAAAAGCCCAGTAGGCACCGGGCTATCATTTTTCAACTTGAATCGATGGCAGTATGGGCTGCAACTTCAAGTCGTTTAGCTCTTTACACTATTTTAGTGGCAGAATTTGAATTTCGACACGGCGGTTACAAGCGCGTCCTTCTGCGGTGCTATTTGAGCATAGAGGGAAACGTTCACCATTACCACGAGCAATTGCTCGACCCGCAGCGACTCCCTGTGCAAGCAAGAATGCTCGTACCGATTCTGCCCGCTTTTCAGAAAGCACTTGGTTGGTGGTATCACTGCCTGTGCTGTCAGTATGGCCTTCTATCACCAAGCTCGTATCAGGATATTCCACTAGAATACGTGCCACGCCACGCAAGGTTTTATGAATATAGCTATCAAGTTGATAGGAGCTGCTAGTAAAACCAATGCCATTTTCCATACGCAATAACAGTTGATTTTCACCGACACGTACCACTTGTACCCCAGAATCGAGCAGTGCTTTACGCAGTTCCGCCTCTTGCTGGTCAAAGTAATAACCAATTCCGCCACCCACTGCCGCACCGCCAGCCGCACCAATTAATGCATGTTTACGGCGCTCTTTGGCATCATCTCCTGTGGCTAAACCTACGGCTGCACCGGCTAAGGCACCGAGTAAGGCTCCTTTAGTGGCCGAGTTTGTTTCTGTTTCGCCTGTTGTCGCATTCTGGCGTTGGGTTGCTTGGCACCCAGACAACGCCATCACTGCGGCTAACAACAAAGTTGTTTTATTCAACACATTCTCTCCGTTTATTGAATGATTTTCCGCGCAATAAACGAGAATTCGTGTTCAACGTCAATCTGCGGATTGCGCTTTTTACCAATCTCTTACAAATGGCTACTTGAGAAGTTTCGGTGCTTGCGCACCATGAATAGGACGATTCACTGAAACACGCCGCCCTTTCTTAAGACCGATTTCATAATCTTCGGTCAAATTCTTCATCGCTTCCCTTAATTGCTGCTTAAACGTTTCACGGTCGATATTTTCAAACTCTTTATCAATGTAGTTATTGATTTTATTCATAGAGTCTTCATCTGGGGTGATGATGGGGAGTTTCTCTAAAGCTCCTTCAATCCAACCGGAAACAAAGGAATTTACGCGACGAGTGACTTCTAGCGATGAAGTCCCCGTGCCAGCAAAACTGTTACGAAATTGGCCTGTTTGCTCATTCATCTCACGATAGATGATGTCAAACGCGAATGCCGCAAAGATGGCGCGATCGGCTTCACCAATAAATTCAACTCGCTTGAGCCCTTTATGGTTGATCAGTACCGCTTCCACACCAAATCGAGTATTGATGCCACGAATCACCCGCAAAATACCAGAGGAAATCGCGGCTGGGAGGAGATGGGTCGATTGGGTTTTTCCCATTTTGATGAACTCAATGTCATCCTTATCGAGACCATATTTCAGCATCAAATTGTGCGCCATTTTGATCGCATTGGCGGCTTCATTGACGTTAGCTGAATTACCTAGCTCAAGGCATTTCGCGATTTTTTTAAGGGCTTTTTGTTTATCCATTGGCAAGTAAAGCAGATTCGGTACGACTTAAGAAAAGTCCGACATTCTAGCCTTTTTGCCTGAGAAGGAAAAGGGAAGAGGTCGCCACAACAGTAACGACCTCTCAATTGAGTCTTTAGGAAGAGTTAGATGCCAAGTTGGTCAAGCAAATCTGCAGCGGCATCATCTTGTACAGATTGGGTAGCAATTGATTGAGATTTTTTCTGCTGCTGCGTGGCTTCAAGAATATCATCTGGGCTTTCATCTTCGCGCACATCAAAATCTTCTAACTGGATAAACTCAGTTTTATCCATTGCCAGTTCGAGGTAGAAAATGTTGTTATTCGCGGTAGAGAAAGTCACTCGGCGTGCTTGAGGGCGGTCTAGGTTAGTATCGACGGAGAGCAGAACCTGCTTATTGAGTGACAGCATTTTAGGTTGGTTTTGAGTGATGTTGGTTTGCAGTTCTTTGCGCACCTTATTGGTAAAATCACCCACCAGTTGGTTCATCAACTCGCCCAATACATCACCAACTTCATCAGAAGTGTGCAGCACCGCGAGCTCATCGTCAGGCATGCCCATGTTACGCATATAGTTGGTATAGACTTCAAGCGCTGCTTTAGCGGTGAAGTTAATGACCACTAAACCAGTAAAGCCCCCATCGAAGAGAACAAAACAACCAAAATCGGGTTTTAACGTAGGTTTTGTTGATCTTCTGCACCATGGCGGAATAGTTGATTGGTGAGTTAGTAGCGGAAGTGAGAACCGTAGAAACCGATTGGCACAGCATGAGTAGAATATCTTCCGTTGTTACTATTTGATTTTTTTTCATCGTTTTTTTCCATACAGTTCTTAATTAAGTCGTATAACAGAATAGGTCAGCAAGAAATCAAGTTGAAAAAATTCTGTTTCACCGCATTCTGGCACTCAGATTCTGATTTGATCACCATTTTAAATGTTGTAAAGTGACCGAATTCAAAGATTACTCTTTAAAATCCAACATTAACCCAAAGCTGATTGGATCAGCGTAGTAGGGGCAGGAAGCAAATGTTACCAAGACTTCATCATCAATCTGACGTTGATCCGGTGGTTTTAACCTTTTTACATGAGTTAAAAAGCGCAGGATTTACCGGCGATATTGAAACCCAATATTCCAGCCGCCTTGCCGTTGCGACGGATAACAGCGTTTATCAGCAACTTCCTCAAGCTGTTGTGCATCCTAAATCTACCGAAGATGTAGTACTTATAGGAAAGATTAGTTCAAAACCAGAATTTGAGAGAGTGACTTTTTCACCTCGCGGGGGCGGTACGGGGACCAATGGCCAATCGCTGACTAAAGGGGTGGTGGTTGATCTCTCACGGCATATGAACCGTATCCTAGAAATTAATCCGCAAGAGGGATGGGTACGAGTGCAGGCAGGGGTGATTAAAGATCAACTCAATGATGCAGTTCGTCCACACGGTTTTTTCTTCTCTCCTGATCTTTCGACCAGTAATCGCGCGACGCTTGGTGGAATGGTCAATACCGATGCTTCAGGGCAAGGTTCGCTACAGTATGGCAAAACATCAGATCATGTGTTGTCTTTGCAAGCAGTATTCGCCGATGGGTCTCTGCTGGAAACCGATCTTTCGCAAGGTTTGCCTGCTCCCAATACGTTTGCTGCGCAAGCGATGCAGGTGACTGAACAGGTTTGCCGCACCAAGCGTGAGCAAATTGTCGCGAAATTCCCGCCGCTTAACCGTTTTCTCACTGGCTACGATTTAAAAAATGCTTTGAATGAAGCGGAAGATCGCTTTGATATCACACGGGTATTATGTGGCGCAGAAGGTTCACTGGCATTTATCACCGAAGCTAAACTCAATTTAACGCCAATCCCCAAAGCTCGCACCTTGGTGAATGTGAAATACGACAGCTTTGATTCTGCACTGCGTAATGCGCCGTTGATGGTTGAAGCGAAAGCGCTCTCGGTAGAAACCGTTGACTCGAAAGTTCTGAATCTCGCCAAAGAAGACATTATTTGGCACAGCGTAAAAGACTTGCTGGCCGATGTGCCGGGCAAAGAGATGCAAGGCATCAATATGGTCGAATACGCTGGCCAAGACAGCGCGCAGATTAATCAGCAAGTTGCACAATTAACCGCGCGCCTTGATGAAATGATGGCCAACCAACAAGCGGGAATTATTGGCTACCAAGTCTGCAGTGATTTAGCGAGCATCAACCGAATTTACAATATGCGTAAAAAAGCGGTGGGCTTGCTCGGCGCAGCCAAAGGCCGAGCTAAACCCGTCGCCTTTACCGAAGATACCTGTGTGCCGCCAGAGAACTTAGCCGATTTTATCGTTGAATTTCGCGCGCTGCTTGATTCAAAAAATCTGGCTTATGGCATGTTTGGGCATGTGGATGCGGGCGTATTGCATGTGCGTCCTGCGCTTGATTTGTGCGATCCCAAGCAAGAACTGTTGATGCGTGAAATTTCCGATCAAGTGGTTAAGCTCGTCGCTAAATATGGCGGTTTGATGTGGGGTGAGCATGGCAAAGGCTATCGTTCGGAATACGGCCCAGAATTTTTTGGTGAGGAGTTGTTCACTGAACTGCGTCGTGTGAAAGCGGCGTTTGACCCGCACAATAAGATGAATCCGGGCAAGATTTGTACTCCGCTTGATACGCCGTTTGAGTTAGTCAAAGTATCGGATACTAAACGCGGTTTTTACGATCGCCAAATCGACGTCAAAGTGCGCGATAGCTTTAAGCAAGCGATGGAGTGTAACGGTAACGGTTTGTGCTTTAACTACGAAACTAGCTCCCCGATGTGTCCGTCAATGAAGGTGACGGCGGATCGCCGCCACTCGCCGAAAGGGCGCGCAGGATTAGTGCGGGAATGGTTACGCCAACTGACAGAGCAAGGCATTGATATTCTCGATCTTGAAAAAGCCACGCTCGAATCCTCGCCAACAATTAAATCTATGCTGGATCGAGTTCGTCATGCTTTTAGCAAAGATAAAGAGTACGACTTTTCGCATGAAGTGTACGAGGCGATGAATGGTTGCTTAGCCTGTAAGGCCTGTGCAAGCCAGTGTCCGATTAAGGTGGATGTGCCCAGTTTCCGTTCGCGTTTTCTGAATATCTATCACAGCCGTTATCCGCGCCCAGTCAAAGATTATTTAGTCGCGAATATCGAAACCCTATTGCCTGTGATGGCGAAGGCTCCGCAACTGGTAAATAGCGTGTTAGCACAATCTTCGGTGCAAAAATTAACCGCTAAAACGGTGGGCTATGTCGATGCACCACTCTTGTCGGTACCGACACTCGCCCAGCGTTTGCGCCGTCATCCGGTCGTGTTGTTTGATATGCAGCGTTTGGCGGGGTTATCACAAGAAGAGCGCGAGCAACATGTGTTGATCGTCCAAGATCCGTTTACCAGTTATTACGATGCGGATGTGGTTGAAGATTTTGTCTCCTTGCTGCTTAAGTTAGGCAAAAAACCAGTATTGCTGCCGTTTAAACCCAATGGCAAAGCGCAGCACATTAAAGGCTTTTTACGCCAATTTCGTTCGACGGCAGCGAATACCGCCGCATTTCTGACTCAAGTGGCGGATCTCAATATTCCGCTCGTGGGTGTGGATCCGGCTTTGGTGCTTTGCTATCGCGATGAGTATGTTGAAATATTAGGCAAAGAGCGCGGCGAGTTTTCGGTTCTGACGGTTCATGAATGGCTCAAACCACGCCTGTCGCAGTTTACGCCTCAAGCAACCGATGCCCAGCCTTGGTACTTATTGGCGCACTGTACGGAAAAAACTAAGCTGCCGAATGCGGAAAAAGAGTGGGTGGAAATCTTCAGCCACTTTGGTACGCAGCTCAATGCGGTGGCGGTAGGGTGCTGTGGTATGGCGGGTACCTTTGGTCATGAGGTGGATAAATTGGCGATGTCTCGGGATATCTACGATTTGAGTTGGCAACCCGCATTAGCGTCGCTACCGAAAGAGCGCTGTTTGGTCACCGGTTACTCGTGTCGTAGCCAAGTGAAACGGTTTGAGCAAATCAAACCTAAGCATCCGTTGCAGGCTCTGTTACACTTGCTATAAACAGAATGCCCAGTGACTCCACTGGGCTTTTTCATTCAGTTGAATTGAGGTGATTATGAAAAATTTAGAATTAAAGGTTCCTCCAGTCGCGGTTTTTCTGGTCGCCTTGGCGTTGATTCATCTCTCTTCCATTCTCTTTCCGACTTTAACCATTACACTACCGTGGCCAAGCCTAGTCATGGCGCTCTGTTTTTGCAGCTCAGGTTTCTGGGGGATTGCAGGTTTGTTGGAATTTCGGCGTTTTAAAACGACGGTGAACCCCATGGCTCCGGATCTCGCGGCCACTGTGGTAGACAGCGGCGTTTTTGCACTCAGCCGCAATCCTATGTATCTCGGCTTACTGCTCCTGCTGTTTTGGGCTTGCTTACTGGCAAGAGAACGCTCTTAGCTTGGTGATAGTTGGTGGTTTTTTGCTGTACATGAATCAATACCAAATCGAGCCTGAAGAGCGGATTCTAGAAGCCAAGTTTGGCGAAGCCTATCTACATTACAAAAAGCGAGTGAGACGCTGGTTGTAAAGATATTACCTTACGATTTGACGCTGAAACTCCAAGTTTTGGAGTATGACTATTTAGCGCTCCATCACAATCTAATAAGAATTAATTGCATTTAGTTTCATTGGATCGAATTCATTGGAATAATATATTCAAGAAAAACAATATCTACAGTTAATTTAAAGGGCTAGATTGTGAAAAAGGCTTATACGTTGTTGGCGTGCACTATCACGTCAGTATTTTTTTCTTCAATGATTCATGCTGAATCAACAGCGCAAGTGTCGCCACGTATTATCAATGGTTCTGATGCCACTTTAGGCGAATGGCCTTCGATCGTGGCTCTGGTGACACGTGGTCAAAATGCATTCGATGGGCAGTTTTGTGGCGGGAGTTTCCTTGGTGATCGTTATGTCCTAACTGCAGCTCATTGTGTTTATTTAAGGGATCCGACCACGGTTGATGTTGTTATTGGGATCAATGATTTGAACAATGAAGCCAGTGAAGGAGTCCGTGTTCCAGTACGCCGCATTTATGTGCATAAGTACTACGATGATACGGTATTGTTGAACGATATTGCGATATTGGAACTCGAAAGAGTAGCTGTCGCTAACAAGACAACACTCGCAGCTGCCGATGCTCGTGTTGGTACTGCGGTAGGTACGACATTGAAAGTCGCAGGTTGGGGTACTACCTCACCGTCAGGCAGATCTACCTTCCCTTCTGTGCTTCAGCAGGTTGAAGTCGATCTGATTGATCAGGCCGTATGTCACACTGCGATGGGGGAGGGGGTCTCACCAAGGGAGAATTCTACAAATTTCTGTGCTGGGAGAGATAACCAAGACTCTTGCCGGGGGGATTCTGGTGGGCCAATTATTGTAACGTCTACTGGTGAACAGTTAGGTATTGTCAGCTGGGGTGGACCAGTATGTGCACTGAATAATACCTATGGTGTGTATACTAATGTCAGCTATTTTGCTGATTGGATTGCTCAAAAAACCCGTGGTTTCAGCTATGAGCAGTTCGTTGATCAGAAACAAATGCCATTAGCGCCATTTACCCGTACTTTTACCTACAATAATTTTGGCACTAACCCATTAGTCTATGCTGGAGGTCAGATTAACGGAAAATCTAACTCCCCATCTCATCTTGTTTCAGTAGTTGCGGATGGTTGTGTAGAGCATCAAATACTCAATCCTAATGAGAGTTGTGATATTACGCTGCAATTTTCGCCACGAGCCTACCAAGATTATGAATACAAGGTTGAAATGTTTTTTTGGGAAAATGATGTGGGTAAAACTGCTGATACGACGGTAAAGTTTAAAACGATGAGAAGTGCAAGTTCGGAGGTGATTAATGCACTTTCTGCATTACCTAAAACGGATGTTTTAAGTAGTGAGCAAGGATGGAGTGTGGCTGGAAATGAGCTTCGCTCTGGTGCAATCGGCGACTCCCAACAGTCTGAACTGGTGATTAAAGGTATTCCTCGTGGCACCTTGTCTTTCAACTACCGCATCTCATCCGAACCAGATTTTGATAAGTTAGAGGTTTATTTGAATGGTCAGCAACTTGGGTCGACTTCTGGAACCATGAGCCGCTTCCAAAGACTAGTATTACCTAACACAAGTAATACTCTGGAATTCCGCTATGTAAAGGATGGTGCTATCGCATCAGGTGAAGATGCGGCGTTTATCTCTGATCTTCGTCATTCTTCTAGTACATCAACAGTCAGTGAGACGACATCCTCCGTAACTACCTCCTCTTCTGGTGGTTCCATCGGCTGGTTTGGTTTGCTGTTTTGTGCCCCGTTGTTGATGAGACGGAAAAACGCTTGATTAGCAATACCATAATAAAAAATAACCCGCTGTGCGCGGGTTATTTTTTACGTTAGACTTAGATGCTCTGCGAATTATGCCGCTTGCTCAATCTGGCTAAGGAAGGCTTCTTTGCGCTCATTGAAACGGTTGACGAGATCATCGATTTCCGCTTGGTCGTAAGGTTTTAAACCACTGGCGACCATACGTTTTAGGCCTTTACCGACCACTTGTCCTTCATCTTTAAACACGAAGTTGAGTGTCACTAAGCCGCGTTTGCCATCGACATCAAAGGTCGCGCCCGCAAACTCTACTTCTGGATGGGTGAGATCAAGGCGGGTAAATTCTACTTCCATCGATTCATAAATCACCAGTGGACGCTGGCAGTTGATCATCATCTGTTGCTCTTCCATCAAAGGCACCATGATGTGCGGGAAGTTCATGCCAGAAAACTGCACATAGCTGGTCACCACATGCTCAATAAAGGCGGGGTTGCGGTTGACTTCACCTTCACGTGACATGTGCAGATATTCTTTGCCGCTGGCATCCACGACTGCGCTTTCACGCTGACACTTATTTTCAATGTGTAGAGCAACGCCATCACTCACCATGCCAGAGAAATCAAAACGCATCTTTTGGCTAATGCCTTCTTTTTGCAGCAATACAGCAAACAGCAGATCGCCCGGTACGCAGAAACGTTTACTATCTTCGTCATGGATGGGGTTGAAATCACCCGCGACCAATTTGGCAAAGTGGCTAGCCTGTTGGCGAGTAAATTGAAATTGGTGCTGTTGATTTGAATGGTATGCAGTCAGGAACATGGTTATCGCTATCTCAACTAAACTGCGCGCATTATAGGACAGAATCTTACAATCATTGGTCTATCCAGTGGAGATGTTCTTTTGCCACTTCAAGTGATTTAAGTATAAGAGCCCCGTAGGGCTCTTGAAATGTTGATTTGTCAGTCACTTAGTGCTGGCTTGGTAGCAGCTGATCGGGCATTAAACGGTTGTGTACGGCAAGTTGCAGCAGAGCATTGGCTTTTTCGATATCCGGCGCAAAATAGCGGTCTTTATCGTAAAACGGTACTTTTTCACGCAGTATCTGCCTTGCTTCCTCAATGCGTGGTGAGGACTTCAATGGCGCACGAAAATCCAATCCTTGCGCGGCAGCAAGGTATTCCACTGCCAAAATACCACGAGTATTTTCGCCCATATCACGCAGTCTGCGTGCGGCAAAGGTTGCCATGGAAACGTGGTCTTCTTGGTTGGCTGAAGTGGGTAAACTGTCGACTGACGCAGGATGCGCGAGGGTTTTGTTCTCACTGGCTAAGGCGGCTGCCGTGACTTGTGCAATCATAAAGCCGGAGTTTACCCCACCATTGTCGACCAAAAAGGGCGGTAGTTTGCTCAGCGCACTGTCAATCAGCAGTGCCATACGCCGCTCGGAGAGACTGCCAATTTCAGCAATCGCCAGCGCCAAGTTATCCGCAGCCATGGCCACAGGTTCAGCATGGAAGTTGCCGCCAGAGATGATGTCGCCATCCTCGGCAAACACGAGTGGGTTATCAGACACCGAGTTGGCTTCGACTTCCAACACCTCTGCTGCACTTCGAATTTGCTGCAAGCAAGCGCCCATCACTTGTGGTTGGCAGCGCAAAGAGTAAGGATCTTGCACTTTTTCACAATTACTGTGGGATTGGCCAATTTCGCTGCTGACATCGAGCAGGTGACGATACGCCGTTGCCGCATCCATTTGGGTTCGGTGCCCACGCACGCGGTGGATACGCGGATCGAAGGGGCGACGGCTTCCCAGAGCGGCTTCGACCGACATCGCACCGCACACGGTGGCGGAGGCAAACAGATCTTCAGCCACAAACAGTCCTTCGAGCGCAAACGCGGTCGAGGCTTGAGTACCGTTCAGAAGGGCGAGCCCTTCTTTAGGGGCGAGGGTAATTGGCTCTAGCCCCGCAATTTTCATCGCTTCCAGACCGGAGATGATTTTGCCGTTGTAACGTGCTTGGCCTTCGCCGAGCAACACTGTGCTCATGTGAGCCAGCGGCGCAAGATCGCCCGATGCGCCAACCGAGCCTTTTTTCGGTACGCAAGGATAAATCTGGTTATTGACGAGCTCGATCAAAGCTTGGATGACTTCAAGACGGATACCAGAATAGCCACGCGCCAAGCTGTTGATTTTAAGTAGCATCATCAAACGAACGGTTTCATCCGACATCAGCTCACCGATGCCCGCAGCATGAGAAAGCACGATGCTCTTTTGCAGCGTTTCCAGATCTTGCGGGGCAATTTTGGTGTTGGCGAGCAAACCAAAACCAGTATTGATGCCGTACACGGTACGTCCTTCGCTGATCACTTGTTCGACGACTTGGGCGCTTTCGGCAATCGCCGGAATCGCTTTTGGATCGAGGGATAACACCACGGGTGAGCGGCTCACTTGACGCAACTGTTTTAAGCTGAGTTGGCCGGGTTTGATCATCAGGTGCAACATGGTTTCTTTCCTCACTTCAGTTTGGCCAGCTCAGCGTTGAGCATTGGTAAATCGAGTTTTTGCTGCTGCGCGCAGCGTTTGGCAATCTCATAGCCCGCATCGGCATGGCGCATCACGCCGGTCGCTGGATCATTATGCAGCACGCGTGCAATACGTTCGGCGGCATCATCACTGCCATCACAGCAAATCACCATGCCGGAATGTTGTGAGAAGCCCATGCCGACGCCACCACCGTGGTGCAGCGAAACCCAAGTAGCACCACCTGCGGTGTTGAGTAGCGCATTGAGTAGCGGCCAATCAGAGACCGCATCTGAACCATCGAGCATGCCTTCCGTTTCGCGGTTCGGGCTAGCGACTGAGCCTGAATCGAGGTGATCACGGCCAATCACGATTGGCGCTTTGAGTTCGCCATTTTTCACCATTTCGTTAAAGGCTAAGCCTAAGCGAGCGCGATCTTTTAAACCAACCCAGCAAATGCGAGCAGGTAAACCTTGGAAGTGGATTCGCTCACGCGCCATATCCAGCCAGTTGTGCAGATGTGGGTTGTCAGGGATCAGCTCTTTGTACTTTTTTGATTCGGTTTTGTAAATGTCTTCCGGATCGCCAGAGAGTGCCGCCCAGCGGAAGGGACCTATCCCTTCACAGAATAAGGGACGAATATAGGCCGGCACAAAACCAGGGAAATCGAACGCATTGGCAACACCTTCTTCCAGCGCCATTTGGCGAATGTTATTGCCATAGTCCAGCGTTGCAGCGCCGCGAGCTTGCAAATCAAGCATAGCGCGCACTTGGATCGCCATCGAAGCTTTGGCAGCTTTGACGACGTCGGCTTCATTTTGCTGACGCATCTGCGCGGCTTTTTCCATGCTCCAGCCGAGTGGCAAATAGCCGTTGAGAGGATCGTGTGCCGACGTTTGATCCGTCACCACATCAGGTGTGATATTGCGTTTGACTAATTCGGAGAAGATGTCGGCAGCATTACCCAGTAAGCCAACAGAAATGGGGCGATCGGTATCGGCGATCATCGCCAGCGCTTCATCAAGCGTGTTGGCTTTTTTGTCGACATAACCGGTGCGCAGACGATAGTCGATGCGCGATTCATCACATTCCACCGCAATCATCGAGAATCCTGCCATCGTCGCCGCTAAAGGTTGCGCGCCGCCCATGCCGCCCAATCCGCCAGTCAAAACCCAACGGCCTTTGGCATCGCCATTGAAATGCTTTTTCGCAACCGCGACAAACGTCTCGTAAGTGCCTTGCACTATGCCTTGCGAGCCAATGTAAATCCAAGAACCCGCGGTCATCTGGCCGTACATCATCAAGCCTTGTTTATCGAGCTCGTTGAAATGTTCCCAGTTTGCCCAGTGTGGTACTAAGTTGGAGTTGGCAATCAACACACGTGGCGCATTTTTGTGGGTGGGGAAAACCCCCACCGGTTTACCCGATTGCACCAGTAAAGTCTGGTCATCCTCGAGGCGCTCCAGCACTTCGACGATTTTGTCAAAGCACTCCCAGTTACGCGCCGCGCGGCCAATGCCACCATACACCACCAGTGCATGAGGATGTTCAGCCACATCGGGGTCGAGGTTATTCATCAGCATGCGAAGTGGGGCTTCAGTGAGCCAAGATTTGGCGCGCAGCTGTGTGCCACGAGGGGCGCGAATGGTGCGCTGAGTGTCCAGTCTTTTTCCTTGTGCAGATGACTGTGTCATGTTGAGACTCCTTTTGATTCACGGGTGACGGATGGATTGCACTTGTTCGGCCATGGCGTTAGCAATGTCCCAACACAAACGAGCGGCTAAGCGCGCGGTGTGCTGATCAATATCGAAACTCGGGTTGTACTCGGCGATATCGGCAATCATCAATTTGTTTTTGTTATGAAGAATTTGGTCGAAATAGGGGGCAAGCGCTTCTATGCTCACACCGCGCGCGGCAGGGGCACTGACTCCGGGCGCACTGGCCGCCGGAAACACGTCCAGATCAATGGTGAGATAGAGGTAATCACAATCATCAATAAAGTGTTGTAATTGAGTCAGGTGATCCTTGAGTGACAAAGGCGAAAAGGCTTTGTCTTCAACATACCAAACCCCTAGCTTATCTGCGCGTTCAAACAGCGCGGGCGTGTTGCTGGCGCGGCTCACTCCCAAGCAGGCGTAATGAAAATCCCAACCTTGCTGCTGGCAAAAATGGTGAATTTGATTAAACGGCGTGCCTGAGCTTGGGCGCACTGGAACGAACGCTGTTTCAACCCCAGATTCAAACGCGCGTAAGTCAAAATGCGCATCAAAATTGATGATGCCGATCCGTGGTTGCTTTACGCCTGTTGCTAGAAAATGTTGCGCCAAACCCTGAAAGGTTGCCCAAGCAATCTCGTGTCCACCACCGAGCACGATGGCTCGCGCGTGAGGCAGAGCCTGTTGAATCACTTGCGCGCAATCTTGTTGAGCTTGCTCTAATTCATCACCCTCACAACGAATGTTGCCCAAATCGTAAATGGGGGTGGGATGGTGCCACGCGAGATTGGCCAGCGCTTGCTTAATAAGGTTGGGCGCGTGTTTGGCTCCGATGCGACCTTTGTTGCGTTCAACGCCCGCATCACACTCAAAACCGATCAACGCCACACCCGGATCTTGGTTCGCTAGCTCGCCCACTTGAATGGGACAAGCGATATGATGCACACGACGCCCAGCTTGGCCATCTTCGGCATCATGGCGACCTTGCCAAGTGTGCTCAGTGGTGAGGTTAGGATTCATAACTCAGCTCTCCATTAACCATGCGAGCATGCAGGCGAGAAACGCCGACTTGATAGCTCAGCTCGGCAGGGTGTTCGATATTCCAAATCGCTAAATCGGCATCGTAGCCTTGAGTAATTTGTCCGCGGCTAGAGGAGTAACCCAAAGCTTGCGCAGCATGGCAAGTGACACCGCGTAGCGACTCTTCAGGCGTAAGGCCAAACAAGGTACAGCCCATATTCATCATCAATGACAGATCGGCAAATGGTGAGGTGCCGGGGTTTAAATCGGTAGAGATGGCCATGGGTACGCGATATTGGCGCAGCCATTCAATCGGCGGCTTTTGGGTTTCGCGCAAAAAGTAAAATGCACCGGGAAGTAAGGTGGCAACCGTGCTCGATTGTGCCAATGCTTTCACGCCCGCTTCATCAAGGTATTCGATATGGTCAACGGAGAGCCCACCCATGCGAGCGGTGAGTGCGCTGCCGCCTAAGTTGGAAAGCTGCTCAGTATGACCTTTGATTTGCAAGCCATGCGCTTGCGCAGCATGAAACACGCGTTTAGTTTGCGCCACGCTAAAGCCAATCGACTCGCAAAACACATCCACGCTGGTGGCCAGTTGCTCTTCGGCAACCCGAGGAATGATCTCTTGGCAAATATGCGCGATATAGTCATCACTACGGCCTTGAAATTCAGGAGGCAGTGCGTGCGCGGCAAGTAATGTGGTGGTGATTTTGACGCGGCGATGCTGCTCAAGCGCTTTGGCGGCGCGCAGCATTTTCAGCTCATCCTTGAGCGTTAAACCGTAGCCAGATTTCACTTCAACGGAAGTGACACCGCTACGCAGCAGGCCATCCAAACGCGGTAGGGCGAGTTCGATCAACGCTTCTTCGCTAGCCTTACGAGTGGCATTCACGGTAGAAAGAATGCCGCCACCTTGGGCGGCGATGGTTTGGTAGGGCACACCTTGTAAACGCAGCTCGAATTCGTTGGCGCGGCTGCCGGCATAGATCAAGTGGGTGTGGCAATCAATCAATCCCGGTGTGACTAATTTGCCGGCACACGAGATAGGATGCGCATCGCTGGGAAGGTCAATATGTTGGCCTATGTGCTGAATGCGCCCCTGCTCAATGATGAGGGTTTGCGGCTCGGTTACCTGATAACCTTGCACGCCCGGTTGCATGGTTACTAAACGCGCTTCGGTCAACACACAATTCATCGCTTTCCATCCAGATATCGATATTTCAAATGTATATACAAATAAATAGTGGAAAGCGTAAAAGTTCGCAACTTGAATGTTGCGAAAATGTGATCATGTGGGGCTATTGGTTGAACAGAATTTTCGAGCTGAGTTTATAGCGCGAACCCGGATGATAGAGCAGGGCTGAGCTAATCAGCTTATCACCACTCCAAGTACGGCGATTGAGTAGCAAGCAAGGTTCATTAGCCGCAAGTGCAAGGGCTTGTTTGACATGGGCATCTGCGATAATGGCTTCTACAGTATGCTCAATCGCGCTCAGTGGGCAGTTTTGCGACAAATATTGGTTGGGCGTAATTTGGGTAAAATCTTGATCCAAATAGTGTGGCACCGAACGACTATTCACCCAACGCACTTCCAGTTGCATCGGGATATCGTTAGCGTAGTGAATGATTTCACTGTAAAATACTGGGCTACCCACCATCACACCGAGCTTGATGGCGACAGCTTCGTCGGCGTTCAGCGCACGCTGTTCAACCACTTTGTTGTGATACTGCTTACCGCGACTGAGGATTTCATCCGCGATGTTGCGAATATCCAGCAAAGGGGATTCGGCTTTCTCTTCTGCCGCGCAAACAAAGGTGCCTAAACGTGGGCGGCGCTGTAATTTTCCCTCACTGACCAGATCGCGCAGCGCTTTGTTGACCGTCATGCGGCTGACACCAAATTGCTCCGTTAACTCTAATTCAGTGGGGGTACGATAACCGACTGGCCAACGACCCGACTCGATGTTATCGAGCATAAATTGTTTGATTTGCAGATAGCGTGGAGACAAGTTTCAACTCTTTCAAAAAATCATTTGCATAGACAAATCATTTCTTTGAAATCGAAGTTTTGCAACTTTTTGTGTGTAAGTTGCCACATTGCGCAGATTTTACTGAGTGATAACGCCTACAAGCGATAGCGATAACTGATGTGCAGCGCAATATCGGTGCTGTTATCGGTGCTGAAGACGTTTTCAGTTAACGCAAGCTCCAAGGCGCTGGATGGCATTACGTAGCGATAACCCAGCACATATTCTGTTGCGGGTTTCTCAAGCTCCTTGGGGCTTTCCACTGTGCCTTGATAAAAATGAAAAGAGCTAAACAAGTGGTGCTTGGTATTGAGTTGGTACTCATAACCCGCTGCCAGAGTGAGGGTCGATTTTTTCGTTGGTAGCGTGCCTGTCGCACTATTGTGATGAACTACGCTAAGCAGGCCATAAATTCGATGCGCGTCCTGCTGATAGGTGTAGTTCAGTTGCAGTGCTTGCTCAAAACGGTTTAAGCGTAATAAGCCATTTTGGTTGTAATAGAGCGTAGCACCGAGTGAAAGACCATGCTGCTCTGAAGTGTGGATTTGGTACTGCGTGTAAACAGAAAAGGCGCTGCTGAGAGTGGAGCCAGAAAAGTCATCCCACGCAATCTTGTGCTCTGGAACGGCAATATGAAAACGGTGTTTATCAACACTATCACGCCCATTTTGATCCAGACCAAACAGGTCATGAAATCCCATGGTCAGCGAATCCAACTGGTTATCCCACGCCTGACTAAACCGATAGCTTAGCTCCGCCTGCCAACGGGGTGCAAACTGCCATTTAAGACCTAAGGTGAACTGGTTTTGGTAGAAATCTCCCTCATAACCCGGACTATCACTCCAGATACTGGCAGCAGAAAATCCACCAAATAGCTCTTGGCTATCCTGCGGGAGTGAAAATCCGTCGCGTAGCTGTGGAGTAAGGGAATGGCTGGCGAGAGGCGCTTGGGCGTAATTGATGAATGGCCCGTAACGGTATTCGTTAGCCAGACTAGGAAAAGCCACCAGTGTACAAATAAGGCTAAGCAATGGGAGGAATCGCATCGTCTAACTCACAGTTTGATTGCACTTGAGTTAAGTTTAGCGGAATTTTTTGTGATAAGGCTTGGGTTTATGTCTCAATCTAACATCTTGGAATGTCAATAAAGAGCAACGCCAGCTCGAAAGCTGGCGTTGAGAAGTTTAGTCACGCTTCCACAGCATATGGCAAAACTTCTGATCTGGGTCACGACTGATCAACATACGGGCGAACACATCGTCCAGCACATCATTTTCTTCGTTCACCAGACCAATGTGTACTTCGGCGTAGATTTCCTTATCGACTTCAAAGCCCACTTGATCATCCCAGTCATCGCCGACATCAACCATTTCAGCCGCGCCGCGATCGTCAAACTGTGCCGTGAACAGAATCACGTCAGCAGGCTCGAGGTTATCTGGCGCCATTTCCAAGAAAATGTCGTATGCGGTATCAATGGTGTCGTCGATAGAAATAAGCTCAGCCATAAGATTACGCTCGGTTCATGAATTTGCGTTCAGCAGTATTGATAACGATACGATCGCCCGTTGCAATGTACTCTGGAACTTGAACCACTAATCCAGTTGGCATACGCGCTGGTTTAGTACGAGAAGAGGCAGAAGCACCTTTGATTGATGGATCCGTCTCTTCAATCACCATTTCAACAGAAGATGGCAGTTCAATCGCAACCGCTTCACCGTCAACCAATACTACGCTCATGCCTTGAATTTCTTCAGTGATGAACAGCAGTTCGTCTTCGATTTCATCTTTCTTGAAGTTGTATGGGGTGTAGTCGTCATTGTTCATGAAGACATACTCATCGCCATCAATGTAAGAGAAAGAGATCGGACGTTTGTTCATTTCTACGGTATCCAGAACGTCATCAGATTTGTAACGCTCATCTACGCGTGCGCCTGTGTTTAGGTCAGTACAACGTAGTTTGTAGATTTTAGAACCGCCGCGGCCACCAGGAGTGGTCACTTCGATATCTTTGATCAGCAGAGTCTTACCGTTAGAAATGATGGCAAAACCTTTTTTGAGTTCACTTGCCTTTGGCATGAAATATATCCTTCGTGTAAAAAGTGGCAGCATTATAACTAAAGGAAGGGGAGAAAAGGAATATCTCTCCCCCTGCTACGTGACGTGGTGCGTGCACCGTGGCTAAGAATTAAGGTTTGACTGGTTGATTGCTCGCCAGTGGGGTAAGTCTGCTATTGATTGATGGTCACGCATCATAGAACATAAGGCCTGTACAAATTAAGCGAGTATGGAGCGGTATGACTCTGCCGGTGATTGACCCCAAGCAACCTTTTCAACCTGAATATCAAAACGCGATTGCCGATTTGGTGCGCTTTTGGCGCGCAGGGGCAGGGCAGGCATTACACAGCATTTACCTCTACGGCAGCGTGGCGCGAAAAACGGCCAAGCCGAATCGCTCCAACCTCGATGTCGTGGTAGTGACCTATGGCTCTTTTGAAGAAAACCGCGCGACCTTAATCAACACGATTCGTTGGCGTTTTCAGAAAAGTTATCCGTGGATCACTGATGTATCCATCAAACTTGCAACGGTTGAAGAAATCGCGACCTTAGAGGCGATTTTCTCTTGGGGTTTTATGCTGCGCCATTGCTGTGTGTGCATATATGGCGATGATCTGGCGGAGTGTTTTGGTCACTACGAGCCCAGTTGGGAAATTGCCAAACATTGGAATATGGATGTGGGGGATTGGCTTGCCTATTACCGAGATAAAATTGCCAAAGCCGCAACCGAGCAAGAACAGATCATGGCTCAGCAGATGGTGGCCAAAAAGCTACTGCGTGCCAGCTATTCGCTGATTATGTACCGCGACAAGCAGTGGTTTGATGACCCGATCGAATGCGGTACCCATTTCCTACGCTATCACCCAGAGAAGCAGCTTGAGATTGACCGCCTTGGCTTGCTACTAAAACCCCGTGCAATTCCCAAACGCTCGGTGGTTGGTTTACTCGATAGTTTTGGTCCTTGGCTGGTGTCTCAATATCAAAAAACCGAGTTTCGAATTGGTTAGTCTTTTTTGAGAATAAGCAGTAAGTATAAGTTTTAACCGCTGAATCATTTATTGATAAAGAAATTAGTGTGCTAAGTTTTTAATACGCGTCACTTGAGCCTCTTTAGCATGCTGAGTTTTAATAAGTACTTACCTACGGTGAGAAAAAATGAGTTAACCAAGGTTTCTCAATACCTTGTTTCAGCGATGCATTCGATTCGTGAAGGAATGGTGTGGCTGATCCCGTGCTTGATGATCTCTTCCTTTGTCCTGTTTATTGCCAGCATGGGCGAGCTGTTTAGCGGTGGCCGTCCTGAATGGGTTTTGATTTTGTATCGCGCGAACCAAGTGATCGCCGAAACCTTTCCTTATTTGATGACGGCCACCATCTCATATCTGCTGGCCATGCATTGGCATTTGCCACGTCCCCCGATTGCGCTATTGAGCATCATTTATTTGGTGGTCTCATCAGCTTCGGTGAGTGCCGAGAATAATTTGCCAACGTTTCAAATCATCACAGCACTGATCACGCCAATTTATGCTATTCCGCTGATAGCTTGGTTGATGCGTTATCCGGTCTTACACTTAACCCACTCAAACAGTGCTGGCAGCATAGTACGTGAGTCACTCAATCTGGTGTTGCCTGCGGCACTGACGGCCATGGTTGTGGTGGGCATAAATTTAATTTTATTTGGCCCGATCACTCGTCAGATCTTTGCAAGCTTGATGCATTTTGATTATGCCAATGACCCTTATTCCTTCGGCTTAACATTCGCCAGTCTAAACTCGCTGCTTTGGTTTTTCGGCATCCACGGTTATTACGCTTTATTACCCTTAGTAGAGCGATTACAAGAGGCGAGTCAGCTTTCTGAGTCCTACTTATTGATTGGGGAAAGTGCTCCGTATCCGATGAACCTGTCTTTTATGGGCACTTTTGTATTTATTGGAGGCAGTGGTGCCACTTTCTCACTGGCATTATCAATTTTGCTGTTTAGTAAGCAAAAATCGATACGATTGCTGGCCTTAGCCAGTATTCCTATCGGGTTTATCAATGTGAATGAAATTTTCCTATTTGGTTTGCCACTGATTTTGAATCCCAGATTATTTCTGCCTTTTTTGTTGGTACCAATGATGAACGTGGTGGTGTCTTTGTGGGCGGTCACGTCTGGATGGGTAGCGTATCCTACGGTTTCCGTTCCGTTTAATAGTCCGATCTTTCTTAATGCGTGGATTGCGACGAATGGCGACTGGCACGCTTTGTTACTGCAACTGTTCAACATTTTTCTTGGTTGCGTTTTGTATCTGCCTTCGGTGTTACGACTCAATGAACAGTATGGCAAGCAGGTTATCCGTATTCCTTCGCTAGATACTATGTACACCCGTCGTCAAGAAGAAGCGGAACACTTGCAAGATGACCCGATTGCATTGGCGCAAAAACAAGAGCGTGAACAATTGAAGGTTGAGCAACAACTGCAAATGATGAGCAGCAAAGAGTTTTGCCTAGAGTATCAGCCGCAAGTTTGTCATCGCACTGGGCGAGTTATTGGATGTGAAGCTTTAATTCGAGCCAAAGATCAACAAGGTAATGTGTTATCCCCAGCCCTTTTTTTACCTTCGCTTGCCAAAGCGGGGCTGATGAAAGAAATGAACTTATGGGTGGTAAAGCAGGCGGTGCGGGATGTTCATAAACTCAACGCGTTGGGCGTTTACGTTCCCGTTAGTATTAACCTTACGGCGGATACCTTAGTTGATTTAACGGTGATGTCACGGATTGAAGAGATCATTCGTCCCGTCGCTGGGTTGATTCACATTGAGTTGACGGAAGAAAGTCTACTGGCGGATGAACAGCGTTTGACTTGGGTATTTAATCAGCTCCATCAACTCGGCGTTAAAATTTATATTGATGATTTTGGTACCGGTTACTCTTCGTTGAGCTATTTGCACCGTTTTGATGTCGATGGGATCAAGATTGACCGCTCCTTTGTGCTGGCTTTGGTCTCTGAAAAAGGCCGTAAAGTGTTTGCCAATTTGCAGTTGGTTGCCCATTCCCTTGAGCTTGAAACCGTCGTCGAAGGGGTCGAAACCCAAGAGCAATTAGACGCGATGGGAGATGAATACCCTTTCTCAGTACAAGGCTGGTTCTATAGTAAATCTCTCACTCGTGAACATTTAGTGGCATTCGTGCAAGAACGTAATATGCTCAAAACAACCCCAGCTGAGGTGCAATAAGTTCGTCAAAGTGTTTGCCGATAAAAGGCAGAATAGCGTCTGCGACTGGTTTGAGTTGCTTGTCGATGTAATGCTGATAATCCATTGGACTTTTGGAATACTCTTTGGGTTCGGGTCCATTCACGGTGATCAAATATTCAATGCTGCCACGGTACTGGTACTGTAGTGGCCTCCCGAGTTTGGCATTAATTTCATCCGCCATTCTGGCTGCGCGCACTTGCGGCGGCACATTCTTTTGGTATTCATGCAACCGTCGGCGTAGGCGCTTTTGATACACCAATTGCTCATCCAATTGGCCTGCTAATGTCTGTTCTACGATAGTTCGAATATAGGATTCTGGATCCTGTCCGTGGAAAATCAATTGATAAAGCTGATGTTGAAAACGTTGTGCGAGCGGTGTCCAATCGGTGCGTGCGCTTTCCAAACCTTTAAAAATCAGCTGTTCATTGTCCCCCTCTCCTTTTAAACCGGCATAGCGCTTTTTGGAGCCCGTTTCTGAGCCGCGAATGGTTGGCATCAGGAATCGGCGATAGTGGGTTTCGTATTCGAGCTCCAAAATCGACGTTAGCGCATACTCTTGTTGGAGGTGATCTGTCCACCATTGATTGATTTCGCTCACCAAAGTGTGACCAATTTTATCTGCATCTTGCTGAGAGAACGGCCCACCCAGCGCAACGAAAGTTGAGTCTGTATCGCCATAAATCACTTGATAGCCGCGCGCTTCAATCAATTGTTTTGTTTGGATCATGATTTCATGGCCGCGCATGGTAATGCTCGATGCCAATCGCGCATCAAAAAAGCGGCAGCCTGATGAGCCAAGCACGCCATAAAACGAGTTCATGATGATTTTGATCGCTTGCGAAAAAGCCTTTTCTTGGTTGCGTTTGGCTTCATCGCGCGCTGCCCATAGCTTTTCGATCATCTCAGGCAAAAAGTGTTTGCTGCGATGAAATTGACCGCCGCGAAAGCCCGGAACCGCGTGATCGGTTTGTTTGCCTACTGGTTGCTTTAACCCTTCAATCAGGCCCAGTGGGTCAATCAAAAATGAGCGAATAATTGAAGGGTAGAGGCTTTTAAAATCGAGCACGAGTACCGAGTCATACAGCCCCGGAATCGAATCCATCACGTAACCACCGGGACTGGCTACCCAGTTTTCTGGTTGTAAATTCGGTGCCACATACCCTGCACGGTGCAGTTGCGGCAGATACAAATTGGTAAACGCGGCAACAGAGCCACCAATGCGGTCTAACTCGACACCTGTTAAACGCGAACGCTGAATGGCGAAATCGAGCAGATGAGTTATGGCAAAAATTTTATTCACAAGCACGCAGTCTTGCAGGTTGTAACGAGCGAGCGAGGGTTTATCATGGCGAAACATTTGGTTAATTTCGTCCATCCGGTCATGCATGTTATGAATCGCTTTTCCTTCGCCGAGTAGCTCTTGCGAGACGGACTCCAAAGACCATGAACGAAAATGGTAAGTCGCGGTTTTTAGGGTATCGATACCATCGAGCACCACACGTCCGGGAATGCTGATAAAGCCTTGTTGCGTTTGGCTCGCCGTGCGGAAGAAGCTCGGTTGCTGGGCTCGGCCAATGGTGAGTTTCAGTTTGTGGAATTCCGCACGCTTATGCAGCAGCCGGAAATCGAAATCCACCACACTCCAACCTATAATCACATCGGGATCAAACTGCTCAAACCATGCGATAAGCGCCTTGAGTAACTGATATTCATCTTCGACCCATTGAATTGGCGTCTCCGCAGGTTCCGCTTGGCCGATCATAATCACTCGGCTGTCCATCGGGCTATCCAAACCCACCGAGTAAAGCAGCCCTTTTTCGGAGCATTCGATGTCTAGCGACACCATATTCAGCGTCGGTAGGTAATCACCTTGTCGACATTTAGCTTGTTGAACTTGGCGATAATGGCCGAAATCGGTGATCTGACCGGTAAATTCGATGCTACCTTGGATAAAGCGCTCCATCAGAAAACGGTCAGCCAAACGGATATCGGCCTCGAACGTTAAAATGTCCGCGTGAGCCAGTTTTTCCGCTAAGGTTTGGCTATCTCGAATGGTGTTGGTGTAACACGCGGTGAGGGCTTGGTCTTGGAAGCTACGCAGGGGGAGGCGGGAAAACGAAGGCTTCAATGCCAGTTGTGTGGCAACCGACTCAGTCTCTGAGCAAGCGGATTGTTCAATAAAAAACACAGGGCGCTCACCGCGTATGATCAGTTGCGTAGGGCCTGAAGGTGTGGCAAGCCAAAGTTCAATTTGGGTTTGTCCTGCCACATCACGAGCGTGACGTGTTAATACAAACCCTTGTTCAATCTTCAATCTGACTCACCTTTATAGACACTCATACAGTTTTGCGCAGGCACATTATACTGATCGTGAAGCTGATTACATCGCATTGTGATTTGTGTCGGCAGAGAAGGCCAATCATCGGCTGAAGACAATTGAAAACATACGGTGAAAATGAGTGAAAACATTCACCAAAGCTTTCAATTGGTCGAATATGATTTTCATTAACTTATTGATTTTTATGTGCCACATGTGCGATTCGACACTTTGAAAAATAAGTGCTTGCTAAAGTGTAGGTTTCAGATCATATTCACGAGAGAAAAGTTGCCCG
The DNA here is from genome assembly GCF_000696385.1 of Vibrio metoecus. GTDB lineage: Bacteria > Pseudomonadota > Gammaproteobacteria > Enterobacterales > Vibrionaceae > Vibrio > Vibrio metoecus. The sequence continues at coordinate 12,139 of NZ_JJMN01000074.1, read as the reverse complement.
CGTTGGTTGGGGTAACTTCGCTGTAATCCACTGTCTCGGTGGGTGCAGAGCCAATAGATAAGTGTGGAGATACAAGTTTGATTAGTGTTTTCCTTGTAGATGATCACGAGCTGGTTCGCACAGGGATACGACGTATTATTGAAGACGTCCGTGGAATGAAAGTAGCAGGGGAAGCTGACAGCGGTGAAGAAGCAGTAAAATGGTGTCGTGCGAACCATGCAGACGTCATTTTAATGGATATGAACATGCCGGGTATTGGTGGCTTAGAGGCAACCAAGAAGCTGTTACGTGTTAATCCAGACATTAAAATTATCGTATTGACGGTACATACCGAAAATCCGTTCCCAACCAAAGTGATGCAAGCGGGTGCCGCAGGTTATCTCACTAAGGGCGCGGCACCGGATGAAATGGTCAATGCGATCCGTATCGTTCACAGCGGTCAGCGTTACATTTCTCCAGAAATTGCGCAGCAAATGGCGTTGAGCCAGTTTTCGCCCGCCTCTGAAAATCCTTTTGCTGATCTCTCCGAACGTGAATTACAGATCATGCTGATGATCACGAAAGGTCAGAAGGTGACGGACATTTCTGAACAGCTCAGTCTGAGTCCGAAAACCGTTAACAGCTACCGCTACCGTTTGTTCGCCAAGCTGAATATCAACGGTGATGTGGAATTAACCCACTTAGCTATCCGACACGGGATCTTAGATACTGAGAAGTTATAGTGTCGACACAGTTTGATTCTGCCCCCTTTCTTAAGACAGTCACCAACCAGCCCGGCGTGTACCGTATGTACAACGCTGAGGCTGAAGTGATTTATGTCGGTAAAGCCAAAGACCTCAAAAAGCGTCTAACCAGCTATTTTCGCAAGAATCTCGACAGCGAAAAAACCAAAGCTCTGGTAAAGCAAACATACGCCAAGATTGACGTGACGGTCACTCACACCGAAACGGAAGCACTGATCCTTGAGCACAATTACATCAAGCAGTATCTGCCTAAGTACAACGTGCTACTGCGTGATGATAAGTCTTACCCCTATATCTTCTTAAGTGCGCACAAGCACCCGCGACTTTCCTCACATCGTGGTACTAAAAAACGCCGTGGTGAATATTTCGGGCCTTATCCGGATTCGGGGGCGGTGCGTGAAACCCTGCATTTGATTCAAAAGATATTCCCAGTTCGCCAGTGTGAAGATACGGTGTACAGTAACCGTACTCGTCCTTGCTTGATGTATCAGATTGGGCGTTGTGCCGGACCTTGTGTTAAAGGGTTGATTTCTGACGAAGGCTATCAAGAGATCGTCCATTACCTGCGCCTTTTTCTGCAAGGCAAAGACAATCAAGTATTGTCGATTCTGGTTGAGAAAATGGAACAGGCGAGCCGTGAGCTGCGCTTTGAAGATGCCGCTAAAGCACGTGACCAAATTCAAGCCATTCGCCGCGTGCAAGAGCAGCAGTTTGTGTCTGACGACAGTTTGGAAGACCTGGATGTACTTGGCTTTGCACAAGAAATTGGCATTGCTTGCATCCATATTTTGATGATCCGCCAAGGCAAAGTGCTCGGCAGTCGTAGCCATTTCCCGAAAATTCCAAGTGACACCTCGCAGGTAGAAGTGTTTGAGAGCTTTTTAAGCCAATATTATTTAAGTCACAGTGAAGCTCGCAGTATTCCGGCACGGATCATTTTGAATCGAGGATTGACCGAAGAAACCGAGGTGCTACAAACCGCGATCAGTGAACTTGCAGGGCGTAAAGTCACTTTCCATGTCAATCCGACCGGAACGCGAGGCCGCTATTTGAAACTCGCCAATACCAACGCCTTGACGGCGATCACCACCAAAATGAATCACAAAATGACGATTGGTCAACGTTTCAAAGCCCTGCAAGAAGAGCTCGGCATGGATACGATTACCCGCATGGAGTGTTTTGATATCTCGCACACTATGGGTGAAAGCACTATCGCCTCTTGTGTGGTGTTTAACCAAGATGGTCCGTTAAAGCAAGAGTATCGGCGTTACAACATCACGGGTATCTCGGGTGGGGATGATTATGCCGCAATGGCACAGGTTTTGGAGCGCCGTTACAGCAAGCAGCTTGATAGCAGTAAAATTCCCGACATTATTTTTATTGATGGCGGCAAAGGGGCAGCTCAATCGTGCCTACGAAATCATTTCGTCATGCTGGCAAGATTGGCCAAAATACCCAAGAATTATAGGTATTGCAAAAGGGGTGACACGAAAACCCGGTTTAGAAACACTGATCACCATTGATGGTGACGAGTTCCATTTACCGAGTGATGCGCCTGCGTTGCACTTGATTCAACATATCCGTGATGAAAGCCATAACCATGCGATTGCAGGACACCGAGCGCAGCGCGGAAAAACCCGTCGTACCAGTACGCTTGAGGGGATTGAAGGCGTGGGGCCCAAACGGCGTCAAGCGCTACTCAAATATTTGGGTGGTATGCAGGAATTGAAACGTGCATCTGTTGAAGAAATCGCCAAAGTGCCGGGGATTAGTCACGCGTTGGCAGAAATCATTTATCAAGCATTGAAACAATAAGAAAAATACAGCAACATTAACGCGCCATCGAAAAGAGCCTATATATTATGCGTTTCAACATTCCTAACCTTCTCTCCCTGCTCAGATTATTTCTGATCCCTGTTTTTGTGGTGACCTTTTATCTTCCTTTTGAATGGGCTCCCTTTGTCGCCGCGATGGTGTTCTGGGTCGCTGGATTCACCGATTGGTTAGATGGAATGTTGGCGCGCAAATTAGGCCAAACTTCGCGTTTTGGCGCGTTTATTGACCCAGTGGCCGATAAAGTGTTGGTAGCTACGGCGCTGATTCTGATCACCGAACATTACCACAGTATCTGGATCACCATTCCGGCGGTAACCATGATCGCCCGTGAAATCATCATTTCTGCTCTGCGGGAATGGATGGCAGAAATTGGCAAACGAGCCAGCGTTGCGGTGTCTTGGGTGGGAAAAGTGAAAACCCTGACCCAAATGTTTGCACTCTGGGTTCTCATCTGGCGTTATGACGACTGGATGATTTGGCTTGGTTATATTTCTATCTATGTGGCAACAGTGCTGACGTATTGGTCAATGGTGCAATATCTCGCTGCGGCGAAAGACGATTTACTTAATGAAGAACATCACTAGAAAACGGGCGAAAGCCCGTTTTTTTATCGTTGGACGATAGGGGCGTTGGATAAAAGATTGAGCTTGAGATCCAGTTATCTCCATAAAAACGCGGCTTTTTTTGCTAATAAAGTGAGCAAATATCGAGTTTTTGCACGTTAAATAGTCAAACGATTAGAAAGGCAAAAAAATTGTGTTGACTCAATACCTCGAATGCGTAGAATGCATTCCCGTAGTCAGGCAGTCAGCGAAACAAGCAAGTGCCTGAGGTTACAGAGGCGCGTTGGCAGAGTGGCCATGCAGCGGATTGCAAATCCGTGAACCTCGGTTCGACTCCGGGACGCGCCTTCCATTGACGACACTAGCTCAGTTGGTTAGAGCGACAACCTTGCCAAGGTTGAGGTCAACGAGTTCGAACCTCGTGTGTCGCTACCAAATTAAATGATATGGCGTTAAGCGGTATCACAAGATGGTGTCTTCCATCGCAAAGATTTTGCGTGCCCTGGTGGTGAAATCGGTAGACACAAGGGATTTAAAATCCCTCGACTTTCGAGTCGTGCCGGTTCAAGTTCCGGCCCGGGGCACCATCTCCATTTCGCGACACTAGCTCAGTTGGTAGAGCGCAACCTTGCCAAGGTTGAGGTCACGAGTTCGAACCTCGTGTGTCGCTCCAAATCAAAACCCCGCTCATTGAGCGGGGTTTTTGTATTTCAGAACCCTATTCATCAATGTTCGGTGCGATTTTTCTTCGATTTAATTAGCATTTGCTAACGTTTTCCTGTTTTTATGAGTTGAATCACGTCGGTTGCTCCGTGTCCAGTTACAATTGCCCTAAATTTACTAAGGGTTATCCGTGATTGAGTTGTACACGCTAGAGAGATGAGTGGGAGCATGCAATCGTTCAAATGGGATCAATACTTCGAAACAGGGTTGGATGAGGTTGATGAGCAGCACCAGTATTTGGTGAATATTGTCAATCGCTATAGCTCTCTGTTGGCTGAAAATCACGTCTCGCTAGAAGAGATCCGTCTCGCGTTATTCGAGCTGTCCCGCTATTCCGAATATCATTTCAAAGAAGAAGAAAAGCTGATGCGTGAGGTCGGCATTTCCGATCGTCATCTTGAAGAGCACATTCAGGTTCATCGCACTTTTATGTCTGAAGTGTTCAGCATGCAAGCTTTCATCCATGATGTGGATGACCGCTCGGCCGTTCAGTTATTGGAGTTTTTGATCCATTGGTTGGCGTACCACATCTTAGGTATCGATCAGAATATGGCGCGACAAGTGATTGCGATTCGCTCTGGCATGAGTGCCGAAGAAGCCTACGCTAAAGAGGAGCGAGAGAAAAATGCCGCGACGGAGCCATTACTCAATGCCCTTAATGCGTTATTTGATCAAGTCTCTGAACGTAATCGAGAACTCGTCAAACTACAATCAATCACTGGAAGAAAAAGTGACTTGAGCGCACTCAGCAGCTTTACCAAGTCAATCGTCAGCTCGAAGCGCTGTCGATGACCGACAGCCTGACAGGCTTACCTAATCGACGTAAAGCCATGCGTCAGCTCGTACTGCATTGGAGCCTTGCTCAAGATAATCGTCAGCCTTTCGCTTGTGTTATGGTGGATGTTGATGGCTTCAAAGCGGTGAATGACCTCTATGGACATGATGTGGGAGATAGAGTTTTGACTACGTTGGCACACACACTGAGGGATCACTTCCGTAGTGATGATCTGGTTTGTCGTTTAGGCGGCGACGAGTTTCTAGTGATCTGTCCTGAAACCGACACTGCTGGTGGTGTCTATATTGCAGAGCAGGTTTGCCGTGCGATTCAACAGCAGGTGATCTCGCTTGAAAACAATATTCGTTGGCAAGGCAGTGTCAGTATGGGGGTTGCCGCGTTTGCCTCAAACATGAAAGATCACCATGAGCTGCTGCGCGCGGCGGATCAAGCGGTTTACCTTGCCAAACATGGTGGTAAAAATCGTGTTTGTTCTTTTAATTCGGTAGCTTAGTCGAGCGATTTCAACATCCATACGTCGCAGCCATTATGTTCAGTGCCTGCCATGGGCTGTGTTAAGTGCTGAAAACCAAGTTGTTGGTAAAGTTTAATGGCTTGGGTCATGCTGGCCAGTGTATCCAGATAACATTCTGAATAACCTTGCTGTTTCGCAAAATTCAAACAATGTTCACTGAGCGCTCGCCCAACGCCATGTCCACGGCTGGCGGGGAGCAGAAACAGTTTTTTCAGTTCACACAGCTCCGTATGGTGAGCAAAAGGTGCAATGCCGCCACCGCCAACCACTTCTCCGTCCAGAATCGCGACAAAATACGCGCTGCGATCTTGTTCTCGATAATGCTGACTCATGGCAAGCACTTCGGCATCCGAAGGGCCAAAACCTTCACCAATGGCACCAAACTCAGCGCCGACGCTTTGAATAATTTGGCAAATCTCAGCGTCAAACTCAGGTCGAATCGGTACGATTTCTACTCTCATTGATAGTCCTTTTCTGGATGAAAAATGCGGTGATGTGGTTTTTTTAGCATGTCAGCGCGTACTTCTAATTAGTGGGTATTGATGTAAGACTTTTCAAGTGCATGAATAATGCCCCAATAATGCATACACGGTGGATTTCAATTTGGCTTTAATCCTCGCTTTCGGTACTATGTACAGCTATTTGAAAACCCCAAGAATCCCTTACGGTAACACTATTGGCGGTCTTGCGACTCCCAAAGAAACCTACTCGGGCTCCTAAAGGAAACTGCTGATTGGCAGACGAGGAAACGATGCAACATCTACAAGAGATTATTGCTAATGCGACCGCGGCGATTAACGCTGCAGAGTCGCTGGTCGCACTGGATGAAGTGCGTGTTCAGTATCTGGGCAAAAAAGGCGAACTGACGGTTCAACTGCAAAGCCTAGGTAAACTACCGCCGGAAGAGCGCCGTACTGCTGGCCAAGAAATTAACGTTGCGAAAGACGCGGTGCAAAAAGCTCTGGCTGAGCGTAAAGATGCGCTGCAAAGCGCAGAGCTGGAAGCCAAATTAGCGGCTGAAACCATCGATGTGACACTGCCCGGTCGCCGTATCGAAAATGGTGGTTTGCACCCAGTGACTCGTACTATCGAACGTATTGAAAGCTTCTTTGGTGAGCTTGGCTTTACTGTAGAGTCTGGCCCTGAAATCGAAGATGATTTCCATAACTTCGATGCTCTGAACATTGCCGCGGATCACCCAGCGCGTACTGATCACGATACTTTCTTCTTCAATCCGAAGCTGATGTTGCGTACTCACACTTCTGGCGTGCAAATCCGTACTCTGGAAGAGCGTCAGCCGCCATTGCGTTTCATCGCTCCGGGTCGTGTTTACCGTAACGACTACGACCAAACGCATACCCCAATGTTTCACCAAGTGGAAGGTATGTTGGTTGATGAAAACGTTAACTTCGCACAGCTGAAAGGCATCCTGCATGACTTCCTGTGCAACTTCTTTGAAGAAGATTTGGAAGTACGTTTCCGTCCGTCTTACTTCCCGTTCACTGAGCCTTCAGCGGAAGTGGATGTGAAAGGCAAAAACGGCAAATGGCTAGAAGTGCTAGGCTGCGGCATGGTGCACCCAAATGTACTGCGCAGCGTAGGCATCGACCCTGAGAAATACTCAGGTTTCGCGTTTGGTATGGGCGTTGAGCGTTTAACCATGCTCCGCTACGGCGTGAATGACCTGCGTGCATTCTTCGAAAACGATCTGCGTTTCCTAAAACAGTTCAAATAATTCAGGGTTCCCAAGAGGTATATACAATGAAATTCAGCGAATCATGGCTTCGTGAGTGGGTTAACCCGGCAATCACCACTGACGAATTAACTCACCAAATTACAATGGCGGGTCTGGAAGTGGACGACGTACTGGCCGTAGCTGGTGTGTTCGACGGCGTAAAAGTGGGTCACGTGGTTGAGTGTGCTCAACATCCAGATGCTGACAAACTGCGCGTCACCAAAGTCGATGTAGGCGAAGAAGAGCTTCTGGACATCGTGTGTGGTGCAGCCAACTGTCGTCAAGGTCTGAAAGTTGCAGTGGCAACCGTAGGCGCGACGCTGCCAGGCGATTTCAAAATTAAGAAAGCCAAACTGCGTGGCCAACCGTCACACGGCATGCTGTGTTCTTTCTCAGAGCTGGGTATCGATGTTGAATCGAACGGCATCATGGAACTGGCTGAAAACGCACCGATTGGTATGGATTTCCGCGATTTTCTGTCACTGAACGATGTGACTATCGATGTGGATCTGACGTCTAACCGCGCAGACTGTTTCAGCATCCGTGGTCTGGCTCGTGAAGTGGGCGTACTGAACCGTGCTGACGTGACGGCTCCTGCAGTGAATGCCATTGCAGCAACCATCAATGATACGATTGCAATTGACGTGAAAGCGCCAGCGGCGTGTCCACGTTACCTTGGTCGTATCGTGAAGAACGTGAACGTTCAAGCGCAAACCCCACTGTGGATGCAAGAAAAACTGCGTCGTTGTAGGTATCCGCTCTATCGATCCGGTGGTTGATATCACTAACTTCGTGATGCTGGAACAAGGCCAACCGATGCACGCGTTTGATCTGGCGAAGATTGAAGGCGGAATCGTGGTTCGTCTGGCTGAGCAAGATGAAAAACTGACTCTGCTTGATGGTTCAGAAGCCAAATTGAACGCAGACACGCTAGTGATTGCTGACCAACAAAAAGCGCTGGCGATTGCCGGTGTGTTTGGTGGTGAGCATTCTGGTGTCAGCACTGACACTAAAGATGTATTGCTAGAGTGTGCTTTCTTCGCGCCAGACCACATTCGTGGTCGTGCACGTAGCTACGGCCTGCATACTGATTCTTCCATGCGTTTTGAACGTGGTGTGGACTATGCTCTGCAACACGCAGCGATGGAGCGCGCTACACAGCTGTTAGTTGAGATCTGTGGTGGTGAAGTTGCACCAGTGGTAGCTGCAGAATCAGCGGCCGATTTGCCAAAACCAAACCAAGTTGCGCTGCGTCGTAGCAAACTCGACAAGCTGCTGGGTCATGCGATTCCTGATGCGGACGTGGTAGAAATTCTTGAGCGTCTGGGCATGCAAGTGGCGACTATCGCAGAAGGCTGGCAAGCGACTGCGCCAACATGGCGTTTTGATATTGCTATCGAGCAAGATTTGGTGGAAGAAGTAGGCCGCATCTACGGTTACAACAACATTCCTAACCAAGCGCCTGTGGCTGCGTTGAACATGAACCTGCATAACGAAGCGAAACTACCACTGAAGCGTGTTCGCGATCTGCTGGTTGACCGTGGCTACCATGAAGCGATCACTTACAGCTTCGTTGAGCCTGAACAGCAAAAACTGGTTGTACCGGGCGTTGATGCACTGATCCTGCCAAACCCAATTTCAGCTGAAATGTCGGCGATGCGTTTGAGCCTGATCCAAGGTTTGCTCAATACTGTGGTTCATAACCAAAAGCGTCAGCAACCTCGTGTTCGTCTGTTTGAATATGGTCTGCGCTTTATCCCTGATGCAGCAGCAGAAAATGGCATGCGCCAAGAGCCAATGCTAGCGGGTGTGATTTCTGGCGCTCGTGGTGAAGAGCACTGGAATATGGAAACGGCAACCGTTGATTTCTTCGATATGAAGGGCGATCTGGAAGCGGTTCTTGAACTGACAGCCAAAGGCAAAGCATACAGCTTTGCGGCCACTAAGCACCCAGCACTGCATCCTGGCCAAGCGGCAGCGATTGTGGTTGATGGTAAAGCGATTGGTGTGATTGGTACCGTTCACCCAGAGCTTGAGCGCAAGTTTGGCCTCAATGGCCGCACTATCGTGTTCGAGATCGAGTGGAATGCGATCAACACACGCGTGATCCCAGAAGCCGCCGCGATTTCTAAGTTCCCAGCCAACCGTCGTGATATCGCTTTGGTGGTTGATGGCAATATTGCTTCTGGCGACATCGTTGAAGCATGCCGTGTTGCGGGTGGCGAGCTACTGAAAGACGCGAAACTGTTTGACGTTTACGTCGGTAAAGGCGTTGAAGAAGGTAAGAAGAGCCTAGCGATTGCACTGACTCTTCAATCTGTTGAACGCACGCTTGAAGAGGCTGATATCGCAGCAGCGGTAGAGGCGATTGTGCAGGCAGTCTCTGTACAATATGGTGCGGCTCTGCGCGACTAAGCCAGAGAGCACCTCGCTTCAAGTAAGATGATAACAGGCTCCTCGGAGCCTGTTTTTTATGATTTGAATGTGGAACTAGGTCAACAACTCTCTGATTTTTAGATGAAACTAAGAAAAAATTTTTGGCGTATCGAAAAAAATTATCTACGCTAAATAGTGATGAGGATCTGAAAATCATTTTAGTGACAATGATGTAAATAACTAAAAATTCAGATTTTTTTCCTCTTGTTCTCCAAGAGAAAGTGAGTGATTTTTAAAGAGAGCTGTAAATCATAACGTTTTGAATCGCTTAGTGAGTAATAAAAAAGTTGGCGAAAATCAGACGGTTGGCATACACTTTCATTGTTCGGCTGTTAGGTTGTTGATTGGTCGAACAAAAATTGCTTTGGCGCTGCCAACCAGCAGCAAGGTTTAACTTAGCTTTGAGGGAAGTTTTATGGCGCTCACAAAGGCCGAATTGGCTGAAGCCCTGTTCGAAAAGCTCGGCATGAGCAAGCGGGATGCCAAGGATACGGTTGAAGTGTTTTTTGAAGAAATTCGCAAAGCACTCGAAAGTGGCGAACAGGTAAAACTCTCTGGTTTTGGTAATTTTGACCTACGAGATAAGAATCAACGTCCGGGTCGAAACCCAAAAACGGGTGAGGATATTCCTATTACCGCTCGACGTGTCGTAACGTTCCGCCCAGGGCAAAAATTGAAAGCCCGAGTCGAGAACATCAAAGTCGAAAAATAAGACCGAGCAATAGACCACGCCCATAAGCGTGGTCTTTTTGCTTTTATCCCCTTCCTGCTTGTCGCTGCGACATTGTTCGTTGTGTTCTTTTCCGCCAACCATATAGCCTGTTTACCCATACTCTGTTTATTCACATGAGATGAAGTTGATTGCAGCCTATCAGCAATACATATCGTTGGGTCGATGGCGTGGTTAACATTTGAAAGCGCAGCCTGAGCGTTAGGCGGCTGCGCTGTATGTTTTAAGCGGCTTGAATGTGGGTTGTGATGTAAGGCTGCCAAGCTTGTTGGTAGAGATCTCGTGACGTTGAGCGTATCTTGGCAATTTGAGCCAATTCCCATTCGCTTAAAGCACGCTGCTCTTGGCGAGCGGTACGCTCAATATTTTGTATTTGCTCATACAGTTGATGCTCAGCACCACTTTTGACTTCAGCAATCGCGGCTAAATGAAACTGAACTTCCGCGATGATTTTAGTTTTAGGCAGTTGAACTAATACGTTGAGATCGCGATACCCCGACTCCGCAGGATTCTTGAAGCGGTTCTTCACCTTTACAATGGTTGCTTCTCGGTTCAAGGTTTCGTAAGCAGTCACCAGGCTCGCCACATCATGGGCAACGATAGTCGCGCGTGCTAAATCCGTAATACGTTCCGCTTGTCCATCCAGTTCCAACGCCACTTTTTCTAATGCACGTTGGTGAGATTTGGCTCCAGCGAAATAGGCTTGAGTACCTGTAAGTAAGGCGGTGCTCTTACACAAGGTTTCTAATTCGATTTGAGCTTGGTGCGCTTTACTGTACAGCACGTCAAAATCTTGGTAGGGCTGGGTGATGGGAGCGTTCTGACTAGAAATGCCGTACAAACCACTTAAGCTGTGACGAAACAGTTTAGAGCTGACTTCATTTTGTCGTGACTCTTCACGATTATCTTCTGTTGAACTTGAGATTAATGGAACGGCCGCCATAACGGGAGCACGGCTTAACAGCAATAGCATCAGTGCTGTGGTACGTAGCAATAGACTCATTCACTCTCCTTAGCTTGCGCTGTAGGGTCAAAAAGTGGACCTAGAAGGCGTTTCCTGACAGTGCAATTCAAGTTGGTTCAATGTGTTCAATTCCATTCACTATGATCAATGGGGACGCCGATTGCTTTTTCCAATCAAATCCACCGCGACACTTTGTAAGAATTTGTTATCCATCACATAACATCGACATAGAGTCAGACTGCGTCTTTTAAGCGGAGTTCCATCTCCACGCGTAAGTAAATGTAACGGTATAGAGGCCATCAATGGGACAAATTCGTGCTACCGAAAATGGGGCAGATCCGCTACTCTTGGCTGTTCTCAAAAAGACAGGAGTAAGAGATGCGAGACCCTGAATTCTGGCATAACAAATGGGCAGCGAATCAGATTGGTTTTCATCTGGAAGATGTGAATCCGTTGCTGATCCGTTTTTGGGGAGAAACCATGCCGGAACGTGATGATAAAGTTCTCGTTCCTTTATGTGGGAAGAGTGAAGACCTCATCTGGTTGGCCAATCAGCATGACTGTGTGCAAGGGGTTGAATTAAGCCAAATTGCGGTACGTTCTTTCTTTGCCGAGCATTTTTATACCCCGACGGTGACACGACTCAATGCGCAACATGAGTTGTATCAGTTTGATGAGCTAACCATTTTTACCGGCGATTTTTTCACGGCTCCTGTTGAATCTGTGGACTTGGTTTATGATCGTGCGGCGCTAGTAGCATTGCCGGAAGAGATGCGTGCAGAGTATGCGCAGCGTTTACTACAACTGCTTAAACCGGGTGGACGAATTTTTACTAGTCAGCATGGATTATGTGCCAACTGAGTTTCCGGGGGCCTCCATTCTCGGTACCTGAAGCCGAAAATCCGCACCTTGTTTACCGATTGTGAGATTCGCCGAGTTTACCAAGATACCAGCATCGATCCGCATCTGAATAAGCGGACACCCGCGGGCTTAAGCCGCTTTGCTGAAGAAGTTTGGGTAATTGAAAAAGGCGAGTGAGCTTTACACGAGGTTTGGCTCTGTTGAGAGTGAAAAAGCGCGCTGAAAGAGCGCGCTTTTT
>NZ_JJMN01000073.1 GCF_000696385.1 Vibrio metoecus | reverse complement strand
GGCGGTGCTTTTAGTTGCCCGTGGACATATGATGTGTTGCACATAGCTTATTACCTGCTGGATCTCGTAAATAAGCTAAATACATTTTTCTTTGTCCGCTCACTCTGATACCCGGAGGATCTTCACAAGCCACACCACCATTTGCTAAACCGGCTGCATGCCATGCTTCTACTAACTCTGGACTACTAACTTTAAAGCCAATTGTCATCCCATTACCATGCGTCGCAGGTTCGCCATTCACTGGTTTCGTAATACCAAGTACACCGTCTTGGTTTATGTAGAGACAGCGACCTTTAGCGTCAATAACACCCGCCGGATAACCTAACACCGACAATATGGCATCATAGAAAACCTTTGATTTTTCAATATCATTTGAAGCCGATCATGATGTGAACTAAACATACTTGTTCCTTTTGTTGAGCAAAGTCGGAATTTACTCTGAGGCATCGATTGAGCAATGTCTAGGTTGAAATGTGAGATAAGCTATAACGCCCGCCTAAGGGGCTGGCAACGCATTACCACAAAACTCAATCACAACAACTGAAACCACCGCGGCTCATTGGGACTGGAAACGCCGCGCGTTGACAGTCCCTCTTGAGGCGTTTGTTATGCGCAACTCACCGTAACTTCATAATTACGTTCAACATTAGCGGAAACTTTACCCCACGTAGAAGATTTAACTCTTAGCTGATGCTTATCAAAAGCAGCTTGATCTCTAAACTCTTCATACACATCGAATCGATATGGGTTTTCTTCGTTTTGCGTGACTTCAAAAATCAGACAACCATCTTCTAATCTCGTGAAACGAATATGATTGTCTAGCTCATTGATAACAGCAGTTAGCTCTGCTTTGGGCACAACAATGAAGCCTTTTAGAATTACCTTGCTCAATTTCTATCCTTTTAAATTTTGCAAATGTTGCTGATTTTTTATGTTAGGCGCATAACGCCCGCCTAAGGGGCTGGCAACGCATTACCACTAAACTCAAACACAACAACCGAAACCACCGCGGCTCAATGGGACTGGAAACGCCGCGCGTTGACAGTCCCTCTTGAGGCGTTTGTTAGTTTTCGTAGCCCATTGTTTCAGCAATAAATTTTTAAACACTTTTGCTTGAAAGTGATTTTACGCAAATGCATCAAACAAACACACGTCCAACGCCAAAAGCTGTGAAGTTGGCAGCCAAAACTCAAAACGATCAAGGTTAAGTTGGCCACTTACCGAATCAACGACAAAGAAAGCACGCTCACAGCAATGATGCCGCTTTTGTGAAACCAAACTTCCAGTGTTGAGCATCCAACAATGTTGAAGCATCGAGGCTTGCTAGTTTTCAGCGACTTTGAGACTGCTGAACTTTCAACACGCTCTACCAAATCAGCATCAAGAAAAACGCAAAAGTCTAATTGTGCGGATTGAAAACTAAAGGATTTTTTTTCAGAGTCTTACGTTTGAATTTTTGATGACTTTTCCTGAGAGAAACTAACGCCCGCCTAAGGGGCTGACAACGTATTACCACTACACTCAAATACAACAACTGCAACCACCGCGGCTCATTGGGACTGGAAACGCCGCGCGTTGACAGTCCCTCTTGAGGCGTTTGTTATGTGCGTGCTATTGATGAGCCTTGTTCAGCTGCAATAAATCCCATTTGTTTCCATAAAGATCTTGGAACACAACCACTGTCCCATACTCTTCAACTCGTGGTTCTTCGTTGAAAACAACACCATTGGCCTTCATTAACTCATAATCTCGCCAGAAGTCATTCGTTTGTAGAAACAGAAAAACACGACCTCCAGTCTGATTACCTACGAATTGAGCTTGTTCTTCGTTACTTGCTTGAGCAAGAAGTAGATTCGTTCCATTCGAGTTTGGCGGCGAAACTTGAACCCAACGCTTACCACCACCTAAATCTGTATCTTCAACCAAACTGAACTGCAACTTTTTTGTATAGAACTCAATAGCATCATCGTAGTTTTCTACGACAAGTGCGATATTGCCGATTTGCTGTTGAACGACTTTAGACATACTGACTTCTCAAGATTTCAAAAACCGAATTCTACACTACTTCAAGATTTTTCGTAGAAAGCACATAACGCCCTGCTAAGGGGTGAGCAATGCACTGCAAAAGCCAACGCACACCAACTTAATCACAAAACTCACCGCATGCTGAAAATGCCACGCGTGCCGAATCACTCTTAAATTGCTTGTTATGTTCGGAGTTTAACTGCCGTACCAAACACTAGGATTTCTGATGCACCATCAGTAACTGAGCTAGTTGTAAAACGAATTCCCACTATTGCATCGGCATTTAACTTTACTGCATCTTCGATTAATCGTTCTACCGCTATGTTTCTGGCTTCCATCAACATCTCGGTATAACCTTTAAGCTCGCCACCCACAATACCTTTTAAGCCAGCCATGATATCGCGACCTATATGTTTAGACTGGACCACATTCCCATTAACAATACCCAGAACTGCTTCTATTTCCTTGCCAGGAATAGTTTCCGTTGTCGTGTAAATCATAATTTCTCCTTAGAACATAATGCCCGCCTAAGGGGCTGGCAACGCATACCACCAAACTCAAACACAACAACCGAAACCTCCGCGGCCCATTGGGACTGGAAACGCCACGCGTTGACAGTCCCTCTTGAGGCGTTTGTTATGTGATTGTTGCTCACGACTTGCATCTAACTTATCGATATAATCAATAAGCACCCAACACCATAATAAGGAAAAATTATATGAAATCGCTTATTTCTGAAACTTTAATCAACCTTGCAAACCAAGAACCAGAACAACATGCTGAAACTCGGCAACTTCTGTATGAACAACTGGATTTGTCTTTCGAGAAACAACTCGCTTTGTATTCTTGCGTTCTAGGACCAGCAAGCTCTGGAAAACTCGAAAACAGCAGAGACTTCACTAAAGCAATAGATAGCGCGATTAGAATAATAGAAATGCCTGAACACTAGTATGTTCACCATCTATAATACAGCCCACACCAGAAGGGCTGTTTTTGTTTATGCTCAATCACATAACGCCCGCCTAAGGGGCTGGCAACGCATTACCACTAAACCCAAACACAACAACTGCAACCACCGCGGCTCAATGGGACTGGAAACGCCACGCGTTGACAGTCCCTCTTGAGGCGTTTGTTATGAGGCGGATTCACCGTCTGCTCTTGACGTAATTCCCAACTCTTTCTGTAACCTTTTACTGAGCCCGAGCACAACAAGACGGTAGGACTCAGACAAGTAATACTTCAACTCTTCGTCTAATACACCTGAAGTCTCCGTTTGTTGGATCCACTTCATACCTCGGTTGGCGAAGTAAGGGGCAGGAATATAACCATCGTGCTCACTCAGATACTCAAAGTTCAAATCCGATGTTTTGAAAGTAAAAACGGGTTGCTGATCCTTGCCGATACTGCCAATAGAAAACACTTTTCCCGCCACTTTCCAAACATGGGAGCCACCCCATTGCACCACGTATGTAGTAGCAGGAAAGGAACGACAAAATTGGTTGAACTCATCGTGATTCATCTTTGTTTTCCTATAGCCTCATAACGCCCGCCTAAGGGGCTGACAACGCACCAACACTAAACTCAAACACAACAGCCGTAACCACCGCGGCTCAATGGGACTGGAAACGCCACGCGTTGACAGTCCCTCTTGAGGCGTTTGTTAGCTTCGTAGCCTATTGTTTATCAATGGTTTTTTAACATTTTTGTTTGAAAGGCATTTTATGCAAAAACATCAAGCAAGCACACGTCCAGAGCCAAAAGCTGTGAAGTTGGCAGCCAATACTTAAAACGATCAAGGTTAAGTTAACCACTTACCGAATTTCCGACAAAGAAAGCGCGATTTCAGGGACGATGCTGCATTTTGTGAAACCAAGTTGACCGAGTTGAACATCCAACAACTTTGAAGCATCGAGACTTGCTAGTTCTCAGCGACTTTGAAACTGCTGAACTTCTAACACTTCCTACCAAAGCAGCATAAGCCTGAAACTCAAAAACCAAGTCGTGCAACATGAGCACGAAAAGCTGCATATTCAGAACAAATATGCTTAAATTTTGATGATTCTAGCCTTTAAGAAGCTAACGCCCGCCTAAGGGGCTGGCAACGCATTACCACTAAACTCAAACACAACAACTGCAACCACCGCGGCTCATTGGGACTGGAAACGCCACGCGTTGACAGTCCCTCTTGAGGCGTTTGTTATGTTTCTTGGATTCATATACTAAGTAGCAACACTAAAAAATAAAACGGTGAGCCGTCATAATCCCTATTTTTCCTCCCGCCAAGAAGTGAAAAAGAATGACTTATAAACAGCTCACCGAGGGTGAGAGATATACAATCGCGGCCTATAAAAAGCAAGGTCTAAGCTATACCCATATCGCCAAACTCACCGGACGACATAAGAGTACCATTTCTCGCGAAATTGCTCGCAACCGTTGTGCTTATGACGGCGCTTATCGCGCTTTCAAAGCCGACCAACGAACTCGGACAAGACGCAGTAAATCTAGGCGTAATCAGCGTATTACTCAGCAGCAATATAACCAAGTCGTGCACTTTATTAAAAAGGACTGGAGCCCTAAATGCCGTTCACTTAAGGTGAGCGGCATTGTATTTTCTAGGGTATCGGCTTGGCTTTTTCTTCACGACTCTAGGGAAGGCTCTTTCTCGCCTTGGCTCAAGTATTAAGCTTCCACTCATTGCGTAGAAGTTTTGCAGTTGCCTTGGTATTGCTCCCGGTGACGAGTAGGGAAGTCCCACTATTAGGCGCATGATGTGGGCTAAGGCTCCATTGAAGCTCAGTTGG
>NZ_JJMN01000072.1 GCF_000696385.1 Vibrio metoecus | reverse complement strand
TAACGCCCGGTTAAGGGGCAGCCAACGCCACAACCAAGCTTACGCATAACACCGTAACCCCAAAAAACCAACGCATAATAAAAATAGCCACGCGTTGGCTGTCCCTCTTGAACCGTTTGTTAGGCTATTGTTAAGATGTAGCGCCTTCAACATTAGACCTACACTCTTTACAATAAGATTGTGGTCTAGTCATACCATTAGCCATATGTCGGAATCCAAACACTTTTTCAACACTGTCAATATCGTCAACTAAAACCATAGTATTACACGATTCATTTACACACTGCTTAAATAGTGGTAAGGGTACTTTCTTATTTACTCGAGAGGTGCCACGCTCTAAATCTCTAACTCGACGCTCCATCGATCTTGTTGAAGATAAGATTTCTAACAAAATATCATTTTCTTCACGCTTTTGAACTTGCTCTCCAACAGGATGCTTTTGCAATATGCTAGCAAATTGCACCTCGAATTGAGGCCAATAGGTATCAAAAACTTGTTCCAAGATTTTCTCTTTTAAAGATTTTTCTTTTAAAGAGCTATTTAGGGTTCTGACCAATTCCCAAAGCCCCTCTTTATCGGGAAAAGTATGGTTAAACTGGGAAAGTGGTGTACCTATATCTGTCGGTTGAACGTCAATTAAAAAAGTGCAAACTCGACTTTCTGTTAACCCTTTAGCCAAAGCACCAGCTTCAAATAAAATCCATGGTTTATTCAGATTCTCTTGGGTCAGGCAGATAATACCTATTGTTGTGTTTTGTAACTGATCATTGATTTCAGAAAACCACAAAGCCCCTCGGTCAATGTCTTTACTTGACATCCAAGGGTCTACAGCTTGGATTACACACTGTAGCCATTCATCTAAAAGTTCAGCCACAGCTTTACTTCTGTTACCCGACCAACTGATAAAAATATTCAATCTCTTACCTCTTCATAGTTTCTATATTGTTGAAATAGCCTAACGCCCGCCTAAGGGGCTGACAACGCATTACCACTAAACTCAAACACAACAACTGCAACCACCGCGGCTCCTTGGGACTGGAAACGCCACGCGTTGACAGTCCCTCTTGAGGCGTTTGTTATGGCGCAATTCTCAAGTTAGGCCACATAGCCAACCAACCCTTTGACTTTACTCGATTTTCGAAGATTCCATATGCTCGTTTAGGATTATGTGTGATGAAACCTTGAAATAAACTCTCGAAACCAAAGGCTGATATACATTCGTAACGATCGTGCTCGACTTTTCTCACTGCTACCGCCGTTTCTTTTTCAGGCCAATAGCTCATGGCATCCAATGTGCTTTGGTAAGGATTGTCGCCATTTTGTAAGTGCATCTTGGCTTGATTTTTCACTTGCCAATTGAGCTGGGGCATTTGCTCCGACAACTTGAGCTCAAGCGATTTTTCATAATTTGGATCTAAACAATCGGCATCGAAGAAAATGACATCAATGTCGTTTAATGGCGTCAGCTTTACGTTGTGATGTAAAGAGTCCCAGACAAGGTTTCGCACAAAACCTGCGGCTATGTAGCATTGAGGCAATTCAAGCTGGTAAACACATTCCAGTGCTTCAAGTCGAATGGGATCTTTTCTAATTAAATCAACGATGGCTTTCATTTTCACCTTGCGCCATAACGCCCGCCTAAGGGGCTGGCAACGCACTACCACTAAACTCAAACACAACAACCGTAACCATCGCGACCCAATGGGACAGGAAACGCCACGCGTTGACAGTCCCTCTTGAGGCGTTTGTTATGTTTCTTTTTCGAGTTCCTCATGAAACCTGCGCCAAAGAGGCTTCAGTTGACGCTTAATGGTTTTACTCTGCATTGCACTTGCAGCCCGTAAACCATACGTAACAAAATTTCTGCCGCCTAAATGAGTGTAGCGACTATACAGTTTACGCTTATACAATGATTTCTCAGGCAAACCTTTAGCGACACGAACCGCATTGTACTTATCCATGGTTTTCTTAGCTAAACGAATACCTCTTTTCATTTTTTCTGAGTATCGAGCTAATGAAGAGGAACGGATATACACGTTCTCACCGTCAAACATAAAACCAAGGTATTGAAGCATTTGATCAGCAACTAAGATACCACCTTGAGAACTGAAAGTTCTCAACTCAGTTTTCTTAGGGTTAATTGAAACCTTTAGATTTTTAACTTGCTCTTGCGCATAGCCAGCGACTTTGTCTCTTAAAGGAGCTGGAACAATGAAAAGCATATCATCACAGTAGCGATAGTATTTACCACCGTGAATGTCCATATACCGTTTCATCTCTGCGTCAAACTCAAACATATATATGTTTGATAGCAAGGCACTGATAGGGGAACCTTGAGGTATACCGAACGAGCCTTTATTGGTTTTTATGAGTTTCTTATTCCTTACAACATCTCGAAACTCTTGAGCAGTACAAACTCTATTTCTTCCGTTTTTAGGATTATTTGGCGAAATACTAAATTCTTTGTACAACTCTACTTTATTTACTTGCGAGAACTTAGTAATAGATTTGAAGACATTAAAGTGATCTGACGGTAACTTTTTCTCGCCTAGTAAGTTCGCCCAACTTTGCTTTAGTAAATCGTGGTCTAACGTATCAAAGAATTTAGAAAAATCGAGTGCGACAGCACTACATTCACCCATAGTTTTAATTTGTTCAAAGGCTTCAAAAGCAAAATCGATATTGCTTTTACCGAGCCCTCTAAATGCGAGAATACTCTCGGTCAGACCTGCCGATTTCAACTTAGCTTCATACTTTTTGCTTAAAAGATTGGCATAGAATGCATAGATATGGCTGTCCATATGCGAAGAATAAGCAATTGGACGCTCCTTTACAGCTACGTCGATTTTTCGAGTATCTTTGTTTTTGCTTATTTTCTTAGACTCAACTGTATAACTTATTAATGGAAAGAAAGCATGCTTGGAAACTAAGTCAGGATTAGTTACGAGATTTTTAGCTTTATTAATGCTAACTGGTAGATCGAAATGCAGGTAACCGCGACTTCGATACCAAAGAGGTTTGTTTGACGACATTAAGAATCTCTAGCAAAACCGAGGCAGACTTAGAACTGCGGCAATTCCTCACGCCTTACCTCGGCTTAACCAAGTTGTTAAAACAACCATCCACGAGTCCTAAAACTCTAGCCGCGTCATGTTAGAAATGGATTATGCTATAACTATAACCGTGGAGGTATCTATGAAGACCCTGTTCCAGTTCATGCTGTCTATCTGCTCAGCTTGCCTTGGTGGCGTGCCGATTGGACTTGACAACCTGTTAAGCTCCTTTTGATCAGCGACTTATTTGTCCCTATCAAAAGCATGCAAATCATACTTTTATAAGAAACAGAATGCAATACTTCCCAATGGAAACATAACGCCCGCCTAAGGGGCTGGCAACGCATAACAACCAAACTTAAACACAACAACCGTAACCACTTCGGCTCATTGGGACTGGAAACGCCGCGCGTTGACAGTCCCTCTTGAGGCGTTTGTTAGTTTCGTAGCCCATTGTTTAACAATGACTTTTAACACTTTTACTTGAAAGGCATTTTACGCAAAAGCATCACACAAACACACGTCCAACGCCAAAAGCTGTGAAGTTAGCTGCCAAAACTCAAAACGAACAAGGTTAAGTTGGCCACGGTTAAGAGTCCGCGACAAAGAAAACCAGATCACAGCGATGATGCTGCCTTTTGTGAAACCAAACTGACCGAGTTGAATATCCAACAACCTTGAAGCATCGAGAGTTGTTGGCTTTCTGCGACCTTGAAACTGCTGAATTTTCAACGCTTTCTACTAAATCAGCATCAGTTCAAAGCTCAAAGGTCAAATCGTGCAACTTGAACACTAAAGGCTGATTTTTCAGAACAATTGGACTCGGATTTTTATGATTATTGCCTTAAAGAAACTAACGCCCGCCTAAGGGGCTGACAACGCATTACCACAAAACTCAAACACAACAACTGCAACCACCGCGGCTCATTGGGACTGGAAACGCCGCGCGTTGACAGTCCCTCTTGAGGCGTTTGTTAGGTAAGTATTGAGGTGCATATCAAGCGCAGTTTATCAATTTTAGAATTTAGTTCAGTTGTTAAGTCAACAGGTTGCTCTAAATTACTTTTATCTGCATCCACGTACATTTTTCGAACAGAATCGCCGATTGCAGGATGACGGATAGCGGCGTCATAAAAACGAACATCGTACAATGGCTGACTCTCGCTTAAATCATAAACTAAGCTATCTAAACATTGTTTAACTAAGTCGATGAGGCCTAACGTAAACTCAATGCAGATGGTAGCAATATCTTCAGAAGGAGCAATAATGATCTCCCCACCTTTAGAGGTTACTCGATAAAAGTCACATGCTACGTAATATTTTCCTTCTATCCACATATTGATAACTTGCTGGCCATCATGAGTTATAGCATTACGACAGCCTTTGATAAATTTTGCATGCTTAACTTCTCCGAGCATTGCCCAAGAAATTTCATTTCCAGATATTACCGGCAATACGTCTTTTATAGTCTGCAATTGACCACTGAATGCAGAAAAAGCAAAGTTGAGCTCTTGACCTTTTAGCTCAGAATTTCCATTTCGATATTGTTCAGTGGACCTATTACATAAAGTTAGAATTTCATTAAGTCGATACTCTAGCTCAGAGAGAGTATTTCCAAGATAGTGCAAAAACTGGTTTTGTCTTTGATTCAAATTCCAAGATTCCTGATTTACTTACCTAACGCCCGCTTAAGGGGCAGCCTAACGCCACTGCCAACTTTCCGCATAACACCGTAATTACCAAAACCAACGCATAGTAAAAATGCCGCGCGTTGGCTGTCCATCTTGAAGCGTTTGTTAGGCATAATTTTCAACTACTTGCTTTAACTCTGGAAAATCTTTTTCACACGCTAAGAGAACCTTGTTATAAATATTTTGATCACCGCTTAAATGAAAGTCTATGCATATATAGTAATTTAGGCCTTCGTGCTTAATAAAAACGATCCACTCTCCGGTAAGACGACTTTGGTCTTGGCGATCCTTGTATAAATCAGAAGAGCCTTGTCTTACTTCGCGAACTAGAGCTCTAAAATTATCCACTGTTCCTTCGATTCCTTCATATTTAGCAAATACTTGTTCGATTTTTCTATCGATCCTGCCATTGCCATGAGCCAATAGCATGTTCTGAGCTAAAAAATGAGGAGAAAAGAAGTGCTTATGCCATAAACCTTTTAATGGCTTATGAGTAAACATTAGTTCTGGTTTAGTTTTGCTCTGCTTGTCCGAACTTTCTAACGCTTGTACTTCTTCAATTACAATTGCTGGATTTAACCCCGAAGTATTGGCATAGACATACAAATCTAAAACAAATCGTTCACTGCACCTCTCGATTACATTGGCATCACGAATGAATACATCAGCAAATTCTTTCAAGTCGCGTGGGTTTATTTGGAGATCAACGCCATTATGCGTGACCTGATATGAATCGCTAAATACTGGCATCTTCCCTCCTTATGCCTAACGCCCGCCTAAGGGGCAGGCAACGCATTACCACCAAACTCAGACACAACAACCGTAACCACCGCGGCTCAATGGGACTGGAAACGCCACGCGTTGACAGTCCCTCTTGAGGCGTTTGTTATGCAGATTTTTCCAACCACTGCTTACTGAGTGATTTTATATAAACAATGCCGCTCCAAAGGATGACCTTTAACCACCTTTGGATGACTAAAGTCTTGATTCGTATTGACCATCCCTAATTTCAGCATTACTCGCTGAGAAGGAAGATTTTGTAACGTGGTAAACGCATAAACTGAAGGAGCATTAAGCTCTTCAAATGCGAACTGCAATGCCTTTTGCGCAGCTTCAGGTGCATAACCTAAGCCCCAAAACTCCGATGACAAACGCCAACCAATTTCGATAAATGGGACATCGGGAAATCCACTATTTTCATCTTGACTATGCAATCCAACAAAACCAATAAACTGCCCAGTTTCTTTCAACTCAACAGCCCAGAAACCCCAACCTCTTTCCGAAATAAGGCTTTGGATTTTATTGGCTTGCTCATAACTCTCTTCGCGTGAAAGTGAAGCAAGAAAATACCTCATCACATGTGCGTCAGAGCATAACTCAGCAATAAGGTTGATAATCTCCACTTTTCCACTGACGCAGAATAAGACCTGTCGGTTTCCCATTTTCATACTAGATTCTCAATGTGAAGATTACATCTGCATAACGCCCGCCTAAGGGGCTAGACAACGCATAACACTAAACTCAAGCACAACAACCAAAACCACCGCGACTCAATGGGACTAGAAACGCCACGCGTTGACAGTCCCTCTTGAGGCGTTTGTTAGGCCGCTTGGATTCATATACTAAGTGCAACACTAAAAAATAAAACGGTGAGCCGTCATAATCCCTATTTTTCCTCCCGCCAAGAAGTGAAAAAGAATGACTTATAAACAGCTCACCGAGGGTGAGAGATATACAATCGCGGCCTATAAAAAGCAAGGTCTCAGCTATACCCATATCGCCAAACTCACCGGTCGACATAAGAGTACCATTTCTCGCGAAATTGCTCGTAATCGCTGTGCTTATGACGGCGCTTATCGCGCTTTCAAAGTCCGACCAACGCACTCGGACAAGACGCAGTAAATCTAGGCGTAATCAGCGCATTACTCAGCAGCAATATAACCAAGTCGTGCACTTTATTAAAAAAGACTGGAGCCCTGCTCAAGTGGTCGGAAGAATGAAACGATATAAACAACCCACCATTACGCCATGAGTCCATCTACCAGTTCATCTGGCGAGATAAAGCTAATGGAGGCACGCTTTGGAAGCACCTCCGACAATCAACCAAACAGCGGCGCAAGCGTTACGCCGCCTACGATAGTCGCGGAAGGCTCGCCAATAAACGACATATCTCGGAACGACCCAAAAGTGTCGAAACACGTAAAACGCGTGGACACTGGGAAATTGATACGGTTATGGGAAAAGGCTCTAAACACTGCATCGTGACACTCGTTGAGCGCATGACCGGCTACACCCTGATTGGGCAAATGGACGACCGAACAACCGCAATCACTTTAATCGGCGAACCATTTCAGCTTATGAGTCGATTTTGATGGCCTGTTTACCACCATTACCGCCGATAATGGTCACTGAGTTTAACCAATAATGAGCTTATTGTAAGCCGCCACCGATACTCGGTATTTTATTTTGCTAACCCACACCTACTCTTGGGAACGAGGAACCAATGAAAATACCAACGGCCTTATCCGACAATATCTCCACAAAGGCACCTCGATGGCGACACTTACTCAAGCAAAGTGCAACGCGATTGCCCACAAACTTAACAGCAGACCCAGAGCACGTCTGGGCTTTCAAACTCCGGAGGAATGTTTTGTTGGATATTATCGCTGATCGTTGCACTTCAAACTTGATACTAAGCCGAGCTTAAGGAGACTCAGATTTGTGTATTTATATTACATTTATAGACAATTCATTTATGCATCAACCTAGCAATCAAATTGCCACATACACAAAAAAGGTGTGAAGAATCACACCTTAAAATTAGTATTGTGGCTGGCTGAATCACTTGCGCTTATGACAGTGGTACTCACCTGTCTTATGATTTGTATGACAACCATTTGAGTCCGTACCACCAGAGTGTGCAAAAGCTGT
Organism: Vibrio metoecus; assembly: GCF_000696385.1. GTDB lineage: Bacteria > Pseudomonadota > Gammaproteobacteria > Enterobacterales > Vibrionaceae > Vibrio > Vibrio metoecus. The sequence goes on along the minus strand of NZ_JJMN01000072.1, from coordinate 655 downwards.
CCCAACCAAACCGAAACAAACTGCTAGTAAAATCAATACTTTTTTTATATTTACTATCCAGTTATTCGCATTAAAACTGCGAGCATACTCTCACATATGCAACCAGATTAAAGTGATTCGTATCAAAATTAGGCCTAACGCCCGCCTAAGGGGCTGACAACGCATTACCACTACACTCAAATACAACAACTGCAACCACCGCGGCTCATTGGGACTGGAAACGCCGCGCGTTGACAGTCCCTCTTGAGGCGTTTGTTATGTGTGTGTTTCTGATGCCCACCCTTCCATTTAAAGGGGTAGCGAAAGGCATTTATGCAAAACAGCATCCGATAAAAAGCCATCATATACACAAGACCAAGATGCTTCATATCGATATATTTCGGCCCTGAACTCTAGCTAAGCTATTGATTAATATGCCTTGTTTTTCGCCATTTGTTGCACTACTCCAACGACATATCTCATCAAGAGTCCTACCACAACCTATGCAGATGTCTTTGTCATCTAAACAACAATGACGAACACAAGGACTTTTATATGAACAAGTTTCAATTGGTTCAGCTCTTTTAACTTTTTGATTTTCAGACATAGTGCACCTCATGTCTGAATTATAAGCGCAGAGCTGTGAAAATTTTTCAGAAAAACACATAACGCCCGA
>NZ_JJMN01000071.1 GCF_000696385.1 Vibrio metoecus | reverse complement strand
GTTATTCGCCACGCTCATATTCATTTAAAAGCAAATTAAAGTCGTTTGGATTACGCTCAATCTGCTTAAGATAATATATGCTTTCTACTGTTAGTTTTGTTGAACAGCTTAGATCTAACACCACTGAACTATCAATGATTTGGGCGCATTTATCATCTCTGTTTCGAATCCATTTTATTTGAACAGTTTTAAGGCTCTTTGATTGTTATTTAGACAAATGCTTAACTGTATTTTTATATTGGTCAGTTAAGACATCATCAACAACACCATACACTTTAGAAGCACAATACACCTGATCATAATAATTATTAGGCGTTAAACATGCTGGCCACTCTTTTTTGATAATCTCTTTCTCGAGATCTCTTATTTCACTATTTCGAATAGCTGAATACGCAGGTACTGATAAAAGAGTTAAAATTAAAATCCCTAATGTTTTTTTCATTTATTTATCCCAAATACTAGAATGGCAATAATATAACGCCCGCCTAAGGGGCTGGCAACGCATTACCACAAAACTCAAACACAACAACTGCAACCACCGCGGCTCAATGGGACTGGAAACGCCACGCGTTGACAGTCCCTCTTGAGGCGTTTGTTATGTGCGTGCTATTGATGAGCCTTGTTCAACTCCAAAAGATCCCATTTGTTTCCATAAAGATCTTGGAACACAACCACTGTCCCATACTCTTCTACTCGTGGTTCTTCATTAAAAACAACACCATTGGTCTTCATCAACTCATAATCTCGCCAGAAGTCATTCGTTTGTAGAAACAGAAAAACACGACCTCCAGTCTGATTACCTACAAATTGAGCTTGCTCTTCGGTGCTTGCTTGAGCAAGAAGTAGGTTCGTTCCATTCGAGTTTGGCGGCGAAACTTGAACCCAACGTTTACCACCATCCAAATCGGTATCTTCAACCAAACTGAACTGAAGCTTTTTTGTATAGAACTCAATGGCATCATCGTAGTTTTCTACGACAAGTGCGATATTGCCGATTTGCTGTTGAACGACTTTAGACATGCTGATTTCTCAAGATTTCAAAAGCTGAATTCTACACTACTTCGAGATTTTTCGAGAAAGCACATAACGCCCGCCTAAGGGGCTGGCAACGCACTACCACTAAACTCAATCACAACAACCGTAACCACCGCGGCTCAATGGGACTGGAAACGCTACGCGTTGACAGTCCCTCTTGAGGCGTTTGTTATGTGTTAGACAGACCAACCAAAACTTTTTCTGTAAACCAATCCCAGTCTGGTGCACTGAAAGCAATATCACGAACATCCTTTACTGCCGACATTGATTCTTCTACACCGAACCCTTTGGATTTTAAAAGGTATGCTGCTAATGCTAGCCCTGTCCGATCTTTGCCTGATTTGCAATGTACTACAACTTTGCCTTGAGTCTCATTTTGTTCAATGAACTTGATAATTCGAGGTAATGCATCAAGACAAACCTCAAAATCACCACTTTGAACTGGTGCATTACTTGAAAGAGGAATGTGTTCATACGCAAAACCAATAGCCTTTAGGCGTGAAATATGAACACTCTCTCCGTCATTGACCGAAATAATTGCTCGAACTCCAGATGACCACAACTCTTCTAGGTCCCACATGACTTTATCTGGCCCACAGCGCCCTGCTACAGAGTTTGTTACGAAAAAAAGATTTTCCAATTGAGCCTCAAAACACATAACGCCCGCCTAAGGGGCTGGCAACGCATACCACTAAACTCAATCACAACAACTGTAACCACCGCGGCTCAATGGGACTGGAAACGCTACGCGTTGACAGTCCCTCTTGAGGCGTTTGTTAGCACACACTGGTTACATAATGCACTCTTTCGCCGTTTTAGCTTGTGCCACGCCTTTTTCGATAATTGCTAACACTTGATCGTTCTTTACTGATGATACGATTTTATCTAGCAAGTTTTCCGCTGTTGCTTCCGAAGAAACGTCAACTAAGCAACTGTAGGAATTAGAAATTTCTCTGTAGCGGCAACAACTGCTTGGTGATCGGTGAAGTCGGTATTGATCAACGAATCTATTGATTGAGTAAACTCTTGTGCTTTTTGAGTCGCATCACCAAGAACGTCAAGATTAAGGTCTTGCAAATTTAGTGAGTCCACTTTTTGCTGCAAGTTATCTACGGCTTTATTCGCTGCAGCTTGAGCCTCATCAATCGCTTTAGTTGCATCATCGCAACCCACTAAAGCAATCATTACAGTCAGTACCATTAACGATTTTTTCATTTTTCAGCCTCTCAAATAAAGGTTAAGTCTCGATACTAAACCAAGGCAAAAGACCATTGAACAGAAATACCGTAACAGGATACAAGCTCCGGCTTATGAGATGTGTGTGCTAACGCCCGCTTAAGGGGCAGCCAACGCCACTACCAACTTACTGCACAACACAGTAGCCACAAAAACCAACGCATGGCAAAAATGCCCCGCGTTGGCTGTCCCTCTTGAAGCGTTTGTTAGCAGTATAACTAGCGAATATTTAGAAATTTTCTATATGAAAGGTGTATCGCCCAAACAAGTTTGTTTTCCCTATTTTCAATAGTTCTAAATAGATCAGGATTATCACAGTAATGTGTGAATGTTCTATTATCATCATGTTTATGAGAAATTAAACCAAGTTTATAAACAAATGCTCCTAGATCTTCTGGTGAGCTATATTGAATACCATCTACCGTAGGAATGACGTCACACCCCCTACCTCGAACATAGTGAGTTTCAATAACATCATTCAGCTCACTGTAAGTATATTCTTTGTCCCTAGCTCTAAAACAATCAATTAGCGCATCTAGTTCAGAGAACTGATGCTTATGTTCCTTAATCAAATCATGTTTACGATTTCTACCAAAACTTTCGAGAATTTCATCAATATGACAAAATTGAATTTTCCGATTTCGAGAGTTCGACCGCTTGGATTGCAACGCAGCCATACGACATAATTGCCCCATCCATCTTGGACGTTTATTAGAAAAGGCCGCTATAGCCTCCCAAATTGACGAATCTTTATTTCCTTTCCATTCTATTGGTGTGTCAAATATTATCTGAAAAAGACGATTATAATCGCTTGCATAAGAGAGCTTAGCTTCATCGGAGCCCGGATGATTCCTTTTTATATATGATAAGATCTTATTTGCTAACATATCCCTCATATGTCGGTTAGTCCAAATTATCTCTATTATATATTGTTCCCATTTATCCAGGTCTTCTAAGTGACGCAAGTTCAGCCATACATCTGACCTCACTGTTGAGCGAATATTAAGATTTTTAGTATTGAATGCCAATGAACGTATTGCACTAAAAAATGAACCGACTCTCGCTTGGTAATCTTCCGTGTCAACATACTTTGAATCTATATCATCAATTAGAATCCAAACTTTTGAGTTTTCATTTTTATCTTGATATTTTGAAAGAAGATTTTCTAGATTCTCAGGTATACTTTCTCTTAGCTCAGTATGAATCAAAGGAATTTTACCTTTAACTCTTGCTAATAACCCACCTATAAAATTTTTGCTTTTTAAACCATCTAGCTCAGCGCTTTCCACCATAGCAATTTCATCACTAGATAGTGCAAAGCCTATCTGACTTCCTATCTCAATGATTACTTTTTTGCAAATAATCCTTTTCCAATAGTTTTCCAAATACGCCTGATCTTTTGATGAGAAGTCGCCTAATCCAAGCAGCTCGTTTCCTGTAACTCTTATTACAATTGGTTCGCCATATTCCGAATCATTTTTTAACTTGTACTCCAATCTAGAAAGTAGAGCCGACTTACCCATACCTTTTCTTGCGCTTACAACGCTTAACCGATTATCTGAGTCAAAGAAATCATAGAACTCATCATTATCAATGTAGTAAGAGTTAAGAACATCTAAGTTTTCATCCTCTCCAGCTTCATTTCCGAATAACTTAGCATCTCTGATATTTACAACTATCACTTTATTCCCCTCTATACTGCTAACGCCCGGTTAAGGGGCAGCCAACGGCATTACCAAGACTTCCGCATAACACCGTAACCACAAAAACCAACGCATGATAAAAATGCCGCGCGTTGGCTGTCCCTCTTGAACCGTTTGTTATGTTTAAGCTTCAATGACTTACGTTTTACCCAAACCAAGATTAACTCGGTTTTGACTGACAAACAAAAGCCAAGACCTGAAAAACTGAAACGACTCATAGATTTGAAAAACAGACTTTGAATTTCGGCAATTCAAGCCTAAAAACCTGTGATCAAAATATTGATTGAGCCAGCCGAACCAACCTCGCGCTTACTCGAAAATCGACTGAGGCAATTCTCTGAATTTCCAGCGCCAAAGAATAGATGTCCAGAAAGCAGCGCCAGACGAAGCAAACTTGCCGACAAACACAAAACCAACAAGCCGAGGGAGCAAGAAAAGATGCAACCAGCTGATTTTACGTAATTAAACATAACGCCCAATTAAGGGGTGAACAACGCAACCAACCAACCAACCTAAAGCATTGTGCCATAAACACTAAATTTGAAGTAGAAGCAAAAATGCCAAGCGTTGTGAATCCCTCTTAAATTGCTTGTTATGTGTTTGAACTTAAAGGGATCTCCATTTCAACCAACCCTTTAACTTCAGATGTTCTAACGAAGCCCTTGGACTCATACAGGCTGATTGCTGGGTTTTCACTAAACACACGCAAAACTAGCTTAGTGGATTGTCTTTTAAGCGCATGTCTAACAACTAGTTCGAGACACTTTGCCCCAATTCCTCTGCCCTGAAACTCAGGCAAAATTTGAAAGTCCCTCAAGAAGGTAGTATCGCCACTATAGCTAAAACGGAGAACACCAACACGAGCTTGGTCTAGATGGACTTCATAATTATCTAATTCTTCCCAACTACTTAGAAACTGATTGTGATCCCAGATTATCCCGCGAGCTTGATAGTAACTGGCCATATTTGACTTGGTTAAAGATTCTGCGAATAAGGAGTCACTACCTACTTTTAGCTGTACTTCCATGCATTTTCCTCTGGTTACACATAACGCCCGACTTAAGGGGCAGCCAACGTCTACGATCAACTTTCCGCATAACAACGTAATCACAACAACCAACGCATGGTAAAAATGCCGCGCGTTGGCTGTCCCTCCTTGTAAGCGTTTGTTAGGTGCGAGACTATAAACTCAAAAGCTCGCCAAAATTGACGAGCCTCTGTGTTAGATCCTGCTTTTCAGTTCAGTATAAATATTCTCCAGAATATGAAATTCATCTTCCGTCCAACAATGAGCTATTGATACCCAGTAATCACCCGTTTCATCTGTACCTTTAAACTCCACTTTCAACTCATACTTTCTTCATTGAAACCAAAAGCCAAAAATCAGAGCAATAATGAGCGCAAAAAAACCAAACTCAGGTACAAAAGCCCAAGTCGCAGCTGACAGTAAAATGGCGTATGTTGTCACTTTAACCACGTTATCTTTGAAGCCAAGACGCTTCAGTTCAATACTCTTGATTTTACTTAAGTGATAACTCTCTTTTTTCACTTTCAGCTCAGATGCTGTTACTTGAAAATCATTAGCCGTGTAGGGTTTACGAAACCGAATAGCATTTACTAGCAACTGTACTTTCTCGTTACTTTTTTTCACCTTTATTCTCCATGTTATCAAAGGTTAGCAAAAACTAATATAATCATGGTGTTAAAGGTTATTTTCAAAACGACTTATACATAAGCAGAAAAAATGTATCAATAAAAATAAAGCCAAACCGTGAATAGCACACACCTAACGCCCTGTTAAGGTGTGAGCAACGCAATACCAATGCTTCCGCATACCACCTTAAACACTAAACGCAACGCATAGCAAAAATGCCACGCGTTGCGAATCACTCTTAAACAGATTGTTAGGTCTCTATCCATTTGAAATCGCATAGCACTCTTTATAAGCCAAATTGCACACCTCATATAAAAACTCTTTATAATGCCCGCATGCAACTATTGACATCTCGTTCTTGACCTTTACAACTTTGCCTATTACCTGTTCATCAATGAAATAGTAATCGTCGAGACCACCCCATTTTTTTTGAGCCTCTCTTTGCTTGCTACTAAGAAATAGTTTCTTATTAAGGATATTATATATTTCATCACCATTTCTTGACCAGACCAACGCACCATTAGCATGCATTAGACAGTTTCTAATCTTTATTATTGAATCAATTTGTTGCCAAATTTCCAACTGGGAATATTGAACCCCCAACTCGTCCTTCAAGTATTTAAGTAAACCATGAACTCCGCTTACTTTTTTTTCCTTTAGCTTTTTACTTGCAATTAACTCTACTTCGTAACATAACTTCAAAATATACGACTCAAATATTGAGCTAGTAACAAATAAGTTACTTTGTGAAAGAAACTCGGGGTAAAACTTATTTATTCTACGGTCATGAATCGCCCATCGCAGCGCTTTAAGTTCAATATTATCTCCAAAGTATGATTCCAACTTTTTATCTTCAAGCTCTTTTTCGCTTTTTATAAATCGTGGAGACTTATAGAGAAAATCCAAAAGCTCATTAAATTCCACTTCAGATTCATTATAAATTTTGTTTATATTCTCAGTTATCATAAACTCATCAATTACCTTGAAACCTAACGCCCGCCTAAGGGGCTGGCAACGCATTACCACAAAACTCAAACACAACAACTGTAACCACCGCTAGCTCAATGGGACTGGAAACGCCACGCGTTGACAGTCCCTCTTGAGGCGTTTGTTATGTTCGTGCCTAAAGTTGTTCGATTCAATTTGCTCGTACATACATCAAATGAATACCTGTTGGAGTTATATTGGTTAGATCCCTGCTGTAGACATAACCATATCGTTCTAACAAATCTATAGAGTGATACGTCCAACCTGCGGCAAATGCTACTCCTGCTAATGCAAAATAAATACTGACCTTGTTGGCTAACTGCTTTGTTTTAGGTGAATAAATCTCATTAGTTTTCTTACCGTATAACAATGCCTTAGGTGACATTGCCAACAACGATAAGACAACACCTAAGAAACCAATAGGAAGCCATAATGTAATAACAGATAATCTTACAACTGGGGCTCGGTTGAGTAATGCAAGATAATCTTGAAATAGCTGATAACTGACCCATGCCCAAGATGGAATAAGTAATAGCAACAGAAATAGTCCAGCTAAACGCACTTTATTTTTCGGCGACATTTTCTAGCACCTTCACAACTTTGGGGGAGATTTCAAAATGATCCCATGCAAATTCGACAATCATATAAACTGCAACACAAGCTAGTGCCCCTAAAATCAAAGGCTGACCGAATGTGGCCATTGCAAGTAATGCCGCCTCTCCAGCGCCAAACTGTACTAGAGCTTTAAACATGTCTGAGCCAACATTCCCAAACCAATTAACCAGATGATAATCATCTTTAAACACCAGATCAGTTGTCGCTATACTTGCCGACACCACAAATGTTAATGCGGCTGCACCTTTAAAATTGGCCGATTTTGATTTGGGACTGAATCCTGCTTGCATGGATTTGAACGAGTTCAATGGGTACTTTTTGCCGTTCATATTGATACGAGTACCGTTTACAAAGGCATGTTTCAAAACTTTGCCATTTTTATCCGTACCAGAAAATGCCACAAAGGTTTTACCTTTGCTCTCAACCAAGTCGGCTTTAATACCCATGTCACCAAATTGCTTTGCGATTGAATGGGCATTAAACATTGGCTCTGTATGGTTAAACCAGGATTTAGAAGTGTTGATACTCGCAGCAATGGCAGCAACATCACGACCAGACTCCAACCAAATGTTGTGCAAAATTTTATGGGCATCTTCTAAGTCTGCAATAAGAACATGTTGATGATTCTTTGCCATTTCTTCTTCAAGTGAACACTGGGAACTTAGTGAGTCACGAAGAGAGTCATCAAGCATTTGTGAGGCATTTCGACGAGTAAGGACATCCGCTCTTTGTAATGCATAACGGTCTTCGTTTGCTTGCACATAAGACCACGTTTCTTCAGATTGTCGATGATTCTCTTGGAGTTGCTTTAAATACCTTTCTTTCGGAGAAAGTTTAGGCTTAGGGGCTTCAGGTAAAGTGTCCCCCTCAACCCAACGCATATTGTACCGACTAATATCTTTTGTCATGGCTGTAACGTCCTCGCTTATTCTGCTTTAAGCGTATGATAACGCGAAAATTAGCGAGGCAAAAACTTGCTCACGGGCAACAAATTGCCTGCAATAATGTGACGATTTTCAGATAGAGAACATAACGCCCGCCTAAGGGGCTGGCAACGCATACCACTAAACTCAAACACAACAACTGTAACCACCGCGGCTCATAGGGACTGGAAACGCCGCGCGTTGACAGTCCCTCTTGAGGCGTTTGTTAGCTTCGTAGCCTATTGTTTAACAATGACTTTTTAAACACATTTACTTGAAATGCATTTTACGCAAAAGCATCTCTCAAACACACGTCCAACGCCAAAAGCTGTGAAGTTGGCTGCCAAAACTCAAAACGCTCAAGGCTAAGTTGGCCACGGTTAAGAATCCGCGACAAAGAAAGCACACTTTCAGCGATGATGCAGCCTTTGTGAAACCAAACTTTCCGTGTAGAGCATCCAACAACATTGAAGCATCGCAGTTTGTTAGCTTACGGCGACTTTCGAAACTGCTGAACATTCAACAACTTTCTACAAACTCAGTATCCGAAAGACTCGAAAGTAAAGCTGTGGAATTAAAACGCTACAAGCTGAGTTTTAAGAACAGTTGAGCTTCGATTTTGATTTAAGAAGCTAACGCCCGCCTAAGGGGCTGACAACGCATAACAACAAAACTCAATCACAACAACTGCAACCACCGCGGCTCAATAGGACTGGAAACGCTACGCGTTGACAGTCCCTCTTGAGGCGTTTGTTAGTTTCGTAGTCCTATTGTTTACCAACAATTTTTATACACCTTTGCTTGAAAGTGATTTTACGCAAAAGCATTACGCAAACACACGTCCAACACAAAAAGCTGTGACGTTGGCTGCCAAAACTCAAAACGATCATGGTGAAGTTGAGCTTGGTTAGAGTCCGCGACAAAGAAAGCCAGATCACAGCGATGATTCAGCCTTTTATGAAACCAAACTGATCAAGTTGAACGTCCGACAACATTGAACCATCGAAGCTTGTTGGTTATCAGCGATTTTGAAACTGCTGAACTTTCAACGTTTTCTACCAAATCAGCATCAGGAAAAACCCAAAAGCCCAAAAGCCCAAAAGCCCAAAAGCCCAAAAGCCCAAATGTGCAGCTTGAACGATAAAGACTGAATTTTCAGAACCTTGTGTGTGAATTTTTGATGATTTTTCCTGAGAGAAACTAACGCCCGCCTAAGGGGCTGGCAACGCATAACAACCAAACTAAAACACAACAACTGTAACCACCGCGGCTCATTGGAAGTGGAAACGCCGCGCGTTGACTGTCCCTCTTGTAGGCGTTTGTTATGTGAAAACCCAACTATCGAGCACCAATTTTTAAGACCTGTTTAAAAAAGTACAACATGAAGCCCGAAGCTATTGGAAAAACAATTGAAAACGCAGTCAGGCCGATCTTATGCGACGTTTTTTTAGCGGTAAAAGACACATAGAATGAATACAAAAGCATGTGAACCAAAGCCAGAATAACTAACGTTTTTAATAAGTTAATTATCATAACGTCTAATGATAATACCTTGATGAAAGCAGCAATAATAAAAACACCCCAGAAGCTTATCCCTGCATACTTATCAATTCGATCCACTACCGTATCTCCCTATTTCACA
>NZ_JJMN01000070.1 GCF_000696385.1 Vibrio metoecus | reverse complement strand
GAAAAGCCTCCGCATGCGGAGGCTTTCATTATCCATTGAGTGAAATGTGCAGTGCTCGATTATTTCAACGATGTCACTCGGCTAGTACGCTCACCACTCGCAGAGACAGAGCGGATCCAAACCTCTCCGTTCACTTCTGGTGCTTGCTTCGCGTCATAATCCAACCAAGTTTGGCCATCCAGTGAGTATTGCAGTGTGACACCGGGGAACTGAACGTTCATGGCCAAATGACCGTTCTCGATCTTCGCTCCCGGAACAGGGAGGCGGTAATCAATGCCTGCTTTCTCAAGTTTAGCTAGTTCACGTTGACCCAATACGTTGGCAAAGCGATTCCAATCAGCATTCAGCGCTTTATGGTTAACTAACTGAGTCTCTTGCGAATATTCGACGCCAACTTTATAGGCGTTTTCCCAATCCGCACGGTGCCATGCGCGCTCAGCAGCGGCGAGTACGCGAGGGAATACCATGTATTCATACTGCTCATCAGTACGTACGGTTTCAGACCACAGCTGCGCAGACAGACCATAGAAAGGCTTACCTTTCACTTCGCCTTTACTACTGAAGCCATTGCCATCACGATCCAGTGAGGTTTCTGCGTTTTGTGGCAAGTTTTCCGGTGCAAAACCAAACATCTTACGTGTATCGGTTGCACGCGTTGCCCAATAGTAGCCACGCTCTTTAGGATCCACTTCGTAAGGCATATCCATGTACACGTAATCAGGGTTAGAAATGATCACATCATAGCCTTTCTCAGCCCATTCATAGGCAGAAGCAGAGCCGCCCCAGTACAGTACATCCCAGAAGTTCACACGTGTGTTTTCAGTCGCGAACGCTTTTTCACCTTCGCTGTATTTCAAGCCATCTTGCCATGCTTGGAAGTTAGGAATGCCCTTCTCGGCAACCAATTTAGACACTTGTTCAGCAAAGTAGCTAGGTAAATGGCCGAAATCACTTACTGCACCGTTTGCAATCAGGTTTTGGCACTGAGGAGAACGTGCAAATGGCTTATCTTGCTTACTCAGATCTAAGTTACCTTTCCAGCTTACTGGCTCTTGGGTATTCACATCTTGGAAGCCTGCGCCCAACTTGATGTTTTTCGCTTCATCGCCACCAAAGTGCCACGTTGTCAGAGGCATACCCGCCGCTTGGTGCATTGCCGCAATCTCAGAGATCACTTTATCCACAAAGCGTTTTGACGAGTCCAAACATGGATTGATAAAGCTCATGCGGTCATAGAACTGCACGGTAGTCACGTTTGATGTATCTTGCGGATCCAGCAAACGGAACTCATTCGCCGCCGCTTCATTACCTTCTTGCATTAAACGCTGGTAACGCGCTTCCATGGAGACGACCGCAGCACGTGCGTGCGCCGGCATATCAATTTCAGGAATCACTTCGATATGACGAGCTTTCGCGTATTGTAGGATCTCTAAATAATCTTGCTTGGTGAAGTAACCAGAACCGAAGTTATCGGCGTTTGGACCAGAGCCTAGCTGCGGCAGAACACATTCTGTTTCGCTCAGGTCAAAACAACGTTGACCACCAATGTCAGTCAGCTCAGGTAAGCCCGGAATCTCGATACGCCAACCTTCGTCATCGGTCAAGTGCAGATGCAGCTTATTCATTTTATAAGCCGCCATTTGATCCAAGGTCGCCAGAATCGCTTGTTTCGAGTGGAAGTTACGCGCCACATCCACCATCACGCCACGATAATCAAAGCGAGGTGCATCGACGATTTCGATTTTTGGCAATTGCGTCGCGTCAGCCATGTTGACCAAACCAAGCACGGATTGCATTGCATAAAATGCGCCCGCTTGGTCAAACGCAGTAACTTTGATGGCTTTTGCCGTAATCGCGAGACGATAAGCACCAGATTTAGCCAAATCACCTTTAAAAGATTTAGGATTGATAACCACTTGCGCTGGCATCACCCCTTTCAAATTCACGCCAAGCAGCTGTGCGCGCTCATTCAGCGCTTGCATTTGCTCGCCGTCAAATGCTTTGCTCGGTAGCGCAATACCTTTCGCGATAGACACTGAACCTGATTGCGTTTTAACTTGCAGTGGCGTTGGGATCAGTGCGTGAGACACATCTTGTAGCGCAACATCACTGTTCTTTTCAAAGCGAGACAGTGCTTGAGTAAATACGTTGTTATCGCTCGGAGTACGCTTAAGGTTCTCCCCCTCTAACCCAGTAACAAAGCTCTCAACTTCTTCTGTGTTTAAAGATGCAATCACTTTCGGCTCAGCATCCGGAGCGGTCACAAAAGCACGCGGCATAAAATCGGTATCAAACAGCGTCCAATATTCGCCAATCAGTGGTAGTGTCACCGTTTCACCGGCGGCAAAACCATCGAACTTGTCGGTAGGTTCCAGTTTATGTAGGTCGCCAGTCACGCGAGTAATTTTGAATTGATCGTTACCGACATCAAGAATCAGACGAATGCTGTGGAAGTAAATAGCCCAATCTTTTGAATTAACAGCCTCACCACGGTTAACCAAAGTCATATTGACTTGGTTACAAGATGCCCATTCAGCTTCTAAAGTTTGACATGCAAGACCGTTATCAGCGCCATGGTTGTCAACAACCTGATACTGAATATCTAGGTTATCGGCTAGAGCATTAACCACGTCTTGTGGTGATGTGGAGGTCAGCGCGCAGCCACTTAATGAAGTGAATACCGCGATCGAGAGAAGACTCTTCTTCAGCATAATAATTACCCTAAATTAGTTAACGATAAGGATGCTCTGCCTGCATCCAGTATCAAAACGACATCAGCCAATGGCCATACCTAAAATTCAGGGGATATTTAGCGGTACTTTTTTCTAAGCGCAAAAATTAATCGTTTAATGCCAGTGATCCTCTTCAAACTTTTACAATTTGATACTGAGATAAAAATCAATATTTTCATAATGATACAGTTAACGTCAAAATCGACACTTCAATTTTGACGAGATTTCCTCTAACCAAGATCACACTTAACAATCCAAATCACATAACGAAAGCCGATCTAAATCACACAAGCCCGTGGTGTCAATTCGTGAATTCACTCGAACAAATCAACAAAGTGTGATCTGCATCAGTATTAACATGCCGTCAAATTCGTTAATTCATAGCTAAAGTAACGTTTTTGTCGATATAGCTCAGCCCCTATAACGTTCTTACTGAACACCTTTACTGCTCCAGAGAACCTCAACTATTCGAGCCCCCAGTGAACATCCGTGATAACGCAGAAGTCTCGTCCTGAAAGGAAAGAAAGGAACGATAAACCATAAAAACTTGCACAACGTACCGTAAACCATCACCTCAAAAGTGACACCTTTAAGCCGATCTTGCCGTTTTGAGCTTCAATTGCTCACCTTCAGTGAACCTCGATTTTAGAATGACATTCGCAATTTTTTAATCTAGAAAACTTTCTAATAAAAGAGAGAAAGATACGAAAAATATTTTATCTTCATCCATAAAAATAATAAAAACCAATTAAACAACCAGAGTTAAAATAATAATTCAGTAAAACGCAAACATTATTCAAGACAACTTATAAAATTATTAATTAGAGTAATAATACTAAAAAAACACAACGTGCATTATTAATGAGACAAAAGAAAAACAGCCTTATTTTTATCCATTACCCACTTGCTTAGCATGGGTAAATACATATGATTGCGCAGTTTTCAACCACAACAAAAATAAGGAATGCATATGCTAAAAAGCATTATTACTTTATCGCTTCTTCTTGCAGGCTTTGCTGCCCAAGCCGTAACCTTACCAACTGGTACGACAGTCATCAGTCAATTGCCATCAGCCAGTAACAACGCGGATCTATCGCCTTCAGAAGCTGGAGCTCGTAACATTAATTTCAGTTATTGCTTAAAAAATGAAAGAAAACTAATCGTTATCGCTCACGCAGATGATGACCGTTATTTTATGGGGGATGATATCCGAAATGCGATAAGTAATGGTGCTTGCGTAAAAATCATTCATATTAATGCTGGATTTGACATATTGCCGCCCAAAGATGCCAATTCATATAGTGTTGATGACCCATATTATTATCAAGGTCGAATCAATGGAGCAAAAGCTGTTTATTCTGATTTTTTAAGTCGTGGATTTGAAAAATCTATATATCAAACAGAATCTTGGGATACTGTTAATGGTAATACAATTCAACGTTATATCCTATCGACTGAATTAAATGGCAAGTTACCACAAGGGCAAATGGTTGAAATTCAAATATTTGGGCTTCCAAACTCAAGTAACGTCGTTTCTTCATCTGGCTCAGGAAAAACCATCTCTCATTTATATACGGATCATAACGAGACAACCCTGAATGTCGCGAATCATGTCGCTAACTACCAAGTAACCAATGAGTACACATGGGATAATGTGCTTTCAACGTTAGATCTGATTATCAGTTGGATGAACCCAACCGAAATTCTCACTCTCGACCCTTGGGGCGTACCTGGTGATGATGGTTTTGAAGGTCAACATCCTGATCACATTATGGCTGCGCGCATAGTTCAATCCACCGCCTATGCTTCGCAAAATCCTAATAAAGTGAAGTATTTCAAAACTTATAACGTGAATACATTCAGCCCCAATCTGAGTACAGAAACCGCCGAAAAAACGAATACCGATGTAGCCAACCATTTTCAGCATGACTGGGGCTCATCTTTTGTGACGGATTCAGCTTGCTCTGAAGACGCCGCAACCAATCCGACCTCATGGGCATGTAAACAATATCAAGCAACACCAAAAGAATATTTTGTTGCAAAGAAATATTGAAAACAGTGCAGGCCAATGTTTGAGCGTAACCAATAATAATGCGGTTACTTGGGAAGCTTGTGGAGCCTCTTCATTAGCAGTAACGCTGACTAAGCCACGCTATGCTTTCGTGGTCAACCCAAATGACACCACAAAAACATGGGTACTGAGTCCGTCAAGCAATGAACAGGGTGCACAGATCAACTTAATACCTTATTTGGATATGCCACAAAATACGCGTTGGCACTTCAATGACGCAACTCAAAAAATGGAGTTTCTATTCACAAATAACGATCAGAAAAGAGAAGCTCTTTGTTTAGGCTCGTCATCGGACAACACCGCCGTCTTAGAAATGTGTAGTGAGGCAGTTGACACAACACCAGCAGATGGTTCTGCTGTGCTAGCAAGCAATGAACAATTTTCATTAAAGAATGAAAAAAGTGGTCAATGTTTAGCGCTAGATAGCAATGGCCAAGTGACAATGGTTAATTGCCAATCCAATGGCACTCTTTGGAAATTTAATCATGGTGAGCTTTCACAATCGTTTAATGGACAAGAGGTGTGCTTAAATTCGCCAACGTTTGGTGGTGGCGTGGCAAAGATAACCACGAAAGAGTGTCACTCAACGTCACAAGGTCAACGATTTGATATTCGCATGATTGAAGGAACTAGCTTGCAACTTGTGACACCAATCAACGATAACGTGTGTTTGGAAAGTGATTTAAATCTCTATCCTTGCCACGGATATCAAGTTCAACAATGGCGTGTACAACGCTAAGCGAAATATCGATAGCCCTCGCTACTCACCTTGCTCTATTGAGTAGCGAGTGATCATCAAAACAACCATTCGGTATCACCCGCTTCTTCTGTATTTACAGGAATGTCGCAAATGAAAAAGGCCCCAGCATAAATGCTGAGGCCTTAAATATGGTCGGTGAAGAGGGATTCGAACCCCCGACCCTCTGGTCCCAAACCAGATGCGCTACCAAACTGCGCTATTCACCGGAACGCTGCGTATATTACTCGCCATTTTCGGAAACGCAACCCCTGAAGCCTGACTTTCTGCATGGTTTAAACCGTTCGCTCAAAACACCACCAAAGCACGGAAAAAATGTGACTCATAACTCAACACAAGAAACATATCGGTAACCTATGCAACACAATTGATCCAGATCAGTGCTGCAAATATAGCCAGAATTTAACGTTAACTCGTCTTCAACACTTTGGAGGAAACATGGACTTCTGGCTCAATCTTCTTTTTGGTAATGCAGTTGGACTCTCTTCAATGATAGTCATATTTGGCGCTCTAGGTCTTATGCTGTTTTATGGCGGTTTCTTCATTTACAAAGTCATGAACGACAAATCTCCTCACTAGATCGCTAGCCTCTATCACAAGATAGAAAACGCTATGCACCGGAGCTGACTACGTGTCTGCTCCGGTTTTTTATGGTGCATTCCTATCCAATACCACTGCTTTCCTCATCAACTCGGTGCAACTTGCTCATGTACGAGTATATAATCGCGACCATGTGAAATAACTTAGATGTGCCGTTATGTCGCAAGATGATCTTGAACTCTTTCAGCAAATGATGGGCGATGTAAAAACCATTACTCATGACACTGTTGAACTCAAAAAAGCCCACCAAGTCACCGAAGCTCAACTGGCTAAGCGAGAAGCGGCAGTAAGCTTGGCAGACCATGACCCCGAGGCGCTATCCATCGATCATGCCCCCATGCTTAAGCCTGATGATATGCTCGAATTTAAGCGGGATGGCGTTCAAGATGGCGTATATCGCAAGCTCAGATTGGGTAAGTACCCTATTCAAGCACGCTTAGACTTACATCGAAAAACACTCAAAGAAGCACGCAGTGAAGTGATTCAATTTATTCGCCAGTGTATGGCGATGGATATTCGCACTATGTTGATAGTGCATGGTCGTGGTGAGCGTTCCCATCCACCAGCCTTAATGAAAAGTTTTGTAAGTCACTGGTTAACTCAAATCACTGAAGTGCAATGCGCTCATTCAGCACAACGCCTGCACGGCGGCAGTGGGGCGGTTTATGTTTTACTGCGTAAAAGCCCAGAGAAAAAAGCAGAAAACCGCGAGCGTCACCAGAAACGTCTTGGCTAAGCAGGTAAAACTGGCTAGAATAGCGCGGATTTTGTGCAACCTATCCGTTGTGAAACGTTAGGAGATTGTATGTCCCAACCTATTGAAAAGCGCCTTAATAAATTCATCAGTGAAACGGGCTTTTGCTCACGCCGTGAAGCTGACAAGCTGATTGAACAAGGGCGAGTGACCCTCAATGGCGCCCAACCTGAAGTCGGAAGCAAAGTCACCGAACAAGATGAAGTGTGTATTGATGGCAAGCCGCTACGCAGCAAAGAACGCCCGATCTATATTGCGTTAAACAAACCCACTGGCATTACCTGTACCACTGAGCGCGATGTTCCGGGGAATATTGTCGACTTTATTGGTCACCACAAACGCATTTTCCCGATTGGCCGTTTAGATAAGCCGTCTGATGGCCTCATCTTTCTGACCAATGATGGCGATATCGTGAATAAGATCCTACGTGCGGGAAATAACCACGAAAAAGAGTACGTGGTTCGAGTCGATAAACCCATTACACCGGAATTTATTCGTCAGATGTCATCAGGAGTGAACATCCTCGATACGGTTACTCTGCCTTGTAAAGTCACTCAGGAAACCCAGTATTCTTTTCGCATCGTGCTAACTCAGGGATTGAACCGCCAAATTCGTCGCATGTGTGAAGCCTTGGGATATGAAGTGTTTAAACTGCGCCGTGTGCGGATCATGAACATCACATTAGATGGCATTCCAAACGGTAAATGGCGTTATTTGAGCGAAGCCGAAGTAAATGACATTCTGGCCATGTGTGAAGACTCCAGTGGTACGGAAGAAGCCTCAAGAGTCGCGCAAAGTGGTGACACGATTAAACGTGCGACCGATACCAAACTGTTTGATAGTCGTGAAGCCAATAAAGAATCCAAAGCACGCCGCAACCCAAAAACCTATCATGGTAAAAATGCGCAAGAGTTTCGCCATGCACCAAACTCGAAAAAAGCGCAGCGTCGCCCAACGAATTCGTCCTCAAGCTCTTCTACCGCATCTAAACCAGCCCAGCGCGCAACTCCACGCACTGGTGGTACCTTGAGCCTAAGAAAGTCGAAATAAACAATTTATCTATACAATAAAAACCAGGGAAGCTTATCGCTTCCCTGGTTTTTATTGTGGCTAGAGCGATAACCCAACCACTTTGTTACGACCTTCATTTTTGGCCGTGTACATGGCTTGATCGGCCCGATTAAACAATTGCAGTAAGCTCTCATTCGGAGAGTATTCAACGACACCAATACTCACCGTGACCTGTGGTTTACTGCTCATCACCGCAATGTCATGTCGAATCTGCTCCATACGTTGATACGCTTCTTGCAACGGCATGTCTGGTAGTAGAACAACAAACTCTTCGCCGCCCCAGCGGCACAAGGTTCCCACTTGTTCAATATGACGCTGACATATCCCAACCACACGCTGTAAAACCAGATCCCCAACCGGATGACCATAGTTGTCATTCACTTGTTTAAAATGGTCCAGATCGATGACGGCCAAACTTAAAGGATGCAGCTCTTTCGTCGCATTAGAAATCGCCTCTTCAACTAACTCCTCAAACACTTGTCGACTGTATGCACCGGTCAATTTATCTCTTACCGCCATATCTTCCAGCCGTTTTTGATAACCTCGGAAGCTCATTTGTGCAAGCCCTAATACCGCAATCGCTACCAAGGCACTGATCGCTAAATTCCCCAGCATCGCTTTGAACCAAATGTCTTGGTTAAATTCATCTTTCTGCTCAACGATGATGTACCACTGGAATTCCTCAACCCACCGACTGTTGAGATAGTTCTTCTGACCATCGGCATAGTAACTCCCACTCACACTGGGAGACGTCAAAATCTGGGTTGAGAGTGTTTTTAGCCCTTCTCGCTCCTGGATCCGCGTAAAGTCTGGATGATTGGAACCATGCAAAGTGACCTCACCCAACTCATTGATAAAATAGATATGCCGGTTGTAACGTTTTTTGTATATTTCTCCACTAACGCAGAAAACCGCATCGGAGCTCAACCCCACACCAATCACACCCAAGAAACGATTTTCGAAATCAAAAACCTTGTAGTTAACAAACACCACCGTTTGATGACTGTTAGCAGTATCAACATCAATATTCACCTCGAAATGTTTATCGGGCGCAGAATTTTTGACCCGAAAAAACCAAGCATCATTCGGGTTCGATTCCGAGATTGTCTTCAACGTTCCGCTGTAGTGATAATAGTTGTGGGTACGATCCGAAATATAAAAACTCGACATCGTCTGATATTGGCGCTGAATCTCACTCAAATAGCGGATGATTCGCTCAGGTTCTTGCTCCCCAGCCAATGTCCAGTCACGCACAAAAGTATCTTGTGCCATTAAAGAAGAGATAAAAATGGGGCGGATCAGATCCTGCTGGATTTCTGAATAGATGTTGTCGCTGGTTAAAGGGAGTGAGTCTTTATTGATTTGCTCCTCAAGCGTATCGTGAGCCACTTTATAACTGACCAAGCTGGTCACAAAAAATCCAAATATAATTAAAGAGACAAGAATCCAACTAAATTTCTTTCGCGTCATAATCAGCGTCCTGCTAGCACTACTTACTGCATCACCCTGCTCCAGCGTTTGTGGAGACAGAGCACATCCATCAATCCTAATGACCTTACCTAGTGAGTCAAAATAATCCATATACCATACCGAGTACTGGCTATGTTGCCATTAACTACTAGGAATGCGTTAGAAAGAACTGATAGAACAGTCAGTGCTGTGAGGGCTATTCATTTATCCGCGACTTTTTAGCAGGGTATTGCATTAAAAGTAGGGATAGATCTCAAAGATAGGCAGGAAGTATGGCGCAGAAAGGTAATGAGGAAGCCATTAGGCTTCCTCATTCAAGATCACTTAGTACCAAAAATCTTGTCGCCAGCGTCACCAAGACCCGGCACGATGTAACCTTTGTCGTTCAGCTTCTCATCAATTGCGGCCGTGTAAAGCTCAACATCTGGGTGCGCTTTTTTCCTAAAGCAGCAATCCCTTCTGGCGCCGCCACCAGCACCAGAACTTTAATCTGGTTACAGCCTTTCTCTTTCAGCAGGTCGATAGTGGCGATCATTGAACCACCGGTTGCCAGCATAGGGTCAACCACCAGCGCAATGCGCTCTTCAATGTTCGATGCTAGCTTATTGAAGTAAGGCACAGGCTCTAGGGTTTCTTCATCACGGTAAATACCCACGACACTGATACGAGCACTAGGGATGTGCTCAAGTACGCCATCCATCATGCCAAGGCCGGCACGCAAGATTGGCACGACTGTGACTTTCTTACCTTTGATCTGATCCACTTGTACTGGGCCATTCCAGCCTTCGATCGTGACTTTTTCGGTTTCAAAGTCTGAAGTCGCTTCATAAGTCAGCAGGCTGCCAACTTCTGTCGCAAGCTCGCGAAAACGCTTAGTGCTGATATCGCCTTCACGCATCAGGCCAAGTTTGTGTTTTACAAGAGGGTGCTTAACTTCAACAATTTTCATGTCCAACTCCGGCTTCATTAATTTAAACCTGCGGATTATACACTTATTTTGTCGACTTTTCCGACTGTAAAACCGGAGAAAAATCTTACGCAAACGTTTTCCTTTTTGTTTTAAGCCCTGTAGAATAGCGCCGTTTTCATATCCAACTAGACCGAGGAACTTCCCCGTGAGCGGTAATAATCCATCTCTCAGCTATAAAGATGCAGGTGTCGATATTGATGCAGGTAATGCACTCGTTGAACGAATTAAAGGCGCAGTGAAGCGCACCCGTCGCCCTGAAGTTATGGGTGGCCTAGGTGGTTTTGGCGCACTGTGTGAGCTGCCAACCAAATACAAACACCCAGTTTTAGTCTCTGGTACAGACGGCGTAGGTACCAAACTGCGTCTCGCACTGGATATGAAAAAACACGACACCATCGGTATTGATCTCGTTGCTATGTGTGTGAACGATCTGATTGTACAAGGTGCTGAGCCGCTGTTTTTCCTCGATTATTACGCGACGGGTAAACTGGATGTGGATACCGCAGCCGAAGTCATTTCCGGCATTGCCGATGGATGTTTGCAAGCCGGTTGCGCGCTGATTGGCGGCGAAACCGCTGAAATGCCAGGCATGTACGAAGGTGAAGACTACGACGTTGCTGGCTTTTGTGTCGGCGTTGTTGAAAAAGAAGAGATCATTGACGGCAGCAAAGTACAAGTGGGTGACTCGCTAATTGCAGTTGGCTCTAGCGGCCCACACTCCAACGGTTACTCGCTGGTACGTAAGATTTTAGAAGTCTCTAAAGACCGATAAGAATAGAGGCTGTTAGAAGGCAAAACCATTGGTGAGCACTTACTCGCACCAACCAAGATTTATATCAAATCTGGCTTAAAGCTGATTGCTGAACATGACATTCATGCGATTTCACACATCACTGGCGGTGGCTTCTGGGAAAACATTCCACGCGTATTGCCAGAAGGTACTAAAGCGGTGATCGATGGTAAGAGCTGGGAATGGCCAGTGATTTTCCAATGGCTACAGGAAAAAAGGTAACGTGACCACTCACGAAATGTACCGCACCTTCAACTGTGGTGTCGGTTTGATCATCGCACTGCCCAAAGATCAAGCAGATGTAGCCGTAGAGCTACTCCAAGCAGAAGGTGAAACCGCATGGGTCATCGGCGAAATCGCAGCCGCCAATAGCAACGAAGCACAGGTAGAGATCAACTAAGCATGAAGAGTATTGTTGTTTTAATTTCGGGAAACGGAACCAACCTACAGGCGATCATTGATGCTTGTGCAACCAGTATTCAAGATGGCAAAGTGACGGCTGTGTTTTCCAATAAAGCAACAGCTTACGGTTTAGAACGTGCCAAACAGGCTGGTGCAGCCGCCTGTTTTATTGATCCCAAAGCTTACGAAACTCGTGATGCTTTTGACGCGGCATTGATGGAGCAGATGGATAAATTTGCTCCTGACTTAATAGTGCTCGCCGGTTACATGCGCATTCTCAGTAGCGAATTTGTTCGCCACTATTTGGGGCGAATGATCAATATCCACCCTTCGTTATTGCCAAAGTATCCGGGATTGAACACTTATCAACGAGCTATCCACGCCGGTGATGAAGAGCATGGTACCAGCGTGCATTTTGTCACCGAGCAGCTCGATGGTGGCCCTGTGATTCTGCAAGCCAAAGTACCGATTTTCGAAGAAGATAGTGTCGATGAGCTCACGGCGCGCGTGCAGGATCAAGAGCATCGCATCTACCCGCTTGTCGTGAAATGGTTTGTCGAAGAGCGTTTAGCAATGAAAGATGGCAAAGCTTATTTAGATGGCGAAGCGCTCGGCATGCACGGTTACGCGGCCGAATAATCTCAAATTGAAAAAGGGTTGAAATCATTCAACCCTTTCTTTTTGTACCGCTCTTTAATTCCCAAACGACATTCCTAAACACTATCCCAACACAACTTGATGTGGCCGATAGAAAGCTCTATACCCAAACTACTTGGAGTTGCAGGTAGGCGGCAAATGAGTTCATCCCCATGAGCATAGATAAACTATGTGATTGGGGTGAACGAACGTAGCCAACACCGCTGCAGCTTCAAGTAGGAAGGGGATATCGATTAGTCGAGAGGTTGGCTTGGAGCCTGACATCCGGGTCGCCCCGGTGCAAAATCCACATCCATCAACATATGTGCATTGTCTTCTATCCGCTCTCCAAAATGGAAAAAGGCGAATTGCCCCGGCTTCATACGCTGCCAAGTTTCATTACCGGTTAACGGTTGAGTCGCAATCACTGACACCACATCATTCGGCGTAGTTTCTTCTTGGAAATTGATCTCGACATCTTCATCGAGCAGTGCTGCGCGGCCAAATGGGGCTCGGCGAGTGATCCAATACAAATGATTGGTGCAATACGCCATGACATATTCGCCATTAGACAGCAGCATATTAAAGACACCGAGAGCTCTAAGCTCATCACAACACTGCGCAACATAGCGCAGCATCTCAGGCCAATCTTGTGGACCCTCGGGGTAACGCTGCTCCATTTGATTTAACAACCAACAAAACGCCAACTCACTGTCCGTTTCACCGACTGGCCGATGTCGCCCTGTGACTAAAGTCTGGTAGCCCGTCAATTGTCCGTTGTGGGCAAACGTCCAATACTGTCCCCACAATTCACGGGTAAACGGATGGGTATTTTCGAGGTTCACCCCACCGCGGTTGGCTTGCCGAATGTGGCTGATCACCGCACGACTTTTGATCGGATATTGCTGAACTAACTCAGCAATTTTGGACTGACTGCTGGGATTGGGATCTTTGAAGGTACGAAAGCCTTTGCCTTCGTAAAAAGCGATCCCCCAGCCATCACGATGTGGGCCAGTTCTTCCGCCACGTTGCATCAAGCCAGTAAAGCTAAAACAGATATCGGTTGGAACATTCGCGCTCATTCCGAGCAATTCACACATAGTTTAAACCACTCCTTACTTAAACCAACAGCCCGGCATACACCGGGCTGATTCGCGTAATGTTACGCCATTTCCTTTTCAATCAACTGAATGATGATGTGGATGATCTTGATATGCACTTCTTGGATACGATCCGCGTAACCAAAATGTGGAACACGGATTTCAACATCCGCTAGACCCGCCATTTTGCCACCATCTTTACCAGTCAAAGCGATCGTTTTCATGCCTTTTGCTTTCGCCGCATCAATCGCTTTTAGGATGTTGCCTGAGTTACCAGAAGTAGACAGGCCAAACAACACATCGCCTTTAGCACCGACCGCTTCAACATAACGAGAGAACACGTACTCGTAACCAAAATCGTTACTCACACAAGACAGGTGGCTTGGATCAGAAATCGCAATACCAGGATAGCCAGGGCGGTTTTCACGGTAACGGCCTGTTAATTCCTCAGCAAAGTGCATGGCATCACAGTGTGAACCACCATTACCACAAGAAAGCACTTTTCCACCTTGCTTAAATGAATCAGCAATTAGCTTAGCCGCTGCTTCAATTTGCGCGAGATTATAGTCATCGCTCAAAAACTTCTGCAAAACGTCAGCCGCTTCGGTCAGTTCACTTCTAATTAAATCCTGGTACATGAGGCATCTCTCTTATTGATTATTTGTTATCCGAACCGAGTGCTCTTGGCACTTCTATTCAGTATCCACCTGAGTTTACCCAAACCTGCCGATCTGTCGATAGCCAAAAAGCAAGATTTACTCTTCGTTAGCAAATCCAGTCATTCAATCAGCAGCAAGAGTAGAGAGATTACTCTAGCGTGATCACTTTCGGATAAAATGTCGTTTTACATTTCATTAATACTTTGGTTACACTTTAACTGGTTAGACCACTAAACTTAGACTCGCTATTTTCGTATCAGAGAACAGAAGAATGCCAGTCTGAAAAAGGATAAAACTGTATGGAAATCTTGCTCTCAACCTTAGTTATGCTCTTGATACTCGGTGCTTGCCTGTATCAAAGAACATCTTTATTTACTTCGCTAGCAGCACTGACTGTTACGATGTTGGCACTCTCACTGTTTGGTCCTTTTGGATTTTTCAGTTGGGCTCTGTATCTTGCCGGCGTTGCGGTACTTTGTGTTCCGTCGATCCGTCAATCCTTGATCAGTGGTAAAGCACTTGCGGTCTTTAAAAAAGTGTTGCCTGCGATGTCACAGACCGAGAAAGAAGCTCTCGAAGCTGGCACCGTATGGTGGGAAGCCGAACTGTTTAAAGGCAAGCCGGACTGGAAAAAGCTGCACAATATTCACGCTCCGAAACTGTCTGCTGAAGAGCAAGCCTTTCTTGATGGCCCTGTCAATGAAGTGTGTGCCATGGTCAGTGATTATCAAGTCACTCACGAGTTGGCCGATCTCCCTCCTGAAATTTGGACCTTCCTGAAAGAAAAGAAATTCTTCGCCATGATCATCTAAAAAACAATATGGAGGTTTAGAATTCTCAGCTTATGCACAATCTCTCGTGCTGCAAAAGCTAACGGGTGTTTCCAGTGTTCTTTCCTCCACCGTGGGTGTACCAAACTCTCTCGGCCCCGGCGAATTACTGCAACACTACGGTACGGAAGAACAAAAAGACTACTATCTACCTCGCTTAGCCGAAGGCAAAGAGATCCCTTGTTTTGCACTCACTAGCCCAGAAGCAGGTTCAGATGCCGGATCAATCCCAGACTTTGGCGTGGTCTGCAAAGGACAATGGGAAGGCAAAGAAGTGCTGGGAATGCGCCTGACATGGAACAAGCGCTACATCACTCTCGCACCGGTGGCGACTGTGCTGGGGCTTGCCTTTAAACTGCGCGACCCTGAAGGACTGCTCGGTGATAAAGAAGATCTCGGCATTACCTGTGCCTTGATCCCAACGCATCTTAAAGGAGTGGAGATCGGCAATCGTCACTTCCCATTAAACGTGCCATTCCAGAATGGTCCTACCCGCGCGAAAGATCTGTTTGTGCCGCTCGATTTTATTATTGGTGGCCCGAAAATGGCCGGGCAAGGTTGGCGCATGCTTGTGGAATGCCTGTCGGTCGGTCGTGGCATTACTCTCCCATCTAACTCCACTGGCGGAATTAAATCTGCTGCATTGGCAACGGGAGCTTATGCACGTATTCGCCGCCAATTTAAGCAGCCAATCGGGCAAATGGAAGGAATTGAAGAGCCTTTAGCGCGCCTAGCGGGTAACGCTTATGTGATGGATGCCGCGAGCAACCTCACTGTCGCGGGCATTGATTTAGGCGAGAAACCTTCGGTGATCTCCGCTATTGTGAAGTATCACTGTACTCATCGAGGCCAACGTTCGATCATTGATGCGATGGACATCGTTGGCGGTAAAGGCATCTGCTTAGGCCCCGCAAACTTCTTAGCGCGCGGCTATCAAGGAGCCCCGATTGCCATTACGGTCGAAGGGGCAAACATTCTGACTCGTTCGATGATCATCTTCGGTCAAGGAGCGATCCGCTGCCATCCTTATGTTCTTAAAGAGATGGAAGCAGCTTACAGCCAGAACTCCGATGCGGTAGAAAAATTTGATATGGCGTTAGCCGGACATGTCGGCTTTGTTTTAAGTAACCTTGTCCGTAGCTTATGGCTAGGCTTGACTGATGGCTTCGGATCACAAGCCCCAACGCATGACGCTACGAAGCGTTACTATCAACAACTCAACCGTTACAGCGCCAATTTAGCGCTTCTCGCTGACATTTCCATGGCAGTGCTTGGGGGGTCGTTGAAACGTAAAGAACGTTTATCCGCTCGCTTGGGCGATATTCTCAGCCAGCTTTATTTGAGCTCAGCGACATTAAAACGCTTTGAAAATGATGGTCGTCCACAGGAAGATTTACCTTTGGTGCACTGGGGATTACAAGACAGTTTACGCCAAACCGAAGTCGCCATTGATGAGTTCTTAGCCAACTTCCCAAATCGTCTTATTGGTCGCGCATTACGCTTACTGATCATGCCTTTTGGTCGAGTGCGTAAAGCACCGAGCGATAAGCTGGATAGTAAACTCGCGCAAATCCTGCAAACGCCGAGTGCAACACGTTCCAGAATTGGTCGTAACCAGTACTTAACGCCGAGCGATCACAACCCTGCCGGAAAAATTGAACAGGCACTACAAGTGATTTTGCAAGCAGAACCTTTGTTTGACAAAGTGTGTAAAGAGCTCGGTCAACGTCGTCCCTTTATGGGGCTCGATGAAGTCGCCAGAATCGGATTAGAAGCCAAAGTGCTGACCATTCAGGAAGCGGCATTGTTAAGTGAAGCGGAAGCACATCGCCTCTACACCATCAATGTTGACGACTTTGTCCCACAGGAACTGGCTGCTAAAAAGCGCTCACAACGTAAGGCAGAAGTGGCTTAGTTTACGCCGTAACAGCATTACCTAAAAACAAAGGGAGACGAAATGTCTCCCTTTTTATCTCCACTCAGCACAAGATTGAACTAGGATTACTTGCCCTTTTTGGGTGGCATGTTCAACTGCATTTCAGGTTGCGCAGCTTTTTTCATCTTGATTTTTCGTAATACAAACCAAACGACGAGCACCAAGACGAGCACGACCAGATTACCCACAATGATGTACATCATATTGCGGCTACGCTGCTCTTCACGCATTTGAATCATCAATTGCTCTTGTTCTTTCTTAAGACGCAGAGCCTCTTCTTCTTCTTGAATTCGACGCACTTCCGCAATGTTTAACTCATCAACCACGCTGTAAGTCTGGTCACCAATAGGGAAATAAAGACCACGCTGCGAAGCCAGCTCCGTTGCCCACACGCTTCCATCCCAAGAGTAGTTGCCAAACTCACCATCATAAGGAATTGGCAGCTTCACGGTTAAGGATTCTTTCCCGGCTTGGGCTTCAGCCAGATAATCATCTTGATAAGGATGACGATGGCGGATATGCGCGAGCAACGACCCCGGTTCAACCATTCCCTGTTCGCCAGTGAATATCACCTGATGTGGTGTGTCTTTTACTCGTGATTGAATAAAGGTGGTGGAAATCGGAGTCGGGTACACTAGCACTTCTTGTTCTTGAGCGCGTAAAAACACACCATTACCCGAGGTAATACGAACTCGGTATTTCCCTGGCTCAATCGACATTTTTAACGAAACAGTAAAGACCCCATCACCCGGTTTTTCATCCAGTAACGTACCATCATCGGCAAACTCTCCTAATACTTCTGGAATCGGCCGCGCCTCTTTAGCTAGGGAGTCTTCGTTTTCAACGAATTTAGTAAAGGTCACTTTGAGGTTGACTCGATCAAGAAAGTCACGCAGTAACAAAGGTTTACCATCCGATGTTAAGCGAGCGGTAAATTTAAACTCTTCACCTTGAAACACTCGAGTAGGAAACACGTCAGTGGTTAATTGCAGGTTAGAGATCAACTTAATATTGTTTTTCGGCGTCACTTTCCCGATGGCTTGCCAAGGGCCAGGCATCGGGTTATCAATCGAAATAATGTCCATTGACGCTTCCTGATACCAACGTACGTTGTCAGGATTACGCCATTGATAATATTTGGTGCCGTCCGGACGAACCAACACGACCGGTTGAGAATCTTTTTCGCGGTAAATGACAAAGGTAATTTGAGAAATAGTGGGATCCACTCGAAAACGGTTATCAAGCAGCGACATTGAAGACTCTTTTGCCGCCAAACTACTCAAACTGATCAAACATCCCACTATCGCCGCGAGAATCCTCACCATAACCACTCCTAATTGCGCCAGAGGCAAGTGCCACTTTTGGCGACCAAATCCAAACGTTCTTGATGTGCTTGTAGTTCATCGGCGTTAGCGTGTAAAACCTTTAACGCTTTTCGCCCGGAACGTGCGCGTTTTAATGATTCTGCGCCCAGTTCTCCACTATTTTGAGAGCTTGCTGAAAATTGTAGTGATGTCTGCCCGCCTGTCATCAATAGATAAACGTCAGCGAGGATCTCCGCATCGAGCAAAGCACCGTGGAGCGTTCGGTGTGAGTTATCAATACCGTACCGCTCACACAAAATATCTAAGTTATTGCGTTTACCGGGGAAAATCCGCTTGGCCATCGCCAAGGTATCGGTCACTTTGCAAAAATCGGTGGTTTTACCTATCGAACCACCTAACTTAGCAAATTCATAGTCCATAAAGCCGACGTCAAACGGCGCGTTATGGGCAACCAGTTCAGCACCTTTAATGAAGTCCAAAAACTCGGCATGAACCTCTTTGTATTCTGGTTTATCACGCAGAAACTCATCGGTAATACCGTGTACTTCAATCGCTTCTAGTTGAATTTCACGATCCGGTTTTAAATAGACGTGAAAATGCCGCCCGGTGAGCTTACGGTTGATGATCTCTACAGCACCGATTTCAATAATTCGATGCCCTTCATAATGGGGGCCGCCTTCGCGGTTCATACCTGTGGTTTCGGTATCGAGCACCACGATGCGTTGGTATTCTGCATTGTTGCTAGTATTCATCAGGATATCTATGTCAGACTATGCCAATTCTTTGCGTGACCCAATAGTATCAAATCATGAACAAACAGGTGGAAATTTTCACTGATGGATCTTGCCTCGGTAATCCAGGCCCTGGTGGTTATGGCGTGGTGATGCGCTATAAGCAAGTCGAAAAAACACTGGCTCGCGGCTATCGTCTCACCACCAATAACCGGATGGAAATGCTCGCCGCCGTCATGGCATTACAAGCACTCAAAGAGCCCTGCCATGTTATCCTCACCACCGACAGCCAATACGTTCGTCAAGGCATTACCCAGTGGATCCATAACTGGAAGCTGCGTGGGTGGAAAACTGCTGACAAAAAACCGGTTAAAAATGCCGATCTGTGGCAAGCATTAGATCGTGAAACGGCACGTCATCAAGTCGAATGGCGCTGGGTTAAAGGCCATGCAGGCCATCGTGAAAATGAAATGTGTGATGAGCTAGCTCGACAAGCAGCAGAAAACCCCACCGAAGAGGATACGGGTTACCAACCAGACACCAAATAACCTCAATAAACGCCCCAAAACCGCAGAAGTGCCACTATGACTGCGGTTTACTGTTCACTCGATAATTAACGCCAACAGGCGAGAGACGTCGCTTTAAACGCCACTTAGAACGAATCGGCTTCAATGGGCAGGTTCGTTTCCGTGCCACAATAAAGTAAAGACTGCCGAATGCCGTGCTAGATTCTCCAAGACCATTCTCTAACCAAGTCCAAAATGGGCGGTATTTCTGCATCGGAAACAGGGCATAGTGATCACAAGCAATCACTTGGTAATTGAGTACGCCTAACCAATCCTTGATGCGATTAGGCGTAAACATGCGCCCACTCCATGGCAAATTATTCTTGCGCCACGGCATCAAACTGGCTAAACCAATAAAACTGATCGGGTTAAAACCGGTGATAATGACATAGCCATCGTCAATCAACACGCGGTCAACTTCTCGTAATAAACGGTGAGGGTCGTTACTGTAATCCAACTGATGCGCCAAAATCGCCACATCAATACTCTTTTCTAAAAATGGCAGTTCGTACTTATCGGCAATCACTGTATGCAGAGGATTTTTAAGGTCAAGATGCACTTGGTGTTGAATATTGCAAGTACAACTGGCAAGCTCACAGCTCAGACCGCCGAGCTTTAACATATGGTAGCCAAAAAGTTTTGGACACCATTCATCTAAACGGGTCTGGATGGATTCACTCACCCACTGGCCTATTTTTTTAGTTGCGACCATGAGTGTGGATTTTCAAGCGCTTTATCACTGCGTGCTGGTTTCATTGCTCACCCGCTTCATCAAAGTAACCGGAGACAACTCATGTTACAGATCAAAAGCATACCCGCATTTAACGACAATTACATCTGGCTGATCCAAAATAGCGATCGCGATTGTGCTGTTGTCGATCCGGGCAACGCTGAACCTGTTCTTGCCTACCTCAAACAACATGATTTGAACTTAAAGGCCATCCTCATTACCCATCATCATCATGATCATATTGGTGGCGTAGCCGAATTGGTCCATCAATTTCCGAACACCCACGTTGTCGGGCCTGCACAAGAACCCATCCCTACCTTGACGCATCCGGTAGAAGATGGCGACCAAATCGAACTGTTTGATGAGCGCTTTATGGTACTCGGTCTGCCGGGACACACCTTAGGGCATATTGGTTATGTCGGTGATGGCAAGTTATTTTGTGGAGATGTCCTTTTTTCCGCAGGTTGTGGCCGTGTGTTTGAAGGAACGATGGAACAAATGTTTTCCTCACTCAACAAACTCCTTTCCTTGCCTGAAGAAACCCAAGTTTACAGCGCGCACGAATACACCGCTTCCAACCTTTCTTTTGCGCTCGCGGTTGAGCCAGAAAACGAACAATTGCATATTTATCGCGATGAAGTGAGTCGTTTACGCGCTCAAAATCACCCCACGCTACCCACCACACTGGGACGTGAGAAATGGATAAATCCGTTCTTACGGACACAAGAGCCGAGTGTCATTCGCTCTGTTGCTAACCGAGTGTCAACTCTGGATCCGCTCACAATATTTACTGCATTACGTGAATGGAAGAATGAATTTTGACTTTTGTCGCTTGTCACCAAGACAAAGTGGCAAGTATTATCAGCAGCCATGAAGAATAAAGGCTGTGTTACATGCGAGTTAAATTCAGTTGGGTATTGGCATTGCTGCTCGTCGGCTGTCAAGCCCCCCAACCTGTGGATACAACCACATCAGATGATCAGGCGGTAAACCCGCCCACTCAATCTGTTAAGGTTAAAAAGAAGCGTAAACCACAAACCATGACCACGCTCCCAGCAGAAGCAACCGAGAGCGCAGAAGAAGAGTATGTGGAGCTTTCCCCACAAGAACAAGACGATGTATGGCAACGCATTGCTATGCAATTAAAACTCGGAATACCGAAAGATCCGAGCGTAGATACTTATCGTGAATGGTTCATCAAAAACCCAGGTCACCTGCAAGCCATTGCCAGCCGTGCCGAACCTTTTTTGTATCTGATCACCGAAAAAGTCGAGCAACGTGGCCTACCGATGGAACTGGTGCTGCTGCCGATTGTAGAAAGCTCCTTTGACCCCTTTGCCTACTCTCATGGAAGTGCCGCGGGCTTATGGCAATTTGTTTCAGCAACGGGGAAACGCTACGGCCTAAAACAAAATTTCTGGTATGACGGTCGCCGCGATGTTTCAGCCGCTACCGATGCAGCACTCGATTACATGACAGTACTGAGCCAACACTTTAATGGGGATTGGTACCACGCGATTGCCGCTTATAACAGTGGCGAAGGGCGTGTTGCGAGAGCAATTAAAGCCAACCAAAAAGCCGGAAAACCTATCGACTTTTTCTCGCTGGATTTACCTAAAGAGACCAGTAGCTACGTACCAAAACTGATGGCGCTAGCTGATGTGATCGCGAATCAGGAAAAATACGGCATCTCTATCCCGACGATAGAAAACCGCCAAGTGCTATCCATGGTCGATCCGAAAGAACAGCTGGATCTTGCCATCGCAGCGCAATACGCAGGCATGACGGTAAAAGAACTACAAAGCTTAAACCCAGCCTATAACCAATGGGCGACGGCTCCGAATGGACCTCATCAGTTATTACTGCCGGTCGAAAAAGTCGAGCGCTTTAATGCGGCAATTGAGGAAAATCGAGGCAAAGGCGTCAAAGTGGTTCGCTATAAGGTCAAATCTGGCGATACGCTCAGTACGATTGCCGATAAATACAATACCACCACGAAAGTCATCAAAGCGGCGAACCAAATCGCTAACAACCAAATCCGGATTGGTAGCTATCTGTTTGTTCCAACGTCAGTGAAAGATGAGAAAGCCTATGCACTGAGTGTGAGCAATCGTCTGGCGAAAACACAGTCCGTGCCTCGTGGGCAATATCAGGTGACTCATACGGTCAACACTGGTGAAAGTCTGTGGACCATCGCTAAGCAGTATAACGTATCTTACCAATCGCTCGCGAAATGGAATGGCATGGCACCTAAAGACGCGCTGCGTAAAGGGCAAAAATTGGTGGTATGGAAAGATACCAAGCCGACCGGAGTGATTCGCACGGTGACGTACAAAGTCCGTTCAGGTGACTCATTGAGTAGTATTGCCAGCAAGTTCAAAGTGAAAACGACAGACATCGTTAAATGGAATACGTTAAAGAGCAATAAGTATCTCAAACCCGGCCAACAGCTAAAACTGTACGTGGATGTGACTAAATTCAGCGCATAACCCGTGCCGGAGCGCTGATCTTAGTCGATTAACTGAAAGCTCACCAACAATGGATTATGGTCAGAAGCGTCCGATTTGGGCGCTTCTGCTTTTTTCAAAACAAGGCCACGATAAAACACATGATCCAACGGCAAGCCAGTAATAAACGTGGTACGGTGGTCGGGGTCAAAAGCGACTTCTTGTAAGCCGATTGACGCCAAGTTAGCACTCACTAACGCCATTCTAGCCTCGCTCCAGCTGTTAAAATCCCCCGCCACAATGACAGGACCTGAAAACGAACGTAACTCTTCAAATAGCGCCGTCAGCTGTTGTTGATACTCTTGTGTGCCATAGGTAAAGTTGACAGCATGCAAATTCACCACCGCCAACTCTTGCTGATTACTTAGTCGGTAACGAGCATAAATACCTGATTTCGGCAACCGTAACCAAGGTTCGACTTGTGTGTAAGCGCACGCCATCATCGGCATCACTTTCGCAAGATTGATGACTCCAGCCGCCTCCCCGAAAGCTTCAAACGCGCGTGTTTGAGTACCATCCCAGCCATCCTCGTTAATCCACTGTTTCAACCCCTTATTCATATTCGCTTCTTGTAACAGCAATAATTGTTGAGATGCGCTGAGCAAAGAGAGCTCGGTTTGCCAAGTGGGACGATTCTGTTTGTAGAGATTCCACACCAATAGGTTGATTTGTCGTGATTTATCTAAAACTGGTGCATGCGGATTTTGGTAACACAGCAGAGGTTCTCCTTGCTGATTGTGACCAATGGTGATCAGCTCAGGCTGACTGGGTATGGTAAAAATGGAGAAAAATGCCGTTATAGCTAACGCCACAAACAATAGCGGTATCGCCCAGTAACGTTTTTTCATCAACGCCTCCTCAAAACAAAATAAGGAGCCTCAGCTCCTTATTGTTAATACGATCAAAATGGTGATCAATGCTTAAATCGCATCCTCATCTTCTTCACCAGTACGAATACGCACAACACGTTCAACACTAGTGATAAAGATCTTACCATCACCGATTTTTCCGGTTTGAGCCGTTTCAATAATCGTATCGACACAGCGATCAGCCACATCATCGGTCACGACAATTTCTAGCTTCACTTTAGGCAGGAAATCGACCATATACTCGGCACCGCGGTACAGTTCAGTGTGTCCTTTCTGACGGCCAAATCCTTTGACTTCAGACACGGTCATACCTGTAATGCCGACTTCGGCCAATGCCTCGCGGACATCATCGAGTTTAAATGGCTTAATGATGGCTTCGATTTTTTTCATGTTCATCCCTTAAACGACGGTCAGTGACGGCATTATCTGCCAGCAACCGATAACAATCAATAAAAAGCCCAAGCAAAGCCTGGGCATTCAACAAAACTCGTACTTACTTCAGGCTAGAATAATAGGCCGCTAAGTTGGCAATATCATCGTCACTCAACAGCATGGCTTGCGCTTGCATAACAACGGCGAGGCCACCATTACGCTCTTTGTTTTTATACGCTTTGATCGAGGTGGTAATGTATTGCTCATTCTGGCCTTTCAAATTTGGATAACCCGGAATCACCGCTATTCCATCCATACCATGGCAAGCGGCACAAATCGCAGCCTTAGCTTGCCCTGCGGCCACATCTCCTGCCAACACGGAGCCTGACAATAAGCTTCCACCGAGAACGAGTGCCATTGTCATTTTGTTGATTGATTTCCCCATCTCATTATCCCTATAGATTATCGGTAGTTATGAATTTATTTTGGCACAGAATCGGAAGATTTGAACCAAACCAACTCACAATCTTGCCCACTCCAATCACGATCTACGAATAAATCCGCGACACAGACCACTCGATCTTGGTACATGAGGATGGGGATTTGTCGCCGCAGCCAACTCGGCACACCATATTCTTGAAACAGTTTCTTTAACTTACGCGAACCGCTACGTCCTACCGGACAAGCTTCTAGCCCTTGCGGATCAAAACTAATCCATAATTGGCTGGGGTCATCGGGCCACTTGATATTTCCACTCGCCTTAATGCTTAACTGAAGATGGCCTAAACCTTGCGGCAAGAGCAAAAGTTGCTCAGGCACTAACGTACTGCGCCAACCTGAGAGATCAATTTCTGGCAGTACGAGATATAAACACTGTTGGAAACGGCGAACCTCAATGCTATTGAGCTTTATTTTTGGATTAGCATCCTCACTCGCCAGCGCCACTTCACACCAAATACGTTCCGTGTGCTGACGACTCGGCATCGGTAGTCGGTGATGCGCAAACCAAGCTCGGATAAGCTGCCGCCGCATCACATCACTACTCTCAACAAGAGCGGAGATCACTAATCCTCCCTCAGCACTAATCGCTCTTTTTAACGCTTCCGCCAAAAGTTCTTGCAGCAGTGCTTCTTGTTCTGCACACAGCTCAGCACTACGCTGCACCGCTTGGTGAATACTCGGCCAGCGCTCGGCAAGCACAGGGGTCACCTGATGACGCAGAAAATTGCGCTCATAGCGGGTATCGGCATTACTTTCATCCGTTACCCAAGTGAGTTTGTGCTGCTTGGCATAGGCTTCAATGTGTTGACGCGAAACGGTTAACAGAGGACGAAGTAAATGCCCCTCAGCAAAAGGAGAATACGCTGCCATTGCGGCCAGCCCTTTCGGGCCACTGCCGCGCTTTAACGCGAGCAAAAAGGTTTCGAGTTGATCATCCGCATGCTGGCCAAGCAATAGAAGAGTGTCTGAACCCACATGCTGAGATAGTGCTTGATAACGCGCTTCACGCGCCATTTTTTCAATGCTTTCACCACTTGCTAAATCCAGCTGCACATATTCGATTTGACATGCCATTCCGACTTCACGGCAACAGAGTTGGCAATGCTGCGCCCACTGATCGGCATTCGGGCTCAACCCATGATGAACATGAACCGCGGCCACATCCCAGCCAAACTCATCGCGTCCACGGGCCAAAAGGGCAAGCAGCACACGCGAATCAACACCGCCGCTCAGTGCGAGAAGAAGTTTGCGAAAAGGGTGGCGAGCTAATTGCTGCACAAAGTGGAGATAGAGATCGTCCATAGACCACAGAGAGTAAAGAAAAGTGACTCAAGTTTACCCCTTGAGCCCAGAAAAGCCAAAGGGCTGACCTAAGCCAACCCTTTCTATATGTGGATATTCCACCGCCACTGCGCGATGAAATAATCAACAGTAACCGTAGTTCATCAAACGTTGATAACGGCGCTCTAGCAAGTTTTCGTGATCCAGTGCATCGAGATCCGCCAGCTGACGTAGCAATGTTGCTTTTACATTTTGCGCAGTTTGTTTATGGTCTCGATGCGCGCCACCGAGTGGTTCTTCGATGATTTCATCGATCAATTCCAGCTCTTTCAAACGTGGAGCAATCAAACCCATCGCTTCTGCCGCTTGAGGTGCTTTATCAGAATCACGCCATAGGATAGATGCGCAACCTTCTGGTGAAATCACTGAGTAGGTAGAAAATTGCAACATGTTCACGTAGTCACCCACCCCAATCGCTAACGCACCGCCAGAACCGCCTTCGCCTACCACGTTACAAATCACGGGGACTTTCAAGCCTGACATCACTTTAAGGTTTTTAGCGATCGCTTCCGACTGACCACGCTCTTCCGCACCCACACCAGGGTATGCACCCGCTGTATCAATAAAAGTAATGATCGGCATGTTGAAACGCTCGGCCATTTCCATCAAGCGCAGCGCTTTACGGTAGCCTTCAGGCTTTGGCATCCCGAAGTTACGTTTTACTTTTTCACGGGTTTCACGCCCCTTCTGGTGACCAATCACCATGACCGCACGGCCATCAAGACGTGCAATACCGCCCACAATCGCTTTGTCGTCAGCGTAGGCACGATCACCAGCCAGTTCATCAAACTCAGTAAAGATGTGATTGAGGTAATCCAGCGTGTAAGGACGCTGCGGATGACGCGCCAATTGCGCCACTTGCCACGCACCTAAGTCACTGAAAATTTTCTTTTTCAGCTCAAGGCTTTTCTTCTCAAGCTGTTCTAGCTCTTTATCCAGATCTACGGATGCGCTTGTGCTGTGACGAGACATATCACGCAGCGCCTGAATTTTCGTTTCCAGTTCGACAATCGGTTTTTCAAAATCAAGAAAATTGAGGCTCATCTATCGATCCTTTGTGACTCAGCCATGCCACCCTCAGTGCGCACTGGCTGAATTTTAGTTAAATTCGAGTTCTACCTGATCATTACCAAGTAGCTGCTTTAATTCGTCTAACAATGTATCGCTTGGCGTGACTCGCCACTCTGTGCCTAACGTCAGGCGCGCTCGCGCATCAGGGCGCTGGTAGTATACATTGACAGGTACGGTTCCTGCGCGGTGAGGTTCCAGTATGTGACTAAAACGCTCAAAAAATTGTTGATCAATCTGCGACTGTAAAATCGAGATCGATAAACCGCGGGCAAATTTTTCACGCGCGCTGCCCAAGTCCATGACCTCGCGCGCCGACATTTTAAGTCCGCCATTGAAGTCATCAAAGCTGACCTGTCCGGAAACCACCAGAATTTTATCTTTTTCTAACCATTCTGCATACCGATCGAGTGCTTCCGAGTAAAGCATCACTTCCATACGGCCCGAGCGGTCATCTAAAGTCATTAAACCAATTCGCGTGCCACGTTTGGTGGTCATCACCCGCGCTGCAATCACCAATCCGGCAACGGTTAAGGATTG
This sequence comes from Vibrio metoecus, assembly GCF_000696385.1. Lineage (GTDB taxonomy): Bacteria > Pseudomonadota > Gammaproteobacteria > Enterobacterales > Vibrionaceae > Vibrio > Vibrio metoecus. Next base: position 271,689 of record NZ_JJMN01000070.1, on the reverse strand, counting down.
ATCACGCCGGGTTGGCGCGGCTTCATTCAAACGGCAACTGGTGTATTTGGTGAGCTCTTTCAGGTATTCATCCACCGGATGGCCGGTGAGATAGAGCCCAAGCGTCTCGCGCTCCCCTTCCAAACGCACTTTTTCTGGCCATTCTGGCACTTGCGTGTATTTCTGCTCGACTTCTTCTGGCGCATCCGTGAGCACACCGAACATATCCGCTTGTCCAAACGCTTCCGCTTGGTGATGTTGGCTTGCTGCACGCACCGCATCATCCACTGAGGCCATCATGGCTGCGCGATGTGGTCCTAATCTATCCAGCGCGCCAGCCAAGATCAGTTTTTCAATTACCCGTTTGTTGACCTTTTTCAGATCAATCCGCGCACAGAAATCAAACAGATCTTTGAAATATCCCCCTTTGTTGCGCGCTTCCAAAATCGCTTCAATCGGACCTTCACCCACCCCTTTAATTGCGCCAATACCATAAACAATCGCGCCGTTGTCATCGACGTTAAAGCGATAAAGACCCGAGTTAATGTCCGGTGGCAACACGGTCAATCCCATGTTTTTACACTCATCCACTAGGCCAACCACTTTTTCCGTGTTGTCCATGTCTGCGGTCATTACCGCCGCCATAAACTCGGCTGGATAGTGGGTTTTCAACCATAAGGTTTGGTAGGAAACCAGCGCATAAGCGGCAGAGTGCGATTTGTTAAATCCGTATCCGGCGAATTTTTCCACCAGATCGAAGATTTTCATCGCCAACTCACCATCGACGCCATTTTTCTCCGCCCCTTCTTGGAACACGGCGCGCTGCTTAGCCATCTCTTCTGGCTTTTTTTTACCCATTGCACGGCGCAGCATGTCTGCCCCACCCAAGGTGTAACCCGACAGTACCTGCGCGATCTGCATCACCTGTTCTTGATAGAGGATGATGCCGTAGGTCGGTTCTAGGATCTCTTTGAGTGACTCATGTTGCCATTTTTCATCAGGATACGAGATGGCTTCACGACCATGCTTACGGTCGATAAAGTTATCCACCATGCCCGATTGCAACGGCCCCGGACGAAACAGCGCCACCAGAGCGATGATGTCTTCAAAACAGTCAGGTTGTAGTCGCTTAATCAGCTCTTTCATGCCGCGCGATTCAAGCTGGAATACCGCGGTGGTTTTGGCATCTTGTAGGTTACGGAAAGAGCGCGCATCGTCGAGCGGGATCGCTTCAATCCGCACGGGGGGTTTGCCCGCCTTTTTCAAACGCGGGTTCACTAAGCCCAAAGCCCAGTCAATAATGGTAAGGGTACGCAGCCCCAAGAAGTCAAATTTGACCAGACCGGCAGTTTCCACATCGTTCTTATCGAACTGAGTAACCGGGAAGTTGCCTTCCGCATCACAGTAAATCGGCGCAAAGTCAGTGATGGCAGTGGGCGAAATCACCACGCCCCCAGCGTGTTTACCAGCGTTACGGGTACAACCTTCCAGAATTCGACACTTGTCGATCAGCTCTTTGACTTCTTCATCCGCGTCATACAGCTCTTGCAGTGCAGGCTCGGCGATAAAGGCTTTCTCGAGCGTCATGCCCGGATCGGGTGGCACTAATTTGGAAATGCGATCAACAAAACCGAACGGATGACCAAGCACACGCCCCACATCGCGAATCACCGCTTTGGCGGCCATGGTACCGAAGGTGATGATTTGTGATACCGCATCACGACCATACATTTCCGCTACGTGATCAATCACTTGGTCACGCTTATCCATACAGAAATCGACATCGAAGTCGGGCATGGAGACCCGCTCTGGGTTCAAGAAACGCTCGAACAGCAGATCGTATTCCAGCGGATCAAGGTCGGTGATTTTCAGTGCGTACGCGACTAACGAACCCGCACCCGAGCCCCGTCCCGGCCCTACTGGAATATCGTTATCTTTTGACCACTGGATAAACTCCATCACGATCAAGAAGTATCCGGGAAAGCCCATCTGGTTAATCACATCGAGCTCAACTTGCAGCCGGTCATCGTATTCAGGGCGGCGCTTGGCACGAACTTCTGGATCTGGGAAAAGAAATTCGAGTCGCTCTTCCAACCCTTCGCGAGATTTCATCACTAGGAAATCTTCAATCGCCATCCCGCCCGTTGGGAAGTTAGGTAGGAAATATTCGCCCAAACGTACGGTCACGTTACAACGTTTGGCAATCTCGACACTGTTGGCTAACGCTTCTGGAATGTCCGCAAACAGCTCACACATCTCCGCTTCGCTGCGCAGATACTGCTTCGGGCTGTAATTTTTCGGGCGACGTGGATCTTCCAGCGTATATCCATCGTGAATCGCGACTCGGATTTCATGGGCTTCAAACGACTCTTCAGTGATGAACACCACTTCGTTGGTTGCCACGACGGGCAAATCGTACTGCTCTGCCACATCCAGCGCAAAGTGTAAGTAGCTCTCTTCATCGGCACGACCAGTGCGAATAAGCTCTAGATAGAAATGATCGGCAAAGTGAGTTTGGTAAAACTCAATGCATCTTTCTACTTGTTGTTGGTTGCCTTTGAGTAATGCGCGCCCCACTTCGCCACTTTTGCCTCCCGAGAGCACAATCAGCCCTTCGGCATGCTCGACCAACCACGCTTTATCAATCACAGGTTGATGCTGGACATGGCCACGCAAATAGGCTTTAGAAATCAATAAGGTGAGGTTTTTGTAACCGACATTGTTTTTAGCAAGCAAGGTCAGTTTGGTCAGCTCATCACCGAACTCTTCCGATTGCAAAGTAAAGTCGGCACCAATGATCGGCTTAACCCCGCAGTTATGCGCGGTGCTGTAAAACTTCACCAAGCCACACAGGTTGGTGAAATCGGTCAAGGCCATTGCGGGCATGCCCATTGCCGCCACTTTTTTCACCAATGGCGGGACTTTGGACAAACCATCCACCATAGAGAAATCACTGTGTATACGTAAGTGGATGAACTTTGGGTCTGACATGCAAGGAGTATCCAAATCTTAGGAAACGCAATTGCGCTCTATTCTATACCAAGAGCACGTTTTACTGGGCCAAAACTTTTACGGTGCTGCTCAATCACCCCATGCTGCTCAATGGCAGCAAAATGCGCGGCGGTTGGGTAGCCTTTGTGCTTGGCGAATCCAAACTGAGGATATTGCTTATCCAGCACTTCCATCTCTTGGTCGCGGATCACTTTGGCAATAATCGAAGCGGCACTGATTTGCGCGACACGCAGATCGCCTTTAACCACGGCTTGTGCTTCCATCGGCAGTTGAGGCACTTTATTCCCATCCACCAACACCAAATCGGGTTGAACCGCCAATCCGGCCACCGCGCGCTGCATGGCGACCATGGTGGCTTGGAAGATGTTCAGCTCATCAATTTCTTGTGGTGAACAGCGCCCCACCGCCCAAGCTAAGGCTTTTTCCTGAATCTCAGGAAACAGGGCTAAGCGTTTTTTCTCACTGAGCTTTTTGGAATCATTCAAGCCCATAATCGGCCGATTAGGGTCAAGGATCACCGCCGCCGTGACGACATCCCCCACCAATGGACCGCGCCCGACTTCATCCACTCCAGCAATCAAGGCATAACCTGCAGGAATCTCAAAGGGAGGCAGCTCAATGCTTGGTTTCTTCGCCATGGTATGTTCTCAATCTTATTAATTTTATTTCTTAATCAAATGCAGTACAGCTTGCGCCGCTTGCTGATCCGCATCTTTACGGATCCATTGATGCATTTCAGTAAATTTACTCATCAACGCTTGGTTATCACTGTCGAGCAAACGGCTCACTTCATGGCAAAGATTATCGACCGTGCAATTATCTTGCAGCAGCTCTTTCACCAACTCTTCACCTGCCAGAATATTCGGCAAAGAAACATAAGGCGTTTTCAGCAAGTGTTTAGCCAAAAATGCCGTAAACACATTCACGCGGTAGCCCACCACCATAGGACGCTTAATTAACATGCATTCCAGCGCTACGGTTCCGGAAGCCAACATGACGGCATCGGATGCCGTAATCACATTGCGCGCGGTATCATCCACCAACACAAAGTTAAGTTCTGGAGCAACTCGTTTCCATGCTTCTTCAAATTGTGCGCGGCGTTTAGCATTCACTAACGCGACAACAAAGCCCAATTCTGGATAGCGAGTCTGCAACTGTTGGCAAGTTTTAATAAACGGTTCGGCGAGCATTTTCATCTCACCACCACGACTGCCTGGCAAAACGGCTAACCAGTGGCGCTGCTCATCCAGACCAAGCAGTTGGCGAGCGGCTAACTTATCGGACTCTAATGGAATGGAGTCCGCTAAGGTGTGACCGATAAACTCACAAGGTACATTGAATTTGTCGTAAAACGCTTTCTCAAACGGCAGAAAAGCCAGTACCAGATGGGTGGCAGCGGCGATGCCATGAATACGATTTTGTCGCCATGCCCAGACCGATGGGCTGACATAATGTACGGTTTTGATCCCAGCTTGTTTAAGGCTCAGTTCAAGGCGCAAGTTAAAATCAGGGGCATCAATGCCAACAAATACATCTGGCGGATTGGCTGTGAAATATTTGACCAGTTCGGCTTTCACTTTCAACAAACGCGGTAAACGCCCAAGCACTTCGACCAGCCCCATGACGGCAAGCTCTTCCATATCAAACAGAGACTCACAGCCAAGCTCGATCATCTTCGGTCCACCGATACCGACAAATTCCGCATCGGGGTAACGTGTACGCACCGCCTTAATGAAACCTTCACCTAAGGTATCACCTGAAAGTTCGCCTACCACGATGCCAATCCGTAATGGTCTGTTCACCCTATTTCTCCACCGTTGAAAGAGACTCTTCTCTGGACTGCAAGTCAGCAGAGGCTAAAAATGCAAAAGATCGCTGAGAGTCGCAGCGATCTTTCAATTTATCCGTCAATTCACTGCACTGAGTAAGTGAATGAGCATCAACCGATCAGCGGATGATGCCGCGCTCGGATTTCTCAAGAAAATCGAGGAACACTTTCACACTTGGGAACTGTTCTGCTTCTTGAGCAATTTCGGCTTTTGCGGCTTCTAGCGTCAAGCCATTGCGGTACAGCGATTTGTACGCACGGCGAATCGCATGGATTTCGGCCTTTTCAAAGCCACGACGCTTTAAGCCTTCCACGTTAATACCGAAAGGTGCACAGTGGTTACCTTGCGCCATGACATACGGTGGCACATCTTGTACCACGATGGAACCGCCGCCTAGCATACAATGGTCACCAATATGGCAGAACTGATGGATAGCAGACATGCCGCCGACAATCGCTTGGTTGCCCACTTTGACGTGGCCCGCCAACGTGGCGTTATTGGCAAAAATACAGCGATCGCCAATCACACAGTCATGTGCAACGTGAGCATTGATCATAAATAGGTTGTCGCTACCCACGATAGTGATGCCTTTGTCTTGTACCGTACCACGGTGCATCGTCACGCTTTCACGAATGGTATTGCGATCGCCAATGATGAGTTGAGTATCTTCACCTGCGTATTTCAGGTCCTGACACGCTTCACCAATCGAAGCGAACTGGAAAATACGGTTGAAACAACCGATTTTCGTTGGACCTTTGACCACAACATGAGACATAAGCTCGGTGCCTTCACCGATCTCCACCTTGCCGTCCACATAACAAAAAGGGCCAATTTTTACGTTAGCGCCAATAATGGCACCGTCTTCCACTACAGAAGTTGGGTGAATTTGTGCAGTTTCGTGAATCATCTTAAAACTCTCGACGTGCGCATTTAAGTTGAGCAGAGCAAACGACATCACCATCGACTCTGGCAACACCGTTAAACAGTGCAATACCGCGGCGCTCTTTTAGAAATTCAACTTCAATCATCAGTTGATCGCCTGGGGTAACTGGCTTACGGAACTTCGCTTCATCAATGCTTGCGAAGTAGTACAGTTCATTTTCTTTTGGCGCACCAAAGGTTTTAAACGCCAACAAGCCAGTAGCTTGCGCCATGGCTTCTAAAATCAGTACGCCGGGGAAAACCGGCAGTTGTGGAAAATGACCGGTAAACTGAGGCTCGTTCACTGAAACATTTTTCAAACCAATCAGGTACTTGCCTTCTTCATAATCGGTCACGCGATCGATCAGCAAAAATGGATAGCGGTGCGGAAGAAGCGATTGAATTTCAGTGATGTTCATCGTTTTCTTGTCAGTAGTCAAAGTCATCATCCTGTTTGTGTAAAAATAAATAAGGGGATACCCAACAGCGAAAAGACTCGCAAGATGCGAGCCTTTGGTGTCAGCCAATTACGCTTGTGAATTATCAGGCTGCTCAGTGTCTGATTGCTCAAGCTGTTTTTCTAGAGCTTTCAGTCGCTTATGCATATCTTCAATGCGGTGTACTCGGGCAGCGGTTTTGCGCCACTCTTTATTGGTTTGCAGAGGAATACCAGAAGAGTACATCCCCTTTTCCTCAATGCTGCGCATCACCATTCCCATGCCGGTGATGGTGACACCATCGGCAATCTCGATATGGCCGTTAATCACGCTAGCGCCACCTATAATACAGTACTTACCGATACGTGTGCTGCCGGCGATAATGGTACCACCCGCAAGCGCACTACCATATCCGATGTGCACGTTATGCGCGATTTGCAGTTGGTTATCGATAATCACGTTATCTTCAATCACCGTGTCATCCAACGCACCGCGATCGATGGTGGTGCAAGCACCGATTTCTACACGATCACCAATACGAACGGAACCCAACTGAGGAATTTTGATCCATTCGCCACGTTCATTCGCGTAACCAAAACCGTCAGCGCCAATCACAGTACCCGATTGAATTAAGCAGTCTGAACCAATTTCCACCTTATGATAGACGGTGACATTGGCCCAGAGTTTGGTGTTATCACCCAAACGCGCCTGCTTACCAATAAAACAACCCGCGCCAACCACCACGTTATCACCAAGCTGTACGCCTGACTCAATCACGGCATTGGCACCAATCGAAACGTTACTACCTAACTTCGCATCTTCAGCAACCACCGCACTAGGAGCAATACCATGTGCAGGTGCAGGGGTAGAATCTAACGCCTGAGTCACTTTAGCAAAAGCCACATAAGGATCGGCAACGACTAAAGCATTGCCCGGGCAAAGTTCACGCTCACTGGCTTTAACCATGATGACGGTGGCTTTACACTCACTTAAGTGCTTACTGTATTTAGGGTTAGACAGAAATGTCACATTCCCAAGCTGTGCCTTATCCATAGGCGCAACCGCACTAACCAGTGCGGTTGGATCACCGTGTAACTCCCCCCCGGTGATAGTAGCCAATTCGGCTAAAGTTAATGTAGTCATAATGTTCGATTATTTAATGGCTTTAATCACTTTTTCAGACAGATTGTGCTCAGGCTTGCCGTATTGCATTGCGCTAGTATCAATCACAATGTCGTAGCCTTCTTTCTCTGCGACTTTCTTAACTGCATCTTGAATGACTTTGAACAGTTTTTGCTTCTCTTCGGCTTCGCGACGGGCTGAAGCTTGCTCAAGTGCCTGAGATTTAATTTTGAATTTGCTGTCTAGTTGGCCAATTTCAATACGCAGTTTTTCAATCTCGTCTTGCCCCATCAACTGACCATCACGCTTGAGCTTTTTCTAATTTTGGTTTTTTGCATCGGCTTGAATCGCTTGCAGTTCAGCCGCTTTATCTTTGAACTCTTCTTGCATTTTTTGCAAAACGACTTCGCGCTGAGGCAAGGCTTGGAACACCTGCGCAGTATTGATGTAGCCAATTTTCTGCGCTGCATCAGCCGCATTAGCCACCATAGATGAGCTAAGAATAATTAGGCCAAGACCGGCTGCTTTGATCATGTTTTTCAAAATATGTTCCTCTCCTAGAAGGTTCTTCCGATAGTGAAGGTGAAGAATTCCTCATTGTCACCCTCATAAATTTTAATAGGTTTAGCCAGTGAGAATACCAGAGGTCCCATTGGTGAAACCCACTGCAAAGCAACGCCGTAAGATGAGCGATACTTCGTTGGATCTGAGTAGTCGTAGTAATACTGGTCGCCATAGGCTGCATGATTACGATAATCGAACTCGGTATCCCACACGCTCGCCATATCGTAGAAAATGCTGGTACGAATTTGATTGCGTACTTCATCCGAAGCAAATGGAGTTGGCACAATCAGTTCCACGCTCGCCAATGCGATAGCGTTGCCACCCACAGAGTCATCCGTCGCTGTATCAGAGCCATTATTTGAACCGGAATAATCACGGTACACCGCTTTAGGACCTGCAGAGTTTGACCCAAAACCACGTAATGAGGTAAAGCCGCCCGCATAGAAGTTCTCATAAAATGGGAACAAGTTATCTTTTCCATCGGTTTGGCCGTAGCCATTCCCATAACCTAAACGTCCACGCAGTAGCAGGGTAAACTCATGCTTTTTGGTTAACGGGAAGTATTGGCGCACATCGTATTGCAGCTTGAAGTACTGAGCATCAGAGCCCGGCACGGTCATTTTGTACGAAGCACGTTGATGGTTACCTGCTGTCGGGAAATAACTGCTGTTTAGGTTATTGCGCGTCCATGACAGGTTGAAATCAAAATCGTTGGTTAACAGGTTGCCTTCTGAATCGATATTATTCGACTGCGCCGCAAGGAATTTTTCCACCTGTAAGTATGGTGTTAGGTTACCCAGTTTATTGTGGGTATATCCAACCCCGAACTCGACACGATTCAATTCATCAAATGGGAAACCCCAAGTGAGATTCATCCCGTAGCTTTCGTTGGTATAGTCAACGATACCCGCTTCAGAGGCTTCAAACTGGTTGTAGAAAACTTTACCACCCAAACTGACACCATCAAGGTTCCAGTAGGGGTCTCGGTATTCCAAGGTCAGGTTTTTCTGATAATCGTTGATCATCGCGTTGATGCCAACCAGATTACCACTGCCTAGGAAGTTATCTTGCTTCAAACCGACTTGGAAACTCACACCTGATTCCGTGCCGTAACCGATACCAAAGTTAACACTGCCGGAGTTCGCTTCTTTCACGCTATAGACTAAGTCAACTTGGTCTTCGCTGCCGGGGACTCGAACAGTTTGTACTTCTACCGTTTCAAAGAAGCCTAGACGATTAAGACGAGTTTTACCCGTTTCAATATCTTTCGAATTCAGCCACGAGCCTTCCATTTGACGCATTTCACGGCGTAACACTTCATCACGGGTGCTGTTATTGCCGACAAAACGAATATCACGCACATAAATACGTTTACCCGCTTCAACATGAACCACCAGTGATACTTGCTGCTTTTCATCATCAAACTCAGGAATAGTGCGCACTTGAGGATAGGCATATCCCGCCTCACCCAATACTTTCTTGACGCTTTCCTCAAGCCTTGTCACCGAAGAACCATTGTAGGTTTCTCCGATTTCAAATGGAATGAGAGAGGTGAACTCAGCTTCTTTGCCCATCAGTTCGCCACGGAACTGCACTTTGCTCACCGTGTACGGCTCGCCCTCATTCAGGTTGAGCGTAATGTAAACACCCTTTTTATCGGGAGAAATCGCGACTTGTGTGCTATCGACCTGAAACTTCAAATAACCACGATCGAGATAGTAGGTACGCAGTGCTTCAATATCACCCGCCAATACCTGCTTCTTGTACTTATCATCGGCTAAGAAATTCCACCAAGACACATCCACATTGAGGTTAAAACGAGACAGCAGTTCTTCATCGCTAAACACTTGGTTACCAATGAAGTTAATTTGCTGGATCTTGGCTGACACGCCCTCAGTAAAGACAAACTTGAGGTCCGCACGATTACGAGGCAGTGGTGTCACAACCGCTTTCACAGTCGCGTTGTATTTACCCACGCTGTAGTAGAAATCTTCTAAGCCTTTTTCGATATTGCTTAGCGTGGTGCGATCGAGCGCCTCACCCACTCGGATATTAGAAGCTTCCAAGTTTTGTTTGAGCTGCTCTTCTTTGATCGCTTTATTGCCAGAGAATGACACGCTCGCAATCGTTGGACGCTCTTTCACTTGAACGACCAAGGTATTGCCATCACGCAGCACTTTGACATCTTCAAAGTTGCCGGAGGTGTACAACGCCTTGATAATGTTAGCAACATCTTGTGAATCAACACTATCGCCAACCCGAACGGGCATTTTCAGTAATGCAGCACCTAACGCCACCCGTTGCAGACCATTAATCTGGATGTCCTGTACCACAAATTTTTCGGCACCATTCGCCGACACGCTCGTGGCAAGTAATGTCGCGAGCAGAATCTGTTTCATCGCCATATTGTTTTGAGTTCTTCCTTACTACAACTCTTGCCTAATGTTTATCAATCACAGGCGAGTAAAATCGTTAAAGATTGCAACGGCCATTAAAGAGAAAATGATGGCACCACCAATCCGGTAACCCATTTCCTGAACCTTTTCAGGTACCGGACGACGAATTACCGCTTCAATCATGAAAAACAGCAGATGACCCCCATCCAACATTGGCAGTGGCACCAAATTAATAATGCCAAGGTTAATGCTGATCAACGCTAAAAAACCTAAAAAGTAGACAAAGCCATAGTCCGCAGTTGTTCCTGCGCCTTTGGCAATAGAAATCGGGCCGCTAAGGTTGTTCAACCCCACATCCCCTACTAGCAGTTTTTTTAACATACTGACCGTCAGGTCAATCACTTGCCCACTTTTTTCAACTGCTTTGCTCAGCGACTCAAATACACCAAATTGCAATTCAAATCGATAGCTTTGCGGCCATTCTGCGACTTTTGGTGCGATTCCCGCAAAGCCGATCACTTTTCCTTGCGAAAGTTCACGACTGTCCGGTGTCAGTGAGAGCTCGATTTTTTGCCCAGCGCGCTCAACCACGACAGGGAGCGGCGCGTTAGGATGGTTTTGAATCGCATTCACAACTTGCTGCCAATGTTCAATTGCTTGGCCATTGATTTGCAAAAGAATATCACCCACTTGCAACCCTGATCGCTCACCAGCACCTTGTGCTGCCACACTGACCAATTGGTTTGATATTTCAGGGGTAAATGGCTTAAAGCCAAGCGCCCTCATAGCAGACTCTGTTTCTGGGTCAAAGTTCCAATCACGCAGATTAATTGTCTTGATTTCGTCGAGCCCAACGCCTTCTACTGATGAAACGGTAAGCGTCATACTGTCATCACCAATATGACCAACCAAGCCCATATTCACCGATTCCCAATCAGGGGTAGTCACGCCAGAGACCGCTTTAATCTCCATGCCCGGCTCAAGCCCCGCTTGAGCTGCAATCGAGTATGGAGTGACTTCGCCAATCACAGGTTTGACCGCTGGGACACCGATCATAAACATCAGCCAATAGGCAAAGATAGCGAACAGAAAATTGAAGAGAGGGCCTGCGCTCACAATTGCCGAGCGTTTCCAGAGCGACTGCTTGTCAAACGCCATAGCCTGTTGTTCGGCAGGTACATCATCGACCCGTCCATCCAACATTTTGACGTAACCGCCAAGCGGGATCATAGATAGGCTATATTCGGTGCCATCACGCCCCATGCGTTTCCAAATCGATTTACCAAAACCGATGGAGAATTTTTCGACTTTTACACCGCAACGTCTGGCAACCCAGAAATGTCCAAATTCATGCACTGCCACTAAAATGCCTAGCGCAACAATAAAGGCGATGAAGTTCCATAAGATGTCGTTCATGGTTGACGCTCTTTCAATACTTGGTGGGCAAAATGTCGGGCCATTGTATCTAGCTCAAGCAGGCTTTCCAAGTCACGGCAATGTAACTCGGTATTGGTCGCACAGACCTTAGACAATACCTGATCATTGATCGCGGCGATGTCAGTGAAACGTATTTTCCGTTTTAAAAAGGCGTCAACCGCGACTTCATTCGCCGCATTGAGCGAGGTCGTCGCATGTTGGCCAAGGAAACAAGCATCCATAGCCAATTGCAAACATGGGTAACGAGCAAAATCGACATCCATAAAAGTCAGTTGCTGCAAACGCGTAAAATCAAGCGCTGGTACACCGGCTGTCACTCGTTCTGGATAAGCCATAGCATAGGAGATCGGGGTTGCCATATCAGGCTCACCCAACTGCGCAATCACTGAACCATCTTGGTATTGCACCATAGAATGGATCACGGATTGAGGGTGAATCAACACCTTAAGCTGTTCACGCGATGTATTAAACAACCACTTGGCTTCAATGTATTCGAGGCCTTTGTTCATCATGGTGGCCGAATCCACGGAGATCTTAGGCCCCATCGACCAGTTAGGATGAGCAATCGCCTGTTCGGGAGTCACACTCTCTAGGATCGAGAGATCACTGTAACGGAATGGACCACCTGAACCCGTCAGTAAAATATGGCTAATACCGTGCTGCGATAAATCACAGCGGCCAAGCTGTGTTTGGATCTCACGCGGTAAACATTGAAAAATAGCATTATGCTCACTATCAACCGGCATTAACTCCGCGCCCGATTGCGCCACAGCATCAATAAACAGTTGGCCAGACATGACCAATGCCTCTTTATTGGCGAGCAACACTCGTTTGCCCGCTTTCACCGCCGCCATCGTGGGTAACAAACCCGCCGCACCGACAATCGCCGCCATGACCGTATCCACTTCATCCAGCGCCGCGACTTGGCACATCGCTTGTTCACCGTATAAGACTTCAGTGGGGATCGCATGACTTTTTAGTAACTGTTGCAACTCGGCTGCCGCCTGAGCCGTTGCCATCACCGCATATTTAGGTTGCCATTGCTGGCAAAGCAGGTGCATTTTGGCCACATTGCCCCCAGCAACTAAAGCAACAATCGAAAACTGCTGTGGATTTTGGGCAATCACTTTAAGGGTGCTGGCTCCAATCGAACCGGTGGCGCCTAAGATGGTTAGTTTACGCATAGTGAAAACCGCTATTGTGCATCAGGCTGCCTGGGCAGCCCGATGATTAGAACAAGAAATAGAGAAGTGTAAACACTGGGAAAGCAGCCGTCAGGCTATCAATTCGATCCAAAATGCCGCCATGTCCCGGTATGATATTGCTGCTGTCTTTAATGCCAGAGACACGTTTAAACATACTTTCGACCAGATCGCCCAACACTGAAATCACCACGGTCAGCAAAATAATCAACAACATTGCCGGCATAGAGCTAAATTGAAGGCCAAACCCTTCAGCAACCCAGTACCCTACGAGCATAGCCGTAACCACGCCACCGACTAACCCTTCAATGGTTTTATTGGGACTGACTGCGGGCGCCATTTTGTGTTTACCTAGACTTTTTCCCACAAAATAGGCCCCGCTGTCTGCGGCCCAAACCAGAAAACAGACGAAGAGCACAAGTTTTGCGCCATAAAAAGGATCGGCGAGGTAAGAATGAGCGCGCAAAAACAGCACACTCCAAAAGAATGGCACTAGCGTCAGCAATCCAAAGAGGTGGCGTACACTGCTTGAGTGTTCCCATAACGGACGAGAGCGTGGATAAGTGATCGCTAAGCCGCTCGCAACCAACCACCATATACCACCGAGACCCAGCACGGCAAAATGGGGCGCACTAATATTACCGATGGCTGGAAATTCAAAATCAATCAATGCAAGACTGATCCCACCACACACTAGCGCAGGGATCATTGCCAGAATCCGTGATGGCTGGTTCACAAACTGAGTCCATTCCCAGAACCCAAGTAAGGTCACCACGGCAAGCGCCAGCATAAACCAAGCAAAAGGCAAATAGATAATGCCAAGGATCACCAAAGGCGCGAGAACAAGCGCTGTAATGATTCGCTGCTTCAAATTGAGAAGTCCTATATTCAGTTTTCCATCAATGCCTTGATTTGTTCACCAGTGCAGCCAAAACGGCGCTCGCGATTAACAAACCAAGTCACTGCTTCAATCAGGCAGTTTTCATCGAATTCAGGCCAGAAGACTGGAGTAAAATACATTTCTGCGTAGGCAAGTTGCCAAAGCATAAAATTACTAATGCGGCACTCTCCGCTAGTACGGATCAACAAGTCCACATCCGGCAGATCGGCCATTGTGAGATGTTGCTTAAACACGGCTTCATCAATATCGGTTGGCTGTAATTCACCTTGTGTGACTTTTGCTGCTAGTGCTTGGGTAGCTTGCAAAATGTCCCACTGACCACCGTAATTCGCAGCAATGTTCACCACCATGCCCGTATTGCTAGCCGTTAATTGTTCGGCTTGCGCTATTTTCGATTGTAAGCGCTCACTAAAGCGGCTTTTATCTCCAATCACGCGTAGACGAAGGTTATTTTTATGCAGTTTTTTTATCTCGGTGGAAAGCACCGTGATAAAGAGTTCCATCAGCACGCCCACTTCTTCTTCTGGTCGACGCCAGTTTTCACTGCTAAAGGCAAACAAGGTAATCGCTTGGATCCCTAGACGAGCAGAAGTAGAAATCGTTTTGCGAACCGCAGCAACACCATTTTTATGGCCAAACACTCGCGGTTTTCCCTGTGCTTTCGCCCAGCGACCATTCCCATCCATAATGATGGCAATATGCTTAGGTAATACATCTTGGGAAATAGATAGATTTTGCATAAGAAACACAACGAACAATCAAAGAGGCGCAGAGTAGCATAAAAAAACGCTGTGCTGCGAGCACAGCGTTCTGTTCACCAAGCCAGTGGATTAAACTTCCATCAGCTCTTTTTCTTTTGCAGCAAGAACATCATCGATCTTCTTCACGGCTGCATCAGTCAGCTTCTGAATGTCTTCTTGTGCACGACGCTCATCATCTTCTGAAATTTCTTTATCTTTTAGCAGACCTTTCAGATCGTTGTTCGCATCACGACGGATGTTACGCACCGCAACACGACCGCCTTCCGCTTCACCACGCACAATTTTCACCAGATCACGACGGCGCTCTTCCGTCAGAGGTGGCAGTGGAACACGAATGATAGTGCCTGCTGACATTGGGTTTAAACCCAGATCAGACATTAAGATCGCTTTTTCAACTTTTTGAGTTAAATCACGATCAAATACGGTGATCGCCAAAGTACGTGCATCTTCTGCAATCACGTTAGCAATCTGATTAAGTGGAGTTGGAGCGCCGTAGTAGTCAACAGAAATACCTGTGAGCAGACTTGGGTGAGCACGGCCAGTACGAATTTTAGATAGGCCATTTTTCAGTGCTTCTACACTTTTCTCCATACGCTCTTGCGCATCTTTTTTGATCTCATTAATCACAATATCACCTTAATTCTTGTTTTCGTTTCGAGAGCGTTCAGTTTCAAGACTGATCACAGCGCGTCGCTGATCAATGTACCTTCAGTTTCACCCATAACGACGCGACGAAGTGCGCCAGGTTTGTTCATGTTAAATACACGAATTGGCATTTTATGGTCACGAGCCAGAGTGAACGCGGCTAAATCCATCACTTTCAGCTCTTTATCAAGCACATCGTTGTAAGTCAGCTTATCATACAGTTGTGCATCTGGGTTGGCTACCGGGTCAGCACTGTAAACACCATCCACTTTCGTCGCTTTGAGAACCACGTCTGCTTCAATTTCAATACCACGCAAACACGCTGCTGAGTCTGTAGTAAAGAATGGGTTACCTGTACCTGCCGCGAAAATGACCACTCGGCCTTGACGTAATTCACGAATCGCATCAGACCAGCTGTAATCGTCACACACACCATTTAGCGGGATAGCAGACATCAAGCGCGCATTCACATAAGCACGATGCAACGCATCACGCATTGCCAAGCCGTTCATCACGGTTGCCAACATCCCCATGTGATCACCTACAACACGGTTCATGCCTGCTTTAGCAAGACCAGCACCACGGAACAGGTTGCCCCCACCAATCACAACGCCCACTTGTACGCCCAGCTCAACCAGTTCTTTTACTTCCTGAGCCATACGCTCAAGTACCGTAGGATCAATACCAAAACCTTCAGAGCCTTGTAGCGCTTCACCACTTAGTTTTAACAAAATACGTTGATAAGCTGGTTTAGGGTTCGTAGTCATGGGAGTTTACCTTCCAAAGAGAGTTGAGGATTAACAGTCATGAATAGATTTGAGTGTGTACTTAAATCTATTCATCACGGCTAATCAAGGTGTCAGCTAGCCACATTTAACGAATCAACGCACTCATCGTAAAAAGACCGCAGCCATGGCCACGGTCTTTTTTTGAGCAATTGCGCTAGGATTAACCTTTTTGCACCAGTGCTACTTCTTCAGCAAAGCTCAGGCCTTCTTGTTTCTCGATGCCTTCACCTACTTCAAGACGAACGAACGCAGTCACTACTACGCCTTTCTCAGCCAGAATTTCGCCAACAGTTTTCTTTGGTTCCATTACGAATGGTTGACCAGTCAGAGAAACTTCGCCAGTGAATTTCTTCATACGGCCTTCAACCATTTTCTCTGCGATTTCTTTTGGCTTGCCTTCGTTCATTGCGATGCCAACTTGAACTTCACGCTCTTTGGCAACAACTTCAGCTGGAACGTCGTCTGGAGTCAGGAATTCTGGACGAGAAGCAGCAACGTGCATTGCAACGTGCTTCAGAGTTTCTGCGTCAGTAGAACCTGCAACTACTACACCGATACGATCGCCGTGACGGTAAGTAGCCAGAGTTGCGCCTTCAACGTACTGAACGCGACGGATGTTGATGTTCTCACCAATTTTCGCAACTAGAGCAACACGAACTTCTTCGAATTGCGCTTGTAGTTCTTCTACAGAGGCTTTAGAAGCAACAGCAGCGTCAGCAACTTGGTTAGCAAATGCTACGAAGCTGCCGTCTTTTGCTACGAAGTCAGTTTGGCAGTTTACTTCAACCAGAGCCGCAACGCCTTCGCCTTCTTTGATAATGATGGTGCCTTCAGCAGCGATGTTGCCAGCTTTTTTAGCAGCTTTAGCAGCACCACTCTTACGCATGTTTTCGATCGCCAGCTCGATGTCACCGTTAGTTTCAACAAGGGCTTTCTTACATTCCATCATACCTGCGCCAGTACGCTCGCGCAGTTCTTTTACTAGAGCAGCAGTAACAGCCATTCTCTATTCCTCAGTTAATTCTGGATTGGGTAAAAATTGAGGGCCTACATTATCGGCCCCCAATGCTAACTATAACTTGGTCTATGCTGCACAATTATGGCAGATAGCCTAAGTTTCACTCAGAGCCGAGATTATTCCGCTTCTACGAAACCGTCTTTTTCAGCTACAACAGCGTCTTTGTTACGACCTTCATTGATCGAAGCAGCAGCCGCATTCAGGTACAGTTGAACAGCGCGGATCGCGTCGTCGTTACCTGGGATGATGTAGTCAACGCCGTCTGGGCTAGAGTTAGTATCAACAACAGCAAATACTGGAATACCTAGGTTGTTCGCTTCTTTGATAGCGATGTGCTCGTGATCTGCGTCGATTACGAACAGAGCGTCAGGCAGGCCGCCCATATCTTTGATACCACCAAGAGACTTTTCAAGTTTCTCCATTTCGCGAGTGCGCATTAGAGCTTCCCTTTTCTTAGTCAGCTTGTCAAAAAGTACCGTCAGTTGATTGAACTTCCAGCTCTTTCAGACGCTTGATTGACTGACGAACAGTTTTCCAGTTAGTCAGCATACCGCCCAACCAGCGGTTGTTAACGTAGTATTGGTTGCTTGCTAGAGCAGCTTCTTTAACAGACTCAGATGCAGCGCGCTTAGTACCTACGAACAGAACTTTACCTTTTTTCTCGCCAACTTTTGCCAGCTCGGCTAGAGCTTCGTTGAACATTGGTACAGTTTTTTCTAGGTTGATGATGTGAACGCGGTTACGAGCACCGAAAATGAATTGCTTCATTTTTGGGTTCCAGTAACGAGTTTGGTGACCGAAGTGTACGCCCGCTGTCAGCATATCGCGCATTGATACAGATGCCATTTTAAATTCCTCTATGGGGTTAGGCCTCCACATTCCCCGTATATCCGACTCCTCAATTGGAGCACCCCGGAACACGTGTCGGAATGTGTGTGATTTAAACAATTAGGTTTGCGGTTCCCAATCCTTTTCGCCGACAAGGAGAACAAGGACCCGGATTCCGGCGCGCTTTATACCATATTTTGCCCCTGTGTGGCTAGAAAAAATTCGTCGGAAGTCGATCTGCGATGAGCCAATTCCCCATCGTTTCTAGCTCAAGACTGACTGTTTTCTTGCGCTTCATCTGTCCATTGTTACAATAGCGCTACTAGCACCTTGTGTGCTCACAAGTCAGTAGAGAAAGCCGATGTCTATAAAAATCAAGAATGCCGTAGAAATTGAAAAAATGCGCGTTGCGGGCCGCTTAGCCGCTGAAGTTCTAGAAATGATTGAACCTCATGTGAAAGCAGGCGTGACCACTGAAGAGCTGGATCAGATATGTCATAAGTACATTACTGAGGTTCAAGGCGCGATTCCGGCACCACTGAATTATCACGGTTTTCCAAAATCGATTTGTACGTCGATCAACCATATTGTCTGTCATGGTATTCCAGCCAGTGAAGATTCTTACTTCGGGCAACTGCAGCGTCCTGCGGTACTGCGTGATGGCGACATCCTCAATATTGACATTACGGTGATCAAAGACGGTTACCACGGCGATACATCAAAAATGTTCATGATTGGTGAGGTGTCACTCGAAGACAAGCGCCTGTGTCATGTGGCACAAGAATGTCTGTACTTGGCTCTAAAACAAGTTAAACCAGGCGTGCAACTTGGCGAAATTGGTAGCACGATTGAAAAACACATCAAGACCAACAACAAAAATAATCCACGCTTTAAGTTTTCTATCGTGCGTGATTACTGTGGTCACGGCATTGGTGCTGAGTTCCATGAAGAGCCGCAAGTGGTGCACTACAAAAACAGTGATCGCACCGTGTTGCGTGAAGGGATGATTTTTACCATCGAGCCGATGATCAACGCCGGTAAATTTGGCTGCCGCCTTGATGATGAAGACAGTTGGACGGTTTACACCGCCGACGGTAAAAAATCTGCACAATGGGAACACACTATTCTCGTTACGGCCACTGGCTGCGAGATCTTAACCCTGCGTAAAGATGAAACACTGCCGCGTTTGCTTAACAACGCTTAAGCTCTTCAACGCTGAAAAATATCCCTGCCGGTCAGGGATATTTTTTTATCTGCTGCCATCTGCTAGATTGGCTCTATTCGTGTTAACGCTTGCATGGACGCGCTATGCTGTATCAATCGCCCCTTACACTTCAAGAATCACAACTGACCGTTGAGAGTTTAAAGCAACAACTGGAAAGTTTTACGGAATATCAGAAACAGGAGTTTTTCGATCACCACCCTGTGACAGATTTGGTCTTAGGCCGCTCAGAATACATGGATTTGTTGCTGCATCGCCTATGGCAATCTTTTGGGTTTGATGAACTGCTCGAAGTGAGTTTAGTTGCAGTCGGTGGTTATGGTCGCGGTGAGCTGCACCCCCTTTCTGACATTGACTTATTGGTGCTTTCTCAGCAGCCGCTCAGTGATCAAGTCGCGAGCAAGATCAGCCAATTTTTAACTCTATTATGGGATTTAAAATTAGAGATTGGTCATGCGGTTCGTACGGTTGAACAGTGTGCTGAAATCGGTAAGGCCGACTTAACCGTCGCAACTAACTTACAAGAAGCGCGTTTACTTTGTGGGTGTGAAGAGACGTTCCATCACTTAAAAATGGTGATTCATTCTGAATCGTTTTGGCCCAGTGAAGTGTTCTATCAGGCCAAAGTACAAGAGCAAAAAGAGCGTCACGCCCGTTATCACGACACCACCTACAATTTAGAACCCGATATTAAATCAACGCCTGGCGGGTTGCGCGATATTCATACCCTAAGCTGGGTTGCTCGTCGCCATTTCGGGGCAACATCCTTGTATGAAATGAGCCGCTTTGGCTTTCTCACTGATGCTGAATACCGTGAATTGGTTGAGTGCCAAGATTTTCTGTGGCGCGTACGTTTTGCGCTGCATATTGAGCTAAAACGTTACGACAACCGCCTCACCTTTGCTCATCAAGTTCAAGTTGCTCGTCATCTGGGCTATTTTGGTGAAGGTAATCGTGGCGTAGAAATGATGATGAAAGAGTTCTTTCGCACGTTACGTCGCGTGGCAGAACTGAACAAAATGCTGCTAAAAATCTTCGATAAAGCCATTCTCAATAACGGGGAAGAAGAAGAAGCAATCATTATCGATGAAGATTTTCAGCGCCGCGGAAACATGATTGAGACGCGTAAACCGGCCCTATTTCAAGCGCGCCCAGAAACCATTCTGGATATGTTTTTGCATATAGCGAACGATTCCACCATCGAATCGGTGGCGCCTGCGACCATGCGCCAATTGCGTACCGCTCGCCGTCGTTTAAATAAATTCCTGCACACCATTCCCGCAGCGCGAGAGAAATTTATCGAACTGGTGCGTCATCCCAATGCATTACATAAAGCCTTTAGCCAAATGCATAAACTCGGCGTATTGGCCGCTTATCTACCGCAATGGCATCAAATTGTCGGCCAGATGCAGTTCGACCTATTCCACGTGTACACTGTCGATGAACACAGTGTACGTTTGCTCAAGCACATCCATCTATTTAGCGATATAAAAAACCACGAAAGACACCCGATCTGCTGTGAAATTTATCCTAAAATTCAGAAAAAAGAGCTATTAATTCTCGCCGCGATTTTCCATGACATCGGCAAAGGCCGTGGTGGCGATCACTCCGACATCGGGGCGGATGAAGCCTTTGATTTCTGTATTGAACATGGCTTATCTAAACCAGAAGCAAAACTCGTCGCGTGGTTGGTTAAAAATCATCTGTTGATGTCCGTCACCGCTCAGCGACGTGATATTTACGACCCAGATGTGATCATCGAATTTGCCAAAAAAGTGCGTGATGAAGAACGTTTGGAATACTTAGTGTGCCTCACCGTGGCTGACATCTGCGCCACCAACCCGGAACTTTGGAACAGTTGGAAACGTACGCTACTGGCGGAGCTGTTTTACTCTACACAACGGGCTTTACGCCGCGGCTTAGAAAATCCGGTTGATATTCGTGAGCGGATTCGCCACAACCAGCAAATGGCTTCTGCACTATTGCGCAAAGAAGGCTTCACTAGCCGAGAAATTGAAGTGCTGTGGCAACGCTTTAAAGCCGACTACTTCCTACGCCATACCCATAAACAGATCGCTTGGCACTGCACCCATTTACTGCGCCATGAAGACAGCAGCAAACCCTTGGTGCTCCTTAGCAAAAAAGCCACCCGTGGGGGGACTGAAGTCTTTGTGTATACCAAAGATCAAGCCGCGCTGTTTGCAACCGTGGTTGCCGAACTCGACCGGCGCAACCTCAACGTACACGATGCACAGATCATGGCGAGTAAGGATGGGTACGTACTTGATACCTTTATGGTGCTCGATCAAAACGGCCAAGCGATTGAAGAAGATCGTCATCAAGCCCTCATTCGCCATCTCGTGCATGTGTTAGAAGATGGCCGCCCGACCACGTTAAAAGCGCGGCGCATTCCGCGTAACTTGCAACATTTTAAGGTCAAAACACAGGTGGACTTTCTACCGACCAAGAGTAAAAAGCGCACTTTAATGGAATTGGTTGCCCTCGATACACCAGGTTTACTCGCCACTGTCGGTGCAACATTTGCAGAACTCAATCTCGACTTACATGCAGCAAAAATCACCACGATTGGGGAAAGGGCAGAGGATTTATTTATTCTGACCAATTCACAAGGTGCTCGCCTCAATGAAGATGAAGAGCAGTTACTGCGCGAGAAATTGATCGAAAATGTCTCTCAACTTGCACCGAGTGCTCAATAGCATCGTGTCGAACAGCGGGCGATTGAGCTTTACATGCCCGACGAGATCAGGTGGGATCTTGAGCACAACTTAACCTATTGAACTGTCAGGCACATCAACCTACTGCTACAGTGAATAGAGTCCATTACGAGTTTGACAAACATATGCTTGTGCTCAGTGATGGTAAACAGGTTATTTTGACTAAGAGGTTGCCTATGTTTCCCCATCTCGTCGGCTTGGGTATTAATGAACCTACGCAAATTGAACGTTATTCGCTGCGCCAAGAAGCGCATAAAGACGTGTTAAAAATCTACTTCAAAAAGCAAAAAGGCGAACTGTTCGCAAAAAGCGTTAAGTTTAAGTACCCAAGACAAATCAAAAATGTTTTGGTGGACAGTGGCAGTCATCAATACAAAGAAGTGACTGAAATTAATCGTAATTTGACGCTGGTGATTGATGAGCTGAATAAGATCACTAAACCTGAAGTGATGGGTGAAGTGGACGTAAAACAGAAAATTCTTAATGATTTACGTCACTTAGAAAAAGTTGTCGCCAGTAAAATTGCAGAAATTGAAGCGGATTTAGAAAAACTCAATTAGCCAGTCAGGTTCCCTTCAGGGAACCTGCTTACTAAAGACTCCAACCGAGCCAGTGACCGACTGCCGCTAAGCTGATCGCCGCCATCACCCCTGCCACTAAATCATCAATCATGATGCCGAAACCGCCATGTACGCGTTTATCCAACCAACTGATGGGCCAAGGCTTCACCATGTCGAAAAAGCGAAACAGCACAAAACCCGTGGCGAGCCATTTCCAATCGAAAACCGATAATTGGTATAACGGCACAATCA
Source organism: Vibrio metoecus (assembly GCF_000696385.1). Classification (GTDB taxonomy): domain Bacteria; phylum Pseudomonadota; class Gammaproteobacteria; order Enterobacterales; family Vibrionaceae; genus Vibrio; species Vibrio metoecus. The sequence goes on along the minus strand of NZ_JJMN01000070.1, from coordinate 249,080 downwards.
ACATGGTGATCCAAAATCCAGCAAACTCATCCCATACGATCGAACCATGATCATGCACCTGCATATCATCTGAGGTCACTTGGCAGATTTTAATCCCTATCACGCTGGCTATCACAATCACTGCGATATAGAGCATGAAAGGCAGTTGGGCGAGTAACAGATAAAATGGTACCGATGCTAACGTACCCATCGTGCCGGGTACCACGGGAGATAAACCACTGCCAAAGCCCGTGGCCAGTAAGTGCCAAGGATTACGTAATGAAATTTTGCTGCGCGGATCGCTCATGCCTTCACCTTGAAATGATCATACCCTGCCAATTGCCAATCCAACTTTTTACCTTGATTATGCAGCTCAAACGTACCAGCAGGACGAATCTGACCAATACAAGTGACTTTGGTACCACAATGAGCCAAGGCATTTTCCAACGATCCACGATTCTCTTCTGGAATGGTGAAACAGAGTTCGTACTCTTCCCCGCTCGTCAAAGCATACTGCTGCGCGCTGGTAACACTATCAACGAACTGTAAGAGTTCTTTTGAAAGAGGCAGCAAGCTGACATCAATACTCGCTCCAACATTGGAGCGATGCAAGATGTGTTGCAAATCCGCAATCAAGCCATCAGAAATATCGATCGCCGATGAAGCCAAATGGACTAAGGCTTGTCCGGCCACAATCCGCGGTGTTGAAAGGTAATGACGCTGTTCGAGAATATCCGCAAACGGAAGTTGACGCTTTTCAGGGTGTAAAATCACATCCAGTCCCGCTTGGCTATCACCAAGATCGCCTGTGACATACAGCCAATCGCCCACTTTTGCCCCACTGCGCAACATCGCTTGCTCTTTAGGCAAAAAACCCTGCACGGTTAACGTGATACTGAGTGGGCCTTTGGTGGTATCACCGCCAATCAGCTGTACATTGTAGTAATTGGCTAACTCGAAAAAGGCATCGCAGAAAGGTTTTAACCACGTCTCATCGATTTCAGGCAGGGTCAGCGCAAGAGAAACCCAAGCCGGGGTTGCACCCATCGCCGCCAAATCACTGATGTTCGACGCTAAGGCTTTATGTGCGACCCAAGCCGGATTGGCTTCAGGAAGGAAATGGGTGCCGGCAACGAGAGTATCCGTGCTGATCGCCACACGTGAGTTTTCAGGTACTTTGACAATCGCACAATCATCACCCAATGCTAAATGCACGTCTTTACGCTGTGGTTGTCGGTTAGAAAAGTATTTATCGATTAAATTAAATTCACCAAACATCATCCAGACTCTTTGGTTAATTAAGCCAACGCAAGCAGCAGCTTATTAAGAAAAAAGGTCAGCAACTGCTGACCTTCTAGTGGAAAACGGGTTACGCTTTCTTACGTACGTGCGGTGCGGCTTTATCCAGTACACCGTTAACGAATTTATGGCTATCTTCAGCGGCAAACACTTTTGCCAACTCAATCGCCTCGTTAATCACGACTTTGTATGGTACGTCTTCACGACGCGTCATTTCGTACATGGCCAAACGCAGCAGCGCCAGTTCCATCATGTCCAGATCTTGCATTGGACGAGAAACAAAAGGACGCAGTTTGCTGTCTAGTTCAGTATGGTTCAGAACCACACCGGCTAACAGGTCACGGAAATAAGAAACATCGGTTTCAGGAGCAGCAAGAGCTGGCTCAGCGGCACGATGTTCTTCTTCATCGTATTTACCGCTGGTTAGAAATTGCTCTTCAATAGTCGCAACATTCTCTTTAGTAATTTGCCATGAATAAATTGCTTGTAGCGCAAATTGACGTGCATTACGACGTGCGGCTGGTTTCACACTGGCCCCCATTAGGAATCAATTTCAGAAAGAACGTTAATCATCTCAAGTGCGCTCAGTGCTGCTTCAGCACCCTTATTACCAGCCTTGGTTCCTGCGCGTTCAATAGCTTGATCGATAGTATCAACAGTCAGCACACCGAATGCGACTGGAATGCTAAATTCCAGAGACACTTGTGCCAGACCTTTATTCATTTCACTGCAAACATAGTCAAAGTGCGGTGTACCACCACGGATCACACAACCCAGTGAGACAATCGCATCGTAGTCGCCTGTTTTTGCAACACGTTGGGCTACCAGAGGCAACTCAACTGCACCAGGGCAACGAACAACAGTAATGTTGTCATCACTGATCTGACCGTGACGCTTAAGAGTATCGATGGCACCAGACAGTAAACTTTCATTGATAAAACTGTTGAAACGAGAAAATCACAATCGCAATTTTCGCATTTGGTGCTGGGAAACCACCCTCGATCACTTTCATAGCTTTCCTTTAACTCTGTTCATCAAGTGAGAATCGCCGGATTCTAGCACAATTTTGTGAGCAATATCTAACAGAAATTTGGGCTAAAAGCCGCGCCCCACCTTCAAGGTAACACGCGGCAAACAGGCAATTTGCTGTGATTATTCACAGACGTATTCGACCACATTGAGGCCAAAACCGCCCAATGCGTGGTATTTTTTGTTCGGCGAAGAGAGCAAACGCATCTCCTTAACCCCTAGATCAGCAAGGATTTGCGAACCCACACCCACACGGCGCGAAGTGCCTTGCTTTTTCGCCATTGCCGGTGCTTCACCTTTATCTTGCAGCTCAAACATTTTCACGCGGTGCAGGAGCAGATCGCTTGACTCTTCATTGCCAAGAATCACCAACACCCCACCTTCTTGACCAATACGCTGCATGGCGGTAGTCAGCGTCCAACTCCGCTCGGCGGTACGGTCACTGTGTAGCAAATCGGTAAAGGTATCTTGCAGATGAACACGCACCAAAGTGGGCGATGTAGTGACATCCCCTTTGCGCAGTGCGAAGTGAATTTGCTTATCGATGATGTCACGGTAAGTCACCAGTTCAAACTCACCGTATTCGGTCGGCAATTTGCATTGCGCCACGCGCTCAATCGTGGTTTCGGTGTGGTTACGGTACTCAATCAAGTCTGCAATCGTACCAAGCTTCAAACCGTGTTTTTCGGCGAACACTTCCAAATCCGGACGACGCGCCATCGTGCCATCATCGTTCAGAATTTCCACAATCACCGAAGCTGGCTCAAAACCTGCCAATCGTGCCAAATCACAACCCGCTTCAGTGTGGCCTGCACGCGTCAGCACCCCACCTTCTTGCGCGGCAAGCGGGAAAATATGCCCCGGCTGAACCAAATCGGAGGCTTTCGCCTCTTTGGCTACCGCCGCTTGCACCGTACGTGCGCGATCCGCCGCCGAAATGCCAGTAGTTACCCCTTCAGCGGCTTCAATCGAGACGGTGAAGTTGGTGGTGTACTGCGCATTATTGTCTTGTACCATTGGATTTAAACCCAAACGGCGGCAACGCTCTTTGGTCATGGTTAAACAGATCAGGCCACGACCATGAGTCGCCATGAAGTTAATTGCTGCTGGCGTGATATGCTCCGCCGCCATGATCAAATCACCTTCATTCTCACGATCTTCATCGTCCATCAGGATGACCATTTTGCCCTGACGAATATCTTCAATAATTTCTTGTGGGGTACTAATTGGCATGATCTCAGTCCTATCGTTATTCGTATTCGTGGCGAGCCATTAAGCGAAGCCGTTTTGCTGCAGAAAATCCATCGTCAATCGTGACTGAGGCTCGCTCTCTTTGCTTCCTTGGAGCAAGCGCTCCATGTAACGCGCTAACACATCCACTTCCAGATTCACTCGACGCCCCACTTGGAACTCATCCATTGTGGTTTCTGCACTGGTATGAGGAACAATGGTCAGTTTGAAGGCATTTTTGCGTAAATCATTCACCGTCAAACTAATCCCATCGACGGTAATTGAGCCTTTCTCCGCGACGTATTTGCTCAGATCCGCAGGCATGTTGACCCACAGTTCTACCGCACGACCAACAGGAATACGCTCAACGATTTCGCCTACACCATCCACATGCCCAGAAACAATGTGGCCACCAAAACGGGTAGTGGGCAGCATTGCTTTTTCAAGGTTAACGCGATCACCAACCTGATACTGAGCAAAGCCAGATTTCTTCAAGGTTTCCATCGACAGATCCGCGCTGAAACTGCGCGCATCAAAGGCCACGACAGTTAAACACACGCCATTGGTCGCAATACTGTCACCGAGTTTAACATCGGCCATATCCAGCTTGCCCACTTCGACGGTGATCGTGACATCGCTGCCTTTAGGGATGATGGCAGTCAGCTTGCCGACCGCTTCAATAATTCCAGTAAACATAGTGTTAATCTTTTGATTTTGGCGTGGCGATGATCCGCAGATCTGCCCCCACCATTCGACAATCTTCAATTTTGAGTTCGATGGCTTCCGCCATCTCTGTCAAACCGAGCGCGCCAAATAAACCACGGCCATCGCTGCCCATCAGTTTCGGTGCTAAATAGAGAATAATTTCATCCACCAACTGTTGCTCAATCAAAGATTGAGCCAGTTGGCTACCCGCTTCCACCCACACTTGATTCACGTTGTGTTGCTGAGCTAGTAGTGCCAAAAGCTCACGCAAATCAAGCTTTCCATTCTCAGCAGAAATACAGAGATCGGCATTCTCGCTCGCGACCCGTAGCACAGGGGATGGAGTTTGGTATAACGCTAACTCTGGATACAATTGATGTTGGCGATCCAAAATCACGCGCAGCGGTTGGCGCAAATCCGCTTCTGCGTATTGCGCCTGTACCGATGGTGGTAAATCGTGCCAACGTACCGCCAGAGAGGCGTTATCAGCCAGCACAGTTTGACTGCTGGAAAGAATCGCGCTGGCTTGCGCGCGAAACCGCTGCACATCTTTACGTGCTGCGGAAGAGGTAATCCACTGACTTTTCCCGTTAGCAAGCGCTGTTTGGCCATCAAGACTTGCCGCCATTTTAAGCTGCACATAAGGCATGCCCGTTTCCATCCGTTTCAGGAAACCGCGGTTAAGCGCTCGCGCATCGGCTTCAAGCAACCCTACTTCAACCTCAATGCCAGCATCACGCAACATTTGTACACCACGACCAGCCACTTGCGGATTGGGATCTTGCATCGCGCAAATCACTCTTGCCACGCCAGCCTTGATGAGTCCCTCGGCGCAAGGAGGTGTGCGACCGTAGTGAGAACAAGGCTCTAACGTAACGTAGGCAGTAGCGCCGCGAGCGAGCTCGCCCGCTTGTCGCATCGCATGCACTTCAGCATGTGGCTCGCCTGCTCGAAAATGGAAGCCTTCACCCACAATCTGCTCACCGCGTGTCATCACGCAGCCAACGTTGGGATTAGGGGAAGTGGTAAAACGTCCGCGCCGAGCAAGCTCAATCGCGCGGGACATCATTTGATGATCAAAAGAGGTAAACATAGGCATAGTCGCTGTGCATTAATCCTGTAATTTGGCGATCTCTTCACCAAACTCACGGACATCTTCAAAGCTACGATATACGGAAGCAAAGCGAATATAGGCCACTTTATCCAGCACTTTTAATTGCTCCATCACCAAATTACCAATCAATTTGCTCGGCACTTCGCGCTCACCCGTGGCGCGCAACTTGGATTTGATGGTGCTGATCGCCAGTTCGATCGCATCGGAGCTTACTGGGCGTTTTTCCAAAGCACGTTGCAAGCCACCAATCATTTTCTCTTCATCAAAAGGCTCACGATTACCGTTCGATTTAATCACTCGCGGCATAACTAATTCCGCGCTTTCAAAGGTAGTAAAGCGTTCATTACAAGCCAGACACTGACGACGACGGCGCACTTGATGTCCGTCAGCCACCAAACGTGAGTCAATCACTTTGGTATCGTTTTCAGAACAGAAAGGACAATGCATATTACCTCCATAACAAGGCAACCAGTGTAGCCGATGTCCTCTTGAGAGCCAAAGAAAAAGGGGCATGAAGCCCCTTTACATCACATCTTTACTTGGATTTTTAGCTGCGTGACAGGTAATTGGCTTTACCTACCCATTTGTAACTGGTGAGCTCTTCCAGCCCCATTGGGCCACGCGCGTGCAGTTTTTGCGTCGAGACCGCCACTTCTGCGCCTAAACCAAACTGAGCACCATCGGTAAAACGAGTAGAGGCGTTGACATACACTGCCGCTGAACCTGCTGTATTTACAAACAGCTCAGCATTGTAGAGATCATTGGTCATGATCGCATCCGAGTGGCTCGCATTGTGTTCACGCATGTGATCAATGGCTTCTTGCACGTCTTGTACCACTTTCACCCCTAAGGTGTAACTGAGCCATTCAGTATCAAAATCGCCCACTTGCGCATCACGCAGCTCGGCCGCGGCACTCATCAGTGCTTTGGCTTTGGGTTCAGCAACAAATGCCACTTTGTCATTCAATTTTGCGACCAATTTTTCCAATAACGGTTTGGCAATCGCTTGATGCACCAATAAGGTGTCCAGTGCATTACACGCGGAAGGACGTTGTACTTTGGCGTTTTCAATCACAGCGACCGATTTATCCAGATCGGCACTTTCATCCACGAAAATGTGGCTGATACCAAATCCACCGATGATCACTGGCACAGTGCTGTTTTCTTTACACATTTTGTGCAGACCCGCACCGCCACGCGGAATGATCATATCCACGTAATCATCCATCTTAAGTAGTTGAGTGACCAGTTCACGATCCGGTTTTTCAATGTACTGTACGGAAGCTGCAGGCAAACCAGCTTTATCCAACGCCGACTGGATCACTTTGACCAGTTCCATGTTAGAGAAAAAGGTCTCTTTACCACCACGCAAAATCGCAGCATTACCAGTTTTTAAACACAGTGCAGCAATATCAATGGTGACGTTCGGGCGAGCTTCATAAATCACGCCCACCACACCAAGTGGTACGCGACGACGCGCCAGCGACATGCCGTTTTCCAATACGCGGCTATCGATTTCGCTGCCCACCGGATCGTTTAACTTGATCACGTTACGCACATCATTGGCGATCGCTTGTAAGCGAGCCTCATTGAGCAGCAGACGATCCAACATGGCGTCAGACAAACCCGCCTCGCGTCCGAGCGCAATATCTTTATCATTCGCTGCGAGAATACTCGCGCTTTGCGCTTCCAACTGCTCGGCCATAATCGCGAGAGCCTGATTTTTTTGCGCGGTACTGGCCGTTGCCAGTTGAAAAGAGGCCGCTTTGGCCGCTTTACCGAGTACGGTTAAATCCATCATTCTCTCCTTTATTCTTGAATCACGACCATGTCGTCGCGGTGGATCACTTCTGAGCCGTGATCGTAGCCTAAAATATCGATGATCTCTTTACTGTGCTTACCCGCAATTTCGGCTAAAGCATCATGGGCATAGGCTGAAATGCCACGCGCAACCAAGTGGTTTTGTTTGTCCAGAACACGTACCACTTCACCACGATTGAAATGGCCTTGTACGCGTATAACGCCTTTGGCTAACAAGCTACTGCCTTTGTTGAATACGGCTTTCACTGCACCATCATCAATCACAATGTCACCAGAAGCCGCAGGTCCCGCTAAAATCCACCGTTTACGGTTTTCTAAGGCTTCTTCCAAGGCTAAGAAACGCGTACCTTGTGGCTCCTCGCTCAACGAATCAAAAATCACATTGGGCGCACGACCTGCCGCAATGATGACTTCAATCCCAGCACGGCGTGCAATATCTGCCGCTTGCAGTTTGGTCGCCATGCCACCGGTACCGAGTGTAGTACCACTGCCACCGGCAATTTTGCGCAGTGTGTCATCAATAGTGGTCACTTCTTTGATCAGTTGAGCATTGGGATCTTTACGCGGGTCGGCCGTAAACAAGCCTTTTTGATCGGTCAGTAGCAGCAGCTTATCCGCGCCACACAAAATCCCGACCAATGCCGATAGATTGTCGTTGTCACCGACTTTGATTTCGTTGGTCGCCACCGCATCGTTTTCGTTGACCACAGGCACAATACCGTTTTCAACCAAAGCATTGATGGTGTCACGCGCATTAAGGAAACGTTCACGATCATCAAGATCGGCACGTGTTAGCAGCATCTGACCAATTTTGATGCCGTAAATCGCAAACAGCGATTCCCATACTTGAATCAAACGACTTTGCCCAACAGCGGCCAGCAGTTGCTTGCTGGAGATCGCGTTGGGCAGCGCAGGGTAACCTAAGTGCTCACGGCCTGCCGCAATGGCACCCGAAGTCACGATCACTACTGAGTGACCTTGTTTTTTCAGTTCTGCACACTGGCGTGCAAGCTCAACCATATGAGCTCGATCCAGCGCAAGAGTACCACCGGTCAGAACACTGGTTCCCAGCTTCACAACAACCGTTTGTGGAGCCTTTGCGCTTCGTTGATTTGTAGTCATGATTGCTTCTGTCGAGAAAAACTTTAAGAGACGATGTTTTAGCAATCCGCACTGCATTGCACAAGCAGAAAAAGGTGCAAAAGCACCTTTTTCTTTAGGTTAACGATTGAACTGGGTCAATTAAGCAAAATCGGCTGACTCGCTAGCAACAGCTAAGGTCATTTCGAAACGTTCGCGTAACGTTTTCTCCAACTTTTTGTGAAATTCAGTCTGGGTGTGCTTCACTTCGTTTTGTGCCGCATCGGGAATTTCTTCCGCTATCCAATCTCCTGAGAGCGTATAACGGCCAATATGGTAACACGCAGACATTTCCTGCTCGTGGTGGGTCAATACCATCCACCAGCCCCAAAACTCTCGTTTTTCAGGGGATTTTTTATCGTTAACACACGAGGCGAGACAATCAAATAAATAGACTTGCTCACTACACTGCCCTTCCCGTAAATAGGGGCCAATAGCTTTCAACGTTGAAAGTAGACGGTAGTGGGTGGGGGTTTTGGTCATCTCTGACATAGTTCATCTCCATAAGCAGCAATCAAGAGCCATTTTCATCCCCTAGCAACTTGGCGTGGCAACACCAAGTCATTGGGAAAATTTAATTATTGGACGAACAAACATTCGCCACTTAATGTTTAATCTTGATGACTTTTATGAAAATGTCACTTGCAAAGTTCATCTTCTAGCCAGTTTATTGCCAAATCGAGGGATTGCTCATATCCCTGTGAAATTGTTTTACTTTTTACTTTCTTTGCTTGTCCACCATGACTAAACAGTGCCACAAGTTGATTGTCTGAATAAGGTGATACCGGATCCCCTTCTAACCCGAGTGCCAAGATCGGCGTTTTGGTTCTGCGGCCAGACATGAACCCCTGTACTTTCAGCGACCACGCCATCAATTGCCCCGCTAAGCTGCGCACATCGACTACGTTTTTCCCTAAGCGTGATGCCAGAACATCAAGATACATTTTCGGCATACCCGCTAATTTGTTCGGCGAGGTAAAAATATCGTGGATCGGAGCCCCTAACGCAACACAGGCTTTTATTTTGTCCGATTCGAGAAAAGCAAGGCGGGTCATTGAGTTACCACCAAAACGAAAACCGATTAGCCCGACACGGAAATGGTCGACCCAAGGCAGATCGGCCAACTGATTCAGTACGGCTTGATGCAGACAGGACGAGTCTTCCGTCAGAGGCCATTGTGAGCTTGCTCCAAGTGATGGCATATCAATCGTCAGCATAGCGATGTCTCGCTTAGCTAAATAATCGCGAAACAGACGCCACATATCGGTTTGTAGGCTGTCTAACCCCGCACTGACCAACACCACAGGCTTAGGCGAATCCGTATTACACAAGTGCAGATAGCCTGCGACTTTTTTGTTTTGGTAAGAAAATTCTAAACGCTTAACCACAAAACCGGTGAGTTTAGCGCCCTCTTGATAGGCGTTATTGGCCAGAACTTGCGCTTGTAAGGCCAAATTATCATTTTTAAGGTGCGGATAACCTGCGATGCTATAACAGAGTGCAGCAGTGAACATTTCATCAGCCGCCTCTTCGCCTTGACGTTCAGCCGCTTGCTTTTGATGCAACATGCCAACACGTGTCCACTCGTAAGTCCAGTTACCACTGCGGTAGCCCATTACAGTATCTAACCATTCATCATGAGTACGCGAATGAGTGGATGACGCAATCCGCGCGAGCACTTCTTCCTGTTCAACCGGATTAATCCCCTGCCACACCCATTGCAAACGACGTAAGTTACGATACCAAGCGGAGGACGATTGCTCACGACGCGCATCTAACAGCTCTAAACTGCTTGGCATGTATTGAGTAAGCGAAGACGTTTCTTTGGCTTGTTTATGGTTTTGGAATAGGGTCTCAGACAGGTTTTTGCTGATCGCTTCTGACATGACAAGTCTCTATGCTGGCATTACGCTAAGTTGGCCTAACAGTAGTTAAAAAAAATGACCCTTGAAAGGGTCATTTTCAAATTCTATGCAAAAAGACTACTTTTGCTTACGATTGACTGGCTCAACGTAGGACAGAACCATATCCCATGGCTGTTCAATCCAAGTGTCTTGTGGAATATCAACTACATATTCATCAACCAAGTCTTTACCAGCAGGCTTAGCACACACAGTGACAAATTTAGCTTTTTGGATACATTTCGCGAATTTTTACGCGCGGTATCACCGCTATCCACGAGATCATCAATGATCAGGAAACCTTCCCCGTCATGCTCAGGTGCTTTTAATACTGTCATATCACGCTGGTGATCATGGTCATAGCTAGAGATACACACAGTATCTACATAACGAATACCCAATTCACGAGCGAGAATTGCAGCTGGAACTAAGCCACCACGGCTGACACCCAAGATACCTTTCCATTGTTCTGCAGGCATTTGACGCTGTGCAAGTTCACGGCAGTAATGCTGCATATTGTCCCAGGTGATAACGAATTTTTTGCTCATGTGATAAACCTAAATTGAATTTTTATAATTTCTTCTCTTACGCTGCCAAAATGTATTTGATGACAAAAATGGCTGCCATCACCCATACACTGAGGGAGACGCTGCGTCCTTTACCACTGAAGAGTTTGATCGCCGCATAAGCAATGAAACCCAGTGAGATACCTTCGGCAATTGAGAATGTCAGAGGCATCATCAAACAGGTGACAACAGTGGGTGCCGCTTCAGTCAGGTCACGCCAATCAATGCTCACTAAACCTGACATCATCAGAATAGCTACATAGAAAAGTGCACCCGCTGTTGCATAAGCTGGGATCATACCCGCTAGTGGCGAGAAGAATAATGCAAGAAGGAACAAAATGCCAACCACCACAGCGGTTAAACCCGTACGTCCACCTACCGCGACACCGGAAACACTTTCGATGTACGAGGTAGTATTTGAAGTACCCAGCAATGCCCCAACGGAAGTCGCGGTAGAATCCGCTAACAGTGCGCGATTTAGGCGAGGAATTTTGCCATCTTTTTCAATCAAATCTGCTTTTGTCGCTACGCCCACCAAAGTGCCTGCGGTATCAAACAAGTCAACAAATAGGAAAGCAAACACCACTGAAATCATCCCCAATTCAAAGACTGAAGAGAAATCCAGTTGCAAGAATGTCGGCGCAATGCTTGGTGGCGCTGACATCACACCGCCCCACTGTACATCACCGAAAACTAAGCCAAGGCCTGTCACCGCTAAAATGGCAATCATCACCGCACCTTTTACGCCACGGTATACCAAGCCAATCGTCAGGAAGAAACCTACCGCGCCCAATACCGCATGCAATGAGGTGATCGCACCGAGTGAAACCAGTGTCGCTGGGTTATCGACGACGATACCCGCATTTTTTAATGCGATGAAAGCCAAAAATAAGCCAATACCCGCTGAGATGCCGGTACGTAAAGAATGCGGAATTGAATTGATGATCCATTCACGAATTTTGAACAGGCTGAGTAGGATAAACAGCACACCAGAGCAAAATACAGCGGCCAGTGCCACTTGCCATGTATGCCCCATGCCCAAAACCACACCGTAAGTAAAGAAGGCGTTAAGCCCCATACCTGGTGCTTGGGCGATCGGATAGTTGGCGATAAAACCCATGATGAAACAGCCAATCGCTGCAGCCAAACAGGTCGCGACAAACACAGCTCCGCGATCCATGCCAGCATCCGACAAAATCGCTGGGTTAACAAAAATAATGTAAGCCATGGTCAGGAAAGTGGTGACCCCAGCGAGGATCTCAGTACGCACGTTAGTACGATATTCACTGAGTTTAAAAAGCTTTTCCAGCATGTTCGAATCCTTTAAAGATAAAAAAGTAAACGGTTGCGTAAACGATTGGCGGCGATTATAGAGTTATCAAATAACAAATTCCAGACACAATTCTGACTGCGCGCTGGTTTTCTAGGCAAACAAGGAAAAGACCTAGGACGAGGAAGGAAAATTGAGCTTCACAAACAAAATGTTGCGATCAACATCGACAGTTATCTTTGTAAAGCGCAAAAAAAAAACGCCACCTCAACAGAGATGGCGGTGAATCATATCAACCAAATTTGGTTGCCAATAAATTCTAATTTAGGGGTGAACAAAACTTGTTCGAGACGCAAAAATTTGCGTATTAGTAACCGAAGCTACGAGGGTATGCAAAGTTACCGGTATACACAGCGTGTTGATTCCAGAACATTACAGACGATAAACCTTTATTCATAACTATCACCATTAAAATCAAAAACTGTTTACTTGATTTCTCGGTTCCATGGAGGCGATAAATCGGACTCATCCTTTGAGCGTTTTTTCTTCGCTAGCGAAGTTGTACATAAATATACCACCAAGAAATTTAATTACAATAAAAATGGTGATTAAAATCACAAAAATCATTTTATTTGATCTCTGTTAGTATATTAAGGTAATTAAATTACAGTTTTATAAAGTTAAATTACACCAAAAGTGCATATTGATGCATTTCATTAGCCAACCAAGAGGCTTTACTCTGTTCGGCGGCATAAGACCAAAAAAGTAAAACCCGCATTCCTAGCACTTTTTGACCTACACCACCGCCTAGCTCAGTGATATGCTGTGCAGCGAAAGTACCCACCTGTTACAGGTAAATTCTCTACCATGAACGAATTTGGCTAAGAGAATAAATGGGAAAACCTACAGTAAGGAGTCATCTGTGTCTGAGTTCCAAACCGAAATCAGTAAGTTATCGTCAAATCCTATTTGGCCTTTTTTTGCGACCATCTGTTCCATTCCACACCCTTCAAAACATGAAGAGGCGTTAGCTCAATACATCATTGGCTGGGCAAAGGAAGAAGGTTTCGCTGTACGTCGTGATGAAACAGGCAACGTCTTTATTAAAAAGCCGGCGACACCAGGCATGGAAAATCGTAAAGGTGTGGTACTTCAAGCACACATTGACATGGTGCCGCAAAAGAATGAAGACACTGACCATGACTTCACTAAAGACCCCATTCAACCTTATATCGATGGCGAATGGGTTACGGCAAAAGGAACGACCTTAGGTTCCGACAACGGTATCGGCATGGCTTCTTGCCTTGCAGTTTTAGCGTCTAAAGATATTCCTCACGGCCCAATTGAAGTTTTACTGACTATTGATGAAGAGGCGGGGATGACCGGCGCTTTTGGTCTGAAAGAGGGTTGGCTGGAAGGCGATATCCTACTCAATACCGACTCAGAACAAGAAGGCGAAGTTTACATGGGTTGCGCTGGTGGCGTGAATGCCGAGTTTGCTTTCCCTATTGAACGTGAAGCAGTTCCTGCTGGCTATGTGGGACGTCAACTGACCTTGAAAGGCTTGAAAGGCGGCCATTCGGGTTGTGATATTCACACTGGCCGCGGTAACGCGAACAAACTGATGGCTCGCTTCTTAGCGGGACATGCCAAAGAATTAGAACTTCGTTTAATCGAATTTCGTGGCGGTAGCCTGCGTAACGCTATTCCACGTGAAGCGTTTGTGACGGTGGCACTGCCAGAAAACCGAGTCGCCGAATTAGAAACACTATTTAACCATTATACTGACTTACTCAAAGCGGAGTTGGGTAAGGTTGAAACCAGTCTGGTGACTTTCCTTGATACCAAAGAGATCAACGCTCAAATGCTGACATCTGGTACACAGCAACGTTTTATTGCCGCGCTCAACGCTTGCCCCAATGGCGTGATCCGCATGAGTGATGACATCGCTGGTGTCGTGGAAACCTCACTAAACGTAGGCGTGATCACGACCGAAGCTTCGCAAATCAAAGTGTTGTGTCTTATCCGCTCGTTGATGGATTCGGGTCGCCAGCAAGTGGAAGGTATGTTGCAATCGGTCGCTGAGCTGGCAGGTGCCGAGCTTGAGCTTTCTGGCGCGTACCCAGGCTGGAAACCGGATGCCGATTCCGAAATCATGCATATTTTCCGTGATATGTATGAAGGTATTTACGGCCACAAACCGAACATCATGGTGATCCATGCAGGCCTTGAATGTGGGTTGTTTAAAAAACCTTATCCTAATATGGATATGGTTTCGTTTGGTCCAACCATCAAGTTCCCGCATTCACCTGATGAAAAAGTAAAAATTGATACCGTAGATCTTTACTGGCAACAAATGGTCGCATTATTAGCGAACATCCCTGTGAAAGCCTAATGCGATAAAAAGCCGAGTGAAATCACTCGGCTTTTTTGTATCAATTTTTTTTGTCGAAAAGGAAAATTTAATTCATTAGCTTGAATTTAAGGTTGGCTGCTAGAGTTCGCCCCCTTGAAGTTCCCAGAGTTATTCACCAAACTCTCTTCAAGCGACAACTTGCCAAACGCAGGTTGTTTCGAGGGTGCTGCTTGTCCTTAGCGGTATCTGAAATTCTCAAACTAATGAAATTGCGATGAAAGAAAAAATGATTGTCGGATGGCGTGAGGAACTCAGCCTTCCAGGGTTAGGTATTGAGCGCATTAAAGCGAAAATCGATACCGGAGCCCGAACGTCTTGCTTGCACGCGTTCAAGGTAGAGAGCTTCACTAAGGAAGGAGCTCCGTGGGTTCGTTTTTGGATCCACCCGATGCAAAAGAATGACGAGCTAGTGAATGAATGTGAAGCTGCGGTAGTGGACGAACGAGTGGTTCGTGATTCCGGTGGCCACGAAGAAAAGCGCTACGTCATTCGATCGGAACTTAGCTTTGGAGGCCAAATCTGGCCAATTGAGATCACGTTGACCAATCGAGAAAATATGGCATTTCGTATGTTATTAGGACGTACCGCCATGCATCACCGAATCATCGTTGATCCAACTAAAATCGTTTTTAATCCCTTTCGAGGTGCCGAGTAAATGAAAATTGGTATTCTGTCGCGTAACGCTTCGCTGTATTCGACCAAGCGTTTGATAGAAGCGTGCAAACAGCGTGGCCATGAAGTTCGTGTGATTGATGCCTTGCGCTGCTACATGAATATCAACTCCGAAAAACCGGAGATTCATTACAAAGGTGAAGAACTAGCGGGTTTTGATGCCATCATTCCTCGGATCGGGGCTTCCGTGACCTTTTATGGCACTGCGGTATTACGCCAATTCGAAATGATGGGGGTTTATCCTGCGAATGAATCGGTCGCGATTACTCGCTCACGCGACAAACTGCGCTCCATGCAATTACTATCACGTAAAGGGATCGGCATGCCGATCACTGGTTTCGCCAGCAAACCCGATGATGTGAAAGACTTGCTCGACATGGTCGGTGGTGCACCGGTGGTGATCAAACTACTGGAAGGCACACAAGGGATCGGTGTCGTTCTCGCCGAAACTCGTACCGCGGCTGAAAGCGTGATTGAAGCCTTTATGGGACTCAAAGCCAACATCATGGTGCAAGAGTACATTAAAGAAGCCGGCGGTGCGGATATTCGCTGTTTCGTGATTGGTGATAAAGTGATTGCCGCAATGAAGCGCCAAGGTGCCGATGGCGAGTTTCGATCTAACCTGCATCGTGGCGGCACGGCATCACTGGTTAAAATTACCCCACAAGAGCGCAAAACTGCGATTGACGCTGCAAAAATCATGGGCTTGAATGTCGCAGGTGTTGATTTGCTCCGTTCCGCTCGCGGTCCACTGGTGATGGAAGTGAACTCTTCGCCCGGATTGGAAGGCATTGAAGCGGCAACCGGCAAGGACATCGCAGGAATGATTGTCGAATTCATTGAGAAAAAACGCAGCCAGTAAAAGGACAAAAACTCGTGGCAAAGGCTAAAAAGCACAGCGCATTTTCATTTTTTGGGGGAAACGATTTCCCCCCTCTTCCCGACGAGTTATCGAACTCGAAGCCGCAAAACTGTATACCGACTCCCCTCTTTCCATTCCAATCGAAGTGCTCCATGGTTCGGCTCCCGGCCCTGTGTTGATGATCAACGCCGCCATTCATGGGGATGAGCTCAATGGCGTAGAAATTATTCGCCAACTGCTCAACACTCTCGATGAGAAAAAACTCAAAGGCACACTCATCGCCGTTCCAATTGTTAACGTGTTCGGTTTTATTCATAAATCCCGTTATTTACCCGACCGTCGTGATTTAAACCGCTGCTTTCCCGGCAGTGAAAAAGGCTCCCTTGCTTCACGCATGGCACATACTTTTTTCTCTCAAGTCGCCGAGCGTTGTGATTACATTCTCGATCTGCATACCGGAGCAATTCACCGCACCAACCTACCGCAAATTCGTGCGGATCTGAGTAACAGCGAAACTCTACGCATTGCACAAGCGTTTGCCACTCCAGTGATCATTGATTCGCCCTTACGAGATGGCTCGCTACGTAGCGAAGCCGAAAAACAGCAAATCCCAGTATTAACCTATGAAGCGGGTGAAGCGCTGCGTTTTGACCCGATTGCAATTAACGCTGGAATTATCGGTATTAAGCGGGTCATGCAGGCGATTGGTATGCTCAGAGCCAGCCGCAAAAAAACACCAGCCTCGATCATTGCTAAATCCACAAGCTGGCTGCGTGCGGAAGCCGATGGCATTCTACGCACTCTGGTATCTCTGGGGGATAAGGTCGAAAAGGGGCAAATACTCGCCTACATCAACTCACCACTTGGTAAGCTGGAAGTGGAGATCCGCGCCAATAAAGGGGGGATCGTGATCGGTCAGCAAACCCTACCATTAGTCAATGAAGGTGATGCCGTATTCCACCTTGCTTACTTTGATCAAGATGATGATATTGTTGAACAAGTAGTCGAAGAATTTATTGAAGAGTTAACTGAAGCCGATGTAGAGCCGCTCACCACAGGCCATATCGTGACTCAATAGATGGCCGATCGAAAAGCCCTCATTACGAGGGCTTTGTTATGACTGTACGCTGTCTTTTAACCAAAGGAAGCCCAGATAACTGTCGCCACCAAAATTGGGCAAACAAACTTCACATACCAAGGCCAAATTTTGCCAAAGAGGCTCTGTTGCAACTCTGGAAATCCAGCTTGTAGCTCCTTCATTTTGGCGTCACGCTGCCATACCCAACCACCAAACAGACAGAACATGAGAGCAGCCGTGGGTTGCAGGTACTGGGTCGCTAACGTTGCGACCAAGCCAAATAACGCACCAAAGTTATAGACAATCACCACGCTCACTAGCGCAATCAAGCTACCCAGCACCCAACTGGTTGGCGTACGGCGTGTATTGAAACGCTCTCCAACTAGCGCTACTGGACATTCCAACATCGAGATTGAAGAAGTCAGTGCAGCAATGGTGAGCAACAAAAAAGAACACCATCGCGAAAATCTGTCCAAGTGTACCTAAGCTATCAAACATCAGGGGTAACACAGTAAACACTAAAGTATCAGAGCTCAGTAGGGAGCCATCTTGAGCGTAAATCTCAACCCCTTTATGCATAGCAACAAACATGGCCGGCAATACCACCAAACCGGCAATAAAAGCCACAGCGGTATCGACCAACGTAACGCTCATCGCCATTTTTGGTAGGTTTTCTTTCTTACTCAGATAAGAACCGTAAATCAGCATCGAACAACCGCCAATGGTTAGCGAGAAGAATCCTTGTCCCATCGCCGCTAAAATCAACTTACGATCCCACACTTTGTCAAAATCAGGGATCAAGTAGTGCTTTAAGCCTTCCATCGCACCTTGTTGCGTCATGATGTAGACAAACAGGACGGCAAACAGCACAAATAATGCGGGCATCAGTCGTGTAGACCAACGTTCAATCCCTTTTTTCACTCCACCTTGCACAATCAAAATTGTCAGGACATAAAAAATGATCGTACCAAGCAAGTTTCGCTCTACACTAAAACCTTTTAGCCAAGCACTGATGCTTTCTAGGCCGAAGAGATCCGCCATCGCCCCGAATAAGAAGCAGATGATCCAACCACCCACAATACTATAGAAAGCCAAAACCGCACTCGGCACACTTAGCCCAACCCAGCCGACTAAGCCACCCACTTTCTTTGCGGTAGGATTTGCGGTTAGCGATCGCATACTATCAACAGGGTTAGCTTGACCATAACGACCAATGGCCATTTCAACGACTAACATAGGAAAGGCAACAACAACGATCAAAACCAGATAAACCAACAAAAACGCACCGCCACCATTGCTGGCAGCTTGGGTTGGAAATCCCCAAATATTACCTAACCCCACCGCAGCTCCTGCGGCAGCAAGAATAAAACCAAGGCGAGAACTGAATGTCTCACGAGAATTTGATTGTGCCATGACGACGACTCACACGATACCAACACACTAGTTGACTAGTACATTAATACAAAGTGCCGTTTGACTCAATCGACAACAGAATCATTCGCTGAAAAAACGCACAAACACTTTGCTTTTATCGAGCTGAATCAAAATAAAACTAATTTTCTGTTTAAAAATCAAACAAAGTTACGCACAACATAGCGATCCCTACCGCTTGCCTTAGCATGGTACAGCGCTATATCAGCCTGATGAAAGAGTGACTGATAGGCATCCGTCAGAGGAGATAAAGCATAAATTCCACCAATGCTGACCGTGAGATATTGAAAGGTAGAGTCAACTGGGTTGGTAATCGCAAGCTGAGCCACTTTGGCACGCATTTGTTGGGCATATTGTTCACCATCAAATGGCTGATCTGAAGCCAGTACCACACAAAACTCCTCACCACCAAAACGGGCTACAATTTTCTCTCCTGCAAAATCCACCGATTGCAAGATATCCGCCACTGAGCACAATGCCTCATCACCGGCTAAATGCCCAAAACTGTCGTTGAAACGTTTAAAATAATCAATATCAATGAGATACAAAACTAAATAACGAAAAGGGCGATCACTCAAATAGCTTTTAAGTTGCTTTTCTAAGTAACGGCGGTTTGAAATCCGAGTTAGAGGATCATGCTCAGACTGCCAACGCAACACTTGTTGGCTGTCATCAAGTTGGCTCACGATGTGATTGATGGTATTTGCGAACTCTTTCATCTCTGAAGAAATAAAAGAGTTTGCATCTGGTACTTTACCACCCGATGTTTTGAACTGTTGCAACACATGATTTGCCCTTGTGATAGGGCGAATCAGCGCCTGTACCACCCATAGGTTTATCAAGTACATCACTAGCGAAAAAAACAAAAGAGCGAAGACTTCATCATTACGGATGAAAGGTGGATGTTTAACTTGGTGGTTGATTTTAAACAGCACACTGGACTGGCCGCTGTAATCAAGCTGTTTTAAATAGGAGACATCCTGCTCATCTTCAGGTAATGGGGCATTGGTTGCACACGTTAATACCTCAATATCGATGCCTGTCGCTTGTTCAACCACATTGGTAAATTGTGCTCGGACTTTTTTAATAAAGATGAGGTAACCTTTATTACACGATTTTCCTTCGCTATCACACACTCGGGCAGTAGCCGCGAGATAGGGTTCATCATCCACCACCATATAGCGCACAGATGTTGAAACTTTGTCGGAGCTTAAACGTTGAGCCTGCTGCAAAATCCCAGAAAAGTCAGGTAACAAGTGTTCATAGCTGACACTTTTATTGAGTTCAGAATCGTATTTTTTACCCCAGACTAACGTTTTATTGGCATCAAAAATAAAAATGCCATCCAGAAATTGAGAGGTAAAAGCCAGTTCACCAATATTGCTCTCAATAAACTCCGCTGTCGGATGAGCAATGAAATTCGCCATATCGTCCCAAGCTGCATAATCAGCCAGAGAAGCCCCCATCGCTTTACGTTCCAACGACACTATGGTTTCAACACGGTGTAATTCTGCTTGTTGTAATTGCAGGGCTTGCGCAATATCGCGATCGTGTGACCAAAAATATTTGAAGATCAGATAAAAAACCAAAAAGCACACCACTACTGCCAATGCATTGAGTGCAGTTAATTTGCGCAAACTAACATTATTTAAATTCATATCACCATCGTCATGACAAACCTTACCTAAAACAAAAAGAGCGTGGCTTTACGCTCTTTTAAGTTTAGATGGTGAAGACTTGATAGTTTTTTAATTGAGGGATCTTTTTGTGTAATTGCTGCTCTTGCTGAGTCATTTCGTTTAATGCGTCACACCATTCCTGCCCCTGCTTTTCAAAAGTCGAAGTTTGTTCTTTTAGCTTCACATCCAACTTTGTTTTCAGATCTGCCATATTTTTGCCTAGCTGCGTCAGATTCAAGCCGCCCTCTTTTTGCATTTTGGTAGACATCACATCAAACGCACTGGCAAAAAATTGCTGTGTGAGCACTTCCTTACCACGAGAAAACTGTTGTTGAAAACGGTTCTGCATTGCTTCAAACGTTTCGGCAGGCACGATCATATCCCCATTTTTAAAATACTGGGCTTTAGCATCCGCAAAAAACGTTGCCATTGACTGCTTTACGTTATCAAACGCCTGTGGTGCTTCTAGAGAAGTCGCCACCTCATCAACCAATTGATTGGCCGATTTTAAACTGTCATCAGCCCAACGCTGTGCCTTAGGCACCATGTTGACAAGCTGTTCACGATAACGACGCACTGCATTTTTCTGATCCACGGTCAGCGCTATTTTTTGGCCTTGAATATAGAGATTATTTTGTTTATCAATCAATGCCGTATCGCTCACTGTGCGCAGAATTTCCACTCGCTGAGTATTCAGGTGAACTTCATTTTGAATATCCACTCGGCACTGTGCAGCCCAAGTAGAGGAACTCATTAATACAGCGAAAGCTAAAATGGTTTTTTTCATGGTTTTCTCTGGCTAAGTTTTGCCAACTATAATCAATCCTGGCGAATGATACGCCAATAAATCGTCAAAAATAGCGCATTACTGATAATTTTTATCCAAGCACTTAATGCTCAGATGGACTTCTTCGGTTCAACGCATTTTCTGAGTGTAGTGGCTCTAATCCAATTCGTTAGGAAACATAGATAACTGCTTCATTTGCAATTCTGGTTTTAACATCACACTTAAGCCGAGCAAGCGAATCTCTCGCCCCTGTTGACGAGTTAATACTTGTTCAAGCAGTTCATGGAAGTACTCTAAGTCCAACTCGGGGTGAATATGTTCAATTGTCGTCAGTTGAAAATCGGCAAACTTCACTTTAATCCCCTGTTTGATAATCGCTCGCTGTGAATTTGCACGCTTCAAGCGAGCATCAAGCTCAGGATAAAGTCGTTGTTCAATCACCTGCCAACATTCATCAAAGGTGGTGATATTTTGGCTAAAAGTGTATTCCACCCCGACTGATTTACGCTCACGCTCGGTGATGACCTCTCTTTCATCAATACCATGGCTCTTTTTCCATAAAGACGCCCCCAAACGACCAAATTGATGCAGTAGCTTCCTATAATCCGCGTTTTTAACATCAGCCCCGACATAAAGACCGGCTTGATGCAGTTTTTCTAACGCCACTTTTGCCAACTCCCGGAATTTTTTCTAAGGGTAGGGAATCGACCATGTTCTGCACTTGCTCAGGGGTCACCACATACAGTCCATTTGGCTTATTGATATCAGAAGCGACTTTGGCCAGAAATTTGATGGGAGCAACACCTGCCGAAGCCGTTAGGTTCAATTCTTGCCAGATGTCTCGGCGAATCGCTTGTGCAATCAGAGTGGCGCTTCCTTGATAAGCCGTAGATTCTGTGACATCCAGATAAGCCTCATCCAAAGAGAGCGGTTCAATCACCGAGGTATAACGTTGAAAAATGGCACGAATTTGTTGAGAAACTGTTTTGTAAACAGGCATTCTTCCCGGAACAACATGCAGTTGAGGGCATAGTTTCAGAGCTTGAGCCGTCGGCATTGCAGAACGCACGCCAAACTGCCGAGCTTGATAGTTACAAGTGCTGATCACACCACGTTGCTTTTCATGCCCTCCCACAGCAAGTGGAATATCACGATAAGCAGGATTATCTCGCATTTCCACTGCTGCGAAAAAGCAATCCATGTCCACATGGATTATCTTGCGAATTCTGTCTTGCATAGCCCACCAAATACTGTATACATAAACAGTATAATAACAAGCCCTCGATAAGGAAAGTCTGATAAACAAAAAGCCCGCCGAAGCGAGCTTTTTACTTGAGTAGCCTTGATTACGCGATGCGATCTTTTTCCCAAGCGGCAAGGCGTTCTGCTCGCGCTGCTGCTTTTGCTTCACGCTTTTTGCGTGCATCACAAGGTTCTGGGCAGTTGCACACTTTTTCGATGCCGACGGCACCTAAGCCACCACAACTCCCTTTCACTACTTTACGTTGGAAAATGTACCCAACGGCCATCGCTGCAATGACAGCAAGAAAGAAACCAAAAGTAATCAAAAATGTGTTCATTGTTTTATGCTCACTATTACTTATTTAAAAACGGTTTAAAGCTGCTTGATGCGTATTCTTTGAAGCCATCATCAGTTTTTACAATCATCAAGACTGGGATCTGGTTGGCTTCAGCGATCGCCATACCACGTTCTTCGCCCATCACCATTAAACCAGTCGCTAGCCCATCCGCCGTCATGCATGATTTATCCAGTACGGTGACAGAAACCACTCGATTGTTGATCGGGCGACCTGTTTTTGGCTCAATAATGTGTGAATAGCGCACACCATCTTGCTCAAAATAGTTGCGGTAGTCGCCTGATGTCGCAATCGCATATTCGCCCGGTTCGATGATTTCTTGCACGCTACGCTGATCAACACTGGGTTTTTCAATCGCAATGCGCCAAGCTACACCTTCACGGTTCAAGCCTTTCAAACGGATTTCACCACCGATTTCAACCATATAATTCTCAATGCCTTGTGACTGGATGTAATCCGCAACCACATCTACCCCCCAACCTTTGGCAATCGTAGACAGATCAACGTACAGCTCAGGAATATCTTTGCTCAGTGTATTGCCTTCCACCTTCAGATGCTCAATACCGGTAATTGCACGGCGAGCATTCAACTCTTCATCCGTCGGTACGATATCAGGGCGAGCTTCAGGCCCAAATCCCCACAGATTAACCAAAGGTCCAACAGTCACATCCAAAGCACCTTCAGTAAGGCCGTTCAAACGAATCGCCTCTTTCACTACAGTTAACGTTTGTGTAGAAACGGCAAAAGGTTCGCTACTGGTATGCTGGTTAAAACGGCTTAGCTCAGAGTCTTTACGGTAAGTCGACATTTGATCGTTCACTTCTTCAAGGAGTCGATCAATCTCGGTTTGCAGTGTTTTCGAATCCGCAACGCCCGGCTGTTGAATGTATTTAATGTTGTAAGTGGTTCCCATGGTTGGGCCACTGATATGCACTTGCTCAACCGGCTTTTCACAACCAGCCAACAAGAGAAGAGAAGCGAATGCAACAAGCCAGTTTCTCACTTGTTTACTCCTTTCATCGTTAAAAATTGATATGGGAAATACCGATGCCCTAAACCAGATTACCATCGACACTTTCGAATATCCGATTTGCAAAAAACAATGGCTGACTCGAACGAGCCAGCCATCACAGTGTAGCGAGTTATCGATTAACCACCGAAGTCATCCAGTAGGATGTTTTCCTCTTCTACACCAAGGTTTTTCAGCATGTTGATTACTGCCGCGTTCATCATCGGAGGTCCACACATGTAGTACTCACAATCTTCTGGTGCTTCATGGTCACGCAGATAGTTTTCGTACAACACGTTGTGGATGAAACCGGTATAACCCGTCCAGTTATCTTCTGGCTGAGGATCAGACAAAGCACAATGCCATACGAAGTTGTCATTCTCAGCCGCTAGGCCATCGAAATCCTCTACGTAGAACATTTCACGCTTAGAACGCGCACCGTACCAGTAAGACATCTTACGCTTAGACTTCAGACGTTTCAGCTGGTCAAAGATATGCGAGCGCATTGGCGCCATACCTGCACCACCACCGATAAAGACCATTTCTGCATCCGTATCCTTAGCGAAGAACTCACCGAATGGGCCAGAAATTGTACATTTATCACCGGCTTTCAGTGACCAGATGTAAGAAGACATTTGGCCTGGTGGCACGTTTGGATTATTTGGCGGCGGAGTCGCGATACGCACGTTCAGCATGATGATACCGAACTCTTCTGGGTAGTTCGCCATAGAGTAAGCACGGATGATGTCTTCATTTACGATAGACTCATAACGGAACAAGTTAAACTTGTCCCAATCACCGCGATACATTTCTGGCACATCGAAATCAGCGTACTTAATGTGGTGCGCAGGCGCTTCAATCTGAATGTAACCACCAGCACGGAACGGTACTGATTCGCCATCAGGAATCTGTAGTTTCAGCTCTTTGATGAACGTGGCTTTGTTATCGTTAGAGATAACCGTACATTCCCACTTCTTCACACCAAAGATTTCTTCTGGCAGTTCTAGATCCATATCGGTTTTCACAGCAACCTGACACGCCAAACGCTCGCCTTCACGGGCTTCGCCTTTGCTGATGTGATCCAGTTCTGTTGGCAGAATATCACCGCCACCCGACTTTGATTTTTTACGCGGTCATTGGCCACATGAACCACCACCACCACAAGCAGAAGATACGAATACACCGGCACCAGCCAATGCACCCAGCAACTTACCACCCGGTTGGGTTACGATCGCTTTTTCAGGATCGCCATTGATTGAGATTGTAATGTCACCTGTTGGTACTAGCTTGGATTTGGCGAATAGAATCACCAAAACCAACGCCAGTATAATCAGGGTAAACATCACTACACCAAAAATAATAGTAGACATTAACTATTCCTTTATTGCTGCGGTTTACCCGACTTACAGTTGAACACCAGAGAAAGACATGAAGCCCAACGCCATCAAGCCAGCGGTGATAAAGGTAATACCTAAACCACGCAGACCTGGAGGAACGTCCGAATACTTCATCTTCTCACGGATACCTGCAAGAGCGACGATAGCCAGCATCCAACCCACACCAGAACCGAAACCGTATACCACAGATTCAGCAAAGCTGTAGTCGCGCTGCACCATGAAAGACACACCACCGAAGATGGCACAGTTTACTGTGATCAATGGTAGGAAGATGCCCAGTGCGTTATACAGAGGCGGGAAGAAGCGATCGAGGATCATTTCCAGAATCTGTACTAATGCCGCAATAACACCGATAAAGGTAATAAAGTTCAGGAAGCTTAAATCTACCCCTTCAGCCAGTGCATCTGGTTTTAGCACTAAGTTGTACACCAGATTATTGACTGGTACAGAGATAGTCAGTACTACGATAACCGCAATACCTAAGCCGAATGATGTCTTAACTTTTTTCGACACCGCCAAGAATGTACACATCCCCAAGAAGAAAGAGAGTGCCATGTTCTCGATGAAAATCGATTTCACCAGCAGACTAATATAATGTTCCATGACAACCTTACTCCTTCGCTTCTACTTGTTCTGGTTTGAACGTACGAATCGCCCAAATCATGAAGCCGATCAGGAAGAACGCTGAAGGCGCGAGTAGCATCAGGCCATTTGGCTGATACCAACCACCGTTGCTGATAAGAGGAAGAATTTCCAAACCAAACAGTTTGCCTGAACCCAAAAGCTCACGGAAGAAACCAACCGACATCAGCACGAAACCATATCCTAGACCGTTACCAATACCATCAATAAATGATGGGATTGGCGCCGACTTCATCGCAAATGCTTCTGCACGGCCCATTACGATACAGTTGGTGATGATCAGACCAACGAATACCGACAGTTGCTTAGAAATATCGTACAGATACGCTTTCAGAATCTGGTCTACCACAATTACTAACGACGCGATAATGGCCATCTGCACGATGATACGTACGCTGTTAGGAATGTGGTTACGGATCAGAGAAACGAAGAAGTTAGACAATGCAGTAACAAACATTACCGCTAGCGTCATAACAAATGCCGTTTCCAGCTTAGTGGTTACTGCCAGCGCCGAACACACACCCAGAACTTGCAATGCAATAGGGTTATTGTCCAAAACTGGGGCTAACACACTCTTTTTCAGCTCTTTTGCGCTAGACATTAGTTAAGACCTCCGTCACGAACTTTTGTCAGGAATGGACCAAAGCCCATATCACCCAACCAGAAGTCGAAGGTATGTTGAACACCATTACTGGTCAGCGTTGCGCCAGACAGACCGTCTACGCCATGCTCAGAACCTTGTGGTGCGCCACCTTTGACAATCTTGATCGCAGGTTTGTGATTTTCATCAAACAGCTTTTTACCAACCCATTGAGCACGCCAAGCTGGGTTTTCAACTTCGCCACCCAATCCCGGAGTTTCGCCTTGTTCGTAGTAGGTCAAACCTGAAACGGTGTTACCGTCAGTTTCAACGGCGACAAACGCGTACATCATTGACCATAGGCCATTACCATGTACAGGCAGAATCACCTTGCTAGTTTTATCGCCATCTTTCACGAGATAAACCACACCAACATTCGCACGACGCTGGATCTTGGCTTTATCTTGTTCAGCCGTCAGCTTAATTGACTCAGAGGCGGCTTTCGCTGCTTTACGTTGATCGTAGTTCGCTGCATCGCCTTCAACAAAGTCACCCGTGCTGAAATCAACCAAACGTGGTTCAATGCTCTTATTAAACAGTTCAACGATTTGTTTGCTGCCTTTCGCTGGAATACCAGCCACTTGCAGAATTTTGCTCTGCTTGTCTAATGCTGCATTCTCTTTTTGCTTATCACGCAGACCGACAGCCGCTGCCGATACAATGATTGAGCACACTAGGCTCAACGCGATAACAACAAACAGCGTCTTTTTAATGCTATCGTTATTGCTTGCCATAGCGCGCTAATCTCCGCTTGATATTTCTCTCTACAACCACGTGGTCAAACAGTGGTGCAAATAGGTTCGCGAATAGGATCGCCAGCATCATACCTTCTGGGTACGCTGGGTTCACGACACGGATCAGTACACACATCACACCGATCAAAATACCGTAAGCCCACTTACCGCCATTGGTAAAAGAAGCTGAAACTGGGTCAGTCGCCATGAAGAACATACCGAATGCAAAACCACCTAAAACAAGGTGCCAATGCCATGGCATGTTGAACATTGCATTGGTATCAGAGCCAATCACGTTAAACAGTGTTGACAGCAGAATCATACCAACCATCACGCCGCCGATAATGCGCCATGAAGCAATGCCCATGTATACGATAAACGCCGCACCAATCATCAGTGCCAGTGTTGAAACTTCACCGATAGAGCCTGGGATATTACCGATGAACGCATCCATCCAAGTAATCGTTTGGCCAGTCGCGTTGTTAATCAGTGCACCTGCACCACCTTGCGCCCATTGGCTCAATGCTGTTGCACCTGAGAAGCCATCCGCCGCAGTCCATACTAGGTCACCTGAAATCTGTGCTGGGTAAGCAAAGAATAGGAAAGCACGGCCAGCCAACGCTGGGTTAAGGAAGTTACGGCCAGTACCACCAAACACTTCTTTAGCAACAACAACACCAAAGGTAATACCCAGTGCTGCTTGCCACAGAGGCAGAGTTGGCGGAACAATCAGAGCAAACAGAATCGAAGTGACGAAGAAACCTTCGTTGACTTCATGCTTGCGCACCATACAGAACAACACTTCCCAGAAACCACCCACAAGAAACACAGTGGCATAAATCGGCAAGAAGTAAGTTGCACCGAGTAGCATTTTACTGCCCCAACCGGCATCGCTTGACATGGTTCCGCCAAGCATTTCAGTCAGCCAGTAGTGCCAGTTACCCGCTACCATCGCAGCAAGTTGATCACCTGAATACAGATGATTAAGCGCTGTAATCGCTTGGCCGCCAGCATTGTACATACCCCAGAACATCGCTGGGAATACGGCTAGCCAAACCATGATCATGATACGT
The DNA here is from genome assembly GCF_000696385.1 of Vibrio metoecus. GTDB lineage: Bacteria > Pseudomonadota > Gammaproteobacteria > Enterobacterales > Vibrionaceae > Vibrio > Vibrio metoecus. Next base: position 221,008 of record NZ_JJMN01000070.1, on the reverse strand, counting down.
TTTAGATCAACGCTATCACGAACGTGTGAGCTTCTTTTAGTAACCAGACCTGGTGTATAGAACAGCGTTGCCGCCGCTTCATACAATGCAAACCACTTCTCGTGTTTGCCGCCTGGCTCAAAATGATGCTCGATGTCTTCAAGAAACTTTTTAAGGCCCATGGAAATTACCCTTCTTTCTCGATCTTGTCTAAGCACTCACGCAGGAGCTGACCGTACTCATATTTGCCTGGGCAAACGAAAGTACACAGTGCCAGATCTTCTTCATCTAGTTCCAAAGCACCTAGGCGAATCGCGTTGTCACTGTCGCCAGCACACAGATCACGAAGCAACAAGGTTGGCTCCATATCCAATGGCATCACTTTTTCATAGTTACCAATTGGAACCATGGCGCGATCACTACCATTGGTGGTGGTGGTCATGTTGTACACTTGACCTTTGAACAGATGTCCAAGGAAAGAGCGAGTTACAGAGAACTTATTCTTACCTGGCATTGCCCAACCGAGCAGCTCTTTATCGCGTCCTTCACGTAGGACTGAGACTTGTAAGTGGTAACGGCCTAAATAAGCATGTGGTCCAGTGGCTTTAGTACCAGACAGCACAGAGCCAGAGATAATACGCACTTCACCTGGCATGATTTCGCTATCAACCAGTTGCTCTAGAGACGCCCCCATTACGGTACGAACCAAACGAGGTTTGTTCACAACAGGACCCGCAAGAGAAACTACACGCTGATTGTATAGCTCACCCGTCAAGAACAACTGACCCATCGCGATCACGTCCTGATAGTTGATGCTCCAAGCCACATGGTTTGCACTTACTGGGTAAAGAAAATGCATGTGAGTGCCAACAAGACCTGCTGGGTGTGGGCCGTCAAACACATGTTCTTCAACATTCGACTGCTGAGAACGCGGCAAGCTAGTACCTTTTTTACAAACGTACACTTTGCCTGTGGTCAACGCAGAAAGAACATCAAGACCGGCTACGAAGGCTTCCGATTGTTCATTGATCACGACAGTCGGCTCAGCCGCCAACGGATTGGTATCCATGGCAGTCACAAAAATGGCTTCAGAAGTGGAATCAACGGCTGGAACCTTGCTGAACGGACGAGTACGTAAAGCAGTCCAAAGACCAGATTCAACCAGCTGAGTTTTGATCGCATCGCGATTCAAACTGGCTAATTGATTGGCTTCAAACTTGTCGAATGTCACTTGGTCATCACCCGCCACTTCAATCACTACAGACTGAAGAACGCGCTTAGCACCACGATTGATTTCAACCACTTTACCGCTGACTGGTGAAGTAAACTTCACACCCGGATTCTTCTTGTCTTCAAAAAGAATCTGAGCTTTTTTTACTTCATCACCTACGCGAACATGCATAGTAGGACGCATGCCAACGTACTCTTCGCCAAGCAAGGCGACTTTTTTGATGGCTTTGCCATCACTAATCACCTGGGAAGGAGTTCCTGCGATAGGAAGGTCCAATCCCTTTTTTATTGTAATCATACGCACTTGCACTACTTTTATCGGGAAAAAGATTCTTTCATTGCGCAAATTCGAGGCGCACTCCGTTTGCCTTGTTCTTACAACTGAACAACGCTAGCGGAATCCTTACCTCGGTAGACACGACATTGTTTGTGTCCGTTTTAATGACCTTGGCCATTAAAATCGCAACATCCTTTTAAAAATCCCATCACAAATCATGTGGGGGATTTGTCAGGTGCTGTAGTCTAGCATCTTTTAGGAACTCGATGCCATGACCAATGCCCTGAATCACTGTTTAATTTCAAACGAATCCGGAGTGAAAGGCTAAGAAATCATCATATTTTTGAAGCATCGCACAAACTCATTAAGGCCTATTTTGTGTAGGCTTATCTGTCATCTTGCCGCGCTAAACGCTCGCTTAACTCGATTTACCGCAGTCCATTTGTTTAAACAGTGTTAACAACTTGCTTAAAAAGCGACCAGGGATAATGAATTAATCCTGTTTCATTGAGCGCTTTTTCTTGACCCACCCAAGCACATTGGGCTTTCTGGGATCTCTTCATTCATCTGTTGCCACTCTTCACGAGTATAGGTATGGATAGCCAAAGCGTGAATATGGTTAGCTAATTCGTCAGCCAAGGTTTGATTAACTAAACGATGACGTGCAACCGGACGCAATCCATTAAAGCGATCGCTCACGATAGTGACTTTAAAATGACTTTCCGAACCTCTTGGCACGTTATGCATATCACTTTCATTAATGACTTTAAAAAAATCTGGCTGTAGCTCGCTACGCAACTTCATTTCAATAACATCTTGAATCATATTGCTTTCCTTGTTGAGCACTTGTGTGTCGACAACATGACAAATTGAGAATAGACCATGGAAGGCCTGACGTGTGGTTAAAAATACAAAAACCTAGGTTTTCGTTTGCTGTTTTATCGCCATCTGAGACAATGCGCCGTCAATTTACTAAAAACACGAGCAATATGAAAACTGAGCTTACCTTGCTTGAGCAAACGCTCACTCTTCATCGTTTCCCTAAACGCAATAATGAAACCCTGCAAGCTTGGGACGCCGGCGATGAGTACCTCATTCAGCATGTCGCTGAACTCAATCTGCCTGCTCATCGTCATGTGGTCGTGATCAACGATCATTTCGGGGCGTTGAGTTGTTGGTTTGCAAGACAACATAAAGTCAGCATGATGAGTGATTCCTATATTGCCCACCAAGCTACTCAAGCTAACTTGCAACAAAATCACTGCCCCCCAGTGACGATGCTCACCACGATGGATCCAATTCCAAGTGATGCGGATCTCGTGTTATTGCAGCTGCCTAAAAGTAATCGCCATTTGGTTTGGATACTGAGTCAACTGCGTAAAAGCTTGCCCGCTAATGTCCCAATCATTGCTGTCAATAAAGCAAAGGAAATCCACACTTCCACCCTGAGTTTATTTGAAAAACACTTAGGTACTACTACAACATCATTAGCTTGGAAGAAACATCGCTTAGTCTTCAGCTCTGCAACCGTTACCCCCTTGATTGAGGTCAATCAGGATTGTTGTTGGAAGGTTGAACCTTATGCTATCACTCTCGCCAATCTACCGAATGTGTACTCTGGTGAAAGTTTAGATCTGGGTGCCAGATTTATGCTTGAGCATTTGCCGTCCGATCCTGCTTTAGAGGATTTTATTGACTTGGGTTGTGGAAATGGCGTGCTCTCTGTTCGTCTGGGGCAATTAAATCCTCAAGCGTCGATCACATGCGTCGATGAAAGCTTTATGGCGATTGCCTCAGCTCAAAAAAACCTGGCCAACAATCTCGGTGAACGGAGCGTTCATTGTGTGACAAACAATTGTTTAGACCAATTCCCCGCACAAAGCAGTTCGATGATTGTGTGTAATCCGCCTTTCCATCAACAACAGACGATTACAGATCACATTGCTTGGCAGATGTTCTGTGACTCAAAGCATGTTCTGAAAAAAGGCGGGAAATTATGGGTGATCGGCAATCGCCACCTCGGCTACGATGTAAAACTGGCAAGATTGTTTGGCAAAAGCCATGTTAGAGTGATCGCCAACAACAGTAAATTTGTTATCTTACAAGCTATTAAATCTTGAGCCTTGCGGCTGTATGCACAATAAACGAAAGGAATTAACCATGAAAAAACTGGTTCTTGCGGCTTCAATCGCTTTACTTACCGCTTGTTCTGCTCCTCAGCAGACCCAAATCAACGTGACACCTCAAGCAACGTTAAGTCATAACGCGATTGTGAAAAACAGCAGTTTTTCTCTTGTCAGTAAAGACGTGCGCTCGGCGCAGTATGTGGCATTAGTGGACAGCGGTCGTAACAATATCGAGCCCATCCATCCACGCCAAAATGTTCGCATTACTCTAGAGAATGCGCTGGCTGAACAGTTTGGTTCGCAAGGCTTCCGTGTCAATGTGAACAGTGAAAACACAATTACGCTGGAAATCCAAGAGTTGTTGGTTTCGGTGAAGCACTCCATGATTGAAAACCAAATGGATGGTAGCGTAACACTGGAAGTGACTGCTGAAACTCCAAAAGGCAAGCTAGTAAAGAGTTACAACGGCACGGCTAAGCGCACAGGCATGCTAAGCGCTTCAAATGATGAGATCGAAATGGTCCTCAATGATGTGATTAATATCGTACTCAAAGAGATTGCCAACGATACCGAACTGCAAAGCTATATGCAGGAGCGTTTCAATGGCTAAATCATGGCTGTTGGCCGCCACCGCACTGCTAAGCAGCTGGGTTTGGGCGGGTCCCAAAGTTGCGGTGGAAACCTCGCTTGGCAACTTCACCATCGAACTGAACCAAGAAAAAGCGCCAATTTCAGTCGCCAACTTTTTGCGTTACGTCGATGACGGTAGCTATGTAGGCAGTCAATTTCATCGCGTGATCCCCGGGTTTATGGCGCAAGGTGGCGGTTTTGATGCAAGCATGAATCAGCTGCAAACCTATGCACCGATTGAAAATGAAGCCAGTAATGGTCTGCGTAATGATACTGCGACGATTGCTATGGCTCGCACTCAAAACCCCAACTCGGCGACTCGTCAGTTTTACATCAACTTGGTGGATAATGACTTCTTGAACTACGCGGCACAACCTCCGGGTTATGCCGTGTTTGGTCAAGTCATTGAAGGGTTTGATGTGGTTCAAAAGATGGCTCTGCAACCAACCAAAAATCAAGGCCGGATGCAAAACGTTCCCGTGACACCTATCGTGATCAATAAAGTCACTCGTCTGCCTTAAATCACCTCTTCGCACTCCTCATCGCAGGAGTGCGACTCTCTTTCCGAATCACTCTCATAAAGGACTCGTTATGGTTCAACAGCCCCGGTCCCATTCTTGGCTAGAATTGATTGTTAGCTATTTTGATCGACGCTTGCTGTGGGTATTTATGCTGGGTTGTGCCAGCGGCTTCCCATGGGTATTGATTGGTTCCAACATGACAGGCTGGTTGAAAGATGCCGGACTCAGCCGCACTGCCATCGGTTATTTCGGCAGTATATTTACGGTGTACGCGATTAACTTTCTCTGGGCTCCGCTAATCGACAGAGTCAAGTTACCCATTCTGCACTCGATGCTTGGTCAGCGCCGAAGCTGGATCTTTTTTTGTCAGTGCATCATTTTAATCGGTACTTTGCTGATCGCAGGCATTAACCCTGCCAATAATCTCATACTTACCTCCATGTTTGCTCTCGGTATTGCCATTGCTTCAGCCACGCAAGATGTCGCAATAGATGCCTTCCGAATTGATTCCTTCTCAAAAAGTGAATCGAACAAGCTACCCCAAGCTTCCGCAATGGCGGTGATCGGTTGGTCTACTGGGTACTCTCTGCCAGGCTATTTTGCGTTCGTGAATGCCGATAGCATGGGTTGGAATGGGGTTTACTACATTATGGCAGCAGTGGTTGGGCTATTAATGCTGTTTACTTTGCTGGTCGGTGAGCCACACACTCAGCGAGATCACTTACAGCAACTTGCCGAAGAACGCCACCAACAGATCGTTAGCAATCGAATTCTTCGTTGGTTAACCGTTACGGTATTCGAGCCGTTTATCGATTTTTTCCGACGCAACGGTTTCCGTGTCGCCTTAACACTGTTGTTGTTCGTATTCCTGTTCAAAATCGGCGAAGCTTTCTTGGGTCGTATGTCGATTGCCTTTTACAAGGAAATCGGTTTTAGCAACGAACAGATCGGCTACTACTCTAAGCTGCTCGGTTGGGGTATCACCATTTTGTTTACCTTACTTGGCAGCCTAGTCAATATCAAATTCGGGATTGTGCGAGGCCTGATGATTGGTGGTATCGCTATGGCGTCGAGTAACTTGATGTTTGCCTGGATCGCCAAAGTCGGTCCTAATGAACACCTGTTTTTGGCAACATTAGTCGTCGATAACTTTACTTCGGCCTTTTCCACAGTGGCCTTTGTGTCGTTTCTAACCTTAATGACAGGGCAAGCATTTTCAGCAACCCAGTATGCTTTGCTTGCCTCTCTGGGTAACTTAGGTAGGACAACGATCGCTTCATTTAGTGGAGAATTAGCGGATTACCTTAATGATTGGTCGCTGTTCTTTATTTTGACCGCGGTGATGGTGATCCCGAGTTTGATCATGCTTTATTCACTGCGCCATGACTTTACCTTGATGTTGGAAAAAGCCAAACAGCATAAGGAAGATCCAACACCAGAGGATAACATCGCCCAATAGAGCGCTTATCTATCTTGTTAAATGGACTCAATGAAAGGGAGCCAAGCAGCTCCCTTTCAACTTTCCATGACATCGCCCCAATTAGGGATAGAGCCCTTTGCCAAAGAGGTTAAAGATCCGCGCCACCCCTTGGGTGAACACCATCGGCTCAGTCAGTACCGTTAAACAGAGGCAGTCTTGCCCTTGCGGCGTACGAGGTGAGTGGCAAACTTGCCCGTCATGCTGAATAAAGTCACCCACTTCATAATGACCGTTTTCATCACTGAATCCACCATGCAGCACCAAGGTTGACTCAAATCCCTTGTGAGTATGTTGCGGAATCGAAACACCTTGGCTGATGTACATCAGATTCATTCGTACATTCTCTTCTGATCGCAAAGGTAAACTAAACACTTTGCCACCATAACTCCGCCACGCTTGTTCTTGTTTCACGAGGCGAGCCAGAGCCTTGGGAATAGCGATCTGCTTACCGTTGACCTTTACCAAGGTTGGACACGTTTTTACCGTTATCGGTGCAGTTGGGTGTTGAGGTAACGCCACGATCGAATCAAACATATGTTGCCAATCAGCTTCTGCAGGCAAAGCTGCGGTCAGTGCTGATTGCTGATTGAGCCGCTCACCCAATTCGCCTTCAATTTCATGCACAATATCGCGGCAATGTGGGCAAATCTCTAGATGAGCCGTAATGGCAAGACCATGCGCACAATCTAAATCGCCCTCAACGTAATTGGCGAGCAAAGCATAATCGGGGTGATAACTCATACAGACTCCGCATCCATTGATAATCTTAACTTTTCGACCGCAAGGCGCAGACGTGACTTCACCGTGCCCAAAGGGATATCGAGCATCTCAGCCACATCCTGTTGTGGTATTTCCTCTAAATAAACCGCTTTGATCACCTGTTGCTGAGATTCGGGTAATCGGTCAAGAAACTTCCTAACTTGTTCTTTGAGAAGATCTTGTTCCGGGGCGTAGTAGTCAACTAAGTCGGGAGGACAATATTCGTCAGGCCAGATATCATCGGCAAGCACATAGGCATCACGCCCTTTTTGTCGACGTAGCAAGTCATAACTCAGGTTACGCGCTATGGTATAAATCCAAGTCGCTAATGAGCTTTTCTGTCCATCAAATAAACTCGCTTTTTGCCAAACCGTGGCCATGGTTTCTTGAACCAACTCCAGCGCCACCTGCTCACTCCCGACATGCTTCATCACAAACTGCTTCAGTTTGGGCGAGTAATAGCTAAAAACCAGAGCAAACGCCTGCTTATCTCTGGTTTTGACCTTTTCCATACAGTCGAGCCACTCTTGGCGACCAAACGTATGAGGTGATGGATTAAACATAGAAACGCATCCTTTATGACTCACACAGACACCCTTGCTAGCCTATACGTCAGGGTTACCACTCAAGATCAATCCTAACCAACAAATTTATTCAAGTATCCAAATACGATTCGATGGTGCGTTGCAAAAAAGCCAAGGCCGCATGGCAATCTGTTTGTCCCACTAATACATCAAATTGATCGTTACTTAAAGGTAGCAGCTCAAGCCAACGTTGACAGACCCAACTCGCATCATCAAAAAAACACAAGCTGTGTAGTTCTCCGATTTGTGGAAACTGTCGATACACTTCTTGCAGTTGTTCACCTAAAAAACGCTCCCTCGCTAACAACTCCTGACTCGGCCAATCGGGCAACCACTGCACCGTTGCGATACGTAAGCCATCATACTCAACCCGAACTTTACGAATCACAAAGCGGCGCATGCCAACCACGGTGATACCCAGCAGCCCATCGCTTAACGTTTCAAAATCAACGATTTTGACTAAAGTCCCAAACTTAGACAATTCGTTTGCATTTTTATTCGACTTACTATCGAACAAGCAAAGGCCAAATCCACTGCCCGTTTTACTGCATTGAGCCACCATCCGCTGGTAGCGGGGCTCAAAAATACGCAGCTTCATTTTTCCTTCAGGAAGTACGACGGAGCTAAGTGGAAACAACATTATCTCTTCCATTACTCACTCCTTTTCATAAATTCACTTAGGTATACGAAAAGAGTCCATTTGCCGATCACTCACCAAATATGTTGGTTTATCGATCCCCCTATACGTTTGATAAATTCAGAAATAAAACGATAAAGATCACAATAAAAATGCAATTTTATGAAATAAAAAATAAGTTCAAAATTAATTGATAAAGGTGTGATTAATATCACTCAATAGGTCTAATTTTGCATCCTTTATCACTTTTAATTGCGATTTTTATCGCTATCATGCCCGCCAGTTGAACGAGCTGCAGTTAAGCAGCCGCCATACACAACACACTTAAAGAGAGTTCCCCTTATGCGTAAATCACTTCTTGCTTTAAGCCTATTGGCCGCAACTTCAGCACCTGTTCTGGCCGCTGACTACTCAGATGGCGATATCCACAAAAACGATTACAAGTGGATGCAATTTAACCTGATGGGTGCTATCGATGAGAAAGGTGCCGGTCCAGAATCTACACACGATTACTTAGAGATGGAATTTGGCGGTCGCTCTGGCATTTTTGATCTGTACGGTTACGTTGACGTGTTCAACTTGACCTCAGATAAAGGCAGCGACAAAAACGGCGCAGAAAAAATCTTCATGAAGTTTGCTCCACGTATGTCTCTGGATGCATTGACTGGTACAGACCTGTCATTCGGCCCAGTACAAGAACTGTACGTAGCAACGCTGATGGAATGGGGTGGTAACTCTGGTGTTAACACTCAAAAAGTTGGTCTGGGTTCAGACGTAATGGTTCCATGGTTTGGCAAAGTTGGCCTGAACCTATACGGTACTTACGACTCAAACCAGAAGGATTGGAACGGTTTCCAAATCTCTACTAACTGGTTCAAACCTTTCTACTTCTTCGAGAATGGTTCATTCATCTCTTACCAAGGTTACATCGATTACCAATTCGGTATGAAAGATGACGCAAAATACCAAACCAGCAATGGTGGTGCGATGTTCAACGGTATTTACTGGCACTCAGATCGCTTTGCGGTCGGTTACGGCATGAAACTGTACAACAACGTATACGGCTTCAAAGATGGCGAAGCTCTACCATGGGCACCAGTAGCTGATTCTTCTGGCGTTGGTCACTACGTAGCAGTGACTTACAAATTCTAATTGTAAAAACTGCACGCTCTTTCCTAAACAGAAAAAGAGTCTGAACAGCAAAAATGGCGCGACTTCGCGCCATTTTTTATTGCTTTCAAAACTTCCCTCGCTATCCTTGGCGCATTAAGTTTCGATTGGGGATAGAGATGAACATTGTTGTGCTTGGCCCGGGTGCGGTCGGTTCTCTGTGGGCACTGCATCTGCATCGTGCTGGCCACCAAGTGGCACTCTGGAGCCGCCAATCTCAACCAACGTTAGAGTTACAACTTGACGATGGTGAGCCAGTTCTGTTCAGCAATCAAAACAGAGACACACTAACCAACGCCGATTTACTGCTGATCACCGTCAAAGCCTGGCAAGTGGAAGCCGCAGTATTGCCTCTCCTGCCCCATTTGAATCGGGATACTATACTGTTGTTTATGCACAATGGTATGGGCGCAATCGAAGCCATCAACGAATCTTTGATTCATTTTCCGGTATTGCTCGCCACTACAACTCACGGTGCTCTCAAGACCACACTCCATCAAGTTTGCCACACGGGTTTCGGCCAAACCCAAGTTGGGCCGTTTAATGCCCTCGGTGCACGGTGTGATTTTATCGCTGATGTTTTACAGCACGCACTGGCTCCAGTGACATGGAATCCAGAAATCCGGCAGGCTCTGTGGCATAAACTCGTCGTCAATTGCGCGATTAATCCGCTCACGGCGATTCATCAATGCTCAAACGGTGCATTAGATGCACCTGAGTTTGCACCGACCATCGCCGCCATTTTAGATGAGGTGACAGCCGTTATGCGGGCAGAAGCGGTGAACTGTGATGAAACCGCACTGCGTGATTTGGTTTATCAAGTTATCCGAGCGACTGCGGCTAATCGCTCCTCGATGCATCAAGATGTTTTCCACCAACGGCCAACCGAGATAGACTTTATTACCGGTTACGTGGTGCGTAAGGGAGAACAGCATGGTATTGCCACCTCGGTAAATAACCAGTTATATCAGCAGATCAAAACGTTAGAGCAGAGTTGGAGCAAGGCATGAGCAAACGAATTTTAGTCCCGATTGCCAACGGCAGCGAGGAGATGGAAAGCGTCATTATTGTCGATACCTTGGTGCGGGCAGGCTTTCAAGTCACTATGGCAGCGGTCGGCGACAAGTTACAAGTACAAGGCTCACGCGGTGTCTGGCTGACAGCGCAGCAAACACTAGATACCCTCTCTGCGCAAGATTTTGATGCACTGGTGCTGCCTGGTGGCGTTGGCGGCGCACAAGCCTTTGCCAGTAGTGAATACCTACTCACTTTACTGGATGCCTTCCAACAACAAGGCAAGTTGGTTGCGGCGATTTGCGCCACTCCCGCACTGGTTTTCACCAAACAGCAGAAATTTGTTGGCGCACGCATGACCTGCCACCCCAATTTTTTTGACCAGATCCCGAGTAAACGCTTAAGCCGTCAGCGCGTCTGCTACTATGCCACACAACATTTACTGACCAGCCAAGGACCTGGCACGGCGCTGGAATTTGCTCTGGCCATCATAGCACTGCTTGCTGGCGCAGAATTGGCTCAACAAGTCGCCGCCCCAATGGCGCTTCATCCTCAACAACTGACCGAACTTTCAGGCTTTATTGATGCTCAATCTTGATGCAATCCGCGCGCAATTTCCGGCGCTGCAACAAACCGTCAACGGCAACCCACTGCTCTATCTCGACAGTGCTGCCACTACGCAAAAACCACAATGTGTGATTGATGCGATCAGCCACTACTACAGCCAGCACAATGCCAATGTGCATCGTGGTAGCCACAGTTTGACGGCGCAAGCCACTAGCCAATTTGAAGGCGCGCGTGAACAAGTTGCACAGTTTATCGGGGCGCCGAGCAGCAAAAACATTATCTGGACGCGTGGCGCCACCGAAGCACTCAACCTCATCGCGCAAAGCTATGCCCGCAACACATTACAAGCTGGCGATGAGATTTTGGTCAGTGAAACTGAACATCACGCCAATATCGTGCCGTGGCAAATGGTTGCTGAGCAAACGGGCGCGAAAGTAGTCAAGATTCCGATGACAGCAATGGGTGACTTCGGCCTTGAAGCCTTTCAGCAACTGCTGTCACCGCGCTGTAAGATCATTGCTCTAGCCCATATCACCAATGTCACAGGAACTCGTCAGCCGATTGAAGCAGTAATTCAAGCCGCACATCAGCAAGGGGCGATTGTGGTGGTGGATGGTGCTCAAGGCATAGTGCATGAAGCTGTGGATGTTCAAACGCTGGATGCGGATTTCTATGTATTCTCCGGCCATAAGTTGTATGCGCCAGCGGGCATTGGTGTGCTGTATGGCAAAACGGCGCTTTTAGAAGCGATGCCACCTTGGCATGGCGGTGGCAAGATGGTTGAAAAGGTCTCGTTTGGCGGTACGACCTTTACCGGTCTACCCGGAAAATTTGAAGCAGGCACGCCGAATGTCGCGGGTGCCATTGCTCTCGCCACCGCAATTCATTGGTATCAAAGCCTTGATCGCACCGCCGTGGAATCGCACTTACACCAACTGCAACAGCAAGCTTACCAAGCTATTTCGCAAATCGATGATATTCGCGTGCTCGGTTATCAGCCTAACGCCAGTGTGCTGAGCTTAGTGATGGATGGCGTGCATCATCAAGATCTCGCCACTTTGCTCGACCAGCAAGGAATTGCCGTTCGTGCCGGGCATCACTGTGCTCATCCTTTGATGGATGCGTTTGGCGTCAAAGGGACGGTGCGAATCTCGTTTGGGGTATACAACAGCGCAGAAGAGGTAGAGCGTTTGATCGCCGCCATTCATAAAGCGGTGGATCTGCTGTAAACCTGTGCATCAATAGTAAAAGAGCCTCATCACGATGAGGCTCTTTTCATTGGAAAAGTAGGTGGTTAGTTCTTGGCCTTAGCCTGAATTGTCGCGACTATCGCTTGCAAGCCGTTGCCGCGTGATGGGCTTAAATGCGCCAGCAAACCAAGCTGGGCAAAATAGTCATCCATCGAAAACGCGCTAATTTCTGCTGAGGTTTTACCATTCAACGCCGCCAACACAATCGCAATCAAACCGCGCACAATCCGTGCATCGGAATCGGCGCAGAAAAACCACTGCTCACCTTGCTGCTCGGCCATTAGCCACACTTCACTTTCACAGCCAGAGACAAGAACTTGCTCACTTTTCAGCGCTTCTGGCATCACAGGCAGCCGTTTGCCCCATTGAATAATCTGGCGATAACGATCTTCCCAACCGTGCAATGTTTGCATGGTTTCTAAGACAGTTTGTGCATTAATGTCATCACCAAAGGGATGAGCTGGAAATTGACTCATCATGCCCTTACGCCTTCACTTTATGCTTTTGAATCAGTTTATCGACGATGCGTGCTACCGCGACAAAACCAAACGTCGCCGTTACTACCGTCGCAGCGCCAAATCCGCTGGCGCAATCCATACGTTTGGGGCCTTCCGCGGTGGATTTGGTGGCACATACTGAACCATCCGCTTGTGGGTATTTGAGTTGCTCGGTCGAGAACACACAATCAATACCAAATTTACGCGCTGGATTGGTTGGGAAGTTGTGGTGCTGACGCAGACGGTCTTTGAGCTTTTTCGCCAGTGGATCTTGAATCGTCTTGGTCAAATCCGCCACGGTAATTTGCGTTGGATCGGTTTGTCCACCCGCGCCGCCTACCGTAATCACTTTGATTTTATTGCTGCGGCAATACGCGAGCAGAGAAGCCTTAGCTTTCAAGCTATCAATTGCATCTAACACATAATCAAACGATTTACTGAGATAAAGATGTTGATTATCCGGCGTGATGAAATCATCAACCAAATTGACTTTGCATTCTGGGTTGATGAGCTTAACGCGCTCCGCCATCACTTCGATTTTGCTTTTGCCAATCGTACCGGTCATGGCATGGATTTGACGGTTGATGTTAGTGACACACACATCATCCATATCGATCAGAGTCAGCTCACCAATGCCCGTTCGAGCTAACGCTTCAACCGCCCATGAACCTACACCACCAATTCCAATCACACATACGTGCGCGGCACGTAAAATGTCGACTTCGCTATAACCATACAAACGGCGCGTACCACCAAAACGTTGGTTGTAACTGTCGGAGGCAGGAGTATCGAGTTCACGCATAACCACATTTCCACTCTAGCTGAAAAATAAAGAGTGCGATTTATACGCACTCTTCACAAAAATGTCCAGTTTGCTGCCTACGCAATGGAGGCAAAACTATTGTTGTTTTTCTGGCGGCAATGCCCACGGTGCTTGGGTGGGTGAATTTTCTAATCCGAGCTTCCACACTCGGCCAAAGTGCTTATAATGCCCCGCCTCTAGCCCCGCTCGTGGCCCCATGCCGTGATACAAATCAAGATGGTTTTGTTTTACCGCACCACCGGTATCGAGCACGATCAACAAACGCAGTTGATGTGCACCAGACCAAGTACCATCAGCATTCAGTAGTGGCACTTCTGCCAAAATTGGTGTACCCATCGGCAAGATTGAGCGATCCCCCGCGACGGATGCCATGGGCAGTAATTCAATACCTGCACTTCCGGTCACAGGAGCTGCCGCTCGTGGTTTGAAGAACACGAAAGAAGGGTTCTGTTCTAACAGTTCACGCACGGTTGCTTCATCATTAGCGAGTACCCAATCTTTGATCGCTTTGAGCGACATTTTTTCACGTTCAACCAAGCCGCGCTCAATCAGTACCTTGCCAACGCTGACGTACGCTTTGTTGTTTTTGCCCGCGTAAGCAAAGTATTCCAACGTGTCATCATCACCAAAGTGCACAAAGCCGCTACCCTGCACTTCCATAATAAATGGATCGATCAAATTCGCCGCATAGCCTAATTCCAGCCCTTTACCTTTCAGTGCGCCTTGGTAAATTTCCGCACGGGTTGGGCAATTTTTATTGCACTTAGGCAGGCTGTACACTGGGTACTTGAATTGATGGTCAGGTTGATGACGCAGTTCAATCACTGGTGAAAAATAGCCAGTAAACAGCACGTTGCCTTGTTTATCGCCACCGCCCAATTGCGCAGTTTGAATACCGAATTGGGCGAGTGTTGCAGGATCGCCGCTTTGCAGCACCCATTCATTGAGCTGTTCGTACAGCGGCTGATAGAGCTTGGCTAACGACGCCGCCCCCTGCACCACCAACTCACTTTGCTTACTGAATTCGGTATAGTCGCGGGGTTTGTTCGATTCAACCACATCGACACGGTTGAGAATTTGCGGGAAGGTTTGTTGCGGGTATTGCTGCGCGCGATCCGTCGATTGTTGTGCACAACCAAATAACAGCGCCAAACTGACAAGAGAAAGAAGACGTTTACTCACAAATGAAGTCCATGGTTTGAGTTTGCCAAGAGGATGACAAAGTCGGCGTCACTGTGCAATTGGCGTTTTGTTAATGGAAGTTTTTTTTCGAATTTTCTGACAATTGATAGACAGGTTGGTAGTGCGAGGATGAGCGTTGCTTCATCTGTTTTTTCTCCAACATGATTTCAAACCGATAAGGTTGCCCATTCACCATAAATTCAAGTTGAGCACCATCGTAGTCAAAATGGGTAGTCACTAACCGTCCATTAAGGATCACGCCCTGCGTGCCAATAGTGATTTTTTGTGCTGAATAGGCTGCCACATTTTGCTCAACCCATACGCCATACAATTCAGACTTTGGAAACCACTGCTCTTGTAATCGACCAAAAATATTGCTGTACAACATAAAGACATAAGCCGTCCCTAACACGGCCAGCAACAGCAGTAAGCGCTCTTTGCTCAAGGCTCCATTTTTTCCATTTGCTTGACGTTCCGCTTTCACCATTTCAACTCAACTCATCTTCAGCCCGACTCATCACAACCCGCACAATTCATCGTTTCGTCATCCCACTGTTTTGCATTCGTTCTAATTTGCAGGAACAGGATTTGAAATGGGTTGATTTCTCATCCGGTCATATAAAAAACCGCTTGCTCAAAAAAGAATAAAAAGTCATTATTTGCGCATATTTAAACACCAAGGATGTTCAGCCGTGAAAATTCGCAGTACCGCTCTCGTCAAAGGATTTCGCCAGTCAGCGCCCTATGTTAATGCCCACCGTGGAAAAACCATGGTTGTCATGCTCGGTGGGGAAGCCATTGCTGATAAAAATTTTCCCAACATCATTAGCGACATCGCGTTGCTGCACAGCCTTGGCGTTAAAGTAGTACTCGTGCACGGTGCACGTCCGCAAATCAATCAAATCCTTGAGAAAAATCATCGAGATACGCCGTATCACAAAGGTGTACGGATCACTGATGAATCCTCACTGGGCTTAGTGATGCAAGCGGCAGGGCAACTGCAACACGCAATCACCGCACGTCTTTCGATGAGCCTCAACAATACCCCGATGGCGGGAACTCAGCTCAACGTTGTGAGCGGCAATTTCATCATCTCTCAACCACTAGGTATAGATGAAGGTGTCGATTACTGCCACAGTGGACGTATTCGCCGGATTGATGTGGAAGGCATCAACCGCATGCTGGATTTAGGCTCGATTGTGTTGCTTGGCCCGATTGCTAGCTCCGTCACGGGCGAGTGTTTCAATCTGCTTTCCGAAGAAGTAGCGACCCAAGTGGCGATAAAACTTAAAGCCGACAAGCTGATCGGTTTTTGCCCGCAGCAAGGGATCATCGATGCCAAAGGCAACGCGATTGCCGAACTCTTCCCGAGCGATGTAGAGCGCCTCGTCAAAAACATGGAGCAAGAGTGTGCGCCAGATGATGAAGAGTGTTTCAGCACCATGCGTTTTTTGCGTGCCGCTTTAAAAGCCTGCCGCGCCGGTGTGCCGCGCAGTCACTTGGTCAGCTACAAAGAAGATGGTGCATTAATCCAAGAGCTATTTTCATTTGATGGTATCGGTACTCAAATTGTGATGGCGAGTGCCGAGCAGATCCGCCAAGCCACGATTGATGATATCGGCGGTATTTTTGATTTGATTCGCCCACTAGAAGAACAAGGCATTCTGGTACGCCGCTCTCGTGAGCAACTGGAACAAGAGATCCACAAATTCACTATCATCGACAAAGATGGCTTAGTGATTGGCTGCTCTGCACTCTACCCTTATCCAGAAGAACGTATGGCTGAGATGGCTTGTGTCGCGATTCATCCTGAATATCGAGATGGACACCGCGGCCTGCATTTATTGGTACACACCAAGCATCAAGCAAAGCAAATGGGCATTCGTCACCTATTTGTACTCACCACTCACAGCACGCACTGGTTTCGTGAACAAGGTTTTAATGAGGTCGATGTGGAAGCGCTACCGGTGGCGAAAAAGAGCTTATATAACTACCAACGTCGCTCGAAAATTTTGATGTTGTCGCTTTAAATTCAACAGCTTGAAATACATATGAACGTAAGTGAAAAAAAGATGCAATTTGTTGCATCTTTTTTATTCGATTTTTGCTTTTATTTTGTGCGAGAGATCGGTAGAATGCGCGCGTTTGATTAAATGTTGTTCAACATTTCTTGTCAGGATTTGACGCTTGAGATTTTTCTCAATTCACGCATGGATTGCTTTTACTACTAAATTCAGTATCTAAGAGCAAATCGTCTATGAAAACCGTTATTTGTAATTCTCTACAAAGCTTTTGGGACATGGCTGACGCTGAGTTCCTCTCTGGGCTTGATGTGCACTGTGTATTTCCTGCCAGTGACAACCTAAAAACGTTCCTACTTCAGTCATGTGAACGTTACCAGATTCGCAGCATTACCTTTACCAAAGCGTTTGCGAAAATCTAATACCGTGCCGCCATGGATTGGCGGAGCACTTACTGCTCCAACCTCGCTACTAACCCACTTGCCCTTTGTGTTTTCACTTTAATTGCCCGCTGCAATACCTGATTATCACAATACAATTTGAGCTGTTTTTTCGCACGAGTAATCCCGGTATACACAAGCTCGCGCGTCAAAATCGGGCTGTAATCCGGCGGTAAAATCAGCAAGGTCAAATCAAATTCACTGCCTTGCGATTTATGTATGGTCATCGCATACGCCGTTTCATGTTGCGGGACTCGGCTCGGTAACACGGCTTTGATGCTGCCATCCGGCAACTCAAAATAGACTTTCAGTCTGCCCTGTTTATCTTCGCGATCGCGCATACACAAGCCAATATCGCCATTGTATAACCCTAGACCATGATCGTTGCGCGTGACCATGATCGGCCGTCCGTGATACCAGATCTCTTCTTGGGTTTTAATCAGCTTATGAGCATTCAACGCCCGTTCAATACGAGTGTTCAGCCCCATTACCCCAAAATCGCCTTCACGCAGCGCACAGAGCAATCGGCAGCGACTGAACGCATCAAGTGCAGATTTGGCAAGTGTCAGCATGGTTTGCTTTGTCGACTCAAATTGTTCAGCCGGCTGATTGAGCAAGCTCAGATAAGGACGATAAGCCTGCACTAAGGTTTGCAGCAGTTGCTGATAATGCTCGCCACTGAGCGCAAAATGTTCAATATCGCTGAACGACTGTTGCCACACCGCTTCAACGCGCGCCGGAGATCCACTGTTGATCGCTTTCGCCAGTTGGCCAATGCCAGAACGTGCATCAAAACGGTAGCTTTTTTGCAGCATGCATAAACAGTCCGCCACCGGGTTTACCGTTTTACTGGCAGTTTGGCGCAAAGAGGCAAACCCAGTCAGTTCAGCTAACTGCGCCCCCTGCTCATTGCCGTAACCTTGGTTCAGGAAGGTACAAATATCACCGAGCACCGCCCCCGCGTCCACCGAGGCCAATTGATCTTTATCGCCAAGCAAAATCAACCGAGCGTGCTTCGGCATCGCTTCGACCAGTTTCACCATCAAAGGCAGATCGACCATGGACGCTTCATCGACCACCAACAGATCAAGATGGAGTGGATTGCGTGCGTGATGACGAAACTCAGCGCTGCCCGGAATCGCGCCAAGCAAACGGTGAATCGTGCTGGAAGTGCTCGGGATCGCCGCAGCGATCTCAGGCTCTATCGCCAGCTGACTCACCGCTTTACCCATCGATTCGGTTAACCGTGCCGCGGCTTTGCCGGTTGGGGCAATCAATTTGATCTCTGGCACTTTACCTTGCGCCATACTTTGACTAATCAGTGCCGCCAAAAGCTTGGTGACTGTGGTGGTTTTGCCGGTTCCCGGCCCACCGGAAATCACCGCAAAACGGCGGGTGAGCGCGACGGCTGCCGCCACTTTTTGCCAGTTTAAGCAGTGAGTAAGCGGAATAAGCTGCTCTAACGGTTGTAAATCCGCCGCGCGCTGCGCTTTTTCGACTACAGCTTCAATCGCTGGCCAATCCAGCGCATCCGACTCCACCACATCCAATCGATCATTCAGCAGTTGAATCCGCTCGACCGAACTTAGCGGCTTTTGTTGTAGTGCTTGCCACAAGCCTAAATAGTCGCGGGCAAATAAGGTATTCAGGCGTTCACACAAGTTAGCCAGTTCAGCAGGGCTTAAACGTTGGGGTGCGGCCAACTCAGTCAATCGCGCCGCCAGTTGCTTTTCATAATGCCAGTAGCGATGCAGATAGAGCCTTGCGCCATCAAACATTAACGGCACCGCTTCACCTTGCTGCCCCACCAACGGCGAGGCTTGCAGTAAGGCTTGCCAGTCTACCGCTAACCAGCGTTCACTGTGCTGCAAACTCGCTTCGCCATAAAGGCCAATCAGCGCCGCCAGATCGAAGCGATTACCGTGTGCATCCCACAGTGGCAAACAGATGTGTCCGCGCCCAAGTTCTGTACTGAGCGCCGCGCTCAGTACACTCAACAGCTCACTTTCTGTAGCGTCGTGCCCTGCCAATGCGGCTTGCTTGCCAATAAAGCGGGCAAACTGCACATCCAAAGGACGCAGCGCGCCTTGTGCCAGCAGACGTTTCGCTACTTCGCTATCCCAAAACATCATAAATCAAGCTCCATCTGCCCAGCTTTACTCGCTCTTTGTGCCAGCTCGCGCCCTGCAATCAATCCATCTAACTCATCTAACAAGGCCAAGCTTGGCTTGGTATGGAACACGCCTTGCTCTGTGCGCCCATCCATCCCGCGTAAGAAGAGATAAAACACGCCGCCGAAATGCTGCTCGTAGTCGTAATGAGCTAAACGGCTGCGCAAAAAGCGATGCAGCGCTAACGCATAAATTTGGTATTGCAGATCGTAACGATGATCGGCCATCGCACTGCCCAAACGCTGTGGATGATACGCTGCTGGATCGTCACCTAAATGGTTGGATTTCCAGTCCAGCACGTAATAGCGCCCTTGATATTGAAACACCAGATCGATAAAACCTTTGAGCATGCCTTGCACCGCATGAAAACCGAGATCGCCCGCCTGTGCCGAAAGCGGATCGTGACGCTGGGTGATGCGATTTAAGGTTGGCGCATCCAACACTTCGATCGGCAGTAAAAACTCCAACTCGGTCAGACGCTGGGCGGCCATAATTTGTTGTAAGCGCAGCGCTTTACCATCCAGTGGCGTGCTCAATACGGTGTCAACCAAGTGTTGCAACACCGGCAGCCACTCGCTTTCAATCTGCTCACTTTCCATCAAATCAAGGATGATTTTAGTATTGGGTTCACTGTGTGCCGATTGCTGGAAATCCACCTCTTCAAACAGCGAATGCAAGAACGTACCGGGGCGAGCACCACGCGGAAAATTGAAAATCGAGCGCTCGACAGATTCCAGCGCCGCTCCATCACGCTCTTGCGCACTATCAAGATCAAAACCGCCCACCTCAAGCAGGGGAATATCTTGCAAAGGATCGTGACGAGCATGACTTGATTGCATCACCAAGCCTGAGTAACTGGTGACTCGCCAACGGCGATCAATCGCTTGGCTTAACTCACGGGCAGTCAGCTCTCGCTCGTCCAATTGGGGTGGCTGATACGCTTGTTCGAAACGCTTCGGTGGCGGGCATTGCGCGACATCCGGTAAGTTTTCACACTGTTTAAGCAGCGCTTGCTGCAGATCCGCGATACCACCTTCTTGACCATCTTGCAGCAGAAACCCCATCGCACTGCGATGCGCCGAGGTCGGCTCTTGGCTCGAATTGCCGTTGCGCAGCGGCGCAATCCCAATAAAACAGCAATACACAGCGCGAGTGAGCGCCACATACAGCAAGCGTAAATCTTCTGCCAAACGTTCTTGATCGGCTTTGGCTAACGCCTCTTCATTGCCGGTTAAATCGACCCAAGTAGTGGCCGATTCAGTATCGTAATATTTGCCTTCACTGCTCTCACGATAGCTCATCACAAACGGTAAAAATACCAGCGGGTACTCAAGCCCTTTTGATTTGTGGATGGTGACAATCTGCACCAGACGCCGCTCGGATTCGAGACGCTGGATCTGCTCATCACTGCCGCCTAGCCCTTGCGCGGCATCGGCCATCGCCTGAGTCAGAAAACGCAGTAAGCCCTGATCGCTATCAATCTCACGCGTGGCCTGCTGCAAGAGTTCGCTGATGTGCAGATAGTCGGTGAGCCAGCGCTCACCTTCACTTTCCGCTAGCCAACGCTCGGCAATGTGGCGCTGAGTTAATACCGCGCGCAGCATCGGCAAGACGCCGCGCTCGCTCCACAAGCGGCGATATTGACGAAATTCGGCAATCAACTGTTCCCATTCGTTTTCATCGTTATTCAGCGCATCCAGCTCGCTGGTGGTTAACGCAAACAGATTCGAGGCGATGGCCGCACGGAGCAAGCGTTCATCTTCTGGCTGCCACACGGCGAGCAGCAAGCGTTCAATATCTTGCGCCACATCACTGGCAAACACGCTGTCACGGTTGGAAAGATACACACTGGCGATACCTTGCTGACTGAGCGCATCGCGCACCATGCGCGCTTCATTACCAGTGCGCACCAGCACCGCCAGATCGCCCGCTTCAATCGCCTCACCACGATGAAAGGTTGCCGCGTCAGAAGCCGAAGCAGTCAAAACATGCTGAATTTGCGCCGCACACGCCTCAGCCATTTGCGCGTAGTAATCGGTTTTGCTTTGTGGTTTATCGAGATCTTCCGGCCACCAATAGGTCAAGGCTGGTTGTACTTGCCCCTCCAGTGTCCAGTGGCGTTTATCGGCACCAGGGCTTGCCGCAACAGCCTGAAAGGGAATGTCATTACTGTAAATAAACGGATGCGTCGCAAAGCTGAACACTTGGTTAACTGCCGCCACCATAGCCGCGCTGGAGCGCCAGTTCGTACCCAAGGTGTAGTGAGCGCTCACCTGATTGCGCGCTTTGATGTAAGTGAAAATATCGGCGCCACGGAAGGCGTAAATCGCCTGTTTCGGGTCGCCGATCATCAACAAGCCACACTGCGGATAGTCCAGATACAGCCGACTGAAAATGCTGTACTGCAGCGGGTCGGTATCTTGGAATTCGTCGATCATCGCCACCGGATACAGTGTGCGGATCCGCTCACCCAATAGCCCTTGCTCATCATTATCGAGCGCAGCGCTGAGTTGAGTCAGTAAGTCATCAAACGAGAGCCAATGATGGGTGGATTTTGGCTTTTCGCCAACCAGTGACGACAGTGATGAATCGCATGCACCAAAAGTGGTGTTTTGAGTGACACAGGCTCAGCAAGAAATGCTTCTATTCGTTCAAACAGCGCTAATTGTGGCGGATTGCCTTTCTTTGATTTGGCAAGCAACCCGCTTTGGGTGAACTCTTCAAGCTCTGACGGCACGTGCAGATCGTGCGTTTCACTTTGCGCCCAAGCATCCAGAATCGGCAAACGGCGCAGCAGCGCATTTTGGCTATTTTTGTGCAGGTCAGAGCCAGTTATTGCGGGCTCAATCTCCTCTCGCTCCGCTAACCAGTGCTGCTTAATCTCGGAAATGCGCGCTATCTGGGCTTGTTGCAGCTCGGCCAAATCTCCTTCCATTAAAGGCGTGGTCAGTTTGACTGGCGGCCCAGAAAGATAACCGGCAATATCAGCCAACAGCGCAGAGGGCGCCGGCCATAAACGGCGCACTTCATTCGCGAGGGCAATGGGCAAAGGATAGAACTGTCTGCGCCAATAATCGGCCACCACTTGGGCTTTGAGGCGACTTTCATCGGTGACGAATTCATTTTCAAAGCGACTGCCCGATTCAAACGCATTTTGCGTCAGCATGCGTTGGCAAAAACCGTGGATGGTGAAAATGGCCGCTTCATCCATCTGTCGCTCGGCACTCAGCAACAAAGAGACGGCTAAGTTGTGATCGGTAAATTCAGCCAGCAGCGAGCGAAGCAGTGGATCGTCACTTGCACCGCGGGCAAAAGCGAGGCGCGCATCGTGTAAGCGGCGACGAATACGGTCACGCAGCTCAGCGGTGGCCGCTTCGGTAAAAGTCACCACCAGAATTTGATCAACGCTTAGCGGATGCGCGTGGCGAGTTTCCACGCAGCCATGCCCAAGCACCAGACGCAGATAGAGTCCGGCAATGGTGTAGGTTTTTCCGGTACCTGCCGAAGCTTCAATCAGTCGCGCTCCATGCAAGGGAAAGCGCAACGTATCGAGCGTAACAGCCAGCTTATTTGAATCGGCACTCATCAGCCTTAATCCTTCTATCTACAGAGATGTGATACAAGACGAATATTTCTCTGCATTAAACTAAAAACCGTGATTGAGTATGGGCTTATGGGATCCACTTCACGGCACAAGCCAAGGTGGCGCTTTACACTGCGCGCACGTTAACAAATTCATTTGTTACACAAGAATTTAGGTCCCTCTGACCTGTGGCCGTACAGCGAACGCCCTACACCAATAATGATTTTCTGGCGGCCACCTACTTCCCACGCTTCTCTCATTTCCAATCCATTCATGGTTAGGCCTGTTCGGCACCTTGCACTTGCAAGCGCGGTGTTTGCAGCACGGTGATGGCCAATTGGCGCAGCGTTTTGGCCAGTTCATCACTCCACTGCGGCCAAATACGCGCGATGTAGCGATTACCGCCTTCACCCTTGATGTAAAAGCTATCGTTGAAGGTGTCCGCCATTTTCTTGTAGGACTTCTCTTCATCTTCCTGCCATTTGCCACGGGAAAATCCGGCCTCAACGCAAGCCAACGCCGTTTTCGGGAAATAAGCCAAAGGCTGGTTCATGCCTTGGCAAAACAGCGCCACCAGTTCACTCAGTAGCGCCTTGGCTTGCTGCGCGTCATTAAGTGGCGGCAGCATTTGGTGCTGCACCCCTTCTTTGCGCTCATAACCAATCAAATGGGTCTTGACGGCTTTGCCGCTCGCCGCCAAGCAGAGATGATCAATCCATGCGGCTAATAAATCTTCCGAGCGAATCGCGCCACTGCGCGCACGCACCAAGCCAGATTGATAACGCTTCACGAGCCAACCACGTAGTAAAACTTCTCGGCCATCGTCAAAGGGCTGCAAGCGTAGATCAATCTCTTCATCTTCCAGTGGTTGGTGACACAAAAAGCCAATTTTTTCCGCCAGTGCCAAGGCTTGCTGCGCACTTTGCGCCAATTCAAGATCGCCAAACGCCGCCACCGGCAACTTGCCTTGCGCTCGTTGCTGCTTAGCAAACTGCGCCACCACTTGGTCACGCTCTGCGCCATCACAGCAAGCGAGCAGATTTTCCACCAACTCATCACGCAGCTGATAAGCGCTCAATCCATCCAAAGCAAACGGCTCATCGTCTTCCAGCACAGCCAGCGGCGGCTCAAAGCTCACTTTCAAGCGGCGTTTGAAGAAATACTCCACCGGCAGACGCCAAAAACGTTGCAGCTCGACCAGATCCAGCTCCATCGGCCAACTCACTTCAAGCAGATAATCACTGAGTGGCGTGAGAAAATCGGCACTGCTCTGCCCTTGGCGACGAGCGGCAGGTAGCCATTCACGGGCAAAACTGCCAGCGATAAACGCCTGCGGGCTGAACGGCACCATAGGATACTGGGTGGTTAAGTGCTCAACCAAGCGACGTCCTGAATCATCACTTTCTAAATGTTCATCGCCTGCCAAGCAGTAGTTCTGCTCGCAATATTCCAAAAGCTCACTGACCAGCACTGAAGGCACGCGCTCGCTGTTATCTTGAATCGATCGGCCGACATAGCTGATATACAGCTGCTCTTTGGCTGACAACAATGCTTCGAGGAACAGGTAGCGTGATTCTTCACGCCGCGAACGGTCACCGACTCGGCGCTGCACATTACGCAGGTCAAACCCCTCGACCATTTCATTGGGTGGATAAACGCCATCATTCATGCCAAGCAGGCACACTCGGCGAAACGGGATCGAACGCATCGGCATCAAGGTACAGAAGTTCACTTGTCCCGCTAAAAAGCGTTGGCTAATCCGCGTGCCTGAAAGTTTATTGGTCAACACTTGACGAATAATGGCCGGTGAAATCGCTTGTTGGTAGCCCGCATCGGCAAGCTGCTGTTTTAGGTTCACCAAACTATCGCGGATGGTTTTCAGCGCCAGCTCACCTTGCAGATCGACACTAAAACAGCGCTCCAGCAGCTCGTTGAGCCAATAACGCCACTGCTCCATGCTTTGGGTTTGTGAAAGCTGGCTACGCAGCTCGCTGAGCGTTTGTACAAAGTGTGCGAGCGTACCCGCCAACTCAGCGCTCATACCTTGCACTTGGTTATAGGGTGCAAGCCACTGGCCGCCAAGTTCATACAACCCCGCTTCAGCCGGCATCGCGTAACCCAGTAACATACGTTCAATGCCAAACTGCCACGTATTTTGTTCACTGGCGGGCAATTCAAACTCTGCGCCCGTGTCGCTATTCAGCCCCCAACGAATGCCCGCTTCTTCGACCCAACGTTTGGCAGTGGCAAACTCTTCTTCATCAATCGCAAACCGCGCCATAATCGCCGGGATTTCAAGTAGCTCAAGCAGTTCTGACGCCAGACAGCGCGATTGCGGCAGCGCGAGCAGTTGCAAGAAGGCGGTTAAGATCGGGCTTTCTTGATCGGCGCTGCGATCGGAAATTGAAAACGGAATAAAACGCTCGCCGGGCGCGTTGCCAAACACCGCCTGAATGTAAGGCGCGTAGGCGTTAATGTCCGGCACCATCACAATCACATCGCGCGGTTTCAAGCTAGGGTCACGCTCAAACTCAGCCAGCAGTCGGTCGTGCAGCACTTCCACTTCACGAATTGAGCTGTGACATAGGGCAATTTGCAGGGAATCATCCTGCTCGGCAATGCTGGGTTTATGGCCACTGCTGGCGAACTTGGCATCGTCTTGATGCTCTTGCAGATGCAAAATATCCGCTTGGATATGATGCAGCAGCGAGTCGCGTTGAATGTCAATAAACAGCTCTAATTCGGACTGATCGTTTTGTGCCAGAAGATAGAGATTATCGCGCCCCATTTTGCCCTATCGAGGCCAGTAAGCTATTGCCCACCGCATGATTCAGATGAAGCGACTCTTGCAGATAACTTTCTACATCGCCTTTGAGTGGCGAGACTTCACTGCCGACGGTGACTTGCTCACCGTTAATTTGCAGGAGTTTGCGTTTTTTCGCTGCCACGCGTGCCAGATATTTTCGGTCACGAATATCGCCCCAATAGTGCTGACAAGGGTTGGTCAGCATCAGGTGCACATCGATATGCTCACCCATCGCGCGCAGCGCATCAATATAACGGGGCGGCAGAGCAGAAATACCGAAGATGAACAAGCGCTTAGGCCATGTGCTGCGATCAAAATCGCCACTCGCCAACTGTTCAATAAAACGCTGATAGAGGTTGGCACGGTGATAAATCGAATGCCCTTGCTCACGAGTGTAAGCGTAGAGTTCACGCCATAAAATCGGCTGCCACGGGTGTTGGTCAGCGATTTCCGCCACCTCTTCCCCCGCTTCCCAACTTAAAATCCAGTCGGGGCGATACACCAAGTAACCATCAAAAATATCGGCAATTTTTTCCGCTAATTGGAAGCGTTTTGAGTCATCTTCATCGTCTTGTAAATAGCGTTGCAGCGGTTGGAATTCTTCACGGTCAAGCAGCTTTGGCAGTAGCTCCATCAAACGCCAGCTCATGGCTTCTTTATTGAATGCACTGCGCTGCGGCACATCGGGCAACACTTGAGTAAACATCTGCCAGATAAACGTTGCCGGTAGAGGAAACTCAAGGTTCGCGGCAACCCCTAATTCACTGGCCAGCGCCATTTTAAGCCACTGCGACATACCGGGGCTTTGCACCAAAATGCTCTCAGGAATAAAGGGATCATCCAACGGTTCATTCTTGATTAAATGAACCAACAGGATCTTCAGCGTTTCAACTTGGTTGGAGTGGTAGACCGTAAACACAATGCACTCATGCTGCTCGACTCATCATGAGCTGAGAGTAGCATAAGTGCATGTCAGGAAGGATAAAAAAAGACGCGGGGGCAGGATCTCAATCTATACCCAAACCACTTGATATACCCAAACAACTAGGAGTTGCAGCTAGGCGGCAAGTGAGTGAATCCCCATCAGCATAGACAAACTACATAGGCAAACTCTGTGATTGGGGTGAACGAACGTAGCCAACACCGCTGCAACTTCAAGTAGGAAAGGGATAGTTAACGAGAACGCACCAAGACTTTATGTGGTTGATAAAACGCCAGATAGCGAATCGCAACATAGCTCACCACCACCGTTGCCACGATCAGCTCAAGGCTGGCTAACCAATGCACCTGAGCAACAAAACGCTCCGCTACGTTAATGCTTTCCATCCAATGCGCCATTTTAAATAGCGCAGTCGCACCAATCACCATCGGGAAGGTAAAGGCCGCATAACCGGGACTAAAAGGCAGACGCAGTAAACGCGTGAATGCCAAGTAGATGATGGCGGTCATCAGTACTGCAATACCAAACAGCAACGCCACAATCACCGGTGATGGTTCCGCCACAACGGTCAAATAACCGGCCAGAGAGAGGCTGGCTGGCGCGGCCATGATCGCCAATGTTGGCTTCGCCGCATCTGGAATTTCATGTGTAAAAATAAAACGATAGATCATCATAGGCAGCATCACGGCGTAAGCCAGCATGCCAAAAACTAAACACGCGTAGGCAATTGGCGCTAACGCAGGATGGCCCGAGAAAGAAACGTCAGCGACGATAATGCCGACAGGTGGCACAAACCAGCTTGGCACCATGTGGTGCAGCTCAAACGCTTGGGCGCGGTGATACAAAAAACTCACCAAAAACAGAATATGTAAGCCCACGGCAAACAGCCACAAAGCATCGCCAGCCACAGGGTAAAAATGACCCAGCGACGCCGACACCACCATGGTTGCCATGGCAAAGGTTGGCACCACACTGCCCACTACCGGATGCGCCAAATCTTGGCGTAACAAGTGGCCGTGCCATAAAAATTTAAAGGCCAGCACAATCAATAGCACACTGGCGATTGCAGCACCCACCCACTGCGCGACACCGTGTGCCGCAATCATGTTTTCCCAACTCCATCCCAAGCTCGCAATCCCTAGCGCGAGGCCGGCCATTGGGGTCGGCGCTCCCATCACTTTCGCTTTTGCTGCTCGAATCATACTGTCTCTCTATTGATGGTTATCGGTTAATAAGCGCATCTTACGCTTGCACTTTGTTTTCAACTATCTAATTATTTCTAACACATGTTCAATAAAACTAAACGGTCGCCATGGCTAGCCATATTTCGCTCAAACAATTGCGGGTTTTCACCACCATCACTCAACATAAAAGTTTGACTGTCGCCGCAGAAGTGCTGTGCCTCTCCAAAGCCGCGGTCAGTGTCGCACTGTCAGAGCTGGAAAAACAGCTTGGCCATGCACTGTTTGATCGCGTCAACAACCGCTTGGTGCTTAACCAAGAAGGGCAAAAACTGCTGCCAATGGCCGATGAACTGCTGCAGCGCGCCAAAGATATCGACCGCCTGTTTGCAGAGCAGCAGGTGCTCACTGGCAAACTGCGCATCGGTTCGAGTGACACTATAGGTAATCAAGTTGCACCTTATCTGATCAGTGCCTTTCGGCAGTTGCATCCGCATCCGTCACAAAGCTTGTTTATTTCCAACTCAGCGCAAGTGTGCCAAAAGCTGGTCGATTACGAGCTCGATATCGGTCTGATTGAAGGCAAAACGCTGCATCCCGAGCTCATCTCTACTCAGTTTAGCCAAGATGAGATGTGTATCATCTGTGCGCCCGATCATCCTCTCGCGCAGCAAGAGCGCTTGGTCATGAGCGATTTTGAACACAGTGATTGGGTGCTGCGTGAAGCAGGTTCTGGCTCGCGCGAGTTTTTCTTACGTGTGATTGCGCCACGCATCGAGCACTGGATTGAAGCGTTTGAGCTCAATACCACCGAAGCGCTGATCAATAGTGTCTCTTCCGGTTTAGGGCTAGGCTGCTTGTCTCGATTAGCCGCGAAAACGCCTCAACAAGATGGGCGCGTGGTGATTCTCAATGTCCCTCTCGATATGAAACGTCGCTTCTGGATGTTGGTTCATAAAGAGAAATACCAAAACCCACTGCTACGGCAGTTCATTGAATTTTGTCCCCAATGGGCGAGCCAAAGCGCCCTACTGCAACTCGATTAATCAGTGAATCAAGGGATATGACTCAGCGCGCATTTTGGTGGTCGCAACTGGACTTTAGTGAATAAAAACTGTATAAACAGCCAGTTATTTTTAGCGACAAACTAGAGGATTAACCATGGCTGTTATCGTGAAGTACGTGGTGGAGCGCAACGGAGAAGAGAAAATGACTTTTACCTCGAAAGCCGAAGCTGACGCTTATGACAAAATGCTGGATATGGCAGACGAGCTGTTCGAACTGCTGGGTAAAAGTGCTCTGATCGAAGATGAAGCCAAGCAAGAAGAGCTGGCGATGTTCTTGGCTCAAAACAAAGAAGACGTACTGTGCGCACTGGGAGCCAAGCGTAAACCTGCTCCAGCAACGGGCAAGAAGCCGAAAGCGGTTGCAGACAGTGATGACGATGAGTCTGTCGACGACGCTGCCTAATCAAGAAAACCGCTGAGTGAAACCAGCGGTTTTTTATTTGCTGAGGTTGGCTCACAGACGAAGCACTGCGAAAAATGAACGGGATTCTTTTTATACCCAAACTACTTGGAGTTGCAGGTAGGCGGCAAGAGAGTTCATCCCCATGAGCATAGATAAACTATGTGATTGGGGTGAACGAACGTAGCCAACACCGCAGCAGCTTCAAGTAGGAAGGGGATAACGCAATATCTCTTTAAAAAGACAAAATGCATTCTTCTACAGACGGATTGCCTCTGCGGTCTTTTATCCAGCTCATCCACTCTTTATGATGAACCACCTATCGGTTGAGCTGTGGATGCTCAACTTACTGCCTTTGCTGCTGCAAAACACAACAGTAAACCGCTCACTTTTGATGATGGAGAATACACATGGCGTACTTTGCTTTAGGTCTAGCAACCGCGACCAAAAATCGTGATGGAAAAATTATTGAAGCCTTCTTCCCAACCCCAATTCTGGCTCCTAGCGACGCTTTGGTTGCAGCATTAGCACCGATTGCAGGTTACCAAGAAGGCAATCAAGCGCTAGACATTACCGCGGCACAAAGCGCGCAATTAGCCGCGGTTTTCGCCGCTCATCAACAAGCTGCAAGCGCAGCATTTGCTGATAAAGCTGCCAATGCCAAACAGCCTCTCGTGCTGGTGATTCTGGCCAGCGATGACAAGCCACAAAGCGTGGCTGAAGGTTACCTCAAGCTACAACTGATTTCTCACCGTCTGGTTAAACCACACGGTACAGTACTGGATGGCATTTTCGGTCTGCTGCACAACATCGCATGGACCAATGAAGGCCCTATTGATCTACCAGAACTGGCAGAGCGCCAAATCGAAGCGCGTTTGGCTGGCCGAGTGCTGACGGTTGATTGCGTCGACAAATTCCCGAAAATGGTCG
The DNA here is from genome assembly GCF_000696385.1 of Vibrio metoecus. GTDB lineage: Bacteria > Pseudomonadota > Gammaproteobacteria > Enterobacterales > Vibrionaceae > Vibrio > Vibrio metoecus. The sequence goes on along the minus strand of NZ_JJMN01000070.1, from coordinate 190,743 downwards.
ATTACGTGGTCCCTGCGGGTATTCGTATCGCGGACACTTCTCGCGTACGTCTTGGCGCTCATGTGGGCGAAGGCACCACAGTCATGCACGAAGGCTTCATCAACTTCAACGCGGGTACCACTGGCGTAAGCATGGTTGAAGGCCGTATCTCTGCGGGTGTTGTGGTGGGCAATGGCTCAGACATCGGCGGCGGCGCATCCATCATGGGTACGCTCTCGGGCGGCGGCAAAGTGGTGGTATCGATTGGTGAAAACTCTCTGCTTGGTGCAAACGCCGGCTTGGGCTTCCCACTTGGCGATCGCTGTACTGTGGAGTCAGGCTTGTACGTGACGGCTGGCACCAAAGTGCGCACGCTGGATAAAGATGGCAACCAAGTCGATATCGTTAAAGCACGCGATCTGGCTGGCGTTTCGGATCTGCTGTTCCGTCGTAACTCACTGACTGGACAAATTGAGTGTCTGGCCAACAAATCGGCCGTGGAACTCAACAGCGAACTGCACAAGAACAACTGATCTTGATACGTTCGTGATGCAAGAAAAATGGCTTGGATTTCCAAGCCATTTTTTTATCTCAAATCTTGCATTTCAATACGCTTAACCGGGATGACCATCCACTCTTGGTTTCAGCAACATTGCGCCAAAGCGCAGCACAAACAGTGCAAACGCAATCACCCACAGCGCGGCGCTCAGGTTCACCCAAATCAGCAACTGTTGCGGTAGCAAACCAACACCCAAACCACGCACGACTGCGGCAAGCAACAAAGCGATAAATGCCCATTGCATGTTAGGGCCTTGATAAATCGCTCGCCCCGTGTGCCCCATCGTGACACGCGCAATCATGCTTAAAACTAGGCCAGACAGCGCACCAATCGCAAATAGATGCAGTAAGTTGTGGTTCAGCCAAGCGTTATTCACACTCCCGCGCAGCAGCAAACTCAGCGGGATACACAGATAGGCAGCATGCAGTGACCACACCAAAGGCTCACTCAAGGTACGCCAAGGTTGCCAACGTAAAAAGCGGATCAATTGCGCGACGCCAGACACCTGCATCAAAGGCTGGCCGAGTTGTGCCATGGTCAATGGGAAGAAACTAAGTACAAACAGCGCCAGTAAGCTACCGTTAGCGATCACATCCAAAGCCAAAATCGGCTCAGCTTTTGTAAACTGGAAACGTTTTGCACTGAAAAACGGAATCACTCGCCCGCCCATCACCGACAGCAGCAACATAAACCACCACAGCATGGCTTGCCACACCGCACTGCTCGGGAATGGTGGCATGCCTTTAATAGTGGCATAGCTGGCAAAATTAGCGGCAATCGCCAACAAAAACAGAGGGATGAAAAACAGGTTGCGCCAACCTTTAGCCTTCACTACACGTAAACCCACTTCATAGGCCACCGCCAGTAGAAATAACGCTTCAATGCTCGACGTTAACCACAGTGGCACAGGTAACCAAAACAGCACGCGCACCATTAGCCACAAAGCCACAATAACAGCTAAACGGTGACTTTTCGTGCCATTAATGCCCGTCCAGTTTTGTACGGCAGTCAGTAGAAACCCGGCCACAATCGCCATCGCAAAACCAAACAGCATCTCATGTACATGCCACCACAGCGCGGGAACTTGCAATCGTTGCGGTTGCCCGGCTTGAAACATCCAAACCCAAGCGAGGATGGCAATCACGGCATAAACACTGCCTAGCAAAAAGAAAGGACGAAAACCCAAACCGCAGCACAGCAGGGATACGCTCTTCGACACGTTTATCGATAATGTTGATCACTTTGGCTCCTTCGCCGACTTCATCACAGACCGAACCAGTGATGAGCACAAACCAAGCCAAGATAATTCATATTTAAAATCAATAGACTAGAAAAAGGAAAAGTCATAATGACACCAAAAAATCGAGTCATTATGACCTTAGAAAGTGCATTTCACTCAAACTCTATTGACGAGGTGTGATCACCACACAAGCGATCTGCTTTTGCTTACCAAAACCGATGATTTGCGACAGTGCCGCTTTCCCCACCGGAATATAACCAGAGCCAACCACATGCTCTTCCGATTCGGCATGCGGATCATGGAAAAAGAAGAACTTATCACTCAAACCACTGAGCACAATCCAGTGCGGCTCTTTCTTGCCATCAAAACGGTACGTGCTAATGAGCAGCAGCACACAGGCTCCTTGCCGTACCCACTCTTCGAGCTGGGCTTGCGATGGCGGGGCATCAATCATACTCACATCTTGTTCGGCAAGTTGTTGGCAAAAATCTTGGTGTACTAACTCAATGATCTGCTTTTTATTGGGATCGCGTACACTATCAATAAAAGGCGTTGATCGAGATTGATTCCATAGCTCAACATGATAGCCACGTCTTGCGGCAGCCAGCGCCAAACCTTGCCCACTGCAGCCACCATGCCCCGCGGCCATAAAAATCGTGGTGGCTTCACGCCACAGTTGCATTTCTTGTGTGCGAGTCGGCTCAAAATCCTTATCCAAACAAGAAAAACTCATCAACAGACAGGCTGCGCCACACGTAAACGGCGTGGTTTGCACATACAAAGGCATCGGCAGCAAGACTTTGGACTCTTTCGGCGTTAACCTTTTTTGCATTCTGCGACCATCGCACAAGTCGTCATAGTAATGGATGAGCAACTTCAAGGTTTTATAGCCCATCTTTTCATATAATTTTAATGCGGCGGTATTGTCTTCACGCACTTCCAGCCGTAATGTAGTCGAGCCTTGATCAAGAGCAGCACGCTCGCATTGCTCGACTAAACTCTGAGCAATTCTCTGCCCTCTGAATTCAGGTTTTACGGCAATCGAATACAATCTTGATAGCTGTGTACCTTGATGAAATAGAAGCAATGCATATCCCGCCAGCTGGTCGCCGGCATCTGCCACGAATAACGCCGCATGGTCGGAATGTAAAAAACGCTTCATTTGACGAGGAGAGATTCTATCCCCGTCAAAAAGCTGTTGTTCTAACGCATTGAGCGCATTGAGATCAGCGCTATTGGCACGACGAATGTCCATTCAACGTCCTTAAATAATGAGTGGATTGACGAGATTGCGACTCAAATAATAGACCCAAACTACTTGGAGTTGCAGGTAGGCGGCTAAGTGAATTCATCCCCATGAGCATAGATAGACTATGTGATTGGGGTGAATGAACGTAGCCAACACCGCTGCAATTTCAAGTAGGAAGGGTATAGACCTATTGCAATAGGAAGAATATACCGATGGCTAACCTTTTAATCGTGACCGATCAAGCCAGTGACTGGCAACAATATTTCCCATCAGAACAAGTCGTTAGTGTCGATCAGTATCTCGATACTGACTGGAAATTCAATCACCGCAGTGTGCAGGTGGTTAACCTGTGCCGTGATTACGGCTACATGAGTAGTGGCTACTATGTTTCACTGATGGCGGAAGCGCGCGGTCATCGCGTCATCCCTCGTGTGATGGCGATTAACGACATCAATCAGCCGTTTTTCCTCTCTTCTGGCCTGATCAAGATGCACAAGCTGAGCAACGGCACTGACGTGATCAGCACTAAGATTTACTTTGGCCGCACCCCACAAAAAGGCTTGGAAAAACTGGCGCGCCGCCTGTTTGAGCAGTTTATGGTGCCCGTGATTGAACTGGAAATGCACAAATACCAAGGGCAATGGCAAATCATCAAAATCGCCCCCTTCCCGTTCCAAGACTTAGAAGACCCAGAACAGGATTTCTTCATTGAGTCGCTGGAAATGTTCTCTACCAAAGTGTGGCGTCGTCCAAAACAAGAGAAGAAATATCGTTACGACATCGCGATGCTGGTTGACCCAGATGAGAAAATGCCGCCGTCCGATGCTTCTGCACTCAAACGTTTCCACCGCGCCGCCAACCGCTTGGGCATGAACTTGGAAACCATTTCACCGGATGATTTATCTCGTTTGGGAGAATTTGATGGACTGTTTATTCGCGCCACCACCAATATCAGCAACTACACCTATCGCTTCGCGAAAACGGCCGAGAAGATGGGCTTAGTGGTGATGGATGACTCTGAATCGATCATGAAATGCACCAACAAGGTGTTTTTGACTGAGCTGTTGGAAACCAACAAAGTACCGGCTCCAAAGAGCGTGATCATCCGCAGTTTTGACCCTGAGTGGAAAACCGGACTGATGGAACAGTTGGATTTCCCGATGGTGCTGAAAATCCCAGATGGTGCTTTCTCTCGCGGTGTGGTGAAAGTGCGTAATGAACAAGAGCTGGAGCAAGAAGCCGGCACCCTGTTTGAGAAAAGTGCGCTGATTTTGGCGCAAGCCTTTATGCCGACCGACTTTGACTGGCGTATCGGGGTGATGAACCGCCAAGCGATTTTTGCTTGTAAGTACATGATGAGCCGTGGCCACTGGCAGATTTACCAGCACCACAACAGCGGCCGAGTGACTGCGGGCGGCTTTGAGACACTGGATCTCAAACAAGTACCCAAAAATGTCGTCGATGTGGCGGTGAAAGCCTCAAACCTGATTGGTGGTGGCCTCTATGGTGTGGATCTTAAAGAGATTGATGGTCAAGTTTACGTGATTGAAGTGAACGATAACCCAAGTATCGATCACCATGTGGAAGACGCATTTTTGGGCGATCTGCTGTATGACCGCATCATGACCGAGTTCTTACGCCGTATTCAGATGCGTGGTTTCTAAAGCATTTTTACCCTTCTCAACTAAGCCCGGAGATATTCCGGGCTTTGACTCTTCATCGCTCCATTGTTACTTTCTTGCCATCAACGTTTTGTAAACAAGGATAACCATGGAGTTTCTCATCGATCACTGGCGCTTTGGTGATGCAGCGCCACAACGCCATCCAGCTCAATTGCAAAAGCTACAAGCCGGTGATTGGTATCACTGTCAACGAGATGCGGAAGGGCTGCGTGAGTGGCTACTCGAACAGAGCATTCCCTCATCGGTTATCGAAAGTTTGTTGGCCGAAGATACTCGCCCCCTGTTTGAGCAGTATGATGAACAGAACTTTCTGCTGATCTTGCGTGGGGTGAATCTTAACGATAACGCGGATCCTGCGGACATGCTCAGTGTGCGTATTCTCTATTATCACGGCGCGTTGATTTCAACCCGTAAAACGCCGTCTAAAGCGATCAGTACTGTACGCGCAGCGCTAGAAGCAGGCCAAGGGCCTTCAAACTTAGCTGAATTGATTGTGCGAGTGGTCGATGAACTGAATAAAAATATCGACGTCTATCTCGATCAAATCGAAGACAAAATCGCTCAATTTGATGAGGAGTTAGAGCTCAGTAATGAGTTGATGGAAACCCATAAATCCTTGCTCAAACTCAAACGTTTTATTAAACCCCAGCAATACGCCTTGGATGACTACCTCAACTCGGAGGTTACCCCTGCGAAAAACCAGCATTTGCGTTTGCGCCACAGCGTCAACACAGTAACGCGGATTAACGAAACCTTGGACTTCTTCTTGAGTGAGTTGGAAATCATCAAAGGTGAGCTGCGCCAGTACCATGCAGAGAAGATGAACCAGAACACGTATTTGTTTTCAGTGATCGCGGCAATTTTCCTACCGACCAGTTTCTTAACGGGTTTGTTAGGCGTGAACGTTGGCGGCATTCCTGGTACTGAATCACCGATCGCCTTTGGGCTATTTTGTGCCGGGCTCGGGCTGATTTTCGGCTTGGAGTTTTGGATTTTGCGCCGTCTGCGCTTTTTTGAAAATCAATCGTAAATCGTTACAGGAAGTCATCATGTATATCTTTGGCTATGGAAGCCTAATTAACTCTGCCTCACGCCGTTTAACTGGCCAGACTGGACGTGCTATTCCCGCCAGCGCAACCGGATTAGTGCGCTATTTTGGCAAAATCGATGACAGTTACATTCTTTCGCCCTTAGTGGTTCATCAAGGTGACGGGCAAATTAACGGCGTGCTGTTGGAAATTGATGAGGTTGCGTTAGCGGAATTTGATCGCCGTGAGCGCGGTTATCAGCGCATTGCACTGACCGCCGATCGTATTCACACACAAGACCATTTTGATCATGAAAAACCGATTTGGATTTACGTCACTGAGCAGCATCAACCGCCCTGTTCACAAAGCCCGATCGTGCAAACCTATGTCGATACCGTGCTCAGTGGCTGCCTTGAGTTTTCCGAAGCGTTTGCACGGCAATTTGTCGAGCAAACTTTGGGCTGGCAGCATCCATTAGACAATGACCGTCACGCCCCCAAATACGGCAACTTGGCGGGGGTGAATCCAGAACATCACTCATTGATTGATCAATTAATGGCTACCGTGCGTTAAACAATTCTCACCCCGCTTGCGATGGCGCGCTGTGGGGTGAGTAATACACTCTCTTCACCATCTTGCGTTTCCGCGCACAACAACATGCATTGCGATTGCACTCCCACAACTAAACTCGGTTTGAGATTACACAGCACCACCACTTGCTGATGAAGTAAGGCATCTGCTGCGTAATAAGGTGCTAACGCCGTGACAGTTTGCAAAGGCTGCTCTCCAACTTCGATTTGCACGATATAATGGCGTGTTGAACGAGGATGAGGTTTTACCTCAATAATTGTTCCAATACGCAAATCCAATCGCGCAAAATCATCGTACCCTACCGTCAAAAACGCCGAGTCCATAGCAATCACCCTTCTTATCATTAAAAACGTTTACACTTTACGCCAATCCCTGTTGAACAAGCGTGATGGCTCACAATTCACTCTTATGTACTCAGTTACAATTGCGCTGTTTTCACAGAGAGCGCTACTATTGCGCCTGTGATAGAAAAGGAATCTTATGGCAACCATAAAAGACGTAGCGCGTGAAGCCGGTGTATCTGTGGCAACGGTTTCACGCGTCATCAACAAATCCCCGAAAGCTAGCCAAGCCTCGATTGATGCGGTGACCAGTGCGATGCACAAACTCGGCTATCGTCCGAACGCCGCCGCTCGCGCTTTAGTCAATCAAAGCACCAATACCATAGGGGTCTTGGTCAGCGATGTATCTGATCCCTTCTTTGGAACTTTAGTCAAAGCCGTCGACACTGTCGCCCACCGCGAAGGAAAACATTTGCTGATCGGCAACGGCTACCACCGAGCGGAAGAAGAGCGCCGCGCGCTGGAACTGCTCATCAACAGCCGCTGTGATGCCTTGGTCATCCACTCCAAAGCGCTTCCCGATGAAGAGCTGATTGAGTACGCCAACGAGGTAAAAACGCTGGTATTGATCAATCGCCATATTCCTCAGCTCGCCGATCGCTGTATTTCACTCGACAACCAGAAAGGTGCTTATTTAGCAACCGATTTTCTCATCCGTCAAGGACATAGAAACATTGCTTGCATCAGCTCCTCTCATCAAATTGAGGATGCCGACCAGCGTATTGCGGGCTATCAACAAGCCTTGAGCGAACATGGCATCACCCTAAGCAGCAGCTATATTGAAAAAGCCAGCCCAGACAGTGAAGGCGGCGAACAGGCGATGACTAACCTACTGGTGAAATCACTGCCTTTTACCGCAGTGGTCGCCTACAACGACAATATGGCCGCTGGAGCCCTGTTGGTACTTGAGGAAAATGGGCATTCGGTTCCTGAACATGTCTCAGTGATTGGTTTTGACGATGCCCTGATTTCGCGCTACTTACGCCCACGCCTGACGACCGTGCGTTACCCAATCCAACTGATGGCAGAAAAAGCCACTCAGTTGGCTCTTGCTTTGGCAACCGATGCACCGCGTGAAAATGATCCGATGATCTTTTCGCCCACCATCGTTCGCCGCGACAGCGTGGCACAAAAAAGAGAGCCTTAAGGCTCTCTGGCTGATTGTGGGGATGACGCTTTCACACGTAAGGTGAGCTGATACTGATAGTGCGGCTGAGTGAGCAAAAATTCAGGGTGCACACTTTGGCTCCACGAATCATCACCGCCCACCCCCATATGCTGCGCATCCAGATTGAGATACCACTTATCGCCCACCACCAACTCGTTGCTGTGTTTGGCTTTATCCAACATCGTTTGTGAGTAGCGACTGAGCGAGAAGTGAAAATCCCCTTCCACCACCAAAGCGCCCACTTGTAGCTGGCGAGTATCACAACGCAAACCATTTTCGCTCGGGAAAATGTACGGTGTATGCAGCTCATCCACCGTGGCGGTGTATCGCCCCACATGCGCCGATTGCAAACGATCCGGATAATTCTCATGCGGCCCGCGACCAAACCAAGACACTGGGGTTTCTGCCACTGGCAATGCGAGGGTTAACCCCACTCTTGGCAGCGGCGGCAAATCGGCACACACCCTCACCTCAACATTCAGTTCTACCCGCGCATCACCAAAGATTTGGTAACGCCAAAAGCTGCGCAGTACCAAATTGTGTTGATGATAATGAGCAAAATCGACTTTCACTTCGACATACTCGCTCAGCGTTGTAACTCGCAGATCGTCACATGCCACATGCAGCTTATCTAAGCCTGCCGCATGCCAACGTGCAATCCAGCTATTGGGGTCAAGATGCTGTGCTTCGCTGGTACCAATATCGTTATCCAATACCGCACGGTAAAAGTTATCGCGCATTGGTTCACTCAAGACTGGCTGACCATTTTTCCACCACTGCTCCAATAGCCCAGTTTGACGATTAAACTGCCATTGCTGATTGGCCGCCTCAATGCGCACCTTATCTCCATCTTGTTGCCATTGAGGCACCGGTGCGTGTGTGATTTTAGGTAACATGCTTCTTCGTGGCTGCAAACACCATTGCTCACTAGCGATACAGTGCCCCGCCTTAGACCAAGGCTGATCTTCACGGCATAGTAAGGTGACATTGAGATGGTATTCATGCTCTAGCTGCATTGGCAGCAATGCTAAATCTAGCGTGATTGTAGCGCGCGGCGCAATATCAAGCGGCTGACGCTCTTGCTTAATCTCTTGCCCATCGCACAGCACACTGACTACCAACTCCAGCGGCAGCGCTGCAAACAAGCGCTCATTGTGAATGGTGAGCTTGTGATAGTTCAGCGTGAACTGGTACGGCTGCTGGACTTTTTTGACTTCATGCAAAGCCGGATGCGGCGAGCGATCTGGAAACAGCAAACCGTTAATGCAAAATTGGCGATCGTTAATCGTATCCCCAAAATCACCGCCATAGCCCCAATAGTGGCGTCCCTCATCATCCCATTTGGAAATGCCCTGATCGACCCAATCCCAAATAAAGCCACCTTGCAGACGGGGAAACTCACGAAACGCCTGCCAGTATTTATAAAATGCACCCAAGCTGTTGCCCATCGCATGGGCATATTCACATAAAATCAGCGGGCGGGTTTCCTGCGGTAAACCGATCCAATTTTTCAGCGCATACTTGGGAACAGCAGGATGTGGCTGATGCTGATCGACCCGCGCGTACATCGGGCAAACAATATCGGTCGCCGCCGTATTAGCGCCGCCCCCTTCGTACTGCACAGGACGCGATGGGTCACGCTGTTTCGTCCATTGATACATGGCGTGATGATTGGTGCCAATCCCCGATTCATTGCCGAGCGACCAAATGATCACACAAGGGTGGTTTTTATCGCGCTCCACCATGCCAATCATGCGCTGCAAATAGGCATTCACCCATTGTGGATCATTGGAAAGTCGGCTCATTGGAAATTGGCCGTGAGTTTCGAGATTCGCCTCATCCACCACATACAAACCGTACTCATCACACAGCTCGTACCAACGCGGATGGTTGGGGTAATGGGCAGTGCGCACCGCATTGAAATTGCTCTGTTTCATCAATTCAATGTCGCGGCGCATGCTTGCCTCATCCATCACATGCCCCAATTCGGGATGATGCTCATGACGGTTCACCCCGCGGATCAACAAGGGCTGACCATTGAGCTTCAGCAGCCCCTGAGCGATTTCTATTTTGCGAAAACCGACCGCTGCACTTTCAAACTCGATCGGCGCGCCATCTTCATCAAGCAAACTGATCACACAGCGGTAAAGATAAGGCGCTTCATCACTCCACAGTCTCGGAGAGCAAATCGCTAAACTGTGTTCGGTTTTATCGTGCCATGCCCCTTTTTCATCCACCACACGCTGACCAGTATGTAAGGCTTTTGAACGCGCCACGCATTCACCTTGTGCATCGAATAAAGCCACTTGCACTTGATGATGACGAGTCACTTGGCTTAAGCGAGTTTCTACTCGCAACTCAGCGTGTTGATAAAGCGCATCCAATTCAGTGCGGATAAAAAAATCTTCAATCGCGAGCATCGGCTTGCGGTAGAGATACACATCGCGAAAGATGCCACTCAGCCACCACATATCTTGGTCTTCTAAATAAGAGCCATCAGACCAACGCAGCACCATGGCCACCAACAGGTTTTCACCCTCTTGTAGACAAGGCGTTAACTCAAACTCAGCAGGCAAACGACTATCCTGTGAATAGCCAACCCAGTGACCATTGCACCACAGATGAAATGCCGAGTTCACGCCATCAAACACAATGCGAGTGGACTCCGTTAGCGCCTGTTTTTCCAGTGTAAAACGGTGGCGATAACAGCCGGTTGGGTTATCTTGCGGCACGTAAGGCGGCTGATCCGCAAATGGATATTGGATGTTGGTGTAAATCGGCTTATCAAAGCCTTGCATCTGCCAGTTACTCGGCACAGGAATGTGCGCCCAAGCACTATCATCGAAATCCGCGTCTATCGCCGCAAGCTCAACTGCTTCTGGTTTATCAAACAGAGCAAATCGCCACTGGCCATTTAAAGATTGGCGAGTACCCCCGACAGCCACACAAGCCTCCTGCTCACTGCGATAACTGTGCAAAGGTACATGCGCGGTTCGGCAGTGCCATTTAACGATGTGAGGGTTTTGCCAATCTTGGCTGAGAAGAATATCGGAGAAGTTGCGCATGGCGTCCTCTTGTTCGAGTTGAGCAGCATTTCCTTGCCTAGCCGCCGTCAGTAAGAGAAAAGTCTAGCAGGTTTGTGATTGGATAGACTGTGAACAGCTCTGCTATTTGTGTAAACGCTTACACCACTATAAAAATTGGCATAGGCGAGATTTTCAGCCTACGAGATTGCTTTGATTTACACCTCACTTCCCATCCATTGGTATCGTGAGCACTGTCATCGCCTTGTCACTTAAACGATGTATTTTCTTACATCTTGTCGATTGCAGCGAACGCTCTCCCCCTCTACTTTATTGGCCATTAGATTTTTACTCACAATCACTATGTTGACGATTTTTAAAACTTTTTTTGCTTTAGGTTGGGTGAGCTTCGGTGGCCCTGCGGCACATATTGGCTATTTTCGTCATACTTTTGTGGAAAAAGTTGCGTTGGCTTAACGAGCAAGAATACGCGCAATTGGTGGCGCTGAGCCAGTTTTTACCAGGTCCCGGCTCTAGCCAAGTCGGTTTTGCGATTGGTTATCAGCGTGGAGGGCTAGCCGGAGCTTGGGCGGCGTTTCTCGGTTTCACCCTTCCTTCTGTGCTCATCATGCTGCTACTCGCAGGACTGAGTAGCCATCTCCTTGATACACCGTTGTTTGAACAGGTGATTCATGGCTTGAAGCTACTCGCTATCATAGTGGTGGCCGATGCCTGTCTGACCATGTATCGCAATTTTTGTCAGCGGCGTCTTACTGCAACATTATGCGTTCTGACTGCGGTTGCGATTACGCTGGCTCCCAGTCTCATCACTCAGTTTGCGGTGCTTGTGATCGCAGCCTTAGTGGGCCAAGCCCGCTTGGCACCGCCACCGTCTTCTTCGCTAGAGACTTTTAGCCCCTCTTGGCTTTCACTGCTGCTCTTTGCGAGTTTATTACTTGGACTGCCGCTCTTGGCTGCAAGCTCACCGCTAGTTGAGTTGTTTGGCCATTTCTTCCAAGCGGGAAGCTTAGTGTTTGGAGGCGGTCATGTGGTACTTCCCTTGTTACAAAATGCCTTGAGTGACAGCCTATCCACCGATCAATTTCTGACTGGCTATGCGGCTGCCCAAGCGGTGCCGGGGCCAATGTTTACCTTAGCCACCTACCTTGGCTATGTGCTCACACCAGAGATGCCAGTGCTTGGCGCGTTAATCGCGACTTTTGCTGTCTTTCTACCTGGCTTTTTATTGCTACTAGGCGTACTAAAAAATTGGTCGACATTAGCTCAGCGTCCGAAGGTTGCAGGAGCCATGCAAGGGGTAAACGCCTGCGTGGTCGGTTTACTGCTTGCGGCCTTATATCAGCCCGTTTGGAGCAGTACGGTACATGCCCCACTCGATTGGGCAGCCCTGTTAGTCGGCTTCTTCTTGTTTAAAGTCATCCGCTTACCCTTGGTGGGCATGGTCGCCAGTGCTTTGCTGTTTGGTTTTATCAATGGCTTGATCTAAAACACAGAAAAGCACCGCCCTAATGCGGCAATACGCCAAACCTTGTCTAAACTTATTAAGTAGCTAGCAAGGAAGACGATGACATGTCACATGCAACCCAAAGTACGGTCAGTTTCGCTATTACCCATCGGTAGGCTCATTGAATACTTACTTTGTCAGTATGCATGAGAAAATCCGTGTGGAATTTCCTGATATTCAGAGAATTTCCTTTGCTCTGTATGATGAGAAACATGACTCAATAAAGACCTACGCAGACAGCTCACCTGTCAGCCATGACTTTGTGCATTACGAGTTTCAACTCTCGGGGTTACCATCGCTACAGCAGGTCAAAGAATCGGGCTCGGTACGCATAATTCATGACATGCCTAACCAGTTACAAAGTCAAACTCGCCACAATCGCTGGCTGCTAGAACACCAATACCGTTCATCGTTTGTCCAACCCATATTCCATCACCAAGAGTTTGTTGGCTTTTTGTTTTTTAACGCCTCGACAGGATCCTACTTCTCGCCGAGCGTGGTCAAAGAGTTGCAACCTTATATTGATTTGATTCAACAAGCCGTCTGCAGTGAATACACCTTAATTCATCATCTAATTCAAAATGTAGAGCAGATAGAGTCACAATCGCCTGAACATTGGGCGCAGCTCAAACAACACAAAGAACGAATTAGCCGTTATGCGCATATCATCGCCATAAACATTGCAGAGCAATACGCGCTTGATGATGAGTTGATCGAGAATATCAGCCAATTTGCTACCTGCCACGATATTGGAAAACTTGCTTTGCCCGTCAACATCTTGCAGAAAAACACAACGTTAGCGAGCAATGAACGTGAACAAGTACATAATCATATCGAATCTGGCGTCACTCTCCTGAATGATGTGATTGAAAAATTAGGGACACCTCACCACCCTTGTTTAGCAGTGCTCCGAGAAATCGTGGCTTATCATCATGAATTCCTAGATGGCAGCGGATACCCTTTCGGCCTCACTAGCGAGCAAATTCCCATTCCCGCGCGCATCATTAGTGTCGCGAATATTTTTGATGCACTGACCACTCATCGTCCATACAAACAAGCGCAATCCATCCCACATGCACTTTTAGAGCTTGAGAAAATGGTGAGTGCAGGCAAATTAGATCGCCACTGCGTAAACGCTCTACGTGAGAGTCAAGAAGAGTTAAAAACGATTATTGAACAGTTTCCAGAGCGGGATCCGAAAGACAGCGGTGTAACACACTAACAGAACGAAACTTCTCCTTTGATCTCGGCGACAGATTTACAAGATTTACAATTCTCTACCGCAAAAAGGTTCGATGCGCTGAACCGCTCATGCTATGGTTTACAACGAATTAACATAAAAACAACATAATCCGGAGTTTGAGAATGATCCAGCCGAATCAATTCAATCACCCTCCTTGTGCTCTCCCTCCTCCCAATGAAATGTTACTCCGTTGGGCTCAAGAGCGCCCCAATGAGGTCTATTTAAAACAAATCATTAATCGTAAGTTCGTTGAATTTACCTATGCCGACGTAGCCGATCAGGCATTGCGTCTTGTCTCCGCGTTACGTGCACTAGGGGCTGTGCCGGGAGATCGAATTGCGCTGATTTCCAAAAACTGTGCTGAATGGTTTATCTGCGATTTGGCACTGATGCTCGGGGACTACATCAGTGTACCGATTTTCCCCACAGCAGGTAGCGAAACCATCGATTACTGCCTTGAGCACAGTGAGAGCAAAATCCTGATCGTGGGCAAACTTGACGATAATAAAGCCACCACGCAAGTATTAGCTAACAGACCAAACCTGCTCAGCATCGCGTTGCCCTACCCCTCTGCCGCTCAATGTCAATATGAGTACCGCACGCTACTCAAACAACATCAACCCAGCACCGAACGACCCAATCATTTTGATGAAAAAGTGATGTCTTTAGTTTACACCTCTGGTACCTCGGGGCTTCCGAAAGGCGCAATGCTGACCTATGGTGCATTTACTTGGTCAGCCCAACAGTTGATTAACCATATTGGGATAGAAGAAGGCGATCGACTCTTTTCTTATTTACCGCTCGCTCATATTACCGAGCGAGTCTACATTTTTGGATCTTCGATTTTAGGCGGTGTACCAACAGCCTTTCCGGAATCACTCGATACCTTTATCGAGGATGTCAAAATGCACCGTCCAACCCTATTCATTTCTGTGCCACGGCTATGGACGCTGTTCCAACAGCGCATTCAAGACAAACTGCCACAAAAGAAACTCAACATTCTACTCAAAATCCCGTTCATCAACTCACTCATCAAACGTAAGTTGGCCGATGGCTTAGGGCTAGATCAAGCTCGGGTTCTTGGGTTGTGGTTCCCGCCCCCTGTCTCTCCGGCATTATTAGAGTGGTATCGCAGTGTCGGGCTCAATATCACCGAAGCATGGGGGATGACCGAATCTTTTGCTTACAGCACCCTCAACTACCCTTTCCGAGCCGATAAGATTGGTACTGTGGGTAATGCTGGTCCTGGCATTGAACTCAAAATTGCCGAAGATGAAGAAATTTTAGTGCGCAGCAAAGGCTTGTTTGCTGGCTATTATAAAAATGACACCGCTACCGCCGAAAGCTTTAACGATGACGGCTGGCTACATACAGGCGATATCGGATTTATTGATAGTGAAGGCTATCTGACTATTCAAGGTCGTAAAAAAGACACTTTCAAAACAGCGAAAGGCTAAGTTTGTTGCCCCTGTACCTACTCGAGAAAAAACTGTTTGAGTACAGCCGAGTGGAAATGATGTGTTTGATTGGTTCCGGTTTACCTGCACCAATCCTATTAGTCATCCCTCACCAGTTCCCAGATTTTGATCGCGCACGTTATGAGCGTACGGTTCAGAAAGTCATTACTCGAATGAACAGGGAATTGGAATCTCACGAGCAGATCAAAGGGGTTTTGATGATTAAGGATCCGTGGAGTATTGATAACGGCATTTTAACGCCAACGCTAAAAATCAAACGTCATGTATTAGAGAAAAAATATCATGATGTCGGCCAAGATTGGCCTAGAGGGCAATTGGTGGTGTGGGAAGAGTAAGAAGTCGGATCCGTTGATTATCCAAAGCGTATACCCCTCAAACAACTCTACAGCCCAAAACAAAAGCCCCGTAAGCTTTCACTTACGGGGCTTTTTTAAGCTTTAAAACAAAGAATTACTTCTTCGCGTTACGCTCTTTAACTTCAGCAATTACTTGCTCAGCTACGTTGTTTGGACATGGTGAGTAGTGTGAGAACTCCATAGAGAACTGACCACGACCAGAAGTCATTGTACGTAGAGTACCGATGTAACCGAACATCTCAGATAGTGGAACGTCAGCTTTAACGCGTACGCCTGTCAGACCCATCTCTTGGTCTTTGATCATGCCACGACGACGGTTCAAGTCACCGATAACGTCACCAACGTGATCTTCAGGAGTGAACACGTCCACTTTCATGATTGGTTCAAGAAGCTGAGGAGCCGCTTTTGGAATTGACTGACGGAATGCGCCTTTCGCTGCGATTTCAAATGCGATTGCAGATGAGTCAACTGCGTGGAAGCCACCGTCGAACAGTTCAACTTCAACGTCAAGTACAGGGAAGCCAGCAAGAGTACCGGTGTCCATCATAGACTTGAAGCCTTTCTCAACTGCTGGCCAGAATTCCTTAGGAACGTTACCACCAACAACGGTTGACTTGAAGGTGAAACCAGAGTTTTGCTCTCCTGGCTTGATACGGTAATCGATCTTACCGAACTGGCCTGAACCACCAGACTGTTTCTTATGCGTGTAGCTGTCTTCAACTGCTTTAGTGATAGTTTCACGGTAAGCAACTTGAGGAGCACCCACTTCCAGCTCAACGCCGTAAGTACGCTTAAGGATGTCTACTTTGATATCTAGGTGAAGTTCGCCCATACCTTTCAGGATGGTTTCGCCTGAATCTTCGTCAGTCTCAACTTGGAATGATGGATCTTCTGCAACCATTTTACCGATCGCGATACCCATTTTCTCAGAACCGTTCTTATCTTTAGGCTTAACAGCGATAGAGATAACTGGTGTTGGGAAAATCATCGGCTCAAGAGTACATTCGTGCTTAGGATCACATAAAGTGTGACCAGTTTGAACGTTCTTCATACCAACGAT
Organism: Vibrio metoecus; assembly: GCF_000696385.1. Lineage (GTDB taxonomy): Bacteria > Pseudomonadota > Gammaproteobacteria > Enterobacterales > Vibrionaceae > Vibrio > Vibrio metoecus. Next base: position 174,221 of record NZ_JJMN01000070.1, on the reverse strand, counting down.
CGCGATGATGTCACCTGCTTGTGCAGATTCTAGCTCGTTACGGTCGTTTGCATGCATCTCAACCATACGGCCAACACGCTCAGTTTTACCCGTTGCGCTGTTAAGAATGGTATCACCCTTCTTAATTTTGCCTGAGTAGATACGAACGAAGGTCAGGGCGCCAAAACGGTCATCCATGATCTTGAACGCAAGCGCTTTTAGAGGTGCATCAACAGAAACTGTTGCTACTTCGCCAGTTGGCTCACCTGTTGCTGGATCAGTCAGTGGTTGAGGCTCAACTTCTGTTGGAGAAGGTAGGTAGTCAACAACTGCGTCAAGAACAAGCTGCATACCTTTGTTTTTGAATGCAGAACCACAGAAAGTTGGGAAGAATGCTAGATCACGTGTACCTTTACGGATACATGCTTTGATTTGCTCAACAGTTGGCTCTTCGCCTTCCATATAAGCCATCATCAGCTCGTCATCTTGCTCAACAGCAGTTTCGATCATCATTTCACGGTATTCTTCTACCTGATCAACCATGTCTGCTGGAACTTCTTTGATCTCGAAGTTTTCTGGAAGACCTGAGTCATCCCATACGAACGCTTGACGAGTTAGAACATCAACCACACCAACGAATTCATCTTCGCGGCCGATAGGTAGAGTCATAACCAGTGGGTTTGCGCCAAGAACTTTCTTCACTTGCGCAACTACGCGGAAGAAATCAGCACCCATACGGTCTAGTTTGTTTACGAAGATCAGACGAGATACTTCTGAATCGTTCGCGTAACGCCAGTTAGTTTCTGACTGAGGTTCAACACCGCCAGAACCACAGAATACACCGATACCACCGTCAAGAACTTTCAGAGAACGGTAAACTTCAACGGTGAAGTCAACGTGTCCCGGGGTGTCGATTACGTTAAAACGGTGACCTTTCCAGAAACAGGTAGTCGCAGCAGACTGGATAGTGATACCACGCTCAGCTTCTTGTTCCATGAAGTCCATCGTTGAAGCGCCGTCATGTACTTCGCCCAGACGGTGGATTTTACCAGTCAGCTTCAGGATACGCTCAGTGGTAGTGGTTTTACCCGCGTCAACGTGCGCGAAGATACCAATGTTTCTGTATAATGATAAATCTGCCATTGTCTTACTCTGTTAATAAGGTATAAAGTGCGCGCAGAGTATATCACAATCTGTCAAGACTGATACCCCTGCATGCATTTGCTGAAAAAAAATATACCCAAACTACTTAGCGTTGCAGCCAATACAACCGCGCTTTCAAGTAGCAAGGGACATGCACCCGTGCCTATCGCTGAGAAACTATAGGCGATCCTCTAACCGCTCGCGAGGCGCAATCATGATATTTTTACGCTTCGTCTTTTCGTGTTATTGGCTTTGAATATTCGCAGCGCGTTACAGCTCGTCAAAAGCCGCAATCGCATCCGACAATTTCTTCACACCATGAATTTGCATTCCGGCGATACCACCTTTCGGCATATTGGCAATCGGCACAATCGCTTTCTTAAACCCATGCTTGAAGGCTTCGTTGAGGCGCTCTTGACCACTCGGTACGGGACGAATTTCACCGGCCAACCCGACCTCACCAAAAACCACGACATCTTTGGGTAGAGGGCGATCGCGAAAGCTTGAAAGTAGCGCCATCAGCAATGCTAAGTCAGCACTGGTTTCTGTCACTTTAACGCCGCCCACCACATTCACAAACACATCCTGATCGGCCATCTGTAAACCACCGTGTTTGTGCAATACCGCCAGAAGCAAAGAGAGGCGATTTTGTTCTAAGCCAACGGCGACGCGTCTTGGGTTGGCCAGTTGTGAGTAATCCACTAAGGCTTGGATTTCCACCAACAGTGGACGCGTTCCCTCCCACACTACCATCACCGAGCTACCTGATGTGGCTTCTTCTCCGCGAGATAGGAAAATCGCCGATGGGTTACTCACTTCACGCATCCCTTGGCCTGTCATTGCAAACACACCGAGTTCATTCACGGCGCCAAACCGGTTTTTATGGCTACGCAGGGTACGAAAGCGGCTATCCGTATCACCATCAAGCAAAATCGAACAGTCAATAATATGCTCAAGCACTTTCGGCCCCGCCAAAGTCCCGTCTTTGGTTACATGACCCACAATAAACACCGCCACATTATTTTGTTTAGCATAACGAGTCAGTGCGGTTGCGGATTCACGAACTTGCGCGACACTTCCCGGGGAAGATTGCACATCCGCAACATGCATCACTTGAATGGAGTCGATGACCATGATGCGCGGTTTTTCTTGCTCTGCGATTTGGCAAATCCGATCCATATTCGTTTCAGAGAGCTATTTTTAGATGCTCTTTCGGACAAACCAAGCCGCGAAGCACGCATCGCAACTTGTTGCAATGACTCTTCACCGGTGACGTATAGTGTCGGCATTTGTGCGGAAAGCAAGCACATGGTTTGCAGTAGTAAGGTGGATTTACCCGCTCCCGGATTACCGCCGATCAAAATCGCCGCACCAGGTACAATCCCGCCCCCAAGAACTCGGTCTAGCTCTTTAAAACCACTGGTAAAACGAGGAACCTCTTGCAGATCGATATCGGCCAAAGTTTGTACTTTCGCTTCCACAGCTCCAGCGTACCCCACTAGCCGTTCATTGCGGGCGACTTGGGGAGAAGCCGCTAAACGAACTTCCGAAATCGTATTCCACGAACCGCAGGCATTACACTGCCCTTGCCAGCGTGGAAAATCGGCTCCACATTCGTTACATACATAGGCGCGCTTTGCTTTCACGATCAATCCTCGAACTTGCTCTCACTTATCAGGCGTAATACTTTAAGAAAAAGTGGAACGGCTGCAACATATCGCTAAAGATTAGTATGTTGATGCCGATGCATCAGAATGGAAGACACTTTAACAGAAAAGTATGCAGCAAACCGAAATTCTCTCTCTGGTTGAAAGGCTTATCCCCGTTTACCGTTCCGGTGACCTTGACTACCTTTTGTCGCAAATGACCGAAGGGCAGCCTCCTTCGGCCAAATTATTGGTCAAAATGGAACTGAACCGCATCATGGCGCCTTGCAGCAAAAACATTGATTTGCGAGGCAAAGTGCAAGGAGAGTGTCGGGAATACAATTTCGATGGTCGCCAACACTGGCTTGATGATGTGGCATTCAACTCTTACCAAAAATGCCTCAAAAAATTTGGGGCTTATACCGAAGGGGTTTGGGAAGCGGTCAATAACACGCGCAATAATTTCCGGGTAATGAAGCAACAAGGCAAGCTCGACCCGAAAACGGACCAACCGAAAGACACCAGTTTTGAAGTTGAACCAATCAAACTCGGTTACGATCTTAAACGCCAAGAAAACCGCTTAAAAATCTCAAGCCAGATCGAAATCCATCTCAAGAACGAGCAATTAGTACACGGACTGAGTGTTGACCTCTCCCCTTCCGGTGCCAAGTTAAAAGTGCCAGCAGCGTTTGACTATAAGCTGGGTGAGGTGATTCAGGTCTATTTTTCTGATTTGAATAAGACCTCAAACGTGGTTGGACTGCATAAAAGTATCGATTACCGAATTCTCGGCGTTGATGAATCTTATGACAGTGATGCGATTAAATTTCTCCGCGTTCTAAAACTCAGTGAAACGGATGTGATCGAAAAGGTCATTGAGGAAGCCATTCAAACCAATACTCAAAAAGCACGCCACGATAACCAAGATAAGATCATCCGCGCACGTACTCGTGGCTATGAGCATATGTATCTTAAACACACTTGCAACCTACCGCTGTTTTTTAGCGGTAACGAACTCAAGCTGGCTTTGCTCACCGAAAATAACCGCCCCATTTGGCAATACTGGCACGATGAGCGTAATCAACAAGCCCTCGGCACCTTATTCAAACCTGAGCGAATGGCACACCTTACCGCTCCTGGGGTGCGAGGCAGTAATAATGTGTTGTACGCGTTTAAACATGAGCATCAACATAAAACCCTGTTTTTCTCTATGTTGATGCCAGAGGCCACTCAAGAGCAACGTAAACTGTTTTGGCATATTGGTGCCAAGCGTGACACTTGGAAGGCTTTTCGTTTGTTTGTTTTTGAGTTGTCAGAAGAAGAGCGACAAGCGTTGGCGCAGCACTCTCGCGAGTTGGCAAATCAATCCAGCGCTCTGACACATTGTGGGGTGCTACAAGAAATCAGTGATACAGAAGCCGCCTGCGATTATTTGTTGGTTGAAAAACCCAACCTGCCCAGCAGCGCATTGAATGACTTTCGCCATCCAAGACAAGTTGTCGGTAGCCCGATGGGAGTCTATTTTGACGCTCGTTCACGACGTAAAGAGCCACGCTATCGTTTTAGAACGCCGGTACAAATCAATAAAGATGCACAGAAAGTGTCCGGAGCCACAGTGGATCTCTCCAAACGGGGGCTGAGCCTGATTTTGGATACCCCACTGGATGTCAAAGCCAACGATCAGGTTTGGGTCGATTACCTCGAACTCAAACTGTATGACAAAAATCTTCCGTTAGGGAATGCGCCCTATAAGGTGGTACGCATTGGGCCAGAAGGACGCCGCCTGCAACTGATGATTGAGGAGACATCCCAAACACTCAAGACGATAGCCTTTTTCAATAGCATCATTGAACACAATCAAGATAAGTTGCTACCTAAAGAAGAGATCCTGCCCAGTAATGCTCTGCTCGAAAGTCTGCATAATATTCTGTTGGACAAAATGGTCAGTACCCCTATCTTCGTTGAGAAAGTCGGCAGTAACCTTAAACCGAAAGTGATTGGGGTTAATTATCCTCTTCCCCCACATCTGGCTTTGCTGGCTAAACTAGGCAGTGAGAATCGTATTACCCTGCAGCCTATTTTCAAAGGTCACACCAACTCTCTGCTTGCTACACCGATGAAGCGAATTGAAGGCGCGGTACCGCAGTATCATGACGTGTATATCAGCGTGGTGAAATATGGCACGCGCATTCAATCGGTAGAATCTCGTCTGTTGAGCGATTTTACCGACACGCGAGATCGGATCCGTTTTATTCAGCAAGGACAAGAGATGGGAGAATTTTACGCACTGCGTGTGAGTGGCGTTCCCGTGTTTGCACCGATTACGAATTTGTTGCGTAGTGATTTAACCGAACTGGCTTCGATCAGCCCACATCATGCCAAAAGTTTAGAAAAAGAGATGCTGGCACAAGTTGGGTATGGTGAACTGGTCGATATTACTGAAGAAGTGTTAATCCGCCTTGAATTGACTCGTTAACGTATTAAAGGGGCGCATCCCGCAACACAGATTGAACGTCCCCCCAGATCAGCAAAAGCCACGTTTTCACGTGGCTTTTTTGTGCTTCCCCCAAACCTTCCAAACTTAAGGCTTCGATTGCCAACTCAGTTTTTGTTGACGAATCAAGGCAGCAGAAAGAATACACACGACGCCCCCTAATCCCGCAAAACGAACCGCGGTTTGCGCTTTGGCTTCCACTTTGGGTTTGGCATGAAATGCCACGCCCAATCCCGCCGCAGCCATCATCACCAGATCATTCGCGCCATCCCCTACCGCTACCGTGTTATGAATTTCCACATCGTATTGTTGAGCGAGCGTCAGCAAAATATCGGCTTTGGTTTGCGCGGAGACTACCTCTCCCAGCACCTGCCCAGTCAGCTTGCCGTTAACAATTTCTAGGGTGTTGGACTGTGCATAGTCTAGAGACAACTGCTCTTTGAGATAATCAGAGAAGTAGGTAAAGCCGCCTGAGGCGATCGCCACTTTCCAACCAAAAGCATGCAGCGTCGCCACCAATTCAGGTAATTCAGGCATTAACGGCAGAGTTGCTCGTACTTGGTTGAGGATCTGCTCCGGAGCATCTTTAAGTTTACTGACTCGCAAACGTAAACTCTGCTCAAAATCCAGCTCACCTTGCATCGCACACTCAGTGACTTCAGCGACCTCTTCCCCGACTCCCGCCAGCTTAGCAATTTCATCAATGCATTCGATCTGGATCGCGGTCGAGTCCATATCCAGCACAATCAACCCTGGTTTGGTCAAATCCGGCACATCTTGAATTCGAGCATAATCAAGTTCTAGCGCTTTTAAGATGGTTTCATGCTCTGAAGTCAGCTCTCCCTCCATCAACGCGACTTCATAATTGCCCACTTTCCACGCCTCTAAAATCGCATTAAAACGATTGGTGAAGAAATCCATATCTTCAAATTGTGCAGGCGTTAAGTAATGACCAAACACAATCCAGCTCGCGCGATTTTTCGCAAGTTGAGTGACAAAACGCGTTTCAGGGAAACGGTTAAGCAGCGTTGTGTGTTTTTTGATCGATAAAGTTGTCAAAGCATCCATGTCCACTTTCCTTATTCTGTATAGCCAGACGTTACCCTATTGCAATTTAAAAACGCAAGTCTCAAACTGAGTGCAGTTGGTTTTTTGCAGGTTTCTTTCAACATGGATGGTTCACTTTTTTCATTCAAAGTCGTGGTTCGAGTGACCACAGTGCTAGCTGTCGCGGTGATGTTTTTTATCACCATCCAAAACAGCGTAGTGATCAGTAAAGGTAACGAACGGATCCAAGCCAACCAGTTGGAGACACTGACTAAAGTGCTGATCACACAAGCGGCAATGTCTGCTGGCAGTATGATTGCAGACCAAGATCAGGAACGTCTATTAGCACTCACTAACCAACTCGCGACCGAGCGTCTGGTATTTGATGCCTCCATTTATGATTCTGAAGGCGTATTACTGGCTGCCAGTGACTCTGCCCTCAGTGTGCGTGAAGTGCTAGGTTTAGATACGCCACTGCATACTGCCAGTATTGGCCGCCAACAACTGGTTGAGCCGGTCGTTCACGATGGTAGCGTGATTGGCTTTGTACGCATTACTTTTGAAACGGGTAAAGTGACGGCGATTTCAGACCACCACTATCGTAAAAGCGATCACAACATGTACTGGATGCTACTGATGAGTTTTGTCAGCGGTGTGCTACTCACGCTTTTGTTGCGACGCAGACCCCAAAAGCCAACAGGTGAGAATTTATTACTCAAACAAGCCGAACAGTCTTTGAATGAGTAAATGCGATAAAACGCTATAAAGATAAAAAGTCGAGTGATAAAAAAACCTCAGCACCAGCTGAGGTTTTTTGTTTCAGCGATAACACTAATACAAAGATTAGTAACCCGCTTGATCACCAATCAGTACAGAGTCCAGTGCGATTTCAATCATCTCATTGAAGGTGTTTTGACGCTCTTCTGAGGTGGTTTGCTCGCCCGTTTTGATGTGGTCAGACACAGTACAGATCGCCAGTGCTTTCGCGCCGTATTCCGCCGCTACACCGTAAATGCCTGCGGCTTCCATTTCAACACCAACAATGCCGTATTTATCCATCACATCGAACATGGAAGGATCTGGCGTGTAGAACAGTTCTGCTGAGAACAGGTTGCCCACTTTCACGTCAATGCCACGTGCTTTAGCCGCTTCTTCTGCTGCCTTCACCATTTTGTAGTCCGCAATTGCTGCAAAATCATGATCTTTAAAGCGAATACGGTTCACTTTAGAGTCAGTACATGCGCCCATGCCGATCACCACATCACGCACTTTGATGCCTTCATTCACAGCACCGCAACTACCAACGCGGATGATCTTTTTCACGCCGTAATCTTTGATAAGCTCGGTCACATAGATTGAGCAAGATGGGATACCCATACCATGCCCCATCACAGAGATCTTGCGGCCTTTGTAAGTGCCTGTGTAGCCGAACATATTGCGCACATCACATACTTGAACTGCGTTATCGAGGAAGTTTTCTGCGATGTATTTCGCGCGTAGAGGATCTCCCGGCATCAGTACAACGTCAGCGAAATCACCCATTTTGCGCATTAATATGTGGAGTTGCCATGTTTTCGTTCCTTTGGTTTGTTGGCTCAATCGCCATCATTCAACAAAACCCTAAGACTGAAGCTAGCCTTAGGGTATGCGTATTATAAAAAGTTCTTACCGTAATCCATTGGCGAAGTGCCAAAGTAGCTTGCCAGAGTTTGCCCGATATCAGCAAAAGTGTCACGACGACCTAATGAGCCCGGTGCCACTTTCTTGCCATAAACCAGTACCGGAATGTGTTCACGAGTATGGTCAGTGCCCGGCCATGTTGGGTCACAGCCGTGGTCGGCAGTTAAAATCAGAATGTCATCTTCCTGCATCAGCGCTAGAACTTCAGGTAAACGCTTATCGAAATACTCCAGTGCCGCCGCATAACCCACAACATCACGGCGGTGACCGTAAGCCGAGTCAAAATCCACGAAGTTAGTGAACACGATGGTGTTATCACCGGCTTGCTTAATCTGATCTAAAGTCGCTTCAAACAGATCTGGAATGCCCGTCGCTTTGACTTTGTCGGTAATGCCGCAGTACGCGTAGATATCGGCAATTTTACCGATAGACACCACTCGGCCTTGCTTCTCTTCCACCAGCTTTTGCAGCACAGTCGCTGAAGGTGGCTCAACCGACAAGTCACGGCGATTACCGGTACGAGCAAATTGGCCTTTACCTGGGCCAACGAATGGACGCGCAATGACGCGACCGATGTTGTAATCCGCCAACTCTTCACGAGCGATTTGGCACAGCTCCAGTAGACGATCTAAGCCAAATGTTTCTTCATGGCAGGCAATTTGGAATACCGAATCTGCCGAAGTGTAGAAAATCGGCTTGCCCGTGCGCATGTGCTCTTCACCCAAATCATCCAGCACTTGAGTGCCCGAGGCGTGGCAGTTGCCTAAGAATCCGTCCAGACCCGCGCGCGCTAAAATGCGATCGGTTAACTCTTTCGGGAAGCTATTTTGCTTATCGCTAAAGTAGCCCCATTCAAACAGCACTGGCACACCAGCAATTTCCCAGTGACCTGACGGAGTATCTTTGCCTGATGACAGCTCTGCGGCATGGGCATAAGCGCCGATGATGTCCGCACGATCATCTAGCCCCGGCGCAAAACGTCCGGTCGACTCTTTATGCGCCATCGCCAAACCCAGCTTAGACAGGTTAGGCAGTTGCAATGCGCCTTTACGCTCTGCGTTATCCGCCAAACCTTGCGCACATTGATCCGCAATATGGCCTAAGGTATCAGAACCGACATCACCAAAGGCTTGTGCATCAGCTGTTGCGCCAATGCCAAACGAGTCTAAAACTAAAATAAATGCTCTTTTCATTGCTCACTCCCCCGAACTTACACGTCTTGTGCTCGAATTTGACGGTAGACATCCGGTGTTGGTACGTAATCACCGCCCACTTTAATCGCACTTTGTAGTGCATTGGCAGCTTGTTGCCACTGCTCTTCATTGCGGGCATGAATCATTGCTAAAGGTTTGTTGCTATCGGCGATTTCACCCAGACGGATAAACTGATCAAAGCCGACAGCGTAATCGATACGATCGGTCGCCACGCGGCGGCCACCGCCCATACCGACCACCGCCATGCCGATGGCACGGGTATCCATCGCAGAAATAACGCCAGATTGCTGAGCGTAAACTGGGCGAACAATCTCAGCTTTCGCAAGATACTTGTCGTAGTTTTCAACAAAATCGCTTGGGCCACCGAGGCCTGCGACCATTTTGCCAAAACGCTCGGCGGCTTGGCCGTTATCCAGCACTGCTTGCAGTTTCTCACGCGCTTGCGCGGTATCTTTGGCTAACTTGCCAAGTACCAGCATTTCGGCACACGACGCCATAGTGACTTCCAGCAGACGCGGATTGCGGTATTCGCCGGTGAGGAAGCGTACTGCTTCACGCACTTCCACCGCGTTACCTGCAGAGGACGCCAGCACTTGGTTCATGTCGGTTAAAATCGCCGTGGTATTGGTGCCTGCACCGTTGGCCACTGCCACGATCGATTTGGCGAGCTCTTCAGACGCTTCGTAAGTTGGCATGAAAGCACCAGAGCCGACTTTCACATCCATCACGAGCGATTCAAGGCCGGCCGCCAGTTTCTTGGAAAGAATTGAAGCGGTGATCAGCGAGATGTTATCCACCGTCGCGGTAATATCACGCGTTGCGTACACACGCTTGTCCGCGGGTGCCAAATCGCCGGTTTGACCGATGATCGCCACACCCGCTTGTTTGGTCACTTTGCCAAACACGTCATTGGTTGGGGTAATGTTGTAGCCGGGGATCGCTTCAAGTTTGTCGAGCGTCCCCCCGGTGTGACCAAGGCCGCGACCAGAAATCATCGGCACATAACCGCCACAGGCTGCCACCATAGGGCCAAGCATCAGTGAGGTCACATCGCCCACGCCGCCCGTGGAGTGTTTATCGACAATCGGGCCATCAAAATTCATATGGCTCCAATCAATCACCATACCGGAATCGCGCATCGCACACGTCAGTGCAATACGCTCAGGCATAGTCATTTCACGGAAAAAAATCGCCATCGCAAACGCGGCAATTTGCCCTTCAGAGACGGTGTTATTCGCTACACCTTGAATGAAGAAGTTGATTTCATCGTTGGTGAGAATTTCACCATCACGCTTTCTGCGGATAATTTCTTGAGGTAAATACTTTGCTTGAGATAAAGACATAGCTGCCTCCCAGTTCCCAAAGAAACTGCGTAGTGTAAAGAGGTTAAGCAGCGCGAAGCCTCGCGCTACTCTCAGACACAATGGATATTAGTAAGCGGCAGGATCTGCCTTTTGGTCTGTCACATCTAATGTATTCAGAAGGTTGGTCAGTAGGCTTGATGCACCAAAGCGGTAATGACGGCTGTCCGCCCAATCGCCACCTAGGATCTCATCGGCCATTGCCAAATATTGTTGTGCATCTTCTGCAGTACGCACACCACCGGTCTGGTTTGAAACCAAACGGTTTTGGCTACGCCCATATCACGGATCACTTCCAGCATCATGCGCGCATATTCTGGTGTCGCATTTACTGGCACTTTACCGGTTGAGGTTTTGATGAAGTCAGCACCCGCTTCAATACAGATTTGAGAGGCTTTTTTGATCAGCGCTTCTTCTTTCAGCTCACCGGTTTCGATGATCACTTTCAGTAGCACTTTGTCGCCACAAGCCGCTTTACACTGTTTCACCAGATCAAAACCGACTTGCTCGTTACCGGCGATCAGAGCGCGATATGGGAATACCACATCCACTTCATCTGCGCCGTAAGCAACAGCCGCTTTGGTTTCAGCAACGGCGATTTCAATATCATCATTACCGTGAGGGAAGTTAGTTACCGTAGCAATACGGATTTCAGGGGTTCCTTGCTCGCGAAGTGTCTTCTTAGCAATAGGAATAAAGCGAGGGTAAATACAGATGGCAGCGGTGTTGCCGACTGGACTTTTCGCATCATGACAAAGTTGGATCACTTTGGCATCCGTATCGTTGTCATTCAGCGTGGTGAGGTCCATCAGTTTCAGTGCACGTAGAGCTGCTACTTTTAATTCGCTCATTTCTATCTCCGATCAATATAGTCATATAGTTCACTGTTCAGCCGATTTTCGATTCAGCTAAACAGCCACAAATGAACGGACTTGGTTCCTTGAAGACTCGGTGCTCATGCACCAATTGCTATCCTTGTCACCGCACAGTACCAGTTTGGTCAATGGCACAACAATCTGCGTTTGCGGTATCTTACTGCATACAGGCAATGCGATTGCCTCCGGCGCTCATCATACTCCTTGTCATGTTGAGAGCCAGCGAAAACTCATCCATATTCCACTGGATAAGTCCGCCATCTGAGCCTCAGCTCAGTGGTCAAAACGAGTTATTCATTCAATCTTGATTCAACCCGCTTTCTATCCATGGCTACAATATCGATATTTGTCGCAAAACGGTAGCGTTGCGCTAAGAGCAAACGGTTTGTATCTCAAAAAAACTGGCTGAAATTTACGGTTAATCCCTTGCTATACAAGGCTTCAGCACTGCAATCCATTACAAACATTGTGACGCATCAGGGGAGTATTGAGCTCGCCCTAAAATGCAAAACACCCCGCAGCAATTACTTGCTACGGGGTGAATTTAAACGGCGTCTATAAAACTCTGTCTCTAACTTAGAAAGAGAGGAAGAAGCCAGCGATGGTTGCGGCCATCAGGTTCGATAGAGTACCAGCGATAACGGCTTTGATACCCATGCGAGCGATGTCACCACGGCGTTTAGGCGCCAAGCTACCTAAACCACCCAGCAGGATTGCGATAGAAGAAAGGTTCGCAAAACCACACAGAGCGAAAGAGATGATCGCTTTAGTCTTCTCAGACAGAACGACTGGTGCAGCTTCAGTCAGGTAAGGAGCAAACTGAGAGTATGCAACGAATTCGTTGGCAACGGTTTTTAGGCCGATGAACTCACCCGCAACGGTGGCTTCGTTCCAAGGAACACCGATCAGGAAAGCAAGAGGAGCAAACGCCCAACCCAGCAGCATTTCCAGTTTCAGTTCAGGCATACCGAACCAACCGCCAATACCACCCAACATACCGTTGATCAGAGCGATCAGACCGATAAAGGCAATCAGCATTGCACCTACGTTCAGAGCCAGTTGCAGACCTGCAGAAGCACCGCCCGCCGCAGCGTCGATTACGTTAGCTGGTTTGTCGTCACCACCATCAATTGCGATTTCTTCGCCTTCTTGTGGTTTTTCGGTTTCTGGCATGATCAGTTTTGCGAACAGCAGACCACCCGGTGCCGCCATGAATGACGCCGCTACCAAGTATTCGATCTTAACGCCCATAGAAGCGTAACCCGCAAGAACACCACCAGCGATAGAAGCCAAGCCACCACACATTACCGCGAACAACTCAGATTGAGTCATTTTTGGAACGAATGGACGCACCACTAATGGCGCTTCAGTTTGACCAACGAAAATGTTTGCTGCTGCAGACATGGATTCCGCACGTGAAGTACCCAGTGCTTTTTGTAGGCCACCACCAAGAATGCGGATAACCCATTGCATAACACCCAAGTAGTACAGTACAGAAATCAGCGCAGAGAAGAAGATCAGTGTTGGTAGTACGCGGAAGGCAAAAATGAAGCCGCCGCCGCCAAACACTTCAAACATTTTGCCTGATACCAGTCCGCCGAAGAGGAATGAAGTACCATCGTTACCGTAGTTAATTACGTTAGATACGGCGTCCGAAAAGCCACGAAGCAGCTTTTGGCCCCAAGGCACATACAGAATAAATGCACCCAGTAAAAATTGGATAGCAAAAGCGCCACCCACAGTTCTGATTTTGATAGCTTTACGGTTACTTGACAGAAGTACTGCGATTCCCAGCAGGACTGCCATGCCGATGAGGCTCATAAACAGGCTCATAGTTTATGACTTCCTTATTAGTTTAATGTTGGCGTGTTACAAAATGGAGCTATTAAGCGGGGGCAATTATACTCACGGGCACTGCGAGAAAGTAATGCAGGATTCACACTTTCGGATAAGATTCATCACGCGTTCACTAATATATGTGACGCCACTCAACTTTTAGTGACAGATACGTCATTAACGCTACATCTTGTTTCGGTTTTGTTCACACAAGCCAAACAGAGTTTGGCTGCTTTTCCAGAGGATTGGCGCCAGATATTGTGCCGAAACGCCTTTTAACTCAGCAAGTGTTTCTAAAACTTTGGGTAATTGAGCCGGATGGTTGGCTCGGCCTTGGAATCCGTTGAGCGGCATATCGGGAGCATCGGTCTCCAAGACTAAGTGCTCGGGTGCTAAAGCGGCTATCGCTTGACGCGTTTTATTGGCTCTAGGGTAAGTGATCACACCACCGACCCCAATCTTAAAACCCAAATCCACAAACTGCTGCGCCTCTTGCAAACTGCCGGAGAACGCATGCAACACGCCACCTTGTCGAAAGCGTTGCTGTTTCAATAACTGTAGCAATCGGTTGTGAGTACGGCGACTGTGTAAGATGACGGGCAATCTGGCCTGTGAAGCTAAAGCTAACTGCGCAATGAGCATTGGCTCTTGCAACTGAGCATCCACATTAATCATGCCATCTAAGCCACACTCTCCGACGGCCACACAAGCGTGTTCAGCTTTCATCAGAGCCTTTTCTAACTCAGGCAAATAGGCAGGAGAAGAAGAGTGAAGATAAAGAGGATGAAAACCCAATGCAAAGTATATGGTGGAAGGAAAACGCTGAGCCAACTCAGCCACGGCTTGCCAGTCTTGTGGGCCAACCGAAGGAACCAGCAAACGTTGAACCCCTTGTTCTGCTGCTCGTTGTAATTCAAGCTCAGGCTCAGCAGTAAAAGGGGCAAAGTCAAAGTGGCAATGAGTGTCAAATAATGCCCACTCAGGCTGATTTGGTGTCATCACGTTCATTGGCCGGATCTTTTCGATAAGGAACACAACTGCGTTTCTGTTCTGGGGTCAATCCTAGGCTTTTACACCAAGCATCGTATTTTGCGATCCAACCTTTTAACCATTGCCACATTGCGCGCCCCTTCCCTTAAATGCTACAGGCTACTACTCTTCACGTTTAAACACTAATTCTGTCGGTGTCGATTCTTCGGCAACAAAATAGTAGCCAGCCGTGTTAAAGCCTTCCAAATCCTTAACAGAATCAATTCGGTTTTCAATAATGTAACGAGCCATCATGCCACGCGCTTTTTTGGCGTAGAAGCTGATGATCTTGTATTGCCCATTCTTGGCATCTTTGAAAATTGGCGTCACGATTTGCGCATCCAATCGCTTCGGATTGACCGCTTTGAAATACTCATTAGAAGCCAGATTTACTAGCACATGGTCACCTTGCGCTTGAATGGCTTGATTGAGTTTTTCCGTGATGATATCGCCCCAAAACTGGTACAAATTGGCACCGCGCTCATTCGCGAGCTTGGTGCCCATTTCCAGACGATAAGGCTGCATTAAATCGAGCGGACGCAGCACGCCATATAAGCCAGAAAGCATACGCAAATGTTGCTGAGTAAACTCTAACTCGGTTTCAGACAGTGTTTCTGCTTGCAACCCTGTGTAGACATCGCCTTTAAAAGCAAAAATCGCCTGCCGCGCGTTCTCTAGTGTGAAATTTTCACTCCACTGTGCAAAGCGCGCCACGTTGAGCCCAGCTATTTTATCGCTGACACTCATTAACTCTGAGATATCACTAGGTGACAAAGTGCGACAAACCTTGATCAGCGCTGCCGAATGCTCGGTTAATTCAGGCTGCGTAAAGTTTGAGGTAGAAACGGGAGATTCATAATCCAGCGTTTTCGCAGGTGAAATGACAATCAGCATACTAATTCCTATCTTTTGTTGAGCGTGTTCCTAACCGACTTGAAGTAACACTACTGACAGCAACTACAAGTGATATAGATATTTATAAGATGATGTGGGCTAGGGTACAAAAAAAGCCATGCAGTGTCTGCATGGCTTTTTCAATTTCTCGTATCGGTAATTTCTATGACGCTTTATTGTTATCCCAAATACCATCTTCAAGTTGAGATTTCAGCTCTGGGTAATCGTTCGCATCAAAAGTCGGGACTTTGCCTGCATCCAATTGGCGGTTGTAATCTTTAGCCAACTTAATCACGATGCCTGAAAGCAGCAGAATCGCCACGAGGTTAACAATCGCCATTAAGCCCATCGACACGTCAGCCATCGCCCATACGGTCGGCAAGGTCGCCAATGAACCAAACATCACCATGCCTAAAAACACCAAACGGAACAGCACTAAGCCCTTCTTGTTATTGTGCTCAAGGAAAATCAGGTTAGTTTCTGCGTATGAGTAGTTCGCAATAATTGAAGTGAACGCGAAGAAGAAGATCGCAAACGCGATGAAGATACTTCCCCACTCACCCACTTGTGAACTTAAGGCACGCTGAGTCAATTCAATCCCTGTCAGCTCACCATGAGGTACGTATTCGCCGGACATCAGAATAATCGCTACAGTCGCAGTACAGATAACGATAGTATCGATAAATACCCCCAACATCTGAACGTAACCCTGTGACGCTGGGTGTGGTGGGTAAGGTGTCGCTGACGCTGCGGCATTAGGTGCAGAACCCATACCCGCTTCGTTAGAAAACAGACCGCGTTTCACGCCGTTGATCATGGCTTGTGCAATGGCATAGCCCAAACCGCCCGCTGCCGCTTCTTGTAAACCGAAGGCACTTTTGAAAATCAGGCTAATCGCATCAGGGACTTTTTCATAGTTCATCAGCACAACGAACAGGGCAATCGCAAGGTAAGCAAACGCCATGAAAGGCACAATCAGCTCAGCCGTACGTGCAATCTTACGGATGCCACCAAAAATCACGAAAGCGGTCAGCAACACGATACCGACACCGATCAGCATTGGCTCAAAGCCAAAAGCAGTTTTCATTGCGTTAGTAATGGAGTTGGCTTGAACGGCATTAAACACCAGACCAAAGGCAATGATCAGGAAGATGGAGAACAGCACGCCCATCCAACGCATACCAAGGCCTTTCTCCATATAGTACGCAGGACCACCACGATAGTTACCATCTTTATCACGGGTTTTGTACAGTTGAGCTAGCGTACTTTCCGCAAAAGAGGTAGCCATACCAAGCATCGCAATCAGCCACATCCAGAAAATGGCACCAGGACCGCCCGCGGTTAATGCAACCGCTACACCAGCCATATTGCCAGTACCTACACGAGCCGCCAAACTGGTACATAGCGCTTGAAAAGAAGAGATGCCCGCATTATCGGCTTTGCGGCTATTTTTAAGAACGGTGAAAGTATGAGTAAAATGGCGAAATTGGATAAAGCCCAATCGTAGAGTGAAGTAGATACCGACCCCAACCAATAGGTAAACCAGAATGGAACCCCATAGTAGGTCGTTCATTAAATTAATTAAGTCTGTCACGGGAACCTCGCATTGAGTGATGAGCTGCTCTTACCCCGATGAGTAAGAGTTTCTGTTACACGGATACGGTATTGAGATTATGTTTTTGCCGTGTATGTCTTGGTGCTATCGAGCAGGAAAGGCCTCAAACAGCACCCAGCCTATTTTTTGACGGGCGGATAATGCAATCTCACCGGATAAAAATCAATATGATAACGATTGCATTAAAATGTTATTTTTCACCTTAAAGTTACGTTCGCGCAACATCATTCAAACCAAACTCGACACAATTGCAAAATAAAACAAAACAACAAATTTACAATTCAGTGCATTTATTCACCACAAACTCTTTATTGCATAAACAGAATCTCACCCCTTGGGAATCGCAACATCCCTGTTCAGCTAAGCAATTTTTGTCAGAATAACGTCATATTTTGCGATCGTTCGAACAAAAAACACTCACACACACTCCTCTTAACGCGAAAATCAACATTCTAGCAACATCGACAAACGCACAATTTAATCGTTTGCTTGAGTTTTTTGTTTGGTTTTTCATCGATAACAGCGGGTCAAAAATGTGAAATTCTATTCAAAAGCTCATTAAAGCTTCATTGAAACGAAACAAATGAGAAACAAATCATAGTTACGCTTCGCCAAGGTGTGCTATTTAGAGAGCACTCAAGGAATGATGACAACAATAATGAGGCTACTTATGGACGAACTGCACTTTGATGAGCTGTTGGAAATGGAAATCTCCAAAATTCGTACTAGTCGTTCAAAACCAGTAAAGCGTATGTGGCGCGAAATCGAAGCGATTCGAGATCGTAAACGGCTAGAAAAAGAGTTATTGGAAATGGATGTGTGTCTTGATTTAGATAGCATCAAAATCTGAAGAATTGAATAATAAAGGCACGTATCACGTGCCTTTATTATTTTTACCTATCTCGAAAACTCACACCTCAAGTTAGGTGTATTCGTTTTCACTTTTACGCACTCGTCTTGCCAAATGAGCATAACGTTCAGCGATTGTTTCACCAAAAACAGGGTCATCATCGTTGTCCTGCCATTGTGCTTCAACGCTCTGCCAATCTTCCAATACAAAGGTTTGATTAATCAGAGGTAAAATGGACTGCTCTTCCAACTCTAAATGGCTTTTTTGGCCTTGTAAGAACGTTTCGAGCTGTTCAATAAACACATCTTGAGGCACCACAGCATCGTTTAAAATCATCTCCATAATTTCAAGAAAATGATGAGTAGTTTGAGCCAGCGTTTGATGTTCCTGCTCAAGATTAGCGACAACTTTCTCATCACCATAGCACTTCATATAGTGACGATAGAGAATATCCTCTTTTGGGTGATGCACCTTTTCCGAGTGACTCGCTAAGTAGTCAACGATCTCTTTCAACAAACTGTAGTTAATCGGTTGTTCGTTTTTCACCAGATCCAATTTATGGCGTAAAATCGACAACAAACGCACCATGTAGCTGTGCTCGCGGCGAATTCGTTCCATCATCATCATATCAATCTCCATACTGTACTGAGGTAAAGTGTACATAAGGATTGATAGATCGGCTTTGAGACTGGTACGAAAAAAACGCCAAATTCAATTAAGATTCGAGCTCGGGCTGCCAGTGAATTGGAGCGATACCTTGCGCTTGCAGCAATTGATTGGTTTGAGAGAAATGTTGGCAACCCAAAAAGCCACGATGAGCAGAAAGTGGCGAAGGATGGGGCGCCATTAATACATGGTGACGCTGGCGATCAATCATGCGTCCTTTCTTCTGTGCATGAGAGCCCCACAGTAAAAAAACCAAACCGCTACGATGTTGATTTAGTGCATCAATCACGCGATCGGTAAATGTTTCCCATCCCGTATTGGCGTGCGAATGCGCCATCCCTTGCTCAACGGTCAATACGGTATTTAATAACAATACGCCCTGCTGCGCCCAACTTTGCAAGTAGCCATGCGAGGGAATTTGAAATCCAGGAATATCTTGCGCCAACTCTTTATAAATGTTGACTAACGAAGGGGGCGTTTTGACACCGGGCAAGACTGAGAAACACAGCCCATGAGCTTGATTCGGGCCATGGTAAGGATCCTGTCCTAAAATCACCACTTTGACATCACCAAATTCAGTAAAGCGGAAAGCGTTAAACACCTCTTTAGCCGGGGGATAAATAACTTTTCCGGATTGACGCTGGCTTTCAACAAATTGAAGTGTTTGTTGAAAGTAATCCTGCTGCTTTTCATTCCCGATGACATCATGCCAAGTCAGTGATTGCGACATATCAGTACCTTAAATCTATTTTCTAGCGCGGTATTGTATACCCAAACCACACGAAGTTGCACAAGCATGGCACTATCGCCTTGCCCCCCCCTTTTTGGAACAAATGGAGAAACCGTCAGGGGCCTTACGCACCCTGACGGTAAAAACTTTAGAACCATAAAGACGACAAACCCTTCTTTAATGAGGTTTTTGTCGGCTGTGGAGCGCGGTTTTGCCCCTGTCCATTAACATGCCGGTTAGGCACAGGACGGCGAGCGGCAGGTCTAGAACTGGGAGAAGCTGGCGGAGCAAATGTGTTCATAGCGGCATCCTTCTTACAACGCTGACATGAGCATGATGAAAAAAAGATGCCAAATCTGTGAAACCCGCCGATTATTTTTACTTTTCCTCAGAAAATTTGCGCAGTGTTGCGATCTCGGTCGCCCAGATATCAGGATCAATCGTTTCTAAAATCAGGGGGATACCGTTAAATCGTGGATCTTTAGCAATATATTCAAAACACTCCCAACCAATCTCCCCCATACCTAGTGAATGATGGCGATCAACTCGGCTTGCATGTTTACCTTTTGAATCATTGATGTGCATTGCGCGTAAATAGTGCATCCCGACCACCCGTTCAAACTCAGCAAATGTCTCATCACACGCCGCTTTTGTACGTAAGTCATAACCTGCAGCAAAGGTGTGGCAAGTATCGAGGCAAACTCCAACCCGTTCTTTATCCTCAACTTGGTCAATAATTGCCGCCAAATGCTCAAAACGCCAACCTAAGTTACTCCCCTGCCCTGCGGTATTTTCAATCACCGCGATGACATTCGGCACTTGCCGATGAGCTAAGTTGATCGACTCAGCAATCGTCGCTAAACACTCATCTTCCGATACCAACTGACAAATGACTGCCCGGATGGAAGTTAAGCAAGGTGAGCCCTAGCTGTTCACAACGCACCATTTCATCAATAAAAGCAGCACGTGACTTCTCTAATTTTTCAGGCTCTGGAGCCCCTAAATTTATCAGGTAAGAGTCATGCGGCAAAATCGCCTCACTGGTAAAACCCAACTTACTACAGTTTGTTTTGAACGCACGAATACTGCTTGTATCTAGAGGCTTGGCAGCCCATTGGCGTTGGTTTTTCGTAAACAGAGCAAACGCATTCGCTCCGATTTCGTGAGCTCTAACAGGTGCCAGTTCAACACCACCAGAGGCCGAAACATGCGCCCCAATTAACTTCTCATACATAACACGACTTCTTATTGTTGCTAAATGACTTCGGACTTTCAGTTCACGCCGCTAACTTTCTGATTTTATCTATCATGGGTCAAGTTCAATTGTAAAAATGTAGTAAAATTACTAACAAAATCACTTTTAACTTTTTTTGATTAGTTTAAAATAAATTTAATTAGCATTGTTTTTAAAGCATTTATTGATGCAAATCAAAAATCAAACCTTAGTTTAAAAATGGTTTTTTGTTGTAATTTGACCTAAATCAATATCAGCAGTATGGATATTTGCTATATAATAGCCAGCTCAACAAGATCTGAAAATTAACACCAATAACGCCACTTGATGTGGACTAGGAGAAAGCGATGATCCAAGGTATCCAAATCACTAAAGCTGCTAACGACGACCTACTGAACTCTATCTGGTTGCTGGACAGCGAAAAGAATGAAGCACGTTGTGTTGCAGCCCTGAATGGCTTTGAAGCTGATCAAGTGGTTAGCATCAACGATCTAGGCCACTTTGAAAGCCGTGAAGTCGCTATTGAAACCACGCCACGTATCGAAGGTGGCCAACACCTGAACGTGAACGTGCTGAAGCGTGAAACTCTGGAAGATGCAGTCGCACATCCAGAAAAATACCCACAACTGACTATCCGTGTTTCTGGCTACGCCGTGCGTTTCAACTCACTGACTGCAGAGCAACAACGCGACGTTATCGCGCGTACTTTCACTGAATCTCTGTAATCGTCAGTAAAGAATCCAGACTAAAACGGTGCTCAATGAGCACCGTTTTTTATTATCTTGATTTCGCCAATCCGCTGATTATTTCACACTCACGAGTAACGCACGCAACGCCGCGAAATCGGCATTCAGTTCTTGTGAGAGCAATTCCATCGCCGCATGTTTTGCCAATGGCGCTGGTAAATCAATGTCTGTACCTAAAATCTCATCCACCACTTCTTTGAATTTAGCGGGATGCGCGGTACATAAGAATAGCCCCGTTTCTTGCGGCTGGCGCTGCTCTTCCAATACACGATAAGCAATCGAACCATGCGGCTCACACAAGTAACCTAGATCATAAAGTTCTTGTACGGCTTGCGCACTTTCCTCGTCAGAAACGGCGCCTTTGCCTAACGTTTCTAAGCCCCATCCCATACGTTGGCAGAGCTCTTCGATACGCGGCCAGTTGTTCGGTTGGCTAACATCCATCGCATTTGATGTGGTCGCTACCGTGGGTTTGGGTTCCCAACGTCCTGTTTCCAAGTAACGTGGCACCGTATCATTGGCATTGGTTGCTGCAATAAAGCGCTTCACCGGTAAACCCAGTGCTTTGGCTAACAGCCCCGCGGTTAAGTTACCAAAGTTGCCACTAGGCACTGAAATCACCAGATTTTCACGCTCGGCTTTGCTCATCTGCGCAGCGGCTTCAAAGTAGTAACAGATTTGCGCCATCAAACGGCTGATGTTAATTGAGTTGGCCGAATTCAAACCGATCTGTTGACGCAGCTCTGCGTCATCAAAAGCTTGTTTCACTAGTGCTTGGCACGCATCAAAATCGCCATTAATCGCCACGGTGTGAATGTTTTTACCTAATGTGCAGAACAGCTTTTCTTGCAGCGGACTGATTTTGCCTTTCGGGTAGAGGATCACCACATTAATGTCTGGCATGCCATAAAAAGCATGCGCAACAGCAGCGCCAGTATCACCCGATGTCGCCGTTAAAATCGTGATTTTGCCATCATTCGATACTGCAGCAAGAGATTGCGCCATAAAGCGGCCACCAAAGTCTTTAAACGCGAGCGTTGGACCATGGAACAGTTCTAATGCGTAAACACCCTCTTTCACTTTGGCAATCGGTGCTGCGAATTGAAAAGCGGAATCCACCATAGCGCGAATTTTATCCGCGGGAAGTTCATCCCCAATCAATGCCGATAAAATCTTGCTGCTACGAGAGACGAAATCTTCCGCTAATAAGGCATCAATATCGTCAAACTTCGGCAACTCTGCCGGAAAGAATAGGCCTTGATTGCGGCCTAACCCTTGGCGAACGGCTTGACCAAAGGAGACTTGTTCATCATTTTCTTTTATGTTGTACAGCTTCATAGCTCACTTCCTGTTACTTTCGAACCTTGCTTGTCTAGGCGACAAATATGGACGAATCCTTCTTCATTTTGCACATAGTTTTGCTCAAGCCAACGTGCCACACGTTCAGCCACCGCTTGCTCTTTACACACACTAAACAGCGTCGGACCACTGCCTGAAATGCCGGTTGCGAGTGCGCCAGCCGAAGCAGCATAGCTGCGTGCCTTGGCAAAACCCGGCAGCAGTTTCTCACGATAGGGTTCGGCAATCACGTCTTTGATCATTTTTGCCGCTAATTCAGGCTGCTGAGTATGGCAAGCGTGAATAAATCCCGCCAGATAGCGGCCATGCGCCACGATATCTTGGCGGCGATACTGGGCTGGCAAAATGGCACGCGCTTCCGCCGTGGACACCTTGATCCCCGGATAGGCCATCACCCAATACCAGTCATCAAAACTCGGTACGGATTGGCTGATGATGCCAAGCTCTTCAAGCATGAGCTGTACACCGCCTAAATAACAGGGTGCCACATTGTCATAGTGAATGCTGCCAGAGATCTTGCCTTCCATTTCGCCCATCAGCGCCAGAAGCTCGGTTTCATCCAGCGGACTGGCGTGAAACTGATTCAATGCATCCAATGCAGCGACAATCGAGCAAGCACTGGAGCCCAATCCTGAACCAATCGGCATGTTTTTTTCTAGCGTCATGGTCAGAGGCTTCAGTGCCACCGATTTTTTCTCTAGCTCGCGCGCAAAGACTTGCCAGCAGTCATACACTAATGTTTTCTTGCGGATTCGCGGGCAGTTTATCGACAAATCGCCCCGCCGTTTTCAGTGTGAAAGCCTCTGCGCCTGCTTCTACTTTCACTCGGTCGCCGAGTAAAGTGCCATCAATCGGGGACACGGCGGCCCCCAACACATCAAACCCAACACTGACATTACCAATAGAAGCGGGTGCGTACACCACAACACTCATGTCACCTGAACTCATTTCTATTAAACCCCTAATTTCCAACCGAGTGTACGCATTACATCTGAGAATACGCCTGCCGCAGTCACTTCTGAACCAGCACCATAGCCACGCAGTACCAATGGAATTGGCTGATAGTAACGGCTGTAGAAAGCTAGCGCGTTTTCACCTTCTTTGACTTTGAACATAGGATCGTTTTCATCGACCGCGACAATCCGTACTTGGCACTGACCATCTACGATTTGCGCCACATAACGCAACACTTTGCCTTCGGCTTTGGCTTGCACCACTCGCTCAGCAAACGCCGCATCCGCTTGAGGTAAACGTGCGATGAACTCCTCAACACTCCCTGAAGCATCAAAACCCACCGGTAGAGCTGGTTCAACGTTCACATCACTGAGCTCCAGTTCATAACCTGCTTCACGCGCCAAAATCAGTAACTTGCGCGCCACATCCATACCAGAGAGATCATCGCGCGGATCTGGCTCAGTAAAGCCTTTCTCTTTAGCGAGCAGAGTCGCTTGGCTCAGGGTCATTCCTTCATCTAACTTGCCGAAGATAAAAGAGAGAGAACCAGAGAGAATACCGCTGAATTTTTCCAGCTCATCCCCTGCTGCAATTAGGTTTTGCAAGTTTTCGATAACGGGCAGCCCCGCACCAACCGTGGTTTCGTACATCAGTTTGCGACGTGAATGACGCGCCACATTACGCAGTTGATGGTAGTAACTCATACTGGCGGTATTGGCTTTCTTGTTTGGTGTCACCACATGGAAACCCGCAGCAAGAAAATCCGCATACTGGTTGGCAATCTCATCACTGGAAGTGCAGTCCACCAACACAGGGTTAATAATGTGATTACGCTGTACTAAAGCCATCAAATTTTCGAGGCTAAAGGCTTGCTTCGCATTGCCCATTTGATCGCGCCACTGTTCCAACTGTAAACCTTGGCTATCGAGCAACATGCCTTTACTGTTGGCTAAACCACAGACACGCATCATGATGCCTTTTTCAGCCAACTTGGCTTGTTGACGCTGGATCTGATCCACCAACTCACCACCCACACCGCCAACACCGACCACAAACACATCCAAGAAGTGTTTAGAGTTGAACAGGTTTTCATGACAGGCTTTGATCGCTTCCGAAATTTTATCATCCGGGATCACTGCAGAAATCGCACGCTCAGAAGAACCTTGGGCAATCGCAATCACGTTGACGTGTACTTCGGCCAGAGATGAGAAAAACTGCGAAGCCACACCACGTGAGGTACGCATACCATCACCAACCAGAGTAATGATGGCAACGTCATCGACAAACTCAACGGGCTCAAGCAAGCCATCTTTGAGTTCCAATTCGAAGGTTTCCGACAACGCTTGCTGAGCTAAAGCTTTATGCTGCGCTTCAATACAGAAACTGATGCTGTATTCCGAAGAGGATTGAGTGATAAGCACAATCGACACATCGGCCGCTGACATCGCCCCGAACACACGGCTCGCCATGCCCACCATGCCTTTCATTCCTGGACCAGAAACGTTGACCATAGTCAGATTGCTCAAAGTGGTGATGCCTTTGATCGCGAGTTTATCTTCGCCAGTGTCTTGACCAATCAGCGTTCCCGCGCCTTGTGGATTAAAGCTGTTTTTGATTAAGCAAGGGATTTGAAATTGAGCAATCGGTGCAATCGTCTTCGGATGCAATACAGATGCCCCAAAGTAAGAAAGCTCCATCGCCTCTTGGTAGCTGAGCGATTTCAGAAGACGCGCATCATCGACCAAACGTGGATCGCAGTTGTAAACACCATCCACATCCGTCCAAATCTCGCAGCAATCCGCACGTAAACAGGCTGCCAGTACAGCGGCAGAGTAATCCGAACCATTACGCCCTAAACAGACCAATTCACCTTGCGCATTACCCGCGGTAAAGCCCGGCATAATATTGACATGCTGTTGCGGCAATGGAGATTGTCTAAAACGCTGAGTGGAGGTTTCCACATCCACCATAGCTTCAAGATGATCCCCTTTCGCGAGCAGGTATTTCACGGGGTCAATTAAATTCGCAGGCAGGCCTTTCGCTTCCATTACGGCCTTCATCAATTGGATGGAGACTCGCTCACCTTTACTGATAATGCGTGCATTGACGTTATCAGGGCACATTCCTAGCAAGGTAATGCCGTGTACAAACTGGCGCAGTTGAGTCATCGATGAGTCGACTTGCTGCTTGTAAGCACTGTCATTCAAATTCGGTAACTGGGTTTTAATACCATCAAGCAAGGCATAAAAAGAACTTTCCAGCTCTACGATTTGCGCTTCCGCTTCACCGCGGGCTAACGCACTTTCAATCACCGCCACCAGTTTATTGGTGGTTTTGCCCGGAGCTGAGAGCACAACGGCCACCTCTTCCTGCTGGGCATTATTGGCGATGATGTCAGCGGCGCGTAGAAAACGCTCCGGATCCGCCAGCGATGAACCTCCAAACTTTAATACTCGCATCCCTTCCTCCAAATGCTCTAAAAGCGGGTATAAAAAAAGGCCTGTATCGGTTGGGATACAGGCCTTTTTTGTGAAATTTTGCGCTCAGCAGCCTGCCCCAACATGCGACGTGTCGGTAATGGTAATAATGGTGGTCATTACGATTAGGCTGTGATTCAACATAACGGTTTTCTGTCTATCTGTGTGTTTGCTTGCAAATACGTTTAACCCATTTGTGTTCAATTCGTCAACGAAAATCTGATTTATTTATCTAGGTTTTAAAAAATCCGCGAGACGTTAAAGATTTTCTCAATCGGATGAATCAGATAACAAGCGACCAATGAAATGCCTATATATAAATAACAAATTGCTATAAAACCGAGTCTGTACTGTCGGTATTTTTGTGCTTAAATTGAGCTTACCCATCAATTTCAGCTAGCCACACAAGGAGCCGTTGTGAAGATCAGGATGCTATATCTAGCGCTCTTCATGAGTCCGCGTTGCTGGGCCGAAACACTCCCAGCTCTACCTTCGGAAAAGACTCCATCGGCGCACAAACTATTTTTTGCTAGCGATAACAGCAGCCAACACTTTGATAGTTGGACCATTGATAGTGGTTACGCCTACAACGTGTTTGAGGATATTGACCTGTACGTCGGTGCGCGGATCAATAATAACAAGCAAGGTGAGAATGGCTGGCTTAGTGGTATTCGTTACCAGTTTACTGAGCGACTCTCGTTCAAAAGCACTCTACTGAGCACAGCAAACCCAGACAAAACCAAAAGTAAAGAGGCGGCTCTTTCGGCAGAGCTTTCTAGTCGATTGAAGCTAAGTGAAAATCTCGACTTGCATGCCACACTGGATTACCAAGAATGGCAGCAAGGTGTCGAGTTCGGTATTGGGTTCCGTTTTTAGATCACATCAAGAGGGGACTCAGACATCAAGATGCCATTCCAATCGGCATAAAGGTAATCGCCAGGTTCAACGATTTGGTTCTGCATGGTCAATGTCACATTGACTTGCCCTGCACCACGTTTTTCTGTTTTGAATGGGCAAGCACCTAACGCTTTGATGCCTAAATCCATCTCAGACATCGCGACCACATCACGCACCGCACCATAAATGATCACACCTTCCCAATCATTTTTGATGGCTAAAATGGCCAATTGATCACCCATCAATGCCTTATGACATGAGCCGTGGCCATCAACCACCAATACTTTGCCTTTACCATTTTGGCTCAACACATCGCGTACTTTCGAGTTATCGTGATAACAACGAACAGTCACAATCTCCTACCCCCCAAAAGGCACTGCGTTGACCTAAAGTTTTGTAACGGTAGGTTGAGTAAAGTGACTTGCGCTTCGTACTTATCGCAAAGATCTGGGGTTATATCTCTCATCATTCCTCCATGATTTTATTTTTCAGATTTGTTGATTTTGGATTGGCCCGAGATAAAGCTCGTGATCATCAACACATGAACAGAGGTAAAGTTCTCTGTCTTGCACATAATAGATCGCGTTTTGAGCAAACCTCTGTGCCAGTAATCGGGCTTCTGAAAGCGGCATCGCGACCGCAAAACTGTCTTCAAACCAGTGAAAATGAGCGTCTCCTACCCTCACTTTCACCCAATCATAATCGATCAAGCATTGCTGTAAACGTTGATTATTTACGCAATTCTCATCATCTGACAAGTGAATACTCCTAGGGTTCCATGCGGTAATTATGCAGTAAAACGACCAATTTACTGGCTTTTCGAAGGAAAAACTCACTGATTGGTAGGCCTGCCAAAGGCTCGCGTCGATCGTCATCATTTGGTAATTTTACAACTCGTGATTGTTCTTAATATCTGTTACATTCTAACTCTTGATGTAAATCAACAAAGTGATTGGAATTAACATTCGGGCGTTGTTAGCATGCTGTTAACATTATAGAATCCGCCCCATAGACTAGTAGAACCTCTTGAGAATGGGAGTCCTCATACACTAGTTACACCAAGGATGGCGGACAAAAAGTGGTGATGTTAATTAGATTTTTTACTTTATTGTTAACATCACTAACCGATATGTAATCTTTTTGCCTAGAATGAGTTCTACTAGCACGATTTTTTCACAAGTTTAGGTAACGCTAATGCAAACCCCGCAGATCCTTATCGTCGAAGACGAGCAAGTAACTCGTAACACTCTTAAGAGTATTTTTGAAGCAGAGGGATACG
The DNA here is from genome assembly GCF_000696385.1 of Vibrio metoecus. GTDB lineage: Bacteria > Pseudomonadota > Gammaproteobacteria > Enterobacterales > Vibrionaceae > Vibrio > Vibrio metoecus. Next base: position 146,216 of record NZ_JJMN01000070.1, on the reverse strand, counting down.
CTGTTTTTGAGGCCAGCAATGGTGAAGAGATGCACCAAGTGCTGTCCGATTATCCAATTAACTTGGTGATTATGGACATCAACCTGCCAGGTAAAAATGGCCTACTGCTAGCACGCGAATTGCGCGAGCAAGCGGATGTAGCGCTCATGTTCCTGACCGGTCGCGACAATGAAGTGGATAAGATTCTGGGCCTAGAAATCGGCGCAGATGATTACATCACCAAACCATTCAACCCACGTGAATTAACCATTCGTGCGCGTAACTTGTTGAGCCGCTCAATGCATGCAGGCACCACGCAAGAAGAAAAACGCAGCGTTGAAAAATATGTGTTCAATGGTTGGGAATTGGATATCAACAGCCGTTCACTGGTTAGCCCAGATGGCGATAGCTACAAGCTGCCACGCTCAGAGTTCCGCGCTCTGCTGCACTTCTGTGAAAACCCAGGCAAGATCCAGACACGTGCGGATCTGCTGAAGAAAATGACCGGCCGTGAGCTAAAACCACACGACCGTACTGTGGATGTAACAATCCGTCGTATTCGTAAGCATTTCGAATCGGTATCAGGCACACCTGAAATCATTGCCACCATTCACGGTGAAGGCTACCGTTTCTGTGGTGATTTAGAAGACTAATTTCTTCTCTGCCGCTGATTAGATAAGACCCTAGCCATGGCTAGGGTCTTTTTTGTCACTTGTTTGAGCCTGCTTGCTGACTCAACCACTGCTTTAACAACGCAATATCGGACTGGTATTCATTTTTTATTTCTTCAACCCAATCACTGATGTTTTCCCACCATGCCGGAGCTTCCGGTGATTGCGCCTTTTGGGCAATTTTTTGGATCCGCTTAAGCCCTACCGAGCCTGCCGCCCCTTTAATTTTATGCGCTTCACTGACTATCCCCTCTTTATCTTTGGCGACCATATTGGAGTCCAATACTTCGAGATAAGCTGGCATCGAGTGCTCAAATAAACTCACGCTATCGATAACAGGCTGAGTGCCCACAATTTCAACGTAAGATTGCAGCATCTCAAGATCGAGCAACTGCTGATAAATGTCTTGCTCTTGAGTTTTCTGAATCGAGCTCGGCTCATCTAAATCAGCATCATCCTCAAGCTCATGCGTCACTTTACCAATCACTTCACGTACCGCCGCTACAGACAACGGTTTACTGATCGCCGCATCCATACCTTTTTGGCGATACTCTTCTTTGTCTTTCAATACATTGGCAGTTAAAGCCACCAAAGGCGGAAGTTCGGTGTAGTGAGCACGATAATATTGAGCGATATCGAACCCTGTCATATCCGGTAGCTGAATATCGAGAAACACCAGATCGTAATCAGTCGGCGTAAAACGTTGGATCGCGTCTTCTCCGGTCATCGCCACGGTCACTTTATGCCCCATGCTTTCAAGTAACGAACGAGCAACCGTAATATTGAGTTCAATGTCCTCAACCATGAAAATGTTCAGCTGGGTTTGTGATTCTTGAGGCTCCTCAGTCAGTGGCGCTTTCTCCAAAAGCGGTACACGCATCGTAACGGTAAAGGTGCTGCCGAAGCCTTCTTCACTGTTTACACTGATATCGCCCCCCATCAATTTAATCAATTGACGAGATACGGCTAGGCCAATCCCCGTGCCTACTGCATGTAAGTTGTCTTTGCCTGACTTAACCTGATAATACATGGCAAAGATTTTTTCTTGCTCAGCTTCAGGAATACCAATCCCAGTATCTTCAACTTCAATAGTAATATCGGCATGCTGCTCATCGCACTCCGCACTCACCGTCATCACAACGCCACCGTCTTTGGTAAACTTCATCGCATTACTGATTAAGTTCCACAACACTTGGCGCAAACGCGTAGCATCCACTTCCACTAATGAAGGTAAATCGGTCAGACGTTCTAAATCAAACCGCAGCCCTTTTTGCTCCGCCATCAAAGCAGCTAACACTTCAATTTCTGCCACAAACTCTTCAAAGTTGAGGGCTGCAGGGAAAAGCTCAAGCTTGCGGCGGTCAAACTTATCCATATCAATGATATCGTTGAAGATATTACCAAGCGTCACGGCACTCACATTGATGGTTTGTAAATGCTTACGTTGCTCACCGCTCAATGGTGTATCCAGCAGCATACGGCTCAAACCAACAATGCCATTGAGCGGAGTGCGCAGCTCGTGGCTGATGGTGGAAATAAACGTGGTTTTGTCACGGCTGGCTTTTTCCAGTGATTCTTCGTGGCGTTTGCGCTCGGTAATATCACGACCAAAACCGACCAAACCAAGATGACGCCCATCTTTGCTATAAAATGGCACTTTACGCAGTTCAAAGAAGCTCTTGCGACCGTCAGGGTACTCAAGCCACTGCTCATAAGTAATCGCTGTATTATTGTTAAAAACTCGCTGATCGGTTTCGACAATCGATTGTGCGATTTCTTTGCGGTACACATCCCAAGGGGTTAGCCCCACCAACTCGCTTTCGCGCTTGCCGGTCAGCTCTTCCATCGCTCGGTTGCAGCCGGAAAACTCACCTTTAGCGTTGCGGTAATAGATCAAATCTGGAGAGGCATCGATGAAGGAGCGCAGTAATGCCGTACGTTCTGCGAGCTCCACTTGGGTTTTTTCACGTTGATACACTTCATTTTCGTAGATCGGCCATCGCCTCTTCACGAGCTTCTTCTGCCTTGATCCGCTCTTCTATCTCTTGATTCAGTTTCACGATGTTTTGTTGCAGTTTTTGATTAAGCTCTTGATCGCGAGAGCGCATATCTTTGAGCTTGGAAACCAATTTCGACAGGCGTTGGCGTGATTCTTCCAACTGATCAACCACCACAGAAAGGAAGTACACCGCCCAAGGTGTAATGAGCAAACCAAAGAAAACCGATCGAATTATGTCAATGTCATCAACAAAACCGTTGAGAATCAATGTAATGCCAACCTGCACCACAACAGCTAACGCTACGAGCGCGAGAGCTAATAAAATCGAAAAACGCAAAATACCCAGTTTGACTAACAAATCGACATAATACTGGGCCAGATTTTTCATCGGTTTCATTCACTGCTCCGTCAGATAAAGAGCCACTAGTCTAGCCTTTTTCCCGAGCAAACGTTAGCGACGAGGATCCATTTCCCATACCAAGCCATCCTAGGCATCGCATTATCGTTAAGTTGGGCGGTCGTATTTCAAGCAATTGAAAATATTGTATTAGTCATTTTTTTCATAAATAGAGGTTTGATTTCGACCATTAGCTTTGGCTTGATACAAGGCTTGGTCGGCCAAAGAGACAATCTGCTCTGGAATGTCTTCCGGATGAGGAATGTGCGTAATGACCCCAAGGCTCACCGTAAGGCGATCCGCGACTTTAGAATGGACATGAGGGATCGCCAGCGAACGGATTTTTTCGTGAATACGATCGGCAATCAAAATCGCCCCTGATTGAGGGGTATTGGGTAATAGGATGCCAAACTCTTCACCACCATAACGCGCAACACAATCGGATTGACGATTCGCAACTTGAGTAAAGGCCATTGCGACTTGCTTTAACGTTTCATCGCCCATCAGATGACCATAGGCATCGTTGTAATCTTTAAAATAATCCACATCACAAAGAATGATGCTCAGTGGATTACCTTCACGCACATGCAGGTGCCACAATGTGTGTAATTGCTCGTCAAAACGACGGCGATTGGCGACGTGAGTCAGGCTGTCTAAGAAGCTTAACCGCTCAAGTTCAAGGTTTGCGATTTTTAATTGCTCGGCAGCCAGATAACGATCGGACACATCTCGCGCCATGATCAATACCCCATTGGTACCCGAGGCCGGATCACGAAAAGGAGATTTAACCACATCAAACCAAACAAACTCCCCATTCGGGCGCGCGATTTTATCAATCCGGCGTAACGACTTCCCTTCATGCAGCACTTGGCTATCCGATTCCGCTAGACGAGCATAAATATGTTCTGGGATCACATCTTGCAAACGCTTACCCACTAAATCGGAAACTTCAGCAATCCCCAATGCTTCAACAAAGGGCTGATTACAAGCCTGATAAACCATGTTTTCGTTAAAGATACCAATCGAATCAGGGCTAGATTCAAGGATGTTTTGTAAGATGGTATCACGCTGCGCCAATGCCACTTCGGTATCACGTCGCTTGTCCATCTCTTCTCTTAATTGGCGCTGCATGTTGTACCAGTCGGTCACATCATGGCTGATACCCAGTAGCCCAATATTTTCGCCTTCTGGCGACATCAGTACCCGTTGATAGGTTTCTAAAAGGCAGCTACGCCCGTCGGGAGTCACCGTCCAACAACGCTGGCTCGTGCGCCCTTTCATAATGCCTTTGAAGGTCGCGCTGCCCTCTTCGATTCGGTCTTGCCAGAACTGATCAAACGCACGGTTGGTCGCCATTAATGTCCCTTCCGTACTTTTAATAAAGATCAACTCAGACAGAGAATCGAGTGCCGTACGCGCCATCGCTAATGAATGGCGCTCTTGCTGAATATCTGTACTGGGACAATCAAAGCCAATCACGTTCACTAGCCATAATTTTTTCGGCCAATGGCGTAATAGTGATGCTGATATTTCTAAGGTTTGTGCGGTTTTACCCGCAACAGGCCAAAGTAAAGGCACTGATCGTTTTTGCCGTACACTGCTTTCTAGGGCTCGATAAAAGGCATGCTCTCCCTCCTCACCTTGCTCGCTAGCAAACAAATAGTGTCGTCCAACCAAACGAATCCCAAGCAGTAAATACGCAGCGACATTAGCGCGCAGAATACGTTGCTCGCCGACAAGCAGTACTCCAGAGGGAGCATGGTGAAAAAGCTGAATCAATCTTTGAGGTTGAAGGTAGTTGTACCAGCCAAACCAGAGTAATAGCCCACCGCCGAGCATGAGCCCAGTCGTCAAAAAAATCAGTACAAACTCACTAACGGATTCAAACATGCATGCAGATGTTCTTATTGATGATTATTTAAATAGTACAAAAGATTATCTAACTTTGCTGCGGATTATTACATTAGGTTTAAAGGAGAATACTCAAAAGGAGTGCCAAGTAAGGAGCCCTGAGCACCCTCTCGCTCAAGCCTTTGACCAATCGCAGTCATTGCCCACCAGCGGTTTTCACACCACAACGGGGCAAGTAGCGTTGGTCTACGGGCAGCCGAAGACACACGATGATAAATAATCTGCGGTGGCGTTGAGCGAATCATTTCACAGGCGATAGACACATATTCGTCCTGTTCGAGCACAGTTAAACGCCCCGCTCGCCATGCTTTCGCCATGGTACTGCCTTCCACAATGTGCAAACCGTGCAACTTAATACCATCGGTTCCCACACTAAGCACTTGTTGTAATGTGGCAAGATTGTCACTACGCCCTTCGCCAGGCAACCCAACAATCAAGTGAGTACACACTTTGATGCCTAGTGCTCTGGCTTTGGCAGTGATCTCTGCATAACAGGCAAAATCGTGCCCGCGGTTAATGCGTTTCAAGGTGTGATCGTGTGCGGTTTGCAGCCCAAGCTCCAACCAAATCTCGTAACCTTGCTGCACATAATCGGCGAGCAGCTCAAGCACCGCATCCGGCACACAATCAGGCCGAGTGCCAACACACAAACCCACAATATCCGCTTCTTCTAGAGCCTGTTCGTACATCGATTTCAACACTTGCACTTCCGCATACGTGCTGGTGTAAGCCTGAAAATAAGCGAGATATTTCTTGGCACGCTTGATCTCTCCAGCCCGATCCTTCAACTGCTCTTGAATACTTTTCTGCTGGGTTTCTTCATTGGCAAACGAGGCCACGTTACAGAAAGTACAGCCACCACGGCCAATCGTACCGTCTCGATTTGGGCAACTAAACCCTCCATGGAGCGTCAGTTTATGAACTTTCTCTCCATAGCGACGCTGTAAATCTTGACCTATGGTGTTCACCAATTGATGTAGATGCATGTGTTAGCCCAATCTAAATACAAATATCTCTCACTACCATCCGTGTAATTTAATTACATTTCCAATTAAATTCGTCACAAATTTTAATCCCTCGCGTTTGATTTCAAACGAAGCCAAATCAATAAATAGGCATAAACAAAACACTATTTGCATATTGTTGCTGCTTTGTTAAACAAAACATTCATCTTACTGTAAAAAAATAAACCAATCCGCAGACTTTTCGTTGGAATTTGCGCCAGCAAAATTGTAGGATACTTTCAGTTTTCCGTGCTTTTTTGCTCAATTAATTACAAAAAACTCGGCAGACTATCAGTGATATTCCATACCTACCAAAAGAATCCACTAGTAAAGTGGCTCAACGACAGGAATATCACTAAGGATTGTCTTTCTCACAATATATTTCCTGTGAGAGACGGAAAGGACGCGGATCTGCTCCCTAAGCAGATTTCACTCAAAACAAAAAAGGAACAAGGACGTATCACCCGAGCACTTGATACAGCCAATGCTGCTTGATGTGTGGAGGGAATAACTGAGTGCAAACTCAGTGCTGTTGCGTCCTCAAGAACTGGAAGGATGTATCTATGGTAGATAAAGCGCAGCGTTCGCGGGGTCTTTATACGCCTGAGTTAGAGCACGATGCTTGTGGTATCGGCTTTGTCGCTCACCTGAAAAATCGCAAATCTCATCAGGTGGTCACTCAAGCTTTGGACATGCTAGCACGCATGGAACACCGTGGCGGTCAGGGCTGTGACCCTTGCAGCGGTGACGGTGCGGGTATTTTGTTGCAAAAACCTCACGAATTTTTACTCGAAGAAGCGGTTAAGCTTGGCGTTAAACTGCCTTCATTCGAAAAATATGGCGTGGGTGTAGTGCTGTTCCCGAAAGACGAACACAAACGCGCCCAATGCCGCGATATTCTAGAACGCAATGCCAAACGCCTTGATCTGGATGTGATTGGCTATCGTGTTTTGCCAACCGACAACAGCATGTTGGGTGCCGACCCACTCAGCACAGAGCCACAATTTGAACACGTGTTCATTTCTGGTGGCCCAGGTATGCAGCCAGATGAGCTAGAGCGTAAACTGTATGTGCTACGTAACTACACGGTTCGCGTCTGCCTTGAGAGCGTGTCAAACATCGGTGATGATTTTTATATCAACTCGATGTCGTATAAAACCTTGGTCTACAAGGGTCAGCTGACCACAGAGCAAGTACCGCAATACTTCCTCGATTTGCAAAACCCAACCATGGTCACCGCACTGGCGCTGGTGCACTCACGTTTTTCTACCAACACCTTCCCAAAATGGCGACTGGCTCAGCCTTTCCGCTACATCGCGCACAACGGTGAGATCAACACGGTTCGCGGTAACTTAAACTGGATGAAAGCGCGCGAAGCGATTTTACAATCCAAGCTCTTTACCCAAGCTGAAATCGACATGCTGCTGCCTATCTGCCAAGAAGGCGCATCCGATTCCGCTAACTTTGACATGGTACTCGAACTGCTGGTGCTTTCTGGTCGCAGCTTACCTCACGCTCTGATGATGATGATCCCGGAAGCATGGCAAGAAAATAAAGCGATGGCTCCCAAACGCCGCGCCTTCTACCAGTACCATGCCAACGTCATGGAACCTTGGGATGGCCCTGCATCCGTGTGCTTTACCGATGGGGTACAAGTCGGCGCAACGCTGGATCGTAACGGTCTGCGTCCGTCTCGTTATACCGTGACCAAAGATGATTTCCTGATCATGGCTTCCGAATCTGGCGTAGTGGAAATTGATCCTGCCAATGTGGAATACCGTGGTCGTCTGCAACCGGGACGTATCTTTGTTGCTGACCTAGAGCAAGGCCGCATCATCTCGGATGAAGAAGTCAAAGACGGCATCGCTTGCGCGCAGCCTTATGAAAAATGGGTAGAAGAAAACCTACTCAGCTTGAAAAAGCTGCCGGATGCCGACAACGTACATAGCCAACCGTCGCCAGAGCGTCTCCTCCACCGTCAACAAGCGTTTGGGGTGAGTAGCGAAGAGGTCAATGACATCATTCTGACCCTAGCACAAACCGGTTATGAGCCTCTCGGTTCGATGGGTGCAGACTGGCCTGTAGCCGTGCTGTCACACCAATCTCAGCATCTCTCAAACTACTTTAAGCAGTTGTTTGCTCAGGTGACGAACCCACCAATCGACCCGATCCGTGAACGCATGGTGATGTCGCTCAACACTTATATCGGCCGCGATCAAAACTTGCTTTCTGAAACGCCTGCTCACTGCCGTAAGGTTGAGCTGGAATCACCTGTGATTTCTAACGCTGAGTTGGAAAAACTGCGTGCAATTGATAACGAGCACCTACAAGCCAAAACGTTGGACATCGTATTTCGTGCCAGCGACGAACCAGGCAAGCTAGAGCGTGCTCTGAAACGTATTTGCCAATACGCGGAAGATGCGGTGATTGATGGCTACTCGATCATTTTGCTGACCGACCGCGCGGTGAACTCCAACCATGCCGCCATCCCAGCGATGCTGGCCGTGGGCGCAGTGCACCATCACCTGATCCGCAAAGGTCTGCGTTCTAAATGCGGCATTGTGGTGGAAACTGGTGATGCGCGTGAAACGCACCACTTTGCTACCCTACTCGGCTACGGCGCGAACGCTGTTAACCCGTATTTAGTGGTGGAAACCATCGTTGACCTCAAACGTCAGAAGAAACTCGATGCTGATATTTCGGTTGAGAAATACTTCGAGAATTACCGCAAAGGCGTTAATGGCGGCTTGCTGAAAATCTTCTCAAAAATGGGGATTTCGACGCTGCAGTCTTATCATGGTGCACAGATTTTTGAAGCGCTCGGGATCAGCAAAGCGGTGGTGGACAAATACTTCACCGGCACCATCACCCGTATTCAAGGTTTAACCCTCGACGATATCGCCAAAGAAGTGTTGGTTCGTCATCGCATTGGCTACCCAACGCGCGAAATCCCACTGCAAGTGTTGGATGTCGGTGGCGTGTATCAATGGAAACAGCGCGGTGAACAACATCTGTTTAACCCAGAAACCATTCACCTGCTGCAGGAGTCCACTCGCCATAAAAAACCTACCCGACAATTTAAGAAATATGCGGCAGCGGTTGATAGCCAAGGCGATAAAGCGGTGACTCTGCGCAGCCAGCTCGATTTTGTGAAAAATCCTGCGGGTTCGATTCCGATTGAGGAAGTGGAACCGATCGAAAGCATTGTGAAGCGCTTTGCAACGGGTGCGATGTCGTTCGGTTCTATCTCATACGAAGCGCACTCCACACTGGCGATTGCGATGAACCGCTTAGGCGCGAAATCCAACTCCGGTGAGGGTGGTGAAGACCCAATGCGTTTTGAACTGAATGCGAATGGCGATTCAGAACGCTCAGCGATCAAGCAAGTGGCTTCTGGCCGTTTCGGCGTGACCTCTTACTACCTGACCAACGCGGATGAAATCCAGATCAAGATGGCGCAAGGGGCGAAACCGGGCGAAGGCGGTCAGCTTCCTGGCGATAAAGTCGATGAATGGATCGGTGCAACTCGTCACTCCACACCAGGAGTGGGCCTGATTTCGCCACCACCACACCACGACATTTACTCAATCGAAGACTTAGCCCAGCTGATTTTCGATCTGAAAAATGCCAACCGTAAAGGCCGCGTCAACGTCAAACTGGTTTCTGAAGCCGGTGTCGGTACCATCGCATCGGGTGTGGCTAAAGCCAAAGCTGACGTAGTTCTGATTGCAGGTCACGATGGTGGTACCGGTGCATCACCGATCTCTTCTATCCGTCATACCGGTTTGCCTTGGGAATTGGGTCTGGCTGAAACTCACCAGACTCTGCTGAAAAACGGCCTGCGTAACCGCATTGTGGTGCAAGCCGATGGACAGATGAAAACCCCACGCGATATCGCGATTGCGGTACTGCTGGGTGCAGAAGAATGGGGCGTCGCAACCGCAGCACTCGTGGTTGAAGGCTGTATCATGATGCGTAAGTGTCACAAAAACACTTGTCCAGTCGGTATCGCGACGCAAAACAAAACCTTGCGTGAGCGTTTTGCTGGCCGTGTGGATGACGTTGTTACCTTCTTCCAATACATGGCTCAAGGTCTGCGTGAAATCATGGCTGAACTGGGCTTCCGCACCATCAATGACATGGTTGGCCAAGCGCACAAACTCAAAGTGCGTGATGATGTGGGTCACTGGAAATATAAGAATCTCGATCTGTCGCCCATCCTCTTTATTGAGCAGCCGCGCAGTGTCGATGGCATTTACTGCCAGACTCAGCAGAACCATCAGCTTGAAAGCGTACTGGATCGCACCTTAATCCAATTGGCGACGCCTGCCCTTGAGCGTGGTGAAGCCGTCAAAGCTGAGCTGCCGATTATCAACACCGATCGCAGTACCGGTACTATGCTGTCGAACGAAATCTGTAAAGTTTACAAAGACCAAGGCTTACCACAGCCAATGCAGGTGAAATTCAACGGCAGTGCGGGACAATCTTTCGGAGCCTTCCTCACTAAAGGCGTTTACTTTGAAGTGGAAGGCGATGCCAACGACTACTGGGGTAAAGGTCTTTCTGGTGGCACGCTGGTGCTCTACCCGAACCGTAACGCCACCATCGTTCCGGAAGAGAACATTGTGGTCGGTAACGTCTGTTTCTACGGCGCAACCTCTGGCGAATCTTACATTCGTGGCCTAGCCGGTGAACGTTTCTGTGTACGTAACTCAGGTGCCAAAGTAGTGGTGGAAGGTATCGGCGATCACGGCTGTGAATACATGACGGGCGGTGTCGCGGTGATCCTCGGCTCAACCGGTCGTAACTTCGCAGCGGGTATGAGTGGCGGTGTGGCTTACGTTTGGGATAAATCTGGCGACTTCAAATCTAAGCTGAATGCTGAGTTAGTCGATTTAGATCCAATCGAAGCGGAAGACAAAGCCCTACTCAAAGAAATGTTAACCAAGCATGTTCAATTCACAGGAAGTGAAGTGGCCAAAGCTTTCCTTGCCAACTTTGACGCAAGCCTAGCCACGATGGCCAAGGTGATGCCGCGTGATTACAAAGCGGTACTGCAAAAGCGCAAAGAGCAGGAGCAACAAGCCACATTAGCAGCGGAGGCGGTATAAATGGGTAAAGCAACCGGATTTTTAGAATTTGGTCGTGAACTGCCGAAAAAAATCGACCCGGCAGAGCGCATCAAAAACAACAAAGAGTTCGTTCTTAACCAAGAGTTTGGTAAGAAGATCAATCAGCAGGCTTCACGTTGTATGGATTGTGGCGTGCCGTTTTGTCATAACGGCTGCCCGATTGGCAACATCATTCCCGAGTTTAACGATGCGGTGTATCGCGACAGCTGGGAAGAGGCTTGGAATATTCTGAGCTCGACCAATAACTTCCCTGAGTTTACCGGTCGTGTCTGTCCTGCTCCTTGTGAAAGCGCGTGTGTGTTAGGTATCAACCAAGATCCGATCACCATCTGCAACATTGAAAAAACCATTGTTGAACGCGCTTACCAAGAAGGTTATGCCAAGCCGAAAACGCCACGTTCACGCACAGGCAAAACGGTCGCGATCATTGGCTCCGGCCCTGCGGGGCTTGCCGCGGCTGAGCAGTTGAATGCGGCGGGTCATAGCGTCACCGTGTTTGAACGTGATGAAAAAGTCGGCGGCTTGCTGCGCTTTGGCATTCCGGATTTCAAACTCGGCATGGATGTGATTGATCGCAAAATCAATGTGATGGAGCAAGCGGGCGTTAAGTTCGTAGTCAATGCGCATATCGGTGTAGACATCAACGCTCAGCAACTGCGTCAGGAGTTTGATGCCGTATTGCTGACGGGCGGATCAACCGTACCACGCGATCTGGGGATTCCGGGACGTGATCTGAAAGGCGTTTACTTCGCGATGCAATTCCTCGCGCAAAACAACCGCCGTGCCAATGACATGGATCTGAAAGGCGAAGAGATCCACGCCAAAGGCAAACACGTGGTGGTGATTGGTGGTGGCGATACTGGCTCTGACTGTGTGGGAACTTCTAACCGTCATGGTGCTGCAAGCATTACTCAAGTTGAGATCATGCCGATCCCATCAAAAATGCGCCCAGTGAATATGCCTTGGCCGCAATATCCGATGATTCTGCGCACTTCCACTTCTCACGAAGAAGGCTGTGAGCGTCACTGGAATATCCTCACCAAAGAATTCATTGGTAATGAGCAAGGTGAAGTAACGGGTCTACGCATTGCTGACATCGTGTGGAAAGATGCGGCGCCCGGTGAGCGTCCAAGCTTTGACGAAGTGGCAGGCAGTGAGCGCGTCATTCCTTGTGATATGGCGTTTCTGGCGATGGGTTTCTTGCATCCTGAACCACACGGTGTGCTTGCTCAGCTCGGCATTAAGCTGGATGAACGCGGCAATGTGGCGACTCAAGACTTTGCGACCAACCAAAAAGGCGTATTCGCCGCAGGCGATATGCGCACAGGCCAATCACTGGTGGTGCGTTGCATCAACGAGGGACGTGAATGTGCGCGAGCCGTTGATACCTTCTTGATGGGCAATACCCATCTTGAGGCTAAAGCTGACTCATTAATGCTTTCAGCGTAAGTGAGTACCAAGGCGTGAGTCATACATCCTGACCCACGCCTTAACGTGAACGTTTCCTTCCATATTGTTTTACTTCGGCCAGCATTCCCTGCTGGCCTTTTTTACGCCTATTCTCATTGCACGGGATAAAAACTCAAGTTATCTGCAACTGGCAAAAAACTATCTTATTGAATAAAAAGAAATTATCTGAAGTATTCCTCGGCAAATCTCCCTCAAACCCTATTTTTAACCAATAACTTGACCTTTTGCACAATAAGCTATAGGTTGTGAATTCGGTGAAAATAAAACCCCGCAAAAATGTTAATTAATTAACCTTAAATGTTAGTTAAATATTCAAAATATAAAAATTCAAATGAATAGTTAGTCATTTACTGTCTGGATGACAGAGAAGCAAAGGGAGAATTGCAATGGCTCTATACGATCCAAGTCTTGAAAAAGACAACTGTGGATTCGGCTTGATCGCGCACATGGAAGGGCAAGCCAGCCACAAACTCGTTCGTACTGCGATTTCAGCACTTGATCGCATGACTCACCGCGGCGGTATCGCTGCCGATGGCAAAACCGGTGATGGTTGTGGTCTGCTGCTGCAAAAACCAGACTCTTATTTGCGCCTGATCGCAGAAGAGCAACATTGGAAACTCAGCAAACAGTACGCGATCGGCATGCTGTTTCTCAGCCGAGATCCGCAAAAAGCGCAACAGGCACAACAGATTGTTAACCAAGAACTCGCCAAAGAAACCTTAAGTGTTGCGGGCTGGCGCAAAGTACCTACCAACCCGAAAGTGCTTGGCCCGATTGCTCTCGATTCTTTGCCAGACATTCAACAAGTCTTTATCTCCGCGCCTGCAGGTTGGCGCGAACGCGATGTTGAGCGCCGTCCTTTATATCGCGCGCCGCCGGATTAGAAAAACAGATCACTGATGATCGCGATTTCTATATCTGTTCGCTCTCCACGCAAGTGCTGGTCTACAAAGGCCTGTGCATGCCCGCAGATTTGCCACGCTTTTATCTCGACTTAGCAGACCTACGTATGGAATCAGCGATTTGCTTATTCCACCAACGTTTCTCCACCAATACTCAGCCACGCTGGCCACTGGCTCAGCCGTTCCGCTATCTGGCACACAACGGGGAGATCAACACCATTGATGGTAACCGCCAGTGGGCGCGCGCACGGGCTTATAAATTTGCTTCACCGCTGTTGCCGGATCTGCAAACCGCCGCGCCTTTCGTGAATGAAACCGGTTCTGACTCCTCAAGCTTAGATAACATGCTGGATCTGTTTTTAGCCGGCGGGATGGATATTTTCCGCGCGATGCGCATGCTGGTTCCGCCCGCATGGCAAAACCATCCGGATATGGATCCGGATCTGCGTGCATTCTACGATTTCAACTCCAAACACATGGAGCCATGGGATGGTCCAGCTGGGATCGTACTTTCCGATGGTCGCTACGCCGCGTGTAACCTTGACCGTAATGGCCTGCGCCCTGCGCGTTATGTGATCACCAAAGATAAGCTCATCACCCTCGCCTCCGAAGTCGGGATTTGGGATTACGCGCCGGATGAGGTTTCCGAAAAAGGCCGAGTTGGCCCCGGTGAACTGCTGGTGATCGACACTCGCAAAGGCAAAATTTGGCAATCGAGCGAGATCGATAACGATCTGAAAAGTCGCCATCCGTATCGTGAATGGATGGAAAACAACGTTCACAAACTCACGCCATTCTCTGAATTGCCTGACGATCAAGTTGGTGAGCGCAGCTTCGAACAAGATCTGCTCAAAACTTACCAAAAGCAGTTTGCCATGAGCAACGAAGAGATCGATCAAGTGCTGCGTGTGCTTGGCGATATGGCGCAAGAAGCGGTCGGCTCAATGGGCGATGACACGCCGATGGCGGTGCTTTCCTCAAAAGAGCGCCTGATCAGCGATTACTTCCGCCAAAAATTTGCTCAGGTCACTAACCCACCGATCGACCCATTGCGTGAAAAACATGTGATGTCGTTGGCCACCAGTATTGGCCAAGAGATGAACGTGTTTTGTGAAACTGATGGCCATGCGCATCGTGTGACGTTTGGTTCGCCCGTATTGCTCTATTCAGATATGCAGCAACTGCTGACCTTGAGTGATCAGCACTATCGCAACACGATTCTCGACATCAACTTCGATCCGCAAGAGAAAGATCTCAAACAAGCCGTGCTCGATTTGTGTGATAAAGCAGAGCAAGTGGTGCGCGAAGGTACGGTATTGATCGTGCTTTCCGACCGCGCATTAACGGCAGATCGCTTGCCAATCCCTGCCGCGATGGCGGTGGGTGCAGTACAAGCCCGTCTGGTTGAAGCCAATCTACGCTGCGATGCCAATATCATTATTGAAACCGGTGCCGCGCGCGATCCACATCACTTTGCGGTACTGATCGGCTTTGGTGCCACGGCCGTTTATCCTTACCTTGCCTACGAAACGCTGGGCAAAATGATTGATGATGGCGCACTGCAAAAGAGCTATCGCGAAGTGATGCAGAATTACCAATACGGCATCAACAAAGGTCTGTACAAAATCATGTCCAAAATGGGCATTTCGACTGTCGCCTCTTATCGCTGCTCACAACTGTTTGAAGCGGTGGGTCTGCACCGCGATGTGGTTGATCTCTGCTTTAAAGGGGTTACCACTCGCATTCAAGGCGCGAACTTCGACGATTTTGAGCAAGATCTGTTTAATCTGTCGCGTAAAGCATGGGCAAAACGTAAGCCTCTCGAACACGGCGGTTTACTCAAATACGTTCACGGTGGCGAATACCACGCCTACAACCCAGATGTGGTTGGCACCCTACAAAAAGCGGTGAAATCCGGCGAAACCATGGATTATCGTGAGTTTGCTCAGCAAGTCAACCAGCGCCCAGTGGCCATGCTGCGTGATTTGCTGCGTTTGAAAACCTCGGATAAACCGCTGCCACTGGAGCATATCGAGCCCGCGAGCGATCTCTACAAACGCTTTGACTCCGCTGCGATGTCGATTGGCGCGTTAAGCCCAGAAGCCCATGAAGCGTTAGCCACCGCGATGAACCGCCTAGGCGGCTATTCCAACTCAGGTGAAGGTGGTGAAGATCCACGCCGTTTTGGTACTGAGCGTAACTCGCGTATCAAGCAAGTGGCGTCGGGCAGATTTGGGGTAACACCGCACTATTTAACCAATGCGGATGTGCTGCAAATTAAAGTGGCGCAAGGGGCCAAACCCGGTGAAGGCGGTCAGCTTCCGGGGCATAAAGTCACGGCGGAGATCGCCAAACTGCGTTACTCGGTTCCCGGTGTGACTTTAATTTCACCGCCGCCGCATCATGATATTTACTCGATTGAAGATTTGGCGCAGCTGATTTTCGATCTCAAACAGATCAACCCGAAAGCCTTGGTCTCAGTCAAACTGGTGTCTGAGCCGGGCGTTGGCACGATTGCCACTGGTGTTGCGAAAGCTTACGCCGACCTTATCACCATCTCAGGCTATGACGGCGGCACCGCAGCTAGCCCGCTCACTTCCGTAAAATATGCGGGAAGTCCGTGGGAACTTGGCTTGGCAGAAACGCAACAAGCCTTGGTCGCCAACGGTTTGCGCCACAAGATCCGCCTGCAAGTCGATGGTGGTTTGAAAACCGGACTCGACGTGATCAAAGGGGCGATTCTAGGGGCGGAAAGCTTTGGTTTTGGTACTGCGCCAATGGTCGCGATGGGATGTAAATTCCTGCGTATTTGCCACCTCAACAACTGTGCAACCGGTGTGGCAACGCAGGATGAAACGCTGCGTAAAGACTACTTCAAAGGTCTACCAGAAATGGTGATGAACTATTTCAAAGGGTTAGCTGAAGAAGTGCGCGGATATCTGGCCGAATTGGGTGTTGAAAAGCTCACTGATCTCATCGGCCGCACCGATCTACTGGAAGTGGTAGAAGGCATGACCGCGAAACAGAGCAAATTGGATCTCTCCGATCTACTCGAAGCACCTGTGTCACCACAAAATCTGCCACTGTACTGCACCGAACCGAACACCCCGTTTGATAAAGGGGCACTTAACCAGAAAATCGTCGAAGATGCGCTAGCAGCCGTGGAAAACCAGCAATCGCTAGAGCTCTATTACAACGTGATCAACACCGATCGTTCAATTGGCGCGCGCCTGTCTGGAGAAATTGCCAAACGCTACGGTAACGTGGGTGTGGCCACCTCTCCGATCAAGCTCGTACTCAACGGCACGGCTGGTCAATCTTTCGGTGTATGGAATGCTGGCGGCCTTGAGCTGTATCTAACTGGTGATGCCAACGACTATGTCGGCAAAGGCATGGCGGGTGGCAAAATTGTTATTCGCCCTCACCAAGGCACCGCTTTTGTGTGTAACGAAGCGACCATTATAGGTAACACCTGCTTGTATGGCGCAACCGGTGGCAAACTGTTTGCTGCGGGTAAAGCCGGCGAGCGTTTCGCGGTACGCAACTCCGGCACGATTGCCGTGATTGAAGGTGCGGGTGATAACGCCTGCGAATACATGACCGGAGGTATCGTCGCCATCTTGGGCGCAACGGGCGTGAACTTTGGCGCAGGCATGACTGGCGGCTTTGCTTACGTACTGGATGAAAACGGCGATTTCCAAGGTCGTGTTAACGATGAATCCGTTGAAGCGGTAGCCTTGACTGATCTGTATATCCATCAAGAACACCTGCGTGGCCTGATTGCAGAGCATCTTGAAGAAACCGGTTCAGCGCACGCTGAGCAGATTTTGGCGAACTTTGATGAATGGATTCCGAAGTTCTATCTGATAAAACCACAAGCAGCGGACCTACGTACCCTGCTCGGCCATCAGAGCCGCAGCGCAGCTGAACTGCGCGTGCAAGCACAATAATTGGAAGGAGCCTGATTGATGAGCCAAAACGTTTACCAATTTATCGATGTCAGTCGTGTGGATCCGGCGAAAAAACCACTGCAAATCCGCAAGATTGAATTTGTCGAAATTTATGAGCCTTTTACTAAGCAACAAGCCACCGCGCAAGCCGATCGCTGCCTCGATTGCGGTAACCCTTACTGTGAATGGAAATGCCCAGTGCACAACTACATTCCGCAGTGGCTGAAACTGGCAAATGAAGGGCGCATTATTGAAGCGGCTGAATTGTCGCATCAAACCAATAGCCTGCCAGAGGTGTGTGGCCGAGTATGCCCGCAAGATCGTCTGTGCGAAGGTTCATGCACTCTGAATGCTGACTTCGGTGCCGTCACCATTGGTAACATCGAAAAATACATTACGGATACCGCCTTCGAAATGGGCTGGAAACCGGACATGTCCAACGTGGTGTGGACCGATAAAAAAGTGGCGATCATCGGCGCGGGTCCTGCCGGGCTTGCCGCAGCGGATGTTCTGGTGCGCAACGGGGTACGACCTGTAGTGTTTGATCGCTATCCAGAAATCGGTGGCCTGCTCACCTTTGGTATCCCCTCGTTCAAGCTAGAAAAAGGGGTGATGGAGAATCGTCGCCGCATTTTTAGCGAGATGGGTATCGAGTTTCGTCTTAATGTCGAAGTTGGCCAAGACATCACACTGCAACAACTGCTGGATGAGTACGATGCCGTCTTTCTCGGCGTCGGTACCTACCAATATATGCGCGCAGGCTTAGCCAACGAAGATGCTTCTGGCGTTTACGATGCCCTGCCGTTTTTGATCTCCAATACCTATAAAGTGATGGAGCTAGCCAGCAATCAACCCTTCATTGATATGGCAGGAAAAAACGTGGTGGTACTCGGTGGTGGTGATACCGCGATGGACTGTGTACGAACCTCGATTCGCCAAGGTGCGTCTCGCGTGATTTGTGCTTATCGCCGCGACGAAGAGAACATGCCCGGCTCACGACGTGAAGTGAAAAACGCCAAAGAAGAAGGCGTGGAATTCATGTTTAACCTGCAGCCATTGGGGATTGAAGTGAATAACCAAGGCCAAGTGACCGGCGTGAAAGTGGTCAAAACTGCGCTCGGAGAACCCGATGCCGCAGGCCGTCGCAAACCTGAACCGGTCGCCGGTAGTGAACACGTATTGCCTGCCGATGCCGTCATCATGGCATTTGGTTTCCAACCACACAAAATGGCTTGGTTAGAACCGTTTGATGTTGAGCTTGATCAATGGGGGCGCATCAAAGCACCAGCACAGCAAACTTATCAATATCAAACCACCAACCCGAAAATTTTCGCCGGTGGTGATGCGGTACGTGGCTCCGATCTCGTGGTGACTGCGATAGATGAAGGACGCAAAGCAGCTGAGGGAATTCTCGACTATCTTGGAGTCTAGCTCACACTTTTACGAGAACATTGACGCAAACAACAAAGGATTCATAGTGTTATGGATCCTTTTTTATTTTTGCTACCTATAATGAGCACAAAATATATTCATATATGCCCTTCCAACCGAATATTGCAGGGAAGAAGAGCATAACTAAAGATGAGAGTGAACTTATCACCATGCATCCATCATTTTATGCTGCTATCGCTGCCTTTTCGCTTACCGCCTGTAGTCAGGGAGTTGTTCCAATGGAAGATCGCACCGCCATCCCTTGTGCCAACAAACCCAACTGTGTCTCGACTCAGGATGAGCGCGATAAATTTAACCTTGCGCCATTTATCTTTGCGCCCCGGTGTCTACCATGGAACAAGTTGAGCGTGTTGCCCTCTCCCTCTCCGGTGCCAGTACCGCTGAAAAAAATGCGCAATATTTGCGCATTGAATGTACTTCAAGTGTGTTTCGCTTTGTTGATGACCTTGAATTGAAGATTCAACAAGATCATTTATGGGTGCGCTCCGAGTCGCGGATTGGTTATAGTGATTTCGGTGTGAATCGCCGCCGCGCAGAAGCGTTGCGTGAAAAGCTCACTCTATCAGGCCTGCTTGAGCAACCCTAATCTCGATCCATTTAGGAAGCTCATGCTACACTGCGGCCTGTTTTCCTATTGATAGATGAAAGAGAGCCCTTATGAAAATCGGCATCATCGGCGCCATGCAACAAGAAGTCGCCATCCTGAAAGATCTCATTGAAGACGTGCAAGAAGTTAACCAAGCCGGTTGTACTTTTTACAGCGGTCAAATCCAAGGTGTCGACGTTGTCTTACTGCAATCCGGCATTGGCAAAGTGGCGGCAGCCTTGGGCACAACGTTACTCCTCAGCCAGTATGCACCAGATGTCGTGATCAATACGGGCTCAGCTGGCGGCTTTGACGCAAGTTTGAATGTGGGTGATGTGGTCATTTCAAGCGAAGTGCGCCACCACGATGCGGATGTGACTGCGTTCGGTTATGAGATTGGTCAAATGGCCGGTCAACCTGCGGCGTTCAAAGCCGACGAGAAATTGATGACGGTGGCTGAACAAGCATTGGCTCAATTGCCAGATACTCATGCGGTGCGTGGCCTTATCTGTACCGGTGATGCGTTTGTGTGCACCGCTGAACGCCAGCAATTTATCCGCCAACACTTCCCAAGCGTTGTTGCGGTGGAAATGGAAGCCTCTGCGATTGCGCAAACGTGTCACCAATTCAAGGTGCCATTTGTGGTGGTTCGCGCGATTTCTGACGTTGCCGATAAAGAATCTCCACTGTCGTTTGAAGAGTTCTTGCAACTGGCAGCACAAAGCTCTTCTGCTATGGTGCTGAAAATGGTTGAACTGCTCAAGTAAGCGAGCCGATTAATGGAAACGTGGTTTTCCCACCTTTATGCTAATGGTGCGCTCCTCGTGATGTGGGGCGCACTCTTATTTCATCTGCTGCTGCCTATTCCTCATGCTGCGCATCCAGTGACTTTGTGGCACAAATTTGCCGAACTGCTGGCAAGTAAGGTCAACACACCAGCCAGTTATGCGCAAAATCTCTTGTCAGGCTCCCTCGCATGGGGAGTGATGATTTTCCCGACGATTGGCACTTCTTTGGGCGCTCAAACCTCTGGTATGGCATCCTCAATTATTTGATTTGGCACTGCTGCTACTCGCCTTGGATTGGCGACGCCAAGAAACCCTAGCCAATCAACTGACACAAGCCTTGGCAAAAGAAGATAAACCACAAGCAAGGGCTTTATTGCAACCTTTTATCAATCGACAAACCACCACACTTTCAGCGCTTGGGTTGGGTAAAGCCGGTGTTGAAACGCTCGTAATGGGGTTTGGTCGTAATGTGGTGGGCGTGTTGTTTTGGTATGGGCTGCTTGGGGGCAGTGGCGCTTTAATGTATCGCTTAATCGCGGAATTGGCTCGCGCTTGGTCACCTTCGCGTACCACCTTCCAACCTTTTGGTTTACCTGCCATAAGAATGCTTGCGTTACTCGACTGGCTTCCTCTGCGCCTATTTAGCTTACTCATTATCACAGGCAAACAAGCCGGGAGCGTTTTCAACGCGGTGTTAGCACAAAGCCGCAGTTGGCCACTACCGGGACCGGCTTGGCTACTGTGTGCGGTTGGCAATAAATTGCAGCTCTCTTTAGGCGGACCTGCGATTTATGGCGAACAAAAAAGCGTTCGAGCAAAGATTGGCGGACGCATCGCTCCTGCCGCTATACATATTGCTCAAGTACAAAGTTTGATTGCGTGGCGTATTTTCGTTTGGATAGCGCTGGAAAGTTTACTGTTATTGCTGATTTATCGCGGAGTATAAATGCCTGTTATCCGGCTCATTACCTTTACTTTTCTGTTTATCGCGCCAAATGTATTGGCAGCCCCCTTTGCGGCAGAGCGTGTAATTAGCCTTGCCCCTCACGCTACAGAAATTGCTTATGCGGCGGGGTTAGGTGATAAGTTGGTCGCAGTCAGTGAATACAGTGACTACCCGCCAGAAGCCCTAAAACTGGATCGCGTAGCCAATCACCAGACTATCAACATTGAGAAAATCCTGACTCTCAAGCCGGATTTGATCATCGCTTGGCCAGCAGGTAACCCACCACGCGAACTCGCTAAACTGCGCCAACTCGGCATCACTATCTATGATTCGCAAACCAAAACTCTGGATGAAATCGCTGACAATATCGAAGCCCTTAGTCAGTATTCGAGCAATCCTACGGTAGGTAAAAAAGCGGCCAACGATTTTCGTCAACGTTTGCAGAATTTACGTAAACAATACGCCAGCAATCAGCCCGTCCGTTATTTCTATCAGCTCAGCGAAAAACCAATCATTACGCTGGCTCAAGGACACTGGCCTAGCGAAGTATTTAGCCTCTGTGGGGGAGTAAATATTTTTGCCGACAGCGCCGCCCCCTACCCGCAAGTAAGCATTGAACAAGTTCTGGTAAAACAACCCGAGGTTATCTTTACTTCTGAACATGCCATCGCTAATGGCCATATGTGGCAAGCTTGGCGAGCCCAGCTCAGTGCGGTTCAAAAAGAGCAGGTATGGCCACTCACTTCTGACTGGTTAAACCGCCCAACCCCCAGAACCTTAGATGCCGTAGAACAAGTGTGTCAGTACCTCAAAATTGCACAAAAGCAAGTAACTTTAGCGGATAAAAATCTACGTAAAATCCGACCCCAATTTGCCGTTCTATATTTTTAATCGTTCTGTTGATAGTGAGACAGCCTTGGATACTTCCCTGCTTTATCTGATTGATATGTTTGGTACTGCCGTATTTGCGGTTTCTGGTGTGCTCTTGGCTGGACGCCTAAAGATGGATCCCTTCGGGGTGATGGTACTCGCCAGTGTTACGGCGATTGGTGGCGGAACCATTCGAGATATGGCGCTAGGTGCTACCCCTGTTTTCTGGATCAAAGACACCAACTACCTATGGGTAATTATGATCACCTGTGCACTGACTATGTTGTTGGTGCGCCGCCCAAAGAGACTCGCATGGTGGATTCTACCGGTCAGTGATGCGATCGGTTTAGCCGTATTCGTTGGGATTGGAGTTGAAAAAGCACTGATTTATCAAGAATCCGCACTTATTGCAGTCATTATGGGAGTGATCACTGGCTGTGGCGGCGGCATCATTCGTGATGTATTAGCCCGAGAGATCCCGATGGTATTGCGTAGTGAAGTCTACGCAACCGCCTGTATTATCGGCGGTATTTTCCATACCACTGCGTTAACCATGGGTTATAGCAGTTCAACGGCACTATTATCTGGTGTTTTCACCACGTTGCTCATTCGGCTTGGTGCGATCCGTTGGCATCTTTCTCTGCCCACGTTTGCCCTGACCAAATAATTCCCTAAACACCCATCACGCCAAGATGGGTGTCAGTTCTTCAGCACCTCTCCGGCACGGCGATCAGAACTCACTTTGTGACCTTTATGCACGACCTCACTTAAGATTCCACATACAATCCCTGCATCTATTCCCATTTGTCATCAACACATGTTACTCGAAGGCATTGAAACCCTGCTGGTGCTCAGCAAAGAAAAAACCATGAGTCGTACCGGTAGCCAGCTCTATATCAGCCAATCGGCGGTTAGCAAACGTATTGCCAATTTAGAAAAAAACTGGGAAAAAACTGATTGTTCCTGCGGGAAGACACATCAAATTAACGGCGGATGCCGAACAGTTGATTGCTAGCATTGGCCCAACGTTTAATGAGCTGCATGGTCTGATCTTTGAGCAGCAGACTCTGGAGGATAACTACCCCCATGCGCATGGATTGCTCAGAAACCTTGGTGGCGGGTTATCGTCGGGGGAGGCCATGGGGCGCTATCGCGAGCAGGATGCACACCTAGTGATCACCACCAACCACACGCCGCGAATTGTCGAAAATGTGCAGTCTGGCAAAGCCACCTTGGGATTCTGTGCCGGTTATCTACCCGCCAATCATGGCTTATTAACGTTCCATTTAGGTGATGAACCTTTTACTGTTGTCAGCAAAGAGGCTCTGCACTCACTGCCAAGCGAGTTGATTACCAATGATTTAACTAATCCCTCGAATACCTACCAAGCCGCAATGCTGCACAAACAAGGTATTCGTCCTGCGATGGAGATGGACTCTTACACCGCCGCTGCGCAGCTCGCACTCGGCGGCATGTTACCGGCCTTAGTGCCACGATCGATTGTCAGCACCCTAAAAATTGAGCCCCAGCACTGCTTTGATTTTGCTGAATTAGCAGACCTTACTCGGCCCATCCATATTTGTCTGCGTGCCAGTCGGTATCGCAGCTCTAGGGTCCAAGCATTGATAACAGCGCTGCATGATGCTGTTCCCAAAGCAGTTTTAGCGCCATCAACATAGACATGGTGATCACCAGAGGCCGAATCCAACGCTGCCCTTTGCTGATCACCACTTTTGCGCCCATACGAGCGCCGATAAACCCGCCAACCGCCATGGTTAAGCCTATCTGCCAAATCGGCAAACCAGCGATTAAGAAAAAGGTCAACGCTGCGATGTTGGAAGTAAAATTGAGGACCTTAGTGCGAGCGGTAGCTTCCACCAAACTAAAATGCCCCAAAGCGACAAAACAGACGGTAAAAATTGAGCCAGTACCGGGGCCAAAAAAGCCATCATAAAAACCGATACCAAAACCCACGGTGAAAGCAAACGCGGTTTCGGATAAAGGTGCAGGCCCAGTGTGTGTTTTGGTGGTCGGTGCCAATAAGAAATAGAACGAAATACCGAGCAATAATAGGGGGATGAGACTGGTCAGCAAAGTGGCATCAATATATTGCACAGCCTCTGCACCAAGCGCCGCGCCGACAAAAGTACAAGCAATCGCCAGTCGCATCGCTTTTAGGCTCACAACGCCCTTGCGCACAAAATAGAGTGTGGCCGAAAAGCTACCAAAGGAGCTTTGCAGTTTGTTGGTCGCCAAAGCCTGAGTCGGAGGCACCCCTGCTGCCAGCAAGGCTGGTAAGGTCAGCAAACCACCACCGCCCGCCATAGCATCAATAAATCCCGCAACTCCCGCCACTAAAAACAGCAGGCCTAATACTTCTAGTGAAAGTTCCATTTCTTATCAACGCATTGAACAATAAAACCCAACAGTAACACTGCTGAAAAAGTGAAAACAGCGAAACACAAGACGACAACCTATTCCCATTTTTCATCAGTCAGCACTCAAGGTAAAATCAGCAAAGATCGAGGGATTCAAAAATAAAAAAGCCCGCTGACGAGCGGGCAAAGAGGTTGTCAGAGAGGCCTTGAGCCTCTCTTATTGTAATACCAATTAAGCTTGGCTAGCTTTTACACGCGCATGCAGCTCTTGCACTGAAGTGACGGATGCTTTGGCATCTGCCGTGTGTGACATACAAGTTGCAAAGGCGGCGTTCAGTGTGGTGGTGTAGTTCACTTTGTGAGCCAATGCACCACGGCGCAGTACTTTTGAGTCTTCAATTGCTTGGCGGCCAGAAGCCGTGTTAACAATGTAGGTGTACTCATGGTTTTTGATGCGATCCAGAATGTGTGGACGACCTTCATGCACTTTGTTAACCAGACGTGGGTTGATGCCCGCTTCGCCCAGAATCACCGCAGTACCGTGAGTCGCATCCAACTGGTAACCCAGTTTCACTAGCTTAGAAGCCAGATCCACCACACGCTGTTTGTCACCTTCACGCACCGAAAGTAGCGCACGACCACCTTCAGGGTAAACCGAGCCACAGCCCAACTCTGCTTTAGCATAGGCTTCAGCAAACGTGGCACCCACACCCATCACTTCACCGGTTGAGCGCATTTCAGGGCCAAGCAGTGGGTCAACCCCCGGGAACTTGTTGAACGGCAGAACCACTTCTTTAACTGAGTAGTAAGGTGGAATGATCTCTTTGGTGAAGCCTTGTTGCTCCAGAGTTTGTCCAACCATCACGCGCGCCGCGATTTTCGCCAGCGGAGCACCGGTTGCTTTAGAAACAAACGGCACAGTACGAGCAGCACGTGGGTTTACTTCAATCAGGTAAACTTCGTTGTCTTTGACTGCAAACTGAATGTTCATCAGGCCGCGAACACCGAGTTCAAACGCCAACTTCTCAACTTGCTCACGCATCTTGTCTTGGATTTCTTGGCTCAAGGTGTAAGCCGGCAGAGAACAGGCTGAGTCACCTGAGTGAACACCCGCTTGTTCAATGTGCTCCATGATGCCGCCAATCACCACGCGTTCACCGTCACAAATCGCATCCACGTCCACTTCGGTCGCATCATCAAGGAAGCGATCCAGTAGGACTGGTGATTCATTCGACACGCTCACCGCTTCGTTGAAGTAACGACGCAAATCTTGCTCATCGTACACAATCTCCATCGCACGGCCACCCAGAACATAAGAGGGACGAACCACGAGTGGGAAACCGATTTCACGCGATTTTTCAATCGCTTGCTCGATAGCGGTTACGGTTGCGTTGTCTGGCTGTTTGAGGCCTAAACGCTGTACCGCTTGTTGGAAACGTTCACGGTCTTCCGCGCGGTCAATCGCATCTGGGCTCGTACCAATCACAGGTACACCCGCCGCTTCCAGCGCGCGAGCTAGTTTCAGTGGTGTTTGACCGCCGTACTGCACGATCACGCCTTTTGGCTTCTCAACACGCACGATAGCCAGCACATCTTCCAGAGTCACAGGCTCAAAGTAGAGGCGATCTGAAGTGTCGTAATCGGTTGATACGGTTTCTGGGTTACAGTTAACCATGATGGTTTCGTAACCATCTTCACGCAGGGCAAGCGCGGCGTGTACACAGCAGTAGTCAAACTCGATACCTTGACCGATACGGTTTGGACCACCGCCCAGCACCATGATCTTGTCTTTGTCAGTCGGATTGGCTTCACACTCTTCATCATAAGTCGAGTACATGTAAGCGGTATCTGACTTAAATTCTGCCGCGCAGGTATCCACACGCTTATACACTGGGTGGATGTTGTATTGGTCACGCAGGCGACGGATTTCGTTTTCGCTCACACCGAGCAGTTTTGACAAACGCGCATCAGAGAAACCTTTACGCTTCATCTTACGCAGTACGTCTTGGTTCAAGCCAGCAAAGCCACCAGCTTTCACTTCCGCTTCCAGCTTCACCAGTTCTTCGATTTGCACAAGGAACCAGCGATCGATATTGGTCAGGTTAAATACGCCATCAACCGACATACCGGCACGGAAAGCATCCGCGATGTACCAAATACGCTCTGCGCCTGCTTCTTTCAGCTCATAACGAATTTTGGTCAGGGCATCAGGCGCGTCCAGATCCACTTTCTCATCCAGACCTGCCGCACCAACTTCCAAGCCACGCAGTGCTTTTTGCAGTGATTCTTGTTGGTTACGACCAATCGCCATCACCTCACCGACTGACTTCATTTGCGTGGTCAGGCGGTCATTGGCACCGGCGAATTTTTCGAAGTTGAAACGAGGGATCTTAGTCACTACATAGTCGATGGTAGGTTCGAACGAGGCTGGCGTTGCGCCGCCCGTGATGTCATTCATCAACTCATCGAGAGTGAAACCGACTGCCAGTTTGGCTGCCACTTTCGCAATTGGGAAACCCGTGGCTTTGGAAGCCAACGCAGAAGAGCGAGATACACGCGGGTTCATCTCGATGATCACCATGCGACCATCTTTCGGGTTGATACCAAACTGAACGTTTGAACCGCCAGTTTCTACGCCGATTTCACGCAGTACCGCCAAAGAGGCGTTACGCATGATTTGGTATTCTTTATCAGTCAGCGTTTGCGCTGGAGCGACCGTGATCGAGTCACCGGTGTGGATGCCCATTGGGTCAAAGTTTTCAATCGCACAGACGATGATGCAGTTGTCGTTCTTATCACGCACCACTTCCATCTCGTACTCTTTCCAACCAATCAGCGATTCGTCGATCAGCAGCTCATTGGTTGGTGAAAGATCCAGACCACGCTCGCAGATTTCTTCAAACTCTTCACGGTTGTAGGCGATACCACCGCCACTGCCAC
This sequence comes from Vibrio metoecus, assembly GCF_000696385.1. Classification (GTDB taxonomy): domain Bacteria; phylum Pseudomonadota; class Gammaproteobacteria; order Enterobacterales; family Vibrionaceae; genus Vibrio; species Vibrio metoecus. The sequence continues at coordinate 118,841 of NZ_JJMN01000070.1, read as the reverse complement.
CCATAGTGAAAGAAGGACGAATGATACATGGGAAGCCGACCATATCGAGGACTTTGTACGCTTCTTCCATGCTTTTCGCGGTATCAGCACGTGGACATTCCAGACCGATGGATTTCATCGCTTTATCAAAGCGTGAGCGGTCTTCCGCTTTATCAATTGCGTCAGCCGTTGCACCAATCATCTCAACGCCAAACTCAGCCAATACGCCATGTTTTTCTAGTGCCAGTGCGCAGTTTAGCGCTGTCTGGCCACCCATGGTTGGCAAAATCGCATCTGGACGCTCTTTTTCAATGATTTTACGCACGACTTCCCAGTGGATTGGCTCGATATAAGTCGCATCGGCCATTTCTGGGTCTGTCATGATGGTGGCAGGGTTTGAGTTAACCAGAATAACGCGGTAACCCTCTTCTCGCAGGGCTTTACACGCTTGCGCGCCTGAGTAGTCAAACTCACAAGCCTGACCGATAACAATTGGACCCGCACCAAGGATAAGGATGCTTTGAATGTCAGTACGTTTTGGCATTATCTACTACTCCAAATTAAGCGCGGAATTGTTTAATCAGTTCAATAAAGTGGTCAAACAGCGGTGCTGCATCGTGTGGACCTGGGCTTGCTTCTGGGTGGCCTTGGAAGCTAAACGCTGGCTTGTCGGTACGATGAATCCCTTGCAGTGAACCATCAAACAGCGATTTGTGGGTTGCACGCAGGTTGTCAGGCAGAGTCGCTTCATCGGCTGCAAAACCGTGGTTTTGTGAGGTGATCATCACCACACCGCGATCCAAATCTTTCACTGGATGGTTTGCACCATGGTGACCGAACTTCATTTTTACTGTTTTTGCGCCGGAGGCGAGTGCCAGAATTTGGTGACCTAAACAGATCCCAAATACAGGAATGTTTTTCTCAAGGAAAACGCGTGTCGCTTCAATCGCATAGGTACATGGCTCAGGGTCGCCAGGGCCGTTTGATAGGAAAACACCGTCTGGATTAAGGGCTAATACTTCTTCTGCGGAGGTTTGCGCTGGCACCACGGTTAAACGGCAACCACGATCCACCAACATACGTAGGATGTTGCGTTTAGCACCAAAATCGTAAGCAACAACATGGTAAGGCAAATCACAGTCTGCTTTCGCTTCAGGCAGGCCGCCTTCTAGCGTCCATGAACCTTGTTTCCACTGGTAAGCTTCTTGGGTCGTTACCACTTTCGCGAGATCCATGCCTTTTAGACCTGGGAATTCTTTCGCTTTCGCCAGTGCTAGTGCCTCATCCAATTTATCGCCCGCCATGATGCAACCGTTTTGTGCGCCTTTCTCACGCAGGAGGCGTGTCAGCTTACGGGTATCAATATCAGCAATGCCGACTATGTTTTGCGATTTGAGGTAATCAGAGAGGGATTGTTCACTGCGGAAGTTAGAAGCGATAAGAGGGAGATCACGAATCACAAGGCCTTGAGCATGAATCGCAGTGGATTCTTCGTCTTCGGAGTTGGTTCCGGTATTGCCAATGTGAGGATAAGTAAGAGTAACGATTTGCTGGGAATAAGAAGGATCAGTGAGGATTTCTTGGTACCCCGTCATCGAGGTATTGAAAACAACTTCACCAACGGAAATACCATCTGCCCCGATGGACACTCCGCGGAACACTGTCCCATCTTCTAGGACTAACAGTGCTGATTTACTCAAGACAACCTCCAGAATAAAAATGCATAAAAAATAAATTATTTTGCAAACTCGTCTTCCTACTAGCCACTAAATCATGCATTAGGATGCTATAGACAAATTGGCGACATTCTAGAGAGCAGAACGAGACCTGTCAACACAAGCCTAAAAAATTAATTTATCTTTACGAGCTCTCGATAGATTTATTCAACAAAACCATCAAAAACCCATCTTTATCTGGCCAATATCATCTATTCATTAGCCATTCAATGAGAATGGAGATTTTACAATCGAGAATAAGTGGCAAAAAATTAACCACCCACAAAGCAAACGTTAACCGGCAATTTTTAGTTAAAAAAACAAAGACTACACTAGAAATCGACAACCTAACCCATAAAAAAACAACAAATAAAGCATCAAAAACACCTAAAAATGGTAAAAATAATTTTTATAGGATTTTGATAATAAAAAAACGCCAGCAGTTTGCTGGCGCATAATTATGTATTTAGAGGTCATTCAATCCGAGCACATCGGTCATGGTGTAGAAACCGGCGGGTTGCTCCGCGAGCCAAATGGCGGCTTTGACCGCACCATTGGCAAAAGTCATTCGGTCGGTGGCTTTATGGGTAATCTCGACTCGCTCACCAATGTCAGCAAACATCGCAGTATGCTCGCCAATGATGTCTCCAGCACGAATCGTGGCAAAACCAATCTCATTACGTGAGCGCTCGCCGGTGATCCCTTCTCGCGCGTACACCGCCACATCACTCAGTTGATTGCCCATCGCATGAGCAATGGCTTCCCCCATACCAATCGCCGTACCTGAAGGGGCATCGACCTTATGGCGATGATGGGCTTCAATGATTTCAATATCGCAGTAATCGCCCATTACCTTGGCCGCTTTTTCTAGCAGTTTAAATACCAAGTTCACGCCAACGCTGTAGTTGGGAGCCATGACAATTGGGATATTTTTTGCTGCTTGTTCAATCGCTTGACGCTGAGCATCAGAAAAACCGGTCGTACCAATCACCAGTTTTTTACCATGCAGTTCACACAGGGCTAAGTTAGCCAAAGTACTGGCTGGCGCAGTAAAATCAATAATCACATCAAACTGCTCAACGGCTTGCTCTAGATTATCGACCAAGACAATACCTTGCTTACCGATACCGCACAGCTCGCCAACATCGACACCGACTAATGAGGATTCTGGACGCTCAGAGCCCGCGCCCAATTCGGAAAGCGGATTCTGGTGCGTTGCTTTTACCAGATTGCGTCCCATACGTCCTGCGGCACCCGCAATCGCAATTCTAACCATGTTGCTGTCTCCATTCTCCACTGCCTTAGGCAGTTCCAATTTGTAGACTTAAACTACCAACTATCTTCCACTCTGGCTAGCCTCACGGCTTTGTCCGAGTCGAGGAAAAAACCACTTAACCAAACTGTGCCACCACTTGATGCAGTACAGGCTCATTCGCTTCAGGAAAACGGTAATTAGCCAAATCGGCAATTTTCACCCAGCCACCTTGCTGACCTTCACGGCCATGAGGCTGCCCTTCAAAAGCCGTGATTAACATAAAATCAAAGCTTAGTGATTTGTCCGTATAGTCATAATCGAAATGTTGGAAAGCTTGCTGTTCTGTCACCACAATACCGACTTCCTCCTCCAATTCGCGAGCCATGGCTTGCTCAATATGCTCACCCGCTTCGACTTTACCGCCGGGAAACTCCCAGTACCCACCTTTATGAAGATGATCTGGACGTTTGGTGATGTAAATTTCGCTCTGCTCTGGATTAAAAATGATCCCCGCAACAATGTGGATTCGTTTCAAGGTGTCGCTCCTGTGTTTCTGGCTGACATATATTTCAGTTGTAAAAAGAGTCGCCTTAGCGACTCTTTTCTTTAATGAGGTGAAACAGGTTTAGTTAATTTGCCCGTGACACTGTTTGTATTTTTTACCGCTACCGCATGGGCAAGGTTCGTTTCGACCCACTTTGCGCTCATCACGCACCATCGGCTGATTCGATTCCTCTTGCTCAATCTCATCCGCGCTTGCGTGTTGTGCATGAGCATGACGAGCCGCCTCTTCAGCTTGAGCACGGCGTTGAGCTTCCATGCGCTCAACTTCTTCTTGCTGTTGAACACGCACTTTTGACAAAACTGTGATCACATCTGATTTGAGTGATTCAAGTAACTCTTCAAACAACTCAAACGATTCACGCTTGTACTCTTGTTTAGGGTTCTTCTGCGCATAGCCACGTAGATGGATACCTTGGCGCAAGTGATCCATCGCCGCCAAATGCTCTTTCCAAAGAGTATCAAGCGTTTGTAGCATCACAGATTTTTCAAAGTTACGCATCACCGCAGGACTAACCGCTTGCTCTTTGGCTTTGTAAACCTCAACAGCTTGTTCGATGATGCGCTCACGCAGCGCTTCTTCATACAGCTTGTTGTCAGCATCTAACCAAGATTGGATCGGCAGTGGCAGATCGAAATCGTTCTTCAAGCGTTCTTCCAAGCCTTTGATATCCCACATATCTTCCAGAGATTGTGGCGGAATGTACTCATCCATCACCGCATTGAGCACATCTTCGCGGTTTTGCGCAATCATATCGCTGATGTCGTCTGCGCTCATCAGTTCATCACGCAGTTCATAAACTACTTTACGCTGATCGTTTGCCACATCATCGTATTCCAGCAATTGCTTACGAATGTCGAAGTTACGGCCTTCTACTTTACGCTGCGCTTTTTCAATTGAGCGAGACAGCATTTTCGATTCAATCGCTTCGCCTTCATCCATACCGCTTTGGATCAATGCCGCCATGCGATCTGAGGTAAAAATACGCAGTAACGTATCTTCCATTGAGAGATAGAAACGCGATGAACCCGCATCACCTTGACGACCAGAACGACCACGTAGCTGGTTATCGATACGACGAGATTCGTGACGCTCAGTACCAATGATGTGTAGGCCGCCCGCTTGTAACACTTGATCGTGCACTTGCTTCCACTCAGCTTTAATCGCATCAATTTGATCTTGAGTTGGGTTGTCCAGCTTCTCCACTTTGGCTTGCCAGCTGCCACCCAATACGATGTCCGTACCACGACCCGCCATGTTAGTTGCGATGGTGACTGCGCCCGGTTTACCCGCTTCAGCAACAATTTCCGCTTCTTTTTCATGGAACTTCGCGTTCAGAACATTGTGCTTGATGCCTGCTTTTTTCAGTGCATTGGAGAGCAATTCTGATTTCTCAATCGAAACCGTACCCACCAACACAGGTTGACCTTTCTCAACGCGCTGTTTGATATCTTCAATGATCGCGGCAAACTTTTCCGCCTCAGAGCGATACACCACATCCGGCATATCGTTACGCACCATCGGCTTGTTGGTTGGAATAACGACCGTTTCCAAACCGTAGATTTGTTGGAATTCAAACGCTTCGGTATCAGCGGTACCCGTCATACCTGACAGCTTTTCATACAGACGGAAGTAGTTTTGGAAAGTGATCGAAGCCAGAGTTTGGTTTTCGTTCTGGATCTTGACCCCTTCTTTTGCTTCTACCGCTTGGTGCAGACCATCAGACCAGCGACGACCCGGCATAGTACGACCGGTATGTTCATCAACGATCACCACTTCACCATCGGGTGTCACGATGTAATCGACATTCTTTTCAAACAGAACATGCGCACGCAATGCTGCGTTAACATGGTGCAGCAAGCTAATGTTAGCCGGAGAATAAAGCGTATCCCCCTCTTGCATCATACCGTTTTTCACCAACAGCTCTTCAACGAACTCTTGGCCGGTTTCGGTCAAATGCACCTGCTTAGATTTTTCATCAACAGTGAAGTGGCCATCACCGCGGTACTCTTCAGAATCTTCTTTATCTTGCTTTTCCAGTTGTGGGATCAGCTTGTTGATACGGATATAGAGATCAGAACTATCTTCCGCAGGACCTGAGATAATCAGTGGAGTACGCGCTTCGTCGATTAAGATCGAATCCACTTCATCGACCACAGCGAAGAAACGAGCGCGTTGCACACGATCTTCAGGGCGAAATGCCATGTTATCGCGCAGGTAGTCAAAACCAAATTCGTTGTTGGTTCCGTAAAGAATATCGGCTTGATAAGCCTCTTTTTTAGCAGGCTGAGGCATGTTTGGAATATTCACGCCCACCGTCATGCCTAAAAATTCAAATAGAGGTCGGTTAGTTTCAGCGTCACGTTTGGCCAAGTAGTCGTTAACCGTAACAATATGTACGCCTTTACCAGGTAAGGCATTCAGGTAAGCAGCCAACGTTGCGGTTAAGGTTTTACCTTCACCCGTGCGCATCTCGGCAATTTGGCCGCCATGCAGCACCATACCGCCAATCAGCTGTACATCGAAATGGCGCATACCAAACACACGCTTAGAGGCTTCACGAACGGTCGCGAACGCTTCTGGTAGAAGTTGGTCTAGGTTTTCACCTTGTTCAATACGTTGACGAAATTCTACTGTTTTGGCTTTTAGCTCTTCATCGGAGAGGGCTTCAAAGGCGGGTTCGTAGTTATTAATCTCTTTTACAATCTTGCGTAAACGGCGCAGTGTGCGGTCATTGCGACTGCCAATCACCTTTGTCAGTAGCTTAGTTATCATTTGTTGTGAATCTCTCTGTGCTAAATCGCTGTCTATCGACCTTGGAATGTCTTTAGTCTCTACCTATTTTTAACTAAGGATACTGAGATAAGTCATCTGTGTGAGATATTGTGATGACAGCGTTTATTTTCAAGGCACGCAGTTAATTAAGTGCCGCCTAGTTTAAGGAATTTTTGTCTCAACAACCAAGGTTCTCTATGATTTGTTGAATACGAGCTTGCGGTTTTGTGCACTAAGCCCAATGTTTACAAGGTTTCTCGCGCTTTTTAATTCATCTCAGCAAACTAAGATGTACGTTTCGGTGCGCCAAGAAGCGCGTTAGAATAGCGTCACACCAGCCAAAGGAGAATCCGATGCGTGATCACCGCCCTACCGCTACCGATGAGTTGATTCAGGCATCCAAACTCAAGCAGATCCAAGAGCATGCAAAAGCGATTTTGCTTATTAATCGCCAATTACAAGACATCCTGCCCAAAGGCTTAAAAACCCAAGTGCGCGCCGCCAATGTGCGCGGTGGTAATTTGGTGCTTGAAGCAGCCAGCGCAGCGCTCAAAATGAAAGTCGATTATGAGCGTTTACATATTTTGACTCAGCTTAGGCAAAACGGGTTTGGCCATTTGATCAGTATCGAAGTGCGAGTCAATCCTGAGTTGTATAGGCAAAGCAAAATCACCTCTGAGGATGCTCGGGCGGCAAATCCTCGCCCACCGCTCTCTGAACATGCCGCTCATGTGCTGCTCGCGATTGCCGATCAAGCTTCTGATAAAGTCAAAAAACGCTTACAGAGCTTAGCGCGTTTAGCGAAAGCAAATCAGAAAGACGATTGAACAGGTTACACTCACCGAATTGCGTTTAAATGCTATTGAAATTTAAAAAAAATAAAGACCAGACATCAGTCTGGCTTTATTATGATTATTCTTTCTGAATGGCCTACGCGAGAACCATGTTCGGCTCAGCAAAAGCAACAGGTGAACCCACTTCTTCTTCGAAGGTTGCCCATTCCCATGCTTCTTGATCGGCCAATACCGCACGCAGCAGTTGGTTGTTCAAGCCGTGGCCTGATTTGTAGGCACGGAACTCACCAACAATCGCATGACCAGCCATGTAGAGATCACCAATCGCATCCAGCACTTTATGAGTCACAAACTCGTTATCGAAACGCAGTCCTTCTTCATTCAGGATACGGTAATCATCCAGCACGATCGCGCAATCAAAGCTACCACCTAAGCAGAGGTTTTGTGATTGCAGATATTCGATATCACGCATAAAACCAAAGGTACGCGCACGAGAGATTTCTTTCACAAAGCCTTGTGAAGAGAAATCAAACACGAGGCGTTGGTCATCGCCATCAATCGCTGGGTGGTTGAACTCAATTTCGAAATCCATACGGAAGCCGTTAAATGGAACAAATTCAACCCACTTATCGCCATCTTCAATGCGTACAGGTTTCTTGATACGGATGAAGCGTTTTGGTGCATTGAGTGTTTGAATACCCGCTTGTTGCAGCAAGTAAACAAAAGGACTCGCACTGCCATCCATAATTGGAATTTCTGGGGCGTCCACTTCGATAATCGCGTTGTCGATCCCCATCCCTGCTAAAGCAGCATTAAGATGCTCTACGGTAGAGATCCGTACACCTTGATCATTGACCAAAGCGGTACAAAGCATGGTGTCACGCACAGAAGCCGGATCGGCAGGAAAATCAACCGGTGGGTTGACGTCAGTACGACGATAAATAATCCCCGTATTGGCTGCGGCCGGGCGAAGAGTCAGCGTAACTTTACGACCAGAGTGTAAGCCCACCCCAGTTGTTTTCACTATTTCTTTCAGAGTACGTTGTCTGATCATCTAGTTGCCTCGATTTATTTAGCCACAATGAACGGCCGGCACAACACCGACCGACATCCTACCAGAATTCTGAACACTGTCAAATTACGCTGATATTTTAGTCAGCTTGACGTCTCAGGAAAGCCGGAATATCAAGATATCCGCTCTCTTTTTCTGGCTTTGGCGCGACACTCTGACTTGCCGAAGAGTGCGATGGCGCTGCTGTTGGTTGAGTTTTCACTTCAACTCTTTCATGCAAAGGCTGTGCCGCTTTCTCTTCCACGCGAGAAGTCACCGGAGCCGATACAGGTGCAACTTTAGATTTGCCACCTGCAACGAGAGTGATATCTGGCTTTTTCTCGTTACCGATACCGGTTGCCACGACAGTTACGCGGATTTCGTCTGCCATATCTGGATCTAACGAAGTACCAATAACCACAGTTGCATTGTCAGAAGCAAAGGCTTTAACAGTATTGCCGACAGTTTCGAATTCATCCAGTCGCATATCTAAACCTGCAGTGATGTTCACAAGAACACCACGCGCACCGGCGAGATCGATGTCTTCCAGCAGCGGGCTAGAAATTGCCATTTCAGCAGCTTCTTCCGCGCGGTCTTCACCTCTTGCAACACCACTACCCATCATGGCGTGACCCATTTCTGACATCACAGTACGTACGTCCGCAAAGTCGACGTTAATCATGCCTGGGCGAGTAATCAGTTCAGCGATGCCTTGCACTGCATTTTTAAGTACGTTGTTCGCGCTCGCAAAGGCTTCCAGTAACGTGATACCACGACCCAATACTTTGAGCAGTTTTTCGTTTGGAATGGTGATCAGTGAATCAACGTGCTTAGATAGCTCTTCAATTCCCTGCTCAGCAAAAGCCAAACGCTTTTTGCCTTCAAAGCTGAAAGGTTTAGTTACCACAGCAACCGTCAAAATGCCCAGCTCTTTTGCCACTTCGGCAATCACTGGTGCAGCTCCGGTTCCTGTACCGCCACCCATACCTGCTGCGATAAACACCATATCGGCACCAGTAAGGAATTCTTTAATGCGTTCTTTATCTTCTAGTGCTGCATCACGCCCCACTTGTGGGTTAGCGCCCGCACCTAGACCTTTGGTGATATTGCCACCAATCTGAATAACAGTACCAACGCTTGTTTTGCGCAGTGCCTGAGCATCGGTATTGATACTCATGAATTCCACACCTTCGATGGATTCACGCACCATGTGTTCAACCGCGTTACCGCCGCCACCACCTACTCCAACGACTTTGATTACCGCATCGTCAGACATTTCCATCATCGGTTCAAACATGTGTTATCTCCGTTTTTCCTGTCTCTCAGGTTAAAACTCTTTTTGTATCCAGTTGCGCAAGCGGCCAATCCAACCTGTCATTGACGGGCGTTTGGGTTCTTGATATTCAGTATCGTCGCTGATTTGACTATCTCTTGCGTAATGAAGTAATCCCACTGCCGTAGAATGATACGGCTCTTTTACGTAGTCGGTAAGGCCACTCACTTCCAGCGGCTTACCTACCCTAACTTGATTGCGGAATACGCGTTCTGCGCATGCCACTAAACCTTCAATTTGTGCTGCGCCACCAGTGAGCACTACACCGGCAGCCAAATGATGCTTGATACCTTCTTTACGTAAGGATTCTTGCACCGAATCCACCGTTTGGTTAACTAAACCCATTAGCTCAGTGTAGCGAGGCTCAATCACTTCCGACAAGGTTTGTCGCTGTAAACTTCGCGACGGACGTCCACCCACACTGGGAACATTAACCGTATCGTCTTTGCTGACCAATTCACTCAACGCGCAGCCATATTTTACTTTGATCTCTTCCGCATCACTGACTGGCGTACCAAAAGCAAACGCGATATCGCTAGTAACGGCATTTCCTGCATAGGAAAAGACCTCGGTGTAACGTAATGCTCCACCGGTCCAGATTGCGATATCCATGGTGCCTGCGCCGATATCAACCACACAAACACCCAGTTCGCGCTCATCTTCGGTAATCACAGCATTACTTGCGGCTAAACCAGAGTAGACTAATTGTTCAACTTTTAAACCGCAGCGTTCAACCGCTTTAATAATGTTTCTTGCCATATCATTATGGCAAGTGATCAGGTGCACACTCACTTCCATGCGAACCCCAGATAAACCCAGCGGATTCTTGATGCCTTCCTGATAATCTATGGTGAATTCTTGCGGAATCACATGCAGAATACGCTGCTCTTCACCAATTTTGATCGATTTTGCTGTATGGATCGCGCGATCCATATCTTCTTGGGAAACTTCTTCATCTGAAATCGTCCCCATTCCTTTCTCAATACGGCTAGCAATATGTCGCCCAGAAATCGAAAGGAATACGTGGCTGATTTTACACTCAGCCATCATCTCTGCTTGATCAATCGCGCGTTGAACCGATTTCACTACCGATTCAAGGTCGTTTACACCACCTTTATCCATCCCACGGGATGGGCTACTACCCGCGCCAATAATATTGATTTGACCATCAGGGAGTATTTCACCCACGAGAGCGGAGACGGTGGCAGTGCCTATATCTAGACCAACAATAATGTTGTCATCGGCAGTCTTAGTCATCGTTTTTCTCTTGTGTTAACTCTTGTTCAGGGAACCAACCCACCGCGGCTCCAGTATCATACCTGAGGTCGATATAGCTGATTTGTTCAGCTTTATTACCTAATTGTTTATAGAGCAAAAAGAAGCGCGATATTCGCTCTTCTAATGACTCTTTCCCCAATTCCAGACGAATACCATTGTCGAGAATAATTTGCCAAGCTCGTCGGTCATTTAATACTAATGAGGAGATATTTAAACCTAGCTGAGCAAATTTCGGGTTGTAATCTCGCCATGCTTTTAATACTTGTGGCGCAGTGCCATCAGGCCCATATAATTTAACGTGTTCGCCTTTAACTTGCGCAATATCACCATAAAATACTGTGCCTATTTTTTATCTAAATAACGCATTCGCATTCCATAATGCTTCGACCTGATATTCGGTTAAATAGACTTTAATCGTATCTGGCCACTGTTTCCTTATCGATGCATGTGATACCCATGGAATCGACTGCACACTCTCTTGCAGAACATTAATATCTTGCGACATAAATGTCCCGATATGATCCAAGCGCGCTAATACTCGTTGCACATCGAGGGAGGAAACATATTGTAAGTCACCCTGTAAAACGAGTTTCGAGAGAGGAAGACGTTGTTCGTCCCACATCCAACTGATCGTCGAATACAGCAAACCACCTATCAGCAATAGCACCACCAGAAAAAAACTCGCACCACAGGCATGTTGTTTCACTTGTGGTGAGCGGGTGATTCTACGGCCTTCTAAAAGTACCTTGTTGATCAAAGCCCGGTGTTCCTGTTAACGACTGGCAATTTGATTCCCTATTTCGTTGCGTCATAGAGGTAAAAGCAATGACTTTAACCTCCGGATTATACTGAGGTGATCCAAAGTATCAAATACCCAACATCAGAAATCTGGGCTTGATACCAAGGAATTCACCAATGAGACAACCTTTCGGTTGCTTATATCTGTTGCATGTTCGCAATATTGAGTTCAAGAGCCGCTAAATGTCTTGCTACTTTCCCGACATCACCCGCGCCTTGCGTCAATACTAAGTCACCATCTTGCAAGATATTGGCAAGCACCGCAGGCAATGTCTGGCTATCTGGTACAAAGATAGGGTCAATTTTACCTCGGCTACGAATCGTACGACACAAGGATCGACCATCAGCACCAGCAATTGGCTTCTCTCCCGCTGAATACACATCTAGCATGATCAGCACATCGACTTGCTCAAGTACGTTGGCAAAATCGTCATACAGATCGCGAGTTCGTGTGTAACGATGCGGCTGGAAAATCATCACTAAACGTTTTTCAGCCCAGCCATTACGCGCGGCTTTAATGGTCACATCCACTTCGGTTGGGTGGTGACCGTAATCATCCACCAACATGGCCACTCCATTGCCAGTTTCAAACTCGCCCAAGTGGTCAAAACGGCGCCCTGTGCCTTGCGTATTAGCCATCGCACGTAAAATCGCTTCATCACGGATGTCATCTTCGGTCGCAACCGCAATAGCCGCCGAAGCATTGAGCGCGTTATGACGTCCAGGAATATTCAATGTGATATCCAAATTCGCTTTGCCTTTACGCACCACGGTAAATTGGCCTTGCTGGCCATTTTGGCGGTAATTTTCAATGCGCACGTCGGCATCTTCCGAAAATCCATAGGTGATGACTTGGCGACTTACCCGTGGAATAAGCTCACGAATCACCGGATCATCAATACACAAAATCGCTTGACCATAAAAAGGCAGATTGTGCAAAAAGTCGATAAAGGTCTGTTTGAGGTTTTCAAAATCGCCGCCGTAAGTATCCATGTGATCGGCTTCAATATTGGTGACAATGGTGACCATCGGTTGCAGATGCAAGAATGAAGCATCACTCTCATCCGCTTCAGCAATCAAAATACGGCTAGAACCCAAACGCGCGTTGGTACCAGCACTTTTTACCAAACCGCCATTCACAAAGGTCGGATCCAATCCTGCTTCAGAATAAATCTGAGTCACAAGTGCCGTGGTAGTGGTTTTGCCATGAGTTCCGGCGACTGCGATACCGTGACGAAAACGCATCAGTTCAGCCAGCATTTCGGCGCGGCGCACAATCGGGATGCGCTTTTCACGCGCCGCTTGGATTTCAGGATTCAGTTCATTGATGGCGGTGGAAACCACCACTACGCTGGCACGTTCGATATTCTGTGCTTCATGGCCAATAAAAATCGTCGCACCTTTTTCCGCTAATCGCTCAGTGACTGGATTTGCCGCTAAGTCGGAACCTGAAATTTGGTAGCCTTCGTTGAGCAGCACTTCGGCAATCCCGCTCATTCCGGCCCCACCGATACCAATAAAGTGGATCGCTTTAACACGGCGCATCTCTGGCACCATAGCGCGAATTTGAGCAAGATCTTGAGTGTGTTTAATGGTCATAATTCTGTTCTCATTATTCGGTAATGGCGATGATCGCTTGCGCCACCACCTTGTCAGCATCTAATTTGGCGGCTTGGCGCGCCTTCTGTGCCATGGACAATAATTGTGCTCGATCGAGCTGGCGTACCATTTGAGCGAGCTTTTCCGCACTCAAATCGGGCTGTTCAATCATTTTTGCAGCCCCACAGGCCACTAGATGGTCGGCGTTCAAGGCTTGCTGACGATCTTTATGCATGAAAGGGATAAAAATTGCACCGACTCCCGCTGCCGACACCTCAGAAACCGTCAAGGCACCTGAGCGACAAATCAGTAAGTCCGCCCAACCATAGGCTTCTGCGACATCATCGATAAATTCAGTGACTTCTGCACCCTCAACGCCTGCAGCAGCATAAGCCTCCGCCACTTCTTGTTGGCTGTTCTTACCGGCTTGATGACGAATTTCATACTCCGCCCCCAACGATGCCATTACCTCGGGTAGGGTTTGGTTTAAGATGCGAGCCCCTTGGCTACCGCCCATCACCAAGATTCGGATCGCCCCCGTTCGCTCGGCAAAACGCTGCTCTGGCGCGGCAAGTTGCACCACATCTTGGCGCACTGGATTACCCACGACAGGCGCATCGGTAAACGCCCCAGGGAAAGCTTGAAACACACGGCGCGCAATTTTTGCCAACCATTGGTTGGTTAAACCCGCGACAGCGTTTTGTTCATGCAGCACCACTGGAATACCCAGTAACCAAGCGGCAATCCCCCCCGGTCCACTCACATAACCACCCATGCCGAGAACCGCATCAGGCTGATAAGCCAGTAAATGGCGGCGCGCTTGCAAAATCGCATTCACAATTTGGAAAGGCGCTTTGAGCAAACGCATAAACCCTTGACCACGCAGCCCTTTGACCTGAATAAAGTCAATCTCAATGCCGTGTTTAGGAACCAATTCCGCTTCCATTCGGTCAGCCGTTCCCAACCAACGAATTTGCCAGCCCTGTTGCTGTAGTTGTTTGGCGACAGCCAAACCGGGAAATACGTGACCACCGGTTCCTCCGGCCATCACCATTAATTTTTTATTCTTGTTCATCAACTGTGATTTCTTCTGGTGCGTGGCGATCCGCTAAACGGCATTCATGATCGATGCGCAGTAAAATCGACACCGCCACTGACATAATAATTAAACTGGAACCGCCGTAACTGATGAGTGGTAAGGTCAAGCCTTTGGTGGGAACCATACCCGCTGCCGCACCGACGTTCACTAAGGTCTGAAACGCAAACCAAATACCGATGCCAAACGCGAGGTAGCCGCCAAACTGCTGATCATGTTGAAAGGCTTTTTTGCCGATAAAAATCGCTTTCAGTACCAAGCTAAAAATCAGCACGAGCACTAATACCACGCCGATAAAGCCAAGCTCTTCGGCCAAGACGGCGAATACAAAGTCAGTATGCGCTTCAGGCAAATATTCGAGTTTTTGAATCGAATTGCCTAATCCTTGCCCAAACCACTCACCACGGCCAAACGCCATCAAGGATTGAGTCAGCTGGTAACCGCTACCAAAGGGATCTTCCCACGGATCTAAAAACGAGGTCACACGGCGTACACGATAAGGTTCAGCGACAATCAGCGCGACCACCGCTAACACTCCTGCCACCATCAAGGCCAAAAACTGAGAGAGTTTTCGCGCCGGCAATAAACAGCATGCCAAACAGCGTGACCAACATTACGATCACCGTTCCCAAGTCTGGCTGCCCAAGCAGCAACACAGCGAGTGTACCAAACACCATGATCGGTTTTAAAAAGCCGCCAAAGAACGTCTGACGAACTTCGTCATGTTTGCGCACCAAATAACCCGACATGAAAATAAACAGTGACAGCTTGGCTACTTCCGCAGGCTGAAGGTTAAACAACCCTAGCGGGATCCAACGTGATGCACCATTTACTGACTTACCAGCGACCAACACCACCACCAACAAGAAAAAGGAGATCCCGAGCAGCAGTGAGCTGTATTTCATCCAACGCTCTAACGGCACTTGCAATACCAAACCGGAGGTAACAAGCGCCAACAGTAGAAAAATCGCATGGCGAAACATAAAGTGAAACGGTTGATCGGTTAGGCGAGAGCTGATTGGAAACGAAGCGGATGTCACCATCACAAGGCCAATCAGCATCAAGCCAAACGCAATCCAGACCAATTGGCGATCAAACAGAGCCTCTGGCGAAGCCGAGCTCAACCAGTGACGAAGTTTTGTAAAAGGTCTGGATAAAAACAAGCTGAACTACCTGTTGTTAGGCGTATTGCCGAGCGAGTTGGGCAAAAATATCCCCACGCGCCATGAAGTTTTTAAACTGATCAAAACTCGCACAAGCAGGAGAAAGCAGCACCATATCGCCGCTTTTCAACTGTGGACGAATCGAGCGAATAATGCTCTCCATCGAATCATAGAAACGAGCAGAAGGATGCAGCAGCATAAACTTGTCCCCATCCACACCAAAACAGCACAACTGCACGGGCAATGTCGCTAAGACGGGGGCGAGTGGTGTGAAATCAGCACCTTTACCAACCCCACCGACCAGTAAATAGAGTTGCCCTTCGATTTTAAGACCTGACAGAGCCGCCAGCGTACTTGCTACGTTGGTCGCTTTAGAATCATTGACCCATTTAATACCGTGATTATCGGCAACCACTTGGCAGCGGTGTGTCAAACCCGTGTAAGACTTCAGTGCATCCAAAGCCAGACGGAAGTTTACTCCAGCTGAATCAAGCAAAGCTAACACGGTCAGTACGTTTGCCACGTTATGACGGCCAACCAAACTCAGCTCAGCGCATGCCATGACGGCCTCATCGCGCGCAAAAAGGTATTCACGACCTTGATGTTGAGCAACGCTAAATTGTGCAGCGTGTTCGACACCAAACGTCACCACTTGCAGATGCGCCGCGTGGTCAGGGAAAGTTTGAGGATCATCGGCATTCACGACTGCGGTTTCGGCATGATCGAAAATGCGCAGTTTGGCTTGGCGGTAGTCCTCCATCCCCTGATAGCGATCCATATGATCTTCAGAGAGATTGAGAAACGCCGCGGCTTTCAGTTTTAAGCTAGAAGTGGTTTCGAGTTGGAAGCTCGATAGCTCAAGCACATACAGCTCAACGTCTGGAGAAATCAGATCCAGCGCAGGCACGCCAATGTTGCCGCCTACTGCGGCCTTCACACCAGCAGCATTGGCTAACACACCACTTAAATCAGTCACCGTGCTTTTGCCATTTGATCCGGTAATCGCAATAACGGGCGTATCCACATGCCATGCGAACAGCTCAATATCCCCAACAACGGGTATCCCTGCCGCGAGCACTTGTTGAATCTCAGGAGTCGCCAACGCAATACCTGGATTAGTGACCACCAAATCGGCACTGAGTAACCACTCAAGATTCCACCCGCCACGGTGCAGTGCAACGTCCAACGAAAGCTGCTCTTGCCCCGGTGGTGTTTCGCGCGTATCGATAACCTGCACGGTTACCGACGGATGATTTTTTCGCAGATAATTAACGACAGAGAGCCCGGTAATCCCGAGCCCTACGACGACCACATGTTGTATGCCTTGCCAACGGTCCATTGAAATTGACATCCTTAATCCACTTAACGAACTTTGAGTGTCGCTAAGCCAATCAATACTAAAACGATAGAGATGATCCAAAAACGCACGATCACACGTGGTTCTGGCCAGCCTTTTAATTCGTAGTGATGGTGAATCGGTGCCATACGGAAGATACGTTGTCCACGCAGTTTGTAAGAACCAACTTGCAAAATCACTGACAGGGTTTCCATCACGAATACACCGCCCATGATCACCAACACAAATTCTTGGCGAACCAGTACCGCAATCGTACCTAACGCACCACCTAACGCCAACGCGCCGACATCGCCCATAAATACTTGGGCTGGATAGGTGTTAAACCATAAAAAGCCTAAACCGGCACCGACCATCGCGGTACACACCACCACCAACTCAGAAGAGTGAGGAATATAAGGGATATGCAGATAGTTCGCGAAGTTAACGTTACCGGTCGCCCATGCAATCGCCGCAAATCCGGCTGCAACCAATACGGTTGGCATGATCGCCAAGCCATCCAGACCATCGGTCAAATTCACGGCGTTACTGGTACCAACAATCACGAAATAGGTCAGCAAAATGTACATCAAGCCCAGTTGTGGCATCACATCTTTAAAGAAAGGGACCACTAACTGCGTTGCCGCCGTATCTTGGCCGTGCGCATACAGAGCAAACGCAACCACTAAAGCAATCGCAGATTGCCAAAAATATTTCCAGCGCGCGATCAAGCCATCGGTATTTTTGCGCACCACTTTACGATAATCATCGACAAAACCGACCGCACCGTAACCGAGCAGTACCGCAAGCACAGCCCAAACATAAGGGTTAGTCAGGTCGGCCCACAGCAGTACAGTGATGGTTATCGCGGCAAGGATCATTACCCCACCCATGGTCGGAGTACCGCGTTTACTGAAGTGAGATTCAGGCCCTTCATTACGCACTACTTGCCCAATCTGCAGCATTTGTAGGCGCTTAATCATGCGCGGCCCCATCCACAACGAGATCCCAAGCGCAGTCAGAATGCTGACAATGGCGCGAAATGAGAGATATTCGAACAGACGGAAAAACGAAAAATATGGCTGGAGCAGTTCAGCAAGCCAAATAATCATGCAAATTTCTCCTTGAGAGCAGCGGCAATTTTACTCATCCCTGCACTGTTGGCACCTTTCACCAACAATACTTGAGTACGACCCTGTTGTTGTTCTATGTGCTGCTCAATAAATGTCATCATGTCCTGATGGGTAGCAAAGTGATGCCCTTGGCAAAGGTCGCTGATCACTTTTGCGTCCTTGCCATACGTCAGGACAAACTCAAAACCGAATGGTGCAGCATGTTCACCGACTTGCTGATGAAGTGCAAGACTTTCATCACCCAACTCCGCCATATTGCCCAAAATTAACCAGCGTACAGCGGAAAAGCTGCCTAACAGCTCCACCGCCGCTTTCATGGCTGGCACGCTAGCGTTATAGCTGTCATCAATAAGCGTGATATCGTCACGCAACTGTGCCATATCCACTCGACCTTTCACTTTGGATAAATGCGCTAAACCTTGACCAATTTCCGCCAAGCTCGCGCCCATTTCCAGAGATAAGGCCGCAGCAGCCAGCGCATTGGCCACGTTGTGTTGGCCCATGATGCCCAACTCAACAGCCACTTCACCAACCGGGGTAACCAAAGTAAAGCTAGCTATACCGAGCGCATTTAACCGCACATCACGTGGATAAAAGTCAGCATTGTGATCGGTAGCGGAAAATGTTTTCACGGTTTTGTCCGCCAGTACTGCTTTCCAGTAGTCACCACCGTTGCTGTCTAAATTGACAATCGCCACTGCACCCGCCTGTAGCCCTTGATAGATTTCACCTTTAGCGCGTTTAACGCCATCCATCGAGCCAAAACCTTCTAAGTGCGCTGCCGCTACGTTGTTGACTAGGGCGACATCCGGCTTAACCAAGGCGGTGGTGTAGGCAATTTCACCCACATGATTCGCCCCCAATTCAATCACGGCATAATCATCTTCGGCCGTTGAGCGCAGCAGAGTCAGCGGAACGCCGATGTCGTTATTGAAGTTTCCTTGTGTGTAAAGCACTTGGCCTTTCTGGCTTAAAATGCTGGCCACCATCTCTTTGACCGTGGTTTTGCCACAGCTTCCGGTGATCGCGACCGTAGGCGTTTGACACTGTGCATGCACCCAAGAGCCAAGCTGGCCTAAGGCTTGTTTGGTATCGGCAACAACCAGTTGTGAACACTCTGCATCGAGCTCACGCTCAACCAACAGCGCCACTGCGCCACCAGTTACCGCTTGAGAGGCAAAATCGTGCGCATCAAAACGTTCACCGACCAAGGCAACAAACAGCGCTTCGGCCGGAATAGCACGACTGTCCGTCGATACGGCACTGACCGCGCGATCCTCACCAATTAAACGAGCATTCAATACTGAGCAGAGCTGAGAAAGCATTACGCGAATCATGGTTGTAACTCCAGTAACTGTTGGGCGGTTTCACGATCCGAGTAGTGAATCGTTTCGTTGGCCAGCACCTGATAATCTTCATGTCCTTTACCCGCGAGCAGGATGATGTCTTGTGCGCTTGCATGTTGAAGCGCATAACTCGCGGCTTGAAAACGGTGGTGTTCGATATGAGCGCGCTCGGGGTAAGTCAGTCCTGCCACCATATCCGCTACAATCGCTTGCGGCGACTCACTGCGTGGGTTGTCATCGGTCAGGATCACGCGATCGGCAAACTGCTCAGCAATCGCAGCCATCATCGGACGTTTACCGCGATCACGATCGCCGCCACACCCCACAATCGCCCATAACTGACCCGAGCAATGCACACGTAACGCGCGCAGTGCTTTTTCTAAAGCGTCCGGCGTGTGCGCATAATCAACCACCATTTTGGCTTTTTGCTCACGTTGGAACAGCTCCATCCGTCCTAAGACAGGACGCAGTTTTGGCGCAGTGGCGAGCAGTGCACTTTTCTCAAAACCCAAGCTGAGCAAGGTTGCCAACGCCAATAACAAGTTACAGGCATTGAACTCACCAATCAGTGGTGCGTGCAATTCGCCTTCTCCCCACGAACTCTCAAAGTTCAGCGTAATACCGCTTTCAGCGTATGCCACTTCGCGCGCCCAGATGGCTTGTGCTGTGTTTGGTTTCGTCACTAAGGAAACCCCGATCGCCTGCGGCAATTGTTTGACCCATTGCGCGCCGACCGCATCATCGACATTAATAATCGCGTTTTGGCAGGCATGCTCACTAAATAGAGAGAATTTCGCGGCGGCGTAAGCCTCCATCGTTCCGTGATAATCCAAATGATCACGGCTCAAATTGGAAAAGACACCGGCCACAAAATGGAGCTTTTTCACGCGCCCTTGCACTAAACCATGAGACGAGGTTTCCAGCGCCGTATATTGCGCGCCGCGCTCGGCTAAATCACGTAAAGTAGCCTGAATTTGTAGTGCGTTACCTGTGGTATTGGCCGCGGGCTCAAGTGCACTTAAAAAACCATTGCCCGTAGTCCCCATCACGGCGGCTTTGTGGCCGAGCAATTCGAGCCACTGAGCAATCAGTTGCGTGATGGTGGTTTTACCATTGGTACCCGTTACGCCAATCAGTTGATTTTGATGATCACCATATAGACGACCCGCCATTTCCGACAAATGTGTACCAAGATCGGCAAGGTAAATCACAGGGACTTGTTGACGATATTCACTCGCCCCATTGGGGTGTTCGGCATCGGCTTGCGCCAATACAAGATTGGCACCTTGTGCGATGGCTTTATCAATAAATTGGCGACCATCGACCGCATGGCCTCGAATCGCAACAAAGGTATCACCGCTCTTAATCTGGCGACTATCCAGTTCTAGATGAGTAATGACCAGAGACGCCAATTTAGGGTCAGTCAACTCTAACCAAGGAGCGATCAGTTTGGAGAGCGCTGTATGCGTGTTCATGTTCCGTCTCACACTATTATTTGTTTTGGAAGCGGTTTTCATCTGGAGCAATATTGAGGATTTGTAATGCGCCTTTCATGATTTCCGAGAAAACCGGACCGGCCACCGCGCCGCCATAGTAAGAGTCGCCTTGCGGCTCGTTAACCATGACCACCAGTGAAATTCTGGGGTCGCTCACCGGAGCCACCCCTGCGGTATAGGCAAAATATTCATCACTATAACCGCCCGCAATCGCTTTACGTGACGTACCGGATTTGGCCGCAATTCGATACCCCGGTACCGCTGCACGCGTTGCCGTTCCGCCGGGCTGAGTTACCGTTTCCAGCATTTCGAGCACCTGATTGACATATTTAGGATCAACCACTTGGCGCGTCTCGCCATGTTGATCACCTTTAATAATATGAATAGGTTGGTATTTACCATGGTTGCCTAAGGTCGCGTAGGCGTGAGCCAACTGAATAGGCGTGATTGCCAAACCATAGCCAAACGATAAGGTGGCGATTTCAAACTGTGACCAACGGCGGCGATTCGGGAAAATACCGATCGTCTCTCCCACCAAATCCAAGCCAGACATTTCGCCCAAGCCCACCGAGCTATACATGCCCAATAACGCCTCTAACGGCATTTCTAAGGCTAATTTAGCCACACCAATGTTGCTCGACTTTTTCAAAATCAGCGTGAGATCGGCTTTGCCAACTTTGGAGGTGTCACGCACGCGGCTACCGCCAATCTGCATGGTGCCATCTCCGGTATCTATGATGGTGTTTTTGTCGGCGATACCATTGGCGAGCGCCGCCAAAACCACAAAAGGCTTAACCGTTGAACCGGGCTCAAACGCATCGGTGATCACTCGGTTACGCATTTTAAAACTTTGCCAGTCGTTGCGATTATTCGGGTTGTAAGAAGGCGCATTCACCATCGCCAGTACCGCGCCGGTTTTCACATCCAACATCACTGCCGATGCAGAAGTAGCACGATAATCCGCCATCGCCTGTTTCACGGCACGAAAAGCGATCGCTTGTAAGCGCTGGTCAATGGTGAGCTGGATAGGCTTACCTTCTTCACGCTCTTCTAGGGCAATGTTTTCCACCACTCGCCCAAACTTATCTTTACGCGTCACGCTTTTACCTGACTCACCGGTTAAGGTGCTATCAAAGCTGCGCTCTACCCCTTCAAGACCGTGGCCATCAATTCCGGTCACCCCGACTAAGTGGGCACTCACCTCACCTGCGGGATAATAGCGGCGTGACTCTTCTTTTAGGCCAATCCCCGCTAATTTGAGTTCACGGATGTATTTGGCCATCGCAGGGCTCACCTGACGTTGCAGATAGATAAAGCGGCGCGAACGGTTATCCTCGATTTTCTTCATCATCTCCTGACGATCCAGTCCGAGCACATCGGCGAGCGCATACCAACGGTCTTTCTCAACCAGACCGCCTTCTTTATAAATAGCGACAGGATCGGCCCAGACCGCTTCGACTGGCACACTCACCGCTAACGCTTCGCCATTACGATCGGAAATAATGCCGCGCGCTGATTGCAAGGTTTTGGCGCGAATCGAGCGCAAATCCCCTTCTTTAATCAGATTGTCAGGTTCAATAATTTGGATATAAGCCACTCGTGCAACCAAAGCGCAGAACGCCGTTAGCACAAAAAACAGCAGCAGATAGAAACGCCAGCGGATAAATATAGGTGCAGGCTCAGCCGTGGTAACACGGGGAGAAACTCGGGAGGCTTTGGCTGGGGCTTTCTTCTTCATTTAAGATTGATCACGACTTCTTTGTCTGAATCTGGACGTTTCATCTCCAGATCTTTTCTTGCTAATTGTTGTACTCGGCTGTGCTCAGCCAAAGCAGTTTCTTCCAAAATCAGGTTACGCCATTCGTTATCGAGCCGCTCACGCTCCATAAAGGCTTGATCTTTAGCACTGATCGCCTGTCTGGTATGGTGAGTCATAAACACCACGCCCATAGCGCAGCTAAAAATCAGCACTAAAAGCAGCAAGGGCACCCGACCTACCGTCAGTAGATCGAGGGCAATTAACTTCGCGAGGTTCGGCGGCGACTGACGAGGCATAGTAACCCTCTACAGTTTTTCTGCCACGCGCAGAACAGAGCTGCGTGAACGCGGGTTAAGTTCGACTTCTTGATCCGATGGCTTGAGTGCCTTACCCACGGTTTTCATCTTGGCACTGCCGAGCGCACGAATTTGCTCTTGGGTCAAAGGAAGGCCGTGTGGCACTTCTGGGCCTTGGCTCTCTTTACGCATAAAGCGTTTCACCATGCGATCTTCCAGCGAATGGAAACTGATCACGGACAGGCGGCCTTGTGGAGCCAGAATGTCAGAAGCGCCGCGCAATGCGGTATCAATCTCTTCTAATTCACTGTTGATGTAGATCCGAAAAGCTTGAAAAGCGCGGGTTGCGGGGTGCTTTTTCTCTTTGAAACTTTTAGGCGCCGCGTCGGAGATGAGTTTTGCTAACTGGCTAGTACGCGTCAAGGGCTCGTTGAGCTCGTTTTCCCGATATTCGACAATGGCTTTAGCTATTCTGCGCGCATGTTTATCTTCACCAAACTCGCGAATCACCCAAGTGATGTCATCCAAGTCGGCTTGTGCCAACCACGCGGAAACTGGCATACCACTGGTTGGATCCATACGCATGTCGAGTGGACCATCTTTCATAAAACTAAAACCGCGCTCAGCATCATCCAACTGCGGTGAAGAAACGCCGAGATCGAACAACACACCATCGACTTTACCCACCAGATCATAACGCTGTGCGTATTCGGCAATGCCCGAGAAAGGGCCATGGACGATGGTAAAACGCGGATCATCAATCTTCTGCGCTTCGGCAATCGCTTGTGGATCACGGTCAATGCTGTACAGACGACCTTGCGGTCCTAACTGAGCGAGAATGGTGCGACTGTGACCACCGCGGCCAAAGGTGCCATCGATGTAGATACCATCCGGCTTGATCGCCAATCCTTCAATCGATTCGTTCAATAATACAGAGATGTGTTGGAAAGAAGCAGTCATGATTTTCTCGTTGTGCTGGGCATGCCCGTCATATGGGTTAGTGTACCGATTTCAGACACTACCGCTAGCCATAAGCGTATACAGGACGTGACTTTGCGCTAAGTTTAATGGTTTTGCTGTTACCTGAGTCAGCAAAAAGCAAAAAACCCACCATAACACAAGGCTATGATGGGTCTGCAATAGGTGGAGTCGACATATAAGCCGGGTTCTGTTCCGCTTGCGCGGTAGTAGCCATTCCTCTAGGCCAGCAATCACTCACTGGCTCAAGCAACCTACCCGCCTCCTAACGCGAGCAACGCTATGTGGAGGCCTATTTGGTCTTGCTCCGGGTGGAGTTTACCCTGCTACGAACTGTTGCCAGTCGCACGGTGCGCTCTTACCGCACCCTTTCACCCTTACCTGATCCCATCCAGAAGGAGAGGCCATCGGCGGTTTGCTCTCTGTTGCACTTGTCGTAGGCTTGCGCCCCCCAGGCGTTACCTGGCACCCTGCTCTATGGAGCCCGGACTTTCCTCCCCCTTATCAGTCTCCCTGGCGATAGGCCAAGGGACGTCAATAAGGCAGCGACTACCCAGTCAACTCCGCGGCGGATTGTAGCGAGAAGTGTGAGCAGAGTCCAGAAACAATCCGCCAGCGCGTTAAATCTCGGTTTAACTGCTTACTTTGCATTCAATTGGGAATACAAAGGACGAAAAAACCCGCTGCAAGCAGCGGTTTCTTCAATCAAACACTGTTTAACCAAACCAGTGAATCAGAAATTACTTTTTCTTTTTCGCTTTGGCGTTTTGGCAGGTCAGTGATGGTGCCTTCGAAGACTTCAGCCGCCAGACCCACAGACTCATGCAGCGTTGGGTGAGCGTGAATGGTCAGTGCGATATCTTCTGCATCACAGCCCATCTCGATCGCCAGACCGATTTCACCCAGCAGTTCACCACCGTTAGTACCTACGATAGCGCCACCGATAACACGGTGAGTCTCTTTATCGAAGATAAGCTTAGTCATACCGTCTGCACAGTCAGAAGCAATCGCACGGCCAGAAGCTGCCCATGGGAAAGTCGCCACTTCATAGTTGATGCCTTCTGCTTTCGCTTCTTTTTCTGTCTTACCAACCCAAGCCACTTCTGGCTCAGTGTAAGCGATAGATGGGATCACTTTTGGATCGAAGTAGTGCTTCTTACCAGAGATCACTTCTGCCGCTACGTGGCCTTCATGCACGCCTTTGTGTGCCAGCATTGGTTGACCCACGATGTCACCGATCGCGAAGATGTGCGGAACGTTAGTGCGCATTTGCTTATCCACGCGGATAAAGCCACGCTCGTCAACTTCCAGACCCGCTTTCTCAGCATCCAGCAGTTTACCGTTTGGTACACGGCCAATTGCAACCAGAACCGCATCGTAACGCTCAGCTTGTGCTGGTGCGCTCTTACCTTCCATTGAAACGTAGATACCATCTTCTTTCGCTTCAACTGCAGTAACTTTGGTTTCCAGCATCAGGTTAAACTTATCTTTGATGCGTTTGGTATAGACTTTAACCATATCTTTATCCGCAGCAGGGATAAGTTGGTCAAACATCTCAACCACATCAATTTTAGAACCCAGTGAGTGGTAAACGGTCGCCATTTCCAGACCGATGATACCGCCGCCCATGATCAGCAGTTTTCCAGGCACTTCTTTCAGTTCCAGCGCATCGGTTGAATCCCAAATACGTGGGTCTTCATGCGGAATGAATGGCAGTTTGATTGGACGAGAACCTGCTGCAACGATCGCGTTATCGAAAGTTACGACAGTTTTGCCCTCTTCGCCTTCCACTTCAATAGTGTTCGGGCCAGTGAATTTACCGTAGCCGTTGACTACGTTCACTTTACGCATTTTTGCCATACCAGCCAGACCACCGGTCAGCTGATTGATCACTTTTTCTTTCCACAGACGAACTTTGTCGATGTCTGTTTTTGGCTCGCCAAACACGATACCGTGCTCAGTCAGCGCTTTGGCTTCTTCAATCACTTTTGCCACGTGCAGCAGTGCTTTAGAAGGAATACAACCAACGTTCAAACACACACCACCTAGCGTGTTGTAACGTTCGATGATGACGGTATCCAGACCTAAGTCTGCACAGCGGAATGCGGCGGAGTAACCAGCAGGACCGGCACCAAGCACCACGACTTGGGCTTTAATTTCTTTGCTCATTTCGACCTCTTGTAGTCAATATCCCTAACAGGCTGATGGGTGTTCTATCTAGTTGTTTTATTTACAAACGAATCAAAAACGAATGTTTCAAATCAAGCATGTAAAACGATTACTTTCAGACCGCAACAGTTTACAGAGATGTTAATGGTGTGAAAAGTAAATCCATGTAGCCTGTGAGCTAGACAACAATTCAACGGAAAATCAGTTTCAACGTCAAATTGGGAGATAACCATTAAATCGGGTGGCTTTCCGCCACCCGATAATGCGCTTACAGTACCAGACGACGGATGTCGCTTAGACACTCGTTCAGGTAAGTAATGAAGCGTGCACCTTCTGCACCGTCGATCACGCGGTGATCGTAAGACAGTGACAGTGGCAGCTGCAGACGTGGCGCGAACTCTTTGCCGTTCCACACTGGCTTCATCTCAGACTTAGACACACCCAAAATAGCCACTTCAGGTGCGTTAACGATTGGGGTAAACGCTGTACCGCCAATGCCACCTAGGCTAGAGATAGTGAAACAGCCACCTTGCATGTCAGCGGCAGTCAGCTTACCGCCACGGGCTTTCTTCGAGACTTCAGCCAGCTCTTTTGACAGCTCGTAGATACCTTTCTTGTTCACATCTTTAAACACAGGAACCACCAGACCATTTGGTGTATCCACTGCGATACCGATGTTCACGTATTTCTTCAGGATCAAGCTTTCGCCGTCGTCAGACAGAGAAGAGTTGAACGCAGGGAAAGCTTCCAGCGCTTTAGCGGCTGCTTTCATGATGAACACCAGCGGAGTGATCTTCATACCTGTGTCGCGCTTCGCTTCCATCGCGTTTTGCTCTTGACGGAATTTCTCTAGCTCAGTGATGTCTGCATTGTCCCATTGGGTCACGTGCGGGATCATCACCCAGTTACGGTGCAGGTTAGCACCAGAGATTTTCTTGATGCGAGACAGTGGTTGCACTTCGGTATCACCGAACTTGCTGAAGTCCACTTTTGGCCAAGGCAGTAAGCCCAGCGCTGCGCCATCACCTTTACCTGAAGCCGCCGCTTGCGCGCCAGATTCCAGACGTTTCAGCGCTTCTTTCACGTAGTTCTGTACGTCTTCTTTCAGGATACGGTTCTTGCGGCCAGAGCCTTTGACTTTGGCTAGGTTAACACCAAATTCACGAGCCAGACGACGCACGACTGGAGAAGCGTGTGAGTACTCATGGTTTTCTTGGAATTCACCACTTGTTGCAGGTGCAGCCGCCGCAGGAGCTGCTGCTTGAGCAGGCGCTGCCGCAGGTGCTGGTGCTGCTTGAACTGGTGCCGCGACTGGCGCTGCGCCAACAACTTCAAACACCATGATCAGCGAACCTGTTTTCACTTTATCGCCTGCAGCCACTTTGATCTCTTTTAGAGTACCAGCAAATGGTGCTGGTACTTCCATAGAAGCCTTATCGCCTTCTACGGTGATCAGAGATTGCTCTTCGCTGATGCTGTCGCCCACGTTAACCATGATTTCCGTTACGGTCACTTCGTCACCGCCGATATCAGGTACTTGAACTTCTTTCAGTGCTGCAACGGCTGGAGCAGCGGCTGCCGCTGGTGCCGCAGCTTGAACGGGTGCTGCAACTGGCGCAGCGCCGGCTACTTCAAACACCATGATCAGTGAACCTGTTGATACTTTGTCGCCCGCAGCGATTTTGATCTCTTTAACCGTACCAGCGAAAGGTGCAGGTACTTCCATTGACGCTTTGTCGCCTTCAACGGTGATCAGAGATTGCTCTTCAGCAACCACATCGCCAACTTTGACCATTATTTCAGTCACTTCAACTTCATCACCGCCAATGTCTGGTACTTGCACTTCTTTCAGTGCAGCGGCCGCTGGAGCCGCAGCAACAGGTGCCGCCGCTTGAGGCGCAGGAGCTGGTGCAGCCGCTGCTGCACCTTCCGCTTCAAAGACCATGATCAGAGAGCCAGTAGACACTTTGTCACCTGCCACTACTTTGATCTCTTTAACGATACCCGCTTGAGACGCAGGAACTTCCATAGAAGCTTTGTCGCCTTCAACCGTGATCAGAGATTGCTCTTCAGCCACTTTGTCGCCGACTTTGACGAGAATCTCAGTGACTTCAACCTCATCCGCACCGATGTCAGGTACATAAATTTCGATTGCCATTACTTTTCCTACCTTCAATTAAGCGTACAGCGGGTTGGTTTTTTCAGTATCGATGTCGAATTTCTTGATTGCTGCTGCAACCACAGACTTCTCAACTTCACCACGTTTTGCCAGTTCATTCAGCGCTGCAACTACCACGTAGCCAGCATTCACTTCAAAGTGACGACGTAGGTTTTCACGGCTGTCTGAGCGGCCGAAACCATCCGTACCCAGCACTTTGTAAGACTGTGCAGGAATGAACGCACGTACTTGATCCGCGTAGTTCTTCATGTAGTCAGTCGCTGCGATAGCAGGCTCAGTCCCCATCACTTGTGCGATGTAAGGTACTTTCACTTCTGCTTCTGGGTGCAGCATGTTGAAACGATCACACGCTTGGCCATCACGCGCCAGCTCGTTGAATGAAGTCACAGAGTAAACGTCAGACGCTACGCCGTACTCTTCACTCAGAATTTGTGCCGCTTTACGTACTTCGTTCATGATGGTGCCTGAGCTCATCAGTTGAACTTTTGCTTTGTTACCAGCGTGCGTTTCTAGCTTGTAGATACCTTTACGGATACCTTCTTCAGCGCCAGCAGGCATTGCTGGGTGAGCGTAGCTTTCGTTCATCAGTGTCAGGTAGTAGAACACGTTCTCTTGCTCACCGTACATGCGACGGATACCGTCTTGCAGGATTACCGCAACTTCGTAAGCGAAGGTTGGATCGTAAGAGATACAGTTTGGTACTGTGCCCGCCAGAATGTGCGAGTGACCATCTTCGTGCTGTAGACCTTCACCGTTCAGCGTGGTACGACCTGCAGTAGCACCCAGTAGGAAGCCACGCGCTTGTTGGTCACCCGCCATCCACGCCATGTCGCCAACACGTTGGAAACCGAACATAGAGTAGTAGATGTAGAACGGGATCATCGGCAGATTGTTGGTGCTGTATGACGTTGCCGCCGCAACCCAAGATGACATGGCACCCAGCTCGTTGATACCTTCTTGCAGTACCTGACCTGACGTCGCTTCTTTGTAGTAAGAAACGATATCGCGATCTTGTGGAGTGTAGTTCTGACCATGCGGGTTGTAGATACCGATTTGACGGAACAGACCTTCCATACCGAACGTACGCGCTTCATCCGCGATGATAGGAACGATGTTTTGACCAATGTTCTTATCTTTCAGCAGGATGTTCAGAGTACGTACATACGCCATAGTTGAAGAGATTTCACGGTTCTGCTCTTCCAGCAGTGGCTTGAACTCTTCCAGCGCAGGGATCACTAACTCACCCGTGAAGTTAGGTAGACGCTGAGGCGTGTAACCGTGCAGCGCTTTACGACGAGCGTGCAGGTATTCAAACTCTTTTGAGCCTTCTTCCAGTTTCAGGTACGGCAGGTTGTTGACTGCTTCATCTGAAATCAGGTCTTGCAGACCAAGGCGGTTACGCATCGCCAGAACATGGGTCATATCCATCTTCTTCACTTGGTGCGCAATGTTCTTACCTTCTGCCGCATCACCCATGCCGTAACCTTTAACGGTTTTCGCTAGGATAACGGTTGGACGACCTTTGGTGTCTTGAGCGTTCTTGAACGCCGCGTACAGTTTAGATGATTCGTGACCACCGCGTTTCAGAGCGAAGATCTCATCGTCAGTCATGTCAGCAACCAGTGCTGCAGTCTCTGGGTACTTACCGAAGAAGTGCTCACGAACGTAAGCGCCATCTTTCGCTTTGAACGTTTGGTAGTCGCCGTCGATGGTTTCGTTCATCAGTTGCAGCAGTTTACCTGTGGTATCTTTCGCCAGTAGTTTGTCCCAGCCATTACCCCAGATCACTTTCACAACGTTCCAGCCTGCGCCACGGAACAGACCTTCCAGTTCTTGGATGATCTTGCCGTTACCCATAACAGGGCCGTCCAGACGTTGCAGGTTACAGTTGATCAGGAAGCATAGGTTATCCAGCTTCTCACGCGCAGCAAAAGAGATCGCGCCGCGTGATTCTGGCTCGTCCATTTCACCGTCACCAAGGAACGCGTATACGCGCTGTGCCGTGGTGTCTTTCAGGCCACGACCATTCAGATACTTCAGGAAACGAGCTTGATAAATCGCAGAAATTGGACCCAGACCCATAGATACGGTTGGGAATTGCCAGAATTCAGGCATCAATTTCGGGTGTGGGTAAGAAGGAAGACCTTTGCCATCCACTTCCTGACGGAAGTTGTCCAGTTGCTCTTCGGTCAAACGGCCTTCAACGAAAGCACGCGCGTAGATCCCAGGAGAGATGTGACCTTGATAGTAAACCAAGTCGCCACCGTCTTTCTCGTTTGGAGCACGGAAGAAGTGGTTGAAACAGGTTTCGTAGAAAGCAGCTGAAGATTGGAAAGAAGCCATATGGCCGCCCAGTTCCAGATCTTTTTTCGATGCACGCAGCACGATCATGATCGCGTTCCAGCGAATGATTGAACGGATACGACGTTCGAGCGTGGTGTCACCTGGGTAAGCAGGTTCTTGTGCCGCAGGAATGGTGTTGATGTAGTTAGTCGTCACGCCAGTTGGCATGTCTACCCCATCCAGACGCGCTTTTTCTAGCACTTGCTCAAGCAGGTACTGCGCACGTTCTACGCCTTCTTCACGGACAACGGATTCAAGGGCAGCAAGCCACTCCTGAGTTTCCAGTGCATCTACGTCATGCTTCATGTCAGACATGGCGATCTATCCTTCTGTTGGTTGGATTTAAGTTGAATCGCAATGGCCGCTATTGCGGCTCATTACCCTGCTGAATTCGACGCAGAGATCGCTCACGGCGAGTCTGTTCACGAGTCAAATCCAACAACGTTTCTTCGATATAAGCTAAGTGAGAATGGGACATTTCACGTGCCTTTTCCGGCTGACCCGAAACAATCGCATCCACAATGTTAGCCCGGTGTTTGCTTACTTTCTCTACCGCTTCAGGGCGGCGATGTAAGAGTTTAAAATTCTGGCGAATATTCTGCTCAAGCAGTGGGCTCAAGCTGCGTACGATGTGCAGTAGCACAACGTTGTGCGCCGCTTCGGTAATGGCGATCAAAAAGGCCATCACGCGCTCCGCTTCTTCATCCACATTGTTCAATGCCTGTGCTTCTGCAATGCGCGTTACACAATGTTGAATGCGAGCAAAATCTTCTTCGGTACCACGCAACGCCGCAAAATAGGCGCAGATGCCTTCCAGTGCATGACGCGCTTCCAGCAGATCCAGTTGAGTTTCGGAGTGGCTAGACAATAAATTTAGCAGAGGATCAGAAAAGCTCTGCCAAATACGGTCGCTAACGAATGTACCGCCACCTTGACGGCGGGTGAGCAAGCGTTTGGCTTCCAAGCGTTGTATGGCTTCTCTGATCGAGGGGCGAGACACTTCAAACTGTTTGGCTAGCTCGCGTTCCGGAGGAAGTTGCTGACCGGGTGAGAGTGTTCCTTCCACTATCAGTCTCTCCAGTTCTTGTTCAATCACATCGGAGAGCTTTGGCTGACGAATCCTTTGATAAGCCATAATTTATTGTTCTTCTACTCTTATTCTTCTTGCTGGCAATTGGTAATACCAATTTTAAGTTGGTGCAGAAATTAACATAATTAAAACGCCAGTGTCCAGCCGAAAATTGACCTAAATCATAGAACAGGTCACGCCCTAACAATCCAGCAACAATAGTTGATTAAAACAGCAAAAATATTGGTCAGACCAATTACAAAATAGATACAGATGGGGTATTGGCGGGCTAGAAACGTGATCTAACACGTGGTTCAAGATTGAATTTCAATGACTTAGAACCTTACTTCATCGGATGGCAAAGAAAGACCTTTGCTGAGAACCCGCTCTCAAAACAGCCTAACCTCGCACTATTTCATGCAAGAAAGGCTCATGTTTCCGTCATTTACCAACAATCATCACATTCAGTGATTATTCCATTGATTACTATGCGCATGATTTTAACCAATGACGTGACGAACAATGAAAAAAACACTCCTCACCAGTGCAATTGGATTGGCACTGACTTTTCCAGCCCTCGCCGCGAATGGTGATATTCATAATGTAACCATTCTCGGGACTTCTGACCTACACGGCCATTTCATGCCTTGGGATTATGCTGCGGATAAAAAAGAGATGAGCGGCAGCCTGAGCCAAATTGCGACTCAAGTAAAAACGATTCGCCAAGAACAACCGAACGTGATTCTGGTCGATGCCGGCGACACCATTCAAGGCAACTTTGTGGAAACGTTCAAAGAGGAAGCGACTGATCCGATGATGTTGGGCTTCAATGAGATGAAGTACGACGTTTGGGTGTTAGGTAACCATGAGTTTGATTTTGGTCTCAAGGTGCT
This sequence comes from Vibrio metoecus, assembly GCF_000696385.1. Classification (GTDB taxonomy): domain Bacteria; phylum Pseudomonadota; class Gammaproteobacteria; order Enterobacterales; family Vibrionaceae; genus Vibrio; species Vibrio metoecus. The sequence goes on along the minus strand of NZ_JJMN01000070.1, from coordinate 86,449 downwards.
CAACCGCTCTCTAACGCAATTTAAAGGACAATCTCTGGCAGGTAACATCCACCGTGCCGATGGCAACCCGTTTCTCCCCAGTTACACTATTATCGAGCGTGATGGCATCAAGATCGGGATGATTGGGATGGATACCCCAATGACCCAAGTGTTTGCTGAAGGAACCAATCGACTCGAAGGCATGACCTTTACTAACCCTACCCTTGAAGTGCAAAAGGTCATCAAACAAATCGATCCACAGGTGGATGCGATTATCTTAGTCGCGCATATGGGGCTAGAGAATGAAAACGACATCGCCAATACCGGTGTAACCGACATTGCCAATGGCAACCCAGAGTTGGATGCCATTGTGGCTGGCCACATGCACACCCGGATTGATAAAGCCGTGGTGAACGGCGTGATCATCACCGAGCCAGACAAATATGGACGCGCGCTATCGCGCATTGATCTGCAATTTGAAGAGCAAAACGGCCAATTCACTCTCATCAATAAAGATAGTCTGACCTACAAAATCAAAGACATCGCCTCCGACAGCAAAATGGAATCGCTCTACCAGCCTTACCATCAACGTCTACGTGAGATGGCAAACCGCGAAGTGGCTCAGCTCAGTGGAGTGAATTTGGTGCCAGAAAACGAAATTCGCGGTATTCCACAAGTGCATGTGCAGGACACCGGCATCAGCGCGCTCTTCCAAGAAGCGAGCTTCTTTTATGCGCCCAAAGCCAATGTGATTGCGCTGCAAATTGATAATGACAATGCCAAGTTAGAGGTAGGGCCGATCAAGGCCAAAGATATCGCCTACAACTACCAATATGCCGGCGGCGAAATCACGGTTTACCAAATGACGGGCAAAGAGTTGAAACAATATATGGAATGGTCAGCGGGCTATTTCAACTCCGTCAAACCGGGGGATGTCACATACAGCTTTAACCCTGAACGCCGAGCCTCAAAATACTCCACCAACGATTTCTTTGCAGGCGTGACTTACACCATCGATCTGACTCAACCCGCAGGGGAACGCATCACCGATTTGAAATTTGCAGATGGTACGCCAGTGACTGACAACAGTGAAATTCGCTTGGGTATGAACAGCTACCGCATGGGGCATCTCACTCAGAAAGGGGGCGTATTGGAAGGACAACAATTTCCCGTGCTGTTTGATACCGAAGCCGAATACGGTGAAGAACAAGGCACCATCCGCAACCTCACCATTCGTTACCTGACCGAACAAAAGCAAGGTAAGTATCAAGGTAAACCGATGCAACGCTGGAAACTGTCTGGCTTAGAAGGATTTGAAAAGGAACGGGAGGTCGTTAAAAAGCTGATTAACAGTGGCAAAATTGATGTGCCAACCAGCGCCGATGGCCGTTACACCAATATTGAATCGATTAATGTCCAAGACCTGATTTTAGAAGATTCAGCAGCAAAAAATGCGGCGATCATGCAGCGTTTATCGCGCTTGGAAACTGCGCCAAGTGACGAAAAAGCCACACTCAAACGTGTAGTCTCATTTTTGTTGGAAGCGCTTAATCCTTAATAACGAAAACGCCCTCTTTTTATGAGAGAGGGCGTTGTTTTCAATCATCTCGCTTCCAGATGGTCAATCATGAGTTGTAATGACTGATTACCGCGAAACTCGTTGATATCGAGTTTGTACGCCAAGCGTACGGTTTTTACCGAAGCGTCCGGCCAGCGGCGCAGATCAACGTTAAACGCAATGCCGTCGATCATCACATTAGTTGGGAAGCCTTTATACAACGGTTCAAGCATCAGTTTGAGGTGCTTTTCGCCAACCAGTTTTTGGTGTAGCACTTTAAATTCACCATCAAACAGCGGCTCAGGAAACGCTTGCCCCCACGGGCCACCGGCACGCAGTAATTCGGCAGTATGCAGCGAAAACTCTTCTGGTTTCAGCTCACCATCACTGAGGATAATGCCTTTAAGTGCCGCTTCATCCAGCTCTTCACGCACCACTTGGTCAAACAGTCGGCAAAAACGCTCAAAATTCTGTTCTTCAATGGTGAGACCCGCCGCCATCGCATGGCCACCAAACTTGAGAATGATGCCCGGATTTTGCGTATCAATTTTATCTAGCGCATCACGCATATGCAGGCCAGGAACCGAACGACACGAGCCTTTAAGCTTGCCATCGCCACCTTCAGCAAACGCAATCACGGGGCGGTGGTATTTTTCTTTAATACGCGAAGCCAGAATGCCGATCACCCCTTGGTGCCAATCGCGCTGAAACAGCACTAAACCGTAAGGCAGCTCGCGATCATCGCTTAGTTGCAAACGCTCACAGAACGCGACAGCCTCTTGCTTCATCCCCTCTTCAATCTCTTTACGGGTTTGATTGAGGCCATCCAGTTCACTCGCCATGCGCCGCGCCGCGTGAATGTTATTACACAGCAAAAGCTCAACGCCGAATGACATATCATCCAGACGCCCTGCTGCATTAATTCTTGGTCCAAGCGCAAAGCCAAAATCAGCGGCGACCAAACGGCGCGCATCGCGCTTAGCCACTTCAATCAGAGCTTGAATCCCGGGACGCGCTAAGCCCGCACGAATACGCTGCAAACCTTGATGCACCAGAATCCGGTTGTTGTCATCCAGCGGCACCACATCCGCCACCGTGCCAAGCGCTACTAAATCGATCAACTCCATCAGTTTCGGTTCAGCCATGCCTTGTGCAGCAAACCAACCTTGCTGACGCATGTGCACGCAAAGTGCCATCATCAAATAAAACGCCACCCCTACCCCAGCCAGCGCCTTAGAAGGAAAAGCACACTGCTGCAAGTTCGGGTTCACCATGGCATCGACCTCAGGCAATTGCTGCCCCGGTAGATGGTGATCGGTCACCAACACTTGCAAGCCTTTCTGTTTGGCGTAACGCACACCTTCCAGCGAAGAAACGCCGTTATCCACTGTCATGATCATCTCTGCGCCACGCTCAATCGCTTGATCAACCACTTCGGGGCTCAGGCCATAACCATCTTCAAAACGGTTCGGCACTAAGTAATCCACATTGTGGCTGCCAAGCATACGCAGCGCGAGCACCGAAAGCGCCGAACTGGTTGCGCCATCGGCATCAAAATCCCCCACCACTATGATGCGTTTTTGCTCGGCAATCGCGGCAAACAGCAATTCGACCGCGCGTTCAATCCCATGCAGTTGCTTAAAGGAATGCAGTGCTTTGGCGGCTTTTTCGAGCTGCGCGATATCACGCACACCACGGTTGAGGTAAAGCCTGCGCAATAGCGGGTCGATATGGTCAGGAAGAAGAGAAAGATCGGGGTCTGGACGTCGCTGTATTTCTATCATGCTGTGACAGGCCAAAGTTACCTTTGGCCTGATTCCTTAATCGGTTGGAGATTATTGAGTGGCTTGCAGGCGTTGCAGTAGTTGTGGCGCAGGCAAGTAACCGCCAACCATCTCACCATTAGGTAGGAAGATCGCCGGAGTCCCGCTAATGCCAAGCTCATGACCTAGCATATAGTGCTGCTCAATCGTCTTCTGGCACTGAGCAATATCTTTATCGGCAGTGATGGTTTTACGATTCACTTTCGCATCGTGCATTGCCGCTTTCGGATCATTTGAACACCAGATGGCCGCCATCTGATCAGCCACTTGGCCTTTAGGCCCTTGGCGTGGGTAAGCCAAATAGCGCACGGTAATGCCTAAGTCATTGTATTCTTTGAGCTGGCTGTGCAGTCGCACACAGTAACCACACGTGATATCGGTAAATACGGTGATTGCGTATTTTTCATTCGGCGCTTTGTACTCAATCATAGTGTCTTGCAACGCGGCCAACTTCTTCGCATTCAATGGCGCTTGGCGTTGAGCCACAACATCGACGTAGCCGCCATTGGCATCCAGTGCGTACAGCGTCCCCGCGATGAAGTGCTCTCCATTCGGCGAAGAAAAAAGAATACCGCCTGACGTTTGTATTTCGAGCAAACCATCCATATCCGCGGGTTTAATATCTTGAATCTGTAATCCCAGTTTGGCAAAGCGCTGCTCAAGTTCGGCTTTATTGAATTGAACTGGCGCGCTGCTCGCATGCACGTTGAATGCAATGCTCAGTAAAGGAAATGCCAGCCATGTTAATCGGCGCAATACGCTCATGAAAATCACCTTTTTTTCAAGCCCTTGGATGGTGCTCATTGTGGAGTTGTTTAAGTCGCTCAGTGGCGACATGAGTATAAATTTGTGTGGTGGATAAATCACTATGCCCAAGCAGCATCTGCACCACGCGCAGATCCGCCCCGTAATTGAGCAAGTGAGTGGCAAACGCATGACGCAGTACGTGTGGTGAGAGTTTTTCCACATCAATGCCTGCTATCACCGCATAGTGCTTAATACGATGCCAGAAAGTTTGCCGAGTCATTTGTTGCCCTCGGCTGCTCGGGAAAACAATATCCGACGTCTGCTCCCCCAGAAGTAAAGACCGCCCCTGCTGCAAAAAAGTTTCAATCCATTCAATGGCATTTTCACCCATTGGAACTAGCCGCTCTTTGCCGCCCTTACCAATCACTCGCACGACCCCTTGGCGTAAGCTCATGTTTTCCATGGTTAGAGAGACAAGTTCCGTCACCCGTAACCCTGTGGCATACAGCAGTTCAAGCATGGCTTTATCACGCAGTTCGATTGGCGTTTGAGGGTCGGGCGCATTGAGTAAAGCATCGACTTGCGCTTCACTCAAATCTTTCGGTAGCCGGATCGGTAATTTAGGGCTAATCAACAGTGCGCTAGGGTCATCCGCGCGCACCTTCTCGCGATGCAAATACTGAAACAAACGGCGAATCGCCGAGAGCATACGCGCTTTTGAAGATGGCTTGTAATTCTGCTCCGACAACCAGCTTTGGTACTCCTGTAAGCCGGAGAAACTAATAAAATCCAGCCGATAGTGGTGCTGATCCATCCACTCCAACAGTTTAGTTAAATCATTACGATACGAAGCGACGGTATTTTCGGCCAAACCACGTTCTAACCACATCGTATCTAAAAATTGTTCTACCAACCCGTGATCGGGAGAAAAGGCATCGCTCACCGCATCCTCAGCTTTTGCTTTGTCATTACAGCGCGTTTAATAGCATAAAAAAGCCGGCGATGCAGGATATTGGCTGCATTCCGGCCATTTTTATGGTTAGAATTTGCCATTCCTTCGCAGACAGATACAAATAATTAATGAAGATTGGTCTATTTTATGGCTCAAGCACCTGCTATACCGAAATGACCGCGGAGAAAATTCGCGCCATTCTTGGTGAAGAGTTGGTGGACATCCACAACGTAAAAGAATCCCCCCTCACTTTAATGAGTGATTACGACCTTTTACTGCTGGGCATTTCAACGTGGGATTTCGGTGAAATTCAAGAAGACTGGAGTGCGGTATGGGATCACATCGATGGCGTGTCGCTAAAAAACAAGTACGTCGCGTTATTCGGCTTAGGCGATCAAGAAGGTTATGGCGAATGGTATCTGGATGCGATGGGGCTGCTGCACGACCAGATCAAGAAGAGCGGAGCTAACATGATTGGCTACTGGCCAAATCAAGGCTATGAGTTTGAGGCTTCTAAAGCACTGACCGAAGATGGCCGCCATTTTGTCGGTCTCGCGCTGGATGAAGATTCGCAGTACGACTTGAGTGATGAACGCATCGCGACTTGGATTGAGCAAGTGCTGACCGAATATCACGACGCGATTTAAGAGCATTCGTCATCGCCGCATCTTCTGCCCCTCCCTTACCAAGGGAGGGAACTCAGTCGGGTTCTAAGCCTCTGGCTGCAAACCCGCCCGAAAACGCCGCCAATCAAACACCAAACCTGGGTCGGTTTTACGCAGCGGCGCAATATATTGATGCCCTGTAATGCGCGGTAGAGTGATGTGCGGGTAATGCACCATCAAAGCTTGGGTCAGCTCAGTCAACGCCTGATATTGCGCATCGGTATACGGCACAAAATCACTCCCCTCTAGCTCAATGCCAATCGAATAATCGTTACACTTTGCCCGTCCCGCAAACGAAGAAACACCTGCGTGCCACGCGCGCAGATGAAACGGCACAAATTGCACCACTTCACCATCACGGCGGATCACACAATGCGCCGAGACGCGCATCTTGGCGATCACCTTAAAAAACGGATGCTGATGAGCGTCCAACTGGCCAAGGAAAAACTGCTCAATATACGGCCCACCAAACTGGCCGGGGGGCAAACTGATGTTGTGCACCACCAACAATGAAACATCTTCCCGATCACTGCGTGCATCACAATGCGGAGAAGGGACTTTTCTGGCATGGCTGTACCAACCTTGGCTATCAATCATTTCTTCTCCTTGCCTTGGGCTTTCATCAAATGGTCACCTTATTCGTCTATATATCCTCAAACAACGGAGAGTTGCAGGTAGCTGACAGTGGGTTTATCTCCAACATCGACCAACGCGATGATCATGAAAAAACCTAACCAACACCGCGGCAACTTCAATGAGAAACGGATACTTGAATGACGCTGATTTTACCTAGCTAACAGCGAAATGCGAGATTAGAGGCTGAATTCTTAGGCAACAGTCAGTATCATGTCGCGGTTATGTTTAACACGGAAATTCGACTTGCGATGAAAGAAACTCACAACAGTCAGGATCGCCTTGCGTACCTGAAACAGCAACTGCCTGCCGATATTACTCGCAGCGTGATCGACACATTAAAAGAAGACTTAGGGGGAACGCTCGATCCAGCCGCGGACATCACGGCTAGCCTCATCCCCGCCGATCGCATCAATACGGCAACCATCATCACTCGTGAAGCGGGCGTGTTTTGTGGCCAGTTGTGGGCGGATGAAGTGTTTAAACAGCTCGGCGGCCAAGTCACCATTGAGTGGCATGTGCAAGATGGTGATACCCTCACGCCCAACCAAACCTTGTGTACCTTAACCGGGCCTGCGCGTATTCTGCTCACCGGTGAGCGCAACGCGATGAACTTTATCCAAACCCTTTCCGGTTGCGCCACGGCTACTGCGCGTTATGTGCAAGAGCTCAAAGGCACCCAGTGCCGTTTGCTCGATACTCGTAAAACCAATTCCCACGCCTGCGCAGCGCACTGAAATACGCCGTGGCTTGCGGCGGCGGTTATAACCACCGCATCGGCGTGTTTGATGCTTACCTCATCAAAGAAAACCACATTATTGCTTGTGGTGGGATCCGTCAGGCCATTACCACCGCCAAGCAGCTCAATCCGGGCAAACCCGTCGAAGTGGAAACCGAAACCTTGGCGGAATTGGAAGAGGCGATCAGCGCCGGTGCCGACATCATTATGCTCGATAACTTTAGCCTTGAGATGATGCGTGAAGCGGTAAAGATTAACGCTGGGCGCGCCGCGCTGGAGAACTCCGGCAATATCACTCTAGAAAATCTAAAAGAGTGTGCAGAGACGGGGGTGGATTACATCTCGGTCGGCGCACTGACCAAACACCTCAAAGCCCTTGATTTGTCGATGCGTTTTAAGTCGTAACCCTTGAGGCTAACTTCAAATATTTCAAATAGTTAACAGGAAGCGAGACGCTTCCTGTTTTGTTCTTTATTTTCAGATGATCAACCCACCTTTTTTAACTGACTCGTAATATTTTGTATTCACTATGCAAATCAGTTGGTTAAATCCATATTTGCCTCGCAGCCTCCTTTCAACGGCATTCCCCCTTTGCAGCACACTGCTTATGCTCATTGCGCTTAATACGCAAACACCTACGGAGGGAATTATGAAAGCGTATAAAAACAAACAACAGCAAGGTTTTACCTTAATTGAATTGATGATTGTGGTGGCTGTAATTGGGGTGCTAGCAGCAATTGCGGTGCCTCAATACCAGAACTACGTTAAAAAATCAGAAGCAGCTTCAGGATTAGCCACTCTTCGTTCATTAACAACAAATATTGATACTTTTATTGCAGATAATGGAAGTTTTTCCAGCGACTACTGACTTACCTACACTTGGTGCTAAAGATGACATGAACAAACTAGGTACTATAGCTCTTGATAGTACAGGCGCGTCTGGTGCCACTGCTACATTCACATTCGATGGAACTGCAAGTGCTTTAACTACTACAGATACGGTTGTTCTAACAAAAGACACCACTACTGGTTTATGGACATGTTCAACCACTACAGGTGTAACTCTGAAAGGCTGTTAATAATAACTAATGCTCACCAACCTTGTTGCTATCTTGCGTCAGGCTGAGTTAATCAGCGCAACACAAGAACAAGCGGTGGTTACACAGGTTAGCGCTTCGGGGACGTCGGTGCCCGAGGCGCTGCTTGGTTTAGGGATTTTTCACCCCCAAGAGCTGACCGAACAACTGAGCCATATTTTCGGTTTGCCGGAAACCGATCTCAGCCGCTACGACTACGCCCCCCTGTGCCAACAGCTTGGGCTGCGTGAATTAATCACCCGCTACGATGCACTGCCGATTGCCAAGCAAGGCACTTTATTACTGCTCGCCGTCTCAGACCCGACCTTACTGCAAGCCGAAGAAGAGTTTCGCTTTGCCACTGGGCTACAAGTTGAACTGGCACTGGCCGATCACCGCGCGCTGCAAGCCGCGATTCGCCGTTTGTATGGCCGCTCGATTCAAGGCGCCGCCAATCAAGGCAAAGAGATCAGCCAAGATGAGCTCGCCAATCTGGTTAAAGTCGGCGATGACGAGCTGCAATCGATCGAAGATCTCAGCCAAGATGAGTCCCCCGTCAGTCGCTTTATCAACCAAGTATTACTCGATGCGGTGCGTAAAGGTGCCTCGGATATTCATTTTGAGCCTTATGAAAACCAATACCGAATTCGCCTGCGCTGCGATGGGATCTTGGTCGAAACTCAGCAACCCGCCAGCCATTTAAGCCGCCGTTTAGCCGCGCGGATTAAAATTCTCTCCAAATTAGATATTGCCGAACGCCGCTTGCCGCAAGATGGGCGAATTAAACTGCGCCTGAGCCGCGATACCGCCATTGATATGCGCGTTTCAACACTCCCGACCTTGTGGGGTGAAAAAATCGTGCTGCGTCTGCTCGATAGCAGCGCCGCCAATCTGGACATTGATAAGCTCGGTTATAACCCGCAACAAAAGCAGCTCTACCTCAATGCCCTCAAAAGACCGCAAGGGATGATTTTGATGACAGGCCCCACCGGCAGCGGCAAAACCGTTTCACTCTATACTGGGCTGCGTATTCTCAACACGTCACAGATCAATATCTCCACCGCAGAAGATCCGGTAGAAATTAACCTCTCTGGGATTAACCAAGTGCAAGTGCAGCCGAAAATCGGCTTTGGCTTTGCCGAGGCACTGCGCTCGTTTCTGCGCCAAGACCCTGATGTGGTGATGGTCGGCGAAATCCGCGATCTGGAAACCGCAGAAATCGCGGTTAAAGCGGCGCAAACCGGCCACTTAGTGCTTTCCACACTGCACACCAACTCGGCCGCCGAAACCGTGATTCGTTTAGCCAATATGGGGGTGGAGCCGTTTAATCTTGCTTCATCACTCAGTTTAATCATCGCCCAACGTCTTGCGCGCCGCCTATGTAAACACTGCAAAATCGCGGTGCGCCCTTCTGCCCTATTGCAAAGCCAATTTGCGTTTCAGCCGAATGAAATCTTGTATGAAGCCAATGCAGCAGGGTGCAACGAGTGTACGGGCGGCTATTCAGGGCGCGTCGGCATCTATGAAGTGATGGCGTTTAATACCGAACTGGCAGAAGCCATTATGCAACGTGCCACCATTCACCAAATTGAACGTTTAGCCAAAACCAATGGCATGCAAACGTTGCAAGAATCCGGCTTAGAAAAACTACGTGAGGGCATCACCAGCTTTGCCGAGCTGCAACGCGTGCTCTATTTTTAACCGTTTCATTTTTTATACCTTGTAACTCTACCCATGACATGGCGAGCCGAAACATGAAAGCAACCAAACATGTAGCCTTAAAAAACTATCGCTGGAGAGGCATCAACAGCAACGGCAAAAAAGTGTCGGGCCAAATGCTTGCCTTAAACGAATTGGAGGTTCGCGATAAGCTCAAAGAGCAGCATATCCAAATCAAAAAACTCAAGAAAGGCAGCGTTTCTCTCCTCTCTCGCCTGACCCATCGTGTCAAAACGAAAGACATCACAATTCTCACCCGCCAATTAGCCACCATGCTGACTACCGGCGTACCGATTGTACAAGCCCTCAAATTGGTGGGCGATAATCATCGCAAAGCGGAGATGAAATCGATCTTGGCACAAATCACCAAAGGCGTAGAAGCTGGTACGCCGCTTTCCAAAGCGATGCGCACAGCTAGCCCCCATTTTGATGCCTTGTATGTGGACTTAGTGGAAACGGGAGAAATGTCAGGAAATCTACCCGAAGTGTTTGAGCGTCTAGCCACCTACCGCGAGAAAAGTGAACAGTTGCGCGCTAAGGTGATTAAAGCGCTCATCTACCCCAGCATGGTGGTGTTGGTGGCGCTTGGGGTTTCCTACTTGATGTTGACCATGGTGATCCCAGAGTTTGAAAGCATGTTTAAAGGCTTTGGCGCTGAATTACCGTGGTTTACGCAGCAAGTGCTGAAACTCTCACACTGGGTGCAGGCTTACAGTTTATGGGTGTTGATCGTTCTCGGTGCTGCACTGTTTGGACTAAAAACCCTGCGCAAAAATTCCTTACAAATCCGATTAAAAACCAGTCGCTTGGGGCTGAAATTTCCGATTATTGGCAATGTGCTCGCCAAAGCGTCAATCGCCAAATTCAGCCGTACGCTTGCCACCAGCTTTGCCGCGGGGATTCCGATCCTCGCCAGTTTGAAAACCACGGCAAAAACCTCAGGCAATGTGCACTTTGAAACGGCGATCAACGAGGTACACCGTGACACCGCCGCCGGTATGCCCATGTATATCGCCATGCGTAATACCGAAGCCTTCCCTGAGATGGTGCTACAAATGGTGATGATTGGTGAAGAATCTGGCCAATTGGATGACATGCTCAACAAAGTCGCCACCATCTATGAATTTGAAGTCGATAATACGGTCGATAACTTAGGCAAAATTTTAGAGCCGCTGATCATCGTTTTTCTGGGCATCGTGGTGGGCGGCTTGGTGGTGGCGATGTACTTACCTATCTTTAACTTAATGAGTGTATTGGGTTAGTATGGCATCAAATGGCGTGCCCTTGAGCGCGCCCTCAATTTGCTTAGAGCACAATGGATGGAACTGTTTTACTACTACCCTTGGTTATTTCCTGTTTTCGCCACTTTGTTTGGCTTGATTGTCGGTAGCTTTCTCAATGTAGTGATTTATCGTTTACCGAAAATCATGGAGCGTGAATGGCGTGCCGAATGCGCAGCCAGTTTTCCTGAATATGGCATCACGCCACCAGAGGGTAAACTGACCCTCAGTTTGCCGCGTTCCACTTGCCCACACTGCCAAACACCGATTCGCGTGATTGATAATATTCCACTACTGAGTTGGCTGGCTCTGCGCGGCAAATGCTCACACTGTAAAGCGCCGATCAGCGTTCGTTATCCCCTGATTGAGCTCCTGAGCGCCGTGATGAGTTTGATGATTGCCATTCATTTCCCTTTTAGTGCATTTGCTGTGGCGGTACTGTTTTTCAGCTACATTTTAATTGCCGCGACCTTCATCGACTTCGATACCCTGTTGCTGCCCGACCAATTAACGCTACCTTTACTGTGGGGCGGTATTGCACTGGCACTGCTTGGCTTTTCTCCAGTCTCACTCAGTGATGCAGTGATTGGATCTATGGCGGGCTATCTCTCGCTGTGGTCGATTTATTGGCTGTTTAAACTGCTGACCGGCAAAGAAGGCATGGGCTATGGCGACTTCAAATTACTCGCGGCACTGGGCGCTTGGTTGGGTTGGCAGCAGTTGCCGGTTATCGTGCTGCTCTCATCCGTAGTCGGCGTAATTTTCGGTTTAATCCAACTGCGCCAACAGAAAAAAGGCATCGATATGGCTTTTCCATTTGGTCCTTATTTAGCTATCGCCGGATGGTTTGCCTTGCTGTGGGGCGATAAGGTAATTGATTGGTACTTCACCACTTGGGTAGGACAACCATTATGAGTTTTGTCGTGGCATTAACTGGCGGTATCGCCAGTGGCAAAACCACCATCGCCAACCTGTTTCACGAACAATTTAGCATTGATCTGGTCGATGCCGATGTGATCGCACGTGAAGTGGTTGAACCGGAAACCGAAGGATTAAAAGCGATTGCCGCCCATTTTGGGCAATCGGTCTTGCACTCTGATGGCTCTCTCAATCGTGCCGCGCTGCGTGAACGCATCTTTGCCGATCCTGATGAAAAAGTCTGGCTCAACCAACTGCTGCATCCGATGATCCGCCAAGGTATGCGCCAAGCACTCACCCAAACCACATCACCTTATAGTCTGTTGATTGTGCCACTGTTAGTGGAAAACCAACTGCAAAGCATGGCCGATCGCGTGTTAGTGGTCGATGTCGATGAGAAAATACAAATCGAACGAACGATGGCGCGTGACAATGTTTCACGCGAACAAGCGCTAGCGATCCTTGCTGCGCAAGCCTCACGCGCACAACGTTTGGCGATTGCCGATGACGTGCTCAAAAATGACGCAGAAAACCAGAAACTTTTGCCTCAAATCACACTATTGCACCAAAAGTATCTAGCCATGAGCGGGCAAAATTTGTGAGAATAAGTGCAAAGAATCCAAGGCTAGCTCAATGACCACGCACCAGTTTGAACACCCTCTCAATGAAAAGACACGTATCTACTTGCGTGTGGAAGCGCTGCTTAACCAGATGGAGCGATCCTCCACTTTCAGTGATGGGATTCAACATCAACTTTTCTTTCGCTCGTTGTTCGATATGCTCGACATCTTTGAGCAAATCCAACTCAAAAGTGAACTGGCGAAAGATATGGAAAAACAACGCTTAACCTATCGCAGTTGGCTTAACGTCGAAGGGGTCGACCAAGAGATGCTTAAATCTCTGTTAGCCGAGGTGGATGAAGTTCATCGCGATTTGATGGGAGCGGAGCGTTTTGGCCAATCACTCAAGGAAGATCGCTTCTTGAGTGCGATTCGACAACGTTTTAATCTGCCCGGCGGATCCTGCTGTTTTGATCTGCCTGCGCTGCATTACTGGCTGCATTTGCCGCTTGAGCGAAAAATGCACGATGCCCAGCAATGGATGCAAACGCTCACGCCACTTTCCAATGCGCTGAAACTGTGGCTTAAATTGACCCGTGAAACCGGCCATTACCGCTCACGCATGGCAAGCAACGGTTTCTACCAAAGTGACGCGGAGGATGCCAACATTCTGCGCCTTGCGATTCCTCTTGAATACGGTGTGTACCCGATGATTTCTGGGCACAAAAACCGTTTCGCCATCAAGTTTATCGACTTTTATAGTGGGCAAGCTTGCACCCAAGATGTGGCGTTTGATTTGGCGGTTTGCTGCTAAACCCTCGCTAGTTTTTCTCGAAAGAATTTTGCGAACTTGGCTTTGCTGGACAGTAAGCCATTGCTGTTATTTTCAATAGGACAGTGTTATGACCAAAAAACTCACGATAGTGAAATGCCCACAATGTGGCACCGATGTGGAATGGGGCGAACAGAGCCCACACCGCCCTTTTTGTAGTAAACAATGTCAAATGATTGATTTTGGTGAGTGGGCAGATGAAGAAAAAGCCATTCCCGGCGCACCGGATATGTCCGACAGTGATGGTTGGTCAGAAGATCAGTATTAGTTCACAGGTTTGATAGTAAAGAAAGAGGAGCCAAATGGCTCCTCTTGTCTATTCATCTTCCGAATGCTGGGTTGACTCTGGCTCAGCTGAAGTTTCAATCTCAATCGCGGTCACACGTTGTAAGCCACGGGGCAACAAAGCGCCACGGCGGCCGCGTTCACCACGGAAGTTATCCAGATCGCTCACCTTCAAGCCTAGCTTACGTTTACCCGCATACAGGGTAATTGAAGCGCCTTGTGGCAACACCATCAGGTTAGACAACACTTCCTCACGGGTTTTGGCTTTCGCCGCAGGAATGTTGATGATCTTGTTGCCTTTACCTTTGCTCAGTTGCGGCAGATCCTTAATCGGGAACAGCAGCATACGGCCTTGGTTGGTAATCGCGAGAATCTCATCCTTATCCAGATCGGCAATCACTTGTGGTGTCATCACTTCCGAGTTTTCCGGCAGGTTGATCAAAGCTTTACCGCTGCGGTTTTTCGACAGCAGGTCATCGCCTTTACACACAAAGCCATAGCCGGCATCTGAACCCACCAGCCAGAGCTGATCTTCTTCACCCATCACAACCTGACGAATGGTAGTGCCTTCGGCGACGTTCAAACGTCCGGTAATCGGCTCACCTTGACCACGCGCCGATGGCAGCGTGTGTGATTCAAGCGAGTAACTACGGCCATCGCTGCCCAAAAACACCGCTTGCTGATTACTCTTACCACAAGCATGGGTCAGGTAATTATCCCCCGCTTTGTAGCTCAGGCTTTGGCCATCCACGTCATGGCCTTTAGCGTGACGGATCCAGCCTTTTTCAGACAGTACCACGGTGATCGCTTCACTTGGCATCAAGTCACGCTCGGTTAGCGCTTTAGCTTCTTCGCGTTCGACTAGTGGTGAGCGGCGATCATCGCCAAACTTGTCCGCATCCGCTTTGATTTCTTTCTTAAGTAGATTGTTCAAGCGACGTTCAGAGCCGAGTAGCTCTTCCAGTTTTTTACGCTCTTTTTCCAGCTCATCTTGCTCACCGCGGATCTTCATCTCTTCCAGTTTAGCCAAGTGGCGTAACTTGGTATCTAAGATCGCATCAGCTTGAATATCCGTCAGGTTGAAACGCGCCATCAGCACCGCTTTTGGATCGTCTTCGGTACGGATGATCTCGATCACTTCATCAAGGTTGAGATAAGCGATCAGCAAACCTTGCAAAACGTGCAAACGAGCCAGCACTTTATCGAGGCGGTATTGCAGACGTGAGCGTACCGTTTCACGGCGGAAAGTGATCCACTCACTCAAGATTTGCACTAAACCTTTAACCTGAGGACGATTGTCGAGACCAATCATGTTCAGGTTAACGCGGAAGCTCTTTTCCAGATCTGTTGAAGCGAACAAGTGGTTCATCAACAGATCGCAATCGACTCGATTTGAGCGCGGCACGATCACGATACGGGTTGGGTTTTCATGATCCGATTCATCGCGCAAGTCTTCCACCATCGGCAGTTTCTTCGCACGCATCTGCGCGGCGATCTGCTCCAGCAGTTTCGCACCAGAAACTTGATGCGGCAGCGCGGTGATCACGATGTCCGACCCTTCTTTGCACCACACAGCACGCATTCTTACGCTGCCACGGCCGGAGCGGTAGATTTTCTCTAACTCCACCGTTGGGGTGATGATTTCCGCTTCAGTCGGGAAATCTGGGCCTTTGACGTATTGCATTAAATCGGTCAGCGGCGCGTTGGGATTATCAATGAGGTGAATCGTCGCCTCCGCCACTTCACGCACGTTGTGCGGGGGTATATCGGTCGCCATACCTACCGCGATACCGGTGACACCATTCAGCAAAATATGTGGCAGACGCGCAGGCAACATTTTCGGCTCTTGCATGGTGCCATCAAAGTTCGGTTGCCAATCCACCGTGCCTTGGCCTAATTCGCTAAGCAGAATCTCCGCAAACTTAGAGAGCTTGGCTTCGGTATAACGCATGGCCGCGAACGATTTTGGATCATCCGGCGCCCCCCAGTTACCTTGACCATCCACCAACGGATAGCGATAGGAGAATGGCTGCGCCATCAATACCATAGCTTCATAACAGGCTGAATCGCCATGTGGATGGTATTTACCCAGTACGTCACCCACGGTACGTGCCGATTTTTTGTATTTCGCCGATGCGGAAAGACCCAGCTCGGACATCGCGTAGATAATACGTCGTTGAACCGGTTTTAAACCGTCGCCAATGTAAGGCAACGCACGGTCCATGATGACGTACATCGAATAGTTGAGATAAGCGTCTTCGGTAAACTTGCGCAGCGGCAGCTGTTCAACGCCATCAAAGCTGATTTCTGTAGACATTCGTTACACCTCTGCCATATCGCCGTTGCGTTGCAGCCAAGTACGGCGATCATCCGCACGTTTTTTACCCAGCAACATATCCATCATCTCGTCGGTCGCTTCGGCATCATCAATGGTCAGTTGCACCAATCGGCGAGTGTTGGGATCCATCGTGGTTTCACGCAATTGCAGCGGGTTCATTTCACCCAAGCCTTTAAAGCGTTGTACGTTCACTTTGGCTTTTTTCTGGCTCAGGCGCTCTAATACGCCCTCTTTTTCCTGATCATCCAGTGCGTAGAACACTTCTTTACCACAGTCGATGCGGTAGAGTGGCGGCATGGCAACATAGACGTGCCCCGCTTTCACTAGCGCGCGGAAATGGCGGGTAAACAGCGCACACAATAGAGTAGCGATGTGCAGACCATCGGAGTCCGCATCGGCAAGAATACAGACTTTGCCGTAGCGCAGTGCTTCGAGGTTGTCGTTGTCCGGATCTATCCCCAGAGCAACCGAGATGTCGTGCACTTCTTGTGAAGCCAGTACCTGATCGGCAGAAACTTCCCACGTATTGAGGA
Organism: Vibrio metoecus; assembly: GCF_000696385.1. GTDB lineage: Bacteria > Pseudomonadota > Gammaproteobacteria > Enterobacterales > Vibrionaceae > Vibrio > Vibrio metoecus. The sequence goes on along the minus strand of NZ_JJMN01000070.1, from coordinate 69,812 downwards.
TTTTACCGCGCAGCGGCATTACCGCTTGGAATTCACGATCCCGCGCTTGCTTCGCCGAGCCGCCCGCCGAATCCCCTTCCACCAGGAAGAGTTCAGTGCGGTTAAGGTCTTGCACTGTACAGTCAGTCAATTTACCTGGTAAGGCAGGACCTGAAGCGATCTTCTTACGCACCACTTTCTTGCTGGCACGCATTCGGCTGTGCGCGTTGGCAATACAGACTTCAGCTAACTGCTCTGCCAGTTGTGGTTTTTCGTTCAGCCACAAGCTGAACGCGTCTTTCACCACACCGGATACAAACGCCGCCGATTGGCGTGAAGAGAGGCGCTCTTTGGTTTGGCCAGCAAACTGCGGATCTTGCATTTTGATCGACAAGACATATGCGCAGCGATCAAACACGTCTTCGCCCGTCAGTTTTACCCCGCGTGGCAGCAGGTTGCGGAACTCACAAAACTCGCGCATCGCATCCAGCAAGCCTTGGCGTAAGCCGTTGACATGGGTACCGCCTTGCGCGGTCGGGATCAGGTTAACGTAGCTTTCCGTGATCAGCTCGCCACCTTCGGGTAGCCAAATCACCGCCCACGTTGCCGCTTCGGTTTGCGCAGTAAATTCGCCTGTAAACGGCTCTTCCGGCAGTAAGGTATAACCTTTCACCCCTTCGGCCAGATAGTCTTTTAGGCCATCTTCGTACAACCAGCGGTGCTCGTTGTTATTCACCTTATCGGTAAAGATGATTTCTAAGCCAGGGCAAAGTACCGCCTTGGCTCGCAAGTTATTAATCAGGCGCGATACGGAGAAATTCGGTGAGTCAAAGTATTTGGTGTCTGGCCAGAAATGGACGCTAGTACCGGTGTTACGACGACCACAAGTGCCAGTAACTGTCAGCTCAGTCACTTTATCGCCATGTTCAAAAGCGATTTCATACACTTGGCCATCACGACGCACCGCCACTTCTACCCGTTTGGAGAGCGCATTCACCACCGAAATACCCACCCCGTGCAAGCCGCCAGAGAATTGGTAGTTTTTGTTGGAGAACTTGCCGCCCGCATGCAGTTTGCACAGGATAAGTTCAACCCCAGAAACTTTCTCTTCGGGGTGAATATCCACGGGCATCCCTCGCCCATCATCAATCACTTCGAGTGATTGATCGGCATGGAGAATTACCTGAATTTTGGAGGCGTATCCGGCCAGCGCTTCATCGACGGAGTTGTCGATCACTTCTTGCCCAAGGTGATTGGGGCGCGTGGTGTCGGTATACATTCCCGGTCTGCGACGCACTGGTTCTAAGCCATTGAGTACCTCAATGGCGCCAGCATTATATTGTTCAGTCATAATACGGAATGCTTTATTTGCTCATGATTGGTAACTTTATCAGCGCTGTGTGAAAACCCGTTTTTTTGTGTATGAATTGTGCGAAAAATCGCATTAATTTGGGGCAGTTCATCCAACTCAACCCAAGTTGAGTATTTAGGCCAAACGCATGAGTTGATCACGCGGCAAGCCACTCAGTCACTGGGAACTTTCACGCTAAAGTCTAAGGGGAACATAGTCTGGAAGCCGCCCTCTGATGTCAAGGGCACAGCGCAAGTATCAAGTAAATTTATGAAGCTTTGCGCAGCAAAACGCGGATTGACTCCGCAAACAGTAAAAGTCGGCTATCAATCAAAGGTCGAGAAATTCAATGATCTGCTTTGGATATCGCTCAAAATCGACAAAACTGTGGTCGCCATTTTCTTCCAGCGTCAGCTTGGCGGCTCGGTATTTGTCCACCGCTTGTCGGTAATCGAGCACTTCATCGCCTTTTTGCTGCAGTAACCAAAAATCGCTTGGCTGCTTAAGAGTGGGGGTGTCCAAGGCTTTCAACTCATCAATATGACAAGCCTTGAGCACATAGTGCTCTTGCGTATAAGGATTGATTTGCTCACCAAGGAAATCGGCTAATAGCTCGTAAGGTTTGACGGCGGGATTGATCAGGACCGCACGAAAGCCAAATTGGGCATTTAACCAAGTGGAGAGATAACCGCCTAATGAACTGCCCACCAGCCCGATCCGATATTGCGCACGATATTGTTCCACCACCGATAGTAAATGCTGCGCCGCTTGCGCAGGAAAGCTCGGTAATTTGGGCACTACGACTTTGATATCAGGCCGATACTGCTGGCAATACTGCTGCATCACTTGCGCTTTGTGTGACAAAGGTGAGCTGTTAAAACCGTGGATGTAAAGCAGCAATGCAGGGCGGGCAGTCATATCAGTATCCGTTCGAGTTAAAGTCAGGTAAGAAGCGGCCTTGTTTAAGTCGCTTCACTTGGGTGCTCACTTGCCCATCGGCATGCAACGTCAACTCACGCCAACCCGGCGAGCAGTTGTCTAACGCGAAATCTTGTGAATTGGGCTTAAACTGCACACAGGTTGATGGGGTTGCCATCACACGCGCGCCAAGATGAAGACGATCCATATCCTGATGCACATGGCCACACACAATGGCTTTCACATTACGGTGCTTGGCGACGACATCCCAAAAACGCTCACTCTCTTTGAGTGTGTGTTGATCAAGCCAAGCGCTTCCCACCAAGAGCGGATGATGATGCAGCAGAACTAAAGTGTGGCGTTCTGGATACTCGGTCAGTTTATTATCCAGCAGTTGTAACTGCTGCTCACTCAGTTTGCCATGCGGTACACCTGTCACTTGCGAATCAAGCAACACCATTTGCCAATGTTCACCGAGTAATACTTGTTCTTGTGCCTGAACTTGATCCGTAGGCAGCACACTCTGCATGCTAGGTTTGTAATCATGATTGCCCGGTAACCAATAACAGTTTTTTTGTAATGGCTGAATCCCCGAGACAAAACGCTGATAAGACTCAGCGGTGTGGTCTTGCGAGATATCGCCCGTGGCGAGAATGGCATCAAACACCACCTTTTCTTCACCAATGGCCGCAACCACAGCAGCAAAACTGTCAGCCGTATTCACGCTAAGCAAGCTCCCATTCTCAGCGGCGAACAAATGTGTGTCCGTGATCTGAACAAGCTTGACGGATGAATCCTCTGATTGAGACGACACTTTCAAAATCGGTAAACCTAACTCTGTTATTTATTGTGATAGGGAGATCGGGCTACGGCTAATGCCATGCTTAAGGCAAAAAGTTAGCCAATCACCTAAAAAACGATTCAGTTGTACTTTTTCGTCGGGTTGCACCATGTTTTCGTTCGGATAGTCATAACGTGGTAGCACTCGCCCTAATTGTTCACTGGCGCACACCTCGGCCACGCGAGCATCGTGGTACAGCCTGACAGACATAGTTGGCAATGGAAATACTGACAAGTCATCACTTTGACAAATCTCCAACAAAGTTGTGTACTTTGTGACCTCTAGCACTTCCAGTTGATAAGTCATTTGAGCAGCTTGATAACAACGTACATCACCGACCTCCGGCTGCACAGGCAACAGAGCATTCAGTTTGGCGTAGTTGGTCTCATATACCCGCATTAATTCAGGAAGATCAACATGATAAGGTTTTCTTGCTGTCAATTGACTCATCACTTATTACTGCCATTGCTGTTGTAATGGCTGATAATTCAGCTCCAACCACTGTAAGGCAATGATTGAAGCACCATTTTCAATTCGTCCTTGCAAAACCAATTGGTAGGCATCCTGACGGCTCATCACGTGCACTTTAATGTCTTCACCTTCACAGTCTAAACCATGAATACCACCGGCTTGTGAACAGTCGACCTCACCAATAAAAACATCCAACTTTTCAGAACATCCCCCAGAAGAAGGATAGTAAGAGGTGATTTTCTCAATCCGCCCCACTGCTAGCCCCGCCTCTTCCATCGCCTCACGGCGTACGACTTGTTCAGAGCTTTCTTCGGTATCAATGACCCCTGCAACAATTTCCAGTTGCCAAGGCTGTTCATGTTCTAACGCTCCCACGCGGATCTGCTCAATGATCACTACTTGGTCACGAATAGGATCGTACGGCAGCATCGCAGCGGCATGACCACGTTCAAACATCTCTCGCTCGATCGGCTCACTCCAGCCCCCCGCAAAGCGTTTATGCTTGAAGCGATACTTAATCATGCGGAAGAAACCTTTAAATAGTGTCTCTTTATTAAGGATTTCGACATCTTTCTTATTAAAAGAGACTGGCTGCTGATTCGCGTCTTGCATTCGTACCTCCTATATAGAGAATTTTATAGTTTACTCGCGGAATTTGCCGACCACCAAGTGGTGACTCAACTTTTTATATAAAATTTATTTTATTTTTTAAGTGGGTCATAAATTTTATTGCACAAGTGGATAGTTAAGTGTAAAAAAGTGCAAAGTTTCGGGTGAATTACCACCAATTTGAGTTAAACTCTTGAGGAATAAATCCTTTCACATCACGTCAGGAATAGGACCGATGAAAAAACTGCTTCCATTATTTGTTAGTGCTGCGCTAGGCACACTAAGCTCTGCCGTTTGGGCAGAAAACCTGGCAGAGATTTATAACCAAGCGAAAGAAAATGATCCCCAGTTACTTAGTGTAGCGGCTCAACGTGATGCAGCGTTTGAAGCGGTTACCTCAAGCCGCAGCTCTCTTTTGCCACAAATCGATTTGAAAGCTGGCTACAATGTAAACCGTAGTGATCAAGATCTACGCGAAAGCGATCTCTTTACCGCGGGCATCAGCTTCTCGCAAGAGCTGTATCAACGTTCAAGCTGGATCAGCCTCGATACTTCTGAGAAAAAAGCCCGCCAAGCAGACTCTCAGTATGCTGCAGCGCAACAAGGCTTAATCTTACGTGTTGCAAACGCTTATTTTGAAGTGCTACGCGCTCAAGATAACCTAGAATTTGTGCGTGCAGAAAAAGCCGCCGTAGGTCGTCAACTTGAGCAAACTAAACAGCGTTTTGAAGTCGGTTTGTCAGCGATTACCGACGTGCATGATGCACAAGCACAATATGATGGTGTATTAGCCGATGAAGTGTTGGCAGAAAACAGTTTGACCAACAGCTACGAAACCCTACGTGAAATCACTGGCCAAGAATATTCGAAGCTAGCGGTATTAGACACCAAGCGTTTTGCGGCAAGTCGTACTACTGACTCAACAGAAGCACTGATCGAGAAAGCCCAGCAGCAGAACTTGTCACTATTGTCGGCTCGTATTAGCCAAGACGTGGCGCGCGATAATATCTCGCTTGCTAGCTCTGGCCACCTGCCATCGCTCACTCTAAATGGCGGCTATGACTATGGTAACAACAGTAACGACAATGCCAAAGGCAGCTCTAGCGAAGAGTACAACGATTTCAAAATCGGTGTGAATCTGTCGGTTCCTTTGTACACAGGTGGTAATACAACTTCACAGACCAAGCAGGCTGAATTTGCTTATGTGGCTGCGAGCCAAGATCTGGAAGCGGCTTACCGTTCAGTGGTTAAAGATGTACGTGCGTACAACAACAACATTAATGCTTCAATTGGTGCACTGCGTGCCTACGAACAAGCAGTGATTTCAGCGAAGTCAGCACTGGAAGCGACCGAAGCGGGTTTTGATGTGGGTACACGTACCATTGTTGACGTGCTCGACGCTACACGTCGTCTGTACGATGCCAACAAAAACCTGTCTAACGCTCGCTATGATTATATTCTGAGTGTGCTGCAACTGCGCCAAGCGGTTGGTACTCTGAGTGAGCAAGACATCATGGATGTGAATGCGGGTTTGAAAGTCGCGAAAAAGTAATTCGTGACACGAATTAGACTAGAAAAACGAAGGGGCCGTTTTGGCCCCTTTTGCTATTGGTTTATTCACGAGAGTGATAAACGGCGCGTGATTTGTGGCGCAGAATTAACCGCGGCCACCTTTGATCGCTTCAATAATTTCGGTTGTTGAACAACCTTCTTCAAAGTTCAGAACTTTGACTTCACCGCCAGCCGCAATCACTTCTTGCCCGCCGGCAATATCTTCTGGTTTGTAATCGCCACCTTTAACCAATAAATCAGGTAAAACGGCTGCGATCAAACGTTGTGGTGTATCCTCACCAAATGGCACTACCCAGTCTACAGCGCCAAGACCTGCCAATACCGCCATACGACGATCGGTGCTATTCACAGGACGGCCAGGGCCTTTCAGGCGTTTTACCGATTCATCTGTGTTAACGGCAACTATCAGGCGATCGCCCAGTTCTGCTGCATGGTTAAGATAGGAAACATGACCGGCATGCAAGATGTCAAAACAGCCGTTAGTCATCACCACTTTTTCGCCACGAGCTTGCGCTTTCTTCACGGCTTCAATCAGTGCATCTTCGCTGATCACGCCATAGTCGGTGTCTTTGCTACCGTGTACCGCTTCTGCCAATTCAATCGTTGAAACGGTTGATGTACCCAGTTTACCGACCACAACACCGGCAGCGGCGTTAGCCAGAGCGCAAGCTTCATCGAGCGCTTTGCCTGCCGCAACAGAAGCCGCTAGCACAGAAATCACCGTATCGCCCGCGCCCGTCACGTCATACACTTCTTTGGCTTGGGTTGGTAAATGGAAAGGCTCTATACCACGGCGGAGCAGTGTCATACCGTGTTCACTACGAGTGACCAGTAATGCCCCCAGATCAAACTGTTCAATCAGCGCAAAGCCTTTTTCTACCAGCTCTTGCTCTGATTTCACTTTACCCACTACCGCTTCAAACTCAGACATATTTGGCGTGAGGAGTGATGCACCACGGTAGCGTTCAAAATCGCTGCCTTTGGGATCGATAAACACGGGAACACCCGCTGCATTGGCTTTTTGAATGAATTGCTGCACGTGCTCTAGCGCACCTTTGGCGTAGTCAGACAAGATCACTGCACGAACGTTAGACAAGGCACTTTCCATGCGCGATAAGATCAACTGCGCATCGGTATTTTCAAACTTATCTTCGAAATCCAGACGGATCAGTTGCTGACCCCGGCTCAATACACGCAATTTAGTGATGGTCGGGTAATTCGGCAGCGCGACAAAATCACAATGAACCTTCAACGAGGTCAGCTTATCGGTTAACACACTCGCCGGTTCATCTTGCCCAGTCAGGCCAATGATATGTGCATGGCCACCTAAAGAGGCAATGTTCATCGCAACGTTAGCTGCACCACCAGGACGCTCTTCACTCTGCTCTACTTTTACCACTGGCACAGGGGCTTCCGGTGAGATACGGCCAGTAGGGCCATACCAGTAACGATCAAGCATCACATCACCGACAATTAACACACCCGCTTTGCTGTAGTCAGGTAGGACTGGTTTCATTCTCAATCTCCAATAATCCGATTGGGGCGGAGTTTATCACAGCCGCCTAGGCGGCAGAAGTGCTCAACTGAGCCACTGCTGCCAAGCTTGTATCACTTGTTCACGTTCAAGCACAAATTGGGAATCACGCACATCCGCCGATTGATTGAGTAGGTTACGACGATGAATTTGGTCGCGCATGCTGGTATACGCATGGGTCAATGCCAAGGCTTGTGATTCCTCCATCACTTGATGATTCATCAAGGATTCAAAAATGCGCACATTATCTGACCAACGGGTCAGCTTAGGTTGTTGATGACTAAAGCGTAAGACCAGATATTGCGCTAAAAATTCAATATCGGTAATTCCCCCTTCATCTTGCTTGAGCATAAAAACGCCCCAGCTTTTTTTGCCGCCGAGGTGATCGCGCATTTTGATCCGCATATCGACCACCTCTTGTTTGAGTTTTTGTTCCTCACGCGGCAAACAGAGAATCTCATGACGTATCGTTGCAAAGGCTTGTTGCAGAGGCTCATCCCCATAAATCATGCGGGCACGAACCAGTGCTTGGTGCTCCCATGTCCACGCTTCTTTGTGCTGATATTCATCAAAGGCATCCGTTGGACTCACCAGCAGGCCGGAAGCTCCGGAGGGACGCAATCGGGTATCGACTTCATACAAAATGCCAGATGCCGTACGGGTAGAGAAAATATGGATGATGCGCTGCGCTAAACGCAGATAGAACTGGCGGCCATCAATACTTTTCTCGCCGTCGGTGTTCACTTCAACCGGGCAGTCGTGCATAAAGACGATGTCGAGATCGGAGTTATAACCTAGCTCCCAGCCGCCGACTTTGCCATAACCCACCACGGCAAAACCTTTGCCATCACGATCTTTAAGATGAGTCGGCTCGCCATATTTACTGCTCACTTGTAACCACGCTTGGCTGATCACCGCTTCCACAATCGCCTCGGCAAGGTAAGTTAAGTGATCACTGACTTTCATGATTGGTAATGCGCCCGCAATATCCGCCGCAGCAATGCGCAGAATAGAGATCTGTTTAAACTGGCGCAGCCCTTCCATCTGCTGCTCCATATCGTCTTCCGGAATACGTGCGAGGAAATCACGCAACTCCGTTTTGTAGGATTCAAGCGGGATCGGGTTATACAGATGCTGTGGATCAATCAACTCATCGAGCAAGATCGGATAACGAGCCAATTGCTCTGAAATCATCGGGCTGGCGGTACACAAGCGCACCAACTGCACTAATGCGGCAGGGTGTTCATCAAGCAGTTCAAGGTAAGTGGTACGCGTGGCAATGCTATGTAGCAGTGCCAACACGCGAGAAACGCCAAACTCCGCTTCTGGATGAGCAAAGATCGCTTGATAGACTTTGGGCATCAGTCGGTTAAGCACCTCACGCCCACGCGGGCCAATAGTGCGTTTAGCGAGATCCTCTTTAAATTGGGTGATCGTTCGGATCTGCTCTGCGCCATCAAGCAAGCCAAGATCTTGTTGGATAATGTGTTCAATCACCTCAGGCTTATGTGCCATATCCCACAATTCATGGAAATGACGAGCCACCGCTTGCTCTTCATCCTCATCTTCTTCACCAATCAAGGTCGCAAACACGTTATGCACACGCTGCATTTGTTCACTCACTTGTTGTTGCAAGTTCGGCCAGTCAGCCAAGCCCATCGCTACCGCAAGGCGCAGTTGATCATCTTCTTTATCGGGCAGTGTTTGGGTTTGCTTATCCGCCATCGCTTGCAACAAATTTTCCAAACGACGTAAAAAGCGGTAGGCATCACGCAGATCTTGGACTTGTTCCTTCGTCAGCAGCTCAAGCTCCGCAATCGCATCAAGTGTTTCTAGCAAGCCGCGTTTACGTAAGCTTGGCTCACGTCCACCACGAATCAATTGGAACACTTGCGCGATAAACTCCACTTCACGAATGCCGCCAGCACCGAGCTTGATGTTGTTGCTCAAACCTCGGCGGCGCACTTCGCTGCTGATCATCGATTTCATTCGGCGTAGGGATTGAATCGCACTGAAGTCAATGTAACGACGAAACACGAATGGGCGCAGCATCTGGCGCAGTTCTTGGTATTGCGGGTACATTTCCCGCCCCATCACTCGCGCTTTGATCATCGCGTAGCGCTCCCAGTCACGCCCCTGCTCTTGGTAGTAATCCTCTAATGCGGCATAACTCATCGCCAGTGGACCGCTGTCGCCAAACGGACGCAAACGCATATCCACTCGGTAACAAAAACCATCCGGCGTGGATTGATCGAGCAGTTTGATCAAGCGCTGACCTAAGCGCGTGAAAAATTGCGCATTGGCAATCGAGCGGCGCGCGCCTTGCGTTTCACCATTCTCGGGATAAGTGAAAATCAAATCGATATCGGAAGAAAAGTTGAGCTCACCACCACCGAGTTTACCCATGCCAATGATCAGCATCGGCTGAGCTTCACCTTGCGCATTGCATGGCGTACCCATTTCCAGACAGCAGCGTTGATAAAGCCATTGGTAGCTTTCAAAAATCAGTGCTTCCGCCAGTTGGGAAAGGTGAGAAAGGCTCTCTTCTAATGTCCAACTCGCACAGAAATCACGCCACGCAATATAAACCATTTCTTGGTTACGAAACTGGCGTAGACGTTTTTGTGCTGCCGTTTCATCCTGACACTCGGTTAACCACTGGGCGAGCTCTGTACGGTAGTCCTGCTCACGGCTTGGTTGCGCCAATAAGGTTGGGAGCACCTGACACAAGTGCTCATCACGCTGTAAGGTTTGTGCCACAAATTGACTCAAACCGAGCACATAATGCAATTGACTCACTAAAGTCGAAGGCCAATTCGCGACTTGCGGATGATCAGAAATCAATGATTGATAATGCAACTCGGCGGTAGGCAAAAGCGCGCTGGGCAGTGACATGATGCTTCCTTGTCTTTGAATGTTCACTAGTTATATCGCAAACTCAGGCTTAAAAAAAACGCCCACAGAACAGTTGTGGGCGTTTTACTCGAAATATTTTCAGTTGATAAGCATCGTGATCAGTTACACACGAAAGGCAGTGATCTTGCGGTCCAACTCTTCGGCGTTGTTTTGCATGATTTCTGAAGTTTCCAGTAGCTCGGTCATCACCGTCACGGAGCCTTCCACCAACTCACGCACATTATTGAGATTTTCATTCATCTCTTCTGCCACGCTGCTTTGCTGACCCGCCGCCGCCGCAATTTGGAAGTTCATGTCGTTGAGCTGCTGAACTTGGTTCACGATGCCATCCAGTTCACTGCCCGCGTTGGTGATCAGCTCAACCCCATCGGCGGCTTGCACCACGCTTTTCTCCATTAAATCCACCGCACTGTTGGCGCTGTTTTGCAGTTGAGAAATCATCTCTTGGATTTCCACTGTCGCTATTTTGCGTACGTTGAGCCAAGTTACGCACTTCATCGGCAACCACCGCAAAACCACGTCCTGCTTCACCAGCACGCGCAGCTTCAATCGCCGCGTTAAGCGCAAGCAAGTTGGTCTGTTCTGAAATACCGCGAATCGTCCCGACTACGCTGCTGATCGCCACCACTCGCTCTTCCACCTGATTGACGGCTTGCGCAGAAGAGCTGATGTCTTTCGACAGTTCACTCATTTTGCTGATGGTGCTTTTGACAAACTGTTGCCCAGTTTTAGCTTGCTGCGAAGCATTTTCCGTGAGCGAAGAGGCACTCTGCGCATGTTCTGCCACAGTTTGGACCGTTGACGACATCTCACTCATCGCCGTCGCCAATTGGTCAATTTCGTTGAACTCTTCTTGCGCCGAGTCTTTGGTTTCCGACATGCTCATCGTCATGACTTCCGTTAGCGAAGTCAGCTCTTGTGAGGCATTCATCTGCATACGGATCAAATCTTGTAGCTGGCGGCGAGTTTTTTCTAGCTCTCGTGCCACATCGCCGTACTCATCTTTACAATCCATATTGATCGGTTCAGATAAGTTGCGTTGTGCCATCAACTTGATCGCATCATTGAGATACTGGGTTTGTCTTAACATGACGCGAGCGGCAAACAACAAGAGCACCACGAATACTGCAATCAACAACAGCGTTTGCCAAAACACTTGCACAAGGTAGTTATCGTAATGCTGCTGCGCGACTTCAACGCTATTGGTTGCGGTCAATAAGGATTGGTAAAAAGTATGGGGCGATCCCAAAGTTGTTTGCCAACGATCAACGCCGTACTGAACACCATTAACATCACCATTTTAGGCACAAGGCGAATATCGGTGATCAGGCGCTCCCACGGTTTAAACGACATCGTTGTCATTATCCTTACTCCATATTGTTGAGACTGAGTGACAAAACAGTTGGCAGCCAAACATGGCCCCTTAAATAAATCGACGGTGATGATAACAAAGATAAAGCCAAGCCAATGCGCGGAATATCGCTAATTCTTTCGTTTAGGAAAATAATTTGTGATCTTTGCCCGCTTCCGAACAACGCTCGCCCTCGACTTTACTATCGTCTTACCTTGCTATCGGCCTAAACCGCTAAAGCTAAAGTCTTTTTCATCCTGTGACAGGGATTGCTAGACCTTTGATCGCAATCAGGGAGGCCTAAGCCTCCCTGATCCGTTTGCGCACGATTGTTGAATTTATCTCAATATGAGAAGGCTTATTCACGCCAATAAGGATGTGCTTCAACACCCATAGTGCGGCTTTGCTCCATGGCATGCAAAATCGAGTTCTCTTGGCGAATCAACCAACGCTTAAGTTGATCTTGTTCTTCATCTTGCAGTAAATCGACCAAACGCTCTAAGGGCTTCAAGCGCAATAAATCATCGATACCATGCAATAAATCCGCCCATGGCATACGGAATGCTTGGCGATCCTCTGCATCATACAAGCCCGCAAAACTGACGCCGGTGTACAGGTTACGCATTAGGCGATACTGCTGATCCACATACTCTTGTACGGTTAACGCTTTACCCGGAGGGAAGGCCTCCATCAGCTCAGCCCATGTGCGGTCGAGTTGTTTCACGGAGAAGGCTTCGAGTGACAGCGCCATTTTCTCACGTGCTTTGTCATCCAAGAACGGTTGCCAACCACGAGTCAGTACCCAGCGACTTAAATCGAGCAACAAGCCGGTGTAGCGAGCACTACTGAGCAAACGGAGTGTATCCTCACGCTGCGGTAGGCTTTCTTGTAAGGTTTTCAGTGCGGTAACGAGAAACTTACGAGCATCCAGTTTACGCAGTGCATAACCTTTATCTTCTTGCAGGCTTTCCAGATACTCAAACTCTTTCAGCCACTGCAGCTCTTGTTCTAACCATTTCAGCTCTTGGCGCAAAATGGCGCTGGCACGGCGCGGAATAATGCCTCCGTAGACAGAAAGCAGTTGGCGCAGGTAACTCACCGCATGGCGAATCTCATGCAGCGCAGCCACCGCTTCACGTTCCGTGTAAATCTGTTCATGGTAATGCCAGTGCGCTAACGCATGTTCCAAAGCACGAATAAAGCAAGATTCTGCGGTGTCATTCTTATCAACACTGACCAACGCCATCGGTTGGATTTCATCCCCCGAATAATTGGCGGCTAAGCGATAACCGCGCGCAGCTTTACTAAGGTTACCTAAACGCATACCACCGAGTTCACACAGCTGGCGCGCCAGTGTAAATAGAGCATCCGTTTGGCCTGACTTAAGCTCAAGCTCTACTTCACAAATCGGTTCTTGGCGATCGCCCGCCACCACCACACCTTGGTCAAAGGCGACTTCGACTTGGCTACCATCAGCCATGCCAATCAGCCATTGTTCACGGGTAAAGTTGGTTGAGAAAAAGACGGCATAAGCTCCGCTTGTAATTGAGAGAGGTCTTTTCCTTGCGGCCAGATATCCGCAGGATGCAAAGAGAGATCAGGGTCGTTGCTGTGATGTTCAGCGTTGAACTCTGGGCGCTGATGTAAACCGGCGACCACACGACCTGCGGTTTTCACCGTTTGGACATAGACGTCATCAAAACGACGGATGCGCAATCCAATATCATGCTGACGTAACCAGTTATCGGGGGTATCAAAGTAAGTGTTTCCTAACTCCCGACAGCTATGCTGAAGTACTTTGGTTTCAGAAATCTTAGCGCTTAAAATCGTTGAAAATTCTGGAGAAACAAAAAACTTCAGTTCTATCTCGGTTTCCATAGTTATACCTTTCGATGCAGATGCCGACAGGATATTGCCTTATAGACAGCGGAGCAAGAGAGAAATATCCGCCCAATCATGATCTAAAACAGTTTTATTGCGACGATGTTTGGGTTAACATGCGCGCCTTTATAGCCAACGCTCAACATTTCACCATATTATGGTGTATGTTATTTCAAGGTTATAGCTATTAGGTTGAATGACCATGCCAGTAAATACAATCATGGGGTTATTTGCAAAGTCCCCGATTAAGCCTTTGCAACGCCACGTTGTGTGCGTGAATGAATGCTGCTCTCATCTGATCAACTTCTTTGAAGTCTGTAACAAAGGTGATTGGGAAAAAGCAGGTGAAATTCGTGCACAGATTTCTCATCTTGAGAAAGAAGCTGACGTGTTAAAGCGTGAAATTCGTCTTAAACTTCCTCGCGGTTTGTTCATGCCTGTTGATCGTAGTGACATGCTTGAGCTTCTTACTCAACAGGATAAACTCGCAAACCTCGCCAAAGACATTGCGGGCCGTGTATATGGCCGTCAGCTTGTCATCCCTGAGCCTCTCCAAGAAAACTTCATCGCTTACGTTAAACGTTGTTTAGACGCGGCTAACCAAGCGCAGAATGTGATCAACGAGCTCGACGAGTTATTGGAAACTGGATTCAAAGGTCGTGAGGTAACGCTCGTGGCTGAAATGATCCATCAACTGGATGTGATTGAAGATGACACCGATAGCATGCAGATTCGCCTGCGCCAACAATTGATGGCCATCGAATCGAGAATGAACCCTATCGATGTGATGTTCTTGTACAAAATTCTGGAATGGATGGGCGGCATTGCCGACCAAGCGCAGCGCGTTGGCGCTCGCTTAGAGCTGATGCTCTCTCGTTCTTAAATTTAAAGTTAAAGTTAACCAAATAACGAAGAGCAACCACAGTATGACGACCTGCTAGGCGATGAGTATTTTCTACGCTGAAGGTCGTTATGTGCGTCAAAAACAAGCCAAGGTTGCTCCGCTTGTTATCAACAACTAGGTATTACGATGGAAATCCTTGCGAACTACGGCACCGTCTTGATTATTGTGGCAGCAGTCTTCGGTTTCTTGATGGCAATTGGTATTGGTGCGAATGACGTCGCCAATGCAATGGGCACTTCCGTAGGGTCAAAAGCGCTCACCGTTAAACAAGCTATTATTATTGCGATGATTTTTGAATTCGCAGGCGCTTATTTAGCCGGTGGCGAAGTAACAGAAACTATCCGTAATGGGGTTATTGAAACCTCTCTTTTCGCCGATAAGCCTGATGTGCTGATTTACGGCATGATGTCAGCATTGCTGGCTGCAGGTACTTGGCTACTCGTCGCCTCTTACATGGGTTGGCCTGTCTCTACCACTCACTCAATCATCGGTGCCATCATCGGTTTTGCTTGTGTGTCTGTTGGCACGGAAGCGGTCGATTGGAGCTCAGTACAAGGTATTGTCGGTAGCTGGATCGTTACTCCGGTGATTTCAGGCTTCTTTGCTTATCTCATATTCGTTAGTGCACAAAGCCTCATTTTCGATACGGAAAAGCCGCTGATCAACGCGAAACGTTTTGTACCTGTGTACATGTTTATCACCACCATGGTGATTGCACTGGTTACGATCAAGAAAGGTCTCAAGCACGTGGGTTTACACCTGACTAACCCAGAAGCTTGGATGTGGTCAGCCGTCGTTTCTGCCATCGTGATGGTCGGCGGTTACCTGTACATTCAGAAGAAATTTGCTAATCGCGATGAAGACCATGGGTTTTCAGGTGTGGAAAGCATTTTCAGCACACTGATGGTCATCACCGCATGTGCGATGGCTTTTGCTCACGGTTCAAATGACGTAGCAAACGCGATTGGTCCTTTGTCAGCAGTCGTTTCAACCGTTGAACACATGGGCGAAGTGGCCGCGAAAAGCTCTATCGCATGGTGGATTCTGCCATTGGGCGGCTTCGGTATCGTTGTGGGTCTCGCGACATTAGGTCACAAAGTAATGGCAACTATCGGTACTGGCATTACAGAATTGACTCCAAGCCGTGGTTTTGCCGCTCAGTTAGCAACCGCTTCAACGGTGGTTTTGGCTTCAGGTACGGGTCTACCTATCTCAACCACACAAACACTGGTGGGTGCGGTACTGGGTGTGGGTTTTGCGCGCGGAATTGCCGCACTGAACCTCGGTGTAGTACGTAATATCGTTGCGTCTTGGGTTATCACGCTTCCTGCGGGTGCCCTACTGGCCGTCGTTTTCTTCTACGCAATTCAGGCCGTGTTTGTCGGCTAAACGACACGTAAGCGTAGTGTTAGCGAACGGTCATTATTGACTCAATCGCACAGAAAGGGAGGCTTTGCCTCCCTTCTTTGTTGCAGCGCTTGCCAAAACTGCATACTATTTGCCACAAACTTTATGAGACTTACCGCCAAATCTATCTTTAAATTAAGGGATTTACTGTGAAAAAACTGATCTGCATGGTGCTCTTATCCATGTTGGCCGCACCAACGTTCGCGCAAGACCGCTACATCGCGGACAAACTCTTCACTTACATGCATTCAGGCCCAAATAACCAATACCGTATCCTTGGCAGCATTGATGCGGGGGAAAAGGTTAAGCTGCTCGACGTTAACAAAGAGAGTGGTTACAGCCAGATTGCTGATGAGCGCGGCCGTACAGGTTGGGTAGAAAGCCGTTTTGTGACCCGTGAAGTCAGCACGGCATTGCGTTTACCAGCTCTAGAAAAAGAACTGGCAGAAGTGAAGAATCAGCTCGCGAATGCGCGTCAAAATGCCGATAGTGAAAAAACTGGGCTGGCGGAATCACTCGAATTACGCAATCAACAAATCGCCGATCTAGAACGCAGCTATGGCGATATCAGCAAGCAGTTGACGGAATCACAAACAGAAATTCGTGAACTGCGCGCAAAGCTCGATACGACAAAAAGAAGACCTATTGCTGAAATACTTCACTTACGGTGGTGGTGTTGCTGGTATTGGTTTACTGCTTGGTCTTGTATTGCCACATATCATTCCACGTCGTAAACGCCACCCTGCAGGCTGGGCATAATAGCCCCTTACGACGCAAAGGTAATAAAAAACGGTCACTTCTGTGACCGTTTTTTATACTTCCACTTTATCGCAGCTTAGCCTTTCCAATCATGCAGTGCGGGAATTTCTATCTGCTCGCCAGCAAATAGAATCACACTGCTTTGCGGTTTAATGCTTTCTAACTTCACATCGGGAGCTAACATCTCCCCCTCACGATGTTCAACACCATTTACTTTCACCCAGCGTTTTTGTTCATTACTGGAAAAGGCATGCATCTGGAAATTCAGTGCGGGTAAACGGCCTTGGTAACGATCGCTGTGCTGAGTGAGCGCCACCACCGAAGACTCTGGCTTAGCGGCGGCTGGCACCGGTTGATCACGCATGATGGCTTGAACTCGCAATGCTAATTCCGGCGAGAGCTGGGTTAAATCCAGATCGCTCAAACCATCATTTTCTGCCGGTTGCGGTGATGTTTCTAAAGTTGCGGGGGGCGTTATGGTCTTTTCCTCAAGAGAGATGGAATCCTCCACACTGCTCGTTTGGGTCAATACAGGCTCAATAAAAGTGGGTTGCAGATCGCTCCATTCTGGGTAAGCCAAACGCTCCAACGGGGCATCGACCTGTACAATGCTCGGCTCGGTTTGCCGTGTTGCGACTTCCTGCTGCACTTGCTCATAACGTTGGTAAATCATCACTCCCGCAGTGACTACCCCCGGCACTAGCCACAGCATTAAGTGCAACCAGCGCGATGAGGTCGAGGTACTCAGATCTTGTTCTGTAGAAGTGCGATAGGTGGCTGGCTGAGCCTGCAGGTACTCTTGTTGAGATTGCTTCAAGGCATTCATCACTTTTGACATTAGCCTTCCTCCTTCAAACTCGGCGCTTGCTGCTGAGTCAACAGTTCTAAACGACGCAGAGTTTGTTTTCCCGCAATGCCATCAACATGCATACTCTGCCAACGTTGAAATAACTCAACCTTACGCGAAATATCCTTATCAAACAGATCGGTAGAGCGTTCTGGCTCACCTAATACTTGCGCCAATTTACTTTCCAACAAGGCCACATCATCTCCTCGCATTCCTTGCTTTAAAGTGCGAGAAAATCCGCCTTGCCATAACAGTGCATATTGGCCACGCCATAATGGCTCAAGCCACTGGCGAGCAATCCGATAACGCTGACCACCCACCAAGAGTTCTGCATCATCACCACTTAACCGGTACAACACCGCATAAGTGCGCACTTCATCAATCACTAATGTCAGTACCGCAGGCAAATCATACGCTTGTAAACTCGCCCAATCTCCGGTTTGCTGCTCACACCAGAGCAAGGCATCCGGCTTCGATTGGCAAAACCTGTCCACTACCGAGGCTTGATAACCCCATACCGCGTATAGTGTTTCAACGGCATCTTCGCTACTGGTCGCACCCAGTAACGCCGTGCGCAATGGTTGTAGGGAAAATCCTCTGCTCAGTCGGGGGCACCATCTCTGGTGCGGGAAAATAGTCTTGCATTACCCGATCAAGCTGGGGCGGTAATTGCCATGCCAATAAAATCGCAAGCGCAATCCCACCCAGTGCGCTAGAAAGATAAGGCAACTTCTGTTCCGGTGGCTTAGCAGAAGCCACTTGATAAACGGAAGATTGAAAACTCATCACTTCTTGGCTGGCACGTTTGATTCGATCCAAACTCAGTTCCTGCTCACCTGCTTGATACGCCTGCTTTAAAGCGGCATCACACACTAGGTTGATTAAGCGCGGAATACCATGAGTTTGCTGGGCAATCCATTGACAGGCTTTGCGGTTAAACAGCTCAACACTTGCCCCCCGCTTGCTCAAGCCGAAATCGGATGTAGTCAGCGCTTTGCGCTTCACTCAGCGGCAGTAAATGGTAGCGCCCGGTAATGCGCTGCGCGAGTTGACGCAACTGCGGCATTCGCAACTTTTCTTGTAACTCCGGCTGACCAATCAGCAGCACCTTAAGCAATTTATGGCTCTCGGTTTCCAAATTGGTCAGTAGGCGTAGTTGCTCTAACACATCCGGTGCTAAGTGCTGCGCTTCATCAATCATCAACAGCACTTGGATGCCTTGCGCATGTTCGGCCAACAAAAACTCATGCAGTATTTGAGTCAGCTTCTTCAAGGTCGCTTTTTTCGGATAGCTCAGTTCGAACTCATCACAAATGGCTTCCAACAGCTCCAGATCCGAGAAAGTAGGGTTGAGGATCATCCCTGCGCGGGTTTTACCCGGTAGACTGGCTAAAATCGCTCGCGCGACAGTAGTTTTTCCTGTCCCGACTTCTCCGGTGAGCATGGCAAAACCACCACCATCGCCCAATCCGGCTTGCAGGTGTACTATGGCTTCCTGATGACGCTGACTCAGGTAGAGGTAGCGCGCATTGGGGACGATAAGAAAACGGTAATTCGTACAAACCCAAAGAAGTTCAGATACATGCTTGTTGACCCTATTCATCACAGTGGGTGCAACGTATCATTGCTGACTAAGATTAGCCAATGCCATTCACGCTAATTTTTTTGAGACTCTACGATGCAAATTTACCTCGTTGGCGGCGCTGTGCGCGATCAATTACTGCAGCTTCCGGTATATGACCGTGATTGGGTGGTGGTTGGCAGCAGCCCACAAGCCATGCTAAGTGCTGGATTTCAAGCCGTGGGGAAAGATTTCCCAGTGTTTCTGCATCCGAAAAGCAAAGAAGAACATGCCCTTGCCCGAACCGAGCGCAAAACGGGCGTAGGTTACACAGGCTTTGCTTGCCACTATGCTCCAGACGTGACTTTGGAAGAAGATCTGCTGCGCCGCGATCTGACCATCAATGCGATGGCACAAGATAACTCTGGGCAACTGATTGATCCTTATGGGGGCCAGCGTGATCTCGCTGCGAAAGTGCTGCGCCATGTTTCGCTAGCCTTCGTGGAAGATCCCTTACGCGTACTGCGCGTGGCTCGCTTTGCGGCCAAGCTGCATCACCTAGGTTTCACCGTTGCCGAAGAAACCATGCAGTTAATGGCGAAGATTGCGCAATCGGGCGAGTTGCAGCACTTAACCGCCGAACGCGTATGGCAAGAGTGGCATAAATCGCTCTCGACCCATCATCCTGAGGTGTTTTTGCAGGTGTTACGTGATTGCGGCGCATTGGCGGTGGTGCTACCTGAAATCGATCGCTTGTTTGGCGTGCCACAACCGGAAAAATGGCACCCTGAGATCGACACTGGTATTCATACATTAATGGTTGCTAAGCAAGCAGCAAGACTTTCCGAGTCCCTTCCCGTGCGTTTTGCGGCGCAAGTGCATGATTTAGGGAAAGGTGTGACACCATCTGCTGAATGGCCAAGCCATAAATTGCACTGCCATACTGGGCTAAAAATCATTGAATCACTGTGCGAGCGCATTCGCGTACCTAACGAATTTCGTGATTTAGCGCTTGCGGTGTGCGCACAACATTCCAATATCCATCGTGCGGACGAGTTAAAGCCTGCCACCAAGCTGAAAGTACTGGGGCTTTTGGATGTGTGGCGTAAACCGGAACGCCTTGAGCAAGTGCTACTGTGCTGTGAAGCGGATCACCGTGGCCGTTTAGGGTTAGAGGCCGAGCCCTATCCACAGCGTGAGATTTTCCTGCGCGCCTACCACGCCGCCCTTGGCGTAGAGGTTCAAGCCGTGATTACGGATGGTTTTCAAGGCAAGAATATCAAAGAAGAGTTGGATAAACGGCGCGTATCGGCAATCGATGCCCTGTAGTTCATTGCCCGCAACCGTAGAAAAGCAAAACGCCCTGCAATGCAGGGCGTTTTTTTATCGCGAGACTGTTATCGTCAACAGTCGCGAAGGCGTTCGCTTAAAATTAAGCTTGGCCTTTCACTTCTTTCAGACCGTTGAAAGGAGCACGTGAACCCAGTGCTTCTTCGATACGGATCAGTTGGTTGTACTTAGCAACACGGTCAGAACGGCTCATAGAACCAGTCTTGATTTGACCAGCAGCAGTACCTACCGCTAGATCAGCGATAGTTGCGTCTTCAGTTTCGCCTGAACGGTGAGAGATAACTGCAGTGTAGCCAGCATCTTTTGCCATCTTGATCGCAGCCAGAGTTTCAGTCAGAGAACCGATTTGGTTGAACTTGATCAGGATAGAGTTAGCGATACCGTTGTCGATACCACGCTTCAGGATCTTAGTGTTAGTTACGAACAGATCGTCACCAACGATTTGGATTTTCTTACCCAGTTTCTCAGTTTGGTACGCGAAACCTTCCCAGTCAGACTCGTCCAGACCGTCTTCGATAGAAACGATTGGGAACTTCTCAGTCAGCTCTTCTAGGAAATCAGAGAAACCGTTAGAAGTGAAGATACGACCTTCGCCTTTCAGGTTGTATTCTTTCTTCTCTGCGTCGTAGAACTCAGAAGCCGCACAGTCCATCGCTAGAGTGATGTCAGTACCCAGTTTGTAACCTGCAACAGCAACCGCTTCAGCGATAACTTCTAGCGCTTCTGCGTTAGATTTCAGGTTAGGAGCGAAACCACCTTCATCACCTACTGCAGTGTTGTAGCCTTTAGACTTCAGTACTTTAGCTAGGTTATGGAACACTTCTGCGCCCATACGTACTGCTTCTTTCAGAGTTTTTGCGCCAACAGGTTGGATCATGAACTCTTGGATGTCTACGTTGTTGTCAGCATGCTCACCACCGTTGATGATGTTCATCATTGGTAGAGGCATTGAGAATACGCCAGGAGTGCCGTTCAGCTCAGCGATGTGCTCGTACAGAGGCATGCCTTTTGCTGCAGCTGCTGCTTTCGCGTTTGCTAGAGAAACCGCTAGAATCGCGTTTGCACCGAAGTTTGACTTGTTCTCAGTACCGTCTAGGTCGATCATGATTTGGTCAATAGTTGCTTGATCTTTTGCATCTTTGCCAACCAGAGCGTCTGCGATTGGACCATTAACCGCAGCCAGCGCTTTCAGAACGCCTTTACCTAGGAAACGAGACTTGTCACCGTCACGCAGTTCAAGCGCTTCACGAGAACCAGTAGAAGCACCTGATGGAGCTGCTGCCATACCAACGAAACCACCTTCCAGATGAACTTCCGCTTCTACAGTTGGGTTACCACGTGAGTCGATGATTTCACGACCTAGAACTTTAACGATCTTAGACATTAATGTTTCCTCTCAATTGAATTTAAATGTCAAAACTAAAAGGGTAGCCACACTGCTAAAGTGGCTACCCGTATCCTTTTACTTCAATTCACCGCGTTGGAACTGACCCGCTGCTTTTACAAAGCCAGCAAACAGAGGGTGACCATCGCGTGGGGTTGAGGTGAACTCTGGGTGGAACTGCGCTGCCACAAACCATGGGTGAGCAGGGTTCTCAATCACCTCAACCAGCTTCTTATCTGCTGACAGACCAGAAACCTTCAAACCTGCTTTTTCAATCTGAGGACGCAGCAGGTTGTTGACTTCGTAACGGTGGCGGTGACGCTCATGAATGGTTGCGCTACCGTACAACTCGTACGCTTTAGTGCCTTTCTCAAGGTGGCATAGCTGTGAACCTAGACGCATTGTGCCGCCCAGATCCGATTTTTCGCTACGCTCTTCGACATTGCCTTCGCCATCTACCCATTCCGTGATCAAACCAACCACTGGGTATTTGGTGTTTTTATTGAATTCGGTTGAGTGTGCACCTTCCATACCCGCTACATTGCGTGCGTATTCGATGAGTGCCACTTGCATACCCAAGCAGATGCCAAGGTAAGGAATTTTGTTTTCACGTGCATATTGTGCCGCACGGATTTTGCCTTCGATACCACGATCACCAAAGCCACCCGGTACCAGAATCGCATCCAGCCCCGCTAAAACATCAACACCTTTGGTTTCAACGTCTTGTGAATCCACGTATTTGATGGTCACGCTCAGGCGGTTCTTCAGACCCGCATGTTTCAGAGCTTCGTTGACGGATTTGTAAGCATCTGGCAGTTCGGTGTATTTACCAACCATACCGATAGTCACTTCACCGGTTGGGTTCGCTTCTTCGTAAATCACTTGTTCCCATTCAGACAGATCCGCTTCTGGCGCGTTAATGCCAAAACGTGCACACACCAAATCATCCAAACCTTGAGAACGGATCAGTTGTGGGATCTTGTAGATAGAATCCACGTCTTTCATAGAGATAACGGCCTTTTCAGGCACGTTACAGAACAGAGCGATCTTCTTACGCTCGTTGGCTGGGATCATACGATCGCTACGGCAAACCAGAATGTCTGGCTGAATACCGATAGAAAGCAGTTCTTTTACTGAGTGTTGAGTTGGCTTCGTTTTTACTTCGCCTGCTGCCGCTAGGTAAGGAACCAGCGTCAGGTGCATAAACATCGCGTTTTCACGGCCAACTTCGATTGCTAGCTGACGGATCGCTTCCATGAATGGCAGAGATTCGATATCACCCACAGTACCGCCCACTTCAACGATAGCGATATCGTGGCCTTCTGAGCCAGCAATCACACGATCTTTGATCGCGTTAGTGATATGAGGGATAACCTGAATGGTGGCACCTAGGTAGTCGCCACGACGCTCTTTGCGCAGTACGTCAGCGTAAACACGACCTGCCGTGAAGTTGTTGCGTTTGGTCATTTTGGTACGAATGAAACGCTCGTAGTGACCAAGGTCTAGGTCAGTTTCCGCGCCATCTTCCGTAACGAACACTTCACCGTGTTGAGTTGGGCTCATTGTGCCTGGGTCAACGTTGATGTAAGGGTCAAGCTTCATCATGGTCACTTTAAGACCACGAGCTTCGAGAATCGCTGCAAGGGATGCCGCTGCAATACCTTTACCTAGAGAGGATACAACCCCGCCAGTAACAAAAATATAATTTGTCGTCATGTTTAACCTGAAAATGGTTGAATGAGGGAAATGGATTTCTTCTGGACGGGACAAAACTATACCAGAAGGCCCCCATTGCCACAACGTGAAATCTATCACACTCAATTTTTTATTTTTTGCTTCAAATCAAACCAAATTGATGCGAAGTCCGTGAACGGCACATTATCTGAGTCAATTTTGTCTCAAACCACGCTCTTTTTTCGCACAGGGCAAATTCGCTGCTTAATCAACCATTAAGCCTAGCTGTAGGTTTATTGTTATTTTTTACATCCCATCAGCGAATCGACTTTATTGCCTGTTTTTCTTCAAGTTTTACTTCATCCCAAAATCCATCGAGTTCCGCTAAAGTGAAGTCCTGTAATGGCTTATTTTTCGCACTCGCTTTGCATTCGACACCTTGAAAACGGCGCACAAATTTGGCGTTAGCCTTGCTCAAGGCCATTTCTGGGTCATGCCCTAAATGGCGCACCAAATTAACGGTAGCGAACAATAAATCGCCTAACTCTTCTTCTACTTTTTGCGTATCCATTTCCACTTGCAGCGCTTCTTCCATCACCTCTGCAACTTCTTCGTGTACTTTGTCGACAACCGGGCCAAGGCTATCCCAATCAAATCCGTATTTGGCGCACTTTTTCTGGATCTTGTAGGCACGCGATAAAGCGGGTAACGAACGTGGTACAGAGTCTAGAATACTTTGCTCATTTTTGCCTGCTTGTGCTTTCTCTTTGGCTTTTTCGGCTTCCCAATTGGCGTGAATCTGCTCGTCATTGTCAAAGGTGACATCTCCAAATACATGGGGATGACGGCGCGTCAGCTTTTCATTAACCGTGTCTACCACATCGCGAAATTCAAACAACCCTTGCTCTTTGGCCATTTGGCTGTAGAAAATGACCTGAAATAGTAAATCCCCCAACTCTTCACGCAAATTAGGCCAATCGCGTTGGGTGATGGCATCCACCACTTCGAAGGTTTCTTCTATGGTGTATAGCGCTATAGTGTCAAAGGTTTGCTCTTTATCCCACGGGCAACCTAGCTCAGGGTCACGTAGGCGAGTCATGATCTGTTCGAGTTGTTCAATCGGGTGTGACATGGCTTTCCTCACATCAGGCATTGAGCGCCTAAACTTATTGAAGTTGAAAAAGCAACGAGGTGGAAGTTTTCACTTCACACCTCGCTGTTTGAGTTGGATTTAACCTAAGCGTTTGACCAACATAACATCTTTGATCTGCTCGATGCGTTTGGAAACGCGCGCTAAAGTTTCGACGTTGTTCACTTCAAGATCGAAATCCATGATGATGATTTGGCGTTTGTAGTCGGAGCGGCTTTTCATGCTCGCTACTTTGACTTTCTCATTGGCCAACAAGGTCGTGATGTCTTTGAGTAAGCCACTGCGCTCCATCGCTTCAACGCGCACGGTCAGCAGGTAAGAACCCACAAAACCGCCGCCCCAAACGGTATCAATGATCCGCTCTGGTGCATGGAGGCTCAATTCTTCCAACTGTTCACAATCGCTACGGTGCACCGAAATACCGCGGCCTTGGGTAATGTAGCCACGGATTTCATCGCCTGGGATTGGCTGACAACAACGCGCAAGGTGAGTCATCAGGTTATCGACCCCTTCCACCACCACCGCATCTTTATGCGGACGATTCGGCGTTAGGGCTTTGTTTTCCTGCAGTTTTTCCAGGACGAGCTTATCTTCTTCCTCGGCGGTCGGCTTATTCACTAACGCGTTGATGTGATTAACGATTTGGTTAATACGCAGATCGCCACTGCCGATACCGACGTACATTTCATCGACGCTGTTAACGTTGAAACGCTTAAGTGCATACGCCTCGGCATGTTTCAGATTGGCGCCCACTTTGGCTAATTCGATTTCGAGAATTTCACGTCCCGCTTCGAGGTTTTTCTCGCGGCTTTGCTTGCGGAACCAAGCATTGATCTTGGCGCGCGCGCGCCCTGAATGCACAAAACCGAGTGATGGGTTTAACCAGTCACGAGATGGGTTGGGCTCTTTAGCAGTAATGATTTCGACCTGATCACCCATCTGCAATTTATGGGTAAATGGCACGATGCGGCCAGCCACTTTGGCACCAATACAGCGATGCCCCACTTCAGAGTGGATGTGGTAAGCAAAATCGAGCGGGGTCGCCCCCATCGGCAGGTCAACCACATCGCCTTTCGGGGTAAAGGCGTAGACTCGATCATCAAACACTTGGCTACGCAGCTCGTCGAGCATTTCGCCCGAATCGGACATCTCTTCTTGCCAATCGAGCAGTTTACGCAGCCAAGTGATCTTCTCATCGTAGCCACTGCGGCCAGCGCTGCTGCCTTCTTTGTATTTCCAGTGTGCCGCCACCCCAAGCTCTGACTCTTCGTGCATCTGCTTGGTACGGATCTGGATTTCGATGGTTTTGCCTTCTGGCCCCAAAATCACGGTATGGATTGACTGATAGCCGTTCGGTTTCGGATTGGCCACATAGTCATCAAACTCGTTCGGCAAATGTTTGTACTTGGTATGCACAATGCCAAGTGCGGCATAACAATCTTGCAGCTTGTCGGCAATAATCCGCACCGCGCGCACATCAAACAGCTCATCAAAAGCGAGGCTCTTTTTCTGCATTTTGCGCCAGATGCTGTAGATGTGTTTCGGGCGACCGCTGACTTCAGCGTTAATGCCCAGCTGTTTCATCTCGGCACGCAAGTCGCTGACAAAATCACGGATGTACTGCTCACGCACAATACGGCGCTCAGAAAGCTGTTTGGCAATCTGTTTGTAGGTATCCGGTTGTTGGTAACGGAACGCGTAGTCTTCAATTTCCCATTTGAGCTGACCAATGCCTAGACGGTTAGCCAGTGGCGCGTAAATGTTGGCACACTCTTTCGCGGCGATGCGGCGCACTTCATCCGGTTCATTTTTCACTTCACGCAGGTTACAGATCCGCTCGGCAAGCTTGATCACTACGCAGCGGAAATCATCCACCATAGCAAGTAGCATACGGCGCACATTATCCACTTGCGCCGAGGCTTCACTGCCATGCATGGTCACATTGAGCTGACCAATTGCCGCCATCTCTTCTACGCCGAGGATCAGTTTGAGTACTTCTCTACCGTAACTCTCTTCGAGAGACTCATTATCCAACACGCCACTGGTGGCGATGGGAAATAGCAAAGCCGCCACCAGCGTTGGGCGATCCATAGATAAGGTGATCAAGATTTCGATCATTTCCCGCCCACGCCACAGCAGCAATGGCCCTTGTGGATTACCGGCAAGCAACTGTTCACACTCACGGTACACAGCGGTCAATTTAGCGGCCGTTTTACCCTCTTGGGCAAGACTGGCTATCCATGTTTCTAGCTCAAACTGTTGGTCTGGGTTTAAGTGTGCGCTTCGTACCGCAACCATTGATATCGTCCTAATATAATCATTGTATTTTTTAGCTTTCGACTGACGCTTAGATGAAGAGTTCAGTCGCTAGCGTTTTTTCACAAATAAAGCCATGGACTCAAGATGACTGGTGTGCGGGAACATATCCAGCATGCCCAGTTTCTCTAAGTGAAATCCTTGGCTCAGCAAGCTTTGGCTATCACGCGCCAGTGTCGCGGGGTTACACGACACATACACCACTCGTTCAGCGCCAAGCGCTGCGAGCTGATCCACAATCCCTTCTGCGCCTGCACGGGCAGGGTCGAGCAGTACTTTAGCAAATTTCTGCTGCGCCCATGAGGCGTTCGTCATATCTTGTTCCAAATTGGCCTGATAAAACGCCACATTGTTGATTTGGTTCAATTTGGCGTTATGAGTGGCGTGTTGCACCATTTCTTCCACGCCTTCAACCCCCACCACCTCTTGCGCTTGTGCGGCTAACGGCAGAGTGAAATTGCCTAAACCGCAGAACAAATCAAGCACACGATCCTGCTTGTTCACTTCAAGCCAGTTGAGGGCTTGCTCCACCATCTGTTGATTCACCGAACGGTTCACCTGAATAAAGTGATTCGGCAAGAAGCTTAAACAACTACCCGTCTCTTCGCAGTAAGGCGGTTCACCTTGCACATGTTGCAACGCACCCGCTTCCAACGTTAGGTATAAGGTTAGCCCCTTTTGCGTAGCAAAGTCAGATAAAGACTGTCTATCTTGCTCAGCCAATACGCCCAAATGGCGTAACACCAATACTGGTGTGTTATCACCTTTCACCAATTCAACATGGCCAAGCAACTCAGGCTGACTCCATTGGCTCAATAAAGTATTCAATTCTGGTAAAAGCGCATTCAAACTCGGCTCTAATACGGGGCAATGCGTCACATTGACAATCGCTTTGCTCTGCTTACGACGAAAGCCAAACTGCAGTTGCTGGGTTTTCTTATCCCACATCAGGCTTAATCTTGCGCGGCGACGATAGCCTTGATCATCAGAACAAACCGGTGCCGACAGAGCAAGGCTCTGCCCTGCAAACTTCACCATTAATTGACTTAACGCCTGCTGCTTGTGGTTAATTTGACCGGCTCGGTCAAGATGCTGTAAATCACAGCCGCCACATTGTGCGTAGTGAGCACAAAAAGGAGCAACACGCTCAGGACTAGGTTTGAGCACTTTGATCAATTGCCCACGCGCATATTTACTTTTGCTTTCGGTGAGCTGGATCAGCACCTCTTCACCCGGCAAAGCACCATCGACAAACAACGGTTTCTTCTGCAAAAAGGCCAGTCCACTGCCTTGGTGATCCAACCGTTCAATGGTGACCGGTTGATGCTTTTTGTCTAACGTGCTGTGCTTTTTCGGTTGAAAGAAACGTGCCATGCTCTGTGCTCAAGTGTTGGAGTAGAATTGTTTTTGCCCCGGCATCACTATTCTGCACGGGGGTGATTGTCGAAGGTCAGGGAGTTGATTAAGCTAACGCCAATGTTTCCCCATGCAATCCGATTTGTGCGGGGGTATTTTCCCATATCCACACCACAATGTTTAGACAATAATGAATCGAAGATATGGCTTGCGCGCCCGCGTCGTTACGCTCACTCTGGCTCCAACCCTGATTATTGGCCTGCTGCTTAGCGCACTATTCTCTTTTAACCGTTATCACGACTTAGAAAACCAAGTGATAAACTCGGGTGCCAGCATCATCGAACCACTGGCGATCGCCAGTGAAGATGCGCTACGGATGCAAAGCCGCGAATCTGTGCGGCGTATCATTAGCTATGCGCATCGTAAAAACTCTAAGTTGGTGCGCAGCATTGCGGTGTTTGATGCGAATCACGAGTTGTTTGTCACCTCCAACTTTCACCCCAATTTCGAAAAGCTCATGTATCCCAAGGATAAGCCGATCCCATTTCTGAGCAGTTCGGTGATTGATGAAAACACGCTGATTTTGCGCACGCCGATCGTCTCTGAACGAACGATTCTCGAAAACGGTGATGCCAACCCTGCCACACCAGTGATGGGTTATATCGCCATTGAACTTGATCTCTCCTCTTTGCGCTTACAGCAGTATCAGGAAATTTTCTCAGCGGGCTTAGTGCTGGTGATTGGGATTTTGCTCTCTGGTGTGTTTGCATTTCGTTTGATGCACGATGTGACTCGCCCCATCACGCACATGAAAAACATGGTGGATCGCATTCGTCGTGGACATTTGGATGTACGGATCGAAGGCAAAATGCATGGCGAGTTGGATTCACTGAAAAAAGGCATCAATGCGATGGCGGTGTCGCTCTCTGAATACCATGTCGAGATGCAACACAGCATTGACCAAGCCACTTCCGATTTGCGGGAAACCTTGGAGCAGCTAGAGATTCAGAACGTCGAACTCGACATCGCTAAAAAACGAGCGCAAGAAGCAGCGCGCGTAAAGTCAGAATTTCTGGCCAATATGTCGCACGAGCTGCGCACTCCACTCAATGGCGTGATTGGCTTTACCCGACAAATGCTGAAAACCCAGCTCACCAACAGCCAAACCGATTACCTGCAAACGATTGAAAAATCAGCTAACAACCTCCTTACTATCATTAACGACATTTTGGATTTCTCCAAACTCGAAGCCGGTAAATTGGCTCTGGAAAACATTCCATTTGAGTTCCAAGAAGTGTTGGAAGAAGTGGTTAACCTTCAAGCGACGAGCGCCCATGAGAAAGGGTTAGAAATCACCCTCAAAATTGACCCGAAAATTCCGCGCGGCGTGGTGGGCGATCCGCTACGTATTCAACAAGTTTTGACTAACTTAGTCGGCAACTCGATCAAGTTTACTGAGCGCGGCAATATTGATGTCAGCGTGGAAATGCGTTCACTACGCGATGATGTGATTGACCTGCAATTTATGGTGCGCGATACGGGCATTGGTATTTCAGAGCGCCAACAAGCCCAGTTATTCCAAGCCTTTAGCCAAGCCGATGCCAGTATTTCTCGCCGTTATGGCGGCACAGGACTGGGGCTGGTCATTACTCAAAAACTGGTGAGCCATATGGGGGGCGAAATCAGCCTGACCAGCCGCTTACACCAAGGCTCTACGTTCTGGTTTACCCTGCGTTTGCACACAACGGAGCTGCCCGTCAATGATGGTTATGATGCGCAACTGCTCAACCATCGTCATCTGTTGTTGATTGAACCCAACATGCAAGCTGCAGCTATTGTGCAGCAAACGCTAGTGCAAAGCGGGTTAGAAGTGATTTATCGCTCCGCGATACCGGAAGAGGAACAGAGTTACGACTATGTGTTACTCAACCTCGCCCCAAGCAAAGAAACCAACTATACGATGGTCGAACTTTGGGTTAAGCGTGCGCTTGCCATGACACATAACGTGATTGTCGGTGTGCCGAGCACCGAGTTGGCACTGGCCGATCGCTTGATGCAACACTATCCGGTGAAATGCATCAGTAAACCGCTTTCACGTAAAAAGCTGCTGCAAACGTTAGCCGCACAACAACCGCTTTCACTCCATTCGGCACAACCTAAACCACAAGCCGATAAGTTGCCGTTGTGTGTTATGGCGGTCGATGATAACCCAGCTAACCTCAAACTGATTACGGCGCTGCTTCAAGAGCGAGTTGAATGCGTTATCGCCTGCGCCAGTGGCCAGGAAGCGATAGAACAAGCGCAGGAGCGCCACTTCGATATCATCTTGATGGACATTCAGATGCCGCACATGGATGGGGTAACCGCATGTAAATCAATTAAACAGCTGCATGGCTATCAAGAGACTCCTGTCATTGCCGTTACGGCCCACGCCATGGCGGGCGAGCGAGATCGCCTACTGAAAGCGGGAATGGACGACTACCTCACCAAACCGATTGAAGAGCATATTTTGCAACAAGTGTTGGTCCATTGGAGCCCACACACGCGCAGTAAGCAGGTAGCAAAAATTACCCTGCCAGATGGCGCTGCGGTACAAAGTGCTTTGCATACGGCAGAGCAAGATGATGCGATCATTGATTGGTCAGCCGCATTGCGCCAGTCGGCCAACAAAGAAGATCTCGCTAAAGAGATGCTGACCATGCTGGTCAATTATTTGCAGGAGGTCGAGACGGTCGTCAACATGGCTTTAGAAGATGAAGAATACGCCACGAGCGACTTATTGCATCATATCCACAAACTGCACGGCAGTTGCTCATACAGTGGCGTACCACGGCTCCGTAAAGTCTGCGCGAGTCTCGAACAAGCTCTGCGCAACGGAGCCGCCATACACGAATTGGAGCCGGAGCTCTTCGAGCTACAAGATGAGATGGAGAAAGTTAGCGAAGCTGCGACGGATTATCTGGATTGATCGCGTTTCATGTCTTGCTGATGGGGCAAAGGATGTACCTCTTGCCCCGTCACATAAACATGATAGCCATGCTTGCCGCGATGTTTAACCCAATACATTGCTTTATCCGCTTGTAAAAGCAGTTTTTCTAAGTCGATGTGCACACAATCCATATGACTGATCCCGATACTGCACCCAACTTGAGCGCTCTGTTTTCCCAATACGATCGGCGTCCCCGAGGCGTCGATCACATCGGCGGCAAGAGCTTCCACTGACGTCTGATCATAAACGTCGAGTGGGATATAAATCGCAAATTCATCCCCACCGAGTCGGCCGACGACAGAGTCGGTAAAGTGAGCCTGCGCAAGAGCCAAAAAGCGTTTGGCGATTTCGCGCAATACGTCATCACCGGCACCATGTCCTAACGTATCATTGACCTGTTTAAAACCATCTAAGTCGATAAGTAGCAACACCATGGTTAAACTGGCGCGCTTTTTATTCAGCACTATATTTTTCTACACCCCAACCGATTTTTTAGCCCAGTCAACGTATCTTGCTCAGCAATGGTTCGGTAATAGCTTTCCCAACGTTCAATTTGTTGGCGTAATTCTCGCTCACGGATCAGCGCTTGATGCGAAGCATCAATAAACTCATTGATACTTTTCGCCACCAAACCGATCTCGTTATGCTTATTTTCCTGAGCCACGGAAACTTTTCGATCATGGTCAGGGCGCACTTCCGATAATGCTTCATAAAGCTCAGTCAACGGTTTACCGACCAAACGGCGTACAATCCAAATTAACGCCACAAAGGTAACTAAAAACTGGATCAACACCACGGCGATTTGATCGAGGATTTTGCTCGTCGCCTGCTGCCTTATCACTTGGTGATCCTCATGAATCATCAAGTAGCCAATCAAATTGCCATCCACAGGCGACACTAAGCGATAGCGGTTAGCATCTTCCCAAATATCATGCTCCTTGAGGAGCTGGGGAATGCTGGTTCGTTCAAAGACAATCCCATCGATACTCGCCAGTTTGACGGCATTGATCTCTTTATGCAGCAACAGGGCATCCATCACCTCAGAGGCAATATCGTAGTTATTCACGTACAGAGCAATCGCCGCCGAGTTGCTCAAAGAAAGTGCTAATTTCTCTTCCAGTTCTTGTTTCTGCAATTCAACACTCTGCAAACCTCGCGGAATAATGACCGCAAGAATGATCAGCAGATAGCCAAGCGCACACAGCGAAATCATCTTCAATAATCGATTGACCAGAGGAGAAGTTCGCGTTTGATCAGTCATAAATCACCAATAGCACTTTTAATGCTTTATCTGGCGGCTCAGCCATGTAACCAATCGAGAATGGGTTAGCCTCAAGTTTAATCGCCAGCTCTTGATCACTAGGCACCGACTCCGGAGCACGGAGCCGTCCCGAAAATTTTAACTTCGCCCAATACGCATTAATCTGGCTTTCTTGCATGTTAGTGACTTGTAAGAAAAAGCGTTGGCGAACGTCACCACTACGATCCAATATCTGATTAATGTAAGTATTCCCCACTACCCGATTGCGCCCAAGATATAACGCAGAGAGCTCTTCTTTGGTAATGGCAGAGACCGGGCTCTCTTGGCCTGCAACAACATACAACTCGGCAGAAGCCAATGGCGATACCAACATCATTAGGAGTAACCAATATTTCATTCAGTCCTCCTAAAATACAAAATTGACGCTTAACGAAAACAGATGCACATCGCGTCCTTGAGGATTTTCCTCTAATGGTATCGACCACAAGCCATAACCATTATCCGCAATCTGGATGAAATCGTATTGTGCTTTCAAGGCAACTTGCGCACTCACATCCCAACGAACCCCTAGTGAATAGGTTTGCTGATCGATGTAAGTCGAATTGATCCCGCCAATCAACCATTTCTGAATTTCCGCCAGTTGAGCGCCGTTCACGGGCGATAATCCCCAATCGGATTGAGCTTGGTAAGGCGGATTTTTCGGATTAAATTTGCCGTAGATGACATAAGGCGTCACGCTACCGAGCGTATACCCTGCCATGGCATAGCCGCCAATCCCTTCTGGCACAACGGCTTTTTCCCCGAAAATAGTGTAGATTTCCGATTGCAGTGACCATTGAGCACCGCGATAACCAAAGCCTAATTGCCAATACTCGATGGTTTCCGATGTTAAATTGATCTGCTCGGCGAGCTGGTTGGCTTCAGAACTGAGCATACCTAAATCAGCTTGTCCGAGCTGTTGAACCGCTTTTACTGCCAAGAGTGAATTGCCATCCAAATCCACTTGCAACTGCCCGACATGGACATAAGAGAGGCGCCCGAACCAATGTTCTTGCTCCAAAGAGAGCACAATAGCTAAGGTTTTATCCGATTGTGTACCCGAAATTTCGCCCGAAGAGGTATTTTGGCAAATTTCTGCTTAAATCTTTCCGTATTGAGCGCCTAATGACCAGCTGATGTCGTTCAGCTGGCTGCGATACGTCACATCAATCCCATCAATCGAATCGTAGAAGATACCGCCATAAAACTCTTGGGGAGGACGCACCCAAAGATGCGCGTAGTCAATTCGTCGGCTGTCAGCCGCGATGTAAGCATTAAGGCCAAGACGCCCAACGCGAAGATCCCAATGTTCATCCGGCATATATCGCGCAAAAGCTAACTCAGTGACATCCTCAAAGCGCTGCTCGACTCTATCTTCCAACACCCATTGTGCCGTCACGGACCACTGCGGATTCAACTGCAAATCAAACTGCACCCCGATGTTCGAATCTGGCTTAAATGATCCATTACGTCGATGGTCATCAGGTTGAGCGATATTACGCAAAAAACCAAGATTCTCTTCGTTCTCGTAACTGTAACCGAGCGAACCGTACCCAGATATCGCCCAATCCGCAGCAAAGACCGGAGAGCTAATGATCGCCAATAGGCTTAAAACTCGGCTAACAAGCAAAGTTCGATAAGGATTTCGCATCATTGGGGCATTCCTAAACTCGCACATACTGCACCAAAGCGCAGACGTCTACGCCAAGTGAAACTTTCTCCATTTCGATGGTCATCAGTGATGACATCGCCCAATTACTCTTATTCTAGTGGTTGATGAGCTCAATCATGTGGCAGAGTGCTCAAGGTAGAGCAAACTCATTCTTCCGTTAAGAAAGAATCAGCTGATAGAGAAAATATAGTCAGAAAATGAAAGATTTGAAATGACCGAAAGCACGAACGCCGCATCAGCGACGTTCAAGGATCACGGTAGCCATTGCGTAATGGCGCTCATCAGAGATGGAAAGATGGATATTCGCCACCTGCAGTTGTGCAGCTAACTGAGCGGCCTTGCCACTCAAACTTAGTAAGGGCTTACCTAATGCATCGTTGCTAATGGTGAAATCGTGGAAAGACACGCCCTGCGCAATTCCAGTTCCTAAGGCTTTGGATGCGGCTTCTTTCGCCGCAAAGCGTTTAGCTAAAAAACGCCCCTGTTGCTTTAAAGCCTGAAATTGCACAAATTCTGGATCACTGAGCACTCGGCGCGCGAAGTGTTCACCTGAGCGCGCCAAGGCCTTCTCAACCCGTTCAATTTCAGCAATGTCCGTGCCGAGCCCAACAATCATAAAATTAACGACGCGCAGCAACCATGATGGCTTTCATATCAGCCACGGCTTTAGCGAGACCATCAAACACCGCGCGACCAATGATCGCATGGCCGATGTTCAGCTCGTAAATTTCAGGGATCGCCGCAATCGCAGCAACGTTGTGATAAGTCAATCCATGGCCAGCATTAACGGTGATGCCTAAATCATGGGCATACGAAGCAGCAGCAGCAATTTTTTTCAGCTCATTTTGCTGATCGACTTCACTTTTCGCATCCGAATAGTGACCAGTATGCAGCTCAATAAAAGGGGCGCCACACGCTTTGGCCGCATCAATTTGCTCACGGTCTGCATCGATAAACAGAGACACTTTAATCCCTGCCGCCGTGAGTTTTTCCGTGGCCGCTTTTACGCGCTCAAGCTGACCTAGCACATCAAGACCGCCTTCTGTGGTCAACTCTTCACGTTTTTCCGGCACCAAGCAAACGTATTCTGGTTGAGTTTGCAGGGCAATCTCAACCATCTCATCGGTCACCGCCATTTCAAGGTTCATGCGCGTTTGCAGCGTTTCACGCAAAATACGTACATCGCGATCAGTAATGTGACGACGATCTTCACGCAAATGGATGGTGATACCATCCGCGCCCGCACGTTCAGCAATTTCTGCTGCATGCACAGGATCGGGATATTGCGTGCCGCGTGCGTTACGCAAAGTCGCCACGTGATCGATGTTCACACCAAGATAAATTGAGCTCATTCTTCTGTACTCCGTGCTCTAGGTAGAGTTGTTTGACGAAACAACTCACGACTCTTTAAAGGTTTGCCGCCAAGATACGGCTTTAAGGCTAAACGTGTAAAGCGTTTTGCCGCTTGCAGTTGTTCTTTGCTGGTAAAACGCCGCTCGCTGATCGCAATCAGCTCGTTACCGAGAAAGGTGAGATTATCGCGGCGTACCGAGGCAATAAAGCCTTTTTGCTCACGGTAACGATAAGTCATGTCTGGTGAAACTGGCTCGCCCGTACCTGCACAATGCAGAAAATCCACACCGTAGCCCATCGCGGCAAGTAAAGCGAGTTCAAAGCGGCGTAACGCGGGCTCGGGATTAGTGCTTTGCGCCAGTTCAGTGAGTGCAAACAGATAATCATGGAATAGCCCAGGGCTGGCGACTTCTGGCATTAGCACTCTATCCACTAGCTCGTTGATGTACATCGCAGAATAGAGATAGACGCCGGAAAGCGGCAAACCAAGGCTAATCGGTTCAGCTTGGCGCAAAGTTTTCATCGAGCCATTGCCCGACCATTTCAGCAGTAAAGGAGTGAAAGGTTGCAGCGCCCCTTTGAGATTGGAGCGTTTTCCGCGCGCACCTTTAGCCATCAAGGTAACTCGCCCGTACTCCTCACTGAATACATCGAGAATTAAGCTCGATTCACTGTAAGGGCGGCGGTGCAGAACAAAACAGCGTTGCAGTCCGTCTGACATTTTCCCTTTCTATCATGCAGTTGAAGGTAGAAATGAAAAAGGTGGCAACTGGGTTGCCACCTTTAGCGTTTAGAGATCGTCGATGTAACCGAGTGAACGCAGGGCGCGCTCATCATCCGCCCAACCGGATTTCACTTTCACCCAAGTTTCTAGGTAGACTTTGCGGCCAAACAGCTCTTCCATATCCAGACGCGCTTCGCGGCCGATGGTTTTGATTTTTTCGCCGTTTTTGCCAATCACCATTTTCTTCTGGCCGATACGCTCAACCAAAATCAGGGCGTTGATGTGGAAGCCATCAGTATCTGGGTTGTAATCGAAACGTTCGATTTCAACGGTCACCGAATACGGCAGCTCTTCACCTGTAAAACGCATCAGCTTTTCACGCTACGATTTCTGACGCCATAAAGCGCTGCGAACGATCCGTCACATACTCTTCAGGGAAATGGTGCACGGCTTTCGGTAAATGGTCGCGTACATGCTTTTTCAGCACGTCGGTGTTTTTACCCTGCTTAGCAGAAATCGGTACGATATCGACAAACTGCATGCGCTTAGAAAGCTCCAGCATGTGCAGCATCACTTCGTTACGATCTTTCACCTGATCGACCTTGTTCACACAAAGCACCACAGGGAAGTTCGCCTTTTGCAGCTTAGTGAATACCATCTCGTCATCGGCGGTCCAGTGCGTACCTTCAACGACAAACAACACTAAGTTCACATCACTCAGCGAGCTTGATGCCGCGCGGTTCATCAAACGGTTGATGGCGCGTTTTTCTTCAATGTGCAGCCCTGGGGTATCCACGTAAATGGCTTGATAATTGCCATCGGTCTCCACGCCCATAATACGGTGGCGAGTGGTTTGTGGTTTACGCGAAGTGATAGAAATCTTCTGCCCTAGAAGATTATTGAGCAGGGTTGATTTACCTACGTTTGGACGCCCCACAATCGCGACAAAGCCACAATGTTGGTTTTCCGGTGTCGATGCTGCCACAGATTGGCCTTCGCTTTGAGAAGCAAAGTATGCATCGATATCAAATTCTTGATCAGCCATTGGTCAATTGCTCCAGAGCCGTTTCTGCAGCCGCTTGCTCTGCCTTGCGGCGGCTGGTGCCCTTACCGATCACAGGCGTATCCATACCTGCTACTTCACACGCAACGGTAAACTCTTGGTTGTGTGCTTCACCTTTAATATTAGTCACTGTGTAGACAGGCAGCGGTTTTCTTCTGCCTTGCAAAAACTCTTGTAAGCGAGTTTTCGGGTCTTTTTGTGATGCGCCCGGTTTGATCTCTTCCAAACGGCAGTGATACCACTCAAGCACGATACGGCGTGCCGTTTCTAGCTCACTGTCGAGGTAGATTGCACCGATGATCGCTTCTACGGCATCGGCCAGAATTGAGTCTCGGCGAAAACCACCGCTTTTCAACTCACCTGGACCTAATTTTAAGTAATCTCCCAGATCGAATTCACGACCCAGTTCCGCCAACGTGTTACCACGCACTAAGGTGGCACGCATGCGGCTCATATCACCTTCATTCACTTTCGGGAAGCGGTGATACAGCTCGTCAGCAATGACAAAAACTTAAAAATTGAATCGCCCAGAAATTCAAGACGTTCATTGTGCTTACCATTGGCGCTGCGGTGTGTCAGCGCCAGATTAAGCAGCTCGATCTCCTTAAAGGTATAACCGAGCTTACTTGTTAATTTATTCATTGGAGGTGTCATAATCTCAAGGTCATTGCCAGCTCATGCAGGCTTAATGGATCCCACCAACACGATTAAATCGTACGCCGGTTGGAACCCAACTTGGAAGTACGCTGTCTTCAGCGCGTTCAAACTCGAAACTGATCCAAATAGCCACGGCTTTTCCGACCAGATTCTGCTCTGGCACAAAGCCCCAGAAACGGCTGTCAGCACTGTTGTCACGGTTATCGCCCATCACAAAATAGTGCCCTTGTGGTACAATCCACTCATTCACGCCACTGCGTGGACGATAGTCTGCTACGTTATCAATGCGCAGTGGATTGATAAGAATATTGTGCTCAACTTTCCCTAACTGTTCGTCTAATTGGATCAGCGGAATATTGTTTTGGTAAAACGCACTTTCTTGCACATTCGATAGCTTAACGGTTTGACACTCGTTCTCACCTTGGTGCTGAATGCACAACTCTTTACCTGGGCTGTAACGTACCGTATCACCCGGCATGCCCACCACGCGTTTGATGTAGTCGATATTCGGATTCATTGGGTATTTGAACACCACGATATCGCCGCGCTCCGGTTTACCCGTTTCTACCAGTTGAGTGCGCCATACCGGATCTTTCAAACCGTAAGCGTATTTTTCAACCAGAATAAAATCACCCACCAACAGTGTTGGCATCATGGAGCCAGAAGGGATCTGGAATGGTTCATAGATAAATGAACGCAAAACCAGAACAAAGGCAATCACAGGGAAAATAGAGACACTGTTCTCAACCCACCAAGGCTGAGCCACCGCTTTATTCACCGCCGACTCTGGCAGATCCGGAGTTTGCGCCTGTAACTGAGCCTGTTTCTGCTGGCGTTTTTTCGCCCACACCAGCTTTTCCAGTGTCCAGACGATACCGGTGACCAAAGTTACAATCACCAAAATCAGTGAAAATGTGTTCGCCATTGACTTCCCTTATCTAAAAAATACGAAAGTGAAAGAGCCGAAACCCTTTCACTCATGTGTTAAACCAATAAGATTGAAGTCGCCAAAGAAATTAGTCTTTGCCGACATGCAGAATCGCAAGGAACGCTTCTTGTGGCAGCTCAACGTTACCGATCTGCTTCATACGTTTCTTACCTTCTTTCTGCTTCTTCAACAGTTTCTTCTTACGACTCACGTCACCACCGTAACATTTCGCCAGTACGTTTTTACGTAACTGTTTCACGGTTGAACGCGCGATGATGTGGTTACCAATCGCCGCTTGAATAGCGATATCGAACATTTGGCGAGGAATGAACTCTTTCATCTTCTCAACCAATTGACGACCACGAGTTTGTGACAGATCACGGTGAGTGATGATCGCAAGCGCATCCACTTTGTCACCGTTGAGCAGTACATCCACACGTACCATGTACGACATTTCAAAACGCTGGAAACCGTAATCCAATGACGCATAGCCACGTGACGTCGATTTCAGACGGTCAAAGAAATCGAGAACTACTTCAGCCATTGGAATGTCGTAAGTCAGTGCGACTTGGTTACCGTGGTAAACCATATCCACCTGAGTACCGCGTTTTTCGATACACAGAGTAATCACGTTACCCAGATAATCCGAAGGAACCAAAATGTTACAACGCGCGATTGGCTCGCGGATCTCTTCAATATCGTTGATCGCAGGCAGTTTGGCTGGGCTATCAACGTAGACGATCTCTTTGTTGGTCTTCAGCACTTCATACACTACGGTCGGCGCTGTAGTGATGAGGTCGAGATCGTATTCGCGCTCTAAACGCTCTTGGATGATCTCCATGTGCAGCATACCCAAGAAGCCACAACGGAAACCAAAGCCAAGTGCCGCTGACGTTTCTGGTTCATAGAACAGCGACGCGTCATTGAGGCTGAGTTTACCCAGCGCATCACGGAAGTTGTCATAGTCATCAGAAGAAACCGGGAACAAGCCCGCATACACCTGAGGTTTTACCTTTTTAAAGCCCGGTAGTGCTTTGTCACAACCGTTTTTCGCCAAGGTTAGAGTATCACCCACCGGTGCACCCATGATGTCTTTGATACCACACACTACCCAGCCTACTTCGCCAGTATCCAGTTGAATCAGTATCCACTTGTTTTGGTGTGAAAATACCTAAACGATCCACACCCCAAGTTTGGCCGGTGCTCATCACTTTGATCTTGTCGTTTTTCTTCAGGCTACCGTTTTTGATACGAACCAGAGAAACCACGCCTAAGTAGTTATCAAACCATGAGTCGATGATCAGCGCTTGCAGCGGTGCGTCAGGATCGCCTTGTGGCGCAGGGATCGCAGAGACGATCTTTTCTAAAACGTCATCGACACCCACACCGGTTTTGGCTGAACAACGCACAGCATCAATCGCATCGATACCGACGATATCTTCAATTTCTTCCGCGACACGCTCAGGCTCTGCTGCAGGTAGGTCAATCTTGTTCAGAATGGGTACTACTTCCAGATCCATTTCTATCGCGGTATAGCAGTTTGCTAGGGTTTGCGCTTCTACGCCTTGACCTGCATCCACCACCAACAGTGCGCCTTCACACGCAGCCAATGAACGTGATACTTCGTACGCGAAGTCAACGTGTCCTGGGGTATCGATGAAGTTCAGTTGATAGGTCTCGCCATCTTTTGCTTTATAGTCGAGAGTCACACTCTGCGCTTTAATGGTGATGCCACGCTCACGTTCCAGATCCATAGAATCAAGAACTTGCTCGGCCATTTCACGATCGCTCAAGCCGCCACAGACTTGGATTAAACGGTCAGATAGAGTCGATTTACCATGGTCAATGTGGGCGATAATCGAAAAGTTACGAATGTGCTTCATAGGTTTGGGATGACTAAACTCTTAAATAATAAGGACATAGAAAAGCCGCGTTGGCGGCTATTCATTCAAGTTGGGCGATTCTACCCAATTTCGTTGGGGTTCGCATCATAATTTAGGCAACCGGTATACCCAGTTTTCGTAACAAAACCACTTGTTGTTCTGAGCGCAGTTCGAGCACTTTCGCGTAACGTTTGGCGACCCACACGCCTAATCCAATGAAGAGCAGTGAAGTAAAGATCACGATTCCCTCCCCCAGATCCAA
Source organism: Vibrio metoecus (assembly GCF_000696385.1). GTDB lineage: Bacteria > Pseudomonadota > Gammaproteobacteria > Enterobacterales > Vibrionaceae > Vibrio > Vibrio metoecus. The sequence goes on along the minus strand of NZ_JJMN01000070.1, from coordinate 28,850 downwards.
CATAGGAGCTAGCCATTGAGTACCAAGCCAAGCGCCCAGCATCATGAAAAACAGCGGCAATAAGTAGACCAGCGCAGCCGACTGCAACAAGCTCTTCTCTGGCAAACCAATTTCAACCACTTCTCCAGCTTGTAAAGCTTGTGTGGTTTGCAAACGCCAGAAAAGCGTTTTATTGCCCAGCGCTTTGGAAACCACGCCAGTGCCACAACTTTGTGAGGATTGGCAATGACTACAACTGGTTTGCTGCTCGCAACTCAGTGTGACTTGAAATCCTTGTTGAGCGGGTACCACTTTGGTTACCGTGGCTAATGCAGTCATCATTGCGCTTTCACGCCTCCCACGCCAAACATGACGGATTGAGCAATACGCTGCGCAGTAGAAGGAGGAATATCACCAACGACGGAGATTTCGTTCTCGCCTTTGACTAAGCTGTGCAGAGTGCGGCGACCTTGTCGAACCAATTGTCCCTTCAATGAGTAGTTATCACTGGCGGAGACGTACACCGAGAAGTTAAAGAGTCCGTCGGAATACATTTGGCTTTCGACTAAACGATCGGTCATCGCCATTCGATAGCGGTTCAGTTCCATCGCTTTAAACCCTTCAGGCACCCAGCTGACTTGCCAAAATGTCTCTTGTACGCTGCCTTTAGGCAGTTTAAGCACTTCCGGCAGTTGAACCTTGTTCAACCCAGCCATCAATTCAGCCAAACGCTCACTAACAGAGAAGGAGATGGTGCGATACTGCTCCAGCACCTCACCATCGCGATCGAGTAAATCGGCACGCAATGGTAAGCGGCTCTTTTCATCTACCCACAGAACATAGGAATAACGTAAGCCATCTTTCGGTACAATACGCAACACCTGGCATGCAGTGCCGGCTTCACGTGCTCGCCCTACTTTGACAAAGTCATAGTACTGGCTCAACTCGGTCACATCGCTATTGATCATCGGAATGGTTGGCGCCACCATGCTCCCTGACTCAATAGTAAACGGCTCGACGCCAGGTTCGATGTAACTGACCTCATCACCACGACGGATCACTTCACGCACAGGGCCGCTCAAATAGACTAAATGCGCCAGTTGCTGCTCTTCTTGCCGTGCATGGCGATAGAGCAAAGGTTCAATACTGTTTTTCTTAACTAAGATGTACGAAAGTTCGTAGTTGAGATGTTGGCTGGCTTCGTTCATCTGAGACAACAACGCCTCTGCAGACTCTTCCTCTGCAAAGGCGAACGTTGAATTCACACAGAACAGTGTCAGCGCACTGATCAAAAATTTATTCATTCCACAACCGATTCAACTGGATGTTGGTGAGAGAGATCCTCACTATTTAAGCGTAATTGCAGTTCGTAGTCCTGCAGCAAGGCGTTTACGCGACGACGTTGTTCTTGCATGGTGCTGTCTGATGAATGCTTTTCAACCGAATCACGAGTCAAGCTCACGGGTTCAGCGCTTCCCGCCAGCGGGATCGTTTGTAACACTGGTAAATCATTTTCAGCAGAGCTTTGAGCGCCATATTGTTGTACACCAAAGATGACCGCGAGAGAGACACAAGCCGCAATCCCTACCTGACCAAACTGAGTCAACCATGTAGGCAATTGACGCTTCGCCTGTTGCGGTTTCGGCTGAGCCTCCAACCTTGCTTGCTGCAGGTCGATCACTTTTTGTGAATGGGTCAGCGGATTGTGCGCGGGTTCATTTTCTAACGCCAAGGCCACACTTTCAGCAATATTCCATTCTTTTTGCATCGGAATGTCACCACGGAGCACATCACCAATCAGGTGATAATTTTTCCATGTTTCACGAGCATCTTGATCCTGAGTCAACCCTAAAATCAACTCATTGTCGATCGTTTCGCCATCCATGAGTGCTGAAAGTTTTTCTTTGTCAGCCATTCTATTCACCATTGTCATTACGGAATTTGCGTTAAAGCAGAGGTTTAATTCTCTTCTCTACCGCCTCACGAGCGCGGAAAATTCGGGAACGCACTGTACCGACAGGGCAATCCATCACTTCCGCAATTTCCTCGTAACTCAAGCCATCAAGCTCGCGCAACGTCATTGCCGTTCTTAAATCATCAGGTAACGCATCAAGCGCATCGAACACCGCCTGCTTCAACTCTTTGGACAACGTAATGTTCTCCGGGTTCGATAATTCTTTTAATGCATCACCACCTTCATAAAATTCAGCTTCTTCAGCATCAACATCGCTTGCGGGTGGGCGTCGGCTTTGCGCAACAATGTCGATTTTTTCGCGGTATTGTACAGCAATACGGTACAACCAAGTGTAAAACGCACTCTCACCACGAAAGGTTGGAATGGCTCGATACGCCTTAATAAACGCTTCCTGCGCTACATCAGCCACATCGCCGGAATTGCTCACATACCGGGAAATAAGGTTGCACACTTTATTTTGATATCTCAAAACCAAAAGGTTAAATGCTTGCTTATCCCCATTCTGAACTCGCTCAATCAATACTTGATCGGTCAGTTGCTCGTTCATTCGAGCGGTCACTCCTATTGTTATTTCCCCTACCTTCTCAGATATGGGTACTCATTATGCGAATTGTAATATTGACACCACTACTAGCATGAGCACCTTTAGAGACTCGGCATCTTCGAGAAAGTTCATTATTTGGTGAAATATTTTACTCAAAACCTTACCAATGCAGCATTTCACCCTTTGTCTCTAGCTTATATGATGCATTTACCATTCACCACTCCACGCCCATTCTTTATATAAGGGTGAAAATGGCAGATAAATAGAGCGTGATAGCCAAGATGACAATAAGATTTACAAACTATTGCATTTAGCGCGATGATAATAGCAGGACTAACACCGTATCAACGATCCGATTTTACCGTTAATTTCTTGCCACTTGATTGTGGAGAGAGACATATTCGCTAAACGGAAGGGGTGTTTATTGCTCAAACTCAGTTCAGCCGTTGTCTGTGTTTGAGGAATTTAAAGAAATGTCGAGTTAGATTACTCGCTACTGTTTGGGAATTGGCAATTTTATGAACGCAGACCGAGAGCATCAATGTGATGTATTAGTCATAGGAAGTGGCGCAGCAGGCTTATCGCTTGCTTTACAGGTCGCTCAATACGGAAAAGTGATTGTATTAAGCAAAGGGCAGCGCAGTGAAGGCGCAACCTTTTATGCTCAAGGCGGCATTGCCGCCGTGTTTGATGAGTCAGACAGCATTGAATCACACGTACAAGATACGTTAATTGCTGGCGCAGGGATTTGTGATGAGCAAACCGTGCGCTTTATTGCCGAGCATGCCAAAGAGTGTGTGCAATGGCTGATTGATGGTGGCGTGCCATTCGATAAAGAAGATGACAGTGATACAGAACATCCACGCTACCATTTGACTCGCGAAGGCGGTCACAGCCATCGCCGTATTTTGCACGCAGCCGATGCAACGGGCATGGCAATGCAAACTTCATTGCAAGATAACGCCCATAACCATCCCAACATTACGGTACTGGAACGGCACAACGCACTCGATTTGATCACTGAAGATAAGATTGGGGGCGATGTAAACAAAGTTGTTGGGGCTTATGTGTGGAACCGCAATGCGGAGCACGTAGAAACCATCCGCGCTAAATTTGTGGTACTGGCTACCGGTGGTGCGTCTAAGGTATATCAATACACCTCCAACCCCGATGTGTCCTCAGGCGATGGCATTGCCATGGCATGGCGCGCGGGTTGTCGGGTCGCCAACTTAGAATTCAATCAATTCCACCCAACTTGCTTATATCATCCCGAAGCACGTAACTTCCTGCTCACCGAAGCGCTGCGTGGTGAAGGCGCCTATTTACGCCGTCCGGATGGTAGCCGTTTTATGCCGGATTTCGATGAGCGAGCTGAACTTGCCCCGCGAGATATCGTGGCGCGCGCCATCGACTTTGAAATGAAGCGCTTAGGGGCTGACTGCATGTATCTCGACATCAGTCATAAACCTGCGGATTTTATCGAGAAACACTTCCCAACCATTTATTCACGCTTGATGGATTTGGGAATCGATATGACCAAGGAGCCTATCCCTATCGTTCCAGCCGCGCACTACACTTGTGGTGGTGTGATGGTCAACCCACAAGGGCAAACCGATATCAAGCAGTTGTATGCGATTGGTGAAGTCAGTTATACCGGCTTGCACGGTGCGAATCGTATGGCCTCCAACTCTCTGCTTGAGTGTGTGGTTTACGCGTGGTCTGCATCGCAAGACATCATTGCTCAGTTGCCTAATGCATACATGCCACAGTCACTCCCCGCTTGGGATGAAAGCCAAGTGACCTGTTCCGATGAAGAAGTGGTACTGCAGCATAACTGGCACGAACTGCGCCTCTTTATGTGGGATTACATGGGGATTGTTCGCACCAATAAACGTTTAGAGCGTGCGATGCGCCGAATTCAACTGCTGCAACAAGAAACCCATGAGTATTACAGCAACTTCCGAGTCTCCAATAACCTGCTTGAGATGCGAAACTTACTGCAAGTCGCAGAGTTAATGGTTCGCTGCGCAATGCAACGTAAAGAGAGCCGCGGATTACACTACACGCTAGACTACCCAGATCAGCTCGCAGACAGCGGCCCAACGATTCTCGTGCCAGAAAAATAACGCTCGCGATCATCGCGAGAAAGCACAATCAAGAAATCGGCACATTATCACGGGAGCTATTCAGCTCCCGTTTTAATCTCACCAATAGCTGTCGATAAGTCGCATCATCACAGCTATCACGCCAGATAAACCAACGCTGACGCGGCCCTTGTAAGGTGATAAACAGCGGTGCATACAAGGTTTGAATGGTATGGAATGTGAAATGCTGCCCATTGTGCTCCAACGAACCGCAAAACGTGAGTTCAACATCCCCCGTAAGGCTGCTTGGCATCCATTGTCTAAGATGATGACCACGCCAGATCCAAGCACTAAAAAAGGGGACTAATACGAGAGGAATAGAAGAAACGAATAACGCCCAGAGCATCAACATTAGAATTAAGCATGCGATGAACTGAGCGTAATAAGAAGACGTTAAAATCAGCTTAACGGACTTTGCTGAGGTTATGAGCGACAATCTTATCCACCATCGCAGCTAGGCCTAAATTCTCACAGCGACCATGTCCCATAATCCAAGAAAAAAGGTCTGGGTCGTCGCTTTCCAGTAGCGCCACAAAGTCGTTTTGTTCAGATTCAGTCAGAGAATCAAAACACTCTTCGAAAAATGGCATGATGACCACATCAAGCTCCAACATACCACGACGGCATGCCCATTTGATTCGCGCTTTTTGTTCAGCGGTGTACATCAGTATTCCTCACCTTATGGTTTTTATTTGCACCGGAGTGTAACAAGGGCTTTCGCGGACAACTAGTAACTCAGTCACAGTCCCTGTTCAAGCTGACAAAAAAGTTGATCCAGATTAACATAGCGGGACTTTTTTCCTCACTGGTGAACAACATGGACTGGCAAAATCGCTTTTCAGTACACAACCTCTCATCTCACGATTCTCTCCCCGAATTGATGCTCACGCATCTGACTGAATGGGGAGCCATCACTATGGTCGGTGCAGATAAAAAAGCTTATTTGCAAGGCCAGGTCACCTGTAACGTGGTTTCTTTGCAAGAACAACAAGTGATCTTTGGTGCTCATTGTGATGCTAAAGGCAAAGTATGGTCTGTATTTCGTTTATTCCATCATCACGATGGTTACGCGATGTTCCAACCTCGCTCTGCGATTGAGGCCGAGCTACGCGAGCTCAAGAAATACGCCATTTTTTCCAAAGTCACGATTGCCGAGAGCTGCGATATCGCATTCGGTGTGATGGGTAGCCAAGCCAACGCTTGGATTGATAGCTTGACAGAGCAAACTGGTGATGTCCGTCGTATCGAAGGTGGAACCGCCGTACGCATTAGTGAATTGCGTTGGTTGCTACTGGTGGATGCACAGCGAGCAGAGCAATACGTGAATGCGTGGCAAGGTCTGTGTGTTGAACAAGCCCTGTGGACTCGTATGGATATTGAAGAGGCCGTGCCTGTCGTTACTCAGCGTGCTCAAAATGAACACATTCCACAAGCACTCAATGTTCAAGCGGTAGATGGCATCAGCTTTAGCAAAGGCTGTTACACAGGACAAGAAACCGTCGCGCGAGCCAAGTATCGCGGGATCAATAAGCGAGCCATGTACATCGTTAAAGGCAACCTGACTAAAGCGCTTAGCCATGACACCCCGGTGACACTCGAACGTGCGGTTGGTGAAAACTGGCGTAATGCAGGAACCTTACTCACCCACTACAGCTTCACAGACTCAATGGCTATCGGTCTCATTGTGCTACCTAACGATCTGGAGCAAGAGGTTGAGCTGCGCTTAGCCGATCAACCCGACACGCGCTGGCATATTCAAGCACTGCCTTACTCTCTCAACGACGAATAAATAACCCCATCACAAGCTTGAGCGGTATATTCGTGCCACTACAAGCTTGTGATGAAGCATTTTCTTATCGCATCCTAGCATGTAACGCCCAACCAAAGTTACATATCCACGCGAGCCTCTTCAAACAAACCAATACTTATTGGTGAATTTAAAGTCATAACAAAAACATAAATAGTCAAAACAATCATAATCCTCTACGCTATGTAAAGTTGATGGGACATCGAGTAACCAAGTTCGCTCTTTTTTCATCAACTCAAAAGTGAATCAACTAAGCATTCAAGTTATCCACTTTTTGTGTAATGCATCTGTGACTATTTGCCCGCCTAATTGCGGGCATTTTTTTACATTTTTTTTACAATCAACTTGCCTAATCGGAATTTTTACCACTATTCTTTAAAGTGTCACAAGAGGGTGGCTTAATATTCGCGTTCACAGGGAACCCGTTTTTAGAGGCCAGAAGAATTTGTAAGTTTGGTCACATGATTCTGGATATTTCACTGCAGATTTGCTTGCTTCTGCACAGATACTCCAAATAATCCGTTAGCACTGCGTTTTTCACCAAACCTATCACACTATTTTTATTTAGGTTTTTTTATACTTAGCAGTGCTAGAACAACGCAAGGATCGAAGTATGAGACTGTTTAAGCGCTATACCCCAGGTATGATAGCTAAACACGTGAGTCGGCTGTTTAAAGGTAGAATTTATATCTTTGGTGTCGGTAAATTCGAGTTTGATAACGGCAAGTTAAAGCTGCCGGAAAAAGCCGAACAACGTCACTATCAGACCGTTAAAGAGGTCAATCAAGAGATCATGAAACTGCGTTGCGCTTATGCATAAACAAGCAAACACTCAATAGCATACGATTCAATGTAAAGATTCAATGTAAAAAGGGTTGGCAATGCCAACCCTTTTTATTTGATCAACTTTTTATTTAATCAGTAGGCACGCTCTAACCAAACTTGCTTCGCCAGTTCAGGCAAATCGCCCTTCAAGCCCAAAGCACGCTTCATGATTTCATCTTTTGCTCCCGGCAACTGACCGACTAGACGCATACCGATCCCACGGATCAGCTTTTTGGCGGGATTATCGCCCTCGAACAGATCGCGGAAACCTTGCATCGCAGCAATCATTTTTGCCGCATCCGCCTTACGCCAGCGCTCGTAATGACGCAAATTACGCTCATCACCAATATCACGATTTTGTCCCCACAAGCTCAGCAGCTCTTGAGCCAAGCAAGCAGCATCCAGCAAGCCTAAGTTTACGCCTTGCCCCGCCAAAGGATGTATGGTGTGCGCGGCATCCCCCACCAAAGCAACCCGAGGGGCGACAAAATCACGGGCATAGCGCATCTTCAGTGGAAAAGCTTGTCGCTCACCGACCACTTCACAGCGGCCTAATCGTGCATCGAATTCTGCGGTCAGCGCTTTGTTAAACTGCGCATCATTCATATTGAGCAAAGCCTCAGCGCGTGAAGGCTCCGTTGACCACACAATCGAGCTCATTTTCGGCTCTGACATAGGCAGAAAAGCCAAAGGACCTTGCGCCGTAAAGACTTGCCGCGCGACTTTGTTGTGTACTTCACTGGTACGTACGTTAGCCACCAACGCACTGTGTCCATAATCCCAATGCGTTAAAGGAATATCCATTTGACGACGTAGCCAAGAATTCGCCCCATCAGCCCCAACAACGAGCTTCGCACTTAAGGCTTGGCCATTACTCAGTGTTAGCCACGCTTCGCTCTCACCAATCGCAATGCTTTGGCAGGTCGCCGGCACATGTAAGGAAACATTGGCTTGCTGCTGTACTTGTTCTAACAGCGCCAGCTGAATCACTCGATTCTCAACAATATGACCAAGATTCGGTTGAGTCATCTCATTGGCTTTAAATTCAATGCGCGCAAAGCTGTCTTGCTCCCACACCTCCATTGCTGTGTAAGGCGCAGCACGGCGCACTTCAATGCCCGCCCACGCATTCAGGTTACGCAGCACAATTTCACTTGAGCGACTCAAGGCAGAAACGCGTACATCTGGTAGTGGATTTAAAGAATCTTCCGGCAAATGGTTTTCGACCACGGCAATACGCAGATCACTCGTACTTTCAGAAGCGGCCGCTAGCGCAAGGCCAACCATGCCGCCACCGATAATCACAACATCAACACTTTGCATCATTTTCTTACCTATTAGCGGTTAACTATGCCGAGAGTGCGGCGCAATAACGGGGTTTTCAAGACAGGCAGATTATCCATCGCCATCAGACCAAGGTTACGACCGATCCGCATCGGTAACCAGTCGTTGGAAAAGGTGTGTACTAAGCCAGTCGTCAGCGTGATAGTCGCGGTGCGATCGGCTTGCCGACGCTGATAAAAACGCTGCAGTAAAGCATAATCACCCGCATCATCACTTTGGGTTATTTCTTCGGCCAGCGTGGCGACATCGCGGATACCTAAGTTAAACCCTTGCCCTGCAATAGGGTGTAAGGTTTGCGCAGCGTTACCCACCATAGCAAATCGATGAGAGATGGTTTGTTCTCGATAACGTAGAATCAGCGGATAAACACTTCTCTCCCCTGCATGCGTAAGCTCTCCGAGTCGCCACCCAAAGGCTTGTTGTAAACCTTGCAAGAATTCAGCGTCACTACAATGCTGCCAATGCGCCACTTGTTCTGGCGGCAAACACCACACCAAAGACAGGCGATCTTGACTCATAGGCAGCAAAGCCACAGGGCCATGTGGCGTAAAACGCTCGAAAGCTCGTCCTGCATGAGGTTGCGAGCTAATGATATTGGTGATCAGCGCAACTTGCTCAAAATCGTGTTCCTGCATCGTCAAACCAAGCGCTTGGCAACAGGTGGACATTGCACCATCAGCAGCCACCAACAACTTGCCTTGTAAGACTTCACCACTATCAAGTTGTACTGTAACCAACTCTTGTTCACGAGTAATTTTCACGACTCGACTCGGCACAAATTGTTGAATGGAAGAACATTGATCCATACGCTCAGCGTAAACTCGCCCCACATCAGCAAGCTCAACCACATACCCCAATGCTTCCACTCCAAGTGACTCACGACGAATCTCCGTCATCCCCGCATGGGACTGATCCGACACATGAATGTGCTCAATCGGAGTCGCAAAAGGACGCAAACTCGACCAGAGTTGAAAATCTTGCAGGATCTGCACTGTGCCATAGGACAGAGCAATACTGCGTGCATCAAATCCGGGGTGCGCAGAATGATCGGTGGCAAACGCCTCAATAACCGCTACTTTAAGTTTGCCTTGGCTCAGTTGATGTAAAGCCAAAGCTAAAGTCGCGCCCGCCATCGCTCCACCCGCAATGATCACATCAAAATGGTTCGACTTACTCAAAGTAGGCTGCTTGCTTTCCGTCATTGCGCTTCCTTATTAATGCACTGTTGGCTTGTTATCTTGTTCTGGTTTTACGCCAAATTCAGCATGCAAAATAAACACGCAGGCTTTCATATGCTCAATCACTTGTTCAAGAAGCTCAGCTTGCTCTGCCAAATCATCCTCTTCATCAATGCCCAATTTCGACATTTCTTCAAGGTCTTCTAGCGCTTCTTTGGCTTCTGCTGAGGCATGTTTAAGATTGGCACCGATCAAGCCTAATCCAGAGATAAAATGGTTAATCCATTCAGCAACGGCATCCGCCAACTCAAACAACGCTTCTTCGCCTTCTCCTTCTGGCAGTAGCAAAGAAAGCTCAAGATCGGTATCCACCAACTCAGCATTCATCGCGAGCAGAATGTGCTCGGCACTGGCTAGTACCCCAATTGGCCAGCCCATGCCGTCATTGGTGTAATCAAAGATCAACGCTTGCCAGCTTTTATCGTTGAGGCTCAAACCGCCAGACAACATCCCCGCCAGTAGCCCTTGTAGCTCAGCAGGATTGATACCGAGAGAAGCGGTACGCAGCTCGTTTGCCAAAGCTGGGTAAGCAGGAAGTGTGTTTTTGCTCATATTGGATTCACTAACCGAGAAATTTAGTTCAATCCTACCACTTCATCGCCAGAGCGAAAACGCTCGCTTGCAGTTGGTGCTTAGCTTTTGCACAAATTGTCCAAATCCTGAGTTTTCAAACGCCCAATTACGGGGTTGCGACGGGAAAGGCTTGAATCTTGTTTTGGCTTTACCTATAGTTCCACCTCGATGGTCACCTGAGTTGATTCATCTTTTAGTTACGCCAAAAGAGTTCATTTATCATGAGTAATCAAGCGGTTGACATTGAAATTTTGGGCAAGGTGACCCGGGTAAACTGCCCTGCGGGTCAAGAGGCGTCGTTGCTTCAAGCCGCGCAAGATCTCGACCACCGTTTGAAAGAAATGGCTGAGCGAACTAAAGTCACCAATGAGGTGAAATTATTGACGATTGCCGCACTGAATATTTGCTACGAGTTACAAACTAAGCAGCAAGAAAATGCAGGTACTCAGTCACAGCTCAGTGAGCGTATGGAACAGCTCACCGCTTCATTAGAAGTCGCATTGAAAAATGTGAAGCCAGCAAAGCAATAAGCAAAGAATTGATTTACCCTGGGGTGTTCGTCAGCGGATTTATGTCCCTGAGCCGATAAGCAACATAACAGGGTTGGTATTGGGTAGCTATTGAGCAGGCTCGGCTTGTACCGAGAAGCCTACGGTTACCATTACTGATCCGCCTTGAACCTAATGGTTCAAGGGCTACGATCCTCAACGGCACCCCGGGGTTCCCTTTATGACTGATTCTCGCACACTCCTCCGCCAGAAAATTCGTCAACGTAGGCAAGCGCTCTCTCCTGCAGAGCAGCAAACCGCCAGCCAGCAACTTATTCAAACCTTTTCAACGCTACCAGAGATTGCCTCAGCACAGCGGATTGCCCTGTATCTTGCCAATGATGGTGAGCTAAATACCCAACCACTGATCGAATGGCTTTGGCAGCAAGGTAAACAAGTGTATCTCCCCGTTTTACACCCTTTCGCAAAGGGTCACCTGCTGTTTCTGCAGTACCACGCACAAACCCCGATGACCAAAAACCGTTATGGGATTGATGAGCCGAAACTCGATCAGCGCTTGATCTGCCCAGTTCGGGAACTCAATATTATCGGTACCCCACTGGTGGCTTTTGATGGTTCAGGACAGCGTTTGGGGATGGGTGGCGGTTACTACGATCGCACCTTAGCGCCATGGTTTCAAACCCAGCAAGGCCCGCTCCCAATTGGATTAGCACACGACTGCCAGTATGTGGAGGTCCTCCCCACAGAACATTGGGATATTCCGCTGCGTAAAATCGTGACACCAAGCAAACTTTGGCAGTGGTAAGCTCACTCTCCGCCGTTTTAGTCGCATGCGAATGATTACTTCTGCTTTCGATTTGGGGTTATAATCGCGCCGCGCAACATACCCTCAAGTCGATATTCAGGAGATAGGCATGACTCAAGATGAAATGAAAAAAGCCGCCGGTTGGGCTGCTCTAAAATACGTAGAAAAAGGCAGCATTGTCGGTGTCGGTACTGGTTCAACCGTGAATCACTTCATCGATGCTTTAGGCACTATCAAAGAAGAAATCAAAGGCGCAGTATCTAGCTCTATCGCTTCTACCGAGAAACTCGAAGCTCTCGGCATCCGCGTTTATGACTGCAATGAGGTTGCTGCACTCGATATTTATGTTGATGGTGCGGATGAAATCAACCCAGAACGTGACATGATCAAAGGTGGCGGCGCCGCGCTGACGCGTGAGAAAATCGTAGCCGCGATTGCCAAAAAATTCGTATGCATCGTTGATGGTACCAAAGCGGTTGATGTTCTAGGTAACTTCCCACTGCCTGTTGAAGTCATCCCAATGGCGCGTTCTTACGTGGCACGTGAACTAGTGAAACTTGGCGGCGATCCTGTGTATCGTGAAGGCGTCATCACCGATAACGGCAACGTGATCCTCGATGTACACAATATAAAGATCACCCATCCGAAAGATCTGGAAACTAAGATCAACGGCATCGCTGGCGTTGTGACGGTAGGCTTATTTGCCCACCGCGGAGCGGATGTCGTGATCACAGGTACACCACAAGGTGCAAAAATCGAAGAGTAATATCGGCGATTTCACACATATTCCGTTATTTGATTACAAACGGCACCCATGGGTGCCGTTTTTATCCTTTTCTCTCAGAAAAATATGCCTTATTCCGTAATTTTCTTACCCAAAGCAAAAAAAGTTTGTTAATTTAGTGAACAGAAGGCGCACAAGGAAAACGTTTGCTTTTCTAAATTACGACTTAAATTCGATCAATTTCGAACAACAGCGCCTGTTAGCCCACCTTTCCATAGTTTTAAGGACGATAAAATGGCCAAAGTTTCACTGGAAAAAGACAGAATTAAGATCCTCCTTCTTGAAGGACTTCATCCCTCTTCGGTAGAAGTTCTGCAAGCAGCCGGTTACAGCAACATTGAATACCATAAAGGCTCGCTTGAAGAAGCTGAGTTGATCGAAGCCATCAAAGATGTGCATTTTGTCGGCATCCGCTCGCGCAGTAACCTGACCGAGAAAGTGATTAATGCGGCGGAAAAACTGGTGGCCATTGGCTGTTTCTGTATTGGTACCAACCAAGTCGACCTTAATGCGGCAGCAAAACGCGGTATTCCAGTGTTTAACGCGCCATTCTCCAATACTCGTAGCGTGGCGGAACTGGTGTTAGGCGAAATTCTACTGTTACTACGTGGTATTCCAGAAAAGAACGCTCTTGCCCACCGTGGGATCTGGAAGAAAAGTGCCGACAATTCTTATGAAGCACGCGGTAAGCGCCTAGGCATCATTGGTTACGGCCATATCGGTACTCAATTGGGGATCATTGCTGAAAACTTGGGGATGCACGTTTATTTCTATGACATTGAGAGCAAGCTCTCTCTCGGCAACGCCACTCAAGTGCATACGCTGAGCGATCTACTCAATAAATGCGACGTGATTTCGCTGCATGTGCCAGAAACCGCAGGCACCAAAAACATGATGGGTGCGGAAGAGTTCGCACGTATGAAGCCCGGCTCTATCTTCATTAACGCGGCACGCGGCACTGTGGTGGATATCCCAGCCCTGTGTAGTGCACTTGAGTCTGGCCATATTGCAGGCGCGGCGATTGACGTATTCCCAGAAGAACCGGCATCCAACAAAGAGCCGTTTGAATCTCCGCTGATGAAGTTCGATAACGTAATTTTGACTCCACACGTGGGTGGTTCAACTCAAGAAGCACAAGAAAACATCGGTATCGAAGTCGCTGGCAAACTAGCTAAATACTCAGACAATGGCTCAACGCTCTCTAGCGTTAACTTCCCAGATGTATCGCTACCAGAGCATCGCAACTGCTCTCGTCTGCTGCACATTCACGCCAACCGTCCGGGCATTTTGACTCAAATTAACACCATCTTCGCAGAAGAAGGCATCAACATCGCCGCTCAATACCTGCAAACGACCGCAGAAATTGGCTATGTGGTCATCGATGTCGAAACCGCTCGCTCTGAAGAGGCGTTAACTAAGCTCAAAGCGATCGATGGCACCATCCGCGCGCGTATTCTGCACTAATTGATGGGTGGGCGACATCGCTCACCTATCAAGAATCCTGAACACAAAAAACCAGCCTTTCAGCTGGTTTTTTATTTGCTTTTTATTGTGTTGGTAACGACTACGCTCTGAGGGCTCGCTCGCCACGCGCGATACCAACCACACCACTGCGTGCCACTTCAATCACTTCGGTAACTTCAGCAATCGCTTCAATAAAGGCATCCAGTTTTTTCGCTCGTTCCCGCTAAACTGAACGGTATATTGCGCAGCAGTTACATCCACAATCTGTCCACGGAAAATATCCGCTGTACGTTTCACTTCCGCACGAGCAAAGCCAGAGGCTTTCACTTTAACCAGCATCAGCTCACGTTCGATGTGCTCACACTCCGTCACTTCCTGTACTTTCAGTACATCGATCAATTTATGCAGTTGTTTCTGGATTTGCTCCAACTGCATTTCATCGGTTTTGGTGGTGATGTTGAGTCGCGTAGAGCGTTTCATCATCCGTCGGCGACACATTGAGCGTTTCAATGTTGTAGCCGCGCTGTGAAAAGAGCCCGACAACACGAGACAGTGCACCCGGTTGGTTTTCCAATAGCAGTGAAATAATGTGTCTCATCTTAGGTTCTCTCCGTTTTACTCAACCACATTTTGTCCATCCCTTCGCCTTTGATCTGCATTGGGTACACATGCTCAGTTTCATCGACATTGATATCGACAAACACCAGACGATCTTTCAGCGCTAAGGCTTTTTCCAGCCCCGCTTCCAGTTCATCTGGGCGAGAAATGCGAATCCCCACATGACCATAAGCTTCCGCGATCGCCGCAAAATCAGGCACGGAACTCATGTATGAGTTAGAGTGACGCCCTTGATAAATAATGTCCTGCCACTGTTTTACCATTCCAAGGAAACGGTTATTCAGGTTGATAATTTTTACCGGAATATCGTATTGCAGCGCGGTCGATAGCTCTTGGATATTCATTTGAATACTGCCATCCCCCGTCACCACCAATACCTCTTCCTCTGGCATAGCGAATTTCACCCCCATCCCCGCAGGCAAACCAAAGCCCATCGTCCCTAAGCCGCCAGAGTTGATCCATTGACGTGGTTGAGAGAAGGGATAGTAAAGTGCCGCGAACATTTGGTGTTGGCCTACATCGGAAGCCAAAATCGCTTTACCTTCTGTGATTTTGTAAAGAGCCTCAATCACTTGCTGCGGCTTGATGCGCTCAGCAGACTTTTCATAAGCCAAGCATTGGCGATCACGCCACACTTGGATCTCATTCCACCAACTATCTAGTGCTGCCGCATCATTGCGCTCTGCACTCTCTTCCAGAAGCTTGAGCATGCCATCCAACACTTGGTCAGCGGACCCGACAATCGGTAGGTCGACTTTCACGTTTTTCGATATCGATGAAGGATCGATATCAATGTGCATGATTTTCGCATTCGGGCAGTATTTCTCTAAGTTATTGGTCGTGCGGTCATCAAAACGCACCCCAACACCAAAAATCAGATCGGCATTGTGCATCGCCATATTGGCTTCATACACACCATGCATACCCAGCATACCTAGCGCGTTTTTATGTGTACCGGGAAATACACCCAGCCCCATCAAAGTGCTCACCACAGGCAGATTCAGTGCTTCGGCTAACTGGCGTACCTGTTGATGTGCATTCGAAATCACCGCGCCACCACCAATGTAGAGTACAGGTTTTTTCGCTTCCAATAATGCGCGCAACCCTTTTTTGATCTGACCTTTATGGCCAGCCGTGGTTGGGTTGTAAGAGCGCATTTTAATGGTTTCGGGATACTCATAAGGCAGCTTATTGAGAGGGTTCATCACATCTTTTGGCACATCAATGACCACGGGGCCCGGACGGCCTGTTGAGGCAATGTAAAATGCTTTTTTGATGGTTTCAGGAATGTCTTCCGCTCTTTTCACCAAGAAACTGTGTTTAACGATGGGTCGTGACACACCAACAATATCGCACTCTTGGAACGCATCGTTACCAATCAGATTGGTCGCAACGTTACCCGAGATAACAATCATCGGGATCGAATCCATATACGCGGTTGCTATCCCCGTGACCGTATTGGTGGCACCTGGGCCTGAACAGACTAACACTACGCCCGGTTTTCCGGTTGCGCGCGCATAGCCATCGGCCATATGCGTTGCGGCTTGTTCGTGACGAACGAGGACATGTTTAATTTGATCGGTTTTTTCGTGAAGGGCATCATAGATGTCGAGTACTGAACCACCGGGATAACCGAAGATTTGCTCAACACCTTCATTAATCAGAGATTGGACGATCATCTCTGCGCCAGATAGCATTTCCATCTTGTCTCCTTTTACCAACATACCTAATGCCCGGTCGGCAAAAGGGTTGGTTTTACATAGTTTAGGGCTTATTTGTAGCCTAATTCGAAAACGCTCCGCTTTCGGCTATGTCCTGCACCTGTCATAACAGCCGCGAGGTTACGCAACAAATGTAACGCTTTCTTAGCAACTGGTCTAACCCCAATTTGCACACTTTTACAGCAGAATCGAAAATAAGACGGTGATTAAGCATTCCATTTCGCTCCGTCATCAGCTTTCAGGTTGAACAACCATTGAGCTATTTAAAAAAAGTAGATTATTTTGTCATCTAGAGGCATCGCTATGCATCCTAGCTTCAACTATTCCGCCCTAACTCACTCAGGCCAGCTTAAAGATAAAAAAACACCTCTGAGCTGATTAGGCTTAGAGGTGTTCAATAGAATCAAGCTAACAATTTGATGATGTTATTTCTTCGGAGAATCTTGGTACATTTCTTCGATTTCATCCTGATAACGGTCGTTAATCACTTTGCGACGCAGTTTTTGCGTCGGGGTCAGCTCTCCGCTATCCATCGAAAATGCCTTAGGTAATAGTTTGAACTTCTTCACCTGCTCAAATTTTGCCAGTTCTTTTTGCAGCTCGTTAACTCGTTTTTCAAACATTTCGAGCACTTGACTGTGTTTGATAAGCTCTAAACGATCGTGATACTTGATGTTCAACTCTTTGGCATACTCTTCCAACGAATCAAAACAAGGCACAATCAAAGCCGAGACAAACTTGCGAGTATCGGCAATCACCGCGATCTGCTCAATGAAATGATCTTTGCCGATCGCGCCTTCTATTACTTGTGGCGCAATGTATTTGCCACCTGAGGTTTTCATCAGCTCTTTGATACGATCAGTAATAAACAGGTTGCCATTTTCATCAATATGACCCGCATCACCCGTTTTCAAAAAACCGTTTTCATCAAAACTTTCCGCGGTTTCTTTCTCTAACTTATAGTAGCCGCGCATCACCATTGGACCACGCACTAAAATTTCGTTGTTCTCGCCGATTTTCACTTGCGCTCCCGGCATCGAAAGACCAATCGAATCAGGGTTAAAACAGTGATCATCCCAACACGAAACGGTGGCTGTCGTTTCGGTCATACCATAACCGAGCTTAACGTTAATTCCGATCGCATGGAAAAAACGACCTATCGTTTCATCCAGCTTGGCGCCGCCACAAGGCATAAAGTTGATCCGCCCACCGAGCAGCGCGCGCAATTTACTCAGTACGAGTTTGTCAGCTAACTGATGGCTTTGTTTGAGTAACCACGAAGGTTGACGCTGCTGCTGACGGCACACCGCCATTTTTGCGCCCATATTCACTGCCCAAGTAAATAATACTTTGCGAATCAGTGGTGCTTTAGCCACTTTTTCATGGATCGCCGAGAAGATTTTTTCGTAGAAACGAGGCACGGCACACATCACGGTCGGGCGTACTTCACCTAGCGCATCGCGTACATGAGAGACATCATGCAGGTAACAGTTGGTTGCCCCTTTGTACAACACATAAGCCGTCCAAGCTCGCTCAAAGACATGTGACAGTGGTAAGAAGCAAAGTGAGACATCTTCTTCAGTGAGATTGAGACGCTGATCATGCCCCTCTAATTGTGCACCAATATTACGATAATCCAGCATTACGCCTTTCGGCGTTCCGGTGGTTCCTGAGGTATAAATCAGTGTGAAAAGATCGTCAAAATCAGCTTGCTCAATCAGTTCCAAAAGCGGCGCGCGATCTTGTGTTTGATGCGACGTGACAAAATCATCCCAATGCATCGCACAGTCAGCTTGTTTAAGCTCGATGTTCGGATTCATCGCTACAATCAAACGTAGCTCTGGACATTGTTCAAACTGGCTCAAGGCGGCATCAAATTGGGGCTGATCCCCCACAAAAACCACTTTAGCATCGGCATTTTGCAAAATGTAAGCGGCTTGTTCAGGTGTGTTGGTAGGATAAATGGGAACCGTCACAGCACGGAGCTGTAACGTGGCGAAATCTGCTACAGTCCAGCGCGGCATGTTATTAGCGAAAATCGCGATTTTATCTTGTACGCCAATACCTTGAGCGAGCAATGCCATCGAAAGTGCATCAATTTGGCTACCGAATTGCTGCCAGCTGATTGCATGCCATGCACCATTCTCTTTATGCTTCAGCGCCGCTCGATCACCACCTTGGGCAATGCGCTGACGGATCCGTTTAACGATGTGAAAATCTAAGTTCGTCATATCTCTTACCTATAGCTTACACATGTAAGCCTTTTTTCAGCGCACAAGTGTACATTTCAAAGCCCAAAACACAACTGACTAACGTCAAAGTTATCGATTAAAACTCATTCTGTAACAAAAAAGCCTTGAGCAGCGTTTACTACTCAAGGCTTAGTAACTCGGTTTACTGAGAAGTTAGCGGTTTGCGACCACTTCTCCACAAATCACCATCAGTTGATCACGCAGCCAAATATGGCCTTTGTCTTTCTCACTCGACTCATGCCAGCTCAGATAACCCGAGATTTTTGCATCAGCAAATGGGAAATCAAGGATCTGTAACTCATCACGATTCGCGGCATTTTCTGCCATCCAACGTGGTGCGATAGTGACCAATTCTGATTGGCCAACAACATACAACACGTTGCTCAAGCTAGTACCTTCGTAGTAAGACTGACAATCAAATTCACGGTATGCCAATTCAGAGAAGCTGCGCTGGCCGTGTACTTTCGAAAGTTTAGCGTGTTTTTCTGCAGTCAGTTGCTCAGCGGTGATGTTGCTTTGAATGCGTGGGTGTAATTTTGATGCAACTACCACCAACTCATCTTGGAAAATTTCAGTGCTTGAGAAGCCCTGATCATCAAAACGAGCATAGTCGATAACAAAATCAATTTCTTGATAACGCATACGTTCCGCAATTTGACGATCAAACTCTGCATCCAAATGCAGTTGTACGCTTGGAGCTAACTCATCAATCGATGCCATGATTTGAGGTGCAAAACGCAGATCGCAAGGGCTGCAAATCGCCAGTTTAAACAAACGAGTTGAGGTTTCTGGGGTAAACACTGAGCTCGGAAGTTCATTGCGGATCAATTGCAGAGCCTGACGGATCGGACCAAACAATTGGCGAGCACGCTGAGTAGGCTGAATACCGCGACCTTGGCGCATAAACAACTCATCATTAAACATCACTTTTAAACGCGCCACGGCATTACTTACCGCAGGCTGTGACATACCTAAATTATGCGCAGCACGTGTGATGTTTTGCTCTTGCATCACGGCGTCAAAAACGGTTAACAGGTTGAGGTCTACGCCTCGAAGGGTGCTTTCCATGCGGTAACTCGCAATGGCACTCATTGCGTCTTTTTTATCTAACATTTGCATGCCTCACAGTGTTATCACCAACGATAGATATGCATAATTCGCAGGTGAATAGATAAGCGCTGTTTTTAATATTTACCGCCCAGATACTTGGTGGATGGCTATTAATATCGACTAATCATTTGAGGCTATGCAATAGCATTGACAAAAAGTCAGTTAATTTTAGCCATTGCATCAAAAAAACCTTATTAATCAATACGATTAATTTTTATAAAAATCTATAAAAATGCACTTTTAATGGATTTTTATTAATTATTAATCTGAACAATAGGTTCTCTCTTTATCACACACTAATATTCACGTTAAAAATGATTTAACGGAGAATTCATTGAGCTCGTCATTTCATTGCTTAATATTGTGTAACTCGGTAAATCCACTTTTTGCCAAAGTTGACGACAGAGATCTTCACTATCCTCCCATTGACCATTCAATATCCACTCAACTAAAGAATTGGCCACATCAGGATACACCACTCGTTCTGCCTGCTTTTCGTCCAACCATTTGCGCAAACTAGCCGGATCCAGAAATTCCATAACACTCGCCAGACCAAGCGTTTCAAGGGTTGCCGCATTACTCACTTGCTCAAATTGACCATGTAACGGCTTGATAAGTAGCTTTTTCCCCAACGCTAATGCTTCTGATGGCAGTTCAAAGCCACCGCTGGTGATCACTCCATGACATTGATGTTAAGTGATGTTGGAAGTCACCGTGATGTAATCGACGCAATTCGACATTTTCCACGAACTCATTATCTGGCACATCAGGGTGATAACAGATGAAATGGACACTCATGAATCCATGCAGTAACTCACAGATTTCATTCACATTTTCAAAAGGGAGGTACACTAAAACAAAATTTTGGTCATCAATGGTCTGCTCTGGCGTATAGACAATTGGCGGTAAGATAGGCTGTTCAAAATGATACCAATGTAAACCTAACTGATGTCGTGCTGGAGCAAAATAGCGCAGGATCGCCTTATCTAGCCAAGAAGCTCCTTTTAACGGCACCGGACAAAGGAAGGCATTTTGATGGCTGATGCTCAAACAAGGCACATTTTGTTGCTTTGCAGCCCAAGCGGTTATTGGTTCAAAATCATTCAAAATCAAGTCATAAGCGCTTAGATCCAGAGCTTGTACATCTTGCCAAAATTCCCACAAACTATTCTTACACAAAGTTTTGACGTAATTAACGTGACCATTTTCGGTCACAAACGATAAACCCCGTCGAGTAGCAAAATCGCCAAAACACTCCATCGAAAAGTAGTTTGCAGCAGGCCGTCCAGAAAACAAATAATCTACTTCAACTTGGTGCTGTTTCAATGCCGCGCACATCGCTCTAGAACGAGCAATATGCCCATTGCCCGTGCCTTGTATTCCATAAAGAATTTTCAAATGGTCTTCCCCACCACGCTGATCGCATAAGTTGCACTACTGATACCAAGTAAAGCTCCAGCCAACACATCACTCAGAAAATGTACTCCGAGCAATACTCGCGCAAAACCAATCAAACTCGCCCAACTGACGGCTAGGGGATACCAATGTGGGTAGATGTAGCCAATCACTGTCGCCATCACAAAAGCGGCTGCGGTATGACCGGAAGGTAAACTGTAGCGATCACTGGGGGTGATGTAAGCGGTCACTAACGCGGAGAGTTCTTGGGGGCGGCGACGTTGAAAACCATTTTTCAGCACCCAATAGATTGGGAGCTCGATTGCAAATGCTAACAATCCGATGGTCAGGAAAAGCAAACCATGGCTACTATCCAACAGCCAAGCCAAGCCGCCCATAACCGCATAAAGATGACCGTCTCCGGTATGTGAAATCGACTTACTCAGCCTTGCAGCAGGTAAATTATATCGGTGCTGCAAACAGAGTAGTGAAAAAGCCAAATCCAATTTAGCAATAGGTTCAATCACTCGCATCACGCATCCTTTTTCATAAGGTGATGCTTTGAGCTTATCGAGAGCGCATGACAGTCAGGTGAAAATTGTTTGTCGAAATGGTGACACATCAGTGGCAAACCTTCGCCAAGCATGGCTAAACGGCATTATTTATCTCGCTATCGTGATAAACCCTTGCTCCATCAACTGAATATTATGCTCGACCAACTTTTCGAGAAATTGCCTGCGATAGTTCTACACCATTGGATTTTTGAGCAGTGCAGGAGGTGCAACAAAAGGAAAAATCATCAAGCTCAGGTAGGAAATTTTACACAAGTGCGGATCCATCCCCTCTCGAATCACGCCT
The DNA here is from genome assembly GCF_000696385.1 of Vibrio metoecus. Classification (GTDB taxonomy): domain Bacteria; phylum Pseudomonadota; class Gammaproteobacteria; order Enterobacterales; family Vibrionaceae; genus Vibrio; species Vibrio metoecus. The sequence goes on along the minus strand of NZ_JJMN01000070.1, from coordinate 6,905 downwards.
CGCGCAATTAACTTTTCAAACAGCGTTTCTTGAATCGGACGCGTAATATCTAAAACCACTTTTTCAATCAGTTGCTTTTTGATATCACTCCCTGGGGTACTCATCACTTGCATAATGAGACGAGGAAAATGCGGGATATTGAACATTTCCCGATAATACGTTCGCATTAAATCGGTGAAATTTTGATGGCTACTTTCTGCTACCAATAAGCCCAATTGTGCTTTCATAGGCATTAAAGTTTCTCGTAACATCGCCTCAAATAGCCCCGCTTTGTTCGCAAAATAATAGCGAATCAAACCAATATCGACACCAGCTTTACTGGCGATCAAGCGTGTTGAAACCTTGTCATAAGGCATCACAGAAAACAGTTCTCTGGCATGAATAATTAGCTGTTCACGTGCTTGTGTCTGTTGAGTTGGCCGTCCTGCTTTACGTAATGGCATGTTATCTCCTTATTCATCACTCGATGAATTATAAGTAACTTCACCCTTTTTACTCAAATCGACCCGACTTTCCATCTTGGATTCTACAGGGCGACAGACTCAACATTTTGTTCAAATGCCTAGCAAGATGAATAAAAAACCAACTTTGGGGTTGACGCATTGTGTCGAGTACGGTACTAATCTGTTAACTTAATTTGGTGGATTGTTAATGATGACAATACGTTTTTCTCTCCTGCTAGGCCTACTACTGATCGTGGAACCATCACGCGGGTAGGTTGTGGACGAAAAACACCACACAAGATAAAAAACCCGCAGCCGATGCGGGTTTTTTTATAGCCGATTTTTACAACAATATTCAGGAAGTTAGTCGTTAACTCTAGTGCGAGGAAGCAAACATGAACGATCAGGTGATTATATTCGATACCACATTGCGCGATGGTGAGCAGGCGTTGTCTGCCAGCCTGACGGTAAAAGAGAAGCTACAAATCGCCTACGCACTGGAGCGCTTAGGGGTTGATATTATCGAAGCGGGTTTCCCTGTTTCTTCCCCAGGTGACTTTGAATCGGTACAAACCATTGCTAAACACATTAAAAACAGCCGTGTCTGTGCCCTTTCGCGAGCCGTTGCGAAAGACATCGATGCCGCCGCAGAAGCCTTGAAAGTCGCCGAAGCCTTCCGTATTCACACCTTTATCTCCACTTCGACTATCCATGTGCAAGACAAATTGCGCCGTAGCTATGACGATGTCGTCGAAATGGCAGTCAAAGCGGTGAAACATGCGCGCCAATACACCGATGATGTTGAATTTTCGTGTGAAGACGCAGGACGCACACCTATCGACAACCTTTGTCGTATGGTTGAAGCCGCGATCAATGCCGGTGCACGCACCATCAATATTCCAGATACCGTCGGCTACACAATCCCAAGCGAATTTGGTGGCATCATTCAGACACTGTTTAACCGCGTGCCTAATATAGATAAGGCGATCATCTCCGTGCACTGCCATGACGATTTGGGTATGTCTGTCGCCAACTCAATTGCTGCGGTTCACGCAGGAGCTCGTCAAGTTGAAGGCACTATCAATGGTATTGGTGAGCGCGCGGGTAACTGCGCACTGGAAGAGATCGCGATGATCATCAAAACTCGCCAAGAATTTTTGGGGGTAACCACAGGTATTAAACACGAAGAGATCAGCCGTACCAGTAAGCTAGTGAGTCAACTCTGTAATATGCCGATCCAAAGTAACAAAGCGATTGTCGGAGCCAATGCCTTCAGCCACTCTTCAGGCATTCACCAAGATGGCATGTTGAAAAACAAAAACACCTACGAAATCATGACTCCCGAATCGATTGGCCTGAAAAACCAAGCACTGAACCTCACTAGCCGTAGTGGGCGTGCCGCCGTGAAAAGCCATATGGATTCGATGGGTTACAACGAGAATGAATACAACTTGGATGCTTTGTATGAGGACTTCTTGAAGCTAGCAGATCGCAAAGGTCAGGTATTTGATTATGACTTAGAAGCCTTGATGCATTTCTCCAATTTGCGTGAAGAAGATGACTTCTACAAACTCAACTACTTGAGCGTGCAATCCGGCAGCGTAATGGCCACCACCAGTATCAAACTCCTGTGCGGCGATGAAGAAAAATGCGAAGCCGCCGTTGGTAATGGCCCTGTCGATGCGTTATATCAGTGTATCTACCGCCTAACTGGGTATGAGATTGTGTTGGATAAATTCGATCTCACCGCCAAAGGCGAAGGTGAGGATGGTCTTGGTCAAGCGGACATCATCGCGAATTATAAAGGACGTAAATATCACGGTACGGGTGTCTCAACCGATATCGTCGAAGCTTCCGGTCAAGCCTTGTTGCATGTTATCAATAGCATTCATCGCGCGGATCAAATCGCCCAAATTAAACAGAAAAAAAGCGTCGCTACGGTTTAATCTTCCTCAGTGCTTTGACGTTGCAGCCAACACGGCTGCCACTTTAATTACTAAGGGATAGACCGCGACACAAACACAACTTAAAAATCGATCATAAAGGACTCGCATGACAGACAAACATTACAAAATTGCCGTATTGCCCGGTGACGGTATCGGCCCGGAAGTGATGGCGCAAGCCCACAAAGTATTGGATGCTATTGAACAAAAGCACGGCATTCACTTCAGTCGTGAAGAACACGATGTAGGGGGTATCGCGATTGATAACCATGGTTGTCCACTGCCAGAAAGCACTCTGCATGCCTGTGAAGACGCTGACGCGGTACTGTTTGGTTCCGTCGGTGGCCCAAAATGGGAACATCTGCCGCCCAATGAGCAACCTGAGCGTGGTGCTTTGCTGCCTCTGCGCAAACATTTCCAACTGTTTTGTAATTTACGTCCTGCGCAGATTCACCAAGGCCTAGAAGCTTTTTCGCCATTGCGTGCTGACATTTCTGCTCGCGGTTTCAATATTGTGGTGGTACGTGAACTGACAGGTGGTATCTACTTTGGTCAACCGAAAGGACGTGAAGGTGAAGGCGCGAATGAAAAAGCCTTCGATACCGAGGTTTACCATCGTTTTGAAATTGAACGTATCGCGCGAATCGCCTTTGAGTCGGCTCGCTTGCGTCGTAAAAAAGTCTGCTCTATCGACAAAGCTAATGTGCTGCAAAGCTCAATACTGTGGCGCGAAGTGGTTAGTGAGATTGCCCAAGAGTATCCCGATGTCGCGCTTTCACACATGTACATCGACAATGCCACCATGCAGCTGATTAAAGATCCTTCCCAGTTCGATGTGATGCTCTGCTCGAATATTTTTGGCGACATCCTTTCTGATGAATGCGCGATGATCACAGGCTCCATGGGCATGTTGCCTTCGGCCAGTATGAATGAAAGCAAGTTTGGTTTGTATGAACCCGCCGGCGGCAGCGCTCCCGATATCGCAGGCAAAAATATCGCCAACCCTGTCGCGCAGATCCTTTCTGCTGCGCTCATGCTGCGTTACAGCTTGGGTGAAGAAGCGGCAGCGCGTGATATTGAAAATGCGGTTAGCCAAGCATTAGCAGCAGGTGAACTGACGGCGGATCTCGCAGGCAATAAACCGGCTCTATCGACCTCAGCAATGGGCGATAAAATCGCAAGCTATATTTTGAATTCATAAGTTTGAGAGTGGGGTTAACCCACTCCTCTTTAGCTCACTGAGCTCAAGGAAGAAGCAATGTCAAAAGCAAAAACACTCTACGAAAAGATTTACGATTCCCATGTGGTGGTTGCCGCACCGGGTGAAACGCCGATTTTGTACATCGACCGTCATCTAGTTCATGAAGTGACCTCTCCACAGGCCTTTGATGGCTTGCGTGAAAAAGGTCGCCCGGTACGCCAAGTCGGTAAAACCTTCGCAACAATGGATCACAATGTCTCGACCACCACTAAAGACATCAATGCCTCTGGTGAAATGGCGCGCATCCAAATGCAAACCCTTTCCAAAAACTGTGAAGAGTTCGGTGTCACTTTGTATGACATAAACCACAAGTACCAAGGCATTGTGCATGTGATGGGACCAGAGCTTGGCATCACCTTACCGGGCATGACGATTGTGTGTGGCGATTCACATACCGCGACTCACGGTGCATTTGGCTCGCTCGCTTTTGGTATCGGCACTTCAGAAGTCGAACATGTACTGGCGACTCAAACCCTAAAGCAAGGCCGCGCTAAGACGATGAAAATCGAAGTGCGTGGCAAAGTGGCCCCTGGCATTACCGCCAAAGACATCGTACTGGCGATCATTGGTAAAACAACTGCCGCTGGCGGTACAGGCTATGTCGTAGAATTTTGTGGAGAAGCGATTCGCAATCTCTCCATGGAAGGTCGCATGACCGTCTGCAATATGGCAATTGAGCTTGGTGCGAAAGCAGGCTTAATTGCCCCTGATGCAACCACGTTCAACTACATCAAAGGTCGCAAATTTGCCCCACAAGGCAATGATTGGAATGCCGCTGTCGACTATTGGCAAACCTTAAAAACCGATGAGGATGCACAGTTCGACGCCGTCGTGACGCTTGAAGCCAGTGAAATCAAACCGCAAGTGACTTGGGGTACCAACCCTGGCCAAGTGATTGCTGTCGATGAACCAATTCCTTCACCTAGCCAGTTTGCCGATCCTGTTGAACGCACCTCTGCGGAAAAAGCACTGGCTTATATGGGACTTGAAGCCGGCAAAATAGCTCTCCGATTATAAAGTACGATAAAAGTGTTCGTCGGTTCATGCACCAACTCACGCATCGAAGATATGCGCGCTGCGGCAGCGGTAGCCAAAGGTAAAAAAGTCGCAGCTCATGTCCAAGCATTGATCGTACCCGGCTCCGAACAAGTGAAAGCACAAGCCGAAGCGGAAGGCTTAGATAAGATCTTTATTGAAGCAGGATTTGAATGGCGCTTGCCGGGTTGCTCAATGTGTTTAGCCATGAACAATGACCGCTTAGGGCCAGGAGAACGCTGCGCGTCTACCTCAAACCGTAACTTTGAAGGACGTCAGGGGCGTGATGGCCGCACCCATTTAGTTAGTCCAGCCATGGCAGCTGCTGCGGCGATTGCTGGTCACTTCGTCGATATTCGTCAGTTTTAATTCAAGGAGAACCCCATGTCAGGATTTCAGCAACACACCGGCGTAGTCGTTCCTCTTGATGCCGCCAACGTCGATACCGATGCGATCATTCCAAAACAGTTTTTGCAAAAAGTGAATCGCACTGGCTTTGGCAAACATCTGTTCCATGACTGGCGATTTTTGGACGATGCAGGTGAAAAAGCCAACCCAGAATTTGTGATGAACCAACCTCGCTACCAAGGCGCTAGCATTTTGCTCGCAAGAGAGAACTTTGGTTGCGGCTCCTCGCGCGAACACGCACCTTGGGCATTAGCGGATTACGGCATCAGAGTCATGATTGCCCCAAGCTTTGCCGATATTTTCTATGGTAACTCGATCAACAACCAGATGGTGCCCGTTCGTTTAACCGAGCAAGAAGTGGATGAGCTCTTTAGCTATGTTCATGATACGGAAGGTGCAAATATTACCGTCGATTTAGAAACGCTGAGCGTAACCGCGAATGGTAAAACCTACCATTTCGAGATTGACGATTTCCGTCGCCATTGTCTACTCAATGGCTTAGACAATATCGGCCTGACTCTACAGCACGAAGCAAAAATTGCGGAGTATGAAGCCAAGATACCGAGCTTCTTAAAATAAGCATTTCTAGGCTGCCAAATGGCAGCCTTTTTTATCGCGAAAGAAAATGCGTTGCCATCGGGTCTAGCTAATCACAATCTCACGATAAGGTTACTCTGATATGAAAACACTCTTCGCTTTCTGTCTTCTGATTTTTTCGAACATCGTTTATGCAGCACCAAAGGCTGAGCTTTGGGCTTATTGGCAAGCAAATAATAACAGTAATACGGCAAGCATCTCTCACCAAGCTTGGCAAAGCATCCTCGATCGCAATCTTGTTCAAGTGGGGGAGAACACCCTCTTTCGCTATGCAGAGGTAACAAAGGAAGATAAAACGCTACTCAATGCTTACCTAGCTCAACTTTCAAAATTGGATCCAAGAGAATTTAACCGCCAAGAGCAGTATGCTTACTGGGTTAACCTCTACAATGCGCTAACGGTGAAATTGATTCTAGATAATTACCCCGTTGCCTCAATTACTAAGCTGGGAGGTTTGTTCAGTTTTGGGCCGTGGGATGAAAAAGTTTTTACTGTGGCAGGACAAACCCTAACCCTCAATGACATCGAGCACCGAATTTTGCGCCCTATCTGGAAGGATCCACGAACCCATTATGCCGTCAATTGCGCCAGCCTTGGCTGCCCAAATCTGCAAGCCCAAGCCTTTACTGCGCAAAACACCGAACAGTTACTTGATAAGGCAGCACAAAACTTTATCAATAGCCGTAAAGGAGCAACATTGCAGAAAGACACTTTAATTTTGTCATCCATTTACGACTGGTTTGCCGTCGATTTTGGCAATCAAGACGTTCTTTTCGCACACCTTGCACAGCACCGTCCTGAGCTTTCTAGTTATTCAGGTAAAGTCGACTACCAGTACAATTGGAAACTTAACGATGCGAAAGAAAAGAAATAAACCAGAAAAAGTGAAATAGCAAAAAGCCGCTGTATTTCTACAGCGGCTTCGTAAATCAAGCCTGGCGATGTCCTACTCTCACATGGGGAAACCCCACACTACCGAGTCGGCGCTACTTCGGTTTCACTTCTGAGTTCGGGATGGAATCAGGTGGGTCCAAAGTGCTATGGTCGCCAAACAAATTTTGTGATGTCAGCTTTGAGCTAAGCATCGAAATAGATGGTGCTGATACCCAGAATCGAACTGGGGACCTCATCCTTACCAAGGATGCGCTCTACCGACTGAGCCATATCAGCACACAAAAATTTAAAACACGTTATAAGTAACGTGTTTTAGAAATTAAA
>NZ_JJMN01000069.1 GCF_000696385.1 Vibrio metoecus | reverse complement strand
TGGCGTTTCCAGTCCCATTGAGCCGCGGTGGTTACGGTTGTTACGTTTGAGTTTAGTTGTTGTGCGTTGTCAGCCCCTTAGGCGGGCGTTATGCAAATTAAAATAGGTAGTAATGTGGAAAAACTAGATTTTATTTCTAGACAGTTGGCAAGAACATATAGAAAAAGATTTGAACAGTATGTAATAACTCGGATATGGCATCATCTTAATGATCTTGATATCAAAATAATTACACAGCAATATATTGTCAGGCCTAATGGTCGTGCTCTTACAGACTTATATCTTCCACAATTATCGCTTCATATAGAGGTTGACGAATCATATCACTTGAATCAAATTGAGCAGGATAAGCTGAGAGATAGTGATATAGTCAATGCTACTGGGCATGAAATAGTTAGAGTTGATACATCAAATGGTATCGAATCGTTGAACTATCAAATAGATCAGTTAGTCAAAAAAAATAAGAATAAAAAAACAGCAGTGTGTTAATTTTTTAAAAGTGGGATTTAACAATGGAGCAAAATACAAGCACCTACATCGAGCGTGGTTACATTGATTTGTGTGACGATGTTGCATTTGACAAAATTGTAAGTGCAGTGAATTGTTTTGGGCATAATTATGCTGGATGGCAGCGTGGTGGAGCAACACATGCTTATGAAGACGGCTACTATTATCTGGTTTCCCAAAACTATTTCCTAATGGCGAGTGGGATAACATAATTTCTGATGATGAGACCATCATTTATGAACGAAATATCAATGATGAAAAAGCACGGTCTCACATTGAAAAAACAATTGCCGACGGAGTTCATACTCGCATTGTATTTAGCAAAAGTAAAAGACTCACTTGGCTATACAAAATATCGTTTTAAAGGCAAATACGCATTGAATGTTGGTGAAACTGATTTCAAAAATGGCTTAGTATGGGAGCGCGTTGCAACAAGAGTCCGTACGTATAAGTGTGCTCAATAACTTGCATAACAAACGCTTCAAAGAGGGACAGCCAACGCGTGGCATGTTTATCATGCGTTGGTTTTTGTGATAACGGTATTATGCGTAAGCTAGGGTAGTAGGGTTGGCTGCCCCTTAAGCGGGCGTTATGGCTATCAAGTTGAGTTCATCATTAATGTCGGTAAATTGGTTTAAATTGGAGTACTATTCTGCGATTAAACTCGCTGAAGAACTCGATGACAATCCCAATTAAAAATGTATTAAATCCGGAAATATCGTGCTCAAACTGCCATGCTTGTTGTTGCCGTTTGGAGGTTATGATCATTACCGATACAGGTGTACCAGAGCAGCATATTGCATTCGATGAATGGGGTGGAGAAACGATGTTGCGTTTGTCAGATGGTTGGTGCTCAGCTCTAGATCGTGAAACCTTCATGTGCACAATTTACGAAAATCGCCCTTGGATTTGTCGAGAATTCGAAATGGGCTCTTACGAATGTCGAGATGAACGGATAGATCTTTCTTAAATTTTTACCCAATAAATCAGTGAGTTGTTAGCCATAACAAACGGTTCAAGAGGGACAGCCAACGCGCGGCATTTTTATCATGCGTTGGTTTTTGTGGTTACGGTGTTATGCGGAAGCTTTGTAATGGCGTTGGCTGCCCCTTAACCGGGCGTTAGCTTCTTAAAGGCTGGAATCATCAAAATCCAAGCTCAATTGTTCTAAAAACTCAACTTTTAGCGTTCAAGTTGCACGACTGGGTTATTGAGTTTCAGGTTGATGCTGCTTTGATAGAAAGCGTTGAATGTTGAGCATTTCCAAAGTCGCTGAAAACTAGCAAGCCTCGATGCTTCAACATCGCTGGATGTTCAACACTGGCTGCTTGGTTTACAAATGGCTGCACATCACTGTGATCTGGCTTTCTTTGTCGCTGACTCTTAACCGTGGTCAACTCAACCTTGATCATTTTAAGTTTTGGTTGCCAACTTCACAGCTTTTGGCGTTGGACGTGTGTTTGAGTAATGCTTTTACGTAAAATGTCATTTCAAGCAAATGTGTTTAAAAAGTCATTGGTAAACAATGGGCTACGAAGCTAACAAACGCCTCAAGAGGGACTGTCAACGCGTGGCGTTTCCAGTCCCATTGAGCCGCGGTGGTTTCGGTTGTTGTGTTTGAGTTTAGTGGTATGCGTTGCCAGCCCCTTAGGCGGGCGTTATACGCACCCAAAAGTCAATGAAGGAAGGTATATATTAATGAGTAAGATATTAGAAGTGATTAGGGCTCTTAATGCACAAAAAATCCAAAATGAAATTACGAATTCAAACGGATTTCTTAACCCTGGTACCATTGCGGCGTTACCGCTATCACTTAGAGAGATTGCTGAGCAACTGAACATTGAAATTGATGAACTTTATGACTCTCTCGATGAGTTGCATATGGATGGTTATATCGATGATCTTTCAACTACTTCTATGTCATGGGGTAGGAGAATTACCGCCGATGGTCAAGTTTGTAAGACTATCGGCCATTTTGTTAAGTTGTTGGTATAAGTGTATTAGTCGTGCGTATAACAAACGCCTCAAGAGGGACTGTCAACGCGTAGCGTTTCCAGTCCCAATGAGCCGCGGTGGTTGCAGTTGTTGTGTTTGAGTTTAGTAGTAATGCGTTGTCAGCCCCTTAGGCGGGCGTTAGTTTCTCTCAGGAAAAATCATCAATAGTTCACGCACAGGGTTCTGAAAATTCAGCCTTTATCGTTCAAGCTGCACAATTTGGCTTTTGAGTTTTTCTTGATGCTGATTTGGTAGAAAGCGTTGAAAGTTCAGCGGTTTCAAAATCGCTGATAACCAACAAGCTTTGATGCTTCAATGTTGTCGGACGTTCAACTTGATCAGTTTGGTCTCTTAAAAGTTCTGAATCATCGCTGTGATCTGGCTTTCTTTGTCGCGGACTCTTAACCGTTTCCAAACTTTTACGTTTTGGCAGCCAACTTCACAGCTTTTGGCGTTGTAAGTGTGTTTAGTGTAATGCTTTTGCGTAAAATGACTTCCAAACAAAAGCGTTAAAAAATCATTTTTAAACAATGGGCTACGAAACTAACAAACGCCTCAAGAGGGACTGTCAACGCGTAGCGTTTCCAGTCCCAATGAGCCGCGGTGGTTGCAGTTGTTGTGTTTGAGTTTAGTGGTAATGCGTTGTCAGCCCCTTAGGCGGGCGTTAGGCGATTGGAGGAAACGATGAAATCTTTGAAAAGTGGTGAGCAGTATCTAGAGGTTTCCTTCGAGAAGCTTGAGTTATCAGAAAATAATTTCAAAGACATAGAATTTGAAGAATGTCATTTTTCAGATTGTGATTTGTCTGGCGTACAGTTCCAAAACTGCAAGTTTGTAAGTTGCGAGTTTGCACGTTGCAATCTCAGTTTAGCGAGTTTCCCCAATGCACGTTTATATGGTGTGTCATTTCAAGACAGTAAGCTCGTGGGTATCGACTGGACAAGAGCAACGTGGCCTGTCTATCACCTAGATTTTGAGCTTAAATTTCAGCGTTGTATTTTGAACGATGCCTCATTCTTTGGGCTGACATTGAATGAGTTAGCATTCGATGAGTGTAAGTTGCATGATGTGGACTTCCGCGAAGGCGATTTTGCCAGTTCAACAATGTGTTACTGCGATTTTACTCATAGCTTATTCATGCGGACTAACTTACAAAAAGTGGATTTCAGCGAATCGACAAATTACGCAATCAATGTGTTAGAGAACCAAGTCAAAGGGGCTAAGTTTTCTCGTTATGAAGCTCTGAATTTATTGGAATGTTTAGGCATCGAGTTGGTTGATTAATCGCCTAACAAACGCCTCAAGAGGGACTGTCAACGCGTGGCGTTTCCAGTCCCATTGAGCCGCGGTGGTTACAGTTGTTGTGTTTGAGTTTAGTGGTTTGCGTTGCCAGCCCCTTAGGCGGGCGTTATATTTCTTTTCAGTTCAACCATCAAAAGGAATCATCATGAACGTGGATAAGGCGAAAAAACGCATATTGAAACGAGTGCAAAGAGGTTTCAAAGGATATCCGCAAATATCATTAGAGTATTTCGGTGAAACGACCGATTTGGCGACCGAAGTAGTCATCACTTTTGTTCCTGAAGAAAACGCCGAACCACAAATTCAGAGATTTACGAGTGACAAAGATGCCCGTGAAGATGAAGCGATTCAATCGGTATTGCTAAAAATCATTGAGCGAGCAGAAGCTGCGACTGTTTTAGAGAGCCGAGAAATATCGGTTATTTAATGATTTTTGGCAATGCTCAACGTTCTATCACGTTAGAGTTGAGAACGAAAATTTAACAAACGCCTCAAGAGGGACTGTCAACGCGTGGCGTTTCCAGTCCCATTGAGCCGCGGTGGTTACAGCTGTTGTGTTTGAGTTTGGTGTTATGCGTTGCCAGCCCCTTAGGCGGGCGTTAGCTTTTCAAGGGAAAATTGCATATGGAATATGCTGACCAATATACAAAAAAAGAGAAAATTATTCGATTTACAGTATTCGTCATTTTGGGCTTGGCTGTAATAGCATTTAATAAGTTTGTGTTTTTTCCTTTAGTGACCGATTTTGGAGAGCGACCTCACTGCTATGAGTTTTTGGGGTTGAACGGTGCTGATTATATATGGCATTTAGCGTTTGTTGGTTTGCCATTTTCTCTCTTTATCGTGTTTGTGTTTATGCTTCCGGTCGGGATACAGGGGGTAAAGGAAGGGCGTTTTCCTCCTAAATCAATGAAAGTGTACAAACTGACGGTAGTTAAAAGAGGCACTATCGCATACTTAAAGTCAGGTATCTGTATTTTGGCCCCGGTTATAGCCTTATTATTTGTAATCTGGGGTTATTGCCAAGTCGATAACATGCCTCCATTTGACGCAACAAAGCTCAGCCCTCAATTGTGCCAAAGCTAACAAACGCCTCAAAGGGACTGCCAACGCGTGGCGTTTCTAGTCCCAATGAGCCGCGGTGGTTACGGCTGTTGTGTTTGAGTTTAGTGGTAATGCGTTGTCAGCCCCTTAGGCGGGCGTTATAAGTATTGGTCTTAGACTTCAAGGATAAATGAGTGAAAAAAGTTCTATTTTTGTTGCCATTGGCATTTAGTTTACATGCGGCAGGACAGTGCTAAATATGATGAAAAAAAGACGCCTAGTTCTGTGAAGTTGAACGTCAATAACTCCACTGCTAAGTGATTTTGCAAAAAGGGGGATATTTAGAGATGGTTGGCTTCGAATTCAAAACGATATGTATTATTCTATCGAAATTGGTGGTTGGGTCATGATGCGTTATGGTTCAAATGACGGCGTAAATATATCTAACACGAAAAAAAGTCTTTTTATCAAGGATTATATCGGGCTTACGAAGTTTGATAAAACGACCGGTAAGGTAACAATGAATTATTCGACAAAAGACATGTCACAAAAATTAGTTTGGTCATGTGATGTAGGTATGAACCAACCGAATAACACCGAAATGTAATACTTATAACAAGGCGTTCAAGAGGGATTCATGCCGCATGGCATTTTTGATATGCGGTGAGTTTTGGTGGTGAAAGTGATCTGCGGAAGCTTGGTTTATGCGGCATTCACCCCTTAACGCAGCGTTATGTTCCCGCGGAAATAGTCGACTTCGGATATAAGTAGGTATGATTGAAAAATTTTTGATAAACAGCAAGCGAGAAGCTTCTTTCCTTATGCAAGGGCTTAAATTTGAATCAATTTCAGAGTTTGATCTCTTTTCGTTTGAAGTGCTAAGTAAGTATATCCATGGAAAAGAACGAATTGAAGATATAGTGAGTTCTAAATCATTTGCTTTTGAAGTTATGTTTATTAAGTGGGCAAATGGAACAGTATTTATCGACTTTATGGATTTTTTCTTTTCAAATTTACGAGTTGCTCTTGAACATCATGAAGAAGAGGTGTTAAAGCTCTACATAAACTCCGATTTAGGCATCCATGAAGCACTTGTTAGCTATCAAGACTCCGCAGCAATGAGCGGTAATGCTGCAACTAATGTTGATAATAAAAGGACAAAGGTCAAAGCTGGTTTTAACTCACTTGGAGATATGATTGAAAGTAGTTTGTATCCACAGTTACAACTGATTTACGGTGTTCTAACTCTTAGTAAAGGATCGTCTTTATATGGTAAAAAGAAAAATTTATCAAATGGTAAAGATTGTTTCAGAGCTCATTGAATCATCCGAGGTTGTTAGGTCTGTCTTGAGTTCGTTGTTACTAGATGTTCCTTTAAACCAATGGCGAAATATTAGTAGTCATACATCCTATAGATACATCAAATCATCAGATTCAATCTCATGTGAGTACGGGAACAATAATAGTTACTCTGTTTTTTTTAAGTATGATGATTTTCCAGTACTAATGAAATCTGTAGATTGTATTCAAATTCTTCTAAAAGTTTGTGTTGAGTTATCAAGCTTTGAACTTTGTGTAAAGAAGCACACTGACAATAATGATGAGCGCTATGAATTAACCAAGGAATCGATTATGACCCAAATAGGTAATATTTTAGCAATATTAGATTACGATGTATTAAGCGTAGATAAAGCACTAAATCATTGGAAGATTAATATTACTGATGTCAATTCTTTGGGTGTTAATGCATTCCGAGAGTTAGGCGGTGAGCTTATACCTTATTTTTTGTGTATGTATAAGCTTTATGGTGTTTTTATTGAGTTAGAAATATTTGATAATAAGGGAGGAACATTTCAAAAAATGTCACTTGGTAACATTGCGAATATGAGTTAAAAATGACCTCATGGAAAAGGAACATAACAAACGGTTCAAGAGGGACAACCAACGCGTGGCTTTTTTACTATGCGTTGTTTTTTGTGGTTACGGTGTTATGCGGTAAGTTAGTAGTAGCGTTGCTTGCCCCTTAACC
>NZ_JJMN01000068.1 GCF_000696385.1 Vibrio metoecus | reverse complement strand
TACGAAACCCAGTCTTAGGACTGGGTTTTTTGCTTTCTAGATAAAAGTGCCGTTATCTCGGTTATTCAATCCTTCTAACTCTCTTATTCTGCTTCTTGAGTCCTTAGAACAATGGTTTATCATTTGTTTTTTGTATGACTCGCACCTCTCCATGCTGGCTGTTATGATGGCAAAAAAGGAGAAAATCAGTCATGCCTCATTTACGTTTTCGCGCAGTAGAAGCGCATATCGTTGAATCGCTAGTCCCTTCCTTACTCAATGAGCTTTCCTCTCTACTCAGTACTTCTCGAAATGCTTTTACCTTTGAATTGATTAATACTCAGTATTTCGCCGAAGGAGAGGTTTATCCCATGGTGGAAGTATTGTGGTTTGGAAGAGAACAGCAGACTCAGGATCAGGTTGCACAGGTGATTACTGATCAGATGCGTCAGTTGCTCGGTGCTGATTCTCATGTTGCTGTAGTGTTTATACCTTTGCAACGCACCGCTTATTATCTTGATGGACAACACTTCTGAGGAGGCCGCATGAATCCTGTTATTGATACCATATTTAGCCATCGTTCTATTCGTGCTTTTACCCAAGAGCCTATTTCTGCAACGCAACTTGAGACGATCATTGCTTCAGGTATTGCGGCTTCGTCATCCAGCTTACTGCAAGTGATCTCGGTGATCCGAGTGAGCGATGACAGTATGCGTGAGCAATTAGCAAAGCTTGCTGGCAATCAAGCCTATGTGGCGAGTGCTTCTGAGTTTTTAGTGTTTTGCATTGATTATCAGCGGCACTATGCACTGAACCCTAACGTAAAACCTGAATTTATGGAGTTAACCTTAATTGGTGCTGTTGATGCGGGGATTATGGCGCAAAACTGCTTATTAGCAGCCGAGTCGATGGGGTTAGGTGGTGTCTATATTGGTGGTTTACGTAATTCACCGAATGAAGTCGATGCTTTGCTTAACTTGCCGCCTTATACCGCAATTATTGTTTGGAATCGTAGCTTAGGACACCCAGCACAGGATCCAGAGTTAAAACCACGCTTGGCTCCGAAGGTGATCCTGCATGAAAACCACTATCAACCTTTGAATAGAGACGATGTGGCGGAATATGATCGCACTATGGTTGAGTATTACCAAAAACGTTCTGGTAATCCTAAACAGCAAGGTTGGTCAGAACAAATCACCGCTAAGCTTTCAGAAGAGTCTCGGCCATTTATGCTCAGCTATTTGCAGCGTAAAGGATTAGCCCTCAAGTAGTGTAAAAAATCCCAGCACTTGGCTGGGATTTTCGATTTATGCTAAGCCTTGAATAACCACGAACTTCTCTAGCAGTTGCTCTTCAGTTTCGCGATGGGCAGGATCGGTGATAATGCAGTTGCTGATGGGACAAACCGACTGGCAAGTCGGTTTGTCATAGTGCCCTTTACATTCAGTGCATAAATCGGGGTCGATCTCATAGATCTTGTCTCCCATTGAAATCGCACTGTTTGGGCACTCTGGCTCACACATATCACAGTTCGTGCATTTGGCGGTAATCAGTAGCGCCATAATTACTTGCCTGTTGGGTTACGGGTATCCTGCCCTTGTACTAGGTTACGCATCAGTAGTGCGTAGCTGAGGTCCAACTCTTCCGGAACTGGAATGTAAACAAAGTGACCGTTGCCTTTGGCATCGTCTGTTGCTTCACCTTTGCGGTTTTCCATCGCTTCTAAAGTGAAGATGACATTGCCTTTTGGCGTCATCAGCTCAAGGCTATCGCCAAGTATAAATTTGTTTTTTACTTCCACTTCGGCCATTGCGCCGCGGCGTTTACCGGTAAATTCACCCACAAACTGTTGAGTGTCGGAAACCGAGTAGCCGTAGTCGTAGTTTTGGTAAGCATCGTGCGTATGGCGACGTAAGAAACCTTCGGTATAGCCACGGTGCGCCAAGCTTTCTAGGGTAGTCATCAGGCTATCATCGAATGGCTTGCCCGCTACCGCATCATCAATCGCTTTACGGTACACTTGCGCGGTACGTGCGCAGTAGTAGAAAGATTTGGTACGGCCTTCGATTTTCAGTGAGTGCACACCCATTTGAGTTAGGCGCTCAACATGCTGTACTGCACGCAGATCTTTGGAGTTCATGATGTAGGTGCCGTGCTCATCTTCAAAGGCGGCCATTTTCTCATCAGGACGATGGCTCTCAGAAAGCAGTACGACATCATCAATCGGTTTGCCGGCCCCAATGGTGGTGTCTGGGCGTTCGCTTTGAACTTCGATGGCTTGCGCAGCATTAGGGTCAAACTGTTCAACGATCTGACCTGCTTCATCTTCTTTTGCTGCTTCAACTTTGTATTCCCAACGGCATGCGTTAGTGCAAGTACCTTGGTTTGGATCGCGCTTGTTGATGTAACCAGACAGTAAGCAACGGCCGGAATAAGCCATACACAGAGCGCCATGCACGAACACTTCAATTTCGGTATTCGGGCATTTTTCGCGGATCTCTTCGATCTCTTCTAAAGAGAGCTCACGAGAAACAATCACACGCTCAACGCCTTGTGAAGCCCAGAATTTCACGGTTGCCCAGTTCACCGCATTCGCTTGTACCGACAGGTGGATCGGCATGTGCGGGAACTCTTCACGAACCATCATGATAAGGCCAGGGTCAGACATGATGAGCGCATCCGGCCCCATATCAATCACCGGCTTAAGGTCACGGATGAAGGTTTTCAGCTTAGAGTTGTGCGGTTGAATGTTACACACCACATAGAATTTTTTACCCAGAGCATGGGCTTCATTAATGCCGATTTGTAGGTTTTCGTGGTTGAACTCATTGTTACGCACGCGCAGGCTGTAACGAGGTTGGCCGGCATATACCGCATCTGCCCCGTAGGCAAAAGCGTAGCGCATATTCTTCAGGCTGCCCGCAGGTGAAAGGAGTTCTGGAACAAAGGTTTTTGGCGTTGTCATTGCTTGCTTCTCTTACAATCTGATCTCAAGTCAGGCCAATACCACCTGATGGTATTGGAAAGGGCGCAAATTTTACGTCAAAAACCCTACTCTGCATAGTGAAACTCTCACCACCTCATTTACGCCGAGGTGGTGAAATTGAGTCCTCGCTTAGGCTTCAGGGTGAGGCAGGCCACCTAATGCATTGAATAGATCAGGTAGGAAAACCGACATTTCTCCGCACAACAGGGAGAAATCGGCATCAAGACGCGCCGCGCGATCTTCGCGTGGGATATCATCATTCTGCTCTTTAAGTTCATCGCTGTACGCTAGGCGCTTGATGCTGCAATCTTCCGCAAGGACAAAACGAATTCGGTCTTGCCAGTTGATCGCCAGCTTGGTGACCACTTTATTGGCTTGAATGTGGCTCAGGATTTCATCGCTGCTCAGCTCTTGTTTTTTGTCAGCGAATAGTGGCGCCATCATCGAGTAACGATTTGAGCTCCGCTTCTTCCATCAGGCTAAAGCCTTGTGGCAGATTGCCATCTTTCACCCATTGCGTCAGCGTCGTTTCGACCGCTATTTCAGGAATAGCAGGCACCACTGGCAAGCTACCCATGGTTTTACGCAGTAGCGCGAGCACATCTTCGGCTTTTTTGTAGCTGCCAGCATCGACTAGAATTAAGCCTTCGGTTGGCATGATCAGCACAAACGTGAGTTGGCTTTTGCTGAAGGCGCGTGGCAGTAAATCGATGACGATGTCTTCTTTCAGCGCGTCTTTTTCTTTTTTCTTCAGTGGGCGGCCTTCTTCGGCTTCCATCGCTTCGACTTTGGCATTGAGCGAATCTTTGATCACCGAAGCGGGGAGCATTTTTTCTTCACGTTTCGCGCAGACTAAAATGCGGTTTTCACTGACGTGGGTCATCATGTCGCCGTGTTTACCCAGTGCGGAAACCCAGCCAAACTTCTGTTTATCTTGACTGCCGCAAGGCGTAAAACGAAATTCGGCCAGCTGTTTTTCCAGCTGATCGGCATTGAAGTTAACCTCGCGATTAACGCGATACACCATACAGTTTTTAAACCACATTGTTGTTTTCCCTTGGTTAGAAAGCCAGACATGATAGGGGAAGATGCTGAGAATGTCTTACCCCGAATGCAAAAAAGAGGCACATCTTCCAGTTGTTACTTTGCTTTGCTTAAGAGGTTTGGATATATGAATTTCGCCTGAACCTTATATGAAAATTTGTTTGCAAAGGTCACAAAAGTGTCATAAACATTTCCCATAATGCATGGCGTTGGTGAAAAACAAAGGTTAATCAATTATGTCTAGAAGGATTCTGGTTGTTGAAGACGAAGCACCGATTCGTGAAATGTTGTGTTTCGTGCTTGAACAAAAGGGCTATCAGGCGGTTGAGGCCGAAGATTATGATTCGGCGATGAGTAAACTGGCTGAGCCTTTTCCTGATCTCGTCCTGCTTGACTGGATGTTGCCTGGTGGAAGTGGCATCAACCTCATCAAGCATATGAAACGTGAAGAGGTGACGCGCAACATTCCAGTGGTGATGCTCACAGCGCGTGGGGAAGAAGAAGATAAAGTTCGCGGCCTCGAAGTGGGCGCGGATGATTACATTACCAAACCGTTTTCACCCAAAGAATTGGTTGCCCGTTTAAAAGCCGTGATTCGCCGAGTTACGCCAACGGCATTAGAAGACGTGATTGATGTTCAAGGTTTGAAGTTAGATCCGGTTTCACACCGTGTGACGGCCAACGATCAGCCGTTGGACATGGGACCAACCGAGTTCAAGATGTTACACTTCTTCATGACGCACCAAGAGCGTGTGTATAGCCGTGAACAACTGCTCAACAACGTTTGGGGTACTAACGTGTATGTGGAAGATCGTACGGTCGATGTTCACATTCGCCGTCTGCGTAAAGCGTTAGAAGACGCCGGACATGATAAGTTGATCCAAACAGTGCGCGGTGCGGGGTATCGTTTTTCAACCAAGGCCTAAGAGGGTGTAGAACAAATCAGTATGGTTGAACGCTTAACATGGAAAAAGCTGGCTTGGGAGCTGGCTTTTTTTTACTCGCCCTGGATTGTGGTGGGATGGATTTTTGGAAGTATGCCGTGGTTGCTGTTAGCCGCTACGGTGTTGCAGCTTTTCTGGCATTTGAATCATCAAATTCGCCTTTCAGCATGGTTGTGGGATGAAAAACGCCTCACACCACCTTCTGGAACCGGGAATTGGGAATCGCTGTTCAATGGCATTTATCGTCTGCAGCAGCGCCATCGTAAAAAACGCAAAGAGCTGACTAACCTTATCCGCCGCTTCCGTAATGGTGCCGAATCGCTCCCCGATGCGGTAGTGGTGTTTCGCAGCGAAGGCAATATCGTGTGGTGTAACCGCCTTGCGCAGCATTTGCTAGGCTTTCGTTGGCCAGACGATGCCGGGCAGCCGATCTCGAACCTGCTGCGTACGCCGGACTTTATTAAATACCTCAAGAAAGATGATTTTACCGATCCGCTCGAAATGCGTTCACCACTCAATAGCGATCGCATGCTAGAACTACGGATTGTGCCGTACACCGAAGGTGAACACCTGATGGTGGTGCGTGATGTGACTCAGCTGAAACAGCTGGAAGGCATGCGCCGTAATTTCTTTGCCAACGTTTCTCATGAGCTGCGTACGCCGATGACGGTGCTGCAAGGTTATTTAGAAATGACCGAAGATCCGGATGTGCTCGCCGGCCCGATGTGGAGTAAAGCCCATGGCGTGATGACTGAGCAGCTCAATCGGATGAATAGTCTGGTGAACCAACTGCTGACGCTTTCGAAAATTGAAGCATCACCGATGGTCGATCTCGACCAGGTGGTCGATGTGCCTGCCATGTTGGAAGTGCTAGAAAAAGAAGCGCTGAGCTTAAGCGGTGATGCACAACATAAGCTGCATTTTGAGGTAGATAAAAGCCTTAAGGTGCTGGCGGATGACGATCAACTGCGCAGTGCGATTTCTAACTTAGTTTACAACGCAGTTAAATACACCCCGCCGGGCGCGCAAATTGATGTGCGTTGGTATCGATCCAGTAAAGGGGCTTGTCTTGAAGTGGAAGACAAAGGCGAGGGGATTGAACCACAGCATTTGCATCGCTTAACGGAGCGTTTCTACCGTGTCGATAAAGCCCGCTCTCGTGATACCGGCGGTAGTGGTTTGGGGCTGGCGATTGTGAAACACGCACTTGCGCACCATGACAGTCATTTGGATATCTACAGTAAAGTCGGTGTGGGCAGTAAGTTCTCGTTTGTATTGCCTAAACGGTTAGTGGCAAAAGGATGAACCGCATGCTAGGCCGTGTTGGTTTATTCTGCTCATTGGCTTTGGCTTCATCCGCTACTTGGGCATTGGATGAAGGTCTACCGACCTATGAAAAAGTCAGCGGCATTTCGGGTAGCCTATTATCTGTTGGTTCGGACACGTTGGCGGGTATGACCACGCTGTGGGTCGAAGAATTTCAAGCCTATTACCCCGCGGTGAATGCACAAGTGCAAGCCTCGGGTTCGGCAACTGCGCCGCCCGCGTTATCAGAAAGTACGGCACAGTTTGGTCCAATGAGTCGACCAATGCGCAGCAGTGAAATGGCTGCGTTTGAAGCGATGCATGGCTATAAACCGACGGCATTACGTGTGGCGATTGATGCGGTCGGAATTTTTGTGCATCGCGATAACCCGATCAAAGGGCTGAATTTCCAGCAACTGGATGCGATTTTTTCTGCGACATTACGCTGTGGGTCGACCCAGCCGATAGTCACTTGGTCGCAGCTTGGTCTGCCTTATGACTGGGCAAAGCGCAACATTCAACTGTTTGGCCGCAACTCGGTATCGGGTACCTACGGCTACTTTAAGCAAAATGCCCTGTGCCAAGGGGATTTCCAAAACCGAGTCAATGAACAGCCGGGTTCGGCTTCGGTGGTGCAGTCGGTCGCCTCTTCGATCAATACGCTCGGTTATTCTGGGGTGGGTTATCGTGTTTCTGGAGTGAAGCTGCTGCCGATTGCGCGTGAGGGAAATGACTATGTTGAGCCAACTCAAGCGAATATCCTGTCAGGGGCTTATCCTTTATCCCGCTACTTGTATGTGTATGTGAACAAGAATCCAAACCGAGATTTGTCACCGATTGAGCGTGAATTCATTCGTTTTATGTTTTCGGAGCAGGGGCAGGCTTTGGTTGCGAAAGATGGCTATCTACCGATTTCAGCGCAAGTGGCTCAGCAAGAGCTGGCAAAGGTAGGTATTGAGCCTTCAACCGATTGACGCGAGTTTACTCTCATCAGAACAATCAAAAACGCCCACATTGATGTTGGGCGTTTTGGTTCGTGAGGCTGGATTAAAAATGCAAATTCCAACCGACTTCGCGCCAGTATTCTTGCTCGGTCTGTAAATCGGCGTGCAACAATTTATTGTTTTCTAACCAATCTGGTTGTTCACAGTCCAATTTCCACTCATCGTCTTTCGCTGACAAGGAGAGAGGCGGTAGCGGGTCATCGTTGCGTTGGCCATTCACCAAGATCGCTAGGCGTAACACGCGGATCAAACCGATAATGTGTTTTTTCTTGAATAGGCTAAAGTCATCTAACTCATTGAGTTTGAGTGATTTACGCTGAAAGCGCGCCAAATTGGAGAGTACCAATTGCTGCTCGCTGTTGAATCCCGCCATGTTGTTGTGGCGCAAAATATAGGCGGAGTGGCGATGGAAGCCTTGCAAATTAATGCTCAGCCCCACTTCGTGCAGTAATGCGCCCCACTCAAGTAAATCACACAACTCACTGCCTTCAGGCAAATTCAGTTCACTGGCGACTTGCGCGAGGAATTCCCGTGCATGACCTTTGACCTTGGCGGCGTGTTCTAAATCGACCAGATGTTTGGCGGCCAGATTTTCAGTAGTGCGTAAACGGATATCGGAATACTTGAAGCGATCTTCCATCTCATACAGCAGCCCTTCACGTAGCGCACCATCCGAAAAATGCATCTCTTTGATTTTTAAACCATGAAAGATCGCGGAAAGAATGGCAACCCCTGCGGCAAACACAGGTTTACGATCATCGGTTAAACCGGGCAGTTGTAAGTCGTCAATGCTGTCCCATTCGCACAGTTTTTCAATCAGCTTGCTGAGCCGTTCAAAGGTGATCAGTCCATCTTCATGCCCTTGCCCGACTAATACTTCATGAATCGCTTTGATGGTACCAGATGAACCAAATGCGACTTGCCAGCCTTTTTTGCGGTACTTAGCGGCGATGGATTCTAACTTCTGCTCACTGGCGACAATGGCTTGAGCAAAGTTTTTACGCGACAGTTTACCGTTGGCGAAATAACGCTCGGTAAAATTCACGCATCCCATCTGCTTACTGTTGACCAGCTCGGCTTCAAACCCTTTACCGATGATCATTTCAGTACTGCCACCTCCAATGTCTACGACCAGCATAGAATCGGCTTGCGGTTGAGTATGGGCAACACCGAGGTAAATCAAACGCGCTTCTTCAGAACCGGGAATGATTTCAATCGGAAACGGCAGCACTTCTAAGGCGCGCTGAATAAACAAGTGTGCGTTGCTAGCTTGGCGTAACGTATGGGTGGCGGCAATACGTACATTACGTGGCTCAAAGCCTTGTAAACGCTCAGCGAACATCGCCAAGCACTCTAAACCACGCTGAATCGACTCTTCATCAAGATTTTTCTGTGCATCAAGCCCTGCCGCCAGACGCACGCGCTGTTTATGTCGGCTAATCAGTTGCAGGTCTTGATCGACCACTTTGGCTACCACCATGTGAAAACTGTTGGATCCCAGATCGATGGCTGCGATTTCTCTGGCGTTACTGACTGCTGTTGTCTATTCGTCTCTTGTTGACCTTTTAGTTTACGAGTCTGTTTCTCGACATTTTTAAGATAGTCGTAAATGGCTATTTGAGAACGTACTTTTCTGCGATTGCCGCGTTCTACATACTCATTACTCATCTCTTTGTCGATTCGACGCGCTTTGACCGTATCAATGAACTGAATATTAAGGATATCAATGATGCGCTGTTTGATACGTTCATCACGAATCGGAGCCATGACCTCGATTCGATGATCTATATTCCGCTCCATCCAATCCGCGGAGGAGATGAAAACTTGTGGATTGCCGTCATTATGTACAATCAATACACGAGGGTGTTCAAGGAAGCGGTCAATAATACTGATGATCTCAATATTGTCACTAACGCCTTCCACACCGGGGACGAGTGAACACATACCGCGAATGATCATGCGAATTTTCACTCCTGCCGCACTCGCACCATAAAGCTTATTGATCAATCCCTTATCAACGAGATTGTTCACTTTAAGGGTGATGGCGGCTTTTTTCCCAGCTTTTGCGTTGGCGATTTCACCATCCAACAAGCGATAGATTTGGGTGCGAGAATTGCGCGGTGAAACAATCAAGTGATTGAACTTCACTGGGCGGAAGGGGTTCTCAATGTAGCCAAAGACGGCGCGGACTTCGGCGGCGAGCTCTTGGTTGGCGGTGAGCAGGGCAAAGTCGGTATAAATACGCGCGGTTCGTTCGTGGAAATTACCTGTACCAATGTGCGCATAACGGACGAACTCATCGTCTTCTTTACGAGTGATGAGCAGCAATTTGGCGTGAATTTTCATACCCGGCACACCAAAAATGACATGCACACCAGCATCGGTCAGGATGCGAGACCATTCGATATTGGCTTCTTCATCAAAACGTGCTTGCAGCTCGACCACCACCACCACGCGTTTGCCGTTGTGTACCGCATCGACCAGCGAGTTCATCAAGCGTGAATCTTTCGCAACGCGATAGATGTTGATTTTAATACTGACTACTTTGGGGTCAAAAGAGGCTTGGCGCACCAGTTCCGTCATGTGCTCAAAGCTGTGGTAAGGGTAGTGCAGCAAAATATCTTGCGCGCGAATCGCATCAAAAACGTTGGCATAGCCTTCAAAATCGGCACAAGGCATAGGTGGTAACGGTTTGTTTTCTAAATAATCTCGCCCCACGTTAGGGAAGGAAATGAAATCTTTGAAGTTGTGGTAGCGCCCACCCGGGATGAGGCTGTCGTAGTGGGAGATTTTCAGTTTGTAGCATAAGAATTTCAGCATCGCTTCCGGCATTTCGCGCTCATATACAAAACGCACTGGAAGGGCGGTTAAACGCTGGCTTAAGCCTTCTGACATTTGTTCGAGCAAGCTGTATTCGACTTCGTGGCGTAAATCGTATTCTGCATCTCGGGTCATCTTCATTGCGTAACCGTTGAGCGTGTCATAGTTGTAAAAACCACGGAAAATTTCATCGAGGCAAAGACGAATAATGTTGTCGAGCAGAATGATAGTTTTGCGCCGTTTGCCTTTTTGCTCTGGCAGCATCACAAAGCGGGGAAGTTGGTCTGTCGGGATCTCGATCAGCGCATATTTAAATTCATCGCCGCTGCACATTTCTACCGCGATATAGGCGTATTCATCTTTCAAAAACTGCATCACATCGATGTCATCTCGTAACATAATCGGGGTGACGTGTGGCAGCACTTCTTTCTGGAAGTATTTTTTTACCCACTTAAGTTGAATGTCGTCGAGCTGGGTTTCATTGACCAAGAAAATGCGCCGTCTGGCCATTTCTAGAATCAACTCATTGTAAAGGTTATCGAAATCTTGATTGAGTTTGAGGGCTTTATTTTGCATGCGAGAGAGGAGGTGCTTGGAGATGTCGTTACTGCCTCGTTCTCGGTTAATCAGAATCTGCCGTTTTACATCGGCGAATCTCACTTTATAAAATTCATCAAGGTTATTAGAAAATATCCCCAGAAAGCGAATCCGCTCAATCAGCGGCACGGTTTTGTCCGCCGCTTCTTGTAGTACGCGCTCGTTAAACGAGAGCCAACTGAGTTCCTTGTCGATGTACAGCTTATCCGCACTCATATTTTACCTTTGCCGTTTTGAGTTGACGTAACCATCAGTAGAAGTACTGCAAACTAAGTGATTTTTGTGACACTTTTATTGCACTGCTTTCAGTGTCATAGAGTTGTTTTGATTTCAGTAATTTATTGTGAGCTGTAATATAATTGTCACCCAACGGAAATATTATGACACTCCCCCAATCTGTAGGTAATCCCAAGCATGGTCAGACAACCATTTTCATTGAAAGAACGTGATCGCGCACGGTTAGTCAAAGACCGTGTGGTGCGTTTTGCAGTGACCTGTGGTGGCGTGAGTGTGTTAGGGGCGCTGGTACTGATTTTTATCTATTTGGGTATGGTGGTTGTGCCTCTGTTTGGGGATGGCAAGTGGCATGGGGATGTGGCGGTAAAACCGATTACAACGCCTAATCCTCTGTTTATGACCATTGGTGACTATGGTGAAAATGCTTTTGTTCTCTCAGCCGATGGTGATGGGCAGTTTTGGTCATTAAGAAAAGCGGGTGAACAGCCTATTCGCACTCAATCGATAGGTTTTAAACCCAGACTGTGGGCACAAACCCCTGCTGCCCAAGGTTGGTTTGCGCTGGTAGGAGAAGACAACCAAGTGGCGGTGTTGTATCCGCAACTGTCTCACTCGATGACTGCCCAAGGCCGGGAGTTTACTCCGAATTTGGAACGTTTGGCCTTGCCGGATGATTGGCGTTTGAGTGAACTTCCGCTCCAGAAAATCACATTTGCGCTTACTGAGCAGCAAGTGATCTTTGCCACTTATGATCAAGCGCAGCAAGTACAGATTATACGAGTGGATCGCCAAACCGGACGAGAGTTGGCGCGGTTTGCTTTTCATGCCCCTTTTGCTCAGCTGAGTCAGTTGCAGCTGACGCCTGATGGAAAAACGCTTTATCTGCGCACGAACTCTGAGTTAGTCGTTGCATCATTAGATAATCAAGAAGGGCAGATCAGTGAGGTAGTGGATCTCAGTGCCGGAGATAGCCATCACCAAGTCACTCAGCTCTATTTACTGTCAGGAGCATTTTCTTTACTGGCTGTACATAGTGATGGCTTAGTGTCGCAATGGTTTGATGTCTTACGTGATGGTGAACGTCATCTCACGCAGATCCGCAACTTTAAGTTAGCGTCTGAAGTGCAGTATTTATTGCCAGATACCAACAGCAAAGGTTTCTACAGTTTCTATCGTAATGGAACTTTGCAAAGTCACTACACGACCAGTGAAAAATTGGTGTTGTTTGAGCGTGCCTACCAACAGGCGCCACAGATGGTTGCGATGTCGAATAATGAAGCGTATTTGGCAAGCTACGATCAAGGGCGTATTCGCTTGGCGCACATTGAGAATCGTAACCCTGAAGTTTCCTTTTCAGCACTGTGGCAAAAGGTATGGTACGAAAGTTACCCAGAACCGGAGTTTGTTTGGCAATCGACTGCGGCAACCGACGATTTTGAGGCGAAATTTAGCCTAGTGCCGATTGCTTTTGGTACCTTAAAAGCGGCCGCATTTGCCATGCTGTTTGCTGTGCCGATTGCGGTGTTAGGCGCAATTTATACCGCCTATTTTATGACACCATCAATGCGACGAGTGGTTAAGCCCACTATTGAACTGATGGAAGCTTTACCTACCGTGATCATTGGTTTTTTAGCCGGATTATGGTTTGCCCCTTTTGTGGAAAGCCACCTTCCTGCGGTGCTCGCGTTAATGTTGCTGATGCCACTTTCAACAATGTTGGTGGGGTTCATTTGGTCACATTTACCGAGAGTATGGCTCCGCGGTATTCCTAATGGTTGGCATGCACTGATTTTAATTCCGGTGTTGATTGGGATCGCGACTCTGATTTTGGCCTACAGTGGTGAGTTGGAAAATGCCCTGTTTGCTGGTGACTTGCGGGTGTATTTAGCACAGCACGGTATTGGTTATGATCAGCGTAATGCTTTAGTGGTTGGTTTTGCGATGGGGTTTGCGGTGATCCCTACCATTTTTACTATCGCGGAAGATGCTATTTTCTCTGTACCGAAACACCTTTCTGATGGTTCTTTAGCGTTGGGAGCAACCCCTTGGCAAACATTAATGTATGTCGTGTTGCTAACCGCAAGCCCAGGGATATTTTCCGCCATCATGATGGGGCTTGGACGCGCGGTGGGGGAAACCATGATTGTCCTCATGGCTACAGGAAACACTCCGCTACTGGATTGGAACATTTTCGAAGGGATGCGTACCTTATCGGCGACGATTGCGGTTGAATTACCCGAATCTGAAGTGCAAAGCGCCCATTTCCGCATTCTGTTTTTGGCAGCGTTACTGCTGTTAACTTTTACGTTTGCGGTGAACTCGTTAGCGGAGTGGGTTCGCCAACGGCTACGTGAAAAATACCGTTCTTTGTGATGGAGCAAAATAGTGAATTGGTTTAAATCCGGTGCTCCTTGGATCTGGCTAACCGGGGGCGCGGTCAGTGTCAGCTTAATTGCAGTGCTTGGATTATTGTTGGTGATTGGTTGGCGTGGCTTAACCTATTTTTGGCCTGCCCCTTTATTGCAATGGCAAACCCTAGAGGGGAAAACCGTTGTCGGGCAGCTTTATGCTCAGGAAAGTGTGCCTGTGAGCCATTTAAAAGAGATGAATCTGCCATTACCGGCGGAGATTGAAGCGGCCGGATTGGCAACTCGACTCAATATTAAAGTGGCGAATCGCGAGCTGTATGGCTCGGATTTTATTGCTCTGCTTGAGTTTCAAACCGAGTTCAAAGGCGCTCCACAAGGATGGGCGGTGATTGAACGAAGCCGTGGTGGGCAACTGTTTGGTCGGCCAGTCAGCTTTGATTCTTTAACGGGACCTAAAGAACAGCAGCTTAGCGATCATTTACGTCAAGCTCTGCTCGAAGCGGAGGCGATCCGCCAGCAGGCAGATAGAATGGTCGAGCAACAAGTGCGAGTGATCAGCGGCAGTTTAGAAAAACTGCGTCTGGAAAAGCGCCGCAAGCAGTTGAACAACCGGTTGACCGATGAATTTTTGCAAAACTATGTGTTACGTAAAAGTCGTTTAGAAGCTGAACTGACGGAAGTGCAAGTGCAGCTGGATGCACTTCGTGCGCCATTAGATCAGCAATTTTTGCATGTAGTGGACATGCGCGGGGAGACCATATCGGTTCCGCTGAGTGAAATCTTGGATTTTTGGTATCCCAATGACATGAATTTTGCTGAAAAACTGGCGGAGTGGGGTAAGCAAGCGTGGCGCTTTTTATCTGACTCGCCACGTGAGTCTAACTCGGGAAGGGGGCGTGTTTCCTGTCCATTTTTGGCTACGGTTTTTTTGGTGATCATCATGTCGATCATTGTGATGCCGCTAGGGGTCATCGCTGCAATCTATCTGCATGAATACGCTAAAGAAGGCGCGTTTACTCGTATGATTCGGGTGGCCGTGATCAACTTGGCTGGCGTTCCCTCCATCGTTTATGGGGTGTTTGGCCTTGGCTTTTTTGTTTACACCATAGGCGCTTCGGTTGATAACCTATTTTATGCTGAGCGGTTACCCACGCCGACCTTCGGGACACCTGGGTTGCTGTGGTCTGCTCTGACTTTAGCCGTGTTGACGCTGCCTGTGGTGATTGTGGCGACAGAAGAAGGTCTATCGCGCATTCCGATTTCGGTACGCCATGGCTCTTTAGCATTAGGGGCCACCCAATTTGAAACCCTTTGGCGCATTGTGTTACCGATGGCAAGCCCGGCGATCATCACTGGATTGATTTTGGCGATTGCACGTGCAGCGGGAGAAGTGGCTCCTCTGATGTTGGTGGGGGCGGTAAAACTCGCCTCTAGCTTACCTGTGGATGCCGAGTTTCCATTCGTC
This sequence comes from Vibrio metoecus, assembly GCF_000696385.1. Classification (GTDB taxonomy): domain Bacteria; phylum Pseudomonadota; class Gammaproteobacteria; order Enterobacterales; family Vibrionaceae; genus Vibrio; species Vibrio metoecus. Next base: position 137,559 of record NZ_JJMN01000068.1, on the reverse strand, counting down.
CACTTAGAGCGTAAGTTTATGCACTTGGGTTTTCATATTTACGATATCGGTTTTCAAACCAATAATATTGAAGCCGCTCGCCCATTGGTGTACGCCACCTCATTTTTGTTGGTAACGGTGATTGTGGCGCTCAACCTAACCGCAATCAGCATTCGTAATAATTTACGGGAAAAATACCGAACTTTGGGGCAAGATTAATTATGTACTCAGCCAACCCTACGTTGGGCTACTACGTACCGCCTTTGGATGTGAACAATCTCACCGAGCAGCAGACGGCGATTTCGATTGAACATTTAAGCCTGTATTATCAACAAAGTCGTGCATTGAGTGATATTTCGATGCGTATACCTAAAGGCCAAGTCACGGCTTTTATCGGCCCCTCCGGCTGTGGTAAATCGACGCTTTTGCGCTGCATTAACCGTATGAACGATCTCGTCGAAGGGACGCGAGTAGAAGGGGAAGTGAAGCTGCATGGCAAAAACATCTATCATCCTGATGTCGATGTGCCAACGTTGCGCCGCCGAGTCGGGATGGTGTTTCAGCGCCCCAATCCATTTCCTAAATCGATTTATGAAAATGTGGTGTATGGGCTACGTTTGCAAGGGATTAAAAATAGCCGCACTTTAGATGACGCCGCAGAACGTTCTTTGCGTGCAGCCGCATTGTGGGACGAAGTGAAACATCGTCTGCACGAGAATGCCTTTGGTTTGTCGGGGGGGCAACAGCAGCGTTTAGTGATTGCTCGCGCGATTGCGATTGAGCCGGAAGTGCTTTTACTCGATGAGCCAACATCGGCACTGGATCCTATCTCAACCTTGACCATTGAAGAGCTGATCCACGATCTCAAAACCAAATATACGGTCGTCATCGTTACCCATAACATGCAGCAAGCGGCACGCGTGAGCGATCACACGGCATTTATCCATATGGGAAAGTTGATTGAATACTCAGATACTGACTCTATTTTTACTTCACCATTGAAAAAGCAAACCGAAGACTACATTACAGGGCGATACGGTTAAGCGTTTTCAGCCAGTTTCAATGAGGATATGCCATGCAGTTTGGTCGACATATTTCAGGTCAGTTTAATGTGGAGTTGGAGTCCATTCGTAGCCAAGTATTGACGATGGGCGGCTTAGTGGAGCAGCAGTTGACCTTAGCCATGCAAGCCTTGCATGAGGACGATGAAAAACTGGCGCGACGTGTGATTGCCGATGATCACAAAGTTAACGCGATGGAAGTCTCGATTGATGAGGCGTGTACGCGAATTATTGCCAAACGTCAGCCGACAGCCAAAGACTTACGTTTGATTATGGCCATCATCAAAACCATTACCGATCTTGAACGCATTGGCGATTCGGCGACGAAAATGGCTTATATTGCGATCGAGCGTCCACCGGCGAAACAACACCAGTTCCAAGTGTCTCTTGAGCCACTTTGCCGCCAAGCGATTGCCATGCTGCATCAAGTGCTCGATGCGTTTGCGCGGATGGATGTGGAAGCCGCAGCCGACATTTATAAGCAAGACGATCGACTGGATAAAGAGTACGAAGCGGTGGTGCGCCAACTGATGACGTATATGATGGAAGATCCGAAAAATATTCCACATATTCTGCAGGTTATCTGGTCGGCGCGTGCCATTGAGCGGGTGGGTGACCGCTGTCAAAACATCTGTGAATACATCATCTATTTCGTCAAAGGTAAAGACGTACGCCATCTGGGCGATCAAGGTATTGATGATGTGCTAAAGAAACCAAGTTTGTAAGCAAGGTGCTATCCTTTCGCACTTGCCGCTTAGCGGCAAGTTCGTTGGGTATCGGTTATTAGTAGCGCTGCGGTACAAAGGTTTGGTCTTCAATCGGTGGTCGAACGTAACCCTGCTGATTGATCTCAGGCAGCTCAATGGGCGGATATTCAATCTCGTGATACTCAATACTGCTTAATAAGTGGCTGATACAGTTGAGGCGAGCCCGTTTTTTATCATCAGAAGGCACTACCCACCACGGGCAATGTTTGGTGTCGGTATACGCAAACATCTCATCTTTGGCGCGGGAATAGGCCGCCCAACGCTTTCGGGATTCAAGATCCATCGGGCTGAATTTCCAGCGTTTGAGTGGGGTTTCGATGCGTTCTATAAAACGTCTTTCTTGTTCTTCGTCGGACACCGAAAACCAGTATTTGAGCAAAATAATTCCTGAGCGTTGTAACATGCGCTCAAATTCAGGGCAGGAGCGTAAAAACTCTTGATGTTCTTCCTCGCTACAAAAGCCCATTACCTTTTCAACCCCTGCACGGTTGTACCAACTGCGGTCAAACAGCACGATTTCGCCACCAGCCGGCAAATGAGCCACATAGCGCTGGAAGTACCATTGGGTTTTCTCTTTTTCGGTTGGCGCGGGTAGGGCAGCGACTCGGCAAACACGGTGATTGAGTTTTTCGGTGATGGTTTTAATCACTCCGCCTTTACCCGCAGCATCGCGACCTTCAAAGATGACGACCACTTTGAGTTTCTCTTGCTTGACCCACTCTTGTAACTTCACCAGTTCAACTTGCAGCTGCTCTAGCTCACGCTCATAGACTTTCTTATCCAATTTTGTCATGTCATCTCTCCTTTGATGAGTTAAGCATAGCAGCGTGCTTTCGTAAGTTCAGTTTGCCTTGATGGAGTTGAGAGCTTGTACGGTTTGTTGTAGGGCTTCCGTGTTCGTTACCGGAATAATGAAGTCATCACAGTCGCTGGCGCCCATTTTGCTTTCGGAGCGAATGAACTGCATCAGACTTGGGCGAGTCGTTTTTGCAGACAGATGTAGCTCTTTCACTCCGCTTGCCACGGCAATTTCCGCCACATTTTGCGCGTTAACACCTGCGCCAGCCATAATTGAAATGCGCCCCGCACTTTGTTGAACCAACTGAGTTAAGCGATCAATGCCTAAAGAGGCAGTGCGAGCCAAACCAGACGTTAAAATGCGCTCGCAACCTAAAGCAATAATGTCTTCTAACGCTTGCTTTGGATCTGCACAGAGATCAAAAGCGCGGTGGAAAGTAACGCCTAGACCGAGCGAGTGGGCTAAATCCACTAAAGGTTTGCTGCGTTGAACATCAATCGTGCCATTGACATTGAGTAAACCCAGTACCACTCCCTGTAAATGGGCTTGATGGGCGGTATGAATATCCTGCGCCATGATGATGAGATCGTCATCGTGATAGAAAAAATCCCCTTCTCTTGGGCGGATCATGGCGTAAACCGGAATTGATGACACTCTGCCTGCGCTGTGCATCAACCCTGCACTTGGGGTTAGCCCACCTAGCGCAAGTGCAGAGCAAAGTTCAATGCGGGTTGCGCCTCCCTCGATGGCGTTGTGCAAGGATTCAATATTGTCGATGCAGACTTCAACTTGATAATTCATAGAGTTATCTCCGGCTAGATAAAGCAAATTGGTCTCCATGATAGCAGCAGTCAGAGCGTTGAATGAGTCAGAATAGGGGTAAAGTTTAGCGTATGAATTACCCATTTAATGATGATGATCCCTTGATCTAAATGGTGCAGTCCAATCAACAGGGGGGAGAGAAATAGGCGACATTATTAGATAGAAAAAAGCCCAAAGCATAGCTTTGGGCTTTTGAAGACTTTACTTCTTAACTGATTGGCGTAGCGTTTTCGCTTTATTTTTTCCAACCACCCGTGTTGAGCGCGGGGTTAAGAATCTTATTTTAGGTCAGAAGAGTGTTGTGCTAGGAATGCTGCAACACCTTTTGGTGATGCTTCCATACCTGCTTTACCTGCTTCCCATTGTGCTGGGCACACTTCACCGTGAGTTTGGTGGAAGTTTAGTGCGTCAACCATACGTAGCATTTCATCGATGTTACGGCCTAGTGGTAGGTCGTTAACCACTTGGTGACGAACCATGCCTTCTTCGTCGATCAGGAATGAACCACGGAATGCAACGCCTGCTTCTGGGTGCTCTACATCGTAGGCTTTACAGATTTCGTGTTTAACGTCTGCAACCAGTGGGTATTTCACTTGACCGATACCGCCGCTTTCAACAGCAGTGTTACGCCATGCGTTGTGAGAGAACTGAGAGTCGATAGACACGCCGATCACTTCTACGCCTTTCGCGATGAAGTCTTCGTAACGGTTGTCGAATGCAATCAGCTCAGATGGGCAAACGAAAGTGAAGTCTAGTGGGTAGAAGAAAACAACCGCTTTCTTACCTTTTGTAAACTCAGCGAAGTTGAAGTTTTCAACGATTTCACCGTTACCCAGAACAGCTGCAGCAGTAAAATCAGGGGCTTTGCGACCAACTAGTACCATTATTTTGCTCCTAAGAAGTATGGTAATTGCTAAGACGTGACATGGAGCCACGGCTCAGTCCGTATTTGAACGGGACAAACTATAGTACAGATTGTAGGATTGAAAAAAGCGAATTAAATAGATTGAGTTAATCGAAAAAAGCGATAAATATGGAATCCGTTAGCTGTGAAGCAAGTTTGACCTAAGGTACTGATAAAATCATGAGTAAATGGCCGAGCCTGAAACAATTGTCCTATTTAGTGACGCTGTATGAAACGCGTCATTTTAGTGAGGCTGCAGAGCGCTGTTTTGTGAGCCAATCAACGTTGAGCAAGGGCGTTCAAAACCTCGAAGAATTGATTGGTTGCCCGTTGTATGAAAAGCAAGATAAGAAAAGTCCATTAGTTTTTACTCGGGCGGGAGAGCTTGTCGTCAAGCATGGACGCGAGCTGTTAGCCAAAGGGCAAGATCTGGTTGAACTGGGCAAACTTTGTCAAGGTGATGGCATGGAAGGGCAACTTCGATTGGGCTGCATTCCCACGATAGCGCCTTTTTTGCTTGGTGATTTAGTGCAAGAAATTAACCAACGCTACCCCAAATTGCATCTATTGCTACGTGAAGATACTACCAGCAATCTGCTTTCAGCACTGCGCAGTGGTGAATTGGATGTATTGATACTGGCGCTGCCAGTTGAGATTGGCAATATGGAAACGCGCATCGTTGGGCATGATCCGTTTCGTATGGTGATCAGCCGTCATCAAGCGGATCGCATCCGTGTTCCGATTAAGTATGATGATTTACCGGATGAGTCGGTATTTTTATTAGAAAATGAACACTGTCTAACGGAGCATGCAGTATCGGCCTGTAAATTGACTGACAAAGAGAAAATCAACCCATTTACCGCTACCAGTTTACACACTTTGGTACAAATGGTGGCTAACGGTTTAGGCACGACTTTTATTCCACAAATGGCAATTGATCATGGCCTGTTGGATAACCAGAATTTAGTCGTTGTCGATCCCCCCGGTACAAAAAAGCGTATCGGGAAATTGGTTTGGTTTGGCGACCAAGCTCCTCGCGAACGCACTACTTTTGAACAATTATCTCAAGTGGTTTCTGAACTGCTTTAGCGATTGGTCGTACATTCTAAGTTGAAGTTATCTAGTGAAAGCACGCTGTAAAAAGCGTGCTTTTAAGTATTTTATCTGGTTAGTAATTTTTTTATTGTGAAATTTCACAAGTCAAAATTGGTGAGGCTTTCATAAAATTGTAAATATTCACAATGTGAATTTTACACATTCTGATTTAAACGCTGTTTAAATTACGCTCGTTTTGACCTGCCTCAACCCAATAAGAACCGCCTTTTTCGTCATCTCTGAAAATTTAAACGCTTGTTTGAGTGTATTTTCTCGCTCAATTTTTAATGTAATTAAATTACGTAATGAGTTACATGTTTTACCTATTCTCTTAGGCTTGATAAGTAACCGGATAAAACTTCAAATTTAACGTTCGGTTAACTTTTGCTCTTTCGTGAAAAGGCTTTGTGAGTTAAGGTTTATTGGCGTTGTTAAGACTTATGTCTAGTGTTTTTCATCTTGCAAAGAGAGTCGCTTTAGGTGACTTTAATGCACAGTAAATCAGCAAAGTTAGTGGTTCAAATTTGTGGTTTTAAAGTTACAAATGTTCTTGGTGAGCGTTTCAAGGAAGGAATTTATGTCAACCAATACTGCCGAATTAACTCAACAATCAACCGCAGCAAAAACGACCCAAGGCAAGCTTGATGTGGTGGGAGATCTTGCGCCCGAACATCTAAGCCATTTTCCCTGTCGTAAGTCCCAAACTTTTTTACAGCACCTTTGTGAGCGTTTTGCCTCACGAGTTGATGAGTTGCTGGCCTTGCGTGAACAAAAACAAACCCTTATTGACCAAGGTCAGTTGCCTGATTTTCTATCAGAAACCAAAGATATTCGAGAAGGGAGTTGGAAAGTTCTCGGCATTCCTAACGATTTACAAGACCGCCGCGTGGAAATTACAGGCCCGACCGATCGCAAAATGGTGATTAATGCACTCAACGCGAATGTGAAAGTCTTTATGGCTGACTTTGAAGATTCGATGTCGCCAGCATGGGACAAAGTGCTCGATGGGCAGATCAACCTGCGTGATGCAATTCTTGGTAGCATAAGCTATACCAACCCAGACAATGGCAAGCGTTATGAACTCAATGCCAACCCAGCAGTGCTTATTTGCCGCGTGCGCGGTCTACATCTCAAAGAAAAACACGTCACTTACAACGGCTTGGTAATTCCCGGTTCCTTGTTCGATTTTGCGCTCTATTTCTACAACAACCACCGCGCACTATTGAAAAAAGGCAGTGGCCCTTATTTCTATCTACCTAAGCTGCAAGCCTATCAAGAGGCGCAGTGGTGGAGCGAGGTATTCCATTTCACGGAAGATTATTTTGGCTTAGATACCGGCACCATCAAAGCAACGGTGTTGATTGAAACGTTGCCTGCGGTATTTCAGATGGATGAGATTCTGTTCTCACTCAAAGAGCATATTGTCGGTCTGAACTGTGGACGCTGGGATTACATTTTCAGCTACATCAAAACCTTGAAAAAGCACCCAGATCGCGTGTTACCAGATCGCCAAGTGGTGACCATGGATAAGCCTTTCCTCAATGCGTATTCCCGTTTGTTGATTTACACCTGTCATAAGCGGGGCGCATTTGCGATGGGCGGGATGGCGGCGTTTATTCCCGCCAAAGATCCTGCGGTGAACGAGCAAGTGCTACAAAAAATTCGCGGCGACAAAATGCTTGAAGCGACCAATGGCCACGATGGCACTTGGGTTGCACACCCCGGTTTGGCTGATACCGCGATGGCCGTGTTTAACGAAGTGCTTGGTGAGCGCAAAAATCAGCTCAATGTGAGCCGGATGGCCGATGCTCCGATAACTGCGGCCGATCTTTTAGCGCCTTGCGATGGGCCACGCACTGAGCATGGCATGCGCCATAACATTCGCGTTGCGTTGCAATACATCGAAGCATGGATTTCAGGCAATGGTTGCGTGCCGATCTACGGTTTGATGGAGGATGCGGCGACAGCGGAGATTTCACGCGCTTCCATCTGGCAATGGATTCAACACGGCAAAACGTTAGATAACGGGCAAGTGGTCACTAACCAACTGTTTCGCGACTACCTCAAACAAGAGATTGAGGTGGTGAAAAGCGAAGTGGGTGAGTCCCGTTTTGCACAAGGGCGTTTTACTGAAGCGGCCGAATTGATGGAGCGTTTAACAACTAGCCAAGAGCTACCGAATTTCTTAACTATACCGGGCTACGACTACTTGCCGTAGGCCTCTATAACACCAGTAAGGTGAAAAAAACACCAGTAAGGTGAAAAAACACCAGTAACGTGAAACCACTTTACGATCAGCGAGCGCAGTACTGATCGAACAAGGAATCGAGCTGCCAACAGGCAACCAATAAATCAGAGGGATAGATTATGACACTGACTCGTCGCCAACAAATTGAAGCACTAGAAAAAGATTGGGCAACCAACCCACGCTGGAAAAATGTGAAACGCACCTATACCGCTGAAGAAGTGGTGAGTTTGCGCGGCTCGGTTGTGCCTGCCAACACCATCGCCCAACGTGGTGCAGACAAGTTGTGGGAACTGGTGAATGGCTCAGCGAAAAAAGGGTATGTGAACTGTTTGGGCGCACTCACTGGCGGTCAAGCGGTGCAACAAGCCAAAGCGGGTATCGAAGCGATTTATCTTTCCGGCTGGCAAGTTGCGGCGGATAACAACACCGCAGGCACCATGTATCCAGACCAATCTCTCTATCCGGTTGACTCAGTACCGTCAGTGGTACGCCGCATTAACAACGCGTTTCGTCGCGCTGACCAAATCCAGTGGTCAAATGGCAAATCTCCTGAAGATGAAGGTGGCATTGATTACTTCCTACCGATCGTGGCGGATGCGGAAGCGGGTTTTGGCGGCGTACTCAACGCCTATGAGTTGATGAAATCGATGATTGAAGCGGGCGCTGCTGGCGTTCACTTTGAAGATCAACTGGCTTCGGTGAAAAAATGTGGCCACATGGGCGGCAAAGTGTTAGTTCCTACTCAAGAAGCGGTACAAAAACTGATTGCCGCACGCTTGGCTGCTGACGTGTCAGGTACTACCACGTTAGTGATTGCTCGCACCGATGCCAACGCAGCCGATTTGCTCACATCAGACAGTGATCCCTATGATGCGGATTTTGTAACGGGTGAGCGCACTTCTGAAGGCTTTTACCGCGTGCGTGCGGGCATTGACCAAGCGATTTCTCGCGGCTTAGCTTATGCTCCTTACGCAGATTTGGTGTGGTGTGAAACTGCAAAACCGGATCTGGAAGAGGCGCGTAAATTTGCTGAAGCGATTCATGCGCAATACCCAGATCAACTGTTGGCTTACAACTGCTCACCTTCGTTCAACTGGGAGAAGAATTTGGATGCGAAAACCATCGCGCATTTCCAACAAGCCTTGTCGGATATGGGGTACAAGTATCAGTTCATCACGTTAGCGGGCATTCACAACATGTGGTTCAACATGTTTGAGTTAGCACACGCTTACGCGCAAGGTGAAGGTATGCGTCACTATGTTGAGATGGTTCAGCGTCGTGAGTTCGAAGCGGCTGAAAAAGGCTACACCTTCGTGGCGCACCAACAAGAAGTGGGCACGGGTTACTTCGATAAGATGACCAACACCATTCAAGGTGGTAACAGTTCAGTGACGGCATTAACTGGCTCAACCGAAGAAGATCAATTTCACTAATCGATAATCCACCATTCTGTGCGAACCTTTGGCGGCCACCTGGCCGCCTTTTTTATCTGCGCCGAGTACAACTGTGTTGTGTTGAAAAACGCGATGCCGCTGATTTATTGTTCTTCATCCATTTCATCTGGTTCACTTTCTTCTTGCAACTCAAGCAGGTTGATCGCAATAGTCACAAAATCACTGTCAGTAATGATGCCGACTAACTCACTCTTCGCAACGACAGGCAAGCACCCAATTTTGTGTTTTTGCATATACAGCGCGCTTTCTTTCAGCCCTGCTTGGGGAACGACGCTCATCACATCGGTGTGCATGACTTCGTAGAGTGGTGTATCGAGAGTGTAAGAGGGGTCTTGGGCTATCCGTTGCAAGTTTGATTCTTGAGCGGCCAACAAATCTCGCTGGGTAACAATGCCCAATAATTTCTTGTTCGCATCCACCACAGGAATGTGCCGAATATCGAGCGCTTCCATGAGATGCTTTGCGTCATTGAGGGTGTGAGTACGTAACAAAGTGTGCGGGTTACGTGTCATCATGTCTTCAACTTTGATCATCGCCAACTCCTTTGTCAAAAGAGAAACTTGAACGGGGGTTTTCTAACCCTTTCCTATTCACTATAGCCCTACTGACGGGGAACTTCTGCGAACTTGAGCCGAAATATACCTTTCATGTGGATAAGGTGAACGTAATGGATTTGCTCATTGAACTTTGGCCTCAGCGCCATTCGGTCTTTACAAACGGTTACCTTGCGGAGCGTGCGGCTTTGCAGCATTCCTGTATCTTGAACGCACTTAGGTATATACTGGCGCGCCGCGAAATCGGGCAACACTACTGATCACTTAATCAAGAAAGAGCTATGCAAGTTTCAGATTTTCACTTTGAACTCCCAGATGAGCTGATTGCTCGTTACCCAAAAGCAGAACGTACAGCGAGCCGATTGCTCCAACTTGACGGCAATAGCGGTCAACTGACGGATGGAACCTTTAAAGATGTTCTCGGACTTGTTGAACCGGGTGATCTGCTGGTGTTTAACAACACACGAGTCATTCCTGCACGTATGTTTGGGCGGAAAGCCAGCGGCGGCAAGTTAGAAGTGTTGGTGGAGCGCATGCTTGATGAACACACGATTTTGGCGCACGTTCGCTCATCAAAACCGCCAAAACCGGGCACTGAACTGTATTTAGGCGAAAATGATGAATTTCATGCGGTGATGCAGGAGCGTCACGATGCGTTGTTTGAAATCCGTTTTACTGCGGAAACCGTGGTATTGGATATTCTCAACCAAATTGGCCATATGCCATTGCCGCCTTACATCGATCGTCCTGATGAAGATGCGGATAAAGAGCGTTACCAAACCGTTTACAACCAAAAACCGGGCGCGGTTGCAGCACCAACGGCCGGTTTGCATTTTGATCAAGCACTGTTGGAGCAGATCCAAGCCAAAGGTGTTGAGTTGGCGTATGTGACACTGCATGTTGGTGCGGGAACATTCCAACCAGTGCGCGTGGACAATATCCATGATCACCACATGCATGCGGAATACGTAGAAGTGCCGCAAGAAGTGGTGGATGCCGTTGCCGCAACCAAAGCGCGTGGCGGTCGAGTGATTGCGGTGGGTACGACATCGGTTCGCTCGCTAGAAAGTGCCGCGCAAGATGCACTGAAAAAAGGCACAGAATTAAAGCCTTTCTTTGGTGATACCGAAATCTTCATCTTCCCGGGTTATCAATACCAGTTGGTGGATTGCTTGATCACCAATTTCCACTTACCTGAATCGACCTTGATCATGTTGGTGAGTGCGTTTGCTGGCTATGAGCACACCATGGCCGCTTATGAACATGCGGTAAAAGAGCAATATCGCTTCTTTAGTTATGGCGATGCGATGTTTATTCGCAAGCAGACGACTAAAGCGTAATCATCGCTGATCACTTGGCGCTGTAGCTTTAAGTGATTGGCGATAACGAAAACGAGTGCTGGCAGTAGCCAGAAAAGGTACAGACCTTTTTCGCAGGGAAACGCGACCGCTCCGCAAAGAGCCTTATTGATGGCAATAAGGCTTGAATTATCGACCTGCTGATAGCGTAAGTTTACGCCATTAGGTGGGTAAAAACGGTCAGACTGTTTCTCTGACATTGGAGGCTTCGTGAAATTAACATTTGAATTGAAAAAGAAAAACGGCAATGCCCGTCGTGGTCAATTGACCTTTGAACGCGGCACAGTGCAAACCCCTGCATTTATGCCAGTGGGTACTTACGGCACGGTAAAAGGGATGACGCCAGAAGAAGTGAAAGAGACCGGTGCGCAAATTCTGCTCGGTAACACTTTCCACCTATGGCTGCGCCCTGGTCAAGAAGTGATGAAAATGCACGGCGACCTGCACGATTTCATGAACTGGCAAGGTCCTATCTTGACTGATTCAGGCGGTTTTCAGGTATTCAGCTTAGGCGATATCCGTAAGATCACAGAAGAAGGCGTGCATTTCCGTAACCCAGTAAACGGCGACAAAATCTTTATGGATGCCGAGAAGTCGATGGAAATCCAAAAAGATTTGGGCTCAGACATCGTGATGATTTTTGATGAGTGTACGCCATACCCTGCGACCCACGATGAAGCGAAAAATTCGATGGAAATGTCGCTGCGTTCGGGCAAAACGCTCACGCGACCACTTCGACAAGCTCGAAAACCCGAACAACCTGTTTGGTATCGTGCAAGGTGGTGTGTATGAAGACTTGCGTGATGTCTCCGTAAAAGGTCTGACGGAAATCGGTTTTGATGGTTACGCGGTCGGCGGCCTAGCGGTCGGTGAGCCGAAAGAAGATATGCATCGCGTGCTAGAACATACCTGTCCACAACTGCCGGAAGATAAGCCGCGTTACCTAATGGGCGTGGGTAAACCGGAAGACTTGGTGGAAGGTGTACGTCGTGGTATCGATATGTTTGACTGCGTAATGCCAACCCGTAACGCACGTAATGGTCACCTGTTTGTGACAGGTGGTGTGATCAAGATCCGTAATGCAGTACATAAAACGGATACAACACCACTCGATCCGCATTGCGACTGTTACACTTGCAAAAATTATTCGAAGTCATACCTGCATCATTTGGATCGTTGTAACGAAATCCTCGGTGCTCGCTTGAATACCATCCATAACTTGCGTTACTACCAGCGCCTAATGGAAAGTATTCGTAAAGCAATTGATGAAGACCGTTTTGACCAATTTGTAGCCGAGTTCTACGCACGTCGTAACCGCGAAGTGCCACCACTACAAAAAGACAAAGCCTGATTTCGTGCACTGGGTTGGATTTATGCGCTAAGCCGCTTGAATTCAACCTTGTGCATCCCAATAGAATCAACATTAAACAACAATAACTTAGAGGACGTTTCTCAATGAGTTTAATTTCTGTAGCACATGCCGCAGGCGAAGGTGCCCCACAAGGTGGCGGTTTTGAAATGATCATCATGCTCGCGATGTTCGCAGTGATCTTCTATTTCATGATCTACCGTCCACAAGCTAAGCGTGTAAAAGAGCACAAAAGCCTGATGTCATCGATGGCAAAAGGCGATGAAGTGCTCACTAGCGGTGGCTTGGTTGGTCGTATCACTAAGATTGCTGAAGACAACGCTTACATCACTATCGAGTTGAACACCAACAACGAAGTTGTGATTAAGAAGGACTTCGTGACTGCAGTGTTGCCAAAAGGTACGCTGAAATCTCTTTAAAACAGCCATAGGATCCTCGCTGTGCTAAACCGTTATCCGTTATGGAAGTATCTGATGGTGGTGTTTACCATCGCCATTGCAGCCTTGTATGCACTTCCAAATATCTACGGTGAAGATCCAGCTATCCAAATTACAGGGGCGCGTGGCGCCTCTGTTGATATGTCAACGCTGGATGCTGTCACCTCTGCGCTCGATAAAGCGCAACTCTCCAAAAAATCCATTGCTCTTGAGAATGGCTCAATCTTAGTTCGTTTCAATGATACGGATACGCAAATCAGCGCCCGAGATATCATCAGTGAAGCACTAGGTAATGACAAAATCGTCGCGCTTAACCTTGCGGCCTCTACACCGGACTGGCTTGAGTCGATTGGTGCTGCACCAATGAAACTGGGTCTTGACCTGCGTGGTGGTGTGCACTTCCTGATGGAAGTGGACATGGATGCGGCGATGGAAAAATTGGTCACTCAACAAGAAGAATCTTTCCGTAGCGATCTGCGTGATGAAAAAATCCGTTACCGTGCTATTCGCCCGCTATCCGATGCGGTTGAAGTGACACTGCGTGATGCAGAACAGCTTGCGCAAACCAAACTGCTTCTTGAGTCGAAACATCGTGACATGACTTTTACGACTTCAGAAACCGATGGCCGTTTTGTGCTGCTGGCTAAGTTTACCGAAGCTCGCTTGCAGGAAATTCGTAACTACGCCGTTGAACAGAACATCACCATTCTGCGTAACCGTGTGAACGAATTGGGTGTGGCTGAGCCTCTGGTTCAACGCCAAGGTGCGACACGCATCGTGGTGGAACTACCGGGTGTACAAGATACGGCGCGTGCTAAAGAAATCTTAGGCGCAACCGCAACGCTTGAATTCCGTGAAGTGGACGATAAAGCCGATCTCGCCGCGGCTGCCGCAGGACGTGCGCCAGCAGGCAGTGAAATCAAGTTCGATCGTAATGGTCGTCCTGTGGTTCTGAAAAAGCGTGTGATTCTGGGTGGTTCAAGCATTACCGATGCAAGCTCAAGCGCGGACGAATATGGTCGCCCACAGGTGAACATTTCGCTCGATAGCGAAGGTGGAAATAAGATGTCGGCGTTCTCGAAAAAGAACATCGGCAAGCTGATGGCGACAGTTTTTGCAGAATACAAAGACAGCGGTAAGCGTTCTCCAGAAGGTAAAGTGATCCTGACTAAGCAAGAAGAAGTGATTAACCAAGCGACGATTCAGTCGGCATTGGGACGTAACTTCCGTATTACTGGGATTGATTCACCGGCAGAAGCCCATAACCTTGCTCTGCTCCTTCGTGCTGGTGCTTTGATTGCGCCAATTTCTATCGTAGAAGAGCGCACCATTGGTCCATCAATGGGTCAACAGAATATCGATATGGGTATTCAGGCCTGTGTTTGGGGTATGGTGGCAGTGATGTTGTTTACGCTGTTGTACTACCGCAAATTCGGCATGATCGCTAACGTGGCACTGATGGCAAACCTAGTGTTGATCATTGGTGTGATGTCGATGATTCCGGGTGCGACCATGACCTTGCCGGGTATTGCAGGTATCGTGCTGACAGTGGGTATGGCAGTCGATGCCAACGTGCTGATTTTTGAGCGTATTCGTGAAGAGTTACGTGAAGGGAAAAATCCGCAGCAAGCGATTCACCAAGGTTACGCGAACGCATTCAGTACCATTGCCGATGCCAACATTACCACCTTAATTACGGCGATCATTCTGTTTGCAGTCGGTACCGGTGCGATTAAAGGCTTCGCAGTGACGCTGTCTATCGGTATTTTAACCTCTATGTTTACCGCGATTGTGGGTACACGTTGTATCGTGAACCTGCTGTATGGCGGCAAACGTATCAACAAATTGTCGATCTGAGGCTGGGGTAAGTTATGTTTCAAATCCTAAAAGCAGACAAAATGATCGACTTTATGCGTTGGTCGAAATTCGCCTTTGCGTTATCGCTGGCGATGATCGCTGCGTCGATGTTTACTCTGTCTACCAAATGGCTCAACTGGGGTCTTGATTTCACCGGCGGTACTTTGATTGAGGTTGGCTTTGAACAGCCTGCCAATTTAGATCAAATCCGTACCGCGCTTGAAGCGAAAGGCTTTGGTGATGCCACTGTGCAAAACTTCGGTTCTGCGCGTGATGTGATGGTGCGCTTGCGCCCGCGTGAGGATATGGCTGGCGAAACGCTAGGTAACCAAATTCTTGCTGCG
Source organism: Vibrio metoecus (assembly GCF_000696385.1). Classification (GTDB taxonomy): domain Bacteria; phylum Pseudomonadota; class Gammaproteobacteria; order Enterobacterales; family Vibrionaceae; genus Vibrio; species Vibrio metoecus. The sequence goes on along the minus strand of NZ_JJMN01000068.1, from coordinate 122,511 downwards.
ATCAAAGAAGGCACGGGCGGCAATGTTGAAATGCGCCGTATCGAGTTCGTTGGTCCGAACGTGGGTGATGAACTCACTGAAGCAGGTGGCTTGGCGATTTTGGTCTCTTTACTGTGTATCTTGCTCTACGTTTCTGTGCGTTTTGAATGGCGTTTAGCGGCGGGGGCGGTGCTGGCATTGGCGCATGACGTCATCATTACGCTAGGTATCTTCTCTATCTTACAGATCGAGGTTGACCTGACGATTGTTGCCGCATTGCTGACGGTAGTCGGTTACTCACTCAACGATACTATTGTTGTATTTGACCGGATCCGTGAAAACTTCCGCAAAATGCGCAAAGAAGAACCGGCAGAGATCATGAATAGCTCTATTACTCAAACCTTGAGTCGAACCTTGATCACTTCGGGTACGACCTTGTTTGTGGTGATTGCATTGTTTGCAAAAGGCGGTGCGTTGATCCACGGTTTTGCGCTAGCCTTGTTGCTAGGTATCACTGTCGGTACTTATTCTTCTATCTATGTGGCATCAGCACTGGCGCTGAAACTCGGTATCACCCGTGAGCACTTGCTGCCTCCACAAGTAGAGAAAGAGGGTGCTGAATTGGATGAAATGCCTTAATTTCTATTCGATTCCCTGAATGAAAAACCGCTGCACTGGCAGCGGTTTTTTTTATCAAGCGTATTCCGCGACGGCCTGATTTATCATCAAGCTGTAGACGATTGGTTAATAGAGCTAAAAAAAAAGCCCTGCCATAATGGCAGGGCGATATCAGCTGTGACGGAGCAGATATTATTTCAAGATTGCGCTGTTACCGTTTTCACGGATGTGCTGCAGAATCGCTTTCACACCGCGTGGACTTGATGCCACGATGTTGCCCGATTGCATGTAATCAGTTCCGCCAGCAAAGTCAGTTACGATAGCACCCGCTTCACGAGCAATCAGTTCACCCGCAGCCATGTCCCAAGGTTTTAGGCCTAGTTCGAAGTAACCATCAACACGGTTTGCCGCTAGGTAGCACAGATCCAGCGCTGCTGAACCAGTACGACGGAAATCCGCACATTCAACAAACATCGCAGAGAGGATCTTCATGAAAGATTCTGAGTGTTGTTTTTGTTTGAATGGGAAAGCGGTTGCCAAAACTGCGCCTTGCAGATCTTTGATTGGCTGAACGCGAATACGAGCGTTGTTGAGCTGTGCACCAGCACCACGTTGGGCAGTGAACAGTTCGTTAGTCATTGGGTCGTAAACACAAGCGACTTCAGTTTTGCCTCTAAAGCGTACTGCAATAGAAACAGCGAAGTGAGGTAAACCTTTTACAAAGTTAGTGGTGCCATCCAGTGGGTCGATGATCCATTGCACTTCCTTATCTTTACCTTCGATAAGGCCGCCTTCTTCTGCAATGATGCAGTGCTCAGGGTAAGAGCTTTTGATGGTTGAAACGATAATCGCTTCTGCTTCTTTGTCGACGTTAGTGACAAAGTCGTTGGTGCCTTTCTGAGTAGTTTGAATTTTCTCTGCGTTTTCCAGAGATTTGGCAATATGGTTACCTGCTTTTCGCGCGGCGCGAATAGCGATATTTAGCATTGGATGCATACAAGTTTCCCAACGGATGTTAAAGAACGAAAAAGCGGGCGGCAGTATACCAAAACAAATCAAAAAGGGAAGTGGTTATTTTTTGTGCGCTTGGTTGTCTGAGGAAGCAAAGGGTCTGACCATTTTAGTCAGGTTTGTGTTACTATCGCGCGGCTTTGTTTGGAGTACTGTGAGCAGATAATGTTAGATCGCGTAAAAGTCGTATTAGTCGGCACTTCTCACTCTGGAAATATTGGTTCGGCCGCTCGGGCGATGAAAGTCATGGGACTGAGCCAAATGGTGTTGGTGGATCCCCAGTGTCAGGTTGATGCTCAAGCGATCGCGCTGGCGGCTGGAGCGAGCGAAATAGCACTGAATGCACAGATCTTTCCAACGCTTGAAGCGGCCGTTGCTGGCTGTGGGTTAGTCGTCGGTACCAGTGCGCGTTCCCGAACGCTAGATTGGCCAATGTTGGAACCGCGTCAATGTGGTGAAAAGCTGATCGCAGAAGCTGAGCAGCATCATGTTGCGATGGTTTTTGGCCGCGAACGTACCGGATTGACCAATGATGAGCTGCAATTGTGCCACTACCATGTGTGTGTGCCTGCGAATCCAGAATACAGCTCACTCAATTTAGCAATGGCAGTGCAATTGCTGAGTTATGAAGTGCGCATGGCATTTCTGGCGATGGATCAGAATCAGCGCCAAGAGCAGCGAGATCAGGAATACCCGCGTCATCAAGAGCTGGAGCTATTCTACGAGCATCTTGAAAAAGTGATTACCCAAACCGAGTTTATTTCTGCGCAGCAGCCGGGACAGGTGATGAACAAACTGCGCCGAATGTTTACGCGTGCTCGACCTGAAGCTCAGGAAATCAATATTTTGCGTGGGATTCTAACCTCTGTGCAAAAGTCGATTGTGCATAAAAAATGAGCTTATAAGTCTCAGGGTTAAATACCTGACTAAATTAGTCAAATAAATACTTGACCAAAAAACTCAAGTATGAAAAACTTCCAGCCACATAAACAGTGTGGATACGGTGTGATTATGAGACTGACATCTAAAGGAAGATATGCGGTAACAGCCATGTTAGATGTGGCTCTGCATTCGCAACAAAACCCAGTACCATTGGCGGATATTTCTGAGCGCCAAGGCATTTCTCTTTCGTACTTAGAACAACTGTTTTCTAAGTTGCGTAAAGCGGGCTTAGTCGCCAGTGTGCGCGGCCCCGGCGGTGGTTATCGCCTAGGAATGGACTCGTATTCCATTTCTATCGGTACCGTGATCGCAGCCGTTGACGAGTCGGTTGATGCGACCAAGTGTAACGGGAAAGGCGATTGTCAGGGTGGAACTCGCTGTCTGACTCACACACTGTGGCGTGATCTCAGTTCACGTATTACCGACTTTTTAAATAACATCACGCTCGGTGAGCTGATGGTGGATAACGAAGTTATCGAAGTTTCGGATCGACAAGATCATCATCTTTCGGTCAACCAAAGGGTTTCGCAAAATAACACAAAAACAGTCACCATTGGTGCTGCGCCTTTTGGTATTAATGTTCGCTCATAGCGGCAAGGTTTACACTGGAGTAGAAAATGAAACTGCCTATTTATCTAGATTATTCAGCAACATGCCCAGTTGATCCGCGTGTGGCTAGAAAAAATGGTTCAGTGCATGACGATAGGACGGTATCTTACGGTAACCCAGCGTCACGTTCACACCGTTATGGCTGGCAGGCAGAAGAAGCCGTAGACACTGCGCGTGAGCAAATCGCAGAGCTACTGAATGCAGACCCACGTGAAATTGTTTTCACCTCGGGTGCAACAGAATCTGACAACCTTGCGATTAAAGGGGTTGCCCACTTTTATAACAAGCAAGGTAAACACCTTATCACCAGCAAAACTGAGCATAAAGCCGTGCTTGATACCATGCGCCAATTGGAGCGTGAAGGTTTTGAGGTGACTTATCTTGATCCAGAATCAAATGGTTTGATCGATCTGGCTAAACTTGAAGCCGCGATGCGTGATGACACCATTTTGGTTTCTATCATGCATGTGAATAACGAAATCGGCGTGATCCAAGATATCGCAGCGATCGGCGAACTGTGCCGTTCACGTAAAGTGGTATTCCATGTTGATGCAGCACAATCGGCGGGCAAAGTCGCGATTGATGTTCAAGAGCTGAAAGTAGATCTGATTTCACTGTCTGCCCACAAAATTTACGGTCCTAAAGGCATCGGTGCCCTGTATGTACGCCGTAAGCCACGTATCCGTCTAGAAGCACAAATGCACGGTGGTGGTCATGAGCGTGGTTTCCGTTCTGGTACCTTAGCGACCCATCAAATTGTTGGTATGGGTGAAGCGTTCCGTATCGCCAAAGAAGAGATGCAGAAAGATTATGACCACGCACTCGCGTTGCGTGAGCGTTTGCTGGCTGGCATCAAAGATATGGAAGCGGTGACCATCAACGGTGATCTAGAGCAACGTGTACCCCACAACCTTAACGTGAGCTTTGCCTTTGTTGAAGGCGAATCTCTGCTGATGGCACTGAAAGATTTAGCGGTATCGTCAGGCAGTGCTTGTACTTCAGCCAGCCTTGAGCCTTCTTACGTATTGCGTGCTCTGGGTCTGAACGATGAACTGGCGCACAGCTCAATTCGCTTCTCTTTCGGTCGATTTACGACAGAAGCAGAGATTGATTATGCGATTGAACTGATCCGTGTAGCAGTGGATAAGCTGCGTGATATGTCTCCACTGTGGGATATGTACAAAGACGGCGTAGATTTGAATACGGTTGAGTGGGCACACCACTAATCACACCAAGGTTATAAAGGATTCGAGGTAACGAACATGGCATACAGCGAAAAGGTCATTGACCATTACGAGAACCCACGTAACGTTGGTTCATTTGATAAAGAAGATCCTTCTGTAGGCAGCGGCATGGTTGGTGCACCGGCATGTGGCGACGTAATGCGTCTGCAGATCAAAGTGTCACCAGAAGGCATCATCGAAGATGCGAAATTCAAAACTTACGGCTGTGGTAGCGCAATCGCTTCTAGCTCGCTAGTGACTGAATGGGTAAAAGGCAAGAGCATTGATGAAGCGGCAGCCATCAAGAACAGCGAAATCGCAGAAGAGCTTGAATTGCCACCAGTGAAAATTCACTGTTCAATCCTAGCCGAAGATGCCATCAAAGCCGCCGTTGCGGATTACAAGAAAAAGCATCAACACTAATTCGTTTGGGAGCTGTCGCAGCTCCCACCCTTTAATTTATTGAAATCATAAGGTTGAAGTATGGCCGTCACTCTTAGCGAAACCGCAGCAAGCCGAGTTAAAACTTTTCTGGATAATCGTGGAAAAGGCCTTGGTTTACGTCTTGGCGTCAAGACGACTGGGTGTTCCGGAATGGCGTATGTGCTCGAATTTGTTGATGATCTCAACGAAGAAGACCACGTATTTGAAAGCCATGGTGTGAAAGTGATCATTGACACCAAAAGCATGGTCTATTTAGATGGCACTCAACTCGATTACAAAAAAGAAGGGTTAAACGAAGGCTTTGAATTCAACAACCCAAATGTCAAAAGCGAATGTGGTTGTGGTGAAAGCTTCAACGTTTAACGGTAACTGACCATCGAGATCGTTCTCGATTACAGGACCGCTATCAAGATGAATTATTTTGAATTATTTGGGCTGCCGATTCAGTTTGAACTGGATGGTAGCCTTCTTTCTTCTCAGTTCAGAACGTTGCAAAAACGATTCCATCCGGATAATTTTGCTACCGCTTCTGAGCGTGATCGCCTACTGGCGGTGCAGCAAGCAGCGCAAATTAATGACGCTTACCAAACGCTGAAAGACCCTCTGCGCCGTGCAGAATATCTCTTGTCTTTACAAGGTATTGAGATGAATTCCGAGCAGCAAACGCTGCAAGATCCTATGTTCCTAATGGAACAGATGGAGCTGCGTGAAGAGTTGGAATCCGTCACATCGCATGCAGAGCCAGAAACGGCATTGATGGATTTCGACAACAAAGTGAGCAAAATGCAGCGTGCTTATCTGACTCAGTTGCAACAACTCTTAGCACAGAGTGAGTGGCTAGCGGCGGCCGACCAAGTCAGAAAGCTTAAATTTATTGCCAAACTCAAAAATGAAGTAGAACGAGTCGAAGACCAACTGCTTGGCTAATTCAAGATTCAAAGGAACAACTGATGGCATTACTTCAGATTGCAGAGCCGGGTCAAAGTTCGGCACCACACCAGCATAAATTGGCTGCGGGTATTGATTTAGGTACCACGAATTCTTTGGTGGCCTCTGTGCGCAGTGGTACCGCGAGTACACTAGTGGATAACCAAGGGCGCAGTATTCTTCCGTCCGTGGTGAATTATGGCGCCGATGAAACTCTAGTGGGTTATCCGGCTCGTGAACAAGCTGAAACCGATCCGCACAACACCGTGATCTCGGTAAAACGTCTGCTTGGACGTTCACTGCAAGACATTAATCAGCGTTATCCTCATCTGCCTTACCGCTTTAAAGCAAGCGAAAAAGGTTTGCCAATTGTGCAAACCGCGCAAGGTGACAAAAACCCCATTCAGATTTCTGCGGATATTTTGAAAGCCTTAGCAGAACGCGCGACGGCCACTTTGGGCGGCGATTTAGCGGGTGTGGTCATTACTGTTCCTGCGTATTTCGATGATGCTCAGCGCGTTGCCACCAAAGATGCCGCGGCGTTAGCGGGTTTGCATGTGCTGCGTTTACTCAACGAACCTACCGCAGCGGCGATTGCTTATGGCTTGGATTCAGGCCAAGAAGGCGTGATTGCGGTTTACGATTTGGGCGGCGGTACGTTTGATATTTCGATTTTACGTCTCTCTCGCGGAGTATTTGAAGTGCTCGCGACTGGTGGTGACTCTGCATTGGGCGGTGATGACTTTGACCACCTGATCGCCGATCACCTGCAAGCACAAATCGGACTTACGAACTTAACGGCGGAGCAACATCGCACGCTGATTAATGCTTCGACCCAAGCCAAAATTGATCTGACTGAACATATGACAGCTGAGCTTGATGTGCTTGGCTGGCAAGGTACTCTCACTCGTGAAGAGTTGGAAAACCTGATTGCTCCATTGGTGAAAAAGACGCTGCTTGCTTGCCGTCGTGCGTTGAAAGATGCAGATGTCGCAGCAGATGAAGTGCTCGAAGTCGTGATGGTAGGTGGTTCAACCCGTACTCCGTTTGTTCGCGAGCAAGTGGGTGAGTTTTTTGGCCGCACGCCACTGACCAGCATTAACCCTGATGAAGTGGTCGCGATTGGTGCGGCGATTCAGGCGGACATTCTTGCAGGCAATAAGCCTGATGCAGAAATGTTGCTGTTGGATGTAATCCCATTGTCTTTGGGTATTGAAACCATGGGCGGTTTGGTGGAAAAAATCATTCCACGCAACACCACGATTCCTGTAGCTCGCGCGCAAGAGTTTACCACCTTCAAAGATGGGCAAACGGCAATGAGCGTGCATGTGGTGCAAGGTGAGCGTGAAATGGTCGATGACTGCCGTTCGTTGGCTCGTTTTTCACTAAAAGGCATTCCGCCGATGGCGGCAGGCGCAGCACATATTCGCGTGACTTATCAAGTGGATGCAGATGGTTTACTTTCCGTGACGGCTTTGGAAAAAAGCACCGGTGTACAAGCAGAGATTCAGGTTAAGCCATCTTATGGTTTAAGCGATGACGAAGTCACCCAGATGCTCAAAGACTCCATGGCCTATGCTAAAGAGGACATGCTGGCGCGTGCGTTGGCTGAGCAGCGCGTAGAAGCCGATCGCGTGATTGAAGGCTTGATCTCTGCACTGCAAGCGGATGGTGACGAGCTGCTCACAGAGCAAGAACGCCAAATTTTACTACAAGCGATCGAGCGATTGATTGAACTGCGCAATGGCGATAATGCGGATGCCATTGAGCAAGGAATAAAAGACACAGATAAAGCAAGCCAAGATTTTGCGTCAAAACGAATGGATAAATCGATTCGTAGCGCACTGGCTGGCCACTCCGTTGACGAGATTTGAAGAGACTACCAACATGGCCTTAAGATTATTGTTTTGCCTCATGAAACCCTTTGCCCGGAAGGCGCAGTGTTAGAAGCGCAAACCGGGGAAACGATTTTGGATGTGGCACTCAAAAATGGTATCGCCATTGAGCATGCGTGTGAGAAATCGTGCGCTTGCACCACTTGTCATTGTATCGTTCGTGAAGGGTTTGATTCACTGGAAGAGAGTGATGAGCTGGAAGACGATATGCTGGATAAAGCATGGGGTCTAGAGCCAGAATCTCGTCTCAGCTGTCAGGCTCGCGTGGCGGATGAAGATCTCGTGGTCGAGATCCCGAAATACACCCTGAACCACGCGTCAGAAGATCATTAATTCTCAGCCTCGGCGAAGGCGAGGCATAACCAATCGGAAGGTCAATCATGAAATGGACAGATTCGCGCGATATCGCGATTGAGTTGTGTGATAAGTTTCCCGATGTCGATCCAAAAACCGTACGTTTTACCGATCTGCATCGTTGGATTATGGAGTTGGAAGATTTTGCAGATGATCCGAATCATTCCAACGAAAAAATCCTCGAAGCGGTGATTCTGTGCTGGATGGACGAGTTTGAATAACCAGAAACCTCACAGAGTTAACAATTCTTATCAAAAAATGCGGACCACTTGGTCCGTTTTTTTATTCGTTTGACATTTTGTCACGACATAATGCTAACATCGTGGCGATTTAATGAGATGGCACAGGCAAAGCCAATATTTAAGACAAGGAGAAACCATGTCTACACAGATGTCTGTATTTTTGAGCACTCAAGCTGCCCAGCCTCAGTGGGGAGAGAAAGCGCTCATTTCCTTTGCAGAGCAAGGTGCAACCATTCACTTGGCTCAAGCACAAGATTTCAGCGCGATCCAACGCGCAGCTCGTAAGTTAGATAATCAAGGTATCCGCACGGTATTCCTGGCTGGAGAAGGTTGGGATTTGGAGAGCATTTGGGCTTTCTATCAAGGTTACCGCGATGCGAAAAAACGCAATACGGTTGAGTGGAAAGCGTTAGCTTCTGCTGAACAAGCTGAGCTGGAAGCTCGCATTAAAGCGACCGACTGGACGCGCGATATTATCAACAAAAGCGCAGAAGAAGTGGCGCCACGCCAACTGGCGACGATGGCGGCAGAATTCATCAAGTCTCTCGCGCCGGAACATGTTTCTTACCGTATCGTGAAAGACAAAGATCTGCTCACCGAAGGTTGGGAAGGCATTTACGCTGTCGGTCGAGGTTCTGAACGCACTTCAGCCATGCTGCAACTGGATTACAACCCAACGGGCGATGAAAATGCACCGGTATTCGCGTGTTTAGTCGGTAAAGGCATCACTTTTGACTCTGGTGGTTACAGCTTAAAACCTTCCAACATGATGTCAGCGATGAAAGCGGACATGGGCGGCTCAGGCATGATCACTGGTGCGCTCGGTTTGGCTATCATGCGCGGCTTCAACAAGCGCGTGAAACTCATTCTATGCTGCGCGGAAAACATGGTTTCCGGCCGTGCGTTGAAGCTTGGTGACATCATCACCTACAAAAATGGCAAAACCGTTGAAATCATGAACACCGATGCGGAAGGGCGTTTGGTGCTGGCGGATGGCCTTATCTACGCTAGCGAGCAAAACCCACAACTGATCATCGATTGTGCAACTTTAACCGGTGCGGCGAAAAACGCGTTGGGTAATGATTACCACGCACTGCTTTCTTATGATGAGTCACTGAGCCAACAAGCATTGGTTGCGGCAAAAGAAGAGAATGAAGCGCTGTGGGCTCTGCCTCTGGCTGAATTCCACCGTGAAATGCTGCCTTCTAACTTTGCGGATCTGTCGAACATCAGTAATGGCGATTATACGCCAGGAGCCAGTACCGCAGCGGCGTTCCTCTCTTACTTTGTCGAAGGCTACCAAAAAGGTTGGTTGCACTTTGACTGCTCAGCCACGTATCGCAAGTCAGCCAGCGATAAATGGGCAGCCGGAGCGACGGGCATGGGCGTGAAAATGCTCGCACGAATTATGATGCAGCAAGCATAAATTCAAAGGCAGCTTGTAAAGCTGCCTTGTTTTTAATTTAAGAAGAATTAAAACAAGCACAATAAACAAAAGGAAATTTTTATGGCTCTAGAAAGAACGTTTTCGATCATTAAACCGGATGCGGTGAAGCGTAACCTGATTGGTGAGATTTATCATCGTATCGAAAAAGCCGGTTTGCAGATCATTGCAGCGAAAATGGTTCACTTGTCTGAAGAGCAAGCAAGCGGCTTTTACGCTGAGCACGAAGGCAAACCCTTTTTCGAACCCCTGAAAGAATTTATGACTTCAGGTCCGATCATGGTGCAAGTGTTGGAAGGTGAAAACGCCATTGCACGCTACCGTGAATTGATGGGAAAAACCAACCCGGAAGAAGCGGCTTGCGGTACGCTGCGTGCCGATTATGCACTGAGCATGCGCTATAACTCAGTACATGGTAGCGACAGTCCAGCATCAGCCGCTCGTGAAATTGAATTCTTCTTTCCAGAGTCAGAAATCTGCCCTCGTCCATAGCCTTTGAATAGGTCTATTTAGGCTCCCAATGTGGAGCCTAAAATCTGCACAAAAAACAACTCATCAAGAATTAACACCTTAGAAATGACACGGTTTTACAGCCCTTGTTGTCGCTGCATAAAGGCTGTACAATTCGCGCCCTTAATTACTGTTCCGTCTTCTTGAGAGGCACCATGACCACAGAAAAAATCAATCTACTCGATTTTGACCGCAAGGGTTTACGTACGTTTTTTGCCGAAGAGCTGGGTGAGAAAGCGTTTCGTGCCGAACAGGTCATGAAGTGGATTTATCACTTTGGTTGTGATGACTTTGATCAAATGAACAACATCAACAAACAACTTCGCGAAAAGCTCAAAGCGAAGTGTGAGATCCGCGCACCTTATGTTTCGGCAGCGCAACACTCAGCCGATGGCACCATCAAATGGGCAATGCGTGTGGGTGATCAGGATGTTGAAACGGTTTATATCCCAGAAGAAGACCGCGCGACGCTCTGTGTTTCTTCCCAAGTGGGTTGTGCGTTGGAATGTAAATTCTGCTCAACGGCTCAGCAAGGCTTTAACCGTAACCTACGTGTTTCTGAAATTATCGGTCAGGTTTGGCGTGCTGCACGTGAAATCGGCCTAGAAAAAGAAACTGGACGCCGTCCAATCACTAACGTGGTCATGATGGGCATGGGTGAGCCTCTGCTCAACATGAAAAACCTCATCCCAGCCTTAGAGATTATGCTTGATGATCTCGGCTTTGGTCTGTCTAAGCGCCGCGTAACTGTTTCCACCTCCGGTGTGGTTTCTGGTTTAGAGCAGATGATCGGCCAAATTGATGTGGCACTCGCCATCTCATTGCATGCACCAAATGACGAGCTGCGTAGCCAAATTATGCCGATCAATGATCGCTGGAACATCCAAGAATTTTTAGCCACAGTACGTCGCTATATCGCATCATCAAATGCCAACCGTGGCAAGGTGACCGTGGAGTATGTGCTGTTGGATCATGTGAACGATGGGACAGAGCATGCCCATGAACTCGCAGAATTAATGAAAGGCACGCCTTGTAAAATTAACTTGATCCCGTTTAACCCTTATCCGGGATCACCCTACAAGAAGCCAAGTAATTCACGCATCGATCGTTTCCAAAAAACCTTAATGCAATATGAGCACACGGTAACGATTCGTAAGACTCGTGGTGATGATATTGATGCGGCGTGTGGTCAGTTAGTTGGTGATGTTATTGACCGTACTAAGCGTACCAAAGCCAAACAATTTGCTGAACAAGCCATTCCAGTGAAAACACTGTAATTCACCAGCCAGATAAGCCAGAGAAGTTTCTCTGGCTTTATTTTTGCTTAACATAGCAACAAATTGCCGCCTCTAAATGTCAAATCGAAGAAAAACCTTTGAACTAACTGTTGATTTATTGGCCATTTCTTTATTGTTTAGTCAACAATATCTATTAGAATGGGGCAAATTTCTCAAACTTGATTTGAGCTATACCGAAGCAAAGCGCTAACTGATTGCACCGATTAAGCTAAGCTGTCATCTCACTACCTATAATGAAAAATAAAAGTGAGCGACTTAAGCCGCTTAGTCCTGACTAAGAGATTGAAATTACGGATGACTACTGAACAACAAGACCACAACCAAACCGACACCAACGAACAAGTGATCGAAAAAGTAGCGCCAGGTACGCTGCTCAAACAAAAGCGTGAAGAGCTGGGGCTGACTCAGCGGCAAGTTGCCGATCGCCTTCGGTTACGTCTGTCGATTATCCAAAGCATTGAAGAAAACCGTTTTGAAGATGGTCAAGTCGCAACGTTCACACGTGGCTACTTACGCTCGTATGCAAAAGCGGTGGGGATTCGTGAGTCTGATATCTTGTGTGCTTTTGATGATAGTTACTGTCAGCAGCCACCTACGCAACCTGACATGAAAAGTTTTTCTAAGAAAACCAAACGTCAGCTGCATGATACACGCATTATGATCATTACTTGGGTTGTTTTTGCCGTGATTTTCGGGATGTCCACCTTATGGTGGTGGCAGAACAGCCAGAAAAACAGCTTAATTCCCCCACAGATGGTGATTGAGCCGACTGCCGCGCCGGATGCTCAGCCCGTGGAAGAAGAGACTATCGCTAGTGAAGAATTTGCGACGGTTCCACCACTGAATGATTTACAAAATAGCGCGCCGCCGAGTGAAGAAACGCCGCTGATGGAAGAGCCTCAATCAACGGATGGCAATGAACAGACTCCTTCAAGCTCAAATGAAGCTGAAGTGATCACTGAAGCGCCTGTTGTAGAAGAAGTCACAGCGATCGCTCCTCCTGTGGTACAACCTGAAGTCGCATCAACAACTCCTGCTCAAGCTGAACCAGTGGTTAGCTCTAGTGAAAATGTTTCAGCACCGCTAGTGCTGAATTTTTCGGCCGACTGCTGGATCCAAGTGAAAGATGCCACCGGTAAAACCTTGTCAACTGGGGTGAAAACTGCAGGGCAGAGTATTAGTTTGAATGGTTTACGTCCTTATAAAGTGGTGCTTGGCGCACCAGAGGGCGTTTCAATCACATTAGCGAGTGAACCCGTCGACCTTTCTGGTTATACTTCCGGCAAAGTAGCAAGATTGACCCTACCTTAGAAAAATGTCTATGCAACATGAGTCTCCTATCAAGCGTCGCCCCTCGACACGTATCTATGTGGGCAACGTTCCTATTGGTGATGGTGCACCCATCGCCGTACAGTCAATGACCAATACTCGAACCACAGATGTTGCTGCCACGGTTGCGCAGATCAAGTCTTTGGAAAAAGTGGGTGCGGATATTGTGCGTGTTTCTATCCCAACGATGGAAGCTGCCGAAGCGTTCAAATTGATCAAGCAACAAGTTTCTGTCCCTTTGGTGGCTGATATTCATTTTGATTATCGTATTGCTCTGAAAGTGGCGGAATACGGCGTGGATTGTTTGCGCATCAACCCCGGCAATATCGGTAATGAAGAGCGGATCCGCTCAGTTGTCGATTGTGCACGTGATAAAGGCATTCCAATTCGTATCGGGGTCAACGGTGGTTCACTGGAAAAAGATCTCCAGCTTAAGTACGGAGAACCCACGCCAGAAGCCTTGGTGGAATCTGCGATGCGTCACGTTGATATCCTTGATCGTCTCAACTTTGATCAGTTCAAAGTCAGCGTAAAAGCTTCGGATGTGTTCCTCGCGGTGGAATCTTATCGCCTGTTGGCGAAAAAGATCGATCAACCTCTGCATTTAGGGATCACTGAAGCCGGTGGCGCGCGTGCTGGTTCTGTTAAATCGGCGGTTGGCCTTGGTATGCTGCTTGCCGAAGGTATCGGCGATACGCTACGTATTTCGCTAGCGGCTGATCCGGTTGAAGAAATCAAAGTCGGCTTCGATATTTTAAAATCGCTGCGCATTCGTTCGCGCGGCATCAACTTTATTGCTTGTCCAAGTTGTTCACGTCAGGAATTCGATGTGATTGGCACGGTCAACGCACTGGAGCAACGTCTCGAAGATGTGCTGACACCGATGGATGTGTCGATCATTGGTTGCGTGGTGAATGGCCCAGGTGAGGCGGAAGTTTCTCACTTAGGTTTAGCGGGCAGCAATAAGAAAAGTGCGTTCTATGAAGATGGCGTACGCCAGAAAGAGCGATTTGATAACGATGATCTGGTTGCTCAATTGGAAGCAAAAATTCGCGCGAAAGCGGCGCAACTGGACGAAAAAAATCGCATCAATATCCAGCAAATAGAACAAGATTAATCTCAACGATATTACGGTAAGAATTGTGGCAAAAACTATTCAAGCAATCCGAGGCATGAACGATTGCCTCCCAACCCAGTCTCCACTTTGGCAAAAAGTGGAAGGCGTGGTGAAAAATGTAATCAGCGCTTACGGTTACAGCGAAGTTCGTATGCCTATCGTTGAGATGACCCATCTGTTTAGCCGCGCGATTGGTGAAGTCACCGATGTGGTGGAAAAAGAGATGTACACCTTTGAAGATCGCAACGGTGACAGCTTAACGCTGCGTCCTGAAGGCACGGCAGGCTGTGTGCGTTCCGGTATCGAAAATGGCTTGTTGTATAACCAAGAACAGCGCCTGTGGTACATGGGACCAATGTTCCGTCATGAACGCCCTCAGAAAGGCCGTTATCGCCAGTTCCACCAATGTGGTGTAGAAGTGTTTGGTTTAGATGGTCCAGATGTGGATGCAGAACTGATCATGATGACCGCACGCCTGTGGCGTGAACTGGGTATCGCTGAACATGTTCGTTTGGAGCTGAACTCAATTGGTTCACTAGAAGCGCGTGCCAATTACCGTAGCGCTTTAATTGAATATCTAGAACAGTACCAAAATGTGCTGGATGAAGATTGCAAACGCCGTATGTACACCAACCCGCTGCGTGTATTGGATTCAAAAAATCCCGATGTGCAGGCGATTCTGGGTGATGCACCACAGTTGTCTGATTATTTGGATGCTGAATCAAAACAACATTTTGCAGGTTTGTGTGAACTTCTGGATGCCGCAGGCATCGAATACACGGTTAATCAGCGTTTGGTTCGCGGCCTTGATTACTACAACCGCACGGTTTTTGAGTGGATCACCGAAAGTCTTGGTTCACAAGGTACCGTTTGTGGCGGTGGTCGCTATGATGGCCTGGTTGAGCAACTCGGCGGTAAACCAACTCCTGCGGTAGGTTTCGCTATGGGCCTAGAGCGTTTAGTGCTGATGATGGAAACCTTGGGTAATACCGAAGTTCGTCGTAGCGTGGATGTGTACATGGTGACCGCGGGTGAAGGCACTATGATGGCGGGAATGAAACTCGCTGAACAACTGCGTGAACAAGTGCCGGGTCTGCGCGTGATGACTCACTTTGGTGGGGGCAATTTTAAAAAGCAATTTAAACGCGCGGATAAAGTGGGCGCAGCCATTGCATTGGTATTGGGTGAAGATGAAGTCGCCGCTCAAACCGTAGTAGTTAAAGATTTAGCGGGTGGCGAACAGAGCACTGTTGCTCAAGCTGAAGTAGCTCAATTATTGGCTCATTTAGCGTAATTCTCCCGCAGCACGTTTTAAATAAGAGGACAGGAAGTGGAACTCTACGATACTGAAGAACAACAAGTTGAAGCGATCAAAGATTGGTGGAAAGAGAATGGCAAAGCCGTGATCTTTGGTGCTGTGATTGGTCTTGGTGGCCTATTTGGTTGGCGTTATTACCAAGATACGGTGGTCGCCGCTCAAGAAGCCGCTTCACACAATTACAGTCAAGCGATGGATGCACTGGTTGCCAAAGGTGCTGAAGCGGAAAGTTCTATCCAAACCTTTATTGACGCGAATAAAGAAACAGAATACGCGGTGCTCGCTGCGATGCAGTTAGCCAAAGCACAGGTCGATGCGGGTCAGTTGGACGAAGCTCTGGCTCAGTTGGAATGGGCAAAAGGGGCAACGCAAGATCCAGCCTTGAAACCATTGCTGACATTCCGCGTTGCTCGTCTACAAGCCGAGCAAAGCCAATTTGACGATGCGCTCACTCAACTAAGCAATATCCAAGAAAAATCTTGGGCTGGTCGAGTGGCAGAGTTGCGTGGCGACATTCTGATGCGTAAAGGTGATAGCGCGGGTGCTTATGCGGCTTATACCGAAGCACAGCAAGCCGATGATGCAAGCCAAACTTTGCAAATGAAACTGGACGATCTGGCCAAGTAAGGGCACTCCCTGATGAAGAAGCTGTTCAATCAAGTGTTGGTTGCTGCGGGGGTCTTAGCACTGCTCGCAGGTTGCGCCAGTGAAGAAGAAAACGTCATTATGGCGCCGCTCCCTATTGTGAAAAGCGAGTTTACGCCTAAAACGTTATGGAGTACTTCGGTCGGCAACGGTGTTGGTCATTACTTCTCAAAACTCGCTCCTGATTACGCTTATGACAAAGTGTATGTGGCGAGCCGTGACGGTGTTGTGAAAGCGCTTGATCCGCAAAAACGGTAAAAGTGATTTGGACTACCGATCTGGAAGTCAATGGATCCGCTCGCTTATCCGGTGGCATCACTGCCGCTTTTGGTAAGTTGTTTATTGGTAGCGAAAATGGTGTCGTCAATGCATTGGACGCCGAAACGGGGGAACCTTTGTGGGCCTCTGTGGTAGAAGGTGAAATTCTTGCCGCTCCCGCTGCTGATAACAATATCGTGATCGTGAATACCAGCCGTGGTGCTTTGATTGCGCTCAATCAAGAAGATGGCGCGCAAAAATGGACGATAAGCACTGAAGTTCCTAACTTAACATTGCGTGGTGATAGCCGTCCGACCGCGGTTTCGGGTGGCGTGTTCTGGGGAACCCCTAGTGGTCGTCTGGCTGCTGCGATTGCCGAACGTGGCCAATTGATTTGGCAACAGCCAGTAGGGCAGCCAAAAGGGGCGACAGAAATCGATCGCTTGGTGGATGTCGATGCTTCTCCCTTGGTCATCGGTGGTACGCTGTTTACGGTTGGGTTTAATGGCCAACTGATCGCTATTGATTTACGTTCTGGTCAGCCAGTTTGGAAGCGTAATTATTCTTCTGCCACCGATCTTGCAACGGATGGAAGCCGTCTCTACTTGGTGACCGATAAAGACCATTTGGTGGCGGTAGATACACGCAGCGGAACCGAAATTTGGAACAATACCCAGTTAGAACACCGCTTGCTTACTGCACCGAAAATGGTTGGTGACTATGTGGTGGTAGGGGATGCTGAAGGCTACTTGCATTGGATAGACCGTAATAGCGGTGAGTTTGTTGCTCAGCAACTGGTTAACGACAGCGGCTTTGCGGTCGGCCCGCTGGTTTTGAATGACGGTTACGTGATTGTTACTCGTGATGGTACAAAATAAAGAAGCTGACGATTCAAACAATAAACTGTGATATGATTCACACGCGGCTCCTGGCTGGAAACAGTTAGGAGCCGTTTTATTGCTAGCGGCTCCCAATTATGGGGAGCGGTCTGCACTCCACCATCATGGTGATACATAAAGTGGTTATAGGTAAAAATTTAGCGCTTGTGACAGAGTGTTTACCTATAACTACATAAGATGACATTTTGTAGAGGTTGTTATGGTACCTGTTGTTGCTCTTGTTGGGCGTCCAAACGTCGGTAAATCGACGCTGTTTAATCGACTCACTCGCACGCGGGACGCATTAGTTGCGGATTTTCCTGGTTTAACTCGTGATCGTAAATACGGCCAAGCTAAATTGGGCGAACACGAATTTATTGTGATCGATACCGGCGGTATTGATGGCTCTGAAGAAGGTCGTTGTAAACCAAAATGGCTCAGCAAATCGCTTGCTGCGATTGATGAAGCTGATGTGGTTCTGTTCATGGTGGATGGTCGTGCTGGCCTAACCGTTGCCGACGAGGCGATTGCACAACACCTGCGTCGAATTGAAAAACCAGCGATTTTGGTGGTGAACAAAGTTGACGGAATCGATGCTGATGCCGCTTCGGCGGAGTTCTGGCAACTCGGTATGGATCAGATGTACCAAATCGCCGCGGCACATGGCCGTGGTGTTGGCGCATTGATTGACCGTGCGCTGAATCCGTTTGCTGAGCAAATGGAATCTGAGCAAGCTCAGCTTGAAGATCTGACGAATGAAGAAGATCCAGAAGAAGAGCAGCTAGAGTACAGTGAAGAAGAAGCGGAAGCAGAATACAAGCGTCTGCAAGACTTACCGATTAAACTGGCGATCATCGGCCGTCCAAACGTTGGTAAATCAACGCTGACTAACCGTATTCTGGGTGAAGAGCGAGTGGTGGTTTACGATATGCCGGGAACTACGCGTGATTCTATCTACATCCCAATGAAACGTGATGAGCGCGAATATGTATTAATTGATACTGCGGGTGTGCGTCGTCGTAAGCGTATCAATGAAACCGTTGAAAAGTTCTCGGTTGTTAAAACGTTGCAAGCGATTGAAGATGCAAACGTGGTACTGCTGGTGGTCGATGCGCGTGAGAATATCTCCGATCAAGATCTTAGCCTACTCGGCTTTGCTCTAAATTCTGGCCGCTCAATCGTGATTGCAGTAAACAAGTGGGATGGTCTGAGTATTGACGTCAAAGAACACGTGAAGAAAGAGCTCGATCGCCGTCTTGGTTTCGTTGATTTTGCACGCATTCACTTTATCTCAGCACTGCATGGAACGGGTGTTGGTCATCTGTTTGAATCAGTGCAAGAAGCGTATCGCTCTGCAACCACGCGTGTGGGAACGTCTGTACTTACTCGTATTATGAAAATGGCGACGGATGATCACCAACCACCTATGGTACGTGGTCGTCGTGTGAAACTGAAATACGCGCATGCGGGCGGTTACAACCCACCGATCATCGTTATCCACGGTAACCAAGTGAACGAACTGCCAGATTCATACAAACGCTATTTGATGAACTATTACCGTAAATCGCTAGAAATCATGGGTACTCCGATTCGTATCCAGTTCCAAAATAGCGAAAACCCATTTGAAGGTAAGACCAACAAAATGACCCTCTCACAAGAGCGACAACGTAAGCGCTTGATGAGCATGGTGAAAAACCGCAGAAAATAATTTAT
The DNA here is from genome assembly GCF_000696385.1 of Vibrio metoecus. Lineage (GTDB taxonomy): Bacteria > Pseudomonadota > Gammaproteobacteria > Enterobacterales > Vibrionaceae > Vibrio > Vibrio metoecus. The sequence goes on along the minus strand of NZ_JJMN01000068.1, from coordinate 103,757 downwards.
AAAGCCCAAGTTTACTTGGGCTTTTTTGTTTTTAAAGGATTGTTATTGCATGAGCTATTGCGCAACAGAAGTCACTTTTCCACAAGGGATTACCGCCCTTGATACTCAAATTATGCTGTGCCAACCCCATTCTGCTGGGGTTGATGTGGTGACAGATAAAACCCCGTTTCACCCAGTCAGCCATATCTGGCCAGATCACCCGGCAGATCGCGGTGTACTTATCTGGCAAGGTAACGAATACCTCGTTACTGCTTGTTTAGTGGGCGTGATTGAACAAGCATCCGGCCATTTATACGTAGGAAATGATATTCCCGTAAAACGTGACGAGAGTGGTTGGTTATTTGTGGTTGTACACCGCCTAAACTCAATGCCACCTGCACTTAAAGTGGGTGAGAGCGTTAAATTGGTGGTGGATGCTCAATATCAGGCAAGTTTAAGCCGAGGGCATAGTGCAGGCCATCTTGCTTACTTAGCGCTGAATAAGGTATTGGCTCAGAACTACTGGCGTAAAGATGCAGACCGTAAAGATCCACATGGGTATTTTGATTTCAACAGCTATGCTCAAATCTCCAGTTTTGTAACCCCAGATTGTTCAACGGATTTGTATCGATTAGGAAAAACACTGCGTAAGCGCGGATTAAATAGTGATGACGTGCTAAAAGATCTAGATTTGATAGAGGGAAAAACACTAAACCAGCAGCTTATGCAGTGGTTAGCGTTATCGAGTTCAATTCAGATTGAGTGTGAAGGTACGACGCTAACCGATTCTCGCTACTGGGTGTGTGACTTACATGAAGGTGCTCCGGCACGTATTCCTTGTGGAGGCACGCATGTCAACGGTTTGGAAGCATTTCGTTTGATCAAAGTGGTGCTGAAACAAGTCGATGAACAGCACATTGAAGCGATAACTTACATAGAACCGGCAAGATTAGAGGGATCTTTTTAGTATATCCTAAAAATGCTGCATTATGATTGCTTGTTTGGTGTATAGTCCTGTTTAAAATCGAAATGCAGGATATGTAACTTATGCTTTCGGTGGGTGGTTATATAAAAGTTCTTTTGAGGGCAGATCGCTGATCAATGCCTTCTGAGCGTATGATCAAGCGAGGATCTTGTTTAAAAGAGTATCAGGTATTGATTAAATGCTGCGCATTAAACCCATTAGGCGTGATAAGGATCATGGCATATGATCTCGTTGCACTAGATTATGTGACGCAATGCAAAACGATAAGGAGAGAGTCATGGACAATCCATGCCCGAAATGTGGTCAAGAGCTAGAGTGGACGGGTCAGTATCACTGTGCTGCTTGTGATGAGGATTATCGTAAAGTGGGGATGTGCCCCGAATGTGACAGTGAATTAGAAAAGCTGCAGGCTTGCGGTGCTGCCAACTATTTTTGTAATCAGTGCAATGAGCTGAAATCGAAATCCAAAATCCGTTTTGCCTTTCAGCCGGCTAACGAGGATTTACAGTAGAGACAATCTCTCCGTCAATTAATTGGGTGACCAAAGTGTCGCCCGCTTTCACTTGATTACCGTAACGCACTAGCTCGCCTTGAGCCGTGCGTGTCACCGAATAGCCACGTGCTAATGTTGCAAGAGGGCTGACCGCATCCAACTTTTCACTGAGTAAAGCAAGGCGATGACGAGCATGGATCAAATGATGGTGGATCGACTGATTCATGTGCTGTTCTTGTCGGATCAAGTTGAAACTCTGCTGACGGATCTGGTGGATAGGAGAGTTGAGCTGGATCTTATGACTCAAGCGATCCGAACGTTGCTGTTGAGTTGCCAGACGTTGCTGCATCTTTTGCTCAAGACGCAGGCTGAGTTCATCAAGTTGCTGCTGCTGGCGCTCTAAACGAGCTTGAGGATGCTGTTTATCGAGCTTGTGCTGTAAACGGGCAAACTGCGTATGCTGTTGCGCCAAATAATGGCGCATGGCACTGGCCAGTTTGGCTTGCCATTGATGGAGTGCTTGCTGTTTATGGCGATGATCACGGCTAACGAGTTCTGCTGCCGCTGAAGGGGTTGGGGCACGCACATCGGCGACAAAGTCAGCGATCGTCACATCGATTTCATGGCCAACGGCACTGATAATTGGGATGTCACTCGCGGCGATAGTACGCGCCACGATTTCATGGTTAAAACACCACAAGTCTTCTAAAGAGCCCCCTCCACGACCCACGATCAACACATCACACTCCGCGCGTGCATTGGCACGGCCAATCGCTTGGGCAATTTGAATCGCGGCATCTTCGCCTTGTACGAGAGTGGGGTAGATCACCACGGGCAAATTCGGGTCACGGCGCTTGAGCACGTGTAAAATATCGTGCAGTGCGGCACCGGTACGTGAGGTGATAATCCCCACACAGCGAGGGTTTTCTGGAAGTGCTTTCTTTCGCGTCTGAGCAAACAAGCCTTCTGCGGCGAGCTGCATCTTCAGTTGTTCAAACTGTTGTTGCAGGCGTCCATCCCCTTCAGGCTGCATGCTTTCGAGGATAATTTGGTAGTCACCACGCGGTTCGTATAGTGAGAGCCGAGCTTTAACCAACACTTGCTGACCATTTTGCGGTTTGAAGTTAACCAGACGGTTATTACCCTTGAACATCGCGCATTTTACCTGCGCTTGGCTGTCTTTTAGGGTGAGGTACCAGTGACCTGAGACGGGAGCGGAGAAGTTTGAAATTTCACCCACCAACCAGACGATCCCCATTTCATTTTCCAGTAATAAACGAACTTCAGAATTTAAACGGGAAACGGTGTAGATATTTCGATTGGCGAGAGAAGAAGACAACGCTGATTCCTCAGACGTGGGTATGGAAATTAGCCGCAATATAATACATATCAAGGGGTGGAATGCAAATAAAAAATGAAAAAATGTGTAGTCAACCGATTGCCTCGGGCGTATAATCCGTCCGCAATATCAAATATAAATCCATTTTATTAGGCGAAACGATGAAGTGGATTTCCGTTGTTAACACTCCTGTTGTGAGATATTGCACATGCTACGAATCGCAAAAGAAGCTCTAACCTTTGACGATGTTCTACTCGTCCCTGCTCATTCCACCGTTCTTCCAAACACTGCCGATCTTCGCACTCGGTTGACCAAAAATATCGCGCTGAACATTCCTATGGTTTCTGCGTCTATGGACACTGTCACGGAAGCACGTCTTGCGATCGCTCTGGCTCAAGAAGGCGGCATTGGCTTTATTCACAAGAATATGTCGATTGAACAGCAAGCAGCTCAAGTTCACCAAGTGAAAATCTTTGAAGCCGGTGTGGTTACTCACCCTGTGACGGTTCGCCCTGAACAAACCATTGCTGATGTAATGGAATTGACTTACCACCACGGTTTTGCGGGTTTCCCTGTTGTAACAGAAAACAATGAACTGGTTGGTATAATCACTGGCCGTGACGTTCGTTTCGTTACTGACCTCACCAAATCGGTTGCCGCAGTCATGACGCCAAAAGAGCGCCTAGCGACGGTAAAAGAAGGCGCAAGCCGTGCTGAAGTGCAAGAAGAGATGCACAAAGCGCGTGTTGAGAAAATTCTAGTGGTGAATGATGAGTTCCAACTTAAAGGCATGATCACCGCGAAAGACTTCCACAAAGCCGAAAGCAAACCCAATGCATGTAAAGATGACCAAGGTCGTCTGCGTGTTGGTGCTGCTGTTGGCGCTGCTCCAGGCAACGAAGAGCGTGTCAAAGCCTTGGTTGAAGCGGGCGTTGACGTACTGCTGATCGACTCTTCTCACGGCCACTCAGAAGGTGTTCTGCAACGTATCCGTGAAACTCGCGCGGCTTACCCACACCTTGAAATCATCGGTGGTAACGTGGCGACCGCTGAAGGTGCGCGCGCTCTTATTGAAGCGGGCGTAAGCGCAGTGAAAGTCGGTATTGGCCCAGGTTCTATCTGTACGACTCGTATCGTAACGGGTGTGGGTGTTCCTCAAGTTACTGCGATTGCGGATGCGGCAGGTGTGGCTGAAGAGTTCGGTATTCCTGTTATCGCAGATGGCGGTATCCGTTTCTCTGGCGATATTTCTAAAGCGATTGCTGCTGGTGCATCTTGTGTGATGGTTGGCTCTATGTTCGCTGGTACCGAAGAAGCACCGGGCGAAGTCATTCTGTTCCAAGGCCGTTCTTACAAAGCCTATCGCGGTATGGGTTCACTGGGTGCGATGTCAAAAGGTTCATCAGATCGTTACTTCCAAACCGATAACGCTGCGGACAAGCTGGTTCCTGAGGGCATCGAAGGCCGCATCGCTTACAAAGGTCATCTGAAAGAGATCATCCACCAACAAATGGGCGGCCTACGCTCTTGTATGGGTCTGACTGGCTCTGCCTCAGTAGAAGAATTGCGTACTAAAGCTCAATTTGTACGTATCTCTGGTGCGGGTATGAAAGAGTCTCACGTACATGACGTGCAGATCACGAAAGAAGCTCCAAACTACCGTCTGGGTTAAGCGTAAACGTTTGCTTTAATGCTTGATGACTGAATGTGAGGCGAGTAGACTCGCCTCCGTTTTAAGACTTCCTGTTTTTAATACTTGGCTGATAAGACTGCTAAACAATGACTAAGAATATTCATGACCAACGAATTCTGATCCTCGATTTCGGATCTCAATATACCCAGCTGGTTGCCCGTCGCGTGCGCGAAATCGGTGTGTACTGTGAGCTGTGGAGCTGGGATGTAGAAGAGGCGGACATTCGCGAATTCAATCCAGACGGTATTATTCTTTCTGGTGGCCCTGAAAGCGTGACCGAAGCCAATTCACCACGTGCCCCACAATATGTGTTTGACAGTGGCGTGCCAGTATTTGGTGTTTGCTACGGCATGCAGACCATGGCTGAGCAGTTAGGTGGCCGTGTCGCGACCTCTGATGAGCGTGAGTTTGGTTATGCTCAGGTGAAAGTTTCTGGCGAATCAGCGCTGTTTAAAGATCTTGAATTGACTCAAGACGTTTGGATGAGCCACGGTGACAAAGTGGTCGAAATTCCAGCTGATTTCGTGAAAATCGGTGAAACCGACACTTGCCCATACGCCGCGATGGCCAATGAAGAGAAGAAATACTACGGTGTGCAGTTCCACCCAGAAGTAACTCACACTCAAAATGGTTTGCAGATGCTGGAGAACTTTGTTCTTGGCGTGTGTGGCTGTGAGCGTCTGTGGACGTCAGAATCTATCATTGAAGATGCCGTTGCACGTATTAAAGAGCAAGTGGGTAACGATGAAGTGATCCTTGGTCTTTCTGGCGGTGTTGATTCTTCTGTGGTTGCCATGCTGGTTCACCGTGCGATTGGTGACCGCCTGACTTGTGTGTTCGTGGATAACGGTTTACTGCGTTTGAACGAAGGTCAACAAGTGATGGATATGTTTGGGGACAAATTTGGACTCAATATCATCAAAGTCGATGCAGAAGAGCGTTTCTTGAAAGCACTGGAAGGCATTGATGAGCCAGAAGCGAAACGCAAAACCATCGGTCGTGTGTTTGTTGAAGTGTTTGATGAAGAATCGAAAAAACTGAAAAACGCTAAATGGTTGGCACAAGGCACTATCTATCCAGATGTGATTGAGTCTGCGGCTTCAAAAACCGGTAAAGCGCATGTGATCAAATCTCACCACAACGTGGGCGGTTTGCCAGATGACATGAAAATGGGCTTGGTTGAGCCACTGCGTGAGCTGTTTAAAGACGAAGTGCGCAAGATCGGTCTTGAGCTTGGCTTACCTTACAACATGCTTTACCGCCACCCATTCCCAGGGCCTGGCCTTGGTGTGCGTGTACTGGGCGAGATCAAGAAAGAGTACTGTGATTTGTTGCGTCGTGCGGATGCGATCTTCATTGAAGAGCTGCATGCAGCGGATTTGTACAACAAGGTTTCTCAAGCCTTTACTGTGTTCTTGCCAGTTCGTTCTGTTGGTGTGATGGGCGATGGCCGTAAGTACGATTGGGTTGTATCACTGCGTGCCGTAGAAACCATCGATTTTATGACCGCACATTGGGCGCACCTGCCTTATGAGTTCTTGGGTAAGGTTTCCAACCGCATTATCAACGAAGTGAATGGCATCTCTCGCGTGGTGTATGACATCTCCGGTAAGCCACCGGCGACGATTGAGTGGGAGTAGTATGAATAAACTAATTTATTTATATTTCAATTAATTAGTTGCTGACGGATTCGAAAGCCAATGGTTGATTCTGTTGGCTTTTTTCTTTAGTGTTAGAAAGTTAGAAACTACATCAACTATTATAAAGTATAGATTTTAAGCACTGAAAAGTTATATATACGGTGGCAAAGCGGCTATCAAACAGAATAAGTTTGGTGTGTGGCAGATTCGTATGTGGAGAAGTAACGAAAAGTGTTTTATTACGAAAAGTCTTTTTGCGTACCAAACGTAGAGTAGCGACTATTGATAAAACAGAAGATATTTGAATTGACTTACAGAGTAAGTTGAAGGATAGCTGAACCAAGTGAACCAAGTGAACCAAGTGAACCAAAGTGAACCAAGTGAACCAAGTGAAATTCCCCAAAACTTTCCTACAGAGCTGAAATCGACGGCTTGCGAGCAATTGCTGTTGTCAGTGTCATTCTTTATCACGCACAGATGGTGCTTTTTGGTAGGGATTGGTTTGAGGGGGGCTTTATCGGAGTAGATATCTTCTTTGTGATTAGCGGATATCTTATAACACGCATAATACTCTCTGAGCTTGAGTCAAAAGGTTCATTTAGTTTTCTGAACTTCTATGAACGAAGAGCACGACGGATTCTGCCGATGCTGTTCGTTGTTATCTTTGTATCAGTGCCCTATGCGTGGCAAAAGCTCCTACCCTCAGATTTTGTTGAATATGCTGAAAGCATCCTTGCTTCACTTTTTTTTGGCTCTAATTTTTTTTTCTATTTCACTACAACTGAGTATGGTGCTGGTAGTGCTCTGCTAAAACCGTTTCTTCACACGTGGAGTTTGGGTATCGAAGAGCAGTTCTATTTAGTTTTTCCAATCTTAGCGATCGTAGCTTTTAAGTTTTTCCGTAAGCACTTCTTAACCATCCTTGTTGGTTTGTCTTTGCTGAGCCTTCAATTTGCAGAGTTGATGGAAGTATGGAATTCTGATTTGAATTTCTATTTACCATTCAGTCGTTTTTGGGAGTTAGCTATAGGTTCTATGCTTGCCTATAGAGAGCTGAATTGTAAACCTTCAAATGATGGCTTAGCGTCAAAATCTCTTCCAATGCTAGGTTTGTATCTAATTGTTTACAGCATTTTATTTTTTGATGGTAAAACACCGCATCCAAGTTTTCATACACTTCTTCCAATTATCGGCGTTGCTTTGATTATTGGATTCGGGTCGAAGGATGAATTAGTAGGTAAGGTTTTAGGTAGCAAGCCCTTCGTTTGGGTAGGACTCATTAGCTATTCAGCATACTTGTGGCATTTCCCTATATTTGCATTTTCTCGTATGGGAAAAGAACCAACAAATTACGATAAATTTGAATGGATGAGCCTAACTTTTGCATTGTCAGTGTTATCGTATTTTGTTGTTGAAAAGCCTTTTAGAATTCGTGCACTGTTTAGGCCGAAGATCTTTATTATGGCTATGCTTGGAGGCATAGTGTTGGTTTCTGTAGGTGCTTGCTTTGTGATCAGTAATAATGGTTTTACTGAGCGCTTACCCAAAGAATTGCTTTTTTTGAAAATTTCGAGCTGGATAATGAAAAGTTAAGAAAAGAACATTCGCGCCTTCTGCTAGAACGAAACGAGAAAAATCCTAACTTCCTAAATGTACAAAAAACAAAATTCTTTTAGTTGGTAAATTCTCACGCAACGGATTTCTACAACGCCCTCGTACAAAATGGTTATGTTAATTCAACAATGGACGTATTGAAGGGAGAACTACCACAGATTAATTGCGCCAATGAGACTATAGATAGCTACGCTTCCATTAGAGATAAATTCTATAACAGTAAACAAATGGGATTGAAGCCACAACTATAGTAATATCAACGAGATATAGTAAGCGTGCGTGTGAAGGTCAGAATAAAAATCAACCTAAAAGCTCTGACATTGCTGGTCTCCCATTTTTGATCAAGAGAGCAAAGTCAGATGGGAAGCGAGTTGTTGTTTTGGGGAATACAGCAGAGTTTAAAAAGGTAGAAAAAAAATGGGTTGCTGACTATGTATACGATTTACGAATTTACGATGCTGAGGCAACTTATGGGGCTGATGAGATTATTTCTGAAGCTGATCGCCTTTTGTGGACTGTGCGATCTAATGCGACAGATGCAAATAAAGAAATTGCTGCTATAGCAAGTAAGTTTGGGGTGCCCTACTTCGATAAGGTTCCGCTAATTTGTGATGAAAAGAATAAAACTTGTTCGGCGTTTACAGAAGAGGGCTACAAGTGTTCATTTGATTATGGGCATTGGACGTTGGAGGGGGCTAAATTTTTCGGTAAGAGGTTAGCCGAGCAAGGGTTTGATCGTCTAATCAAGTAAATGTCTGAAATCTCTCAATCGCCTTTTTACTAACGCTTGATGCTATTGAGTTTCGATAGTTCCTTTCATGCTTGAAAAAGAAGGAGTAGTTAGAAATTTGATTTTAATGTCATGTAAATCAATGTGTTGTATTATCGCTACTATTGAGTGGAAATAAGATTAGGTTAATCCCTGCATCTAACTTATTGTAACTTAAAACAATCCTTGATAGATTTTACATCGTTATGACTGTTAAAGCTTTGTTGTGTAAAGAGTAATTCGCTTTGAACGCTTGTTAGTTCATGTGTAAGTGTTTAGTAGGAGTTATCATTGTATTGATATAGATTTTGACTTGGTTTTTTATTTTTTAAGTCTAGGCGTAGCTCCATTATTTAACTATTAATAAAGAAAAAGAAATTGCTAGAATATAGTTCGCATGGATAACTAATTAAACTAAATTAATCATATGAATAGAACATTACCCCATAAATCAGATTATCGTCCTGAGATTGATGGTCTACGAGCATTTGCTGTTATATCAGTGGTGATTTTTCACGCATTTCCAAGTTGGCTCAAAGGTGGATTCATTGGGGTTGACATTTTTTTTGTAATAAGTTGTTTTTTGATTACTAGCCATATTTTTGAAAAGTTAAATAAAGGTCAGTTTAGTTTTATAGATTTTTTTAGTCACCGTATAAAAAGAATCTTCCCTACTTTAAGTTTAGTTATGGGGTGCTCGTTAGTATTTGGTTGGTTTGTGTTGCTGTCTGATGAGTATGCTCAGTTAGGTAAACATATAGCTAGCGGTGCAGTATTTATTATCAATTTTATATTAGTTGGTGAGCATGGTTATTTTGATAATGCGACAGAAACGAAGCCAATGCTTCACTTATGGAGTCTTGCTGTTGAAGAGCAATTCTATATATTTTGGCCATTAATACTTTGGATGGCTTGGAAATGCAAGCTTAATTTACTAATAACTACAATTTCTGTTGCGGCTATATCATTTTTCTTAAATTTATATTTTGTCAGTGATTTTTCAACAGAAGTTTTCTTTTTACCTATATTTCGCTTTTGGGAAATTTTAAGTGGTAGTCTTTTGGCATGGTTAAATATATATAAACCTGAATTTTTTGTTAAGTTTAAAATGCTTCCTGAGGGTTTTATTTTTCAAAATAAATTACCAAAAACTAGAGTGCTGATAAACTTTTTGATGGTTCGTGAGTTACCCTCATTTATTGGTTTTTCTTTCTTAATTTTCAGTGTTGTTTTTTTCGATAAGAGCCTATTGTTTCCATATTTTTGGGCTCTGATACCTGTTTTTGGTACAATGCTAATTATTGTCGGTGGCTCAAATTCATACTTGAATCGTCTGTTTCTAATGAATCCAATTTCCATTTGGTTTGGTTTGATTAGCTACTCTTTATACTTATGGCATTGGCCTATTTTATCGTTTGTTAATATTATTTTTGGTGAACATGCCAACTTGGAGTGGCGAATTCTAGTGGTGTTGTTTTCAATTGTATTAGCATGGATAACATATGTTTTTTATGAGAAGCCTATTAGATTTTCAGTTAATTTTAAAGGTAGTGTGTTATCCATATTCATCTGTCTTTGTTTACAGGGTTTATTTGGTTTTTTAATTTATCAAAAGAATGGGATAACAGAAAATAATTCGCATTTTAAACTAATATCTGATGCTAAAGGTGATTGGGATTTTCCTCGAGGATTGTTTCGACAAGGTGAACTTTTGACAACTAGTACTAATTCACCAACAGTGTTGCTTTTTGGTGACTCACTGGTTGAGCAATATAGCCCTAGGGTGGTTGAACTTTATAAAAGTGGGAGGGGTAAGGATGCTGGATTTTTAACTAGAGGTGGCTGTGCATCCGTACCTAACTCATATAGAGGTGATAATCCTCAAGATTACATAAAAAAGTGTGCTGGGCATTTCGATAATTTTTATAAAATATTGTCAGAAAACCCAATAGATACGATAATTTTAAGTGGTGCATATACGTTTTACTTTAAAAATGAATCTGTAATTTATATTGATGAATCGGGTCTGATTTATAAAGGAGATATTGCTCGAAAGAAATCTATTGAAAAATTCACTGAGTTTGTTATTGATTTAAGTAGAAAATATTCAGTAGTTGTTTTGTTGCCGGCACCAATAGATGATAGGTTTAATCCTTCTCAACTTTTATTTAAAGATGGAAAGAGAAGTATTCTATTGAAAAATAACATTTCAAGTGATAATTTTATTATTGATACTAGTTTTGATAAGGAAATGATGGCTCGTTTTCTATCAAAAAATATTACCGTGCTAAGTCAGTCGACAGTGGTTTGCCCAGGTGCAGTATGTAACCCTCTTACTGAAGATGGAGAACCTAAATATAAAGATGCTGCACATATGAGACCGTTTTTCGTTAAAAAATATATGAGTCAATTAGATGAGTTTCTTCTTAAGAGTAATGATTAATGTTCGTTTTTTGAATGCATGATCGGTTTTTTCTATTTATAAATCAATTGCTATGGACTGAACGTGGTGATTGAAAAATTAACATTACTCTAAAATGTGTAATTTTTTACATGAGCTTTCCAAAATAAATTAACCTCATTTGTGATTTTCTAATTAAATAGATAATTTTAAGTATTCTTAGTCGCTTACCCAAAACCTCTTTTGTTAGGATGAAGTCATATGGTATGGAACATCAAAGTTTTGAAGTGCAACGATCAGCGATAATATCCAACAAAATATTCCCCCAGTGTTTGAAAACCCAGGCGAGCTCTGGGGCTGTTGTTAAGTTTGTGGACAGTCGCGTTGCACTTTGCTTGATTTGATAACGCTGCAATAGTTGCCGATAAGAACGACAGATGTAATGACTTCTTTCGTTACTGTGCAGCATCACGCCTTTGTGCATATCTATTCCAATTAACTTGTGAGTGTTTTGATCAATAGCGTAAGTATCCCCAACTTATGTATTGCAATTACTAAGTAGAGTGAGGCTACAAGTAGCTCTTTCACATGATGCATTGCTGTTTCAGATGGTGAACGCCTGTGGTGACCATACTTTTCTTTCCATTTTTTGTTCGACCCATAGAGTTTCTGGTAGCCAAGCGCCAGATTATCTGGGAACCCCTTTCCCAGAAGGCGAGGGATTAGAAAGATCGCTTTCTTAACCCTAATCGCTCAATGGACTCCCTTGTATCGTATACGCTATCTCCTGAGATCGCCTTGATAACTCGGCGTATTTGTTTGAGTATACTGGGGAGACTTCAGTATACAGTTTAGGTTGTTTCCACTCGATTATTACTTTTTCGTCAATCCAAAACGTGAGTGAGGCTCGGTTAACTAAGGAATTATTGTACTTGCCCGGTTAGTAGTTTTGTCGCGAGGCTTTTGCATTAAATCCAAGTCAGTGAATGCACGTCCTGATCTGAACGTAACATTATGATTTAGTTCATTAGATTTCCCGCAGTAAAGTCCTTATGGATTCTGTTGATTTTGTATTTCTGTTCAAAAACTTAGTGTAGACCGCAGGCGTACGATTTACATCGTCCTGAAATGGCTCGCAATTCTGGCTTTTTTCTTATTTTTCCCTATTAAATTAGTTATCAATAAGCCTACTCTCAAATGGATTATCAAGTTGAGAGAAGGACTTTCATCCATGTTTAAACTCAAACATACCGCGTGGTGGGTAGCCGTGGCGTGCGCTTTGCCTGTGCAAGCCGCCATGAATATTCAACCAGATCCACAAAACCCGGGTGGGTATGTGGTGGCTAAAGCCGATATTGCCGCGGCAGAGCAAGCCAAAACCGCCAATCCTATGTATGGTATTTGGTCAAATGCTTTAGCTACACGCTCCAACGCGATTGTCGATGCGATTGAACCGGGACTGGCGACAAACCCTGATAACGTGAAACGGGTTGAGCGCGTATTTCCTGAGTCTGAGTGGAATTTCCTCACTCATATGGCGGCGCCAGAATACACCTATACCCGTTTCTTGCGTGCGATTGGTAAATTCCCTGCATTTTGTGCGGAGTATACTGATGGCCGTAATTCCGATGCGATTTGTAAAAAATCGGTCGTGACGGCTTTTGCTCACTTTGCTCAAGAAACGGGCGGGCATATCGCGAAAGACAATATTTCTGATAACCCATTAGCTTTGGAAGAGTGGCAGCAAGCTTTAGTGCATGTGCGGGAAATGGGCTGGTCAGAAGGTCAAGAAGGTTATACCACGGGGTGTGGTCAAAATGACTGGCAGAACAAGAAGTGGCCTTGTGCTACTGGGCAGGGTTACTTTGGCCGTGGTGCAAAACAGCTTTCTTACCACTTTAACTACGGTGCTTTCTCCGAAGCTATGTTTGATGGTGATGCGACCGTATTACTTAATAACCCAGGTTTAGTGGCGGATTCATGGTTGAACCTTGCCTCTGCAATCTGGTTTTTCCTGACTCCGCAAGCACCGAAACCGGCGATGTTGCACGTGATCGATCGTACTTGGGTTCCTTCACAACGTGAAATTGATGCAGGGATTGGCTACGGTTTCGGTACCACAATCAATATTATTAACGGTGGTATTGAGTGCGGCGAGCAGAACAAAGACAAAGGACAACCGGTTAACCGTATTCGTTACTGGGAAGGCTTAGCGGCGCACTATCAAATTCCTATCGAAGCGGATGAGAAGAATACGTGTTGGCAGCAATTGCCCTACGGCAGTTTAAACCTGAATGGTGCGACCGATGTGCTTTACACCAACTGGGATGGTAACTGGAAATATTACCCAGATCGTCCGGGTGGTTACTCGTTTGAGTGTGAGTTGGTCGGTTTCCAAACTGCGTATTCTGCTTTAGTTAAAGGGGATTACGAGAAGTGTGTGACTAACTTGTATGGTTCTCATGCGAGTTGGCCGAAAGTCCGCGTAGTAGAAAAACTCGATCCATTACCCACCGATCCTACGGATCCACCCGCGGGTGGTGTGTCCGCTTGGGATGCCGGAAAGGTTTACAACAATGGCGATAAGGTCAGCTATAAAGGCGCAATTTACCAAGCTAAATGGTGGACGCAAGGTAATGATCCTACTTTAGGTGGCCCTTGGGCATTGGTTTCCGGTGAAGCAACCCCTCCGACCAATCCTGTTCCGCCAACGGAGCCTGTACCACCGACCAATCCAGTGCCTCCAACAGAGCCGACAACACCGACTCCGGTTCCACCGACAGAGCCCGCACCTACAGATGCCATTGTGTGGCAACCAGGGATAACTAAGGTGGCAAATGGTGACAAAGTCACCTTCAACGGCCAGTGTTTTATTGCAAAGAATAGTCCTGGAGTTTGGGAGTCACCAACCCAACCAAATTGGTTTTGGGATAAAGTTTCTTGCTAAATAATTGTATTTAAATGATTTATTTTATCGCTCAACTTCGGTTGGGCGATTTTTTATTCGCACCTGTAACCAACTATTTCAACAATCTAAGTTTCCAATAAGATCTTTTTTCTTTTGTCTGTCGGTTAATTAAAATCCGCGCGTAATTTTTACAAACATTTTTGAATTCACACTCTGAAGGTAAGTTCACATGTCAACTAAGCTAGCCAACCCAGCACCACTCGGTCTGATGGGTTTCGGTATGACCACCATTCTGCTTAATATCCATAACGCAGGTTTTTTCCCAATCGACTCGATGATTCTGGCGATGGGTATTTTTTACGGCGGTCTGAGTCAAGTTATCGTCGGCATCATGTGCTTTAAGCGTGGTGACACCTTCGGTACAACGGCATTTACTTCTTACGGTCTGTTCTGGTTGACGCTGGTTGGCTTGATCGTAATGCCACACATGGGTCTGCCTGCAAGCCCTGCTCCTTTCATGGGTTGGTACTTGGCGTTGTGGGGTATCTTCACTGGTTTTATGTTCATTGGTTCTTTGTGCTACCCAACTGCCAAGCAAGTGGTATTCGGTTCACTGACGATTCTGTTTGCTCTGCTGGCTGCTCGTGATTTCACTGGTAGCGAGCTGATTGGCACAATTGCTGGTTTTGAAGGCATTTTCTGTGGTGCAAGCGCAATCTACTTTGCGATGGCACAAGTGCTGAACAATGAATACGGTCGTGTTGTTCTGCCTATCGGCGAAAAGCGCGTACAGCCTGTTAAAGCGCAAGAGCTTGCAGCATAAGTTGATATTCTGGGAACGTATAAAGGGTTAGCCATCGGCTAGCCCTTTTTTTTGCTTTGCATATCCCCGTGAGTCCACGCTACGTTGCTACGTGTTGGATGAGTGAACAAAGCCGGTTAAAAAGTTAACTCAGTAGCAAGACGTCACAAAGTTGCGGGGCTGGGTGAGGTGAGATCGAGTAAGATCGCTCAAGTGTGATCAGGATAAAGACGGATGAGATAATGCTGCGAGATTATGACCTAAACCTACTGACAGTGTTTGATGCTGTGATGACGCTAGGCTCGGTGAACAGATCGGCAGAAAAGTTGAACATGACTTCCGCTGCGGTTAGCCAAAATTTGGCTCGTTTACGTGAACAAGTGGGGGAGCCTCTGTTTGTCCGGCAAGGGCGTGGATTACAGCCGACTCAGCACGCACTCAATATGCACAAACACATTTCCGAAGGTTTAAGTGCGATTCGTTTTGGACTTGAAGCGGACGCGAGTTTTGACCCTGCAACCAGCACTCGCGAATTTATCATCGGTGGACAGGCGTATTTTGATTTGGTCGTGTTGCCGCAACTGCTGCAAAAAATCAGCGACATCGCTCCGTATATCACGGTCAATTTAAAATCCTATGAAGATGACCATTTCACCCCGAGTCAGGTGCTGAGTGAGCGAGAAGCCGATCTATTTTTAGCCTTACTTCCCATCAGCCATCCTTCGATTATCACCACTCAGATCACCGAAGAAGCTTTAGTAGTGGTGTACTCCAAAAATCATCCTCGGCTAGGGAACTCCTTAAGCTTTGAGCAGTTTTTTGCTGAAAAACACACGGCATTAACCAGTCGCCGTTTTGGGAACTATTTGTTTTCCAGCTTGGTGGATCAAGCACTGCCAGCGCGTAGAATCCATTATCAAAGTGATTCGATGTTGAACCTTATGGCGACTGCATCGGTGACGGATCTGCTGTGTTTTACGCCTAAGCGTTTGGCGGATATGTGGGCAGAAAAACTGGGGTTATCTATTCAGCCGTTACCGTTTGACATTCGTGCCGTTCCAACGTTTATCTGTTGGCACAAAGCCAAACAACAAGACAAAGGCTTGATCTGGTTGCGTGAGCAAATTGAGGCTGTGCTCTGTTGATAGTTAAGCAATGCTTAACTATTGATTATCGTTTGGCGAATCGTTCTGCAGCAATTTCTCTCATATTCTTGTCCCTGTTCCCTAATGACTCAGAAAGAGAGATATCCAATGAAAACAGTCTGTAAACCTACCTTGTTGGCTGTATTGGTTGCCACCTCAGCACCAGTTTTGGCCCATTCTTTTACTGCAGAAACCAAAGCGCCGAGTGCAACCACACAGGCTTTTGCTGCAGAGCAACGCAGCACGCTGCCATTTGCTGATCAAGAAGATTTCAAACTGGTCGAGAAAGGTTTGATCGCACAGCAAAAAGATCTCCAAATCAAAGATGCCAACGGCAAGGTGGTTTGGGAACTCGGTAATTACAGCTTCCTATTGGATGGGCGTGACTACGACAGTATTCACCCAAGTTTACAACGCCAAGCTCAACTCAATATGCACCACGGTCTGTATAAAGTAACTGATCGCATTTATCAGGTTCGTGGTTACGATTTGGCGAACATCACCTTTGTGAAAGGGGATACCGGTTGGATTGTGTTTGATCCACTGACGGTTCCTGCGACATCAAAAGCCGCTCTGGATTTTGTGAATCAAGAGTTGGGTGAGCGTCCCGTTAAAGCTGTGGTCTACAGTCATGCGCATGCTGACCATTTTGGTGGTGTCAAAGGCATTGTGAGCCAAGAGCAGGTCGACCGAGGTGAAGTGCCGATCATCGCACCGAAAGGCTTTTTAAATCACGCGGTGGCTGAGAATGTCTTTGCAGGAAATGCCATGTCGCGTCGTACGACTTATCAATATGGCAACGTTTTATCGAAAGGGGCGACCGGGCAGGTGGATGCCGCGATTGGTAAGAATGTCGCGCAAGGTGAAGTGAGCTTGATTGCGCCAACCAAAGTCATTTCTGAGCAAACGGAAACTGTGGTGATCGATGGCGTAACCATGGAGTTCCAGAATACACCGGGAACTGAATCTCCAGCGGAAATGAACACCTACTTCCCACAGTTTAAAGCCTTGTGGATGGCAGAAAACACCGTGGGTGGTTTACACAACGTCTACACCTTACGTGGTGCTGAAGTGCGTGATGCGCAAGCATGGAGTAAATACATCAATCAATCGATTCATATGTACGCGAAAAAGGCGGATGTGATGTTCGCTTCACATTCTTGGCCACGTTGGGGCAATGACAACATCAACTATTTCCTACGTAAACAGCGTGATATGTACGGTTACATTAACGATCAGGCGCTGCGTTTGGCTAACCATGGTGTCACCATCAATGAGATTCAGGATGAATTCCATGTGCCTGATGTGCTAGCGAAAGAATGGTATAACCGCGGTTATCACGGTAGTTACCATCGCAATGCCAGAGCGGTGATCAACAAATATCTGGGTTACTTTGATATGAATCCAGCGACCTTGCGCCCGCTATCACCTACCGATGCGGCACCGAAATACGTGGCGGCAATGGGCGGCATGGCCAATGTTCTCAAGCAAGGACAGGCTGCGTTTGATCAAGGTGAGTACCGTTGGTGTGCGGAGATTGTCGATAAAGCCGTGTTTGCAGAGCCGAGCAATAAGCAAGCGCGTTACTTGCAAGCCGACTGCTTAGAGCAATTGGGTTACCAGAGTGAATCTGCTGGTGAGCGTAACACCTATTTGATGGGTGCTTATGAACTGCGCAATGGTCTACCAACCGTCTCAGCGACGAAAACGGCCAGTGCGGATATGGTGGTGGCGATGGATACCGAACTGTTCCTTGATTACCTCGGCGTACGTCTCAATGGCGATAAAGCTGCGGGAGTGGATTACACCATTAACTTCGTTCTGCCGGACGTGAACGAGAAATTCTTGGTTGAACTGGAAAACGCCCATTTGAATAACTTAAAAGGTATTCAATCGGATAAGCCAGATATGACATTGACGCTGAATCGTTCTGAATTGAATCAGGTGTTGATGGGCAAAACGACCATTCAACAGTTAACCAAAGAAGGCAAGGTGACGATAGAAGGCAACGCCAAAGCGCTGACCGATATTGCTGGAATGCTAGATAACTTCGAGTTCTGGTTCAATATTATCGAACCGAAAACGAAGTAACCTTCACCTTGAGTTGAAAAATAAAGGGTTAGCGAATGCTAACCCTTTGACTTATTTATGTTGTGTTCACTGCTTTTTCTTATAGTGAGCTAGTTTGCTCTACCCTTTGGGTCTCTTTCTCTTCCGCGGTTGGGGCTTTGCCCGTTTTGCGAAGATATTTTCCTTCCCAGTACGTCGCACCTTTGATGCCAAGTTTCACTGGGTTGAAAGTAAATTCGGTCACGCCTTGTCTTTGTTGGTCTTCATAATCCTTTAGTGCTGCCATGGTTGGCTTAGACATAAAGAAGATAATGATGATGCCGACGATGTTGAGCCATGCCATCAAGCCGACGCCCACATCACCTAAAGCCCACGCCAAGTTGGCGGTTTTGACCGTACCGTAGAACACGGCGGCCATGAGCACGATTTTGAGCACAAACATCAAACCATCGACTTTGAAGGTACGGCGGATATAGGCCACATTCGTCTCGGCGATGTAGTAGTAAGCCAAAATCGTAGTGAAAGCGAAGAAGAACAGCGCAAAGGCCACGAAAGGCTTACCAATGCCGGGTAATGCACTATCTACGGCAATTTGGGTAAAGGCTGGGCTACTTGCGATGATATCCGCTGGCAAATTCTGTACAAGGAAGATGCCTTCACCTGCGCCGTGTACGTTGTAGGCACCCGTGATCAAAATCATGAACGCGGTGGCTGAACAGACCATCAAGGTATCAATGTAGATAGAGAATGACTGTACCAAACCTTGCTGTGCAGGGTGTTCTACACTGGCTGCTGCTGCTGCGTGTGGGCCAGTACCTTGACCAGCTTCGTTAGAGTAAACCCCACGTTTTACCCCCCAACCAATCGCCGCACCTACACCGGCCATCGGCGAGAATGCATCGCCGACGATCATCGCAATAATGC
This sequence comes from Vibrio metoecus, assembly GCF_000696385.1. Taxonomy (GTDB): domain Bacteria; phylum Pseudomonadota; class Gammaproteobacteria; order Enterobacterales; family Vibrionaceae; genus Vibrio; species Vibrio metoecus. The sequence goes on along the minus strand of NZ_JJMN01000068.1, from coordinate 84,995 downwards.
GTGGAACTTCACCGATGTTGAGCAGAATGATCACGAACGCGGTGATAATGTACGCCAGTGCCATAAACGGAACGACGATCTGAGTGAAGCTTGCGATACGTTTTACGCCACCAAAAATAATGAAGCCGAGCAGGATAGAAACCACTGTACCGGTGAAAATTTTGGCGAAACTAAAGGTACCGATAGCGGTTTCAATCATTGGGCCCGAGCCAAATGCTGACTCAACTGCGTTGCCGATACTGTTGGATTGCACGCCCGGTAATAGCACACCACAAGCAAAGATGGTCGCAATCGCGAAGATCCACGCATACCATTTTTGCCCCATGGCTTTTTCGATGTAGTAAGCAGGGCCACCACGGAATTCACCGTTGTCTTCTTCCTTATAAATCTGAGCCAGAGTCGATTCTGCATACGCGGTAGCAGCACCAAAAAAGGCAACGGTCCACATCCAGAATACTGCTCCAGGGCCACCGAAACCGATAGCGGCTGCAACGCCGGCAATGTTACCCGTACCCACGCGACCAGAAAGTGATACGGCGAGTGCTTGGAAAGAGGAGATCCCTTTTGAGGATTCTTTATTATTCAGAAGTAGGCGCCACATTTCGAAGAAATGACGAACCTGTACAAAACGAGTCAGAATGGAATAAAACAAACCAGCGCCAAGGCAGAGATAAATCAGCGCCGGACTCCAGATGATTCCATTCAGAAAATCAACAAATGACTGCATAAGTAGTTTCCCTGTAAATGAGTTGTTGTGTTTATTGTGTCTGTTGTGTGTTCGGTATATTAATCTTTTTGTAACTCAAATGTTAATTTTTTTATCTGGCAAAGAATGGATGCGTGACGCTGAACACAAAAACTGTTTATTTGCTGTACAACGGACTGAGCATTGGATGAAGTGGTGAATTTTTGGTCAATCTGGTGGGCGATGTGTGCTAGATAAAAATTTTATGCTTTGGTTAAGTCTGTTGAGATTCAATAAGAAATGACCAACATTTATTCGGTTTTTTGAAGTTTTACACTGTAGACTGCAGGCATGCTGACTGCGAGAAATGGCTCTGCCATGCTTCTGCAGGCAGAGCCAAAAAGCCGCGCATTTAGGATGCTTTTGGATAACGGAACAGATCTAGTCCTAATCGGCTCAGTGTGCTTTCGCCCTGAGTGATCACATCGGCCAGAATACTGGCGGAGCCGCAAGCCATGGTCCATCCCAGTGTGCCATGCCCAGTGTTGGTATAGAGGTTGGTATACGGAGTGGCACCGATGATTGGTGTGCCATCGGGTGTCATCGGGCGAAAGCCGGTCCAGAATTGCCCTTGCGCAAAATCCCCTCCGTGCGGAAACAAATCACGCGCGACCATTTCAATCGTCGCTTTACGTGCTTCTGGAATCGCAGGATCAAAACCGGCTAGCTCTGCCGTTCCCGCTACGCGGATCCGATCGGCAAAGCGAGTCAGTGCAACCTTATAAGTTTCATCCATCACGGTCGATTGCGGCGCAAATTTTTCATCAATAATCGGTAAGGTTAACGAGTATCCTTTTACTGGGTAGACAGGAATTTCAATCCCCAGCGGTTTAAGCAATGAGGTCGAATAACTGCCCAGAGCCACCACATAAGCATCTGCTTTGAGCAAGCCTAAATCGGTTTGGACACCGATGATCTTTTTGCCTTCATTAACCAATTGTTGGATGTGGCAATCAAAGTGAAAACGCACACCTTGTTGCTTGGCAAGTTCGGTTAGCTGTTGGCAAAACAAGTAACAATCGCCTGTTTCGTCATCCGGTAGCCATAGACCACCCACCAATTTTTCCTGCACTGGGGCGAGCCCCGGTTCATGAATCAGACACTGGGCGACATTCAGCAACTCAAAACGTACGCCACTTTGCGCTAGAAGCTGCATGTCTTTTTCAATCGCGGCTAACTGCTTTTCATCACGAAATACCTGCAAAGTGCCGCGTTGGCGGCCTTGGTAATCGAGCGAATAGGTTTGATTGAGTGCTTTTAAACACTCACGGCTGTGGTTGGCAATCGCCAACATCCGAGATTTATTAACTTGGTAGCGCGACAGTTGGCAGTTGAGCAGCATTTTGCCCATCCAGCTCAGTAATGCAGGATCAAGCGAGGGCTGAATTTTGAGTGGCGCGTGTTCTTCTAGCATCCATTTCAGGGCTTTTTGCGGAATGCCCGGCGCAGCCCAAGGGGAAGAGTAGCCATAGGAGATTTGCCCTGCGTTTGCAAAGCTGGTTTCTTCGGCGCTACGTGGTTGGCGATCGACGACGGTGACATTATGGCCAGCTTGCGCAAGATACCAAGCGCTGGTTAATCCGACCACACCACTGCCTAAAACCAAAACTTCCATCATTGACTCCTTGCTTCATTTTCGGCTCAGTGTCGGAGGTTTACTTTTCATTAACAATCGATAAAAATTATCACCACCCTTTAGTAAAACTAAAAGCAAGTCCATGTTAAAAAGCCAGCAAGTTGCCAGTTTGCATACTTTTATGCAGGTAGCTCAATACTCCAGCTTTAGCTTAGCTGCTGCGGCTCTCCATCTCACCACGGGGGCGATAAGCCAACAAATGTTGCAGTTGGAAGCGCAGTTGGGTTTTAGCTTATTTGAACGGCACTCTCGCGGGGTACGTTTAACTGAGGCAGGACGAATCCTACTGACGACGGTGCAACGTAGCTATCAAGATATTGAACAGACAATTCACAGTTTAGTGCCATCAACGGAGCGAAAAGAGATCCGACTGAAACTGACACCGTCATTTGCGTTTAAATGGTTGGTGCCGCGGCTAGAGGACTTTTATCGCCGTCATCCTGAGATTCAGATTCAGACGTTCGCGGAAGGCGCGTTGGTCGATAGTGATCGGCGTGATTACGATCTGGCGATTGATTATGGCGCGTTACCTTATCCGCGGCGAGAGGCACAGTTATTGATGGAGGAGTGGCTATTGCCCGTGATGAGCGCGAATTATCTCGCAGCCCATTCTTGGTTACAGGAGGATTGGGCAAACGCAGAAAATTGGCAGCAGGTCGTGCTACTGCATGATGCGATGCCATGGGCGAATGCAGCACGCGACCAAGAGTGGCACTACTGGGCTCTCCAAATGGGTATTACCTTGCCTGAGCGGCGTGATCACTATTTCAACCGCACGGATATGGCGATGTCAGCTGCAGAGGCCGGAGTGGGGATTGCAATGGCGCGTACTGCCTTACTTTCAAACGAACTCGATACAGGGCGTTTGGTTACCCCCTTTGCTCCCATTCGAGCCAAGGCTGGCTACTTTTTGATTACTCACCAAGCCACTGACGCGACGCAAGTTTTTTGCCAGTGGTTGCAAAAGCAAATTCCGGCGCAGGTTAGCCAAACCGATCGCGATTCTGCGCTATAGGGGCGGTGTGTTTTGCACTCTCGTTCGAAGAAATCGACCTTATTGTGCAAATTCGCCTGCTGATATTGTGCTTAATGTAGCGCTATGCTGACCTCGTCCTGTTGTTCTCTCCTAAGGAGTTACTATGTTTCATGCTCATGTTTATTTTGACCCAGACCAAGCGATCGTCGCTGAACGTTTTCGCCAACAAATTGCCCGTGAACGCCGTGATGTGATCGCTTTATTTGGCCTAGTGCCACGCCGTGTTGGCCCGCATGTCAAACCGATGTTTGAACTGCATTTTCGCGATAATCAGTATGGGCTTATCGAGTGGTTAGAGGCGAATCGCGGTGCGTTGAGTGTACTCATTCATCCGGTATCGGGAGATGACGCTTATGACCATCAAGATGACCAGATCCGCTGGTTGGGTGAGGCGCTAGGCATTAATCGCACGATTTTCCGTTACATTCATTAAGCACTCAATCGGCAAGGGTTGCGTGGTGTTAGCAAGATAACGCCATAAAAACCAATAAGATTTTTATCGTTACGGCGAACTTTGAATCGCTTCATGCTTAGGTGAGTCGAAATCCATTGTAATAGGGCGACTCAATAGCCACAGTGGTGATGCGATGTTAGTAAAAAAAGTTTACGTAGAGATTTGGCTTCCGCCGAAGCGCGAGAAAATTGGTTGGCCTATTGGCAGCACTTTAGCCGAAATAGCCAAGCGTTTTGTGCTGAAATCAACTGTTTAATCCCTTCGTCGCAGGCGATGTTGGTGAAACGCGATAAAGATGAAGAAGGGGTATTTGTGATCCCACTTTGTCAGTGTCACAGCAACAACTTAGAAGGGATGTTGGAAATAGGGGAGAGCACTGAAGTGATCCCCTTCCATTACACTTTGTAACTCATGCCTGATGCATTCCACATGCTGGGTGGGTTAGCGCTTATGATAAAGCCGCTCAGGACGGCCCACCCGACCATGCTGAATGCAGGCTTCCAGAAAACCACTGGCCACACAATATTCAAGATAACGTCTGGCCGTGGTTTTGCTGATCCCAATCGCTTGTCCTAACAATTCTGCGGTGTACGCCGCTTGCGGTTCATGATGATAAATCTCTTGGATTTTGATTAAGGTCAGCTCATCAATGCCTTTCGGTAACCCATCGAGCTGCTCGGTTTTGGCTTGAAAATTAAACAGTTCATCGACGTGTCTCTGATTCACACTGTCATTGGCGCGCAGCGAGCTGATGTATTTCAGATAACGTTCCAGCGAGTTTTGTACTCGATCGTAGGCGATCGGTTTTAGCAGGTAATCAAAAACCCCGCAGCGCACAGCTTCGCGCACCGTCTCCATATCTGAAGCGGCAGTGATGAAAATGACATCCGGCGCTTGCGGTTGATGGGTTAACTCTTTCAAAAACTCAATGCCACGACCATCGGGCAGGTAGTTATCCAAGAAAATCAGTTTAGGTTTGAGAATGCGCACCATATTGCGCGCTTCATTGATACTTTGTGCCACGCCGACCGGACGAAAGCGGGCGGTTTGTTTGAGATAAAAGCTGTGCACGTCAGCAATACTCGTTTCATCCTCTACGATCAATACGTCGATTAATTCCATCATAATCAAACTCTTCTTATGCCCGTTCGGCAAGCGCTGGAGGGTTTTCCGCCGCAAGCGTTTTGGGTCTATTGGGAATAAAAATAGAAAAAATAGTCCCTTGCGGCTCCGCACTGTCGATAAGAATCGATCCATGAGCCTGAGTGACAAATTGATGGACAAGGTAAAGTCCGATACCGTGTCCTTCTTGGTTTTTGCTACTCACTCCCTTGAGAAACAAAGTTTGGGCGATGTCGGCCGAGATCCCGATGCCGTTGTCCGCCACTTCAATCACCAACTCCTCACCGTTATCGGTCAGCAGCAGGGAAATGGTTTTATTGCTGTGTGGATTTTTTAGCGTGGCTTCAAACGCGTTATCCAGCAGATTGCCGAGTACCGCTGCCAGTTCATCTGAGGTCATGCACTGCGGCTCTTGGTGCAGATGCGATAGCGGATCGAACTCCAAACACAGCCCTAACTCTTTGGCACGGCTGTATTTCCCAAGCAGTAAACCCGCGATCACTTTCGGGTGAAAAGTTTGGGCAATGAAATCGATCAGCTGTTGCTGCTCTGCCGTTTCACGGCGAATGGTTTTCACTGCTTCATCGTACGCACCGATTTGAATTAAGCCGCCGATGGTTGAAAGGCGGTTGGCAAACTCGTGACTCATCACGCGCAGATTATCGTTATGTTGACGGATCTGGGTGAGCTGCGAGGTGAGTGTGTTGAAATCATTGCGGCGACGAAAGCTGACCACCCAGCCGATTTGTTGCTGCCCGGAATTGATCGGTACCCGATTCGCGACCAAAGTTTCACCATTACAGCTGATCAGTTCATCTTGCTGGCTGACACGGTTTTGCTGCGCCAACTTGCCAAACGGGCTTGCGCCCATAAAAAAGCAGGTTGGAGTGATGAACTCTTGAACATTACGCCCAATCAAATGAGTCGGCTGGTGAGCAATACCTAAAATATTCAGTGCCTTAGCATTGACGGACAGGATTTCCCCTTTCAAGCTGATCGCGACGATACCTTCATACACACTTTGTAAAATCGACTGCTGTAGGTTGAGGTTCATGGCGATCTCTTCCGGCTCCATATTGAACATTTGCTGTTTGATATGGCGGGTAAAGATCCAAGCTCCGAGTGCAGAAAGCAGCATTAAAATCAGCACAGTAAAAATCACCGGATAGGAGTAAACCAACAACCAACTGCTGATGTTATCGAGCAGGTAGCCGACAGAAACCACGCCGAGAATGTCACCCGAAGGGGCAACAATCGCGGCTTTGCCACGAATGGCCCAACCTAGGCTGCCTTTTTGAGTTGAGGTGTAATATTCGCCCTCTTTTAATGCGCGGATACTGTCTCCTCCTTGCATCGGTAAGCCGATTTTTTGCTCATCCGGATGCGCGATGCGAATGCCATTGGCATCGCCAATCACAATAAAATTGGCATCCGAGATGCGTTGTAAACGATCGATTTTGGCCTGCACTTCAGCAAGCCGATTTTGTTGGATCAGCGCAATTAAATTGGGATCGGTCGCAATCTCGCGCGCTTGAATTAGCGCTTTGGTACTGATCTGATCTTCTAAGGTTTCACTTAAGGTTTGATGAAAAAAGCCGGCCACCAGCGAAAGCTGGATCACCACCATAGCCACCAACAGAGCGCCGACCCTCTGTTGAAACGAAAGCGTCTGGCAGACCTTGGTGTGTAAAAATTGCGTGAGGGATATGTTCATGCCGGCGAGTCTATCCTTGCTATAAATGAGGCTTATTGATTGGGGTCTAAGAAACCCCAACCAATTATGTTTAGCCCATCACATATTTGATCATTACCCCAGCGGCGACCGCAGAGCCAATCACCCCCGCGACGTTGGGACCCATGGCATGCATCAGCAAAAAGTTCTGCGCATTGGCTTCAAGCCCGACCTTGTTGGAAACGCGCGCGGCCATTGGCACGGCAGAAACCCCAGCAGAACCAATCAGCGGATTGAGTTTGGTGGTCGAGAAACGGTTCATCAGTTTTGCCATCAACACCCCAGCCGCGGTACCGACACAAAACGCCACAATACCGAGCACCAAAATGCCGATGGTTTGGGGCTGCAGGAACTTATCTGCCATCAGCTTGGAGCCGACGGACAAGCCAAGGAAAATGGTCACGATGTTGATGAGGGCGTTTTGCGCCGTATCGGATAAACGCTCCACCACGCCACATTCGCGCATCAAGTTACCAAAGCAGAACATGCCGAGCAGTGGCGTTGCCGAAGGCAGCAAGAGAGCAATCAAGATCAGCAGTAGGAGCGGAAAGCCGATTTTTTCCAGCTTGTGCACCTGACGCAGCTGCTGCATCTGAATTTTGCGCTCTTCTTGTGTGGTCAGCGCACGCATGATCGGCGGCTGAATCATAGGCACTAACGCCATGTAGGAGTAGGCGGCGACCGCAATCGCTCCCAACAATTCTGGTGCGAGCATGCTCGATACGTATATCGCGGTTGGGCCATCAGCACCGCCGATGATGCCAATCGCCGCCGCTTGCGCCACGCTAAAATCCATCACCCCTAAACTGCTTAATGCCAATGCGCCCAATACGGTGGTGAAAATACCAAACTGAGCTGCCGCGCCGAGCAGCAGAGTTTTAGGGTTGGCGAGCAGAGGACCAAAATCGGTCATCGCGCCTACGCCCATAAAGATGATTAATGGGCCTGCGCCAGAAGCAATCGCAATGCTGTAAAACAGATACAGCATGCCATCACTGTATTGGTACTGCTCAGCAAGCAGGTGCAAGGTGGTCATCTGCAGTGGCGTTGCGCTGCTCAAGGCTTGCTTGATGTCGGCAGGCATGTAGGAGCTGAGCTGCAGCACTTCTGAAAAGGCCGTCATCACTTCCGGCTTGGCCGCATACACGGCATTTTCGATGGCTGACATGGCAAGCCCGGCATCGGGCAGATTTGAGAGGATTCCCCCAAAACCGATGGGTACCAGCAGCAAAGGCTCGAAACGTTTGACGATGGCAAGATAGAGCAACACTAACCCAACAAGGATCATGATGCCCTGTCCCCACTGAAGGTGAAACAGGCCAAAATCACGCACCATGGCTAAAATATTTTCCATACTTTCCGCCTCTGATTACGCCAATACCAACAAAGCATCGCCGACTTGTACGGCATCGCCTTCATTGACTTCAATGGCACTGATCACCCCGGCACGTGGCGCGCGAATTTCGGTTTCCATCTTCATGGCTTCTAAAATCAGCAAGACATCACCTTCGGCCACTTCATCACCGGCTGAGGCATGAATTTTCCAAATGTTGCCAGAGAGCGGCGCGGCGAGGTTTTCACCTTCTGCGGCACTCGGGACTGGTGCGTGGTTGGTTGATGCCGTCGGCGCAACATGCGTCAGGTCACCGCCTTCATCCACCTTCACCACATAGCTTTGGTTGTTCACGGTAATGGTGTACACACCGTGACTTTCCACTGGCTGTACTTTGCTTTTTTCTGCTGGCGCTTTCGGTGTGCAGGCTGAACTTATCGCTTGCGGCGCAGGTTCAAAGGCTTCTGGGTTATGGCGGTTGGCTAAAAACTTCCAGCCTACCTGATCAAACAGCGCAATGGTCAGTACATCATCAATCGCATTCTCGGCGAGGGTGATGTGCTGCTCTTTAGCTTGCTGCAATACGCGGTCTTGCAAGGTTGGCATTTCTGCGGCAATCAAATCCGCAGGGCGACAAGTAATGGCTTCTGCGCCCGCCAACACGCGAGCTTGCAGCTCAGTGTTAACCGGTGCTGGCGTTTTGCCGTATTCCCCTTTCAGCACACCGCTGGTTTCCTTGGTGATGGTTTTGTAACGCTCACCCAGCACCACGTTGATCACCGCTTGTGTACCGACAATTTGTGAGGTTGGGGTAACCAGTGGCAAAAAGCCGAGTTCTTCACGCACGCGTGGGATCTCTTCTAGCACTAAATCGAGTTTATCCAGCGCGTTTTGTTGTTTGAGTTGGCTTTCCATGTTGGTCAGCATGCCGCCAGGAACCTGAGCCACCAAAATGCGCGCATCGCTGCCTTTCATCATGCCTTCAAAGGCGTGGTATTTTTTGCGTACATCACGGAAGTAAGCTGCAATCTGTTCGAGTTTGGCGATATCCAATCCGGTGTCGTAGCCGGTGCCTTGCAAGGTTGCGACCAGTGATTCGGTCGCCGGATGACCATAAGTGCCACTCATGCTGGAAATCGCGGTATCCACTCGATCCACGCCTGCTTCAATTGCTTTAAGCAGAGTCATATCGGCAAGGCCAGCGGTGGAGTGGCAGTGCAGATGCAGCTCGACATCCACTTGTTTTTTCAGGGTAGACACCAGCTCTTCAGCGGCATACGGGGTCAAAATGCCGGCCATATCTTTCAGGGCAATTGAGTCGACACCAAGCTCAGCCAGTTGCTGCGCCACATCGACCCAAGTTTGTAAATTGTGTACTGGGCTAGTGGTGTAGCAGAGCGTGCCTTGCGCATGCGCGCCCATCTTTTTCACCGCTTGCAGCGCCTGTTGCATGTTGCGTACATCGTTCATCGCATCGAAGACACGAAATACATCCATGCCGTTTTTCACCGCACGCTCAACAAAAGTATCCACCACATCATCGGCATAGTGACGGTAGCCGAGCAGGTTTTGCCCGCGCAGCAGCATTTGCAGTGGCGTATTGGGCATGGCTTGTTTGAGTAAACGTAGACGTTGCCATGGGTCTTCGCCTAAAAAGCGGATGCAGCTGTCAAAGGTCGCGCCTCCCCAACATTCCAAAGACCAATAACCGATCTGATCTAATTGCTGCGCAATCGGCAGCATGTCGTCAATTCGTAAACGGGTGGCAAAAAGAGATTGGTGAGCATCGCGCAATACGACATCCGTAACACCAACGCGTTTGATCGCCTGAGTCATCTGTGGTTTCTCCTTCACTTAAGATAGTTTTTGTTGTGTTTTATGGTGATGGACAGCGGCCGTGAGCACCGCGAGCAATTCACCTTGGTTTGGGTTGGCTTTGGCCTTGTTGGCAGAGGCTTTTTTATTGGTGGTTTTGGCTGGCACTTCCGGCGGGGCAAAACGCACAATCAATTGCGACATCGCACGCGTGGCATATACCAAGAAAATCAGAAAGATGAACACAAAGCCCATCCCCAGCGTCAGCAAATTAATCCCTTCGAGGAACAGTGAGGTTGATTGCATGGTCACTTCCAGTGGTAAAAACAGGGTTGAAAACGGAGAGAAAAAAAGGCGCGCTAAGCGCGCCAAATAATCCCAAGGAGCAAGGGTTAAAGGGTTAAACAAACATTCCGAATACGACGCTGGCGATGACCAGCACAATGCCGCCACCCAGACGTGAAGAGATTTGTGCGTAAGAGAGCAAGCTCATACGGTTAGAGGCGGCAAGCACTTCAAGGTCGCCCGAGCCGCCGCGGTTTGCCATACATAGCCCTGCCGTAATCGAAGCTTCAACAGGGTAGAAGCCCATCGCCCAGCCACCTAAAGCGGCACCGATAATCGCACCAAGCACAATCACCGTAGCAATGATTACGTTGGCAAAGGTAAGAGCGTTGATGATTTCAGCCAGATCGGTGTAAGCAATACCAACGCCGACCATCAATAGCCACAGCATCTGTTTTGAGAAGAAATTCGACAGACGTTTCGCGCCTTCTTTGATTTCATCACTGCACAAACCCGCCGCGTTAAGGATGGCGATGATCACCACCATGTACGCAAAGGTGTGGATTTGAATGGTGCCAAAACCGGGCAAAATCTCTTTCGATAACGCATAAGAGAAGGTGTACACACAAGCGGCCAGCATTAAACCGATGGCAATTTCACGGTGAGTCACTGTCAGGTTTTTCGCTTCTTCGCTCACATCTAACTGGGTGCGGCGTACCAACTCACCATTACCGGTCAGTGAAGGCATTTTTTCGCCGATGATGTTGATTACCGCTGCGGCGACGATGGCCACAATGTTGGCGATAGTCAGGATCGCGATAGCAACCGAGTAGTATTGCTCTTTCGAGCCACCCGTGACCGACTCATAAATTTCAGAAAGTGGGATAGCGCCTGCGCCATTACCACCGCCCATAATCGGTAGCACGTACAGCATCATGATGCGATCAGGCGTGATACCAAATACGAGGCCGATAGCGATACCGAATACCGCAGCACCCGCTACCGCAGCGAGAATGGTTGGAATGTAGCCGGCCAGAGAGCGGATCAGCAGTTTACGGTTGACCGCCAGAATTGAGCCAGTGATCAGCACTGCGATGAACAGATCCAAGAATTTGCTCTTATCCATCACTTCGGTCACGGTTTTGATTTCGCGATCACTGAGCCAGCCCATATGGACGAACCAAGCGGCAACCAAGAAAATCATCACCGGCGCACCGCCAATGTATTTATTAAAAATAGGTAGACGTTTGCCAACTTCGCCAAATATTGCGCCGATAACAAACATAAAAGCAAAACCACCCACCAGACCGCTAGGTAAAGTGTCAGTAAAATGAGCGGCTAATACAGTGATCAGTAAAAATAAAAATAAAGGGAGTGGAGTGCCAAATATTTTCGTTTGGCTTAGATTCAATCCACCTACGACTGCGGACTTTTTATCTAAATGTAGGGTTTTCTCGTTCATAATTCCATGTCCAATGAGGTTATTAAGACCTTTACTACATTAAATAAAATAGTCAGTGATAATTGTGAAAATAGTCATCCAAACCAGTGGCTTTAAAAATCTCAATGGGTTTTTATTGATTTAAATTTAAAATAAAATTAAAAATCAAAGAGATAAGAGTTAAATTCATTAAAACCATAAAGAGCGTTAACCGCGGGAAATAAAGTGATTACCCTCATTAAACCTTTTCGGCTGAATTTAGATAATAAAGCCAGAAAAAATAGGTGAGGAAGCCGACCATGGTGGATATTTATACCTTCTCGCGAGTTTCAACCAAAAATCGAACCAAACTATTACAAATCAAAGAGTTTCTCTGCCAGCATCAGCTGACCGTGGATGACGATGTCGAGCATTTTGTGGTGGCGTATGGCACAAACCAAATCATCGCTTGCGGCGGAATTGCAGGGCATGTGTTGAAGTCCATCGCGGTTTCGCCTGCGCTGCAAGGCACTGGTTTTGCGCTCAAACTGATGACCGAATTAACCAACTTTGCTTATGAAATGGGGCGTTTTTCACTCTTTTTATTTACTAAGCCAGCCAATGTTGATTTATTCAGACAGTGTGGTTTTTTCTTGGTTGATAAAGTCGAACCGCATATTGCGTTATTAGAAAATAGCCCAAATCGCCTTTCTGTTTATTGCAAGCAGTTGCAGTTATTAAAAATGTCTGGCCGTAAAATTGGCAGTATTGTGATGAATGCCAATCCATTTACCTTAGGTCATCAATATTTAATTGAACAAGCCTGTGAACAATGTGATTGGGTGCATTTATTTGTGGTAAAAGCAGAGAATAAAGATTTCTCTTATGCAGACCGCATGGCCATGATTAAGGCGGGTAGTAAACATTTATTGAATTTAACCATTCATTCTGGCTCAGATTATATTATTTCACGCGCGACCTTCCCCAGTTATTTTATTAAAGATCAGCAAGTGGTCAATCAATCCCATACCGCGCTGGATTTAAGTATTTTTCGCCATTCTATCGCGCCTGCCCTTGGCATTACGCACCGCTTTGTCGGCAGTGAGCCGATTTGTACGGTGACGCGTCACTACAACCAAGCCATGCGCCGCTGGCTAGAAGAAGCGCACGATGTCAGTGCGTCGATCCAAGTGGTTGAAATTGAGCGCAGTCAGCAAGCCTCGCAGCCAATTTCAGCATCGCGCGTGCGTTACTTGCTCAAACAATTTGGCGTTGCTGCGATTGCCGATCTCGTGCCGAAAACGACCTATTCCTACCTTTGCCAGCACTATGCGGAACATTCGCTACAGACCGCACCACAACGGTTAGCGGTATGAGCGCGGTGCTGACACTGTTTTATCCAATAACTCATTAACAAGGTTGTACCCATGAAAATTGCCCATCCCGCCTTTGCGGGAACACTGGAATCCAGTGATCTTCAGGTTCGGATTGAACCCAATAACGATGGCGGTATTGAACTGGTGTTAGACAGTACCGTCGAGCAGCAATTTGGTCATGCGATTCGTCAGGTCGTGCTGCACACCCTCGATGCGATGCAAGTGCATGATGCGCTGGTCACCATCGAAGACAAAGGTGCGCTGGATTGTGTGATCCGCGCGCGCGTACAGGCGGCAGTAATGCGCGCTTGTGATGTTCAGGACATTGAGTGGAGCCAACTATCATGACCAAACTTCGTCGCAGTATGTTATTTGTGCCGGGCGCGAATGCCGCCATGCTCAGTAATACCTTTATCTATCAACCGGATTCGATCATGTTCGATCTGGAAGACTCGGTCGCGCTGCGTGAAAAAGACACCGCGCGGATGTTGGTGTTCCATGCGCTGCAACACCCTATGTATCAAGAGATGGAAACCGTGGTGCGGGTCAATCCGCTCGATTCTGAATTCGGCATCAAAGACCTTAATGCCGTGGTGCGCGGCGGAGCCAAAGTGGTGCGTCTGCCGAAAACCGATAACGCCAACGATGTGATTGAGATGGAAAAAGTCATCGAGCAGATCGAGCGTGCATGCGGACGTGAAGTGGGTAGCACGCGTATGTTGGCCGCGATTGAAAGCGCGCAAGGCATCAACAACGCGGTTGAGATTGCCTTTAGCTCACGCCGCCTGATTGGGATTGCGCTCGGCGCGGAAGACTATGTGCGCGATCTGCGCACGCAGCGTTCAGCGGAAGGGATTGAGCTGCTGTTTGCGCGCTGCTCCATTCTGCAAGCGGCGCGTGCTGCCGGGATCATGGCGTTTGATACCGTCTATTCCGATGCCAATAACGAAGAGGGATTTTTGCGTGAAGCGGAGCACATCAAGCAGCTTGGCTTTGATGGCAAGTCACTGATTAACCCGCGCCAGATTGACCTGCTGCACAACGTGTTTGCTCCAACCCAAAAAGAGGTCGATCACGCCATCGCCGTCATCGAAGCCGCCGAAGAAGCTGCAGCGAAAGGGCTAGGCGTGGTTTCCCTTAACGGCAAAATGGTCGATGGCCCCATCATCGAACGCGCACGTTGGACACTGCAACGTGCTGAATCCGGCATCAAACACTAAAGGTCATCTCATGAGTATCAATACATTAAATAACCCTCTGTCTGTGCTGGAAGTGGAACGCTACACGTTGACGCCTTACACCCAAGCGCACGCGATCACGCCGCATCTGCTGGATGAGCAAGCCAAAAAAAGTCGCAAAGTGAAAAGCTCGATCCGCGAAGCGATTGTCGATCTTGGCTTAAAAGATGGCATGACCATCTCTTTCCACCATGCATTTCGTGGCGGCGATAAAACCGTCAATCTGGTGATGGAGGTGATTGCTGAATTGGGGATTAAAAACCTCACGCTCGCCTCAAGCTCGCTCACCTCTTGTCATTCGCCTTTGATTGAACACATCAAAAACGGCGTGGTGAGCAAGATTTACACCTCAGGGATCCGCGGAGCGCTGGCTGACAGCATTTCTAACGGCCTGCTTGATGAGCCCGTGCATATTCATTCTCACGGTGGTCGTGTGCATTTGATCCAAAGCGGTGAGCTGTACATCGACATGGCGTTTATTGGCGTACCTTGTTGTGATGAGTTTGGCAACGCTAACGGTTTTAAAGGCAAGTCCAATTGTGGCTCACTCGGCTATGCCAAAGTTGATGCTGAACACGCTGAAAAAGTGGTGATGCTGACCGAAGCCATCGTCGGTTTCCCGAATTTCCCTGCATCGATTACTCAAGATCGTGTTGATGCGGTTGTGCAGGTGGCGGAAGTGGGCGACCCAAGCAAAATCGGTGGGGATGCCACGCGCATGACCACCAACCCACGCGAGCTGTTGATTGCCAAACGCGCTGCGGAAGTCATTGAGCATTCAGGCTATTTCTATGATGGTTTTTCAATGCAGACTGGCTCGGGCGGTGCATCGCTCGCGGTTGCGCGCTTTTTGAAAGAGAAGATGCTGCGCCAAGACATTCGCGCTTCTTTCGCTCTCGGTGGTATCACCGCAACCATGGTCGATATGCATGAGCAGGGACTGATTGATTACTTGCTCGATGTGCAGTGTTTTGATTCGGTGGCGGCGGGCTCGTTAGCACGCAATCCACATCATCTGGAAATTTCTGCTAACGAATACGCCAACCCAAGCTCGAAAGGGGCGGCGGTAGATAGGCTGGATGTGGTTATCCTGAGTGCGCTGGAGATTGATACCCAGTTTAACGTTAACGTGATCACCGGCTCTGATGGGGTAATTCGCGGCGCATCCGGCGGCCACTGCGACACGGCGGCGGCGGCAAACTTATCGATTATTGTGGCGCCTTTGGTGCGTGGCCGTATTCCGACCGTGGTCGAGAAAGTCACTAACGTCATTACCCCTGGATCCACCATTGATGTGTTGGTGACGGATCAAGGTATCGCGGTAAACCCGAATCGTCCCGAACTGAAAGCACGTTTCATCGCGGCGCAACTGCCCGTTGTCGAGATTGAAGCGTTGCAACAGCGTGCCGAGTTGCTGACGGGCAAACCCCAGCCGTTGCAATTTGAAGACAAAACCGTTGCCTTTGTTCACTACCGTGACGGTTCGATCATTGATGTTATCAAGCAGGTAAAAAGCCTATGAGTCACCATCCGGATCTTTCAGTCAGTCTGGACCAGCTCCTTCTGCGTAAAGAAGTGCGGGTTCGGCAACAAGGTGAGTGGCTAAAGCGCCATTCACTGCCTCTGGTTTCTTTCACGGTTAACATGCCGGGCGCGGTTAAGCTCAACGCTGCCAGCCAAACCGTGATGGATGCAGGTGTGCGTGCCATTCAAGCACTGTGTCAGCAAACGGGTTGGCGGCAAGTGGCTTGTCAGTTGCTGGTGGAAAAAACCGGGCCGGAAGCCTTTGTGGTGATTCAGGCTCCATCGGCCAGCATGTTGAAAAAAGCCATGATGAAGATTGAACGCGAGCACCCGCTGGGGCGACTGATGGATCTGGATGTGATTGATGTCGATGGACATATTATTTCGCGCCAAGGTGCGCAGTTGCCAAGACGGCGCTGCCTGCTGTGTGAACGCGATGCGGTGATCTGTGCTCGCTCAAGGCGGCACAGTGTCGAAGCTTTGTTGGCAAAAATTGAGGAGATGACGCATGACTATTCCTGCTGCGCTTGATCTGCTGCTTGAACTGCCTAGCCAAGCGTCTTCCTCTTCAGGTTCAAAGACTTTCAGCTTGCCCCGCTTAGTGGGGCATTTGGCCTACCATGCCATGATGTTGGAGGTGCATCTCACCCCTAAACCGGGTTTGGTGGATACTGCCAATAATGGCGCGCACCGCGATATGGATCTCAACACTTTTATCGCCAGCGCCGAGGCGATCGCGCCTTATCTGCACTCTTTTGTCAGTGCCGGTTGGGAGAGTGCGGGAAATCCGGCGGCTCAGCTGCTGAGCGCCTTGCGCCCGATTGGCATTGAAGCTGAGCAAGCCATGTTTGCGGCCACACAAGGGGTGAATACCCATAAAGGGATGATTTTCATCTTGGGGCTTATTTGTGGCTCTGTGGGGTGGCTTAAAGCCAATCAACTCAAAATCGATGCGCAGCATATTGGCGAAACCATTCGCCAAGCGTGCCAGTTTTTGGTTATCGATGAGCTAAAAGCGAAGCGTGAATCGGCGCCCGAAACCGCAGGCGAGCGTATTTATCGCCAGTATGGATTAACCGGAGCACGCGGTGAAGCTGCTTCAGGCCTTGCGATGGTTATGCAACATGCGCTGCCAGCCTACCAAGCCTGTTTAACCAAAGGAGCCAGCACCGAGCAAGCCTTGTGGCATACCTTATTGGTGTTGATGGCCAACAATAACGACAGCAATCTTGTTTCACGGGGTGGATTAGCAGGGCTGCATTTTGTGCAAGAACAAGCCCAGCAACTGCTCGCCAAAGGTGGCTTTTTATATCAAGAAATCGAACAAGCCCTTACCGCGCTCGATAGCGCGCTGATTGAAAAACACTTAAGCCCCGGCGGCAGTGCCGATTTATTGGCCGCCACTTGGCTGCTCCATGAATTAGTGCAGCTATTTAAAGTGCGCCGCTGATCTCTCGCTCATTTCTGAGCTACGCCCTGTTAAACGCAGGGCGTTTTTTTTGATACCCCTAAATACCCCACATGCTTTGTGGTACCAACTGTTGGCTAGAAATGATTAGCCGAACTGATACTAAATTAAGATTATTCCATGTACTTATGGAGAAGCGCTTTTTATTGTATCGGCACGAGATGTATCGATTAAAAAGGAATAAAGCATGTCAGGAATCAAAAACTTAGAACTGTTGTTGCAATCCATGTCGCCAGAGCTGATGGCGGGAGATTACGTGTTCTGCACAGTCAATGGGGCACTGAGTGACTATTTATCTTTAGAGCCTATCGCCACTTTTCGTGAGCCAGAAGGGTTGACGTTAGTGTTGGAGGCTGAAAAGGCGCAGCAAGCAGGGCTTGAGAGCAGCGCGTTGTTTAGTTTGATCACCTTAACCGTGCATTCCAGTTTGGAAGCAGTCGGGTTAACCGCCGCGTTTGCCACTAAGCTTGCTGAGCATGGCATCAGTGCTAATGTGATTGCAGGTTATTACCACGACCATATTTTCGTGCAAAAAGAGAAAGCGCAGCAGGCATTACAAGCATTAGGCGAGTTTGCTCAAGCCTAGCGCTTGGCAATCGAAAGCTGTGATTGTGTTGGTTTGATGGCTTCCCCTACGCGCCCCTTTAGCTCGTAGGGGCTTTGCACTATAATTCGCCGGCATTTATCTCGGACAGCACCATGATTTCGAAAACCCAACTCAAATTGATTCGCGCTTTAGGGCAGAAGAAACAGCGCAAAGCGCACGGCTTATTTCTGGTTCAGGGCGAGAAAAACGTCCTAGAGCTGACCAACAGCACGCTGAAAGTACAACACATTTTTGCGACCGCCGAGTTTCTCGCCGAGCACGCACAAGCCTTAGCCGGTTTCGAGTGTATTGAAGCGACCTTGGATGATTTAACTAAAGTCAGCACCTTGGTGAGCAACAACGCCGCGATTGCGGTGGTGGCGATCCCACATATTGAGGTTCCGAAAGCACAAGGGTTGATGATTGCGTTAGATGGCGTTTCCGATCCCGGTAACTTGGGCACCATTATTCGTGTCGCGGATTGGTATGGCATTTCGCACATCATCGTCAGCCAAGATTGCGCCGACCCGTATAACCCGAAAACCATCAGCGCCACCGATGGGGCAGCTTTGGCCGCGTACAAGTCAGCCAAGTGGATTTACCTGACTACTTAGCCAAGGCGAATTTGCCAGTGTACGGTGCATTTTTGGAAGGGGTTGAGCGTGCATCAAACCGCCTTTAGAGCCGAAGGCATTTTGCTGATGGGCAGTGAATCTCACGGTATCCGTGAGCAAGCCGCGCAGTATGTGACAGATAAGATCACCATTCCGGCCTTTGGCGGTGCAGAATCACTCAATGTCGCGATGGCAACGGGGATCATTCTCGACAATATTCGCCGTCAGCATAGTTAATCCATTTACCTAAAACGAATATACCTAAAACGAATATCCCTAAAACCAAAAAGCGTCGGATTGTCCGACGCTTTTTTCATCTCTATGTTTTGTCTTAATGCACTGCACGCTCAAGCTCGCGGTTGGGGTTTACTTCTCCAACATATCCAGTTTGTTTGGCACGCCATCCCACTTTGCGGCGTCTTCCATCGCCGGTTTCACTTCGGTCAGATTTGGCCAATGCTCCGCCAACTCAGCGTTGAGTTCGATAAAAATCCGTTGGTCACCCACCAATTCGTCTTCCTGAAAAATGGCTTGCGCGGTACATTCCGGCACACACAGCCCACAGTCGATGCACTCAATCGGGTTGATCACCATAAAGTTCGGCCCTTCATGGAACGCATCCGCGGGGCATACCGCCACACAGTCGGTGTATTTACATTGGATACAGTTATCGGTGACGACAAAAGCCATGACAATTCGCTCTATCTAGTTAGCCGTTTCGCACACCTACAGTGTACGCAAAAATCAAGAACGGGGACTGATACTGCGCCGCCGCTAAAATTCAACCCAAGCCGTTTCGATGTCGACCATTTCCTGCCTGATCTGAGCTTTTAATATGACAGTGAAGGCGAATTCTCGTAAAATGCGCGCCATTGTGAGCCGCCACGCCAGTGGTGAGGCTAATACACCCATGACCCACGAGACATCCCATGATACGTTTAACTGAACTTAAGCTGCCCCTCAACCATGAGGAAGGCGCGCTGCTTGATGCCATTGCTGCCAAGCTGAAAATTCCTGCTCAGCAAGTCCTCTCTTTCACTCTGTTTAGACGTGGCTACGATGCTCGTAAAAAAAACGATATCCAACTGATTTACACCGTTGATGTTGAAGTGGCGAACCCAGAAAAACTGCTCGCCCAATTCAGCAAAGATCAGCATGTGCGCCCAACTCCGGATATGTCCTACAAATTTGTCGCGAAAGCACCTGAGAACCTACCTGAGCGCCCAGTGGTGATTGGTTTTGGTCCTTGTGGCCTGTTTGCTGGTTTAGTGCTGGCACAAATGGGTTTTAACCCGATCATTGTTGAGCGCGGTAAAGAGGTGCGTGAACGTACCAAAGATACCTTTGGTTTTTGGCGCAAGCGTACTCTGAATACCGAATCTAACGTGCAGTTTGGTGAAGGCGGTGCCGGTACGTTTTCGGATGGAAAACTGTACAGCCAAGTGAAAGATCCCAACTTCTACGGCCGCAAAGTGATCACCGAGTTTGTTGAAGCGGGCGCACCAGAAGAAATTTTGTATGTGAGTAAGCCGCACATCGGTACCTTTAAACTGGTGACCATGATTGAAAAAATGCGCGCAAAAATCATCGAACTGGGTGGCGAAATTCGTTTTAGCACCCGCGTTGACGATATCCACATGCAAGATGGTCAAATCACTGGCGTGACGCTATCCAACGGTGAAGAGATCAAGTCTCGTTATGTCGTGCTCGCGGTCGGTCACAGTGCGCGTGATACCTTTGAGATGCTGCACGATCGCGGCGTGTACATGGAAGCCAAGCCTTTCTCGGTCGGTTTTCGCATTGAGCACAAGCAATCCATGATTGATGAAGCGCGCTTTGGACCCAGTGCGGGCCACCCGATTCTGGGCGCAGCAGACTACAAACTGGTACACCATTGTAAAAACGGCCGCACCGTGTACAGCTTCTGTATGTGTCCGGGTGGCACAGTGGTGGCAGCAACGTCGGAAGAAGGGCGCGTTGTCACCAACGGTATGAGCCAATATTCACGTGCCGAACGTAACGCCAACAGCGCAATTGTGGTGGGCATTTCGCCAGAGCAAGATTACCCAGGCGATCCGCTAGCGGGCATTCGTCTGCAACGTGAGCTGGAAGCTAACGCTTATAAACTGGGCGGCGAAACTTACGATGCGCCAGCGCAGAAAATCGGTGATTTCCTGAAAGGCCGTAACCCTAGTGAACTGGGTGATGTACAGCCTTCTTTCACTCCGGGCATCAAGCTTACCGACCTTTCCAAAGCGCTGCCTGCCTTTGCGGTAGAAGCGATTCGTGAAGCGATCCCTGAGTTTGATCGTCAAATCAAAGGCTTTGCTTCTGAAGATGGCTTGCTGACTGGTGTGGAAACGCGTACTTCATCTCCGGTGTGCATCAAGCGCGGCAAAGATTTCCAAAGTATCAACCTGAAAGGCTTCTACCCAGCCGGTGAAGGCGCGGGTTATGCGGGCGGTATTTTGTCAGCAGGGATTGACGGCATCAAAGTCGCGGAAGCGGTCGCGCGTGATATGGTGGCGCAGTTCGCAGGCGAATAAGACTTGCAATAAAACAAAAGGGCTCAGTTGAGCCCTTTTTTGATCTTGGTAGATTGATGTAAAGCGATTACTTGCTACGCAGAAAATCTTCCATCTTATGACCTGTGATGCTAGACAGGCTTCTAAACAGATAGAACAGCGCGCCCATCATCAAAATCGTCACCGGCAGTGAAATCACCGGAAAGCTCAGCGCCGTCATTTTACCGATCTCTTCGTTAAAGGCTTCCGTACCCGCAGGGCTTTTCACAATCCACTTTGCCAAGCCATAGTTGAGCACGGCTGAAACAAAAAACGAGAACGCAATCAGATAAGAGCTGACATTCACCCGACGCTCAAATTCCGCCTTCTTCTCTGGCGTGCTTAACGCGCTGTGCAGCTTGTCGTGATCGACAATATCTTCATTGAGCAGCATTTTACGCACTAGCGGATAACCAATCAGATTACTGACCACCAGAATCACAAAAATCAGCCCCGGAATCGCCGCTTCTTTAATGGCTATATAAGCAGGGTCGAGTTGCAGCAAGCCAATGCCACCGGTGAGCAACACGCTAATCATACCCAGCGCCGAGTAAAAATTGACTTTGCGCTCTTGAATAAAGCTGTAAACCCCAAACAGCAGGGGAAAGGCTAACGCGGCCACCAATGCCCACGTTGGGCCAAGGTTATCTTCACCGCTCATTTTGCTCAAAATCACCACTGGAATAACAATGTTGATCAGAACATTACTGAGTAAGCTTTGGTTGGATTTCATACAAACAACTTCCTAGTGATTGAGCGCACAGTATACGAATGAAGCGGTTTGACTCAAGCCCATTGATGGCGGCGGGTTGGGTTAATTGTAAGCAGGTGTTGGGCAGGTTTACGATAGAGGGAAAATCATCTAGTTCCATAATTCTTGGTTGATAAGCTGGTTGACTATGTTCAAACACAGTTGTTTATGAAAGCCACTCAGAGATAAGAATGGACATTGCTAAGCCAAAACATTGTGTGATTGATTTGGTATTCGTGGATCTGTTGCTGAATGAGTTAAGATAGCGAGGCTAATGCGTAGAGATCATTGAAAACATGAGATAAATACAACCTAGCAGAAATGTAAAGAACACAAAATGGATTAATGGAAAGGCGTAATATTAATCAATATTGATGTTAATTCAGCTTTGAGAATAAAGGAGTAGCATGCAACAAGTCGGAATTTATGAGCAGCTTATAACGCAGCTTATCGAGAGTCGCATTGACCGAGAGCGATTCTATGTCGGTGAACGTGAGCTCAATAGTAGTGAAGCATCGACGTGGTTATCTCGTTTCCTATCACACATTCTTGAGTATGCGATTGAGTCTGTCCCCTCAAGTGATGATCGTCTGCAACAGCTAAATTGCTTTATCCAATCAATTGTTACTGTTGGCTAAAAAACACAAATTCAAGATAACGATTTTATCGAAGACAATTTGCTTGCCAGTCAGGGTAAAATTCTGACCGCGCTCTATGAGCTCGAAAATCCTGTCTCAGCCGATTTAAAAAATTATATTAACGACATTTTTCCGTTAACAGGCTTAAGCCAAAGCGAGCTGTTTTGTGGCAGTAATGTGGGATTGTCGCTTGAATCTGAATTGAAGCGAGAGATTCTGTCTGCGGATAAGATTTACTGGTTAGTGTCATTTATTAAGTGGGCAGGAATACGGATTTTTCGTAAAGAATTAGAAGAGTTTACGTCTAGTGGCCGCGAGCTAAAAATCATTACTACCTCATATATGGGGGCGACAGATGCTAAAGCGGTGGAATATCTGGCGAGCTTACCCAATACCGAAGTGAAGCTGAGTTACAACACTGAGCGGGAACGGTTACATGCAAAGAGCTATCTATTTTTACGCAACACGGGTTATCACACTGGTTATATCGGATCGTCCAATCTTTCCCATTCGGCGTTAACCAATGGCTTAGAGTGGAATTTAAAAATTACTTCGCAAGAAATCCCACACATTATCAATAAATCATTGAGCACCTTTGAAACCTATTGGGCTTCTCATGATTTTGAACACTTTAGTGGCGATGTAACAAGTAGCGAAAAGCTCAAAAAAGCCTTGAACCAGCAGCGCGGAGATTTTGAGGCTAATCCCACGCATTTCTTTGATATTTCGCCGTTTCCGCATCAGAGTGACATATTGGAGCAATTGGCCGTTGAACGCAGTGTGCATCAGCGCTTTCGCAATTTAGTGGTGGCGGCAACGGGTACCGGAAAACCCTTATTTCAGCTTTTGACTTTGCCCGTTTTATCAAAGAAAAACCGCAAGCTAAGTTCCTGTTTGTCGCGCACCGAGAAGAAATATTAAAACAAGCCAGAGCGGCATATCGTGGCGTATTGCGTAATAGTGCTTTTGGTGAGTTGTGGGTCGGCGGGCATACGCCAGAGCATTATCGGCAGCTGTTTGTTTCTATCCAAACCATGAACAATCAGCTGGATCAGCTTAATCTAACCGCAGACTATTATGATTACATTGTGATTGATGAGGTGCATCATATTGCTGCGACTAGCTATCGCGCACTTCTGGAGCATTTTTCCCCCAATATATTGCTCGGCTTGACTGCAACACCAGAGCGTCATGATGGCGGTGATATTTTAGCGGACTTTAGTGGTGTGATTGCCGCAGAGATCCGTTTGCCGGAAGCCATTAATCGTCGTCACCTTTGCCCATTTCAGTATTTTGGAATTGATGATGATACCGACCTTCGAACCATTCCTTGGAGTCGTGGACGCTATGATATTGGGCAACTAACCAACCTTTATACTCACAACCAAGTTCGATTTAATAAAATCTTACTCAGTATGCAGGAAATCCTGACAGATATTAGCAAAATGAAAGCGCTAGCTTTTTGTGTGAGTAAAGAGCACGCCCACTACATGACACAGCAACTCTTATTAAAAGGCATTAAAGCGGATGTGTTGACCAGTGATAACAGCCACGATCGGCAACAAAAGCAGCAAGCGATTCGTTCTGGCAGTATTAACGTGCTTTGCGTGGTCGATATCTTCAATGAAGGTGTCGATATTCCGGAAGTGGATACCTTGCTGTTTTTAAGGCCGACAGAAAGCTTAACTATTTTCTTGCAACAGCTTGGCCGAGGTTTGCGTTTAGCTGACGGAAAAGAGTGCTGTACCGTGCTGGATTTTGTTGGTAATTCACGGCCTGAATATGATTTTGCCAATAAATTTAGAGCCTTAGTCGGTAAAAGTCATCGCGCGATCAGCGAAGAAATCAAGCAAGGCTTCCCTCACGCGCCACTGGGTTGTCGCATTGAGTTGAGTAAGCGCACGCAAGAAATGGTGCTCAGCAATATTCGTCAAGCCTCATTAACGTTGAAACGTCTAGTCGCGATGATCCGCCAATATCCTCAGCATTCCACACTGCCGTTAACGTTGTCGAATTTCTTAACTTTAAATCCTCACATCGACTTGAATGAGCTTTATAAGCGAGGGAGTTGGTCGCAGCTGGTTCAGCAAGCCAAAGATGAAATCAACGAAAATAATCTAGATGCAAAATTGCTGAACATGCTTAAAAAAGCCGTACATAGCCGAATTTTGACTTGTGATGATCATGCCTATTTAAGTTTCTTAAAACAGCTTTGCCATAACAACTTAGCAATAGAAGATTCGAGTCATCGTTATGCTTTAATGTGTCATTACGATTTCTGGCAAAAAACAGGGCCAGAGTGCGGTTTTGATTCGATTGAACAGAGCTTAGCGAAACTGAATGCTTTCGAGTTAAAAGCAGAGTTACTGGATGTTGTGAATTGGCAGCTCGCGCAAACCAAGCATGAACAACCTGCAATGCAGGCTTTGCCTGAGGTCTCATTGAAGCTGCATGCACGTTATGCGCGTGAGCAAATATTGGTGGCATTTGGTGCGACCACGTTTGAGCGCCAACCGCCAGCACGTGAAGGAGTGTTTGTACTGAAAGATCAAAATATTGAACTGATGTTTGTCACCTTGGCCAAAAACGAAAAGCAATTTTCACCCACTACTATGTATCACGATTACGCGATTAATGAGCACCTCTTTCACTGGCAGTCGCAAAATAGCGCACGGCCCGACAAGGGGCGTGGCTTGGAATACATCCATCATCAAAAAATGGGTAAGCGTCTGTTTTTATTTGTGCGTGAACAGAGCAAAGATGAATACGGCCGCACTATGGGGTTTGTGAATTATGGTGAAGTGGACTATGTATCTCATACAGGTTCACAACCGATGAGCATTACTTGGCAGTTGAGAGAGCCTATGCCGCACTTTATGTGGCAACAAGCGGCTAAGTTAGCTATCGGATAACTGTCATATTAATTGAATCATTGATTAGAATTAACAAACAAGGCTTATCCAAGTTCAAATATCATTTAGATCAAGATGAGCAAAATAGCTTGTCGAGTTCATTTCAAAAGCAAATTTCTGACTGGTATCACTCGGTCAGTCAAGCACTCAAATACCCACTCTGGCGCGAAGTTGGAGAGTTAGCCGGTGGTGTGAGTGAATCGAAAGTGATCCAGCAAGGTCATGGCTACGCCAAAGTGTATAAGGTGTGGCAGCAGTTGAAACACTATTTGCATCAGGTCGAAGGCGGTGATGCGCAATTGGCGGTGAAATCGGTCGCCGATGTCTATGAGGTATGGTGTTTCACAGAAGTGATCTCGATTGTTAAATCTTTAGGATTTGAAGAAGTACAACGCAATATCGGTGAATTAGGGCGTTGCTGGTCTTCTCGAAAAGCGGCTAACAATGAAATGGCTTCAGCCTTTTTGTTTAAACGCAAAAGTGATGGCATGGAGTTGGATGTTGCCCATGAGCCTGCTTTTACCCCAAAAGGGGAGGAAAACCGCACTTGGCTTGGTAAACACAAACCCGATATTGTGATCCGAGCTAAGCTTGCCAATGGCGAAGCTTTCTTGCTGCTATTCGATGCGAAATACCGAATTGATACTCAGCTGTTTAAAGGTGGCGATGCTGTACCTGAAGATGCGATTAACCAAATGCACCGCTACAGGGATGCCATTATTCACCTAGAAAACATGGATTATGAAGCACCGCTAAAAAGCCGACCAGTGAAAGGTGCCTTTGCTCTCTACCCAGGTTATTTCCCTGAGCAAAACAGTGCTGAAAACCCTTATGCTGAAGCGATTAAGGAAATCGGTATTGGGGCTTTTGCACTACTGCCTAATGACGAAAAAACGCTACATAATGTCTGGTTGAAACAGTATTTGATTGAGGCGTTGGGATGCGGAGATCTCACTCAGTATTTGGGGAGTTATCCTGCGGATTATTTTTACATTGAAGATTCTGCTCGCATTGCCCCATATGGTGTGAAGACGGTAAGGCATCATGGCTTAACCATGATTACGCCGATCAATGAGTTGGGGCGAGAAACCACTTATTTAGAAAATGCGAGACAAGGTTTACTTAAGGGCTATCACACACAACTATTCGCAACCAATAGACAAAATATTCACCGTAATATCATTCGTGAAGTTCGCTATGTAGTGGCTCTGGTTCGCGATTCGTTGAGTGATACACAACAAGTGGGGCGCTATTTGTACCGAGTGCGTAGTGTCAAGCTGCAGCCAAGGAGCAGCATAGAAAATGATTTCACTGGCAAAGCCAGTAACGAAACGGCTTACTACTGGTTGTTTGAGTTTTATAGCGATGCCATCAAGCTCCATACCGAAATTCATAAACCTTATGAAGAGCATTTTAACTTCAAGTTGATGAAAGCTGAGGATTTAGAACGGATTCAGGATTGGCAGGATATTTCGGGTGAGTTGCAGGTTTATGCTGAACTCAATAAAACATGGTGATGGAAGAGGAACTGAAATAGTTTCTCTTTCCGCAAAACAAAAAAGACACCCGAGGGTGTCTTTTTTAATGATTTGGTGGAGCTGGGGGGAGTTGAACCCCCGTCCGAAAACCATTCATCTTTGGTACTACATGCTTAGTCGATCTTTAATTTCACCACCGCCTGCGAACCGACACGCTAACGAATGGCTAACCTGAATTGGATCTCGCGCTTCATCCCTCAGGTGGGGGAATCCACGCCAGCTTGATTTGGTTTGACCTTCCTGATTTCCCCGTCTTACAAGCGGAAGCTAGGGAGGAAGGGCTCTGAGCAGGGTATTAAGCTGCTAGTGCGTAGTTTTCGTCGTTTGCGACTATTTTTTTGCGGTTTGTTAACGAGGCCTACCGCACCTCGGCATGCACCTCAGACTGCAAAATTCCCGTCGAATCCTGAATCAGCCCCAGAGGTAACGGGAGCATAGTACCAGAATACGTGCTTCTGTCTAGCTCCCATTTTTCAAGTGGTTACTATTAGCGCAACGCGCTCTTCATCACTCGATCTTTTTGGCGTTGCCACTCTTTTTCTTTCAGATCTTCACGTTTGTCGTGCAGTTTCTTACCTTTCGCAACGCCAATTTTGATTTTGACCCACGAACGAGACCAGTAGAGTGACAATGCGGTTAGTGTCATCCCTTCACGGTTGATGCGGCCAAACAGGTTGTCCAGCTCGCGGCGTGAAAGTAGCAGCTTGCGGATACGGGTAGGGTTGGCTACCACGTGAGTGGAGGCTTGCTGCAACGGAATGATGGTCATACCGGAAATGAAGGCTTCGCCATCTTTGATGTAGACGTAGCTTTCTGCAATGTTGGCTTTACCTTGGCGAAGTGATTTGACTTCCCAGCCTTGTAGCTCCATGCCAGCTTCAAATTCATCTTCGATGAAGTATTCGTGGCGAGCTTTTTTGTTCAGCGCGATAGTGTTGCTACCCGCTTTGGTATTGGTTTTCTTTTTTGTCATAGTGGGCGCATTATACGGATTGGTCAGCGGTTAGGAAACGCTTTTGTTTGCCGTAGCATACGGTTATCTGCGCGATGACTCAAGCGCTGTATTGTGTTGTGCGAGCCTGATGGCTTGAGGTGCTGGGGGGATGAAAGTACAATCCATTTTCCCAAGCTGTTTGAGTCGTGGTAAGGAGTGAAAATGAAACAAGTGAGTCGTTCTGCCTTGGTCTCGTTTAATGCAGAGCAGATGTTTCATTTGGTCAATGATGTGACGCGCTATCCTGAGTTTTTGCCCGGTTGTTCGGGTTCTCGTGTGCTGGAGCAGAGTGAGGCACATATGGTGGCATCGGTGGATGTTTCAAAAGCGGGGATCAGTAAGACGTTTACCACCTCGAATCAATTGACGCCGGGGGTGTCGATTGCCATGAGCTTGGTGGATGGGCCTTTTAAGACGCTGCGCGGTGGATGGTTTTTCACTCCGTTGGATGAAGCCGCGTGTAAAGTTGAGCTGCGTTTGGAGTTTGAGTTTTCCAGCAAAATGATTGAGTTGGCGTTTGGCAAAATTTTTAATGAATTGACCAGCAATATGGTGAATGCGTTTACTCGCCGAGCAAAACAGGTGTATGGAGAGTGATGATGAGCAGTGAAATGATTCATGTTGAAGTGGTGTATGCGCTACCGCATGAGCAACGTGTACTCAAGCTGGTGGTTGAGCAATCGGCAACGGTGGAAGAGATCATCCGTACCTCAGGCATTTTGCAGATGTATCCTGAGATTGATCTGACGGTCAATAAGGTGGGCATTTTCAGCCGGAATGTGAAGTTGGATGCTAAGGTGCGAGATAAAGATCGGATTGAGATTTATCGCCCATTATTGGCTGACCCGAAAGAGATTCGCCGTAAACGTGCGGAGCAAGCCAAAGCTGCCGCTAATCAAAGTTAATGTGACGGCTGAAGAATCAACACCAAAAAAAGAAAAGGCTTGTGAAAGCCTTTTCTTTTTTAATCAGCAAAGTGCGCTTAGTTGACGCCTTCGAAGAAAGAATCGCCAGCAGGGAAATCTCCCGCGACATTGACTAGCTTGCCACCATCGTTAAATTTCACGATCAGGTTCTTTTGTACCGGATCGTTATGGCCTTGGGTGTGGTGATAAATGTAATACCAAGTATCTGGGTAGCCATTTTCAACCAACATAGGTGAGCCGAGAACAAAGCGAACTTGATCTTTACTCATGCCAAACTTGAGCTGATCAACCGATTGTTGATCAACATAGTTACCCTGATTGATATCAATTCGATACACCAAGCGCTCAAGTAAAGAGCAGCCTGATAAGGCGGTGACGGCAAGGGGAAGGGCGATGAACCACTTAGTAAACTGCATTGTTAAAACTCTCTGTCCCTCAGGGCTAAAAACTTGGCTGATAATAAACAAGCTCAGAGCAGATGTAAAAACCTCGATCGTGCTCTGAGCCTATTGAGACTGTGAATTTTGAATTTGGTTGCAAAGCTGAACAAAAAATGCAGCGATGCAATATGAAATTAGGCTGCGATCAGTAGCTCTTTTGCATTGGCTAGCGTTGATTCGGTAATTTGGCTGCCTCCAAGCAAGCGTGCGAGTTCAGCAATTCGCTGTTCTTGATCCAATTTGAGCATTTGAGTTTCAGTTTTGCCCGCTTTGGTTTGTTTGGCGACAAACAGCTGATGGTGTCCACAACCTGCCACTTGAGGTAAGTGGGTAACACACAGTACCTGAGTTGATTCACCTAATTTGCGTAATAGTTTGCCGACAACCGCTGCGGTTGGACCTGAAATACCCACGTCGACTTCATCAAAAATCAGGCTTGGAGTATCTACTTTCTGCGCAGTGATCACTTGGATCGCCAATGACATACGTGATAGTTCACCACCAGATGCGACTTTGGCGATCGGTTGCAGTGGTTGTCCGGGGTTAGTCGAAACTAAAAACGTCACAGCATCAAAGCCTAATGGTGAAGAGTGCGCGTTATCTTGCATTACTTCAATTTTGAATTGGGCTTTTTCCATGCTGAGTTCATGCATACTTTGGCTTATCAGCTTATCTAGCTCTTTCGCGTAGCGAGTGCGTGATTTATGCAGTTTGTCCGCAGCAGTAACGAAAGTTTGGTAGAGCACTTCCACTTCACTCGCCAGTGCTGACATTTTTTCATCAGAACAATCCAACTGAGCGATCTGCTGTAGCAGCGCTTGATGATGCTGATACAGCTCTTCTGGAAGCACATGGTGTTTACGTGCGAGCGACATCACTTTGGAATAGCGTTCTTCAACATATGACATACGTTCTGGGTCGACATCAATCGAATCGAGATAGTTGCGCAGCTCATGGTAAGTTTCTTCAAGCTGAATCAATGCTTCTGCCACCATTGAAGGGAGCGTTGTCAGTTTGCTATCCATTTCAGCTAAGTCTATTAGCGTATGACTAACATTCTGCAATAGACCCAAGGCGTTAACCTCTTCACCTTCATTGAGTAGCTCAATTGCGCGTTGGCAGTTGAGTGCCAGATCGCCGCTATTGGCTAAGCGTTTGTGCTCTTGTTCAAGCTCGACAAATTCTTCTTCACCGAGAGCTAATTCATTGAGTTCTTTAATTTGGTATTCCAAAAGCTGCAACTGAGCTTGGTTTTGTTGGCTATTGTCACGCAGTTGTTTGAGCTGATTGCTCGCTTGACGCCAATTTTGGTAGGCGTGACGCGTGGCTTTGAGCAAGTCTGCATGACCTGCGTATTGATCAAGCATACTGAGCTGATATTCCGGTTTCATGAGTTGCTGATGTGCGTGTTGGCCATGTACATTGATCAGCAGTTGTCCCAACGTTTTGAGCTGAGAAAGCGGAACTGGGCTGCCATTAATAAAGGCTTTAGAACGCCCATCTTTGGTGATGATTCGGCGCAGAATGCACTCTTTGCCTTCGAGTAGTTCATTATCTTCTAACCAACGGCTAGCAAGTAGATTGTTATCCAGATGAAATGCCGCGCTGACTTCAGTTTTATCTTCACCCTGACGCACCATGCTGGCTTCGGCTCGACCACCAAGGCATAAACCTAAAGCATCAATCGCGATGGATTTACCTGCACCAGTCTCACCTGTGATGGTGGTCATTCCTTTTGACAATTCCAATTGCAGCGATTTTACGATAGCGAAGTTATTGATACTCAAATGAGCCAGCATGTTTGCACCTGTATGATTAACCAATACTGTATAAAGAAACAGTTTATACTGTTTCTTTATACAGTAAAGCTACACAGGTAAATTTTTTCACAGCCTTTTCTATTCATGAATGAAATCTGTGAGCGGAATCAAAACAGCTTACTTGACCAACCCAGTTTGGTACGCAGGACATGATAGTAGCTGTAATCTTCGGGATGGATCAGTTTCAGTACATTAGGGCTTTGATAAATATGAATTTCATCACCAGGGGAGACTGGGAGTGAGATTTGCCCATCGCAACTGACTTCTTGAGTGCCGCGATTATCTGGCGAGACAACAAGCTTGATGCGGCGATTGCCATCGACCACCAGTGGTCGACATGAGAGCGTGTGTGGAAACATCGGCACCAAGGTGATTGCATTGAGGCTTGGCGAAAGGATTGGGCCACCACCGGAAAGTGAGTAAGCGGTAGAACCTGTTGGGGTGGAAACAATTAAGCCATCGGAGCGCTGAGAGAAAGCGAAGTTATCATCGATATAGACTTCAAATTCAATCATATGCGCTATTTTACCCGGATGAAGCACGGCTTCGTTCAAGGCTGCATTATGGCTTTTGATTTGCCCGTGACGATGAATTTCCGCTTCAAGCAAAAAGCGAGTTTCTTGCAAATAGTGGCCATCCAACACTTCTTGTAAGCGTTGTTGGAAATCTTCTGGGTTTAAATCGGTCAAAAAGCCTAAATTGCCGCGATTGACCCCGATCACACTGATATCAAAGCGGGACAATACGCGAGCCGCGCCAAGCATATTGCCATCCCCTCCGACCACAATGGCTAAATCCGCTTTTTTGCCGATTTCAATCAAACTTGCAAAGTGTTCGCTTGGTAAATCAGTCAGAATTTCTCGTAAACGATCATCAATAAATACCGAATAACCTAATGAAATCAGCCAGTGGTAAATCTCTTTATGCGTTTGAATTGCTTGTTGATCTCGCGGTTTGCCGATAATGGCAAGAACGTTGAATGGCTTTTTCATAGGGTTTCCAACCGATTTAGGCTTGAATCAGAATTCATCGTCCCCATAATAAGGGCAAGTTGTGCTTTTATGCGAATTTTTGTGTTGGGAAATCGACAACTAGGCGATTTCTCCTGACCAGTATGAAGTGAATTTTGGAGATATCATGAGCAACGAAGAGATCAAAAACAAAGACGAGCAACTGCAACAAGAAGCGGTTGAAAACGAAGCTGAAGTTGTAGGTACAGATGCCGATATCGATTGGAACCAAGCTGCGGATGAGCTTGATGAGAAAGAAGCAAAAATTGCTCAGCTAGAAGCAGCACTGCTTGTGAGCGAAGAGCGCGTAAAAGAGCAGCAAGACAATGTGCTGCGTGCGCGTGCGGAAGTCGAAAACATGCGTCGCCGTAGCGAGCAAGAAGTGGATAAAGCGCGTAAATTCGCACTCAGTCGCTTTGCTGAAGAGCTGCTGCCAGTGATTGATAACCTTGAGCGTGCGATTCAAGCCGCGGATAGCGAAGTTGAAGCCATCAAACCTCTACTGGAAGGTGTGGAACTGACGCACAAAACTTTCGTAGATACCATTGCGAAGTTCGGCTTGAAAGAGATCAATCCGCACGGTGAAACCTTCAATCCTGAATTCCACCAAGCGATGTCGATTCAAGAAAGCGCCGAGCATGAGCCAAACACGGTGATGTTTGTGATGCAAAAAGGCTATGAATTGAATGGTCGAGTGGTGCGCCCTGCGATGGTGATGGTTTCTAAGTAACTCATCATTGAGTCGCTAGCAAATCATGTAAAACGAAGAGCGAAGCTGATTGGCTTCGCTTTTTTATGCCCAAAACACAATAAATCTGAATTTTTTTCACTTTTACCCTTGAAATGGTTTTTGAAGACCTTATTTAAGGGGCATACGAGAAGCAAACAAGCCCGTTTTGGTTTGTGAGTAGGGGTTGAAACCCGATTCTCCATCCCCACATTAGGGGTATACAAATCGAACATAGAATTTTTTTGGAGATAGCCTGATGGGTAAAATCATTGGTATTGACTTAGGTACTACAAACTCATGTGTTGCTGTGTTGGACGGCGACAAGCCTCGCGTAATTGAAAACGCAGAGGGTGAGCGTACTACTCCTTCTGTAATTGCCTATACAGACGGTGAAACTCTGGTGGGTCAACCTGCAAAACGTCAAGCAGTTACTAACCCACAAAATACGCTATTTGCAATTAAGCGTTTGATCGGTCGTCGTTTTGAAGACGAAGAAGTTCAGCGCGATATCAAAATCATGCCTTACAAGATTGTTAAGGCTGACAACGGTGATGCTTGGGTTGAAGCGAAAGGCCAAAAAATGGCGGCTCCTCAAGTGTCTGCTGAAGTACTGAAGAAAATGAAGAAAACCGCGGAAGATTTCCTCGGTGAACCAGTCACTGCAGCGGTTATCACTGTTCCTGCTTACTTTAACGATGCTCAGCGTCAAGCAACCAAAGATGCTGGCCGTATCGCAGGTCTAGAAGTTAAACGTATTATCAACGAACCAACCGCAGCTGCTCTGGCTTACGGCCTAGACAAGCAAGGTGGCGATCGCACTATCGCAGTATACGACCTTGGCGGTGGTACATTCGATATCTCTATCATTGAGATCGATGAAGTTGAAGGCGAGAAAACCTTCGAAGTTCTGTCTACCAACGGTGACACTCACCTAGGTGGTGAAGACTTTGACAACCGCATGATCAACTACCTGGTTGACGAATTCAAAAAAGACCAAGGCATCGACCTGCGTAACGACCCGCTGGCAATGCAACGTCTGAAAGAAGCAGCTGAGAAAGCGAAAATCGAACTTTCTTCTGCGCAGCAAACAGACGTTAACCTGCCATACATCACGGCAGATGCGACCGGTCCTAAGCACATGAACATCAAAGTGACTCGTGCGAAACTGGAAGCGTTGGTTGAAGATTTGGTTCAACGTTCTCTGGAGCCACTGAAAGTTGCTCTGGCTGACGCAGGCCTGTCTGTGAACGAGATTACTGACGTTATCCTTGTCGGTGGTCAAACTCGTATGCCAATGGTTCAGAAGAAAGTAGCTGAATTCTTTGGTAAAGAGCCACGTAAAGACGTGAACCCTGATGAAGCGGTTGCGGTAGGTGCTGCGGTTCAAGGTGGTGTTCTGGCGGGTGAAGTAAAAGACGTTCTGCTGCTAGACGTAACGCCTCTGTCTTTGGGTATCGAAACCATGGGCGGTGTGATGACCAAGCTCATCGAGAAAAACACCACTATCCCAACCAAAGCGAACCAAGTGTTCTCTACGGCGGAAGATAACCAAAGCGCAGTAACCATCCATGTACTGCAAGGTGAGCGTAAGCAAGCGATGTACAACAAGTCTCTGGGTCAATTTAACCTAGAGGGTATCAACGCTGCACCACGTGGTATGCCACAAATCGAAGTTATCTTCGATTTGGATGCGGACGGTATCCTGCACGTTTCAGCGAAAGACAAACAGACTGGCAAAGAGCAGAAGATCACTATCCAAGCTTCTGGCGGTCTGAGCGATGCTGAAATCGAAAAAATGGTTCAAGAAGCTGAAGCGAACAAAGAAGCGGACAAAAAGTTCGAAGAGTTAGCGACAGCGCGTAACCAAGCAGACCAGATGATCCACGCAACTCGCAAACAAATCACTGAAGCAGGCGAAGCACTGCCAGCGGATGAGAAAGCGAAGATCGAAACAGCGATCAATGAGCTGGAAACTGCGAAGAAAGGCGAAGACAAAGCGGAAATCGATGCCAAAGTGCAAGCACTGATGGCAGCGGCACAGAAGCTGATGGAAATCGCACAGCAACAAGCTCAAGCACAAGGTGCAAACGCTGAACAGTCTTCAACAAAAGAAGATGACGTAGTTGACGCTGAGTTTGAAGAAGTTAACGACGATAAGAAGTAATTGAGCGATACCGCACGAAATAACTCGTGCGGTTTGCTGAGTTCTTATTGAACTTTGAAGCAGCGGGCGTTTGAGGTAACTCTTACGCCCGTCTGTTTGAAGCGTGTCGCTAAAGATAAAGGCAACGGGATCCCCCTTATCTATATCGATACCCACCGAGCGGCGTAGCCGTTGGCAGTAACAAATTGGTGACTGAGAACATGTCAAAACGTGATTTTTACGAAGTATTAGGCGTAGGCCGTGACGCCTCCGAGCGTGATATTAAAAAGGCATACAAACGCCTTGCGATGAAATACCACCCGGACCGCAACTCGGGAGATGCCGGTGCGGCGGAAAAGTTTAAAGAAGTCAAAGAAGCGTATGAAATTCTGACCGATGCACAGAAGAAAGCGGCTTATGACCAA
This sequence comes from Vibrio metoecus, assembly GCF_000696385.1. GTDB lineage: Bacteria > Pseudomonadota > Gammaproteobacteria > Enterobacterales > Vibrionaceae > Vibrio > Vibrio metoecus. The sequence continues at coordinate 49,720 of NZ_JJMN01000068.1, read as the reverse complement.
TATGGCCATGCGGCGTTTGAACAAGGCGCAGGTGGTTTTGGCGGCGGCGGCTTCGGCGGTGGCGGTGCTGACTTTGGCGATATTTTTGGTGACGTGTTTGGTGACATCTTTGGTGGTGGTCGCCGTGGCGGCGGTCCGAGAGCACAGCGTGGCTCCGACTTACGTTACAACATGGAGCTGAGCCTTGAAGAAGCGGTTCGTGGCTGCTCGAAAGAGATTGAAGTACCGACCTTAGTACATTGTGACTCTTGTGATGGCTCAGGTGCGAAAAAAGGATCTTCAGCACAAACTTGCGGAACCTGTCATGGTCATGGCCAAGTTCAGATGCGTCAGGGTTTCTTTGCGGTGCAGCAAACCTGTCCAACCTGTCATGGTAAAGGCAAGATCATCAAAGATCCTTGTAACGTCTGTCATGGCCAAGGTCGCAAGCAAAAGACTAAGACACTCAATGTCAAAATCCCAGCGGGTGTGGATACGGGCGATCGTATTCGTCTAGCTGGTGAAGGTGAAGCCGGAGAAATGGGCGCACCAGCAGGGGATTTGTACGTACAAGTGCATGTCAAAGAGCACCACATTTTCGAGCGCGATGGCAACAACTTGTACTGTGAAGTGCCAGTCAGCTTCGCGATGGCGGCTCTGGGCGGTGAAGTGGAAGTTCCAACACTGGATGGTCGCGTAAGTCTGAAAGTGCCAGCTGAAACCCAAACTGGCCGCATGTTCCGCATGCGTGGTAAAGGTGTGAAAGGTGTTCGCTCTGCGGCATTAGGCGATTTGATTGTCAAACTTGTGGTCGAAACCCCAGTCAATTTGAGTGCTCGCCAGAAAGAGCTGCTGAAAGAGTTTGAAGAGTCTTGCGGTGGTGAAGCGGCGACGAAACACAAACCAAAAGCTGAAGGCTTTTTTAATGGTGTGAAGAAGTTTTTTGATGACCTAACCAGTTAATCAAAATTCAATCAGTAATAATAAGAAAAGACCAGCTTGCTGGTCTTTTCTTATTTCAGTAAATCACTCAATGATGATTTTATTACGTTGATATTCGGATTTTTATTTCCAACATGCGCTAGGTGCAGTTACCCCTTTCTCATTTAGCGTGAGGGATGTATAGGTATTACCGCTGCATTTATCACTATTCTGTCCTTTGGTGGATTGCGGAGTTGCTGTAATGGCGTAGCTGCTAGCGGCGGTTTCGACCACAATCTTGTAACGATCACTGTCTACGCTACAAAACGAATTACAGACTTTTTGGGCATCGACAATGCCCGTAGCCGTATAGCCATTGTTGTACTTTTCTTCTAAATAAAGCTGAATTTTGGCCATATCCGCCATTGCCTGTTTACGATGGCCTTCTTTAACATAGTTGGTATAGGCTGGGTAAGCGATACTGGCTAAAATTCCCACGATCACTACCGCGATCATTAATTCGATCAATGTCATACCTTGTTGCTGAGTCACACTTGGCTTGCAGAAAATTTTTCGAATCATTTCCATTACTTCTCTTTATAAAACAACGCCATTTTTGATAGCTGTTAGCATCTATGCAAGTTGATTCACCCTCCTCTCACAGTTTGCAAAGGATTTTGGGAAATGCATCGCGGCTTTACTTTGCTGGAGCTTTTGATCACCGTTGCGGTATTAACCACAATGTTGCTTTTTGCTGCCCCTAATTTTTCAAAGGTGAGTCAGCAAACGAAGATGACCAATTTAGCCAATGAATTGCAGGGATTCCTCATTCAGGCTAAATCGGAAGCCGTTTTTCGAAATCAGGATTTATGGGTGCATATTCAAGGATTGCCTTCTATAACGGGTCAATGGCAACTAGTGTTATCTAGCGTATCGGATGTGGCAGCGATCGATGCAAGTAATACGGTTGCTCAGTTGCAAGGTCAGCGATATCAAAATGTATTTGTATCGAAGACCAATACACTAACTGAGGTCAAATTTGATCATGTAATGGGCAATCCTCAGGAAGCGGGCAGTCTTTTTATTAAACCGTCGGAATCTGCTGCCGATTCAATCAAAGTGACAGTGCACAATCGGGCTGGGCGAATCAAAGTTTGCACCGAAAATGAGGCAAAATATGGCTTTGAAAAGTGCTAACCAGCAAGGTAATACGCTGATTGAATTTATGGTTGCCGCTTTGGTGGGGGCGATGGCTTTAGCTATTGTCGGGACGGTCTTTTTGTCTAACCAAAAAGCAGCAGCGCAACGCAGTAAAGAAATTATGCTGCTTCAGCAAGTTAGCAGCGTTATGCAGCAGATGAAAGAGGATATCCAACGTGCTGGTTTTGATGATGTGGGTAATCAATCTATGCGGCTATCTGGTGCTGTCGGTGTGATCTATCGAGCATCGAATAAAATGGGTTATGTTTATCGAAAATCATCCACCAAGGTGAGTAATACGGTCTATCAATTAAATAATGACATGTTGGAGTACTGCCAAAAGGATTCCGCCTCACCACTCAGCGTTGTCTCTGCTGCGACAGGATGTTTTGATTTATTTGACCCGAAACAAATCAAAATTGATCAATTTGAAATTTCAGAAACGCCTTTATCTGGTCAATCGGTCAATAGTTCGTTAATGACGATTTCTATTATGGCGAAATTAAAAGATACCCCTAATATCTCTCATGCTATTTCATTACAGATTCAGCAAAGGAATTGGCAATAATGATTCAATATCAAAAAGGTGTCGCGACTTTACTGATTACCGCTATTTTGCTTTCAATCGCATTGGTTGTGACGCTCGGTTCGTATAAAAATCTTTTTTATCAGATTAAACGTGCACAAAATGAAGTAAAAGCTAGGCAAGAGCACTGGCTCGCAGAGGGTGGGCTAGAGTGTGGTTATTCACAGTTTTTATTTTACAATGGGCTCCCAGGTACGATTACTGATTGTGGTAGTGGCTTAGGTGTTATACCTCAATTTAGTTTAATCAGTTCAGGGTATAAAGTGACTTCCCACTATGGTTATTCTTCATTAGTTAAAGATATTCTCATCTCAGGGAATATGGCTCATGGTGCAATTCAATCAGCTTCTGATATTTATGTTCGAGGGAGTGTTAATATTATTCCAGACCCTGGTGTTTTTAATTCAGATGGGTGGGGAATGTATTGCGCTACGCTATAAGTAATATTTTTGATGCATCTGGTGCTATACAAAATGATGGAGTCTTAATTCCTAACAAACCGCCCTATACTGGATTCTTAAATCCAACGGGGAAGGATTGTCAAACCACACACAAATCCAGTGCGTCAGGAACTCTGCCCATCGGTAGTGATTTTGTTAAGCAACCAGAAATGAGCTTATTTGAAGAGTTCTTTGATGTCAGTGAGGAGCAGCATGAAAAAATAAAGAACAATCCAAAGTTCACGCAAATTCTTGCTCCAGAAAATACGAATGGTCAACCTAATATTGTTCCTGATTGCGGACAGAAAATATTGGAACAAATAGAAAATAAACATTATTACCTATGGATTGAAGGGGGGTGTGAACTTAATGCTGTTTATACGCAAAAGGTTTCTGAAGCTTCTCATAAAACACCTGGTGTATTGATTTTGGTTCATGAAGGGATTTTTTCCGTTATGGGTAATGGAGAGTTAAAAGGAGTGTTGTTTCATTTCAATAAGGACTATGTTCCATCAACACAGCACTGGGCCTCTTTTGAAGCGAATACATATTTAAATCACAATCCAAGTGTCATACCAGACTCATTCAGAACGATTGCCTCTTATTATCAACACGGTTCATTTACTGTGACTGGTGGGCAGTTTCTTGATAGCTCGGGCCAGGCAGCGGCATTTAATAACTCCTTAGTATTTAATTTTAATAAAGATGTGATCGATCATATTGCGAGTAATTTTGTAAAGCCGCGCTGGAAAGAAGGAAGCTGGAATGCGCAATAAGCAACGTGGATTTAGCTTGATCGAAGTGATGATCTCATTTGTGTTGATTGGTATTGGTGCGCTTGGCTTGGTGAAATTACAAGCTTATATCGAGCAACGCGCTGATTACGCGATGCACAGTATTGAAGCGCTAAATCTTGCTGAGCAAAAATTGGAATGGTTTCGTACGCGTGGAGCCTCTTCTGCGGTACCGTCGACGTCTGTGGCAAATTTTGATAGCAGTATTGTTTCAGGGAATGATGCCTCACATCCCTTGTATGTTTTATCTTGGGCGGTTCCTGCTGCGACAGTTTCTGGTTCGCTCAAAACAGTGACCATCGAAGCGGTATGGCATGATCGTCAGGGAGCCGTGCAATCGGTCACGTTGAAAACGATGATTTCTAAATACAGCGAGTTTGATTAGTCAGTCGTTTTGTTTTCTTTTATAAAATACCCCTCAATTCTCTTTACTCTAGACTCCGTGTGATTTCACGACCGTGAAACGTTAGCGTCCATTGGCTAGCTATCTCATTATGTTGGCCTATTTACAGGTTTTGTGATGATTTAAGTAATCTGAGATTTTGCAAATTGGTTTCAATTTTGTATGTGTTGTCTTTTTGATTGTGTTTCGACTATGTGTCTTTGGTTTGCCATTTTTGCAAAATATGTCTCTAAATATGTAAAAAGAGAACGAACTCTGTGCTTTGGTTAGGCCGTTTCTATACAATGCCAATTGAAAAATTTCCGTTTCATTGTGACCTGTTTCAAAGGGGCACACGGATATCCGAAACGGATACAGAAGGCCAATTTAATAAGGCCTCACGCAGCAACATCACATTATGGAATTTACTATGAGTAACCAAGCTATCAATCAAGCGCCATCCGCGAAGCCAAGTGGGATGGATCGCTTTTTAAACTTCATTGAGCGAGCAGGAAATAAAATCCCCGATCCTGCCATTCTCTTCTTTTGGGCACTGGTCATCGTTTGGGTCTCCTCTGCTCTACTCTCCAATTTAAGTTTTGACTTAATTAACCCGCGTACAGGTCAGGCTTTAGAGATCAAAAACCTACTCACTGGCGAATCACTGGCTCATTTTCTGGCCAATATGGTGACTACATTTACCAGTTTTGCGCCACTGGGTATCGTTCTTGTGGCTATGCTCGGGGTGGGCGTTGCAGATTCTTCAGGCTTTATTACTACAGGCCTGAAAAAAATGCTTAATGTCACGCCTGTGAAATTGTTAACGCCAATGCTTATTTTGGTGGCGATTGTTTCACATACCGCGGCAGATGCGGGTTATGTGCTGGTGATTCCACTAGGCGGTATTATTTTCCATGCTGCAGGTCGTCATCCGTTGGCCGGTATTGCTGCGGCATTTGCTGGTGTATCTGGCGGCTTTTCGGCGAACTTTATTCCGTCTGGTATCGATCCTCTGCTAGCTGGTTTTACTCAAACGGCAGCGCAAGTGTTGGATCAGTCATACCAAGTTAACCCGTTAGCCAATATTTATTTCACCGGTCTTTCCTCAATCATCATTGTGGCGATTGGCTGGTACGTGACGGACAAAGTGATTGAACCACGCTTGGCGGCGACGAAAGTGGATGAAGATGCGGAATCCGCACCTGATCTGGGGTCGTTCACTGCGATTGAATCAACGGCCTTCCGTTATGCCGGCTGGGCAATGGTGGTGGGTATCGCACTATTGGTGGCGGCGGTATGGCCAGAAAACTCAGCTTTGCGCTCTCCTGAAGGTGAGATCACCGCCTTTACTGCGCCGATCATGAAGTCGATTGTGCCACTGATCTTTATCCTGTTTATCATTCCGGGTATCGTCTACGGCCGTGTTGCGGGAACCTTTAAGAACAGCAACGATGTCATCAAGGCTATGTCTGGCACTATGTCGACGATGGGCGCTTATATCGTCATGTCATTCTTCTGTGCTCAGTTCCTTTCGGCATTCGGCCAATCCAACATTGGTACAATGTTGGCACTGTATGGTGCAGAAGGTCTGAAAGCGATGAACTTACCGGGACAAGCCACGATTGTGGGGATGATTCTGCTGACGGCTATGGTTAACCTGCTTGTGGGTTCAGCATCAGCAAAATGGGCGTTGATTGGTCCTATTCTCGTGCCAATGTTGATGGCGGTAGGGATTTCACCTGAGCTTTCTCAAGCGGCGTACCGTGTTGGGGATTCAGTGTCTAACATCATTTCTCCACTGATGGTGTTCTTCCCTCTGGTGGTGGTGTATTGCCAACGCTATGTGAAAGCAACGGGCATCGGTACTTTGGCTTCGATGATGATGCCTTACTCGATTGCGATGTTGATTGGCTGGTCAATCTTCTTGTTAGCGTATTGGGCGGTGGGTATTCCATTGGGGATCCAAGCGCCTTATACCTATAGCATGTAATTTTTACCTAATCATGCGTTGTAAGCCCACTCAAGCGAGTGGGCTTTTTCTTGGGCTGGCTTTCGTTTTTTCTACGATCTCCGTTAGAATCACGTTTTTAATGCTCGTAGGAGTGTGGTTTTGCCCGAATCTCAGTTTTCTCCTCAAGATGAACAATTTATGCGTCGAGCCATCACGCTAGCGGCGCAAGCAGAAGCGCAGGGAGAAGTCCCTGTCGGTGCCGTATTAGTCCGCGATGGTGAAATCATTGCCGAAGGTTGGAATTGCTCGATTACTCATCATGATGCAACAGCACATGCAGAGATTGAAGTGATTCGTAAAGCTGGGAATGTGCTTAACAACTATCGTCTGCTCGATACTACGTTATACGTCACGTTAGAACCTTGCCCTATGTGTGCAGGGGCGTTGCTGCATAGCCGAGTGAAACGAATTGTGTACGGTGCGCCAGATCTGAAAGCGGGAGCCGCAGGAACGGTGATGGATTTGTTTAGTAGTCAGGCGGCTTATCATTATGCCACGGTAGAAAAAGGGCTATTAGAAGAAGAGTGTCGTACTCAGCTCCAAGCATTTTTCTAACGACGTCGGAAAGAGATCAAAGCGAAGCGGGATGCAGAAAGAAAAGAAGAGAAGTGAATCTTTGGCAAACATCTGCAACGATGTTTGCCATTCGAGGTGTAACGAGTTAGTTGATTTGCTGTACGAAAGCGCGATGACGAGCCAACACTTTTTTCTTACTGTTGGCCAACATACGGCGACGACGATTGGCAGATACGGTTTTGTTCAGGAGTTTTGATTGACGTTTACGTCTCAACATAAAACACCCTCCTACGACTGACTGACATAAAACCCCTGCTCGTGAGAGTCAGGGAGCCCTAATATTGACCTATTATTTTGTTGAAATGACCACTCAGCCGTTTCAAGAACTCTAAGTCTGTTGAATTTATCGCTTTATTATTGCGTTTGAATGTTACCTGTTTTTGACGACAGGAAAGCGATATCGTTCACAGATTGATTTACGTGTTTTCTTCCCAAAAAATCAAGTGGCTATTTTTTTATTTCTCATCTAATGGTGTGCTACTCGGGTCAGTATTGTCTGCGGCGTCTGACTCCAGTTGTACATCATCAGATTCAATGTCTTCAGTACCAACCTCATCGGTCAGCGCCTCCTCATCGAGAGCAATTACTGCAAGGTCTTCAATGTTGTCATCTCCCGTCATGAGCTGACGTTGCTCAAGATGACCGATAATACTTTGATAATAACGGCGGATGTTTTCAACATAGTTACGAGCTTCATCACCACGTGCGTAGCCATAACGAGTTTGAGTAAAGTATTTTTTCTGTTGTAGCTGGGGAAGGCGGTCTTTTACATCCGCCCAAGAATCGGGGTCTGCGCCTTGATTTTTGGTTAAGCGACGCGCATCCATCATATGCCCATAACCAATATTGTAAGAGGCCAAGGCGAACCAGATCTTTTCATGCTCAGGGATAGAAGCGGGAACGCGTTCCATCATACGGCGTAAATACTCGACGCCCCCGCGGATCGATTGTTCCGGATGCAGACGATCAACCACGCCGACGCTACGGGCGGTCGGAAGGGTAAGCATCATCAAGCCCCGCACCCCGGTGGGTGATTTTGCATAACGGGTTCCAGTGTGATTCTTGGTAAGCCAACGCCGCGACTAAGCGCCAATCAAATTCCGCCGAATACTTCTGGAAAAGGGGCGTCCATTTAGGTAACCGAGTGTCTAAGGCACGAATAAATGCGCGGGTATCGACATAGTCAAAGGCACCAATATGGCCGATGTATTTTTCTTCCAACGAAGCCAAATAGCCCGATTGTTTGAGATTACCAAAAAACTCAATCATTAAAGCGTACAAACTTTCATCGTCGGCACGACGTGTAAACCATGAAATGGGTTGGTCTTCGGTCAGTTCAAAGGCGGCAGTCAGTTCTGGGTAGACACGTTGAGAAAGCGACACTTCAACAGAGTCGGCCATAGTAAACAGTAACTCACCTTGTGAGACCTTTTTCAGTAAGTCATTCACATCGGAATTGCTATCGACATGAAATTGAAAGTCTGGGTATTTTTGCTGTTTAGCCTGCAAGGTATGTTCAAAATGGGAATCATCTACCACGCTGAAAAAGGCCAATTCAGGATTATCTTTTAAAACGTTCTTGCTGCTTTTCGACCACCTGTTTGAAGTTGCGCGGACGCCAGCCTCCTTTCTTGTAGACCACCTGTTGTGAAACATAATAATAAGCCGGACCTGCACGGAAATCTTTGAGTCGATCTTCCGATTGGCTTAAGCCTGCGGCAATGATGTCCACCTCTCCATTTTTTAGGGCTGGGAATAGGCTAGAAAGGCGATATGCCGGCTTCATTTCCAATTTCACGCCAAGCTCTTTAGCAAATTCACGGGCTAATTCGTAATCTAATCCTGTTGGGCCATCTGGGCCGATGTAGTAGGAGAGGGGATTATTGAGAGTGCCTACACGTAAAACCCCACGTTCACGGATTTTTTCCAACTCGCTTTTGGGCTCAGAGTCGATTTGGCAACCGACTAAGATAAGGCTCAATAGGCCTAGCCAAAGTGCGCGAACGGGGAATTTATATGCAAAAGGAGTCATCAATTTGGGTTTTCTCTCATCAAGACAGATGCCTTTATATCAAAGGCGCTGGTTTTGGCAAAGTCCTCACTGATTAAGCTGTCATTTTGCTCGAAGATTTGTGCAAATGGGTCGTAACTCAAAATTAACGAAAAAAATGACGCAAACGGTTGCTTTTGGTGTTACGTCACAAAAAGAAATCCTCTATAATGCGCAGCCATTAGTAGAGGTGAAATCGGCATACATTCAACAAATAGAGTTTAATGTTCTGTATTTCAAAGAGTTTATGCCAATTACACCTCAATCAATTGGACATAGAGACCTAAGCACATGAGAATTTTGCGTGGCTCCCCAGCTCTTTCAGAGTTTCGTGTTAACAAGCTCCTCACCGCGTGTCGTGAACAACACCTCCCAGTGACAGGCATTTACGCCGAGTTTATGCACTTTGCCGATCTCAAGGCAGAGCTCAATCCGCAAGAGTTGGAAAAGCTCGAAAAACTGCTCACTTATGGTCCAACCATTCAAGAACATGAACCACAAGGTTTACTGTTATTAGTGACCCCGCGTCCCGGAACCATTTCTCCTTGGTCTTCAAAAGCAACGGATATCGCCCATAACTGTGGTCTGCGTAGTATCAAGCGCTTAGAACGCGGTACGGCTTATTATGTTGAAGCAGAAATGGCTCTGACCGCCGCACAAATCGCAACACTTAAGGCGCTGCTGCACGATCGTATGATGGAAGTGGTGTTCGCAGAACTCACCGATGTACAGCAACTGTTTAGCGTTGCAGAGCCCGCTCCGATGAGTCAGGTTGATGTGTTGGCGGGTGGTCGTCGTGCGCTTGAAGAGGCAAACGTTTCCCTAGGTCTGGCATTGGCTGAAGATGAAATTGACTACCTAGTTGAGAGCTTCACCAAACTGGGTCGTAATCCTAACGACATTGAACTGATGATGTTTGCACAGGCGAACTCAGAGCACTGCCGCCACAAGATTTTCAACGCCGATTGGACCATTGATGGGGTTAAACAAGACAAATCGCTGTTCAAAATGATCAAAAACACCTTTGAACAGACGCCGGATTATGTGCTTTCCGCTTATAAAGATAATGCCGCGGTAATGACCGGCTCGACGGTTGGCCGTTTTTTCCCAGCTCCAGATAGCCGTCAATACACCTATCACCATGAAGATGCGCACATTTTGATGAAGGTGGAAACCCACAACCACCCAACGGCAATTTCTCCTTGGCCGGGTGCTTCAACAGGTTCTGGTGGTGAAATCCGTGATGAAGGCGCAACGGGTATTGGCGGTAAGCCAAAAGCGGGTTTGGTGGGCTTTACTACTTCGAACTTGCGTATTCCCGGTTTTGAACAGCCATGGGAAAGTAATTTTGGTAAGCCAAGCCGCATCGTCAATGCGCTGGATATTATGCTTGAAGGCCCATTGGGTGGCGCGGCGTTCAACAACGAATTTGGTCGTCCGAACCTGCTGGGTTATTTCCGCACTTATGAAGAAAAAGTGACTTCACATGCGGGCGAAGAGGTACGTGGCTACCATAAACCAATCATGATCGCTGGCGGTATGGGTAACATCCGTGCTGAGCATATTCAGAAGAAAGAGATCCCTGTTGGTGCCAAACTGATCGTACTCGGTGGCCCTGCGATGAACATCGGTCTGGGCGGTGGCGCGGCATCTTCTATGGCATCTGGTCAATCCGCCGAAGATCTGGATTTTGCTTCAGTACAGCGTGAGAACCCAGAGATGGAGCGTCGTTGTCAGGAAGTGATCGACCGTTGTTGGCAACTCGGCGACAAAAACCCGATCGCGTTTATCCACGATGTGGGCGCGGGCGGTATCTCTAACGCGCTGCCTGAGTTGGTTAACGATGGCGATCGCGGTGGTAAATTCCAACTGCGCAACGTGCCGAATGATGAACCGGGTATGAGCCCACTGGAAATCTGGTGTAACGAATCGCAAGAGCGTTATGTGCTGGCGGTTGCAGTGGAAGATATGCCGCTGTTTGATGCAATCTGTCAGCGTGAGCGCGCGCCTTATGCTGTAGTGGGTGAAGCGACCGAAGAGCGCCATTTGACGCTTGAAGACAGCCACTTTGCTAACACGCCGATTGATATGCCGATGGATATTCTGCTGGGTAAGCCGCCGAAAATGCATCGTGAAGCGAGCACACTGAAAGTTTCAAGCCCAGCGCTAGAGCGTTCTGGTATTGAGCTTAATGAAGCCGTGGATCGTGTACTGCGTTTACCTGCAGTAGCAGAAAAAACGTTCCTGATCACCATCGGTGACCGTTCAGTCACGGGCTTAGTCGCACGTGATCAAATGGTCGGTCCATGGCAAGTACCAGTGGCTAACTGCGCGGTAACGGCCGCGAGTTTTGATTCTTACCACGGCGAAGCCATGTCGATGGGGGAGCGTACCCCAGTTGCGCTGCTGGATTTCGGTGCCTCCGCACGTTTAGCGGTCGGTGAAGCTATTACCAACATAGCCGCAACCGATATTGGCGAGCTGAAACGCATCAAACTCTCTGCGAACTGGATGTCTCCAGCGGGCCATCCGGGTGAAGATGCCGGTCTGTATGAAGCAGTGAAAGCGGTAGGTGAAGAGTTGTGTCCAGCACTGGGTATCACAATCCCAGTGGGTAAAGACTCGATGTCGATGAAAACTAAGTGGCAGGAAAATGGCGAGCAGAAAGAAGTCACTTCGCCACTATCACTGATCATCACCGCTTTCGCACGTGTGGAAGACATTCGCAAAACCGTGACCCCACAACTGCGTACTGACCTTGGCGAGACAAGCTTAATCTTGATTGATTTGGGCAACGGTCAAAATCGTCTTGGAGCAACGGCATTAGCGCAAGTGTATAAACAGTTGGGTGATAAACCTGCTGATGTGGATAACGCGGCACAGCTCAAAGGCTTCTTTGATGCAGTGCAAACTCTGGTGCGTAACGACAAGCTGGTGGCTTACCACGACAAAGGTGACGGCGGTTTATTGGTGACGTTGGCGGAAATGGCTTTCGCGGGTCACTGTGGTATTAAAGCCAATATTGAAACCTTGGGTGATGATGCACTGGCGGCACTGTTCAATGAAGAGCTTGGCGCTGTGGTTCAGGTGAAAAATGATGAGCTGAATGCTGTTCTGGCAACGCTTGCCGCCCATGGCTTAGAAGCGTGTGCTCACGTGATTGGTGAAGTAGAAGCGTCGGATCGCTTGCTGATCACTTGTGGTGAGGAAGTCTTGATTGAGCGCTCTCGTACTGAACTGCGCACCATCTGGGCGGAAATGACCCATAAGATGCAAGCGCTGCGTGATAACTCAGCCTGTGCCGATCAAGAGTTTGCGGCCAAACAAGATAACTGCGACCCGGGCTTGAATGCGAAGTTAACCTACGATGTGCAAGCCGACGTTGCTGCGCCGTACATCGCCAAAGGTGTGCGTCCGAAAATGGCGATTTTACGTGAGCAAGGCGTCAACTCACACGTTGAAATGGCGGCAGCGTTTGACCGCGCTGGTTTTGATGCGGTTGATGTGCATATGAGCGACATTCTGACTGGGCAAACCGTGCTCGATGCTTACCAAGGTCTGGTGGCTTGTGGTGGCTTCTCTTACGGTGACGTACTGGGTGCGGGTGAAGGTTGGGCGAAATCGATTCTGTTTAACGCCCAAGCGCGTGAGCAGTTTGAGCAGTTCTTCCAACGTAAAGATACCTTCTCACTTGGGGTGTGTAACGGCTGTCAAATGCTGTCTAACCTGCGTGATTTGATCCCGGGTGCTGAGCTATGGCCACGTTTTGTGCGTAACGAATCGGATCGTTTTGAAGCGCGCTTTAGCTTAGTCGAAGTGCAAAAATCGCCATCGCTGTTCTTTAGCGAGATGGCGGGCTCAAGAATGCCGATTGCAGTTTCTCATGGTGAAGGTCGTGTGGAAGTGCGTGATGCTCTGCATTTGGCGGCAATTGAGCAATCTGGCACCGTAGCGATTCGTTTCGTGGATAACTTTGGTCAGCCAACCCAAGCTTACCCAAGCAACCCGAACGGTTCACCGAATGCGATTACCGGTTTAACCACTCAAGATGGTCGTGTGACGATTATGATGCCGCACCCTGAGCGTGTATTCCGTACCGTCGCCAACTCGTGGCACCCTGATAACTGGGGTGAGAACGGCGCTTGGATGCGTATGTTCCAGAATGCTCGTAAATATTTTGGCTAATTGATTTAAGCTTAAGCACAACAAAAAGCGCAGAGAACTTCTGCGCTTTTTTCGTTTTGTCAGCCCCGATTTGAAAGGGCGCTTTGCGATAACCGTTGATTTAGCGGAATTGGCCGACTTGCGGTAAAAATTCAAAACCAGCGCTCGCTAGCTTAGCTTCTAACGCGCTGCGATCAATATCGAAATAGTTAACCAATTTATCCAAATCGCCACCAAAGTCGTCACGCAGTTTCATGTTAATGATGCTCATCAGCATGATCGGATCCATAGTGGCAAAATTCGCGAGATTCATGGTGATTAATCCTCAAAATCGGAAATCAGTAAATTCGCTGCCGCAAACGCCGCTTTTTCTCGTGCCGCCAGTGGCAGGGCGGTATCAGCCGCAATCTCGTTTAATGCACGTACAGCACAGCTGATGGCTTGCGGAATATAGCCTTGATCACCACTACCAATTTGCGCATAAAGCTCGCGTACCAGTTCGCAACAGTCATAAACTTTCATCAGGGTGTCCTCAAATGATAACTGCTCTCAATATACCTTGAGAGCAGAGAAATACCAAACCTACTACTTGCGCTGGCTCAATGAAGCCTCATGAGTGGTGAATTATTAGCCAGAGACTTGTAAGTTCAGTTGCGCGACCAATTGAGCATCCAAGCCTAGTTGTTTAGCCAGTTCATTGAGATAAGCTTTTTCCATAAAGTTCTGTTCATCGGCAATCAGCAATGACGCCAGATACAGCTCAGAGGCTTGAGCTGGGTTCTGCGCAAAGCGAGCGATTTCAGCAGGATCCAGTGGTTTGCGCAGCTCTTGTTCCACCAATTGTTGTACTTGGTTATCTGCGCCTAGCTCTTCAATCGCTTGTTGGATTCGCGCCATCTCTTGCTCATCCACATGCCCATCGGCTTTCGCGGCGGCAATCATGGCTTTTAAAATGATCAGCTCATGACGAGGATTGCTTTCATCAAACGGAGTCGGTGTGGTATTGCCTTTTTGATTGGCGTTCCAATCGTTGTAGACCTTATACGCCAGTGCGCCAAGTGCAGCAGCACCGCCGACTTTTAGCGCGCTTTTGCCCCATTTAGCACTTTTCTTTGAGCCAAGCAGCATGCCCAATAAGCCGCCACCTAACGCGCCAGCACCCAAAGCACCGAGCTGGTTTTTATCTTGACCTAGGTTTTTAAGCTGTTCACTGCCTTTTTTCACTAGATCGGAACTTAGTGCTTGGTTAAGTAATGATTTTAGATCCATGGGCTATCTCCTCTGGTTTTGACTCAGTGTAGATGATGAAAAATGAATCTAATATTAATATCCCCTTCCTTCTTGAAGTTGCAGCGGTGTTGGCCGCGTTCGTTCACCCCAATCACATAGCCTCTCTATGCTCATGGGATGAACTCACTTGCCGCCTACCTGCAAATCCAAGTAGTTTGGGGAAAACGTGGTAATAAAAAGGCTGCTCGAAGGCAGCCTTTGTAAGTGAATGTGACCGAAAATTAGGCCAGTTTGGCTTGGATAAAGTCGATGATGGATGCCATCGCCACCGCTTCTTTTTCACCACTACGACGATTTTTGTATTCGAAGTGACCTTCATCCATGCTGCGATCACCAATGATGATGGTGTGTGGCACGCCGATCAGTTCCATATCTGAGAACATGACGCCCGGACGCTCTTTACGATCATCAAACAGCACTTCGATGCCTGCAGCTGTCAATTCTGCATACAATTTTTCAGCGGCTTGCTGAACACGCTCAGATTTGTGCATGTTCATCGGCACAATAGCCACTTGGAAAGGTGCAATCGCATCAGGCCAGATAATGCCGTAATCGTCATGGTTTTGTTCGATGGCTGCCGCGACGACGCGAGAGACGCCGATACCGTAGCAACCCATCTCAAGAATGACGTTTTTACCGTTTGAATCGAGCACGCCACAGTTCATTTTTTCAGAGTAGTTGGTGCCCAACTGGAAGATGTGACCGACTTCAATACCGCGCTTAAGCATCAGAGTCCCTTTGCCACATGGGCTTGGATCACCTTCTACTACGTTACGCAGATCTTCGACTTTGCCGAGTTCAACGTCACGACCCCAGTTAATACCGAAGTAGTGTTTGCCGTCGATGTTCGCGCCAGCGCCGAAATCGCTCATGACTGCAACCGTACGGTCAACGATGAATGGCAGTTTTAGGCCTACAGGACCTAATGAACCAGGGCCAGCTCCGATCAACGCACGAATCTCTTCTTCGTTGGCCATTTCCAGTGGAGAGGCAACTTCTGGCAGATTTTCTGCTTTGATTTCGTTCAGTTCGTGATCACCACGGATGATCAGTGCAATGATAGATGCATCGATCGCATCAGAGGCTTTTACAAACAGCGTTTTCACGGTTTTTTCGATTGGCAGACCGTGTTGCTCAACCAATTCCGCGATTGTTTTCGCGTTTGGAGTATCCACCAACGTCATTTCCTGAGTTGGCGCAGCCGCTTCAGTCGCTGGTGCCAGTGCTTCTGCTTTTTCGATGTTCGCTGCGTAGTCCGATTCGGTTGAGAATACGATCAGATCTTCGCCGCTTTCTGCCAGAACGTGGAACTCTTGTGAACCGTTACCACCAATTGCACCGCTGTCAGCCAGCACTGGACGGTAATCCAGACCCATGCGATCGAAAGCTTTGCAGTAAGCTGCGTGCATCGCGTCATAAGATTTTTGCAGGCCGTCTTTGTCGATGTCGAAGCTGTAAGCATCCATCATTGAGAATTCACGCGCACGCATCACACCAAAACGTGGACGACGCTCGTCACGGAATTTGGTTTGGATTTGGTACAGGTTCAGTGGCAGTTGCTTATAAGAGTTCACTTCATTACGAACGAGAGCGGTGATCACTTCTTCTGCGGTTGGGCTTAATACAAACGGACGTTCATGGCGATCAGTAAAGCGCAGCAACTCTGGCCCCATTTTTTCAGAGCGACCAGTCTCTTCCCACAATTCAAACGGCTGTACCACCGGCATCAAGGTTTCGATTGCACCAGCATTATCGATCTCTTGGCGAACGATGGTTTCGACTTTACGCAGTACACGCAGACCGGTAGGCAGCCAAGTATAAAGACCTGAAGCCAGCTTACGGATCATACCTGCACGTAGCATGAGCTTATGGCTCACGACTTCTGCGTCGTTTGGAGTCTCCTTCAGAGTGGAAAGAAGATATTTACTGGTACGCATTCTATGGTATCCGTTTCATCAAAGTTTAAGGGATCGCTTTATTTATAGGAGTAACGTTATAAAGCGAATTTGGGCGCTAATAATATCAGCCAAATGGTTTTGTCAAAAGGGTTCAATTGCGTTGACAACGATTGCTTCAGCGTTAACGGTAAATTTCACGTTCCAATCGTACAAATTCACCGCATATAACTTGTCGTCAGCACGATTTTTTTTGTAAGCCGGACGCGGATCTTGTGCCAATACTTCACTGATCACCGCACGACGAATTTCACCTTCTGGATGTGCTTTGAGTATTTGCTGAGCGGCATCGGCAAACGTTACGCGAATGCGTTCGGGTTCTTGCTCCGCATAACCGCCTTGTGCATCCACAATTGAATCGGAGTAGGGGATGTAAGGTTTGATATCAATAATCGGTGTGCCATTAACTAAATCAACGCTGCCGAGCTCAAGATAATACTGGTCGCCTTCTTTGCTGACACCACGTAGTTCAACCGCTGACATACCAATCCCATTGGGGCGGAAAGTCGCTCGTGAGGCGAACACACCGACTCGTTCATTCCCTCCGAGACGAGGAGGACGTACGGTGGGTTTCCAACCTGCGGCGAGGTTTTGGTCGAACAAAAATAGCAGCCACACATGGCTAAATTGCTCAATACCGCGAATGGCCTCTGCACAGTTACATTCCCCCAACAGTTTGATTCGAGCGGTGGCACTCGGCACTAATCGAGGTTGTCTTGGTACCGCAAATTTTTCTTGGTACGGACTTTCAATAATCGCTACAGGTTCAATGGGATACATGTTTTTTATCTGTATTTATAGGTATTGAGAGCGCAAAAATAGCATAGCTCGGCGTAAAAATCGCTTGCAAATCACCTTGAGAATAATTATTAATTAAAATGTTATAACATAACAATTTGAGGTGTTGAGTTTAAAATGAAAGCAGGCATTCATCCTGATTATCGTAAAGTGGTGTTCCACGATACGACTGTCGATCACTACTTTGTGGTCGGTTCGACTTTACAAACCGATCGCACTATTGAGTGGGAAGGTAAAACCTATCCCTATATCACTGTTGAAGTTTCTTCAGAGTCTCATCCGTTTTATACCGGTAAACAGCGCGTGGTACAGAAAGAAGGCCGCGTCGCTAACTTTGCTCGTCGTTTTGGTCAGTTTGCTAAGGAGTCCAAATGAAAGTGCTCAGCTCGCTAAAAAGCGCTAAAAATCGTCACCCAGATTGTCAAATCGTCAAACGCCGTGGCCGTTTGTATGTGATCTGCAAGTCTAACCCTCGATTTAAAGCCGTTCAGCGTTAATGGATTGCGGGAGAACCGATTCATAGCGAGATATTTTTCTAACCAGATGGTTGTTCTTTGCAATGATCATCTGGTTAATTTTTAAAATTGGATGAATATTGTTCTTTCAGATAGATTTTGTAACATCTTTGCTTTTTAATTTACCTTTCTTGTCGAGTACTCTGCCCGCGCTTTTGACATTTTTGTCACAAATGCATAGGAATCAAGACAAGGAGGGAACAGATGAGTTCATCTGCTTCAATAAATCAAAATACACCTAAGAAACCTTTTATTACCCGTTTTCTCGATGGTGTCGAATATTTGGGGAATCTATTACCCCATCCCATCACTTTATTTGCCATTTTCTGTGTTGTACTACTGGTGGCTTCAGGCATCGCGGGATACTTTGAGCTCTCAGTGATTGACCCGCGCCCAGAAGGTGCGAAAGGCCGCGCTGCTGATGGCATGATCCAAGTTGTTAGCTTACTTAATGCGGACGGACTTGAGCTGATCGTGACCAACTTAGTGAAAAACTTTGTTGGCTTTGCACCTTTAGGTACGGTATTGGTGGCGATGCTGGGTGTCGCGATTGCAGAACACTCAGGCTTGCTCTCTGCTGCGATGCGTGGCCTGGTGATGGGGGCTTCGCAACGCATGGTGACTTTCACTGTGGTGTTTGCAGGCATCATCTCTAACACCGCATCTGAATTAGGTTATGTGGTGCTCATTCCACTTGCTGCGATGCTATTCCATTCGTTAGGTCGTCACCCATTAGCGGGCTTGGCTGCGGCGTTTGCGGGGGTTTCCGGTGGTTACTCGGCGAACTTGCTGATTGGTACGGTTGATCCGCTACTATCGGGCATTACTGAAACAGCTGCTCGTATGATTGACCCAACCTATAGTGTTGGCCCAGAAGTTAACTGGTACTTTATGGCCGCATCGACTTTCGTGATCACGATTTTAGGTGCATTGGTGACGGAGAAAGTTGTTGAGCCTAAACTCGGCAAATATCATGTCAGCGAAGCCAGTGATGATCTGAGCCAAGACAAAATGGGTCTGCTGACATCACTTGAGAAAAAAGCGTTAGCGTATGCGGGTGTGGCTGTGCTGGTGGTGAGTGCACTCTTAGCGTGGACGATTGTTCCTGCCGATGGCTATTTTGCGTGGTGCTGATGGCCAAGTTTCCGGTTCGCCATTCTTAAAGAGCATCGTGGCATTTATTTTCGTGTTTTTCGCTATCCCAGGTTATGTTGTATGGCCGAGTAGGTCGGCACCATGAAAACCGATACGCGATGTGATTGATGCGATGTCCAAATCCATGTCTTCAATGGGTGTGTACATTGTGTTGGTGTTTTTTGCATCGCAGTTTGTCGCGTTTTTTAACTGGACTAAGTTTGGTCAAGTGTTGGCAGTATTAGGTGCCGATTTCCTGAAAGACATTGGTCTAACGGGTCCCATGTTGTTCTTCGCTTTCATTTTGATGTGTGGTTACATCAACTTAATGATTGGTTCGGCGTCAGCGCAATGGGCAGTCACCGCGCCGATTTTCGTACCTATGCTGATGCTAGGTCGGTTATGCCCCAGAAGTGATTCAAGCCGCCTACCGTATTGGTGATTCGGTGACCAACATCATCACCCCGATGATGAGCTACTTCGGCTTGATTCTGGCGGTGGCGACACGTTATATGAAAAACCTCGGTATCGGTACGCTGATCGCCACCATGTTGCCATATTCAGTGGTGTTTATGGTGGGTTGGAGCTTACTGTTTTACGTATGGGTATTTGTGTTGGGTCTGCCAGTTGGCCCTGGCGCAGCCACTTACTACACGCCATAGTGTTTGCTCTGCACAAGAAAAAGCCTGCGTATATCGCAGGCTTTTTTACATCGAGAGAGTGATGATTACACTGAGCGTTTCGCCAAAATACGATCCAGATGATTGGCAAACTCGCGGCGTTCAGTCTGTGAAAGCGCGGCAGGGCCGCCGGTTTGAATACCGCTGGCGCGCATGGTATCCATAAAATCGCGGATATTCAGGCGCGCTTTGATGGTCTCTTTGGTGTATAGCTCACCACGGGGATTCAGCGCCAAACCGCCTTTGCTGATCACTTCATCGGCGAGAGGGATATCTGCCGTAATCACTAAATCGCCCACTTCAGTACGTTTTACGATTTCATTATCGGCAATATCAAACCCCGAAGAGACTTGTAGCGCGCGAATGTTGTCGCGCTTGGGCAGTGGGATCAAATGGTTTGCCACGAACGTACACATCACGCCAGTGCGTTCTGCTGCACGGATCAGCGTTTCACGGATCACTTTCGGACACGCATCGGCATCGACCCAAATGTTCATTATTGAGCTCCTGTGTTTGTCGTTTCGAGCGCTTCAATACGTGCCGTGAGCTGCATAATCGTCTGCTCTAACATTTCAATGCGCTGCTCAAGGTTGTTACTGGCATTAGCAGTAGCGATTTCCACCTTGGGGATACGCTGGGTGCTTTTCCAACTTTTGATGGTGGCAATGATCGCAGGCATAGGTACAGGCGTTTTTAAGCGCGCTTTGACCAGCGCGACAGAAGGCTCTTTGCCTTGTTGGCTGAGGCTAGTGAGGATCTCTTCCAGCTCTTGTGACACGTCTTTGGTCAGCATAATGGTTCCTTATTCTGGTGTGTTGCCATCTTACTGAGAAAGTCTGATGAGCAAAAGGGGCAATGGTTTGTGAGAGATCGCTTACATCTTGTGTAAGCCAAGGCAGTGAATGGATGCGGAAATAATGATGTAATCGATTTATCACTTTGAAATTTAAAGGCATTTCCTGATTTCGTTCTGTGCAGTTTTATTTGAATTCTCTTAGTGGCTTGTACGAAAAAGCAAAACGAGTAAATTATCTGTTGTCGAAGGAAATGACCTAGGAACTGTAATTCTCAGGATGAGAAGTGGTGAGGATAACCACCGCAGGATGCAGGAAACGCCAAGGATAGCGTTAGCCCACAGAGACGTGAGCTGCAAGGAAGACTAGGACACTCTAAGGATGTGAGAGGGAACACCATCAGGATGATGGCAAGGACACCGCTCAAGGAACAAGTGACGATCGCTGAATAGGATAATTTGGCATCAGGAAGAGTAGGACACCGCTAGGACGGCGATGCTCGGAGTTCGCTGAAAGGATCAGCGAGTTAAGGATGATGCATGGAGCACATTCAAGTAGCCGGATGCTGCGAGTAAGATTAAGCCCCGACATGCTGTGTCGGGGCTTTCCTTAATCTTATTATCTCTCGCAACTGAAATAACCATTGCCAGTTTGTCACTGTGCTTTTGAATATTTCAGGCTATAGAGCCCGCGCACACTAAGCTTAATAAAATGAGCGCATTACGGGTTCGGTACACCATTAAAATAACAACGTCAGCGGCTTTACCTTCCATCTCTCAATCGTTGGGATGAAAGGTACCTGATCAAGGTCAGGTGAAATAAATAGCGCCTTTCTGTTTCGGGAAGGCGCTTTTTCCGTTTGATTGATCTTCTGTACAAGGAATGTCCGTGACCATCGCGACGCGCAGAACGCTACTTATCCCTTACACCGAGGCGCTAGAGTCTGATTTTTTGGTGCTCAATTATTGTGCGAAAAACCGTTCTCAGATGAATGGGCCAACCACAGTAGCCGCGGCGAAGCAGCTGTTCCAACGGGTATTGCACGATGCTTCTTTGTACGCCATGGCGGTGCTTGATAACTATAATCGTGAGTACATGGGGCATGTGTTCATCGAATTTGAAAGTGAAGGGCGCGCAGAACTCGGCTTCTTATTTGATAAAGCTTATTGGGGGCAGGGACTGGCTAGTGAAGCATTAAATGCTTTCTTTCCTATTATTTGTCAGCGTTTCAGCTTGCAGATTGTGGTCGCGACCATTAAGGCTCAACATGAGGCCGCGCGTACTCTTTTGCAAAAGTTAGGCTTTGAACACCGCGCGGATTTTGATGAATTCTACGGCCCTTGCAGTCAGTTTGTATGGGCAGCAGAGGCAGAACGCGCTACCCCATCCGATGTGGTGGCAGAGCAAAACGTACCGCTCTAAATCCCTGCATTTCTAACTTGCCTTGGTAGCAATCATCACCAAGTGACGAAAACTCAAACAGATAAATCGTATGCCAGCGCCATGCTCCAGAAGGTGTTTTCAGCTTATGCTGGCCAAAGGCTACATTGAGCAATTGTAAATCAAGCTGATCGCAGTGACGTTGAATCGCTTGTTTGGCGATTTCGGCTTGATGGCGCTGCTGCCAAAACAGAAATCCGGCAAAACAGAGTGCCAGTATCAAGAGTAAATCGCCAAGCATGGTTTATCCTCGCGTCATCTGTTGGAGTTGTTGCAGTGCGTGTGCCAATTCTGGTGATGGGCTGGCATGCAGCAAAGGCAGCATCACTCCACGCAGCGCAGGCAGCATGACCACATCGGCAAACAACTGATTAAATAACGCTTGATTTTGCGTTTGCGCTAAACGGACTAAAAAGCGCTGTGCACGCCCTGTATTCTGTAGGCAGTTCCAACTGCGCCCCGCGAGAGCAATCAACACTTCTTGATGGCAAAGTGCAGGTGAGGCGAGAATCGCATCGCAAGTCGCATCCAAGATATTGGTAGGCGCACCGGCTAAGGCTCGCACTAATGCCGAGAGCAAAAACAGATCCGGATCGCTTGCTTTGACTTCTGCATCCGCAAGCTCGCTTAACCGTTCCGCCAGTTTTTTCGGCAAGGTGACATGCTCTAATGCCCCTAACACGGCGTAGAGTGGCTGCGCGGGTAAATGTGTCAGTGCACTGCGGATCAACACTCCATTTTGCTCTTGCTCTAAACGGGCGCAAATATCAGTAATCCCTTGCAAACCGATAGTGTGCCACTTATCCCAACCCAAACCACCAGCGAAATAGTGCTGAGCATGCTCGTAATATTGGCTGCAGGCTAGGCCAAGCTGTGCGCGGATCTGGCTATGCAGCACCGCGAGTTTGTCTTCACTGGGTTTGAAAGTGTAAGGATTGCTCGCGAGCTTTTGTTGCTGCTCTTCGCTCAATGACTGATTAAGGCGGCTGCCCATCGCTTCAAGCAGGTATTGAATAAATTGCCCCACATCGGCTTGTTGCAATAAGCCACGTTCATCCAAAGCAAATTTCAGCATCCAGATCCAAGGCTGATGCTGCTCATTCCAATAAACGATAGCGAATTGTGCATGGCGCTGTACTGGGAACGGGTAGGCTTGCTGACCTAATTCTACTTGAGCAAACTGGCGGCTATCGATCGCTTGCACGCGACGACCGAGATCAAAAATTTGGTACTGGCAGCCACTATTTTGCAGTAGTGCTGTGAGGGTATGAATGGTATCCATGCGGAAATTGATCCTAACTTTCTTTCTCCAATAAATGGTACTCTATGGCACTTTTTCAAGGTCAACGTAGAAATAAACCGGACGAATTATGTTGTTCAACTCCGCATTGGTGAAGTTACTCGATGAATTAGAGTCCACACTGCGTACTGCGCAATTGTGGCAAGCGCCCCCCCCGACGCCACAAGCGCTGGCGAGCCAAGAGCCGTTTGCTGTGGATACCCTTTTACCCCATGAGTGGTTGCAGTGGATTTTTTTGCCCAAGATGAAACAAGCGATCGCTCAAAATGCGGTGCCGCGTGGTTTTGCGCTGGAGCCTTATTTTTCTGAAGTGTGGAAAACACAACCCCATCACCAAGCGGTACTCACGGTGATCCTGCAAATCGACAAGGCGTGCCAATAAATGCTCGACATTGTTTATCAAGATGAATATTTAGTGGCGGTTAATAAACCCGCAGGCATGTTGGTGCATCGCTCATGGCTCGACAAGCATGAAACTCAGTTTGTGATGCAGACCTTGCGCGATCAAATTGGTCAGCACGTTTTCCCATTGCACCGTTTGGATCGCCCGACATCCGGCGTGTTGGTCTTTGCGCTATCGAGCCAAATTGCCTCTGATGTGATGCCGATGTTCGCCAATCATGAAATGGAGAAAACCTATCACGCGATTGTGCGCGGCTGGATTGAAGAGGCGGATGTGCTCGATTATCCGCTCAAAGAAGAGCTCGACAAAATCGCCGATAAGTTTGCCAAGCAAGATAAAGAAGCGCAGTCAGCGGTGACCGCTTATCGCCCGCTAGCGAAAGTGGAGCTGCCTATTTCGACCGGAAAATTTGCCACAACGCGTTACTGCTTGATGGAGATGCAACCGAAGACTGGGCGTAAACATCAGTTACGTCGCCATATGGCGCATCTGCGTCACCCGATTGTGGGTGATACCACCCATGGTGATGGAGTGCATAACCGACTGTTTCGTGAACACTTCTCAGCGCAACGCTTAATGCTCCACGCCAGTGAGTTACGCTTTGTTCACCCTTATACCCAGCAGCCGCTAGTGATTCGCGCGGGTCTGGATGAGGTGTGGCAAGGTTTACTGAGCGAGTTTGGTTGGCAAGAATCTCTGCTCAGCAATCGCTAGCCATTGCTGGTTTAATCAGCCCAATAAAAAAGCCTTCGTCATGAAGGCTTTTTTATTTCTACCTAACAATGTGGTGGTGTTACAAGATCTGCATTATTTGGCCAGATAATCGCGGATAGCGCGTTCGATACCTGCTGCATCTAACCCAAGTTCTGCATGCATCTCTTCTTGTGAGCCTTGCACAATAAATTCATCTGGCAAGCCTAAATTGAGCACAGGCTTAATGAGCTTCTCTTTCATCATAAACTCAATCACACCTGCACCTGCACCGCCTGCCAGCGCATTTTCTTCCAAGGTCACCAGTACGTCATGAGTCTGCACCAACTGCTTGATGAGGATTTCATCCAGTGGTTTGACAAAACGCATGTCGGCCACGGTCGCATTGAGTTTCTCTGCCGCTGCTAAAGCGTTAGGCAGCAGAGTGCCGAAACTTATAATCGCGACTTTTTCACCCGCACTGGCGGTACTTTCACGCATCAAGCGGCCTTTGCCAATTTCCAAGGCAGTAAAGCCACTTTCTAGAGCGACGCCCATACCGTTGCCGCGAGGGTAACGTACCGCGCTCGGGCCTTGATGTTGGTGGCCGGTGTAAAGCATTTGGCGGCACTCGTTTTCATCCGCCGGAGCCATGATCAGCATGTTTGGAATGCAGCGCATAAAGCTCAAGTCAAACGCACCTTGGTGCGTTTGACCATCAGCGCCGACAATCCCTGCTCGATCGATGGCAAACATGACCGGAAGGTTCATGATGGCCACATCGTGGATCAGTTGATCGTAACCACGCTGTAAGAAAGTTGAGTAAATCGCCACAATCGGGTGATAACCCGCAATCGCCATACCAGTCGCGAGTGTCACTGCATGCTGCTCAGCAATCGCTACATCAAAGTATTGGCTTGGGTACTCTTTTGAGAAGCGAACCATGCCGGAGCCTTCACGCATGGCTGGCGTAATCGCCATTAATTTCGGATCTTGCGCGGCCATATCACACAGGAAATCGCCGAAAATTTTTGAGAAAGTCGGCTGCGTGTTGTTGCTTTTTGGCAAGCTGTGGTGGCTAGGGTCAAATTTGGGTACGCCATGATAACCAATCGGATCTTTTTCCGCAGGCGCATAGCCTTTGCCTTTTTTGGTCATCACGTGGAGGAACTGTGGCCCTTTTAGCTCACGCATATTTTTCAGGGTTTTGATCAGATCCAGAACGTCATGGCCATCCACTGGGCCAATGTAGTTAAAGCCGAGCTCTTCAAACAGCGTGCCGGGTACCACCATGCCTTTTAGGTGTTCTTCGGTGCGACGAACCAGTTCTTTGATCGGCGGAATGCCGGACAGCACTTTTTTGCCGCCTTCGCGAATCGAGGTGTACAGGCTACCAGATAAGACTTGCGCCAAGTGATTATTGAGTGCGCCCACATTCTCAGAGATCGACATTTCATTGTCGTTGAGGATCACCAACATATCAGGGTGAACATCCCCTGCGTGGTTCATGGCTTCAAATGCCATACCAGCGGTAATCGCGCCATCGCCAATCACACTCACCACTTTACGGTCTTTACCTTCTTTGCCCGCACAGATCGCCATACCGAGTGCGGCACTGATCGAGGTCGAGGAATGACCGACAGAGAGCGTGTCGTATTCGCTCTCTTCACGCCAAGGGAAAGGGTGTAACCCATCTTTCTGGCGAATGGTTGGCATTTGATCACGACGACCAGTGAGAATTTTGTGTGGGTAAGCTTGATGGCCTACATCCCAAATCAAATGGTCGAAAGGAGTATGGTAGACGTAATGCAGCGCCACCGTTAGCTCAACGGTGCCTAAGCCTGAAGCGAGATGCCCACTGGATTGACTCACCGAGTTGAGCAAATAGGTTCGTAATTCGTCACACAGTGTTGGCAGCACTTCCTTTGGAAGGCTGCGCAGCTCGTCAGGAGTATTCGCCAGAGCCAGTGTTGGGTATTTTGAAATATCAAGAGTCATAAGTATGCGCGCTTATTGTTTAGTTCTTGCGCTCGACGACATATCGGGCGAACTCTTCTAGATGCTCAGTATTGTAGGGAATTGCTTCTAAAGCCAGAAGCGCTTCTTGTAACAGAGTATGTGCTTTTTCCTGTGCTCCTTCTAAGCCTAAAAGAGCAGGGTAGGTACTTTTATTCAATTGCTGGTCAGAACCTTGCGGTTTCCCCAAGGTTTCAGTGTCACTGATGATATCCAGAATGTCATCTTGGACTTGAAATGCGAGGCCTACTGCATCTGCGTAACGATCTAAATGCGGTAGCATCGCGCGGCCTTTTTCGCCGGCAGCCAATGCCCCTAAACGGATCGCGCAGCGCATCAACGCGCCGGTTTTATTGCGATGAATGGTTTCCAATTCTTCCAGTGAAACTAAACGATTTTCGGCTGCCAAATCCAACGCCTGACCTAGGCACATGCCTTGCGCGCCAGAAGCTTCTGCGAGGGCTTGGATCATGGCGACGCGCTGTGTTTCGCCTGCAGCAGAAAGAGCGCCTTCGGCCAAAATGGTAAACGCCAGTGTTTGCAGGGCATCGCCAGTTAAAATGGCGGTGGCTTCATCAAACTGGATATGGCAAGTGGGTTTACCGCGGCGCAGTTCATCATCATCCATCGCTGGTAAATCGTCATGAATCAGCGAGTAAGCATGAATACACTCTACCGCCGAAGCCGGAGTATCTAATTCATTTAGCTCACAGCCGAGCATTTGCCCAGTAATGTAAACTAAGTAAGGCCGAGCACGTTTGCCGCCAAGAAGTAACCCGTAACGCATCGCCTCAATCAAAGGCAAGCTCTGAAAGGGAATTCGGTTCAGCCACAGATCCAGTTGCTGATTATTTCGTTGTTGGTATGAGGATAACGCCTCAATCATAGAGCACTCGTCTTTATAAGTTGTTCAGGCCGTAATACCGAGCATGGCTTACTCGGATAAGTCGTTAAAATCACTGAGTGGTGCTTCGTCACTGTTACTGAGTAAGATGCGCACACGTTGCTCTGCGTCATCCAACTTCAGTTGACCGGCTCTGGCAAGTCGTAATACCACGTTCAAATTTTCTCAGTGCTTCATCCAGCGCCAGATCGCCACTTTCCAGTTGTTCAACCAACTGCTCTAGTTCTTCGATGGTTGACTCGAAGGACATGTTTTCCGGTTTCTTACTCGCCATAATCTGTATGCCTTACTTAAGATGCACGAAAGTTACCTCAGGGGGCTGAGCTGGTCAAATTTAACCAAGCGATTTTGTCAGAAATAGAACGCTTTTTTACCGTGTTAGATAACGAAATGGAAAAAAGCCCACAAAGTCAACAATCCCAAAGGGTAAAAACTCTAGTGTGCCACAGGTGCATCTTCGGCCTGTTTGCGTATACACTTGAGTAAGGTTTTTGTTCTCTATTCTGACAATTTCATTAAAGAATTTATTCTGTTGCCGATAATGAGGGTAAGCTTTTCATTATCGCGAATGTGTAGCCGGAGGAGTGCTTCGTGGATTTAGCAACACTGATTGGCCTTATTGGTGGTATGGCTTTCGTTATCATGGCGATGGTGCTAGGCGGCAGCCTCATGATGTTCGTTGATACGGTCTCGGTTCTGATCGTAGTTGGCGGCGCTGTTTTCGTTGTGATGATGAAATTTACTATGGGGCAGTTTTTTGGTGCGGGGAAAATCGCCGCTAAAGCCTTTATGTTTAAAGCGGATGAGCCCGAAGATTTGATTGCCAAGATCGTGGAAATGGCCGATGCGGCGCGTAAAGGTGGCTTCTTAGCGTTGGAAGAGATGGAAATCCCGAATCCCTTTATGCAGAAGGGGATTGA
This sequence comes from Vibrio metoecus, assembly GCF_000696385.1. Lineage (GTDB taxonomy): Bacteria > Pseudomonadota > Gammaproteobacteria > Enterobacterales > Vibrionaceae > Vibrio > Vibrio metoecus. The sequence continues at coordinate 21,778 of NZ_JJMN01000068.1, read as the reverse complement.
CCTGTTGGTAGATGGACATGATGCCGATGTCGTGCGCGCCACTTTGCAAAAAGATATTGCTTTGACTGACGAACGCCATAGTAAAGGTACGCAAGTCTTCCGCGCTTTTGGTGACGTGGCACCTGCGATGGGAATGATCGGTACGCTGGTTGGTCTGGTAGCCATGCTATCCAACATGGATGACCCGAAATCGATCGGTCCTGCGATGGCGGTGGCACTGTTAACCACACTGTACGGTGCGGTACTTTCCAACATGATCTTCTTCCCGATTGCTGACAAACTGGCTTTACGCCGCGATCAGGAAACCCTCAATCGCCGTCTGATTATGGATGGTGTGTTGGCGATTCAAGATGGTCAAAACCCAAGGGTTATCGATAGCTATTTGAAGAACTATCTTAACGCTGGTAAGCGTGCTCTTGATGTTGATAAAGAGTAGCGGAGCTTCCTATGGATGACGAAGAGAAGTGTACTTGTCCCCCTCCTGGGCTACCGATGTGGCTCGGGACGTTTGCAGATTTGATGTCGCTATTGATGTGTTTCTTCGTACTCTTACTCTCGTTTTCCGAGATGGATGTACTGAAGTTTAAGCAGATTGCGGGTTCGATGAAGTTTGCATTTGGTGTACAAAACCGCTTGGAAGTCAAAGACATTCCTAAAGGCACCAGCATTATTGCCCAAGAGTTTCGTCCTGGACGTCCAGAGCCGACGCCGATTGATGTGATCATGCAACAAACCATCGATATCACCCAGCAAACGCTTGAATTCCAAGAAGGTGAGTCAGACCGTGCTGGTGGTAACCAACGCGATTCTGGCCAGCTTACTGGCGGTCAGTCGGCAGAAACCTCTGTCCAAGATAACCAAAATACCCAATCGGAAATGCAACAGCAGCAAGCGCAAGCCATGTCTGAACAGATGGAAACGGTTAGCTGAGAGCATAAAAAAAAGACCTTATCACGTGAGATTGAACAAGGCGCGATTGAGGTGGAAAACTTGGGGCAACAGATTGATATTCGGATCCGAGAGAAGGGCGCTTTCCCTGAAGGGTCGGCTTTCTTACAACCGAAATTCCGTCCGCTAGTGCGTCAAATCGCGGATTTGGTGAAAGACATTCCCGGCAAAGTACGAGTGACGGGGCATACGGATAACCAAAAACTGGATTCTGAGCTTTATCGTTCAAACTGGGATCTTTCCGCGCAGCGTGCCGTTTCAGTGGCGCAGGAGATGGAGAAAGTGAAAGGCTTTGATCATCAGCGATTACAGGTACGCGGCATGGCCGATACTCAGCCGCTTGGTCCCAACGATACCGAAGCACAGCGTACAATCAATCGCCGAGTCGAAATCAGCATTTTGCAAGGGGATCCGTTGTACAGCGATGAAGTTCCTTCGCTTGGTGCGCCCGCCAACCAGTAAGGAGCTTCTCTGCTGAGAGGTGATTCACAAAGGCAAGTCGAATGACTTGCTTTTTTACGGGCTTTTCTCTCTTTGATGGAATCGTGTATAATGCCGCCCCTTTAGCGTGAATGCCCCAAACGGCTTGATATTTCAGAGCTGGTTGAAGCCAAACGCCACATTGTTCATCTAGATTGCGAATAAGCTTATGAAATTTATCGTCAAACCCCATCCGGAAATTTTTGTGAAAAGTGAATCGGTACGTAAGCGTTTCACAAAGATCCTTGAAAGCAATATTCGAATTATTGTGAAAGCCCGCACACAAGGGGTGGCGGTATTCAATCGTCGCGATCATATTGAAGTGACGGCTAACTGCGATACGTATTATGCGCAAGTGTTGGAGATTCTGACCACCACTCCGGGTATCCAACAAATTCTGGAAGTGCAGCAGTCAACGTTCACCGATCTGCATAACATTTATGAGCAAGTGCTGGAGCTGAACCGCCCCAATATCGAAAACAAAACGTTCGTGGTGCGCGCGAAGCGTCGCGGTAAACATGATTTTACCTCGATTGAGCTTGAGCGTTATGTCGGTGGTGGCCTTAATCAAGCCGTAGCAAGTGCTAAAGTGAAACTGACCAATCCTGATGTGACCGTGCAAGTGGAAGTGGTTGATGAACTTCTGAATCAAGTGATTGCACGTCATAAAGGTTTGGGGGGCTTCCCGCTAGGTACTCAAGAAGATGTGTTGAGCCTGATTTCTGGTGGCTTTGACTCTGGCGTGTCGAGCTATCTGCACATCAAACGTGGCTCGAAAGTTCACTACTGCTTCTTCAATCTTGGTGGCCCAGCTCACGAGATTGGAGTGAAGCAAACCGCTTACTACTTGTGGCAAAAATACGGTTCATCCGCCAAAGTCCGTTTTATCGCGATCGATTTTGAGCCTGTTGTGGCTGAGATTTTAGAGAAAATCGATGATGGTCAAATGGGCGTTGTGCTGAAACGTATGTTTATGCGCGCAGCCGGTATGGTGGCCGAGAAGTTTGGTATTCAAGCATTAGTGACGGGTGAAGCACTCGGTCAAGTGTCTAGCCAAACGCTGACTAACCTGCGCCATATCGATAATGTAACGGACACTTTGATTCTGCGCCCACTGATTAACTGGGATAAAGAAGACATCATTCGTCTAGCGCGTGAAATCGGCACGGAAGATTTCGCGAAAACCATGCCTGAGTTCTGTGGTGTGATTTCAAAAAGCCCAACCGTGAAAGCGATTAAAGAGAAGTTGGAAGAAGAAGAAGCTAAATTCGATTTTTCTCTGCTTGAACAAGTGGTTTACAACGCACGCCAAATCGACATTCGCGAGATTGGTAAAGAGTCACTGGAAAAAGCGCCTGAAGTGGAGCTGGTGAACAGTGCAGAAGAGAGCAACGCTGTTGTACTGGATATTCGTAGCCCAGACGAAGAGGATGAAAGTCCACTTGAGATCGCAGGCGTTGAAGTGAAGCATCTGCCGTTCTACAAGCTAGCGACCCAGTTTGGTGATTTGGATCAGTCGAAAACTTACTTGCTGTACTGCTCACGTGGTGTGATGAGCCGCTTACAAGCGCTCTACCTGCAAGAGCAAGGGTTTAGCAATGTGAAAGTGTATCGTCCATAACGCGATCGAGAATGGATGAGAACGCAGAGTTTGCTTGGCAGGCTCTGCGTTTTTTTTCGCTTTATACCCTTCCTACTTGAAGCTGCAGCGGTGTTGGCTACGCTCGTTCACCCCCAATCACATAGTTTACCTATGCTCATGGGGATTCACTCACTTGCCGCCTACCTGCAACTCCAAGTTGTTTGGGTATATAAGCTCAGTATTTACTGGCTGGAGCCAGAAAATGCAGATAAAAAAACACCGCCAAAAGGCGGTGCTAAAAATTTGACAGACAGGTCAAAAATAAATACAGGAAGTATTTGTTTTGTGGCAGGGATAACTGCACAAAACAGATGGTAGAAACTACCTAACTCGAATTTCGAGTTTGCAAACACAACATCGCAACAACTAAGCCTATTGATTTACAAGGAAATCAAGCCGTTCAGGCCGCTGCTGCGCGGTGAAATATAGATTTTCTCTGGTCGGTTAGCAACGGACAAATTATAATGTTTCAGATTAAAAAAACTAATCTTGAACCGAGTATCTCTATGTCCAGAAGATTGCCCCCCCTCAATTCGTTAAAAGTGTTTGAAGCGGCTGCTCGCCATTTGAGTTTTACCCGAGCTGCTGAAGAATTATTTGTGACACAGGCCGCAGTTAGCCACCAAATCAAAGCATTAGAAGAGTTTTTAGGTTTGAAGCTCTTCCGCCGCCGAAATCGCTCTTTACTCCTAACGGAAGAGGGGCAAAGTTATTTCCTCGACATAAAAGATATTTTCAGTTCATTAGCTGAAGCGACAGATAAATTACTTGAGCGTAGTGAAAAAGGGGCGCTGACCATTAGTTTGCCGCCGAGTTTTGCGATTCAATGGCTAGTGCCACGTTTAGCGGATTTCAACCAACAAGAACCGGATATCGATGTGCGTATCAAAGCGGTGGATATGGATGAAGGTTCACTGACAGATGATGTCGATGTGGCGATCTACTATGGACGGGGCAATTGGCCGGGTTTACGTGCCGATAAGTTATATCAAGAATTTCTGATCCCTCTCTGTTCGCCAGCTTTGCTACTTGGCAATAAGCCAATGGAAACCTTAAAAGATTTATCGCTTCATACACTGTTGCACGATACGTCGCGTAAGGATTGGAAACAATTTGCCAAAGAGAACAGGCTAGATAATGTCAATGTGAACCACGGTCCCATTTTTAGCCACTCCACTATGGTGTTGCAAGCGGCCGCACACGGGCAAGGGGTAGCATTAGGCAATAACGTATTAGCACAACCCGAAATTGATGCCGGGCGCTTAATTGCTCCGTTTGATGAAGTGCTAATGACCAATAATGCCTTCTATGTGGTTTGCCATGAAAAGCAAGCGGACATGGGGCGGATTGCCACGTTTCGTGATTGGATGCTGAAAAAAGCGCGCAGTGAGCAAGTGGATATCTTGCAGCATGAACATAGCCATTAAGCTAAAGAAGATGAGGTAGAGGATGAACAGTAAGTATTTACTCACCATTGGGGGTATGTTGTCAGGGATTGCGGTGGGATTGGGCGCATTTGCCGCGCATGGCCTAAAAAAGATCTTAAGCCCTTATCTACTTGGTGTGTTTGAAACGGGTGTGCAGTACCAATTTATTCATGCATTGGCCTTGTTGGTTTGTGGTGTGTTATTGCTGTTACCGATTCAACCTGCTGCACAAAAAGGCTTTCGTCGTGCGGGGCTATTTTTCTTGGTCGGTATCCTTTGTTTTAGTGGTAGTTTGTATGCGTTGGCACTCACGGGTGTGAAGTGGTTTGGCCCTATTACGCCTTTTGGGGGACTGATGTTTATGCTGGGTTGGGGCTGGTTTAGCTATGCCGCGTTAAAGAGCCAGTGAACGGCTCTGTAACGTTGGATGAGGTGCTGAACTAGTCGGCAGACGATGGGTTAAAACGGATATCTTGCAAGTTAAAGCCTAGCTCGATATCGGTTTTTAACGTACTGATCTGCTTGCATATTCGAGCCATCTCTATTTGTGGTTCGAGTTTTTTTCGGTATTTTTTGGCGAGTTCAGGGCTTAGATAGGCTTCTTCGATATTGCTAAATTGGTTCAAAATTTCTTTTGTGGCTTTCGGACCAATACCGGCCACGCCGGGAATTTGGCTTGAGCTTACGCCCGTTAACCCCCAATAGTCGGTTAATTGTGCTGGCGTTACCCCAAACTCTTGAGTAATAAAGGGTTCATCTAACCAGCGCTGTTGAAAGTAGTCGCGAATCTGTAAGGTTGGCGAAAGTAGTTGGCAGTAGCCTTTATCCGTCGAGATGATCGTCACTTTCTCTTGGTGTGCGGCCACTTTGCAAGCCAGTGTCGCCACCAGATCATCCGCTTCATCCCCTTCTGACAGCAGAGAATCAATCCCTAATTGCCACCAAGCGTCTTGAATGGTTTCGAGCCCTTGCTGCAATACTTCCGGCATGGGTTTACGATTGGCTTTGTATGTGGGGAGTAATTCGGCGCGCCAACCACGATCAGACAGATGGTGGTCAAACACTGCAATCATGTGGCTAGGTTGAGCTTCATTAATGATGCGTTGCAGAGTGCGGGTGGTCGTTTCTGCCGTTCTGGCTATGTCATTCGCATCGGGCTGCGCAGAGTGAACGCGACGGATCAAATTAAGAGCATCAATAATGACAAGATGAAGAGACATAACCAAAAATCATCAAAAAATAAGGGCTTGTGAGGCCCTTATTGTAATCAAATTCATCAGGATTACTACCCGTCGCCCCATCCTGTCAGTAACATCGGTCATGAGGAGGATGCTTTCTTTAGGTCACGATTCGATAACAGGGTTCGTAAACGCTGCCGCCGGGCAGTTTCATACGATTTTGTGCTACGAAATCATTGAGCAGCTGATCCATTTTCTTCATCAGAATCGGATCTCCATGCATTTCAAAAGGTCCGTGGCGTTCAATCTCTCGAATTCCTTCCGCTTTCACGTTACCCGCTACCACACCGGAGAACGCTCGGCGCAGATTGGCGGCCAACACTTCTGGTCGTTGGTTCAAATGCAAATCTAAGTTCGCCATGCTTTCATGATTCGGTTCGAAAGGCAGTTGAAATTCAGGTTCAATTTTCAGTGACCAGTTAAAGCTGTAAGCATCTTCCTTATCTTTTCGATGTTGGCGAACCAGTGGCATCGCATTATTCATGATGCGAGCCGCCTCAGCCGGATTATCAATCACAATGCTGTAATGCTTACGTGCCGCTTCACCTAAAGTATCAGCGATGAATTTATCCAAAGACCGGAAATACGCTTCACTCTGTTTGGGGCCGGTTAGAACGATTGGCATTGGTTGATCGGCGTTCTCTGGATGCATCATGATGCCCAGAATATACAGCAGCTCTTCTGCCGTGCCTGGGCCTCCTGGGAAAATGATGATGCCATGTGCCATACGCACGAATGCTTCCAAACGTTTTTCAATATCCGGCATGATCACCAGTTCATTCACTATTGGGTTTGGCGGCTCAGCGGCAATAATGGAGGGCTCGGTCAGACCTAAATAGCGGTATTCACTGTAGCGCTGTTTAGCGTGACCTACGGCTGCGCCTTTCATGGGACCTTCCATCGCGCCGGGGCCACAGCCAGTACAGATGTTCAGTTCGCGTAGCCCGAGTTCATGACCGACTTCACGAGTGTATTGGTATTCGACTTCATTGATCGAATGCCCACCCCAACAGACGACCAAATTCGGCGTTGCTCCCGGAATCAGTGCGCCCGCATTACGCAAAATACCAAAGACAAGGTTGGTAATATGAGTGGCATTGGTCAGGTTTAGGCGCTGGCTATCGGCCAAATGCATGTTGACGTAAACAATGTCGCGCAATACTGAAAAAAGGTGTTCTTGGATCCCTTTAATGATCTGTCCATCGACAAACGCATGTTCAGGTGGGTTAGCCAGTTCAAGCTTAATCCCCCGTTCGCGGCGCATGACCGTGATATCAAAATTTCTATATTTATCGAGCAGCTCTTTCGAGTTATCGGTATGGCTACCAGAGTTCAAAACTGCAAGGCTGCAGTTGCGGTAAAGCTGGTACAGATCGCTTGAGGCCGTTTTTTTCAGGCGTTCGACTTCCAGCTGTGAAAGCAGATCCATGCTGCCTGCGGGGCTGACTTGAATAATCATAGTGTCCTCCTTCAACCTGAGGTTGAGGTCATGCCTGTGCATGATATTGAGCATTTGTTATAAAACAAAGAGTAGCAGAGATACCCAGAGAAGGGAGATAACCTCTTGATATATCTGATTTCAATCTAGAGGTATCACTTAAGGTAAGAAAATAGCACAAAGGGGTAATTGTGAAGCTGAGCACAATTTATTCATCATCATGCTCAAATAGTATGCAAATTACTTCCAGACCAACTGACTAGGGCCGATACTTTTCGCTTCATTTAAGGTAAGATTTAGGCGATCCAGCACCGTTTCTGGGGTATCTGAATCGACAAAACGAATGCTTGCCGCTGAGAGCGTGATGGTCAGATTCTTATCGCGGAATTTAAACGGCAGCTTCGATACATTGAGCTGAATCTGATGAATGATTTGATAAGTTTCATTCTCTGAGCGCTCAGGTAGTAGGAGAATAAACTCCTCTCCAGAAAAACGCGCCACCGTGTCGTTATCACTCAACTCTTTTTTAATTGTGCGGGCAATAATGCTCAGCGCTTTATCTCCAGCGGCATAACCAAAGCTGTCGTTGATCGATTTGAACTTATCAATATCAAACAGCACCACGCGTAGATTGTGCTGAGTGCGGATCCAGCGTCGATACTCGTGTTCAAGTCGCTCAGTAAAGCTACTACGGTTATACACTTTGGTGAGTGGATCGAGTTGCGCTCGTAAAGCTTGGTCTTCAAGTCGACGGTGGTAGTCTTGCGCTAAGTCAGAGAGCGCTTCCATCTGATCTTTGCTGTAGCGGATACGTTCAAGCAGGGCTTGTTCGCGCTGTTCTGCTAAGGTTAACCGTTCAGAAAGCGATGACATCTCACGCAGTAAAGGCGTCATTTTCTGCTTAAGTGCTTCTAACTCTGTTTGCTCTTTTAATGCGGTTTGACTGCGAGCGACTAAGCTGCTCAGTTCGCTGTTCATCTCTTGGCGATGAGCCATATAGCTTTGAGTTTGCTCAAGATTTTGCGCCGAACTCTTTAAGTTATTCCCAATCGAGAGATTGACTTGCTCTAAGAAGGCTTCGGCCGCTTTGCGTTCTGCATGGCTGCCATCAATGACTAGACGAAGCACTTCGAGAGTCAATTCAAGTAGGGTATGACGTGTTCACCCCAAGCAGAAGTTTGGTGCGAATATCACTCAACTGATCGCCTGACTCTCCATTAAAGTCGAGTTCAGTAATCAAATGCTGAAGATCGATAGACAAACGATGGAGTAGCTCACGGTCCGCTTGCTGAGTGATTTCATTGAGGGCCAAATTTGGATTGGCGCACTGGATTTTGACAGCACGTTCATAGATTTCCAGCAAACGCAGTGCTTGTTGGGTTTTCTCTAGTGGCTGAGCGGCGGTAAAACTCAGTAGATCACGAAGATCGCGTTTGATTTTGGCTGGTAAGCCTGGCACACGCAGTAACGTTTCACCACTGTGTTGTAACTGGCTATCTAGATGACTGTTTTGTTTGTCCATGGCCAATGACTGTTGTTTCAACATGCGTTCCAGCACAGCCAGTTGAGGGATCAGCGTGCTGATGTCTTTTTGTTGTTCTAATGCAAAACAGAGCTCTTCTAAACTTTGGTTTAGTCGCTGACTACTGCCGTGACAGGTCGTAGCCAATGAAGTGACCATTCGTTTAAGAACTTGCTGCTCTCGGTTAAATTTGAACGAAGTATCCCTTTGTGTCAAACGTACTTGTTCTAACTGAGATTTCAGTTTTTGAAGCTCTGCTTGGATATCTTGTTCTAGAACGCCCATGTACAACAAACTAGATAGTAGAGGATCAATCCAGATCCTATTTATTGATTTGTCGATAATAGCAAATATTTTGCGGACGTCACTCGGTGTTTATGTCGACTGGGCAGCATTTATCCATCTTTTAATAGTTTTTTGATGTTCTCCTCATTCTTATAAGAAGAATGGACTTTGATCAGCCCCTGATTTATCGCTTGTTTGCAAGAGAGGCGAATATTCTCAGAAGCGAAACTGGCGGCAGGCGCATTCTCAATCGCTTTTAAATACACCCAGTGGCTTTGACTTTCACTAAGGCTTAATTCCCGAGCAATATGTGTCGCCATTAACAAAATATCGAGCAGTTCCTTATCATTGATGGCGGTATAAGCTCGGGGTAAAAATGGATAATCGGTGATACCGATACGAACTATCCGATTTATTTTTCGATCTGTCGCAAATTCATTCAGCCAAGATTGAATCTGGTTGAATAATGTTTCTGGGTCGCTACGTTGTTCGCCATTTTTCTCAATATAAAGCAAGCTAGCGTCAGAAAAATGATACAGCCGATTCGGCTCTTTTATTTTTTCTTTGAGAAAATCGCCAAAAGCGCGTTCTAATTCTAAACCGGCAGTGTATCCATTTTGCAGATACATGTTGCGCATGAATGGAATATCAATCAAAGCAAAACGTAAGCGATCGTTTAGAGGTTGTTGAATTAATTCTCCGAGCTGCCATTGCTCGTAGTTTCGGTGGCTGTTCTCTAATGAACTCGGTAGCTTGGCGTTGAGCATTCTCAGGTTGTTGAGGCGTGAACGTGAGTGCGTAAATAAAGTGTCATGCAGTTCAGAAATTTCATCTTGTTGACGCTGAACAATATAACCACGTCGTAAGTTGATCATAAAAAGAACTAAGCTAATCACCAGTAAGAAAAAGGCAATTTTACGTAATTGAGAAAATTGGTTTTCTGTTTCTTGCAGACGTTTTTCTTGTCCAACCAAATGCAAGGTTTGTTCAATAAATTCGCGTTGTTGGCGGAAAGCATCTTCACTGATTTGATTGAGTTTATTTTGCCTTTTTTGGGCAAGTTGTTGACTCTTTTTAAAACTCTCTAACGCTTTTGTTAGTGATCCGGTTTTCTCATATCCCAGAGAGAGTAAGCGATAAGCTTGCTCTTGCAGATAATCATCTTGAATCGACAGTCCTATCTGGAGCGCCATTTCTGCATAACGTACAGTTTCTTGGTTGATATTTTGGTAATACGCTAACCCAGAATGTAGTAGTGCAGCGTGCCCATTTAAGCGTGGAATATCGGTCATAGTGAGTAATTCTTCTGCACTGGTTAAATATTGCTCAGTGATGGGATAGTTGTAGAGCTGTAAATAGGTGGCTGCGAGATTAATTCGAATTTCAATTTCGTCACTGAGCCGCGCATTATTATTTTGATGATCGATGACATTGAAATAATGCACCAAAGCAAGATTGTATTTTCCTTGTTGGTAGTAGATATCACCCATTTGTTTGAGAACGGCAGGCAGAAAGGGGGATTGTTCATAACGGCCGTAAAAGTCAGCCGCTTGTGAAAAGTGATCCAATGCCTTATCCAATACTTGTCGGTTGAAGAAAAGCTTACCTAACAAGGTATTGGCTTTGGCTAACAGCACGCCGGAGTTACTCTCGATCGCACTCCAGTAAGCAATCAGCAATTCTGAAAGTGCAAGGTTATAACGCTCATGGCTGAGATGGTGCTCACCCAAGGTCAAGTGATATTCGATAGCAGGCTTTTCGTCTTGTAATGTCTCCAAATAAGGCTTGGCTTGGTTGAACAAGGTATCGGCTAATTCGAGATCATTGGCTTGCGAGGCAATTTCTGCTCGCAATAAGGTGATTTTGTAATCAATCCCTTTGGCAATTTGATCTGCATTTTCAATGAGTTGATATTGCTTAGTGAGCTCATTTAGTGCTTGATTGGCAATGGTGGTATCGCCCCCATTTTGCCAAGTCAGACGAGTGCTCAGGATCTGCACATCCAGCAGCAAGTACGGGAGTTGATATTGTTGGGTGAGCATTTTGGCATCATGCAGCACTAATTGTGCTTGCTCATGTTCACTGAGGTTATCTAGCGCTTGCGCCAAAATCATCATGGCATCAACGGTACTGCCGGGAGTTCGCGTTCGGCTGTCGGCTTCGTCGCGGGCGATGGTTGCGGGATGCTTTTCCAACTTATCGGCTAAATGGCGATCATCGAGGTATTGCTGCGCCATTTTTTTTGCTTGCAACGGGGAGATCTCTACCAAACCATTAGCTTCATTGAGCATGGGGGAAGAATAAATGGTGGCCTGTGCCCAACTTGAAATCAGCAGTAAGCTCGCTATGGTTATCCAGCGTAGAAATCTCATCCTAAGTCGTATCCTTATTGTCGCGCCATGCGCTGGTTATGTTCCGGTGCAGACTGGCAATTCGAGCGGAATGGGTTGATGTCTAAACCTCCGCGACGAGTATAGCGAGCATAGACTGTCAACGTGTGTGGCTGACAGTAGCGCATGAGGTCTGTGAAAATACGCTCAACGCATTGTTCATGAAATTCATTGTGCTCACGGAAAGAAACAATATAACGCAGTAAGGCTTCACGGTTAATCTTGCTGCCGTGGTAAGCAATCTCTACGCTGCCCCAATCGGGTTGATTGGTGATTAGGCAGTTTGATTTGAGCAGATGGCTGTGCAGCACTTCGTGAACCTCATCACCCTGAGCGGCACCTTGCAGTAAGGTGTGATCAAATTCGTAGTCTTTAATTTCAATGTCTTGATCATCAATACACTCACCTTGCATGGTCACAATTGGCTCTGCGGTGTATTCGTGCAGGGATTTTACGTTAACGGTGACGGTTTCTCCTGCGCAAGCAGAAAGATCGTGCACCAAACGTGCTTGTACTTCATTCCAAGACTCAAAACGAGTCTGGTTGTAGCTGTTGAGGTAGAGCTTGAAGGATTTGGATTCAATCAAATTCGCGCTGGTCGCAGGAATTGAGACTTCCCCGATCGCCACTTGCGGTAAACCTTTCTGATTGAGCCAAGACAGCTCATACAGCGTCCAAATATCGCAGCCTTGAAAAGGTAGGGTTGCGCCTAGATGCAGGTCATCGCGGTTCAGACTACGAGGAACCGGTTGCAGCAAGGTAGGATCATAGTGATTGGCATACTCGGTTTTTTTTCCCAATGTTAGGCCAGCCAGTTCTTTGGCATCGGAATATTTGCTCATGTTTTTCAGTCGATTCAATTAGAATGTGCAGAATTTTACGCAATCCCAGTGCCAGTGTCATTAACGAGGCGGCGCAAACTCAACATGGAGATGATTATGACGCAAAGCGTAGTGCAAGCCTTGAGTGCATTCAGTCAGCGTTTTCTACAACATTGTGCACAGCAAACCGGTCAATTACCGGAAAATGACGAATTGTTGGGACTGGCTTCGCCTTGTGTAGTCGAAGAGCTAGCCGATGCGGTGCGCTGGCGTCCTGTTCATCGTGAGGTGTGGGCCGATTTCAGTCATGTTGAACGAGCGATTGAGCTGACGCTGCACGAGGATATTAAAGCGTTTTACGCCAGCCACTTTAGTGCAGATATGCCTGCGCAGTGGCGAGGGCGTGAACTGACGTTATTGCAAGTCTGGAGTGAGGACGATTTCACCCGCCTGCAAGAAAATATTTTGGGGCATCTGGTGATGCAGCGTCGCCTTAAGCAAAAACCAACCGTATTTATCGCCACCACCAACGATGAAATGGCCGTGATTGCCATCTGTAACTTGACCGGTAATGTGATCCTCGAAAAGCTTGGGACAGGGCAGCGTGAAGTGCTGACGGCCGGCCTTGCTGAATTTTTAGAGCAACTTGAACCAAAGGTGAATTGAGATGTACGTGGTTGAGTTAGAGTTTGAGTGTTTTGATAACACCACCATTAGCGCAGTGGATAAAGCGATCAATGGCTTGATGGATGCACTACGTTACAACGGACAAGTGCTGGGACGCGAGTTTCCGATAGTGCTGGGTGAGGGGGTGTTTTACGTGCGCGCCGTATGCCCAGAAAAAGAGAGTTTGCACCCGAAATTCCATTCCGAATACGTTGAAGCTTGTGTGAACCGTTTAAGTGAGGCTTGTTTACTCGCGCCGAAAGTACGTGTGCTGGGGTTAGACATTAATTCAGAACAAGCGGCGGAAGAGGAAACTCCGAGCTGGCAAGTGTTGTACACCACCTATGTGCACACTTGCTCTCCGTTACGCAGCGGTGAAACCTTGCTGCCGATCCCGCTATACCGTAACCCACCGACCTTTAATGGTGATCATAAAGCCGTGATCAAATGGCAAACCGAATGGCAAGCGTGTGATGAGTTGCAGATGGCAGGAGCGTGCAAAGCTGAACATGCTGCGCTGCATGAGATTTGCGATGTGGATAGTGATTTATTCCGTCGTGGTTGGGATTTACGTGGCCGTATTGAATTTCTGACTAAAGTGCCAACCTATTACTATCAGTATCGGGTTGGAGGCAGTAGCCTTGCGCAAGAAAAAGCGCGCCTTTGCCCTAAGTGCGGCGGAGAGTGGTTGCTGGATGAGCCACTGCATGACATCTTCCATTTTTGTTGTGAATCATGCCGGATTGTCTCCAATATTTCTTGGGATCATTTGAAGTAGAGTCGGGAAAGAATCCACATTAACGGTCTTTCTATATGTATTAAAAGGATCGCGGTAATAAAAAAGGTTGGCTTAAAGCCAACCTTTTTTGATGTTTATTTCCAGAGTTCGTTTTTCAAAGACGAACGTTTTGAAATTAAACGATTACCAGCCTTTTACCGCGCCACCTTGGAAGATCTCTGAAGCGGCTTTAGCGACGTCATCGGTTTGGTAGGCTTTCTTGAAGTTTTGTACGTTTTCCGCGTTCACGTTCGCTTCACGAGCCACCAACAAGTTAACGTATGGCGACTCTTTGTCTTCAACGAAGATACCGTCTTTTTCTGGTGTCAGGTTGATTGAACTGGCGTAAGTGGTATTGATGATAGACAGAGCAACATCATCCAGTGAGCGTGGCAGTTGGGCTGCATCCAATTCTAGAATCTCAAGTTTCTTTGGATTTTCAACGATATCACGTACGGTCGCCAACAGACCTACATCTTCACGCAGTTTGATCAAACCTTGTTGTTGTAGCAGCAGTAGTGAGCGACCAAGGTTCGTTGGATCGTTTGGAACCGCAATGCGTGCACCATCTTGTAGCTCATCAACGGATTTGATCTGTTTTGAGTAACCTGCGATTGGGTAAACAAAGGTGTTGCCAACGATCGCCAGTTTGTAACCACGATCGGCGATTTGCTTATCCAGATAAGGTTTATGTTGGAACGCGTTGGCATCGATAGAACCGTCATCCAATGCTGCGTTTGGTGTTACATAGTCAGTAAAAGTGACCAGTTCGACATCCAGATTGTATTTTTCTTTAGCAACTTTGGCTGCTACTTCCGCCACTTGTGCTTCAGCACCCGCCATAACACCAATTTTTACTTTGTTGTTATCCACCGCTTTTTCACCACAGCCTGCCAAAATCAGGGTTGAGGCAGCAGCTGCGATAGTCAGTAAACTTTTCAGGCTAAACTTCATGATGAACTCCTTGTTCAAAAAAGGCTTTTGTTTTGCTTATCGATGATCGACGCGGCGTACCAACGCATCACCGATGGATTGAATAATTTGTACCAGCACAATCAGCATGACCACAGTGACCGCCATAATGGTGATGTCGTAACGGTGGAATCCATAGCGGATCGCCACATCGCCCAGACCACCACCGCCAACGGTACCTGCCATGGCTGAGTAGCTGACCAGTGTCACGAGAGTAATCGTGACTGAGTTTAAAATCGTCGGCAGCGCTTCAGGCAGCAGTACCTTACGAATGATTTGCAGTGGCGTCGCACCCATAGATTGCGCCGCTTCCACTAAGCCGGTTGGTACTTCAAGCAGTGCACTTTCAATGAGTCTCGCTACAAACGGAATTGCTCCAATCGTAAGAGGGACAATCGCCGCCGTGGTGCCGATGAAGGTGCCGACAATCAGTTTGGTGACGGGAATGATCGCGACCATCAACACTAAAAAGGGGACGGAGCGACCTACGTTAACAATCGCACCAAGAATGCGATTGAGCGGTAGGTTTTCTAGCAAGCCATCTTTTTTAGTGGTGTGTAGAATCACCCCAAGCGGAATAACCCACGTGCAAAACCGAACCACGCCCGCAATCGCGACCATGTACAGCGTTTGCCATGTGGCGGTTAGCAGTAGATCGCTGTTCAGCGTAACCCATTGTGCAATCGTATTAAAGGACATAACCCAGCACCTCCACTTTTACATTGTGCTCACGTAGGTAACGAATGGCGGCTTCATCATCGTCGGCATTTCCAAAAATTTCAGCCACCATCATGCCGAATTTCACACCGCCGGCGTAATCGAGATCAGAGCTCAGAATGCTGACATCAATGTTGTACTTACGGGCAATTTGCGTCATCAGCGGGGCGTCAACAGTGGCTCCAGTGAATTCCAAACGCACCAGTGGGTAGCTCCCTGCCACGCGAGTGGGTTGCAGGCGCGCTTGGTAATCTTCTGGAATCGATAAATCCAACGTTGAGCGGATAAATTGGTGCGCTAACGCGGTTTTCGGGTGGGCAAAAATATCGCCGACGGTGCCATTTTCAACCAGCTCTCCACCACCAATAATCGCCACTTCGTGACAGATGCTTTTCACCACATCCATTTCATGGGTGATCAGCAAAATGGTTAGGTTGAGTTTACGGTTAATCTCTTTGAGCAGTTCTAGAATTGACTGCGTCGTCGCTGGATCGAGCGCGCTGGTCGCTTCATCACACAGCAGCACTTTAGGATCGCTTGCCAAAGCGCGGGCAATCGCCACACGCTGTTTTTGACCACCGGAAAGATTGGCGGGATAACTATCGTGTTTATCATCCAATCCAACCAGCGCCAAAAGTTCGGTGACTTTGGTTTCGATGTGTTGACGTGGCTTATCAGCAAGCTCTAGTGGTAGAGCGACGTTTTCAAATACAGTTCGTGAAGAAAGCAGATTAAAATGCTGAAAAATCATACCGATATTGCGGCGAGCCGCGCAGAGCTGCTGCTGACTTAGTGTGGTTAGGTCCACGCCATCCACAATCACTTGACCGCTGGTCGGTTTTTCTAGCATGTTGACACAACGGATCAGCGTACTTTTTCCCGCACCGGATGAACCAATCACCCCAAAAATGGTGCCTTGTGGAATCAATAAATTGATGTCTTTCAGGGCATGGATTTCTTTATCCCCCTGATAGAACACTTTATTTACGCTTTTAATCTCAATCATGTGCAACCCTGTACTGCTAAAGGCAGAATAATCTATTAGCCTCTTCCTCAATTGGTAGTCGATGCTATGGGCTTGCCGAGTTTAAGTCAATAGATATTTTTACGTCTAGACGTCTAAATGGTTGTGGGTGATTAGACGAGAACGTTATTAGATAGTGACGAAAAAAATATAGATAGTGATGAAAAAAATAAAGCGTGCAAGTAATTCGCGCAAAGTGACTTGAAAGAGATAGCATTTTGGCAAAACCAGCCGTATTTCTGGACCGTGATGGCGTGATCAACGTTGATCATGGTTACGTGCATGATGAGCACGATTTCCAATTCATTGAAGGTGTGTTTGAAGCGACTGCAGCTTTGCAGCGTATGGGCTATCTATTGGTGTTGGTCACCAACCAGTCCGGAATCGCACGCGGCAAATTTACCGAGGAACGTTTCATCTCTCTCACTCAGTGGATGGACTGGAACTTTGCGGATAATGGCGTTGAGTTTGACGGCATCTATTACTGTCCGCACCATGCTGAACATGGAATTGGGCAATACAAAGAAGAGTGTGATTGCCGTAAACCTAAACCGGGCATGTTCCTTTCTGCGCGTGATTTTCTGAAAATCGACATGGCCAATTCGGTCATGGTGGGTGATAAAGCGGAAGATATGATGGCAGCCGAAGCGGCCGGTGTGGGTACTAAGATTCTCGTACGCACGGGTAAACCGGTAACTGAACAAGGTGAAGCGTTGGCAACGGTGGTGCTTGATAGTATTCGTGACGTGCCACACTATCTACTGCGAGTGAAAAAATAAGGTCGCGATAGCGGCTTTATTCCTCTTTTTAAATAAATATCCCACAGCACATGAATCGAAAACTGACCATTTTAGACATTGCGAGACTTTCTGGTGTCGGTAAATCAACCGTATCCCGAGTGTTGACCAATGATCCCAAAGTGAAGCCTGAAACGCGTGCACGCGTAGAGCAGGTGATCGCAGAATCGGGTTATGTGCCTTCCAAATCGGCACAAACCATGCGTGGTGGCAGCCAAAAAGTCGTGGGCATTATCATCTCACGCCTCGATTCACCTTCGGAAAACAAAGCGGTCAGCACTATGCTGCAAGCTTTTTATGCTCACGGTTATGATGTGGTGATCATGGAGAGCCAGTTTAGCCGCGAAAAAACCAACGCTCACTTAAAAGTGCTCGCCAAACGACAAGTGGATGGCGTGATCGTGTTTGGTTTTACGGATATCGACCATGATGCACTGCTTCACTGGCAACATCGCTGCGTGTTATTGGCGATGCACAGTGAGGATGTTTCCTCCATCAATTATGACAATACTGGCGTGATTGAGCGTGCCTTACAGCATTTAGCGCAAAAACAGTTACGGGATATTGCCTTTATTGGGGTTGATCCGCGTGATAAAACCACGGGTGAGCAACGGCTTAACGCTTACCTTAACTGGTGCACGCAGCATGAGATTGTCGCGAATTACCAAACCGGGCAGCTACACCATGAAAGCGCCTATCAGCTAGTGGATAAAGTGCTGACTGAGCAAACTCAAGCGATTGTGTGTGCCAGTGATACTTTGGCACTGGGTGTGATTAAGCGTTTACAAGAGCTGCAACGTGATGATGTGGTGGTGACTGGGGTTGGGGGCAATGAACTGCTCTCTTTTCTATTTCCGAACATTTTTAGTGTCGACCCCGGCTATCGTGAAGCGGGCAAATTAGCTGCCGATTTATTGATCGAGCAACTGTGTGGCCCTGAAAACGGCTGTGTGCATCTAACACAGATGCCAGTATCGCGGTAACGGCCTCCTTCTTTTTTATTTATGCCCTTTGATGATTCGTGAATCGTATTGTTTCGCGAGTTTGACTCTCTTTTTACTACACTAAAATCATGCGCAAATAACGCACAATGTGATCGCATTCAATTAATGGGATTGTTCCCATTTTTATCTGTTATGCATTGTGTCAATATCGCACCAATTGATTTGGGACTGTTCCCAATTGCTGCAAACATAACAATTCAATAGGGTGGACGAGGATATGAGTAAGATTGCGAAACAAGACGTTACGCGTCTTATCGAGCTGGTGGGGGGCGAAAGCAATATTGCGAGCGTTACTCACTGTTTGACACGCTTACGCTTTGTGCTGAATCAGCCAGAGCAGGCTGATAAGGCGGGCTTGGAAGCGCTAAGTATGGTAAAGGGCTGCTTTACCAATGCTGGACAATTTCAAGTCGTGATTGGTACCGAAGTCGATCACGTATACAAAATGCTGCTAGAACAAACAGGTAAACAAGCGGTTTCAAAAGACGATGCCAAAGTGGCTGCGCGTCAAAACATGAATGTGCTAGAGCGTGGCATCTCCCATTTAGCTGAAATTTTTGTGCCACTGCTGCCTGCGATCATCACCGGTGGTTTGATCCTCGGTTTTCGTAATGTGATTGGCGACATTCGCATGTTTGATGGCAAAACACTGACCGAAATCAGTCAGTTTTGGGCATCAGTTCATGCGTTTTTGTGGTTGATTGGCGAAGCCATTTTCTTCTTCCTACCTGTTGGTGTGTGTTGGTCAACCGTGAAAAAACTTGGTGGCACGCCAATTCTCGGTATTACCCTTGGGGTAACGCTGGTTTCTCCGCAATTGATGAATGCTTACTTGATTGGTAAGCAAGTGCCGGAAGTGTGGGACTTTGGGCTATTTGCTATTGAAAAAGTCGGTTATCAAGCCCAAGTGATCCCAGCCATTTTAGCTGGTGTAGTGCTGGCCTTTATTGAAAACAACTTAAGACGTATTGTCCCTTCTTACCTGTATTTGGTGGTAGTGCCGTTTGTTTCAATTATTCTTTCTGTGGTACTTGCCCATGCCTTTATCGGCCCATTTGGTCGCGTGATTGGTGATGGTGTTGCATTTGCGGCGAAAGCGGCGATGACGGGTGATTTTGCGGTAATTGGCTCGACGCTGTTTGGCTTTCTGTATGCGCCTCTCGTGATTACTGGTATTCACCACACCACTAACGCGGTAGATCTGCAGCTGATGCAAGAGCTGGGTGGTACGCCAATTTGGCCTTTGATTGCGCTATCCAACATTGCGCAAGCATCGGCGGTAGTGGGCATCATTATCATCAGTAAAAAGCACGGCGAGCGAGATATCTCAATCCCTGCGGCAATTTCAGCCTACCTTGGGGTGACGGAGCCTGCGATGTACGGTATCAACCTCAAATACAAATTCCCGATGCTCAGTGCCATGATTGGGAGCGCCTTAGCCGCGGCGGTGTGTGGTAGTGCTGGGGTGATGGCTAACGGGATTGGTGTGGGTGGTTTGCCGGGTATTCTCTCCATTCAACCACAGTATTGGAGCATTTATCTGGTCGCGATGCTGATTGCGATTGCGGTACCAGTAACGCTGACATTGTTGATGTACAAGCGTGCCCAGCGTTCTGGCAAGTTGGCTGTATCAGCCGCCTAATTTCTTCCTGAGTGAGGAGTGGCTTTCGCCACTCCTTTTTCTGTTATTGAGTCAGTTTTTGAGTAAGTGAGAGTCGTATGAGTAGCTCAACCCAGTCCATGCCTTGGTGGAAAACCGCTGCAATTT
The DNA here is from genome assembly GCF_000696385.1 of Vibrio metoecus. Lineage (GTDB taxonomy): Bacteria > Pseudomonadota > Gammaproteobacteria > Enterobacterales > Vibrionaceae > Vibrio > Vibrio metoecus. Next base: position 1,861 of record NZ_JJMN01000068.1, on the reverse strand, counting down.
ATCAAATTTATCCGAAAAGTTTTTGTGATAGTGGTGCAAAGGGCATGGGGGATCTGCAAGGGATCATCGGCAAGTTGGACTATCTACAAAAGCTTGGGATTGATGCCATTTGGTTGACCCCAGTTTATCAGTCGCCAATGGTGGATAATGGCTATGACATTGCCGATTACTACGCGATCAATCCTGATTTTGGCACGATGCAAGATTTTGAACAGTTGTTGAAAGAAGCGCATCAGCGTGGCATTCGCATCATTATGGATATTGTCGTCAACCACACCTCAACCGAGCACGCTTGGTTCCAATCTGCACTGGGCGATCGCAATAGCCCTTACCGTGATTACTATATTTGGCGTAAGCCAGTTGACGGTGGTGTGCCAAACAACTGGCAATCCAAATTCGGGGGGAGTGCGTGGGCGCTAGATGAAGCGACCGGTGAGTATTATTTGCACCTGTTTGCCAAAGAGCAGGCCGACCTCAATTGGGAAAACCCGCAAGTACGGGAAGAGGTGAAAAAAATTATTGGTTTTTGGGCTGAAAAAGGCGTGGATGGTTTCCGGCTTGATGTGATCAACCTGATTTCCAAACAGCAAGATTTTGCCAATGATGACATCGGTGATGGGCGTCGTTTTTACACCGATGGTCCAAGAGTGCATGAGTATCTGCAAGAAATCAGTCGCGATGTTTTCCAGCGTTATGGCAGCGTCACCGTTGGCGAAATGTCTTCCACCACGCTGGAACATTGCCAACAATATTCTGCGCTCGATGGGCGAGAACTTTCCATGGTGTTTAACTTTCACCATTTGAAAGTCGATTACCCGAATGGCGAAAAGTGGACGAAAGCGCCATTTGATTTTCTGCAACTCAAGAAAATTTTTAATCATTGGCAAACGGGACTGAATGGTAAAGGGTGGGGGGCGCTGTTTTGGTGTAACCACGTATCAGCCGCGGATTGTCAGCCGTTTAGGTGATGATCAGCAGTATCGAGTAGAATCTGCCAAAATGCTGGCGGCTACCATTCACCTAATGCAAGGCACGCCTTATATCTACCAAGGTGAAGAGTTGGGTATGACCAACCCAGGCTTTACGTCGATCAAGCAGTATCGTGATGTTGAAAGCATCAACATTCACCAAATCATGGTGCAGCAACAAGGTGTCTCTGAAAGTGACATGCTGGCGATTTTGGCGCAAAAATCTCGTGATAATTCACGCACGCCAATGCAATGGGATGCGAGCTTACATGCAGGTTTTACGCAAGGTGAGCCGTGGATTGACGTTGCGAGTAACTACCTTGAGATTAACGCACAAGCTGCGTTGGAAGATCCAAACTCAGTATTCTATTTCTATCGCCGCTTGTTATCTCTGCGGAAAAAGGTGGCTGTGATCACTGATGGTGATTACACCGATTTGCTGCCGGAGCATAAAGAGATTTTTGCTTATCAGCGCCGCAATCAGAAACAAGTGTTGATCTGTTTGAACAACTATTACGGTCACGAAACCGAGTGTGTTTTGCCAGAATTACCGCTCGATGATGCGCTCTACTTGCTAGGCAACTATCCCGGGATTGAATTACAGCGCGTATTGGCGCACCAAGTGTTACGTCCATACGAAACACGCATCATCCTGATTGAGTCACCCCTATAGGATTCAATCACTTTTCGCCCCGCGCGTCGGGGCTTTTTTATGGATGCTGAAACGGAGATATTTTATTGCAGCCAACAAAAAAGCCAGCTCAATGAGCTGGCTTTTTGTATATGGTGGAGGGGGACGGATTCGAACCATCGTAAGGACGGAGCCGGCAGATTTACAGTCTTGCTCCCTTTGGCCACTCGGGAACCCCTCCGGGGTATTTTCTTCATCACTG
>NZ_JJMN01000067.1 GCF_000696385.1 Vibrio metoecus | reverse complement strand
CTTAAAGGCTGGAATCATCAAAATCCAAACACAGTCGTTCTGAAAAAAATCAGCTTTCAGCATTCAATTTGCACAGTTTGGCTTTCGGGGCTTGCCTGATGAATATTTGGTAGAAAGTGTTGGAAGTTCCGAAGTTTCAAAGCCGCTGAAAGCCAACAATTCTCGATGCTTCAATGTTGTTTGGATGTTCAACACTGGCAGCTTGGTTTCTCAAAAAGCAGCATCGTCGCTGAAATCGCGCTTTCTTTGTCGGAAATTCGGTAAGTAGCCAACTCAACCTTGATCGCTGCGAGTTTTGGCTGCTCACTTCACAGCTTTTGGCGTTGGACGTGTGTTTGAGTGATGCTTTTACGTAAAATATTTTTCAAGCAAATGTGTTTAAAAGTTATTGCTAAACAATAGGCTACGAAGCTAACAAACGCCTCAAGAGGGACTGTAACGCGCGGCGTTTCCAGTCCCATTGAGCCGCGGTGGTTGCAGTTGTTGTGTTTGAGTTTGGTTGTTATGCGTTGCCAGCCCCTTAGGCGGGCGTTATGTTTTTGAGGATAACGAATGAATGATGAATTTGTTGATAGCTTGTATAAATATCGAGCTGTCGACTCTTTTACTTTGGATATCATAGCCAATAATCGTATCTTTTTTCCTAAGCCCGAAATGTTCAATGATCCTTATGATACGGAGTTCAATATTAATCCCCGTGTTGGCAAGTTGAGTTCTATTGATATGGCGTATCTGGAAGAAACACATGGCATCTCATCTGAAGATGAGGTGAATAGGGTTATAGTAAACGTCAACGAAAAAATTAAGGACTATGTTTCTTCTGCTGGAATCTTATCTCTAAGTTCTAGTGCTGAAAACTTACTGTTGTGGGCTCACTATGCCGACGATCACAAGGGAATCTGCATTGAGTTTGAGAGAAAATCAGGAAATGACTTGGCTAATGAAAGTTTTACTCAGAAAGTAAAATACGCGGCATCTTACCCATCGTTCAATAAGTACGCATTTATTAAGAAGAATGGGTCATCGGTCGTAAACAGAATTCTTTGGACTAAGTCACCCGAATGGGAGTATGAGCAAGAGTGGAGAGTAATCTACCCTAACAAGGGTGGGACTGTTCAGGAAATACCAGGGAAGATAAAGTCCATTATATTCGGGCTAAGGTGCCCAAGTATAAATATGGACATAATAAAACGACTAGTAAGCGGGACAGACATAAAACTAAAACAAGCATCAAAGAAAAAGAATGAATTTGGTGTTGTGATTAAAAACATAACAAACAATTCAAGCTGATTCGCAACGCTCGGCGCTTTCGGTTTCAATTGGTTAAGTGATTACGGTGAAGTGCCTGAGTAAAGTGGTAGCGTTGCTCACAACTTAATTGGGCGTTAGGTGAATTGGGGGAATAATGCAGCAAGTTTTAGAAACGGAACGTTTAATCCTTAGGTCATTTGAGCTGTCTGATGCAGAGCAAGTATCTGTGTTGGCTGGTGATAAACGAATCGCAGAGATGACGGCCAACATACCGCACCCTTATGAAGTTTCAGATGCAATTTCATGGATTGAAACACATGAAATTGGCTTTGCCAGCGGAGAGAGTATTGTTTACGCGATTGTACTTAAAGAATCGCTAGAGCTTATTGGAGCAGTGAGTTTGCCGAGCTTAAAAGATGGCCAAGGCATCTTGGGTTATTGGTTGGGCGTCGATTTTTGGGGGCAAGGTTATGCGACAGAAGCTTCAAAGGTTTTAATTGAGTACGCAAAAGAAAGTCATGGGTTGCGAGAGTTAAAGGTCATGCATCTTGTTGGCAATGATCGTTCAAAGTCAGTTATCGATAAACTTGGTGTTACTTACGTAGAAAATCAAACACTTCGTATGCAATGTGGTGAACGAGAGGTTTGTGTTTATATTTCAGCGTTATAAATTCACCTAACAAACGCTTCAAGAGGGACAGCCAACGCGTGGCTATTTTTACTATGCGTTGGTTTTTTGTGGTTTACGTTGTTATGCGGAAAGTTGGTCGTGGCGTTGTCTGCCCCTTAAGCGGGCGTTAGTTGAATAAGGAAATTCAGTGGATATATTCGGATTATTTTCAGAAGCATTTGCTCAAGTTTGGTATTTAATACCTTTATTATTCATCATCTCGCTTTTTAAGAGTCGGTGGTTTAAAGGTGTGTTTGGTGAATTTCTGGTAAACAAACTACTGTCCCAGTTGCCGACATCAGATTATACGCTGGTAAAAGACGTTACTTTGCCTACAGAAGACGGTACAACTCAAATCGATCATATTGTTGTATCTAAGTTTGGTGTTTTTGTAATCGAAACTAAGAACATGAAAGGTTGGATTTTTGGTTCAAAAGATCAAAAGCAGTGGACGCAGAAAATCTATCATCATTCCTCTAAGTTTCAGAATCCTCTTCACCAAAATTACAAGCATGTTAAAACGCTGGAGTTATTGCTAAATATAGACTCATCAAAAGTACACTCAGTAATTGTGTTTATTGGCGACAGTACGTTCAAAACGGAAATGCCTGAAAACGTCACTTATGCACGAGGCTGTTTAAACTACATCAAGCAGATCGATCAACCAGTCTTTTCGGATGCAGAGTACATTCATCTTATCGATGCGATTAACAGCGTCAAACTTGATAGCGGTTTTGTAACAGACGTTAAGCATCGAAAGCATGTTAAAGAGTTGGTTGCATCAAAAGAGTCCGTAAAGCAATGTTCACGTTGTGGCTCAGAAATGATTCTGCGTGAAACTAAACGTGGTGAGAATAAAGGGAAACAGTTTTTGGGGTGCTCTGGATTCCCTAAGTGTAAAACTGTAGAAAAATTCAACTAACAAACGCCTCAAGAGGGACTGTCAACGCGCGGCGTTTCCAGTCCCAATAAACCGTAGTGGTTACGGCTGATGTGTTTTATTTTGTTGTAATGCGTTGTCAGCCCCTTAGGCGGGCGTTATGCCTTAGGAGTAAAATATGGAAAATCACATCAGAGACCTAGCTCTTGAAAAAGGGCGAGTTATACCGAAACCAGAAGCTAAGGCTGATTTCGTAATCAAAGGGATAGGTAAGCGTAGAGGTGAGGATGCTCTGATTTATCGTATTCCATCACATTCAGAAAAAGCCCCATATTATGAAAAGGGAATTACTATCTCAGAATTTGGTTTAGCTCATAATCAGCTATTGAAAACTGGACAGTTTACAAGATCGTGGTTTAACGAAAATCTATCCGCATGTGCACGAGAGGGCGCTTGTAACTTTACAACAATCGGCGGTGTTTTCTGCATGTTAGGTATAGCTGAATATACGGCCAAAGCTACCTATCAGCTACAGGCATAACAAACGCCTCAAGAGGGACTGTCAACGCGTGGCGTTTCCAGCCCCATTGAGCCGCGGTGGTTACGGTTGCTGTGTTTGAGTTTTGTGGTAGTGCGTTG
>NZ_JJMN01000066.1 GCF_000696385.1 Vibrio metoecus | reverse complement strand
GAGGGAATTTGAAGCGACAAAGAATAGAAACATTCATCACTATCAATGAGCTGATAACCAAGCGATTTGTAAAATCTTACCGCGGCCTCATTTCTGATAAAGCTGGATAACGTCACCCGGTTTCTCCCCTCAGCATCCGCACGACTATGGACATAATTCATTATCTTTTGCCCAAATTTTTGGTTCTGAAACTCGGGAAAAACAACCAGTAGATGAACATGAATTGCATTGTCATAAGGTTTGAAACACAACATGCCAATTCGCTGGCCTCCTTGTTCTACCCAGTGAAACCAACTAGGGTCATAGTCTCTTTTTAGACGGTTGCGTTGAAAGTCATCATCCCAACCAAAAACAGCATCAACATGTGAATAAATGCCCTGCTTTACAACAGAAAAAAGACTATCGAATTCTTCACTTTCTATTGGTCGTAATTTGATATCCATATTCCTCATAACGCCCGCCTAAGGGGCTGACAACGCATCACCACTAAACTCAAACAAAACAACTGCAACCACCGTGGCTAATTGGGACTGGAAACGCCACGCGTTGACAGTCCCTCTTGAGGCGTTTGTTATGCAGTTGGTTGCTATAAATGCTGTTATTTTACGGTAAAACCAAACTATCGCTTGGTAGCCACTGTCTTTATTGAGACAATCCTCACCGTTATTTCTACATCAACGGACAACTATGAAACTCTTAGTTCGCAACCTTGCTCGTACCACAACTGAGCACGACATTCGTAAACTGTTTTCTGAACACGGCTCTGTTACCGAATGCACTCTCGTTTTAGACCAAGAAACCGGTCTATCGAAAGGCTTTGCTTTCGTCGAAATGCCAGCGGCTTCAGAAGCAAAAACGGCAATTGCAGCACTGAATATGGCAAACGTTGCCAAAAGTAAGATCCGAGTCAAAGCAGCTCAATAGAACAAATTCTAAAGCCAGCTGAAAATGCTGGTTTTTATTGCCCAAAAACTGCATAACGCCCGCCTAAGGGGCTGGCAACGCATAACACTAAACTCAAACACAACAACCGTAATCACCGCTGCTCATTGGGACTGGAAACGCCACGCGTTGACAGTCCCTCTTGAGGCGTTTGTTAGCGCGAAGTTACTACGCTATCCACAAAATTCTTCCACACCACTTCATCATCATGATTTTTTCCGACAAATGTAATAATGATGGTGTTGGTTTCTATATTTGTTCCTACATATATCAATCGAGCCTTAGTGTTATTTTCCCTTGTGGCCTCAACGACAAGAACAGGGAATCCTAAGGGGTCAAACCTCTCTACCGTAACATCTTTCATACCACTTTGAGCCATACGTTCTTTAAAGAGCTTTATTGTATTCTGTTCTTTCCCGCCTCGAGAAAACTGAAACCCATTAAATTCAGCATTGAAAATTACTGATGTCGACAGTTTCGTTATGAAATATGAGTGATTGGGTTCTTTGGGTGGCTGTGAGTTGACTCTTTCAACGTCAGAATGATCAACCCAAGACGATGCGACTAATCCCCCACTAGGTATAGAGCTGACTAATTTAGATGGGATAAGTACATCTATTGGCAAAATATCCTTTTTGAATACTCGTCCATTAAAATCGTAAAACGAAACCACTTGGTTACTATTGTCATCAATAGCTATCTGTTCTTTAGGAGTAGAGTTACAAGCGGCCAACGCTAATATACTCACTAAAATTGCTACGATTCCTTTCATTAATTTCTCCTTTTAAGCG
>NZ_JJMN01000065.1 GCF_000696385.1 Vibrio metoecus | reverse complement strand
TGGCGGTAAATCCATAACCGTAAATTGGTCTTGAAAAGCAGTTGATTGACCGGGTTGCAGCTGAATATAAGCGCCGGACAGCAGAGTATCGAGCCCAGAAATGCCCTCTCTGCCAATACGCGGTTTAACCACCCAAAGCAGCGAGTCTTCACGCAACATGCGCTCAGCATCTTTGCTCATTTGTGCGGTTGCCACGATGTGATCGTAATTTTCGCTCAAGGTAATGTCGGTGATGACCCCGACATTGACATTCAGGGCTTTGATCTGGGTTTTACCCACTTCCAACCCATCCGCCGTTGGAAGGATTAAGGTGATTTTGGGGCCAGTGCTATTAACGTACTGAAACAACATCCACAGTCCCATCGCGAGGGCGAGAATTGGAATAATCCAAATCGCAGATAGCTGCTTTTGCGCAGTTATTTCAGCATTAACTTGAGGTTCATCACTCATAGACAGTTTTCTCATTTTATTTTTGTTGGTGGGGATTCTGGCGGCTCATGCCACAAGATTCGCGAATCAAAAACCATGGCTGAGAGCATAGTCAATAATACTACTGCAGCAAAAGAGAGCGCTGCCGGGCCGGGATAAATCGCCATCAGATTATGCAACTGTACTAAAGACACCAAAATAGCCACGACGAAGATATCAATCATTGACCAGCGGCCAATGAATTCGGTTACGCGATACACTTTGAGACGTTTTAGATTCTGCTGCTCTGGAAATACATTGAGTTTTCCGGCCTGCCAGTAGAGCCAACCGAGTGCAAACATTTTGGCCATGGGGATAAAAATACTGGCTAAGAAAATCACCATCGCCACCGGATAAGAGCCGAGGTGCCACAGAAGGATCACCCCTTGCATAATGGTTGAGCCTTCTGATTTTCCGAGGCTCACGGTATACATCATTGGATAAAGATTCGCTGGAATGTAAAAAATGATGGCAGCCAGTAACAGTGCCCAAGCCCACTGCAAATTCAACTGTGGATGATAAGCGTGTAAACGACTACCACAGCGTAAACAAGTGGGCTTTTTTTGATCTGGCCTGAGCAAGTTAATCTGTTGACAGGTGTGGCAACTGACCGAGTTGTGTGTGCAATGAGTTTGCCCAGCGTTGACTCCTTGGGGAGTTTGGGCGGGAATAAAGTGTTGCCACAACCAATAGCGATCGACTAGCGAAACGGTTTTCACAACCAACATGGCAAAAAAGCAAAATGCCCAAAAGGAGTAACCCATCGCTACCTCGGCTAGTGAGGCTATTTTTATGAGACTGACTAATACGCCAATTAAAAAGACATCGACCATTAACCACGGCTGAACTGTGAGTAATGTTTTGCACAATAGCTTCGCGCGCTGGATCTCGGATGAAGAAAGTTGTCGTTGTGTGCTTTGCGCGGCTTTAAAAGAGACAAAAAGAAGTATGGTGATGTAGAGCGCCGGAAAAAGGATAACGGTGGTAAAGAGTAAAATGGCTAATAAAACGTTTTGAAATTCACCGAGCATTTTGGCTGCATTTAACAGCGTAATTTCTTGGGTCATTCCTTGCACGCTAAATGACATAAAAGGAAACGTCAGGCTGAGCACCAATAAAATCAGGCAACTGATGGTTAATGCGACAGCGGTTTGGTACGGTTTTTGAGGTGTTTGGGTGAGCGTATGCCCGCAACGAGGACACTGCGCAGTTTGTGCTTGGCTTAAAAGTGGTACGTTGGTTATTAGCCCACACTCGTCACAACCAATCAAATGATTCTTTAGTTTGTCCATAGTCATTGGTTTTATTTATCGTTAGTGGGTTGGAATCATTCCACGAGGATTGATAACAAAGCCGATGTTAAAGGTTGAGAGCTTGTAATATTTGGGATTTATCGCAGCCTTATTGTAGCGACTTATTCGCATGACTAAAGAAAAGTTTTTAATTTTCAGCTAGATTACCGCTAGCAAAATTTGATGAGGTTAGGTTTAACAATGATAACCAAAAAGTGTAGATACGCGATGAAACCACGTTGGAGCTGGGTAGCATTATTGCTTCTGATGGCAACCAGTGCTTTCGCGAGTGACACGTCGCAAGAGAATACCCAAATCGAGACTACTACTGAGATAACGACTACGGCAGAGTCGCCCTCTGAGCTTGAAAATGAGATTGATCAGATCAAGCAATATATCAGTGAGTTGTCGGTGACGCTAAAGCAAGCAACAGGCGATGTACGTGATGCTTTGCAACTTCAGCTGTTTCAAAAAAATGCCGAGTTAAGAAAGAGCCTTTCCAAAGCGGTGGAAGAAAAAACAATTGCCAAAGAAAAGCTCGTCGAGCTGGTGAATATCCAACAACGGTATACCGAAGAGGCGAATCACTACATTTCCGAACGGTTGAATTCGTTGGATGATAGTCTCGGCAAGGCATCCCATGAAGAGAAACTCTCTTATATCACTACCTATCGGGAGTTACAGCAATATCTGGACGTGACTTACCATTCCAGCGCAGAAAATATTGGTTGGCTCAGTAGTTTGGATATCGATACCCGTGACGTTGAGAAGACATTAAGAGAGCGAATCAATCAACGCTTACGTCTACTGTCGGCTTCATTAGAGTATCTAAAGCAACAAATCAGTGTGATCAATAACCAGATCAAATCAAGCCCAGAGTCTGAAAAGGCTAACTTACAATTGGCGCTCCTTTTTACTCAGCAGCGGCTGGATATTGTCACCAAAAGCCTACGTTCAGTGGTGGGGATTGCCGATCAATTTGAGATAGAAACCGCCGACTATAAGCGACAGATTTTCCAAGTGACGGGCAGTATTACTCAGGATTTGTTGAACACTCAGGTGGTATTTTCAATTGTTCGTCACTGGTCAAATTCGCTGGTCAACTGGCTGGCAAGTAATGCGGTTCAACACCTATTCCAACTCTTTATCTTTTTATTGATTCTACTGGCGGCGAAGGGCGGAGCGAAAGTGACTCGCACTTTAGTACGTTCTGCTGTGAACTCGAAAAACATCCGTATCTCTCATTTGATGCAGGATTTCTTTGTTTCTATGTCCGGCAAAGTAGTGTGGGTTATCGGGATTTTGGTCGGCTTATCGCAGATTGGTCTCAATCTCGCGCCAGTATTAACCGGTTTTGGTATTGCAGGGGTGATCATTGGTTTCGCGTTGCAAGATACTTTGTCTAACTTCGCCGCAGGCATGATGTTACTGATTTACCGACCATTTGATGTTGGGGATTTCGTGCATGCTGGGGGCGTGGATGGCAAAGTGAGCCACATGAGCTTGGTCAATACCACGATTCGAACATTCGATAACCAGATCATTATTGTGCCAAATAGCAAAATCTGGGGTGATGTGATCAAAAACGTCACCCATGAGCGGATACGCCGTGTTGATATGGTGTTTGGTATTGGCTATAGCGATGATTTGCTGAAAGCTGAAGCGGTGCTGACCGATATCGTGAAATCACACCCTGCGGTGCTGCGTACTCCTGAGCCTAATATTAAAGTGCATACGCTTAACACCTCTTCGATTGATTTTATCGTCCGTCCTTGGGTAAAAACGGAAGATTATTGGGATGTGTATTGGGATGTCACCAAAGAAGTGAAGCTACGTTTTGATCGCGAAGGCATCTCGATTCCGTTTCCGCAACAAGATGTGCATTTGCATGTTGTGGAGCAAAAAATACAGGAGCAAAAAGTCGTTATCCCGCCCACGCCTCCCGTCTCTTAGTCACGAGTTTGGTAGGGTGATGAGCTCACTCAACCAAGCGACTTGATGTTGCCGTGTTAGCGATTTGCAATCGCTGAGCTAAAAACGTCTATCGAGAGAGAAAAATAGACTTTGGCGATCGCCAAAACCGAACTCGCCGAGCAAATACCAACTGTCATTGAGTTGATATTGCATCCCGACCAGCGGATTCCACGGTGTTTGTAAATGTTGTTTTACCTCAAAGCCTGCATCTTTCGGCAGGATCGCGGTGAGTTTGCTGGGAAGCCCCAGATCAGATAACGAGCCTTGTAACGTTTGTTCGACATCTTGATACATAGCCCCCACCCAAATACGCAGCGGGTGGCCGTGCTGATGAAAGTCGTAACCGACTCTAGGCGAGATCACCAACGCATCAATACTGCCATTAATCACTGTTAAGCGGCTCTGGGTAAAGCTCGCATCCACCAAAGCAAACCAGTTTTGATAACCACCCACGAGGACACCACCAACCCCGGTTGTGTAACCATCGAGATCGAGGCGAAAATCTTTAATCGGTGGCGTTGGGGAACCGAGAAATTTAACGTTGACATCTGTTGTTGAGTAGCCATCCAACTTTCCGACGAGGCCATACAGGTTAAGAAATGGAAATAGCCACACGTCGGCGCGTAGAGTCAACACTTCGGTGTATTGTCTGCCCGGATCCGCTTGCAGTTGCAATGGCAGCTTACCAAGCCCTTGGATAGCGATTGAATCGACATTGATCCCTTGTTCCATGGTCATGTAACTGAGGCTAAAGCCGATCGGTTTGGGTAATTCATAGCCGAGGGCTTCGGCCTTTTCTTTCCAAATGGGCAGTGAAAAATCATCCGCCCAAGTGAGTGTAGGAAGAGAGAGGAATGTCAGTACCAGTAATGTTCGTAATCTCATTCAGTTGACTCAGTAGTGTTATCCGGTTAGGGATAAAGGAAGAAATACGCCTAAAAATAGGTTTTCCCATGATGGTTTCTGATTCCCTGAATGCCATGGCTGCGGATCATACTCTGAGATTAAGATGAAAGTAAACTTATAAGTGTACTTATTGTGGTTTCAGGTTATAGTGAAACCTTGTGAGTTTGAGAGAAATCCTTGTATGAAGCTAAGTGAACAAAAACGCCTCGCTTTAATTGAAGCCGCAAAAGAAGAGTTTATTCAGTTTGGGTTTCATGCTGCGAATATGGATCGCGTTTGTGAAAGGGCTGGCACGTCAAAACGTACTTTGTATCGCCATTTTACGAGCAAAGAATTGTTGTTTATCGAAGTGATTAATGCGCTGGTCGTGCAACCCAACGATTTTGTTTTTGAGTATCAACATGACCGCTCATTGACGGAGCAGTTACTGGGTTACCTGATGGTTAAAATTGAGGTGCTGTATCAACACATTGGCCTTGATGTGGTGCGCATGATTGTCGGTGAGTTTATTCGCGATCCTTCATTAACTCAGCAATATCTTTCCCTCATGGGGGCCAAAGATCCAGCGCTAAGTGCTTGGCTAGATGCCGCCATTCAAGCGGGGCAATTGCAAGATATGGAGGCCAGTCAGATGGCCGCTACATTGATGAATCTCTTCCATGGTCAATTTTTATGGCCCCAACTGTTTGCGGCGATTGAACGGCCGAATGCCGAGCAACAGCAAACGATGATGGAGGAAATTGCCCGTGTTTTTGTCAAGGGTTATGCAAGACTCCCTTAGTAAGGTTTATCGCAGCTTGGTTGCCATTCACGGTAAGAATGGCTTTTCATTTGAGGTTGATAGGAGCAAGATGCGTTTTTCATTGCCAATCCCGCTAGGGCAGTAGTGTTTAGCGGCAAGGGCGTTGCTTCAAAGGCATTGTTTGATGAGGAGCCTTCTTATGTTTTCGACCAATCTTCCATTTTTTCACCAAAGTGCATTCATTAATGGGCAGTGGATTTCTGGCGAGCAAAATGCAAGGCAAAGGGTGACCAACCCGTTTGATGGCTCTGTTCTTGGCAGTGTTCCGCAGTTAACTGGCGCTGAAGTACAAAGGGCGATTACGGGGGCAGAAAACGCGCAAGTTGCTTGGCGTAACCAAACGGCAGACACCAAAGCGAAAGTGTTGCGTCGTTGGTACGAGTTGATCGAACAACATCATGAGTCGCTGGCGACCTTGCTAACGTTTGAACAAGGGAAACCGCTGACAGAAGCGATGGGGGAGATTCACTATGCCGCTAGCTTTGTGGAATGGTACGCTGAAGAAGCCAAACGTGCGTATGGTGAGTTGATCCCATCCCACAAGTCTGATGCGAGGATTATGGTTTCGCGTCAGCCTGTTGGCGTTGTTGCAGCGATTACGCCTTGGAATTTTCCCGCAGCGATGATTACCCGTAAATGTGCTCCTGCTTTTGCAGCCGGTTGTGCCGTGGTATTAAAACCAGCACCGGATACTCCATTCACTGCCTTAGCCTTGGCCGATCTCGCACAACAGGCTGGAATTCCTGATGGTTTGTTTCAAGTGGTGACTGGCGATGCGATTGAGGTTGGCCGAGCACTAACGGAAAGTAAAGTGGTGCGCAAACTGTCGTTCACGGGGTCAACCGGTGTCGGCAAACTGTTGATGGCACAATCGGCCAACAGTGTGAAAAAACTATCGCTAGAGCTAGGTGGTAATGCCCCGTTTATTGTGTTTGAGGATGCTGACATTAATGCTGCGATTGACGGTGTGATGGTGGCGAAATTCCGTAATGCAGGGCAAACCTGCGTATGTGCAAACCGGATTTATGTGCATGACGCGGTATACGATCAATTTGCTGCCAAACTGGTGGATCGAGTCCGCAAACTCAAAGTCGGTAACGGTTTGGACGAGGGAGTGAACATTGGCCCGCTGATCAATGATGCCGCCGTAGCTAAAGTCACCTCACATATTGTGGATGCACAAAGTAAGGGGGCAAAGGTGGTGTTTGGGGAGCTTCCTCAAGCCGGAAGCCGTTTGTTTCAGCCTCATGTTCTGACTGAAGTGACAGATGAAATGCAAGTGGCGAGCGAAGAAACTTTCGGACCGTTAGCCGCACTGTTTCGTTTTAGCTCGGAGCAAGAGGTGATTGAGCGCGCCAATGCGACCGATTCGGGGTTAGCGGCCTACTGCTATACGCAGTCTTTACGCCGAGCATGGCGTATGAGTGAAGCATTGGAGGCGGGTATTGTGGGGATCAATGAAGGGTTAATCTCCACAACGTTAGCGCCTTTCGGTGGCATCAAGGAGTCTGGCCTTGGCCGAGAAGGGGCAAAGCACGGCCTTGAAGAATACCTTGAAGTGAAATACACCCTTATGGGTGGACTAGCTTAGGCTTAGTCATTTCGCTGGTTTGCCCATTCAGAGGCAACCATTTCAGCGGGCCATTGGTTTCAAAATCATTGGCTCGCTGACAAGCAAGATAGATCTCACCCACCACAATTACCGCGCCTTCGGAATAAGCTTGATCTTGGTAGTAGCAAACACGCTTGGCGATATCATCACCGACCACCACGGGTAGCGTAGTCGTTGTTGTGGGTGCTGCTTGCAACGCGACACTGTAACTTAATAAGGCAAGAGCCCCGATCGTTTTTAGCATCCAACCTCCAGTCATGATTTAACCAAACTGCCTTTCATAGCGTGGCAACATACTCTCATTACCCAGTAAACCGCCTTGGTGCAGATAAAGCAAGCTTCGAGTCGGGTTCTCGACTCGCCAAGGCAATAGCAAGCGCCACATCAGTGGGTCGTACAACAGATCAAATTCGATATGGGTTTGCGCCATTAAATTTTGCCAAATCTGATAGTCTTCCTGATAAAGATGACCAAAGTAATGTTTGGTCGGCGGTTTAAGAAGGGTGGGATGAGCGCTCTCACCCAGCATGCAAAACTGCTCTCGCAAATAAGCCTCATCACCCACACAAGGGCAAGTGATGACTTCAACACCGTGTGGTTGTAAGTACTTGTGCAAATAGAGCGCCGTTGTTCCTGTGCCCGATGGCAAAGCTACCACCCAATCTTGTTGGGGTTGGTGGCGGATCCATTCGAGCATTTCCATCGCTAATTGTTTGATCCCCGGCTCGGCAAATCGGCTACGAGCCCCTTCTTCAATCACCAAGCAATCCGTATCGGGTTTGCGTTGTTGCTGAATAAATTCTCGTGGATGCTTAGCCCCTTGTGGGCGCGTTTCAATAATGGTTGCCCCCAGCTCCAATGCACCACGATAGTTGCCGATCGGATAACTTTTCAACCAAGCGGGAATATGGTCAACATAAAACTCTAAGCGCCAACCACGAAGTTTGGCGAGAGCGGCAAAAGAGTAAAGCGAGTTGGCTTGTGCTGAACCGTAGCTGATTAACGTGGTGATATCAGGAAAATCCCCTTCCAACAGTGCCATTAATTTGCGGGCTTTGTTACCACTGAAATGTGGATGAAGTTTGTCATCTCGTTTTAGGTAAAAGGTTTGCCCTTCAAAACGGTGTTCAGTGATGGGAGATTGAGTGATCAGCATAGGTTAGTCGAGCGGTGAATGGGGGCGGCCATTATACGCACATTGTGCTTAACTGCTACTGCTTGAGTAACAAGGTGGGAAATTGAAAAACTGCCAATAAAAAAAACGCCCAAAACAATCTAATTTTGGGCGTACACAAGTATAGGAGTTAATAAAAAGGAAAAAGCAGCGTAATTGGTGACAGTCGGTCGAGAAACAAGTTTGACGGCCAGTAAAACTCTCAAAGCTCTGTCAATCACGTCTATTCAGACTGGGGGTTTAGCAAAGAGTTCCGACATTTCGCAAAAATTTTTAAAAATTTTTTATGGGAGGCTTTTTCATCACTGAGCAAGCACTTAATACCTTCTGGTCTGACCATGGATGGAAAATGTGAAGTTAATCGCTTGTTAATAAAATGTGGCGAGAGTATATTTCAAACAGTTGTTTGATACGAGTGATTGAAATGGCATTACGCAGCAGTACTAAGGAAAAAATACTCGATGTGGCAGAAGGGCTTTTTGCCGAATACGGTTTCAATGATACCTCTTTGCGTACCATCACCAGTAAGGCCGGAGTGAATCTCGCATCGGTTAACTACCATTTTGGCGATAAGAAAACCTTAGTTCGTGCGGTACTCAATCGTTATCTCGAAGCCTTTATGCCCGAGATGAAACATGCATTAGAGCTGCTGAATGAGCGTGAGAATTACGACATGGCTGAGGTGTTTGAAGCTCTGCGAGTTCCACTGCGTTCGCTCAATGACGTTCGTCCTAATGGTACCAGCCGTTTCATGTTATTGATTGGCCGAGGCTATACCGACGTTCAAGGGCATTTACGTTGGTTCATTACCAATCGCTACAACGATGTATTGACCTTATTTACCGATTCTGTGCTTAAGGCGAATCCTAGCTTAACGCGCGAAACCTTGTTTTGGCGGCTGCATTTCACCTTGGGTACGTGCGTCTTTACCATGGCCTCTAGTCAGGCATTGGCTGAGATTGCAGAAAACGCTTTTGGAAGCAAAGTTGATCCGAAATCTGTGGTTGATCAACTGATTCCATACCTCGCAGCCGGTGTGGCGGCGAACTAAACAACCGATTGATAAACATAATAAGATGACATTTCCCTATACCGCTAAAGCGTCAAGTGGAAAGGGATAACCAGTGAACAAAAGGATCTGAATATGAGCTCTCTACGCAGAAAATGGATCAGTGACCCCGCTTTCAAAATGTTTAAAAAAGTGCTTCCTCCTCTGTCACAAACGGAGAAAGAAGCCATGGAAGCGGGCAGTGTATGGTGGGATGGCGAACTGTTCTCTGGTAAGCCTGATTTCACCAAACTGCACCATTACCCTAAACCTACTTTGTCAGCTGAAGAGCAAGCCTTCATCAACAATGAGTTGGAAACACTGCTCAGCATGTTGGATGACTACAAAATAGTGAAACAAGATCGCGACTTACCGAAAGAGGTTTGGGATTTCCTACGTAAAGAGCGCTTCTTCTCGCTGATCATTTCCAAAGAATATGGTGGTCGTGAATTTTCTGCGTTAGCCAACTCCACCATCGTGTCACGTATTGCTACACGCAGTATCAGTACGGCGGTAACGGTGATGGTGCCTAACTCATTAGGCCCTGGTGAGCTTTTGTCTCACTACGGAACTCAAGCGCAAAAGGATTACTGGTTGCCACGTTTAGCGGATGGCACCGACATCCCTTGCTTTGCACTGACCGGCCCAGAAGCGGGTTCCGATGCGGGGGGGAGTTCCTGATCAGGGTGTGGTTTGCGTATGGCAAACATGAAGGCAAAGAAGTGCTGGGCATCCGTTTAAGTTGGAACAAACGCTACATCACGCTGGCGCCGGTGGCGACGGTATTGGGTTTAGCATTCAAACTCAATGACCCAGACCATTTGCTTGGCGATAAAGAAGAGATCGGTATTACCTGTGCATTGATTCCCGCTTCCCATGAAGGTGTGGAAATTGGTGAGCGCCACGACCCTCTGGGTTTGGCCTTTATGAACGGGCCAACGCGCGGGCAAGATGTGTTTATTCCTATCGATTGGCTAATCGGTGGAGCGGATTACGCAGGTAAAGGCTGGCGTATGTTGGTGGAGTGCCTCTCCGCTGGGCGTGGTATCTCACTGCCTGCATTAGGTACGGCAATTGGCCACCTGACCGCACGCACTACGGGGGCTTATGGCTATGTGCGTAAACAGTTTGGGATGTCGATTGGTAAATTTGAAGGCGTGGCTGAAGCCATGGGCCGGATTGGTGGTTTAACCTACTTGCTGGAAGCGACCCGTACTTTGACGACCACTTCTTTGGATCTCAAAGAAAAACCGGGGATTGTGACGGCGATTGCCAAGTATCACATGACGGAAATTGCGCGCACCATTTTGAATGATGCGATGGATATCCATTCTGGTCGTGCGATCCAAGATGGTCCGATGAACTATCTGGCGACGCACTATCTCGGCGTACCAGTGGCAATCACAGTGGAAGGGGCGAATATTCTTACGCGTAACCTGATGATCTTCGGTCAAGGGGCGACACGTTGCCATCCTTACGTTCTCAAAGAGATGGAGGCGGCGGCGAACCCAGATCAACATGAAGGCGCAAAAGCATTTGACGATCTGTTGTTCAAACACATTGCTCACGCGACCAAAAATAGCTTTGGTGCTCTGTTTGCTGCATTGACGGGCTCGCGTTTTATTAAAGCCAATATGAGTGGCCCTACTCAAGGCTACTATAAACAAATGACTCGCCTAAGCCGCGCTTTAGCCGTGAGTGCAGATGTGGCTATGCTCACTTTGGGTGGCGAGTTGAAACGTAAAGAGATGATTTCTGCACGCCTAGGGGATGCGTTGAGTTATCTCTATATGGGCTCTGCAGTGCTGAAAAAATACGAAGACGAAGGCCGACATCAAGCAGATCTGGATTACGTACATTATGCGATGCAACACTGTTTGCACCACGCAGCCAAATCGCTCAATCAAGCGTATCGTAACTATCCTGTGACCGGTGTTGGCGCGCTGCTTAAAGGTCTGCTATTCCCGCTGGGTAACCACTTTGCACTTCCCAGTGATGAGTTGGCGGTCAAATTGGCCGAAAGCCTAATGACACCAGGAGCGCATCGTGATCGTTTAACGGCGCTGTGCTACATCGGTAAAGAGGAAGACGACAGCGTTGGCTTGATGGAAAAAGCATTTTTGGCCATGTACAGCGTTAAAGGTCTAGAACGTAAACTGCAACAAGGCGTAAAAGAGGGCAAAGTGGCACGTAAAGGGTTACTGGCCGATCGCTTGGCACAAGCCCAGCAAGCGGGTGTGCTGAGCGCGGATGAAGTGGCATCTATTCTGGCTGCTGAAAAACTGCGTAGCCGTGCGATTCAAGTGGATCACTTCAGCCATGATTTTTCGCAAATCCACACCCATCAAACCACCAAACCTAAACTAAATAGCGTGGCATAACGAGTGACATAGTGTGTCGAGGGCTTCTCATCGAGAAGCCCTCTTTATTTTTTTGGTTGAGCTTTTTTGTGAGCATAACCAGAAAAACGCTCGATTGAGTGATCCAACCACTGGTCATTTTCGGCGAAATTGAGAGAAATTAGATGCGATTTGTGTCTGAACCTTTTATCCTAGCGACGATTTTTTAAGGAATTTGAATATGATCATCAAACCTAAAATTCGTGGATTTATCTGTACAACAACGCACCCAGTGGGTTGTGAAGCGAACGTAAAAGAACAAATTGCCTACACAAAAGCGCAAGGTCCAATCAAAAATGCCCCTAAGCGCGTGTTGGTTGTCGGATCGTCTAGCGGCTATGGTCTGTCATCACGCATCGCTGCGGCGTTTGGCGGTGGTGCAGCAACGATCGGCGTATTTTTTGAAAAGCCGGGTACCGACAAAAAGCCGGGTACAGCAGGCTTCTACAATGCGGCGGCATTTGACAAATTGGCTCACGAAGCGGGCTTGTACGCAAAAAGCCTGAACGGCGATGCGTTCTCGAACGAAGCGAAGCAAAAAGCGATTGAGCTGATTAAGCAAGACCTCGGCCAGATTGATTTGGTGGTTTACTCATTGGCTTCTCCAGTGCGTAAGATGCCAGACACGGGTGAGCTAGTACGTTCAGCACTCAAGCCAATTGGTGAAACTTACACATCAACAGCGGTCGATACCAACAAAGATGTGATCATCGAAGCCAGTGTTGAACCCGCCACGGAACAAGAAATTGCTGACACTATCACTGTAATGGGTGGTCAGGATTGGGAACTGTGGATTCAAGCGCTTGAAGAAGCGGGTGTACTCGCAGAAGGTTGTAAAACCGTAGCGTACAGCTACATCGGTACTGAATTGACTTGGCCAATCTACTGGGATGGTGCTTTAGGCCGTGCCAAGATGGACTTAGATCGCGCCGCAACTGCGTTGAATGAAAAGCTGTCAGCTAAAGGCGGAACGGCCAACGTTGCAGTACTGAAATCGGTAGTGACGCAAGCAAGCTCTGCCATTCCGGTGATGCCACTCTATATCGCCATGGTCTTCAAGGAAAATGCGCGAAGAGGGTGTACATGAAGGCTGTATGGAACAGATCTACCGCATGTTCAGCCAACGTCTGTACAAAGAAGATGGTTCAGCACCTGAAGTGGATGACCATAACCGTCTGCGTTTGGATGATCTAGAACTGCGTGATGATATTCAGCAACACTGCCGTGACCTGTGGCCACAAATTACCACAGAGAACCTGCGTGAGCTGACCGATTACGACATGTACAAAGAAGAGTTCATTAAGCTGTTTGGCTTTGGCATTGACGGCATTGATTACGATGCAGATGTGAATCCAGAAGTCGAATTTGCTGTGATTGATATCTAATTCAGACTTGAACTGGATTTTAAAAGGCGCGGTATAGCGCCTTTTTTACGTTTTAAATTTTGAGCGTAAACTCTTACGTGAAGCCAGTGTTGAGTTAAAGAGTCGATATTGTGCTTTCTTTAGGGCAACAAAAAGCGGAGCCTAAACTCCGCTTTTTGTTTTGTGTTCGACAATCAGAAATTAACGAGCACGGAAGACGATGCGACCTTTAGACAAATCGTAAGGAGTCATCTCAACAGTGACTTTGTCACCGGTTAGAATGCGGATGTAGTTTTTACGCATTTTTCCAGAGATGTGAGCTGTCACCACGTGACCATTTTCAAGCTCTACACGGAACATTGTGTTAGGAAGAGTATCAAGGACAGTGCCTTGCATCTCAATTACGTCTTCTTTAGCCATTTAATCCTCTTTAGAAATTTGGCGATCTTTAACGGCGCGGATTCTGCCATTAAACGTTCAATATGGGAAGTTGCGGCGTATTCTACCCTTGCCAACGTTGATTTACTAGCCTTTGATGCGGATTGAACCGGACTTTATAGTTCATTGCTGGACATTCATCGATTTGATATCCCAAATAAAGCCACTGCTTTTTGGTTTGTTGGCAGTAATTCAGCTGACAAAGCACCGCGAGAGTGCCTAAAGAGAGCGTAATGTCAGGGTCATAGAAGGTGTAAAACGCACTCGCACTGTTAGGGAGCAAATCGGTAACCGCAATGGCAACCAACTTTTCGCCTTCATAAAGATGCAAATATTGGGTATTGAGCCATTTTGCTTGAGCAAATTTGGCAAATTCCATTTTATTGGGTGGATACATCGAGCCATGACGATGGCGTGCAAAAATATAACGCGCGTAAAGCTGATACCAATTTTCGTCCATCTCTGGTTTCAGTTGCCAATGGAAATGACTGCTCAACAGTTTGAGTAAACGCTTTTGGCTTTTGCTCGGGGTAAAGTCAGGGACAGGAATGCGCAGCGCTTGGCAGGCTTGGCAGTGGTCACAATGGGGCTTATAAATCGTGTCGCCACTGCGTCGAAAACCATTGGCCATTAAGACTTCATAGGTGTCGGGCGTTTGCATCTGTGGGTCGATAGCCACAGCGACCCGTTCCATCCTATCCACCAAGTAGCTACAAGGATGGTTGTTGGTTAATCCAATACGAATTTGCTGAATGTCTGAGCTCATGCATCAATCCTCGAAGGCACTGGCGAAGTCGGTGTGGCGAGCCACTGAGGTTCAAAACAGCCACTAAGCACCGCTTTCTCCTTAAAAGATAGCAATGATTGGATAAATTGTTCACGGCTGAGCGTGGTGGCACCCAAAGATTTGAGATGAGGGTTCATGACTTGGCAATCAATCAACTGTCCTTGATGTCGCGAAAAATGGTCACAAAAATACCAGAGTGCAATCTTTGAAGCGTTGGTTGCGAGGCTAAACATCGATTCACCACAAAACAGTTGGCCGACTGAAATACCATAAAGTCCACCCACCAGTTGTTCGTTTTGCCACACTTCTATCGAATGGCAACGGCCTTGCTTCGCGAGTTCCCCATAAGCATGGCGCATTTGGCTATTTAACCAACGTTGCTCGGCTGGTCGAGTTAATGCACACAATTCAATAACGTTCGAAGTCGCAAGGTTCAAGCTAATCCGGTATTGGTGCTGGCGCTGGAATTTTCTGACACTTTTTGCTGGCTGAAACTGGGCTGGATCAAACACGGCTCGTGGTGAGGGGCTCCACCATAGAATCGGGTCATTCGGCCCATACCAAGGAAAAATCCCGTTCTGGTAAGCCATCCAAATTCGCGCAGGGCTGAGATCGCCGCCAAAGGCTAACAGGCCGTTAGGTTCTTCTAAAGCCGTAAATGGAGAGGGGAAGGAGAGGTCTTCCTGTTCTAACTCAGTGAGATAAATCGCCATTGTATTGGTTTACCTTGCAAGTCCTTACGATCAATTGCAGAAGTGAGTGGGCTGGCACACCTATCACTGACCCATCAGTAGAGGTCGTGAGCGGCGATCTTAGTGATTTTATATGCATTTGCCAATCTTACCGCTTATAGAAAAATGAGGGAGAAACCGAAATGCATAAATAGAAATAAAAATTCATTGTGAGCAAGATTAAGGCTAGCGATCGTGATTGAATTTGGTTAGTCTGCGGATACGAAGAATTTTCGTCGCGACCCCATAACCACAAGGACTTTCAGCGGCGCAAGGAAACACAACATTCAATGGAAAGCTTAACTCTACAACCGATAAATCTCATCTCAGGGGAAGTGAATCTTCCCGGTTCTAAAAGTGTTTCAAACCGCGCATTACTGCTAGCGGCTTTGGCTTCCGGAAAGACTCGTCTGACCAACTTGCTTGATAGCGACGACATTCGCCATATGCTCAACGCATTAACAAAGCTTGGCGTGAAATATCAACTCTCGGCAGACAAAACCACGTGTGAAGTGGAAGGTCTTGGCCAAGCTTTTCATACCACGCAACCGTTAGAGCTGTTTTTAGGTAATGCAGGTACGGCTATGCGTCCTTTGGCCGCTGCATTGTGTCTTGGACAAGGTGACTATGTACTGACGGGCGAACCGCGTATGAAAGAGCGCCCAATAGGTCACCTCGTGGATGCACTGCGTCAAGCTGGGGCGCAAATTGAGTATCTGGAGCAGGAAAATTTCCCGCCGCTGCGTATTCAAGGCACTGGGTTGCAAGCGGGTACCGTGACTATCGATGGTTCGATCTCTAGCCAGTTTTTGACTGCTTTTTTAATGTCAGCCCCACTGGCTCAAGGGAAAGTGACCATCAAAATCGTGGGTGAATTGGTCTCTAAGCCGTACATCGATATTACGCTACACATCATGGAACAGTTTGGTGTTCAGGTGATCAACCACGATTACCAAGAGTTTGTGATCCCAGCCGGCCAATCTTATGTCTCCCCCGGAAACTTCTTAGTCGAAGGTGATGCATCATCTGCTTCGTATTTTCTGGCCGCTGCCGCGATCAAGGGCGGTGAAGTAAAAGTGACAGGCATTGGTAAAAACAGCATTCAAGGTGATATTCAGTTTGCGGATGCTTTGGAGAAAATGGGCGCGCAGATTGAGTGGGGGGATGATTACGTCATTGCTCGCCGCGGCGAACTGAATGCAGTGGATCTCGATTTTAACCATATTCCAGATGCGGCAATGACGATTGCGACTACGGCACTGTTTGCCAAAGGTACTACGGCGATTCGTAACGTTTACAACTGGCGTGTGAAAGAGACCGATCGTTTGGCGGCGATGGCTACTGAATTACGCAAAGTTGGCGCAACGGTTGAAGAAGGCGAAGATTTCATTGTGATCACTCCTCCTGCGCAACTCACGCATGCTGCGATCGATACGTATGATGATCACCGTATGGCGATGTGTTTCTCTTTGGTGGCTTTAAGTGATACACCAGTGACGATTAACGATCCGAAATGTACCTCTAAAACCTTCCCAGATTACTTTGATAAGTTGGCTCAGTTAAGCCACTAATTTTGTGTGGTAAATGTTAAAGAGATCTTACGCTAACTAATTGAAATAAAAGCCTCATTACGAGGCTTTTATTATTTTTGCACGGTAAACTCAGGGGATAGCTGGTGGGCTAAGTATTTAAACATATTGAATACTGCGGTGGTTTTTTCCGTAGGCAGGCCTTGTTCTGTTAGGAAATATTCACCTTTGAAGACCAACACACCCTCTTTCTCTTCCACATGGGTAGCGCGCATGCCTTCAAGGTAGCTCTCATGGTCTTGAATTATCTGGTTTGCGATCAGTAATAGGTCGAATTCGCTGATAGGGGTTTTATGGTTCATAGGTATAACTCCTTACTTTCTGAAGCGGACAGTATAAGTGTGTAATCGGTTATAGCCTTGACAGAACGCAGAAAAAAGACGATTTATTCTGTTAATGAATTTGTGAGTTATTGCATATTTCGTTGTTTTGGGGTCGCGGTGTGGCGCGCTTCACTTTAGTATGAGCGCGTTTTTGACAGCAGGACAACATTTCGTCGATTTGTCGAGCAAATAAAAAAGCTTTTATAAAAAACAAGTTGATCTTCTTGTTATCTGGCTCGATAGTAAAAAAAGAATTACATTTTAGAACGTCATGCGATTTAGAAATCGCCAAATGATGAAGGACACTTGAGTCAATATGGGTAAATCACTCGTTATCGTCGAGTCGCCAGCCAAGGCCAAAACTATCAATAAGTACCTTGGTAAAGACTTTATCGTGAAATCCAGTGTGGGACACGTGCGTGATCTGCCTACGGCAGGACAAACCACCACACCAACCGGTAAAGCGGCCGCTGCGTCGACTAAAAAGCTATCTATCGCTGATAAAGAGCAGCAAAAGCGTGAAAAAGAACGCTCAGCACTGATCAAAAAGATGGGTGTCGATCCATATCATGGTTGGGAAGCGAATTATCAAATTCTGCCTGGTAAAGAAAAAGTGGTAGCGGAGCTGCAAAAGCTTGCGAAAGACGCCGACAGCGTTTATCTCGCAACCGACTTGGACCGCGAGGGAGAAGCCATCGCTTGGCACCTTCGTGAGATCATCGGTGGCGATGAAAAGCGATACAAACGAGTAGTATTTAACGAGATCACCAAGAACGCGATTCAGCAGGCTTTCCAACAACCTGGTGAGCTGAATATGGATGGCGTTAACGCTCAGCAAGCGCGCCGTTTCATGGATCGCGTGGTTGGCTTCATGGTCTCTCCATTGCTATGGAAAAAAGTAGCACGCGGCCTCTCAGCAGGGCGTGTACAGTCTGTTGCTGTAAAACTCTTGGTTGAGCGTGAACGTGAAATCAAAGCGTTTGTGCCGGAAGAGTTTTGGGATATCAATGCGGATACGTTGACCGCGGATAAGCAAGATTTCCGCTTGCTGGTGGCCCAAAAAGACGGTTTAGCGTTCAAACCTGTGAACGAAACGGAAGCTTTGGCTGCGGTTTCTGCGCTGAATAATGCGCAGTACGAAGTGTGCAAACGTGAAGACAAACCAACGAGTAGCAAACCGAGTGCACCATTCATTACGTCAACCTTGCAGCAAGCGGCAAGTACCCGCTTAGGCTACGGGGTGAAAAAGACCATGATGCTCGCTCAACGTCTGTATGAAGCGGGTTACATCACCTATATGCGTACTGACTCGACCAACTTGAGTGCAGAAGCAGTCGAAAATGTGCGTGGCTACATCACTAAGCATTATGGTGAGGCTTATTTACCAAGTCAGCCGAATGTTTATGGCAGTAAACAAAACGCACAAGAAGCGCACGAAGCGATTCGCCCTTCTGACGTCACCGTGACAACGGATGATCTGGAAGGTATGGAAGCGGACGCGCATAAGCTGTACGCACTGATCTGGAATCAATTTGTCGCGTGTCAGATGACGCCAGCGCAATATGATTCAACCACCGTTAGTGTGAAAGCGGCTGAGTTTACTCTGAAAGCGAAAGGTCGAATCCTTAAGTTTGATGGTTGGACGCGCGTACAGCGTCCGCTGGGTAAAAATGAAGATCAGATCTTGCCTCCGGTGAAAGTCGGTGACAGCCTAAAGTTAGTCAGTCTAGATCCAAAACAACACTTCACTAAGCCGCCAGCACGCTTTACAGAAGCCGCGTTGGTTAAAGAGCTTGAGAAACGCGGTATTGGCCGCCCATCAACCTACGCTTCGATCATTTCGACGATTCAAGACCGTGGTTATGTGAAAGTTGACCAGCGTCGATTCTTCGCAGAAAAGATGGGTGAAATTGTCACCGATCGTCTGGATGAAAACTTTGACGATCTGATGAACTACGATTTCACTGCGCGTATGGAAGAAAAACTCGACCAAATCGCGGAAGGTGAAGTGAATTGGACGGCAGTGTTGGATGAGTTCTTCGCTGATTTCAGTCGTGATCTCGAAACCGCAGAGCAAGATGAAAGTGTTGGCGGCATGAAGCCTAACCACATTGTGATGACAAACATCTTGTGTCCAACGTGTTCGCGCCCGATGGGTATTCGTACCGCTTCGACTGGCGTGTTCTTAGGTTGTTCTGGCTATGCTTTGCCGCCGAAAGAGCGCTGCAAAACCACCATCAACCTAGGTGATGAAGAAGGCGTGATCAACGTTCTCGAAGAGGATGTAGAAACCGCCGCGCTGCGTGCCAAAAAACGTTGTCCAATTTGTGAAACGGCGATGGATGCCTATTTGATTGATGATAAGCGTAAGCTGCATGTTTGTGGTAATAACCCGAACTGTGAAGGCTTCATCGTTGAACAAGGCGAATTCAAAGTGAAAGGCTACGAAGGGCCAATGGTTGAGTGTGACAAATGTGGCTCAGACATGGTGCTGAAAAATGGCCGCTTTGGTAAGTACATGGGTTGTACCAATGACACCTGTAAAAACACCCGTAAGATTCTGAAAAACGGTGAAGTTGCGCCACCGAAAGAAGAGCCTGTGCATTTCCCTGAATTGCTTTGTGAAAATTCGGATGCGTATTTTGTGCTGCGTGATGGTGCGTCAGGCTTATTCTTGGCTGCAAGCAACTTCCCTAAATCTCGTGAAACTCGTGCTCCGTTAGTGGAAGAGTTGAAGCGTTTTGCAGAGCGGTTACCTGAAAAATACCAATATCTGACGTCGGCTCCGGCGCAGGATCCGGATGGTTTACCGGCTGTAGTGCGTTTCTCTCGTAAGGAGAAAGAGCATTACGTTCGTACCGAGACGGATGGTAAGCCATCAGGTTGGATGGCGATTTTCCAAGATGGGCAATGGTTGGTGACGGATAAGCGTAAAAACGCGAAATAGCTTCTGGCCGTCATTTCCTCGCTATAACAAGGCAGCCTCGTGCTGCCTTGTCTTATTTCTGCATGACGCTTTGCGAAGCGATTCTGAGAAATTTCACACGCTATTGATGTCTTTCACAATCAATTTACCAGAGTGTGACTCAAGAGAGAGTCTTCACCTCTCTTCCTCCTTACTATGAGATTAACCACTCAATCTGAGCTTCCTTAGCCGGATCCGGAGTTACCTCCTCGCAAATCGTTGCACTCCGATCCAAATGCTCTTTCTCAGTCCGATTTTTATCCTCTACTCATTCTTTCCAGTGTATTGGGCGAATTATTTCGCTAAGCCATTTCTATCAATCAGGAGGTGAACCGACTTCAGTAATTCAAGATTGCGTTATTTTTTACTGTTAGGTTTATGTAATTGAACCACCAACAGAGTGTGAGTTGGAATAAGTCTTTTCCATCATTCACCTTTTGACCACGGAGATTTCAAGAAATTGATTGGTATTCTGCTGCGGATTCGATAACGTATAGCCAACCGATTGCATTGTTTATTCAGCACATTTGTGCTGGCTGTCGTACAAATTTGCCATCGGTAAGCATGGAGCACCGCACCATATAGCCCCCAAAGCAAAACCTATTTCGTGGTTCGGTAAATATTATAAAAGAATGGAGAACAACACATGGCTGGAGTATTAGGCATGATTTTGGCGGGTGGCGAGGGGTCACGGTTGAAACCGTTGACAGAAACCCGTACCAAGCCGGCAGTTCCTTTTGGCGGAAGCTACCGCCTAATCGACTTTGCACTCAATAACTTTGTTAACGCCGATTTGATGCGTATCTACGTATTGACGCAATTCAAATCACAGTCTTTGTATCTACACATGAAAAAGGGCTGGAATCTCTCGGGGATCACAGATCGCTTTATCGATATTATTCCTGCGCAAATGCGTGATGGAAAACGTTGGTATGAAGGCACTGCTGATGCGATTTATCAAAACTTACGTTTTGTGGAAATTGTTGCCCCAGATCAAGTCTGCATTTTTGGCTCTGACCATATCTACAAGATGGATATTCGCCAAATGCTCGATTTCCATCGTCGTATGGAAGCGGAACTGACGGTTTCTGCACTGCGTATGCCGATCAGCCAAGCTTCACAATTTGGTGTCATTGAAGTCGATGAACACGGAAAAATGATAGGGTTTGAAGAGAAACCAAGCCATCCTAAGTCGATCCCCGGTGAACCTGAATGGGCGCTAGTATCGATGGGTAACTACATTTTTGATGCAGAAACGTTGAGCAAAGAACTGCGTGAAGATGCGGAAAATACTGAATCTAGCCATGACTTTGGCAAAGACATCATTCCGAAAATGTTCCCGCGCGGTAAAGTGTACGTGTATGACTTCACGACCAACAAAATTAAAGGCGAGAAAGAGTCTACCTATTGGCGTGATGTGGGTACTATCGAGTCCTATTGGTCTGCTCATATGGATCTGCTCGATAAAGAACCGCCATTTTCTTTGTATAACCGTAGCTGGCCGCTACACACCTATTACCCACCTTTGCCACCCGCAACGTTTGTGGATGTGAAGGATAAAAAAGTCAAAGTGACAGACAGTTTGATCTCTGGGGGAAGTTATATTCAAGGATCAACCATTTACAAGTCGGTACTGGGCTTCCGCAGTAACATTGCTGCTGGCTCTTTTATCAGTGAATCTGTTATCTTGGGCGACGTAAAAATTGGTGCTGGGTGCACAATTAAGCGCGCAATTATCGATAAAGATGTTGAAATTGCGGCAGGCACTATCATTGGTGAAGATCTGGAAATGGACAGAAAACGTTTCCACGTTTCCGATGAAGGCATTGTGGTCATCGCAAAAGGTTCAAAGGTAGGATTCTAGAATGGAACAACTCAACGTTTGGTTTACCGTGTCGGAAGTGCAGGGGCTGGTAAAAAGTGGTGGCTTAGCTGATGTAGCAAAAGCCCTACCACAGGCGTTGAAAGCGTTGCATCAGCAGGTAGCGATTGCGCTGCCTGCTTATCGTTCAGTTCCGGGTAGAGAAGAGGCAGAGCTAGTTCTAGAAACCGAGCTTACTCACTGGCCGCACACTCATTATCGAGTGCTTAAACGCGAGTTAGAAGGGATCCCAGTCTATTTAATTGACTGCCCAGCCTATTTTGATCGCCCGGCTCTGTATGCCGAGAATAACCAAGCGTATGCCGATAACGGTGAACGATTTGGTTTTTTCTCCGCAGCGTGTTTGGACGTACTCCCTAAATTGGGGATTCAACCGGATATTATTCACGCCAATGATTGGCATACTGGTTTGGTTCCTTTTCTGCTGAAAACGCGTTACCGCTATGACAGTTTTTTTGAACAAGTCAAAAGCGTGCTCACGGTGCATAACGCCATTTTCAAAGGGATTTTTTCTTACCACCAATTGGAAGTGATTCCTGAGCTTAATTTATCGGGTATGGAATTTCTGCAATATGGTCATGACCATGTCAGCATGTTGCGAGCAGGAATTGCCTTTGCCGATAAAATTAACGCAGTGAGCCCAAATTATGCTTCTGAGCTTTTAACGCCGCTCGGCGCGCATGGTTTAGTCGATGATTTTGTTCGTCGCGCAAGGGATTTGCACGGTATTGTGAATGGCTGTGATTACAGTGAATGGAACCCACAAACCGATCACTATTTGCCAACCACTTACAATGATGAACCACAATCGATGCGCAAGGGTAAAGCCTTGTGTAAAACCGCATTGCAAGAAGAGTTACATTTGCCTGTTGCCAATGTTCCTATGTTTGGCATGGTGTGTCGTTTAACACACCAAAAAGGGCTTTCATTACCTTGTTGCCTATTTTAGGAGCAGTTCTTACGTAATTGATGTCCAGGTGGTGATTGTCGGGACGGGTGAGCCAGAGGTCGCAGCGCGACTGAATAAAATTGCTCACTCTCATCGCAATAAGTTTGCTTTTGTCGAGACCTACAGTGAGCGTTTAGCCCACTGGGTTGAAGCGGGATCTGACTTCTTCTTAATGCCTTCCGAGTTTGAGGCATGTGGGTTGAACCAGATCTACAGCATGGCTTATGGCACGTTACCTATCGTAAGGGAAGTTGGCGGGTTGAAAGACACGGTGAACGATTACGATAAGTTTCCTGAGCGTGCTAACGGGTTTTGGTTATCAAGAACCCACACCTGAAGCGTTACTGATCACCATGCAGCGTGCTTTGCTGTTTTATCTCCAACAACCTGAGGACATGCTCAAAGTACAGCAACGTGCGATGCAGCAAAACTTCAGCTGGGAAGAGTCAGCACAGGAATACATGAAAATGTATCGTTTGGCGCGATTTGGTTAGAAGTAAATTTTAAAGCTAAGGCACCTTTGGGTGTCCTTTATTTTCTGCTCGGTTCAACAGTTTCTTACAACTGAAGTGATTTTCCACACACGGTTTATGGTAGTCTTGGCCTGCGTAATAACGAGGTGCCAATGTCTGCGATTGCTGAAAACGTTCTGTTTCATAAAACCTACCTTCATCCTACCAGTCACGAATGGGTGGTTTTCGTGCATGGTGCTGGAGGCAGCTCCTCAATTTGGTTTAAGCAGATCAAAGCCTATCGTCAGCATTTTAACTTGTTACTCATCGATTTGCGTGGGCATGGTAAATCAAACCAATTGCTCAGAGATTGGATAGCCAATCGCTATACTTTCAAAACGGTCACACTTGATGTGCTTAAAGTGTTGGATCATCTGAAAATTCAGTCAGCCCATTTTGTGGGCATGTCCCTTGGTACGATCATAGTGCGTAACCTTGCCGAACTTGCAACGCACCGAGTTAGTTCCATGGTGCTTGGGGGGGCGGTAACACGGCTCAATGCTCGCTCACAACTGTTGGTCAGGTTAGGGCATTTAAGCAAACATCTCATCCCTTATATGTGGCTGTACCGCTTATTTGCTTACATTGTGATGCCGCAGCGCAGCCAAAAAGAGTCACGCCATCTCTTTATCCGTGAAGCTCAAAAGCTGTGTCAGAAAGAATTTAAACGTTGGTTTACATTAACGGCTGAAGTCAATCCCATGATGCGCTACTTCCGTGACCGTGAATTACCGATCCCCACTTTATATTTGATGGGGGAGAAGGATTACATGTTTATCCACCCGGTGAAGGAGATGGTGGCGCTGCATGCGCAAAGTGAACTGTATGAAATCCCCAATTGTGGACATGTATGTAATGTGGAACAGCCTGAACTGTTTAACCAGCGTTCGATAGAATTTATTCAGCGCCAGATCCGTTAACGCCGTCACTCATTATTTTGGGCAAACCCACACTGCCAACAAATGCTAAATTGTCCCTCATGGCTTTCGCCGCATTGAGGGCATAACCAGTGAGACTGCTTTGGTGGATTAAGAAACTCAGCGATGATTTGCTCGGCAGCGGTTTTCTGCTGAGGTTTCTTTAGCCAAAGTGATGGCGCGCTGCTGGAATCCATCGGGAGCTCCCCACGCAGCGCAAAGAGCATCTCTCCACGCAATTCACACAAAATTCCTTGTTGATGCAACAACTGCATCAAGATATGAGCCTCTAAAGGATGATTTGCAGTATAAATTTTCATCATGGTTGATGGGGTTTAAAAGCCTATTTCATAGGGGATGATATTGGCCGGCGTTGAACTTTATTCATTAACCATTTCACCACCACGGGGAATACACCTAGCAGCACAAAAGAGGCGAGCACTGGCGCAGAAACGATCTGACTCAAGCTAGAGATGTCAGCCAGCTGAGTACCTGCATTGAGATAAACCGCGGTGCCAGGCAGCATGCCTAATTGGCTGACCCAGTAGTAACGCCAAATGGAAATTGGCGTGAGCCCCATGACTAAGTTAATCAAAAAAAGGGAAAAATGGGAATTAAGCGTAGCGAGAGCAGATAAAAAGCCCCATCCCGTTCGACACCTTGGTTAATGGTTAACAGCTTATCGGCAAATTTAGCTTGAACCCAATCGCGCAATAAAAAGCGGCTGCTGAGAAAGGCAAGTGTTGCACCAATCGTACTTGCAAAAGAGGCGAGCAGCAGACTGAGCCAAAACCCAAACAGTGCGGCACCCAATAGGGTGACGACAGTGGCACCGGGGACCGAAAAGGCAGTCAGTAGGACATACAATACAAAATAGATAAATGCGGCTTGCACAAGGTGTGCATCAATGTAGTTTGCCAACTCGGCTTGCTTGGCTTTGGCGACATCTAACGTGAGATAGTGGCTAAATTGTGTCACCAAGATCGCCGTTATCGCGATCAAAATAAGGGCAATGATGAGCTTTTTGTTCATGAGCGGTACCTAGTCAGCACTTTGATATTGAAGCTTTTGATGGTGATAAATGGAATACCTTATCCCTTAGTCATGAAAGCGGTTGCCTCAAGACTTGGGTATAAGTATATCTACTCAAAATAAATTCGCCCGATTGGTGTGAACAAGGGCTATGAAGTAGAAGACAGGGGATGCAGCGTATTTCTTTCAAAAAAATAACGCGCCCGAGTGGACGCGTTATCAGATTTTACTCAAGGTATTCATACAAACTCGGCGAGGAAAGACAAACTCAAAACGAGAAATCAAAGGTGTCTTAGTAGTTCGTCACGACGATTTTGTGGGATCACTGACCAATGTTTACCTTCGATTGCTCCCTCTAAAGCCCATAACAGCTCAAGGCTAACCTCTGCCGAATGGGTACGTTGAATGGCTTTATATGCTTCAACAGAACCGAAAGAGTGCAAAGACTCGACGCTTTCGATACCGGCTTTCTTGAGCATTCTTTCCGTTGCTAAACGCAAGTTGGGAAGATCTTTCAAACGGTCAGGCTTCGCTTGTGCTTGTGTTTCACGTTCGGTCTTAGCGACCTCAAGCGCAATACGAGCTTCACTTAAGATAGAGGCTGGATTACTCCAACAATCATCAGGTAGAGCGTAGTACTTAGTGACGACAGGAAAGCCACGTTTTTTATAAACATAAGGTTCATAACCTTGCTGTTTGAACTTTTCGATTGTGGCATCGTCTGCACGGATGTGCAGCGTATCGTTAACCACAAGCGCAAACATAGTTTCGTCGACGAAAATACCAAAGCCCACCAAACATTGAACGAGATTTCACACGTCCTAGCTGCTCAAAGAGCCGCATTGAATCTTTTAATACTGGTTTATCCATGCTGTTAGTCTCGGAGTATTGTTACATACGCCACCAAATCAGGTCCGAGAAAATTAGCAAAATCATGCAACTGCCGTGTCAATGATGAGTCAACATAGTGTATGCATTTTTGCCATCGGTAACCCCGCTACCTACCTATGTTCTGGTTTAGGCCGGAGGCTTTGCGTCCCACTCTTTCGAATGGTTTGCCCTGTGCGTGACATTTTTCCTGATAAAAAATAACCAAACTTGGGTCATTCTCACATACTGATATTTCAATTGTGAGAATGAGCCATGTTAATAATACTCGCTCTACATTAGTTTTGTCATATTTATGTGACAAGCTTTCAAATATAGGCTCTGTGAATTGTCAAGAAAGTTAGGATTTTGTCAAGTCTTTCACAGTGTCGCGTTCGACGATCTCAGGATGCATCTCGAAAATTCGGCGCTCGTGTTCTTTATCTTTAATACGCTCTAAAAGAATTTCGAACGCATTTTTACCCACACGACGCTTAGGTTGGTGCACGGTGGTCAGTGGTGGAGAGAAGTATTCGGCCAGTTCGATATTATCGTAACCAATCACGGATATTTCTTCAGGAACACGAATTCCTTTTTGTTGCAAACGGCTCATAAGACCTAATGCCATGGTGTCGTTGAAGCAGAATACGGCAGTTGGACGCTTATCCATAGCAATGATTTTGTCGGCAGCAAGGACTGCGGTATCACACTCAAAATTACCTTCTAGAATCCAATCTTCATTCACGGGTAAGTGCGCTTCAGCCATCGCTCGGCGGAAACCTTGAATACGCTCTTGGCAAGCGGCTTTGACAAAATGACCACTTAAACAGGCAATGTCTGTGTGTCCACGATCCGTCAGATATTTGGTCGCGAGATAGCCACCTTCCTCTGAGTTATCGATGATTTTATCGGCGTGCGACGTTTCTGGACCCCAATCCATGATCACTTTTGGAATGTCTTTGTGAGCGTCGAGCATTTCCTGCAGCTCTTGAGTCAGGTCAGAACACATGACTAAAATGCCATCCACACGTTTTTCGGCCAGCATGCGAATGTAATCACGTTGTTTTTCATAGATGCCGCCTGTGTTACACAGAATCAAGGTGTAGCCTTGACGGTAACAGTAGCTTTCCACACCATCGATCACTTCAGAGAAAAACAGGTTTGTTGATTGAGTCACTAGCATGCCAATAGTGCGTGTAGTGTTGCACTTCAAACTACGTGCGACCGCACTCGGTGCATAGTTGAGTTGCTTAACCGCTTCCATCACTTTCTCTTGGGTGGTTTCTGCCACAAAGCGAGTTTTGTTGATAACGTGAGAAACGGTAGTGGTAGACACGCCAGCAAGGCGCGCTACATCTTTAATCGTAGCCATAGAGTGTTCCTGTCGATGACTGCTGATGCCAGCGAATGTTATTGGTTAATTAAATCAGCAGAAGTAAGGCGAGACTGAGCGAATCTTCACACTCTGTGCGGCGAGGAACCACATATACCGTACGTAAAGCGCTTCAATCATTATGCCTAAAGTAATAAAAATACAAAAACCGCCAAGAAACAGCGGTTTACATTTTTATTCGTTTTTATCGTTTGCGGGTGGATTTTAGACTGCAAATGTATCCACCGCAACGAAATTCATTCATCAAACTTTAAGTTCTTTCACAATTGATTTGTTTATGCCCCTGACTTTTTGCAACAGCAAAGTGGGCAGCTTAAAAATCGCTACGTTGTGATTAAAGACTCTGGCGAAGCTCATCAATGTAACGTTGATCTTGTTGTAAAAAAGCCAACGTTAGTCGAGCCGCCGCCGAGTAGAAACCAAATGCGTCAAACTGTAGTACAACGTTCAACAAAAACGGGTAACCAACTCAATAAGTGTTGAGCAATAAAATCAGATTGTGCTTTGAGAGCTGAGTTAACGTCAGAGCCTTCTTGATTCGGGTTATTGCTGATAACAAGATGCGCAAGAAAGTCGAGTTGAATCGCGAGATGGTCGGCGGGCTCATTAAGGTTCGGATCCACATTCACGTTATAGTGGCTCAGTAACTCACGCATGAGTTGTGCCGGTTTGCCATTGAGTAACCCTTTGTCAGTGTAGACAGAGGCATAGGGTAGCGCTGAGTCACGATCGGACTTTAAAAATAGATCACAAAAATCAGCGGCAAGTTCCAACTGTGCATCTTGACGATCTTGCAAGCGATTGAGTGCATCAATCAAATGTTTCACTTCCGTCGCTAAGCTTTCTTCATCGGCTAGTCCGGTTAAGAAAGTACGAATTTCAGCTGAGTGATAGTGTGCGATATCTTGTTCAGTCAGCTCTTTAAAAAAGAGACTCGACAGCCACCAGTAAATTTCTGCGCGTTTTTCATTGAGGATATTCAGTTCTTGGATCATGTTTGCACTCCCAATCGATTGACGCTTAGTCTAAACCATAAAAATGAACAGCCATCACGCAAGATATGACAAGTTGTGAAAAGAAAAGAACACGTTGTTAAATCTAGTTAAAATAAAGCTTGCGTTGCATCAAGGAAAAGTGAGGTTTCTCACGATATTCCTCGAATTATTAACAAATGTGAATAGAATGAGTGAGCGATAAATCCCGTTATTTAAAATGGTGCACTATGAGTTATCACGTACTTGTGGTTGAAGATGACCTCGTCACCCGTAGTAAGTTAAGCGGTTACTTTCAAAATGAAGGTTACCAAGTAACAGAAGCGGAAAGTGGCGCACAAATGAGAGAAGCACTTGAGCTTAATGACATAGATTTAGTCTTGCTGGACATTAACTTGCCTGGTGAAGATGGATTGTTATTGACGCGAGAGCTGCGTGGCCAGTCGGAGATTGGCATTATTTTAGTGACAGGACGCACAGACAGTATCGATAAAATTGTTGGCCTTGAAATGGGTGCTGACGATTATGTGACTAAACCTGTCGATTTACGTGAGCTACAAGTTCGAGTGAAAAACTTGTTGTGGCGAATTTCGTTGGCTCGCCGCGATAAATACAGTGAGAAGACAGACGATACGTTGGTTTACTTTGGCGAGTGGACATTCGATATACAGCGTCGTGCTTTGAGCCGTAATGGTGAGCCGGTTAAACTCACTAAAGCAGAATACGAGTTGTTGGTTGCACTTTCCTCTTATCCTAATCAAGTGCTGAGCCGTGAGCGCATTTTGAATATGATCAGCCATCGTGTGGATGCGCCAAATGATCGTACTATTGATGTGTTGATTCGACGTATGCGCGCCAAGATGGAAATGGATCCGAAGAACCCGCAAATTTTTGTCACAGTTCACGGTGAAGGGTACATGTTCGCAGGGGATTAAGCTCGTTTGAACTCAATTTGCTTACATACTGCTTATCATCAACAAAGAAAAACCGGCGTATTTGCCGGTTTTTTTACATTTTTAACAACTTGGCGGAGGGGAAACGATTAGGGCGTTGTCGGAGCTTCTTCTACGACAGAGGGCGTTCCTACCTGTTCACTGCCATCTCCGGCAACGGTATCACGCAGTTTTTGCCACAATAAGCCTAAGGTTTCGTACCAATACTGTTCGGTTTGCTCAAGATAGCGTGATTTAGGAATGTATTTATCCCAAGGCTGAACAATATTGAGATGACCTAAGTAGTTAGTCGGTGCTGGTATTGGCGTTAAACCTGCCGATTCAAATTCGCGCATCGCACGCTTCATATGGCTTGCTGAGGTGACCAGTACCATGCGCTTTTGTTGCACGAAAGCCGCGGCTTGGCGCGCTTCTTCCCAAGTATCTTTGGCGGTTTCCAGCAAAATAATATCCGATTTCGGTACGCCTAACGCTAAAGCGACACGCGCCATCATCCGAGCGTGGCTAACTTCACTACCACCAGCGTAACCGGAGAGGATCAGTTTTGAACCCGGATACATACGACTAATACGAATGCCTTCTGTTAAGCGCATGAGCGCAGCACGAGTAAGCTCGGAGGTGGGAGGGATGTCATCATCAACCACATGGCCATTACCGAGTACCATCACGTAGTCAAGAGTACCTTCTACGGGTAAAAATGCCGTGTAAGTACGTTCAAGTGGCATCAATAAACGAGTCGCCACGGGTTGAAAGGAAACCAGAAATAACCCAGTGAGGGAGAACAACACCACTAGGCAGCCAGTTTTACGTTTTGCCGTGAACATGATCAGCATCAGGCCCACGAAACCAATGATCAGCAGCGCTGGCAGAGGCATCAACAGTGAAGAAAAAATTTTTTTCAGCTCAAACATAGAGAAAACAGTCCGAAAAAACAGCACTTGAGTATAAAAAGAGTCGAAGCCTCTTTATTCCTGCCATTCGTATGACAGAATAGCAGGCACGGTTCGTTATCATAACTCAAGCTACTGTGACAGAAGATCGCAATTTCGACGATATTGCCCACAAATTTGCAAAAAATATATACGGTTCTGACAAAGGTGAGATCCGCCAAGTCATTGTTTGGGAAGATTTGGAGCAGCTTCTCAGTCAACTGGACGCGCAAAAAGTTCCCTTGCACGTACTCGATGCAGGTGGCGGCTTGGCGCAAGTATCGCAAAAAATCGCTCGCCTTGGGCATCGAGTGACACTCTGTGATCTTTCTTCGGAAATGTTGCAATTGGCCGAGCAGGATATTGCAAACAATGGCCTGCTTGAGCAGTATCGCTTCGTCCATTCACCAGTGCAGACGATTCAAGCACACCTTGATGCGCCCGTTGATTTGGTGCTGTTTCATGCGGTGATGGAGTGGTTGGCGGAGCCCAAACCAGCGTTGCAAAATTTGTTGGCGCAAGTTAGAGCGGGCGGCATGGTGTCGGTGATGTTTTACAACTACCACGGTTTGGTTTACAAAAACGCCGTGTGTGGCAACATTCCGCACGTGCTAGAAGATATGCCGCACCGCAAACGGTTCAAATTACAACCGCAGAAAGGCTTACTCCCCGAAGAGGTCTATCAATGGATCGAAGAATCGGGTTTTGAGATCTGTGGGAAATCCGGTATTCGTTGTTTCAGTGATTACATCGGAAACATGAAAAACATGGGCGAATACCAGTATGAGGATTTGGTGGCACTGGAGCGCAAATTCTGCCGTCAGGAGCCTTACCTCTCATTGGGCCGATACATTCATGTATGGGCTAAGAAAAAACAATAACAGGAAACACAATGAGTGAGTTTACTCAGGATACTGTGCAAAAGCCTATCGACGAACTCGTCACTTGGGTAAAACAGTATGACTTCTCATTGAATCTGCCTACTGAGCGGCTGGCATTTTTGCTTGCGATTGCAGTACTCAGTAATGAAAGATTTGATGAAGAGCTCGGAGAAGGGGAACTTCACGATGCATTCGCGATAGTGACGCGCTTGTTTGCAGAATCGGGAGAAGCCTCAGCCTTTCGGGCTAACAATGCGATTAATGATCTGGTCAAGCAGCGCTTACTCAGCCGCTTTACCAGCGAAATGACGGAAGGTGCCAGCATCTACCGTCTGACTCCTTTGGCGATCGGCATTACCGACTACTACGTTCGTCATCGCGAATTTTCCAAGCTCAAGTTATCCATCCAACTCTCTATGGTCGCGGATGAGATGGCGAAAGCCGTGGAATCTGCGCAGCAGGGCGGAAGTGTCGCCCACTGGCGCAAAAACGTGTTTGGCGTGCTCAAATATTCGGTGAGTGAAATCTTCGATCGCATCGACCTTAACCAGCGTGTGATGGATGAGCAGCAGCAATCGGTCAAAGAACAGATTGCGGATCTGCTGAATAAAGATTGGCGCGATGCGATCAACAACTGTGAAGCCTTGCTGTCTGAGACTTCCGCCACACTGCGTGAGCTGCAAGATACCTTGCAAGCGGCAGGCGATGAGTTGCAAACGCAAATCCTCGATATTCAGGAGTGCGTGTATGGCGATCTGGAATTGGATTTCATCGAAGAGACGCTGTTTGCGCTGCAGATGAAACTTGACCGCATTACGAGTTGGGGTCAGCAGTCGATTGATCTTTGGATCGGTTACGACCGCCATGTCCACAAGTTTATTCGTACCGCGATTGATATGGACCAGAACCGCGCGTTCAGCCAACGTCTGCGTCAGTCAATGAACGACTATTTTGAACAACCTTGGTATCTCACTTACGCCGATGCAGAACGTCTATCCGATCTGCGTGATGAAACCTTGACCCTGCGTGACGAAGAAGTTACTGGTCATGTGCCGATGGAAGTGGAATACGAAGAGCTGCAACAAGTGAACGATGAACTTGCGCAGCGGATTGGCGACATGCTGAAAGTGCATAAAGAGCAGGGCGCAGCGATTGATTTAGCCCTTGTGCTGCGTGATTACCTAACCAGCCATCCACGAACCCATCATTTCGATTTAGCCCGAATGGTTGTCGACCAAGCGGTAAGGCTAGGTTACTCCGAGTCCGACTACCGCGCTATCCAGCCAGACTGGACGGCGATCAACGATTTTGGCGCAAAGGTACAAGCGAATGTCATCGACCGATATTAATGAATACATGCCAGAGAATCTGGCCAAAGCGATTGCAAACCCGCTATTTCCAGCGCTAGACAGTTTGCTGCGCGCGGGGCGTCATGTCTCCAGTGACGATTTGGACAACCACGCCTTCCTGTCAGATTTTGAGCCGGATTTGGCGCTGTTTTATCAACGCTACCACACCGAACTAGTACGCGCGCCGGAAGGTTTCTTCTATCTGCGTCCACGCTCCACTTCGCTTATCAACCGCAGTGTGCTCTCTGAGCTGGATATGCTGGTGGGTAAAGTGCTCTGTTTCCTCTATCTGAGTCCTGAGCGTTTAGCGCACGAAGGTATTTTCACCAACCAAGAGCTGTACGATGAGCTGTTGACCTTGGTGGAAGAGAAGAAGCTGATGAAGCTGGTGACCAACCGTGCCAGCGGCTCGGATCTGGATCGCGAGAAGCTGTTTGAAAAAGTACGTACCTCGCTGCGCCGTTTACGTCGCCTCGGTATGGTGATCACCATTGGTGATACGGGCAAATTCCGCATCACTGAAGCGGTATTTCGTTTTGGTGCGGATGTACGTTTGGGTGGTGATGTGCGTGAAGCACAGCTGCGTCTGATCCGTGATGGTGAAGCGGTGGTGCATACCCCAGAACCAAGCCAGCAAAGCCTGTTGGAAAACCCAGCAACCGAGTACGACGAAGAGCAAACCGAGTGGGAAGATGAAGCATGATTGAACGAGGTAAATATCAATCGCTAACCATGATCAACTGGAACGGCTTCTTTGCGCGTACCTTTGACATTGATAATTTAGTGACCACCTTATCCGGTGGTAACGGTGCGGGTAAGTCTACCACTATGGCGGCGTTTATCACCGCTTTGATCCCAGACCAAAGCCTGCTCCATTTCCGTAACACCACCGAAGCGGGGAGCTCGCAAGCTTCTCGCGATAAAGGTTTGTACGGTAAGCTGCAAGCGGGGGCGTGTTACGCCGCGTTGGATGTGGTGAACTCACGTAACCAACGTTTACTGTTTGCGGTGAAGCTGCAACAAGTGGCGGGACGCGATAAGAAAGTCGACATCAAACCTTTCTTGATCCAAGGTTTGCCAAGTCATGTTAAACCGACCGATGTGTTGGTCGAAACCGTATCCGACAAACATGCGCGTGTTCGCCAAATCAATGAAGTGAAAGATGCCGTGGGTCAAATTGAAGGCGCGCATTTCAAATCTTTCCCGTCGATTGTCGACTACCACGCGCAGATGTTTGAATTTGGCGTGATCCCGAAAAAACTGCGTAACAGCTCAGACCGTTCAAAATTCTACCGTTTGATTGAAGCTTCGCTTTACGGCGGTATTTCCAGTGCAATCACCCGCTCACTGCGTGATTATTTGCTGCCACAAAATGGCGGCGTGAAGAAAGCGTTCCAAGATATGGAATCCGCGCTGCGTGAAAACCGCATGACGCTGGAAGCGATCAAGACCACGCAAGCGGATCGCGATCTGTTCAAACACCTGATCACCGAATCGACCAACTATGTAGCCGCGGACTACATGCGCCACGCCAATGATCGTCGTAACAAAGTTGGACAAACTTTGGTTCTGCGCGGTGAGCTGTTCTCTTCTCGTGAAACCCTGATTGAACAAAACAGCTTGCTGAACCGTGTTCACGAAGAGTTAGAACTGCTGGTTGAGCAAGAGTCGGCGCTGGAGCAAGATTACCAAGGCGCGTCTGATCACCTGCAATTGGTGCAAAACGCGCTGCGTCAGCAAGAAAAAATTGAACGCTATCAAGAAGATCTCGAAGAGCTGAATTTCCGCCTCGAAGAGCAGATGATGGTGGTCGAAGAAGCCAATGAGCGAGTGATGATGGCCGAAGAACGCGCCACCATCAGTGAAGAGGAAGTGGATAGCCTCAAATCGCAATTGGCCGATTATCAGCAAGCCCTTGATGTGCAGCAAACC
The DNA here is from genome assembly GCF_000696385.1 of Vibrio metoecus. GTDB lineage: Bacteria > Pseudomonadota > Gammaproteobacteria > Enterobacterales > Vibrionaceae > Vibrio > Vibrio metoecus. The sequence continues at coordinate 116,694 of NZ_JJMN01000065.1, read as the reverse complement.
CGTGCTCTGCAATACCAGCAAGCGGTGCAAGCGCTCGATAAAGCGCGTCGCTTGCTGGATAAGCCAGAACTCACTGCGGAAAGTGCGCAAGCGTTAGCTACTCAACTGAAAGCGGAGCAGGAAACGCGCACCAGCGAACTGTTGGCTCTCAAGCACAAGCTGGATATGTCTTCAGCCGCCGCGCAGCAGTTCAACCATGCGTTTGAATTGGTGAAACGCGTGTTGGGTGAGGTCGCGCGCAGTGAAGCAGCGAATCAAGCGCAGCAAGTGATCCGCCAAGCGCGTGAAGCCCAACATGTGGTACAAAACGAAGCGCAGTGGCAAGCACAACAACGAGACCTTGAGCGCCAACTTGAGCAGCAACGCAGCGTGCGTGAGCTGGCAACCCAATACCACAAACAACATAGGGTGGCCTTGGATGATGCCGCGACCGTCGAGCTAGAGCGTGAGCGCCACTCAGCACTCTTAGAAGAACTGGAAACCGAGCAGGAAAACTGCCGCGAACAGCGCGGTCAGCTGCGCCATCAAGAGCAAGAACTGCAAACGCAAATCGCCCGTTTTGAGTCGATTGCGCCAGCATGGATCAAAGCTAACGATGCTTTAGAAACGCTACGCGAGCAAAGTGGTGCCGAACTGGCGGATAGCCAATCTGTCATGGCGCACATGCAGCAAGTGTTGGAGCTGGAAAAAGCCCAATCCATGGCGAAAGATAAGCTCGCCGAGCGCCGCGCGAAACTCGATAGCGAAATTGAGCGCTTAGCTTCTCCGGGTGGCTCTAACGATCCGCGTCTGAAAGGATTGGCGGATACGCTCGGCGGTGTGCTGCTGTCAGAAATCTATGACGACATCACCATTGATGATGCGCCGTATTTCAGTGCGATGTACGGTCCTGCGCGTCACGCGATTGTGGTGTCGGATCTCTCTGGCATCAAAGAAAAACTGGTTGAACTGGATGACTGTCCGGAAGATCTCTACCTCATCGAAGGTGATGTGGATGCGTTTGATGACAGCTCATTCAATGCCGAAGAGCTGGAAGGCGCGGTGTGCGTTCAGCTTAACCAGCGTCAAATGCGCTACTCGCGCTTCCCAGCCATTCCACTGTTTGGCCGCGCGGCGCGTGAGCAGCGTTTAGAGCTGCTGCGTGAAGAGCGTGATGACGTGGTTGAGCAACACGCCAAAGCTTCGTTCGATTCGCAAAAATTGCAACGTCTGTACGCCAGCTTCAACCAGTTTGTGGCGATGCACTTGCAAGTGGCGTTTGATGCCGATCCTGAACAAGCCTTAGTGAATGCGCGCGATAAGCGTAATCAACTGCTGCGCTCCATCAGCGAATTTGAAGCGCAAGAGCAGCAACTGCGTAGCCAGTTGCAAGCGAGCAAACAAGCGTTAGCTGCGCTAGACAAACTCGCGCCGCAAATGAGTCTACTTGACGAAGAGTCGCTCGAAGCCCGTTACCACGAGCTTGAAGAGAAACTGCAACAGCTGAGCGAGGCCAAAGCCTTTATCGCTGCACATGGCCGCACCATCAGCGAGCTGGAAAAAGTGGCGGCGGTACTCGATGCCGACCCAGAGCAGTTTGATGCGCTGGAGCAACAATACCAGCAAGCTGACCAAGCACTACAGCAACTCAAAGCGCAAATTTTTGCGCTGTCGGATCTGCTTGAACGTCGTCACCACTTTGCTTATTCCGACTCGGTGGATCTGCTCAACCAAAGCAGTGAGCTGAGTGAACAGCTCAAAGCGAAATTGGTGCAGGCGGAAAGTGAACGTACTCGCAGCCGTGAAGAGCTGAAACAGGCGCAAGCTCAGCTCAGCCAATACAATCAGCTATTGGCGTCACTGAAAAGTTCACACCAAGCTAAGCTAGAAACGGTGCAAGAGTTTAAACAAGAGCTGCAAGAGTTTGGTGTGCATGCTGACGAAGGTGCGATTGAGCGTGCTCAGCGTCGTCGTGATGAGCTGCAAGAGCGTCTGCACACTTCACGCAGTCGTAAGAGCGAATACGAACGTACCATCACCTCCACTGAGCTGGAAATGAAAGCGCTGGTCAAGCGCATGAAGAAAGTCGAGAAAGATTATCAAGACCTGCGCACTTTCGTGGTCAACGCGAAAGCGGGTTGGTGCTCGGTACTGCGTCTTGCGCGCCAAAATGATGTTGAACGTCGTCTGCACAAGCGTGAGCTGGCTTACCTGTCTGCCGATGAACTGCGTTCAATGTCGGATAAATCCTTGGGTGCGCTGCGTCTCGCGGTCGCCAACAATGAAGATCTGCGTGATGCACTGCGCCAGTCGGAAGATAACTCGCGTCCTGAGCGTAAAGTGCTGTTCTACATTGCGGTGTATCAGCATCTGCGTGAGCGCATTCGTCAAGACATCATTCGCACCGACGATCCGGTCGAAGCGATTGAAGAGATGGAAGTGGAACTGGCTCGTTTGACCGAAGAGTTGACCCAGCGTGAGCAACGTTTGGCGATCAGTTCGGATTCGGTAGCCAGCATCATCCGCAAAACCATTCAGCGTGAGCAAAACCGAATTCGTATGCTCAACCAAGGGCTGTCGAACATCTCCTTTGGTCAGGTGAACGGTGTGCGCCTGAATGTGAAAGTGCGTGAAAGCCATGAAATCCTGCTGGCAGGCTTATCTGAGCAGCAAGCGCAGCACAAAGATCTGTTTGAAAGCGCGCGTTACATCTTCTCAGAAGCGATGGCTAAGCTGTTCCAACGCGTGAACCCTCACATCGACATGGGTCAACGTTCACCGCAAGTGCTGGGTGAGGAGCTTTTGGATTACCGTAACTACCTAGAGCTGAGTGTGGAAGTCAACCGTGGTTCGGATGGTTGGCTACAAGCCGAATCGGGCGCATTGTCGACTGGTGAAGCGATCGGTACCGGTCAGTCAATCCTGCTGATGGTGGTGCAGAGCTGGGAAGAAGAGTCACGTCGTCTGCGCAGTAAAGATATTGTGCCGTGTCGCCTGTTGTTCCTTGATGAAGCTGCGCGTCTGGATGCCAAATCCATCGCCACCTTGTTTGAGCTGTGTGAGCGTCTGGATATGCAGTTACTGATTGCAGCGCCAGAGAACATCAGCCCAGAGAAGGGCACCACTTACAAACTGGTACGTAAAGTGTTTAAAGATCACGAGCACGTACATGTGGTGGGGCTACGCGGTTTTGCGCAAACCGAAAAGCCAAAAACGGCGGAGCAGAAATTCGCTGAAGAATTGGCCGGTGAGTTGACGGAATAGTTGAGACTCATCAGGGCTTGATATGAAAACGCCTTCCAAATGGAAGGCGTTTTTTTGTAAGGGCTCCACTCTAGACAGTGGAAAATGAGCGTAGCCCTTGAACCAGTGTCAGATTAATAACAGGCTTCGAGGATGTTGAGCACTTCTTCTTTGGTTAGCGTTTTATAACCGTTACCAAAAATAATCGTCGATTGTGCAATCTCAGGCAGCATAGCTTTGGTTGCTCCCAGCTCGGCTAATGACGTGACAATGCCACATTCCTGCGTGAAGTGTTCTAGCGCATCCAGTCCGGCCTGAGCGATTTGCTCAGGGCTTTTCCCTTCTGGTGAAATGCCCCAAACCTGAGTGGCAAAACGCACGAATTTTTCCAATCCATAGGGGTAAATTAAGCGATAGTAAGGCAACGAAATCGCCGCTAACCCCATGCCGTGTGCGCAATCTGTATAGGCACCGAGCTGATGCTCAATCATATGCACCTGCCAGTCTTGACTCTTGGAGAGGCCTGTGACGGTGTTGAGTGCTAACGTTGCATTCCACATCAGATTACTTCTTGTTTCATAATCTTGCGGGTTCTGTAGCGCTAACCGTAAGTTATCGATCGATGATTTCAAAAGGCTTTCAATCACATAATCAGTGGTGTTGGCGCCTTGATCGGAGAAGTATTGCTCCATCAGGTGCGACATGGTATCGAACACACCGGAGACCATTTGATATTGAGGTACGGTGAAGGTGTATTCTGGATTTAGAATCGAAAACGTTGGAAACACGTTGGCAGGAAATACGCGTCCTGCTTTGTACTTCATCGCTTCATGAGTGATTACCGAGCCACCATTCATTTCTGAACCTGTTCCGACCATCGTCAGAATCGAGGCCACAGGAACGATCTCATGATCCACATCTTGAAACTCTACCCAGTATTTATGGAATGGGTCCTGACCTTCACAATAGGCTGAGACGGAAATGCCTTTTGCACAGTCAATCACCGAGCCACCGCCGACAGCCAAAATCAGGGACACCTTATGTTCACGAACCTTGGCGACACCTTCCATCATTTTGGCGTAAGTTGGGTTCGGCATTACGCCGGATAATTCCACCACGTTTTTCCCCGCAGCGCTGAGCATGGCGAGCACTTGGTCATAAAGACCATTGGTTTTTATCGCATTACGACCATACACAAGCATGACGGTTTCGCCATAGTGAGGGAGTTCATCTTGCAGTTTTTCAAGCGCGGTGCGGCCAAAATGAATTTTGGTTGGGTTGTAGTAGGAAAAATCGAGTTGCATGGTTACTTCCTTCTCTAAGGTCGATGAGTTAAGCCTGCGGTTTGCCATTTTCAAACTGAGTTTGGGCAAGCATGGCTCTATTTGTGGTTCATCTTACGCAGTGAGGGGGATTGACTGAATATCCAATTCTCTTTGACTCTTGCCTATTTTTCCCAATGGGTGATGTGGTCTTATAGCACCATTTATTTCTATGTGGATGTTTTGGTTTTAATTTATTGTTTTATTTATTTTTTATTAATTTCTCTCCATTTGGTTGGGTAATTGGATTGCTTAATCTTCCATATTAAAGCAGCTTGGGCTGATGAGCATATTCACCATGCTTCTTGTACTCGAATTCAGAGCAGGTTCGCGGTACGCAGTGTTTTGATGTCTTTGACTGGCGGGGCACCAAAGAGCCGGCTGTACTCTCGGCTAAACTGTGACGGGCTTTCGTAGCCAACCTTAAAGGTGGCAGTCATGGCATCGATATTTTCAGCGAGCATTAAACGGCGAGCTTCACTGAGGCGGAGCTTCTTTTGAAATTGCAGCGGAGTCATCGCCGTCATTGCGCGAAAGTGGGTGTAAAACGCGGATTTACTCATCCCACTTGAGTTGGCAAGCTGGCTGACATTCAAAGGTTTGACGAAATTGTGCTTGAGCCAATCAATGGCTTTGGAAATTTGATGACTATGACTGCCGGGAGCAACAATCTGGCTCAGCCGAGCACCTTGTTCAGTCTGCAATAGCCGATAGAAAATCTCGCGCTTGATGAGAGGCGCAAGAATGTTGATGTTGGCGGGTTCATCAAGTAAGGCGACTAGGCGGGTAAAGGCATCTAAGATCGGAAGGGATAGCTGACCTACAGCAATACTTTGTGACGGCGAATGATTGGGCTCAAAAGTAAATTGACTATCCACAATCAACTGGGAAATTTCCTGCATATCTAACTCAAGAATGATCCCCAAGTAGGGGGTCTCTTCACTGGCTTCCATGATGTTGGCAATCACGGGCAGATCGACTGAGGAAATCAAAAAATGGTTGGCATCATATACAAAGCACTCTTCACCGAGAAAAACACGCTTTTTCCCTTGTGCGATCAGGCAAAGACTGGATTTGTGCGTATAGCTTACAGGTTGGGTTTCACTTGTCCAACGGCTGAGCCGTAGGCCGCTGATCGCAGTTTCCATCTGGTTGTTCTGACCTGTCCATTGCTCAATCTGTGAAGCGAGGAGACGAGTGGCTGCCGAGATGTTAGGAAGAGGTTGCATATGGGCTCTGTGGTATTTAGGTGCGAAAACTAGAGTATTTATAGCATCTCTCGTATGAATGTGAAGAGGATTAGATAAGCAGCAGATGGCACAAAATGAGTAGGTGTTTTGTGTTTCTTGTTTACATCTTGCTGTTTATTCATAGGTATTTGCTTATTTTGTGTCTTTTCCAGTGAGATTGGTAGGAGACGGTAAATTCCATTTTGGATTTTTAGGCAATCATTCGCGAGAAATAGGTTAGCGCAGTGAGCGGTTGAAGGCATAGCTTATGGAGGTGATTTGACCAAATCTTAATTTCATCTCAGAGGTATTTTCATCATGAGTCATCATCCTGCCGATCGTCGATCCGAAGTGTTGTCTTCACAACAAGAGTTGTATTCCGTGAGCCCTTTTCCATTGGGTGAGATAAACCAAGCCTACGCCAATTACTTTACGGGCATCAGTTACTTATCGTTGCTAAACCAGACTGATTTGCCGATTTTTAATGTAACCTTCGAGCCGGGATGCCGCAATTTTTGGCACATTCATCATCAAGGCGGGCAAGTGTTGCTGGTGACGGCTGGGCGAGGTTGGTACCAAGAGGAGGGCTGCCCCGCGCAGGAATTGCACCCTGGAGATACCGTTTATATCGCCCCAGGCACAAAGCACTGGCATGGTGCAGCGCGAGATAGCTGGTTTTCACACATTGCGGTGGCGATCCCTGCGCAAGGGGCGAGTAACGAATGGCTAGAGAGTGTCTCTGAGCAAGAGTATCAATTGCTTCCTTAAACAGGGATGAGAGCGTATTTGTGCGTGATCAGCCCGGTTACTGCCGCTCATCTTTGGGCGAATCCATCACCACCATGGTGGTAATGGATTTGACTACCGCACATTCGCCAAGCACATCGGCATGGAAGCGTTTGTAAGCCACCAGATCTTTGGTTTCCACACGCAGCAAATATTCGTTCATGCCGGTGATGTTGTGGCATTCCACGACTTCTTTAGCAAAGCGGACATGCTGCTCAAAACTGAGCTGTGATTGCTTGGTATGGCTGTTTAAGCCAATCGCTACATACGCGATAAAACCAACCTCAAGCTGCGTCTTATCCAATACCGCACGATAGCCTTTGATGATTTTCTTGCGCTCTAAATCTTGTACGCGACGCAGGGTAGCAGAGGGCGATAACCCCACGCGCTCGGCCAATTCTACATTCGAGATTCGGCCATCAAGTTGCAGCTCGTGCAATATTCTTTCGTCAAACCTATCCATTGTTCTCTTTTGTTGTGCACTCAGTGTTTTGTTCGCTCATATAAACACAAAATTGCGTCAAAGTGCGATTAATATTTCTGTATCTGACATTAATCGAGAACATTGTTATGGATTACACCTTATTTGGGCCGCTGTTGGCGTTTGCTTTTGTGTCTACTTTTTCGCCGGGTCCAAACAACATCATGCTAATGACATCGGGAGCCAACGTCGGCTTTCTGCGCACCATCCCGCACATGCTGGGGATTACGTTTGGTTTTAGCATTATGGTTTTGTTGGTGGGAGTGGGCTTGACGGAACTGTTTCAGCGTTATCCGATCCTTCAACAAGGATTACAAATTCTCTGCACTTTGTACTTAGTGTATCTGGCGGTCAAAATTGCTCTGAGTCGACCATCCAAAGAGGGGCAAGAGTATCAGCCAATGTCTTTTGTGGCGGCGGCGCTGTTTCAGTGGGTGAACCCAAAAGGTTGGTCAATGGCGCTCACGGCGGTGAGTGTGTTTAACCCGAATGCGAGTTGGCTACAGCTCGGTTTGATTGCGCTGGTGTTTGCGTTAGTGAATTTACCGTCAGTCAGTGTGTGGACTGCCGCAGGCAAGCAACTGAGCTACTGGATGAATCATTCCAATTATGTGCGCTGGTTTAATGGGGCGATGGGAGGATTGTTACTGCTTTCGGTGGTACCGATGCTCTGAGGAGAAACATTCAGCCTCCCAAATGGGAGGCTGAAAGAGGTATAAACTTAACGTGCGCGTTGCGGCTGGCGCTGAGTATTTCCGCGGCTGGCAGGACGGCCAGAGCCTTGTGGTTTACCGCCTGTCGCTGAACCCCGTTGGCCTTGCTGGCCACGGTTTTGCTCACCGCGAGCAGGTTGGTTGCCCGCAGGCTTACTGCCTGTCGGTTTACCACCGGTTGGTTTGCCCTGATTCGATTTATTGCCACTATTCGGACGACCTTGGCCGCCAGATTTGTTACCACGCAGCGCATCAAAGCCCGGTTGGCTATGCGTATGCTTGGTCGCAAAACGATTCGCGCCATGGCGACCTGATTTGCGGCTTTGTGCTGGGGTGACTAGGTCTGAATCTTTTTCTGGGATTAGACACTCAGGGCGGTCACCAATCAGATGACGTTTACCCATCGCAATCAGCGCTTCGCGAATCATTGGCCAGTTGGCAGGATCATGGTAGCGCAGCAGAGCTTTATGCAAGCGACGTTGCGCTTCACCTTTCGCCACTGGCACCTTTTCCGGTTTCTTGTATTTCACGCGTTTCAGCGGGTTTACTTCTGCGTGATACATCGCGGTAGCATTACACATTGGCGATGGGTAGAAGTTCTGTACTTGGTCACAACGGTAGTTGTTGGATTTCAGCCACAGCGCGAGGTTGACCATGTCTTCATCTTCAGTTCCCGGGTGAGCGGCGATGAAGTAAGGGATCAGATACTGCTTTTTGCCCGCTTCAGCGCTGTATTTTTCAAACAGCTCTTTAAAGCGATCATACGTACCCATACCCGGTTTCATCATCATGCTCAGTGGGCCTTTTTCCGTATGCTCAGGAGCAATCTTCAAATAGCCGCCGACGTGGTGGGTCACCAGTTCACGCACGTACTCAGGCGATTCAATCGCCAAGTCGTAACGTACACCAGAAGCGATCACCACTTTCTTAATGCCCTCCACATCACGCGCTGCACGATACAGATCTATGGTGTGTTTGTGGTCGGTATTGAGCTTATGACAGATTCCCGGGAACACACAGCTTGGGCGACGACAGTTCGCTTCCGCTTTCGGGTCTGAACAGCCGAGGCGGTACATGTTCGCGGTTGGGCCACCCAAATCGGAAATCACACCGGTGAAGCCCGGCACTTTGTCACGGATTTCTTTCAGCTCATTGATGATCGACTCTTGCGAACGGTTCTGGATGATGCGTCCTTCGTGCTCGGTGATAGAGCAGAATGAACAGCCACCAAAGCAGCCGCGCATGATGTTGACCGAGGTTTTGATCATGTCGTACGCCGGAATTTTCGCATCGCCATATTTAGGGTGCGGGATACGGGCGTAGTACAGGCCAAACACGAAATCCATCTCTTCCGTGGTGAGTGGAATCGGTGCTTGGTTAACCCACAGCTCACGGTCGCCATGACGCTGAACCAGCGCACGGCCTGAATAAGGGTTGGTTTCTAAATGCAACACACGGCTGGCGTGCGCGTACAAAATACGGTCATTAACCAGCTTTTCAAATGAAGGCAGACGCACCGCGGTGGTTTTCGTCATCGTGACGTGATGGACGAATGGTGATGGGTTTGGCTTCTTCTTTTTCATCACCTTTGGTCGCGCACTGCGTTTCCACTTCATACGGGTTACTTGGCACAAACGGTTTGTTTGGCTGATCAATTCGGGTGGAATCGATCACTTTAAAGTGTTCAGGAACCTGCGCCAGATTCACTGCTGTACCGCGTACATCAATCATCTTATTGATCGATTCGCCATTGGCTAAGCGGTGAGCCACTTCAACCAGCGCACGCTCTGCGTTACCAAACAGCAAAATATCGGCTTTGGCATCCAGCAGAATTGAGCGGCGAACTTTGTCTGACCAGTAATCGTAATGTGCGACACGACGTAGGCTGGCTTCAATACCGCCAAGCACAATCGGCACATCTTTATAGGCTTCACGACAACGTTGTGAGTAAACCAATGAACAACGATCCGGACGCATACCGCCTTTGTTATTTGGTGTGTACGCATCGTCGTGACGAATTTTTTTATCCGCCGTGTAGCGGTTGATCATTGAGTCCATGTTGCCGGCAGTCACACCGAAAAACAGGTTGGGTTTGCCAAGCGCCATGAAGGCATCTTTGGTTTGCCATTCCGGTTGCGCAATGATGCCGACACGGAAGCCTTGGGCTTCTAATAGACGGCCGATGATCGCCATACCAAAGCTTGGGTGATCAACATAAGCGTCACCGGTCACAATAATAACGTCACAGCTATCCCAGCCTAATTGATCCATTTCTTCACGACTGGTCGGTAAAAATGGTGCTGTGCCGAAACATTCAGCCCAGTATTTTTTATAGTGGTGGATGGGGGTAACTTCGCTGTGCATATTGGAGCCTCAAGATTAAGAGGGCGGCATTATAGCGGCTTGCAAGGTCAGTATCTACCGCAACATCGCCCCGAAATTGTTGGGGGTTTATTTCAGCAACAGGTACGAGCTCTCACGAAACCTGCTCATTAAGCAAGAGAAAACTGGCAGCTTAGCGTCAGACAACTAATACTTTAGTTAGAGTGCAGGCCGTATTATGCGTTAGAGTTCATGGTATGTCAGTGAAGGCTGCTTTAAGGTGAGCATAGGATAAACTTACGTCATCAGTTAGGGATGCAGGATGAATGTGAACTTATTAACCGCACAAACACCGATTTCCGGTTCACAACCTCGTTATATTCCAGTGGATTGGTGCTATCAGGTGGCCAGTCAACGCATGGATTATGATGTGGTGATGTGGCAATCATTGGTGGGGGATAATCACCCTATCGATAAGCCAGCGGATTTTCTTGAGTATTTACCACTCACTCAGCGTGAGCACGCTGCCCGTTTCTTGGCGGATGCGAATACTGAGCCCCAGAGCGTAAACAGCCTGTTGGTGAGTGGCGAAAAACTGGTGGCGTTGGTGGCATTCACGGTTGAAGAAGTCAGTAGTCAGATCATCAGTGGCAGCATTACCCCACTGCTGATTTTCCATTCTGGTATGGAATCCGCTTTCGCATTTGATGCTTTGTTTGATAATTGCCACCACGGTGTGGTGATTACGGATGAGCAAACCCGAATATTGGCTTGTAACCGCTATTTTGAAGAGCAGACGGGCTACCAACAAAGTGACTTATTGGGTTTAAAAACCAGCGTGTTTAATTCAGGTAAGCATTCGCAACATTTTTATCTCGATATGTGGCATCAACTGCGTGAGCAAGGTTGGTGGAACGGTACGATTTTATCTCAGCGCGCTTCTGGTGAAGTATGGCCACAAGATCTTCTGGTTAAACGCTTGAGTCCACAGAAAGATCAAACATTTTATATCGGTTTTACCACCGATCTTTGCGCAGCATCTGGATCGAGTGATTGATAAACAAGCCGGTGATATTGAGCTTTTGACTCAATTGCCTACCTTAACTAAGTTTGTCGAGTTGTTAAAACAGCGTACTCTGCCTTCGGCAACCGCCACCACTTTCGTGTTAGCCATACAGCCCCAATTCAGTAGCGACAAATATTATGCGGAAATCCGTCGGCTAGCGGGTAGTTTGGCGAAAAATGAACAGGTTCAGCTATGTGGCTATCATGGAGAAGGGATTTTTCTGTGTCTTTTAGAATCGCAGAACGAGGGCGGCCATCCGGCGTTAAATGGTTTGCATCGCACCTTGCGGCAGTTTTTTGCTGAGTTGTATCAGCGTGGTGGTCAGGTTGTGCATCAAGCCATGACCAAAGGGCGGCTTGGAGTATCCGTTTTGGGGATGGATACGGATAAAGTGGAGCGCTTAATTTCTCATGCCGTGCAAGCCATGTTAGAGCATCACGCTGGGGAGAGCAGGCATATTAATTTTTATGACCGCGCGATCCATCAACAAATCGAGCGGCGGAAATCGTTGGAAAAGTGGGTTCAAAAATGGATAGAAAACGAAGATGTTGATGTTTTCTACCAGCCGATTATTGATAGCCAAACATGGTCAATTGTGAAGTTTGAGGCGCTCTGCCGCTTTCAGGCTCCAGAGATTTTGCATGCCTCAACTCAAGAGTTGATCTCGATAGCGGAAGACTTGAACCTGATCGACCAACTGGATTGCTTAGTCGGTCGTAAGGCATTAAATGATCTACCGAAAATTCAAACTTTATTTGGTCATCATGTTGGGCTCACCGTTAACCGTTCACTGAACAGCCATTTGGGGCCGGAACAAATACTGCGCAATGCCGCTAACCTCATTGCGACCCAACCCTGCCACGCAAAAAGTATTACTGTTGAATTAACGGAAAGTGCTTATTTTGATTTTCATACCCATGGTAACCAAGTCATCGAAAACTTAAGAGCTATGGGCGTGACCATTGCGATTGATGATTTTGGAAAGGGTTTTTCATCATTCACTTACTTGACGGAATGCCAGTTTGATTTCCTGAAGATAGATCGTGAATTTGTGTCAGGGATTGAAATTGGTTCACGCCGTTATGCGATTGTCAAAATGATGACTGACTTAGCGCATACGCTTGGGGTTAAGGTGGTGGCGGAAGGTGTTGAAACTGAATATGAAGTGCATGTTCTCAAATCACTAGGGGTGGATTTACTGCAAGGATTTTTCTTTACCGAGCCGTTGCCACTGCATAACCTCATTCATGCGATGGAGTACCGCAAACACTTTAAGCTGGCAACTCGTGAAGAGGAAAAACAGCACCAAGAACCGACATCATTGCAAAGTTTGGCGATGTTCACTCAATATCGACTCGACCCCGGTGATCCTCTTTCGCTTGCGGTAGAGTATTTTAAGGCAACGCAATCCGATGTGCTGCCGGTAGTGACCGCTGGCGAGTGTGTTGGCTTAGTCGATAGGGCATCATTAAATTTACACCTGACCCCCACGATGGGTACGGAGTTGGAAACCGCGCGCGAGGCCGCCATGTGGCGCAAGCCGGTGAACCAATTTATGCAAACACAATTTACTACGTTGTCGGCGGAGTATGATGTGGCACAAATTCCGTTTTTAGTGCGCCGATATCCTGGCTCTCCTTGGGTGCTCGTGTCTGGTAAAGCCTACAAAGGGATTATTACGGCACACCGCCTGTTAGACTATTTAGCGAGTTTACATTAGCAATAAAGCCCGAAAAACGGGCTTTATTGAATAAGTCAGTCGCCTAATGTGGTTACTGTGCTTTAGGTTTAAAAATCACTTCTTGTTGAGTCGCTTGTTGGCCGAATAGCTGTTTAATGCGTTGGTTAACGTCATCCAGTGTGATGGATTGTGTTACCGCCTCAATCTTGTAAGTCGCTTCAATCCCGTATTGATGAATCGCGTAGCGTTGCATGAAAAAGGCTTGCTGTGCTGGGCTTTTGTAAAGCGGTTTCATGTCGATCAGAAACTTCTGTGTCACCACCTCCAACTCTTGCTGAGAGGCTCCTTTCACAAGCTCTTGTACCACATCGTGCATCACATCCGCGACTTGCTGCTGATTTTTCGGATCAACTAACGCAGAGAAAATCCAATCATTGAGTGGTTCACCATCCACGGAATAAGACACCACTTGAGGTGTGTAGTCTAAACTTTTGTGCTCGCGTACTTCGGCCAGCATGCGCTGGGTTGCAATCCGCTGCACTATATCGTCAATGAACACCAGTTTGGCGTCACGAGATGGGGTTTCAGAGAGAATACGCAGCGCATATTGAGTGGCGTTTTCATTATTCAGTGCCAATTCTAAGCGTGGAGCGACCGGTTTGATCAATTGGTTGGTCATCACGGGAAGGGGCCCTTTTACCAGTGGCAAGCTAGCAATGTATTGGCGTAACAAAGGGGTGAGTTGGGAGTGTTCAATATTTGCCACCACCACCAAGGTGTTATTACGCTGTTCGCCAAACAGGATCTGATGCACTTGTTCAACTTGTTGCTCCGTCACTTGAGAAACTTGTTCTGGCGTGCGTAAACGATAACGGCTGCCTGCAATAAAGCTTTGGTCGGTAACGGCGCGGAAGAAAGAACCAAAAGGTGAGGCAAAGTAGGCGTTACGGTTCTGGGTAAACTCGTTTTTCACTGCCTCCATTTGTTCCGGGTTCACTTTCATTGTGGTGATCAGCATATGCAGCGCTTCAAGCAGTTCAGGTAATTCCTGAGTTTTGCTGGTCGCTTCAATTCCGTGACTGGTTGCCCCGATATAGTTGTAAAACCCAATATTTTTTTGACGCAAATAGCGCTCAAACTGCGATCCACTCAATTCCCCCAAGCCACTGCGTACAGCAATAAAAGGCACAATTTCTGCGGCAGGCAGTAAATCTGATGGTAAGGCGGCTTGTCCACCGGCACTGGAATATTCTAAATATACCTGATCTTTTGCTTCAGGATTGCGCAAATAGTAAACCTCAATACCGTTATCAAGTTGCCAGTAAGTGACAGGTGGCTCTTCATTTATATCGAGCTGCTGAACAATCTCGCCAGCGACGGTTTGCAACTTGAACGGGCTGTCCACTTGAGGATCGATCGGTTCAATGCCAGGTAATGCGAGTGTTTTTCGTAACTGCGGCAGCGTATTGTTCAGCATTGCCACGTCTTCGTTGGCCGCGGCACCAATCACTAATACGCTGTGCTGACGCAGTTGTTGCTCAATATGCTGATTGATGTTCTTGCGTTGTGCCGCGTTCAAGAACGCATTCAAACTGGCTTTATAATCGAGCTCAGACTGTATTGGTTCGTTGGCTCCAATCGCAAAGACTCTCTGGTTTGCATGCTCAACCGGTGTCATTGATGCGCGATTGTCTTGCAGGTAGGTCAAACTTTCACGATAACCGCGCAAGACAATGTCGAGCTCATTTTGAGTAACACCATAATCACGGAGTGAAGCGAGCGTGTCTAATAGTATGCCTTGTACTTTCTCTCTCTGTTCGCTGGCAAAGGCCACGCTGATGATGGAATAGCGTTGATCTTCAATCACATAGCGAGTGGAATAGATGCCCGCCGTAGCTTGTGCTGCATCACTGAATGCAGCATTTAAGCGCGCTTGTATGAGTTGTTCCGTGACATCATCACGCCAAAATTCTTGCTGCTCAGCGAAATCAGTGATGGCGACGTGACCTTGAGGAAAAACCAGAGTCAAGCTAGGTGATTCTCCAGCAATGATTGGTGTCACAAGATCTTGTCGGTTTTGTGGATGATCATAAATCGATGCCGGAGGGGCTGTGTTCCCAGTTGCCCAAGTGGAGAAATATTTCTCCACCCATTGTTGGCCTTGTTCAAGGGTAAAATTACCGGTGATGACTAACTCGGTTAGCTGAGGTTGATACCACTGTTCATAAAATGCACTTAAACTGGCTGGTGTAGCGGCTTGCACTAATTCACGCGTGCCGAGAGGATCATGCTCAGCGTAGGAAGTGCCTTGGATCATGTGTTGGTAAAATTGTTGATTGATATTGAGGTTTTCCGTTCGCGATGCGCGGAACTCTCCCAATATTACCCCTTTCTCTTTTTCTACTTCATCCGCATCAAAATTCAGACCATCGGCGATATCTGCAAACCACAGCAGTGCTTTATCGATGTTTTGCGAGTTGGGTAGATCGAGCTGATAAACGGTGCGGTCATAGCCAGTAAAAGCGTTAAAATCCGCACCGAATTGTGCGCCGCTTTGCTCAAACATGCGGATCACATCATTGTGTTGATAATGTCGGGTTCCGTTGAAAGCCATATGCTCGACGAAGTGGGCGTAACCCGCTTGCTCTGCTGTCTCTTGCATGGAGCCTGCATGTACATACAAACGAATCGAAACTTCTTGTTCCGTATCTGGGTAAAGATGATAGGTAAGACCATTCGGGAGTGTTTGGGTAACCCAGCGTTGATCAGGCTGTAATGGACGATGGATTTGCTGTACGGCACAACCGGCAAGCAAAACGCATAATATGCCAACTAAGTATTTATTCTTCATATAAGCCTCTGATTATAGTTAGGATTGAACTATAACGCATTGTGATGCTTTGTCGCCCCGCTTTTGCTTGAGGCGCTGAACTTTTAATCAATTTGCGATCTGGTCTGAGTAGTCAGTGTCACATTTCTCTTTTCTAAGAGAAGGAAATTGACGTATCGCCACTTGGGGTTCTTGATTTAGGTTTGCTATTATCGGCGGCTTCGACAGCTCTCTGGTTTGGCACACTATGCTTTATTCTCTGATTTCGGTATTCGCTCCTATGTTATTGGGCGCGCAAATCATTTTGACTCTGGTGTTGGTCAAGGGCGAAATATGCCCTGGGCAACGTGGACGTATTCATAAGGTACTGCCTGCATTGGCCGTATTGTGGCTCGCTATTGCTTCGATCAAAATTGAAGCCTTTATGGTGGTGTTTGCGCTGTTTTACTTTTATTCACAAGTGCAGACCAAAAAGACCCGTGAAGAAGGCCCGTTATGGGTATTGTATTTAGCCAATGGTTTGGCATTAGCGTATGTGGGGATTTTGATCAGCGAAGCGCCAGCATGGCCAGCGTCACTCACTATCTTTGTGTCAATTTTTCTGCTTGGTGCGATGTTCGGACATCTATTACTGACGCTGGCGCGCTCTCGGCTACAAGCCTTTCACCGCATTTTGCCTGTGGTAGGTATTGTGTCTGCTATGCTGACGGCATTATGTCTCCTGCCTTATATTTCAGGGCTGAATGAGCAACAGCTTCAAGCACTGGTGATGCCGATCCTAGTGAGCTTTGGTTTATTGATTGCTGGGGTTGTCGTCTGGTGCTGGCATTTGATCTTCGGTAAAACGGTGAACAAATGGCAACTGGTGGCCGCTGAGATTTTGGTTCTGTCATCGGCAACCGGTTTGCACGGCCTCTACCAGATCCCACTTTAATTTTGCTCACTGCGATGGGTTGCACAGATCACTTTTCGTTCCCCAAATAGCGACTATGCTTGATGAAGTTGGGGAGCGGAAACGCTGAGTGAAAACATTCAATCAGGAGTGATGTGATGGATCTGAGCAACGTACGAAACATCGATAGCGTGATTTTGCTAGGCATCGTCAATGAAAAACTGCGTTTGGAATGTGACAGTCTGGATGAGTTGATCAGCACGTATGAAATGGATATTGAACATCTGGTGGGTAAGTTAGACGTACTGGGTTATCAATACGATCCCCTTACCAACCAGTTTAAAGCCTACGCACGCTAATCGTTTCTATACCGAAGCCATCTTGATCCCATCAAGGTGGCTTTTGCATTGTTGGCGTGCGGTGGCGAAAAAGGCTTGTAAGTAGCGTTTATCCTTTTCACTGTGACGAGTGGCGGCAAAAAGCCTACGCCATAAGCCTTTGCCTAATGGTTTACTGGTAATTAATCCTTGGCGTGAAAACTCACTGATTGCCCAATTCGGTAGCGCCGCAACGCCTAATCCTGCGGAGACCATTTGCACCAGCATTAAGGTATTGTCGGCTTGCTTCCAACGCGCGGGCTCAACGCCTGCCGGCTGTAAAAAGTGTTTCACTACATCCAATCTCTGCTTTTGTACGGGATAGGTGAGCATGGTTTGATCGATCAAATCTTGCGGCTCAATCAAGGCTTTTTCTGCTAACGGGTGATTAGTGGCGGTGATCAGGCGCATTTCAAAATCAAACAGTGGCTCATAATGCACTTCTGATCGTGGCAAAATATCGGAGGTGATCACCAGATCTAGTTCCCCCGCTAATAGCGCGGGCAGAGGTTCAAACCCAAAGCCGGATGAAAAATCCAGCGCCACACTTGGCCAACTGACCTGATATTCGCGCAGGGCGGGCATTAGCCATTGAAAGCAGGAGTGGCACTCAATCGCCATGTGCAGGCGCCCGTTCACATCTTCTTTAAGGCTCGCCAGTTCATTCTCGGCGCGCGACATCTTAGGCAAAATATCGTCCGCCAAACGCAGCAAAATTTCGCCTTCGGCGGTAAAACGCACTGGGCGTGTTTTACGCAAAAAAAGCTGCCCGCCAATTCGCGCTTCCAAGTCTTTAATCTGATGCGAGAGCGCAGACTGGGTGAGATGCAACGAGGTCGCGGTGGCGGTCAGTGAACCGGTATCGCGTAGCGAGATCAGCGTTTTCAAATGTTTCAGCTCTATCATGAACTCTCCTCACTTATCCCTAAGCCAACATGAATTTTTAGCTAAGTTACGCCTATTTTTCGGAGCTGTAAACATCTAGATGGCTATAACCTTCCTGCTTGAAGCCGCAGCGGTGTTGGCTACATTCGTTCACCCCAATCACATAGTGTGTCTATGCTCATGGGGATGAACTCACTTGCCGCCTACCTGCAACTCCAAGCAGTTTGGTTATAAATAGTAAAGGTAAATTGATAATCGCCAGTGCCAACATGAAAATTACTAATAAACAAGTTGAATAAATGAACCTTGTCCTCGAAGGCGTACAACGCGATAGTTTAGCCATCCAGACATCTTTCGATGTGCTGAGGCAGCTTAGAGCTTCTACGACCTATTAAGAACAGACAAAGGATTTTCACATGACAACGACACACATTCTTGGTTATCCCCGCATTGGCGAAAAACGCGAACTTAAATTTGCTCTTGAAAAATACTGGCGTGGTGAGATTGACCAAGCGGCTTTGAAACAGGTCGGCAGCCAAATTCGCCAACAAAACTGGGCATTGCAAAAAGAAGCAGGACTGGATTTTGTGACCGCGGGTGACTTTGCTTGGTACGATCATGTACTCACTACCACGCTATTACTGGGCCATGTGCCTAAGCGCCATAGCCACGGTTTTCCGGATTTAGATACGCTGTTTCGCGTCGGTCGTGGTCAGTCACAAAATGCTTGTGGTTGCGGAACGGGCAGCGCGGCATCGGATATGACCAAGTGGTTCAACACCAACTATCACTACATCGTGCCGGAGTTCAGCTCTCACGACACTTTCAGTGTGAGCTGGCCACAACTGTTTGAAGAGGTGAATGAAGCACTGCAAGCGGGTCACGATGTAAAACCTGTGCTGCTTGGTCCCGTGAGCTACCTCTATTTAGGCAAAGAAGTGGAAGAGGGTTTTGATCGTTTAACGTTGTTGCCACGTCTCTTGACCGCTTACCAAGCTATTCTGAGCAAGCTGGCGAAGCAAGGCGTGCAGTGGGTACAAATCGATGAGCCTGTTCTGGCTTTAGAATTAGAACCACGTTGGCAGGATTCATTTAAACTGGCTTATCAAGTGATTCGTGGTGACGTAAAACTGCTGCTGACCACTTACTTTGATTCAGTGCTAGACACGCTTGATAAGATCGTTGAACTGCCGGTTGATGGCCTGCATGTAGATGTCTCTGCTGCGCCTGTACAGCTAGATACCATAGTTAATCGCTTGCCATCTGATTGGGTGCTTTCTGCAGGTGTGATCAATGGCCGTAATGTATGGCGTGCAGATTTGAGTGCCATTCTGGCTCGTTTGCAGCCAGTAAAAACCTTGCTGGGTGAGCGTCTGTGGGTCGCCAGTTCCTGTTCACTGCTGCACAGCCCAGTCGATCTGGATCTGGAAGGCGATCTGAGTGCAGAAACCCGCAGCTGGTTTGCGTTTGCCAAGCAGAAAGTGACCGAAGTCGCCTTGCTCGGCCGTGCTCTGGAGGGGGATGCCGCCGCAATTTTAGCGTGTGATACCTACAGCCAGCCGATTGCTGCGCGCAAATCTTCTCACACGGTGAACAAGGCTTCTGTGCAAGCGCGTATCAACAATATTACGGCGGCATTGGCAGAGCGGAGTGCGCCTTATATTGAGCGTGCCCATCACCAAGCAGAAGTATTGGGGCTGCCTTTCTTACCGACCACGACCATCGGCTCTTTCCCACAAACAGGAGAGATCCGTACTGAGCGTAGTGCGTATCGCCAAGGCAAGCTGAGCGAGCAAGAGTATGTGCAAGCACTGAAAGGTCATATTGCTGATGCGGTTAAACGCCAAGAAGCACTAGGGTTAGATGTGCTGGTGCACGGTGAAGCGGAACGTAACGACATGGTGGAATACTTTGCTGAAAACCTCGCCGGTTTCCAAACCACGCAGTTTGGTTGGGTGCAGAGTTACGGTTCACGCTGCGTAAAACCTGCGATTGTGGTGGCGGATATCGAACGTGAAAAACCGATCACGGTGGAGTGGTCAACTTACGCGCAATCTCTGACCTCTAAGCAGATGAAAGGGATGTTGACGGGGCCTGTGACCATTCTATGCTGGACCTTCCCACGTGAAGACATCAGTCGCCAAGAGATTGCTCAGCAATTAGCGTTGGCACTGCGTGATGAAGTGGCGGATCTGCAAGATGCAGGCATCAATATTATTCAAATTGATGAACCAGCGATTCGTGAAGGTTTACCACTGAAAAAACGCGATCATCAAACCTATTTAGATTGGGCAGTGCAAGCGTTTAAGATTTCCGCGGGTAGCGCGCGTCCGGAAACGCAAATTCATACCCATATGTGTTACAGCGAATTCAACGAGATCATCGAATCGGTTGCGGCACTGGATGCCGACGTGATCACCATTGAAACATCGCGCTCCAACATGGAACTGCTCAAAGCGTTTGAAGAGTTTAACTACCCGAACGAAATTGGCCCAGGCGTGTACGACATTCACTCACCGAACATTCCTGCACAAACATGGATTGAAGATCTGCTGCGCAAAGCAGCAGAAAAAATTCCAGCACAGCGTTTGTGGGTGAACCCAGACTGTGGCCTAAAAACGCGCAACTGGCCAGAAGTGGAAGCAGCACTGACCAACATGGTGAACGCAGCGAAATCGCTGCGTAGCGAATGGCAAGCGTAATTTCGCTTTCATTAAAAACAGTAAAGGCCTCATCAAGAGGCCTTTATTTTTACGCGCACACATTGTGTGTTCAGGGGGCTTTAGCCCTTTAGTGCAGGTTTCTTTTGTGACCAACTGATCGACCATCAACTGACCACGAGTATTGCGCATTTGGATTCGGTAGCTGATCCCAACATCGAGGTTCGCTCCAATGTCTTTATTGGTACAAAAGGTTTTTAATGCACTTTGTAGCACCTGCTCGGTGGGTTTGGCATTTTTCGCATCGGCGTTGTATACCATCATTAGCTCAATGCTACTGCCTTTCGCTGTTGCACGTAAAATGTTCAGCGGACCAAACTCTAGAGGCAGCTCAGTCGAGAGTAAGCTGGCTCGATTTCCTGCTAATAACTCTAGGTTGCGCTCTTTCTCTGCTGAGCCAGAGCTGCAGCCGACGAAAAGAAGAGTCGATGCGATCAAACTGCTCAGGACAATATTTTTCATATCAGAATACTTTTTTGAAAGGTTTAACAATCACATTAGCGTATACGCCGGCTGCCACATAAGGGTCAGCATTAGCCCACGCTTGTGCTTCTGTCAGTGATGCAAAATCGGCAATCACAGTCGAGCCAGTGAAACCCGCTTGCCCGGGATTATCTGAATCAATGGCTGGCATTGGGCCTGCGGTGAGCAGACGACCTTCATCCTGCAGCTGTTGTAAACGCTCAAGATGCTTTGGGCGTACGCTAAGGCGCTTTTCTAAAGTAGTTTTTCAACATCCTGCGCAAAAATGACAATACCACATACATTTCCTTCCTTATCTACTGACTATAACCCTGCCAACTTACCGCCTACCAATCACATCAAGACGTTTCGCTATAAACGCAAAGTCAATACTCTACGCAAGTCAGTGGTGAAACACAGCTTATCAAGATGATTTCTGTGATCCGTTGCTTAGGCTTATCGCTCTTGGGCGGCCATTGGCATCAATCGCGACGTAGTTAAAGGTTGCTTCACAGACTTGGAAACGATCACCCACACCATCTTCTTTGACCGGTTTCACCCAGACTTCAAGATTGATTGACATCGAAGTTCGGCCAATTTTAGTACATTCGCCGTAACAGCATACGACATCACCGACTTTGACCGGTTTTTTAAAAGTGATACTTGAGACCGAAACGGTCACGATCCGTCCACAGGAGATCTCTTTGGCAAGGATGCCACCGGCTAAGTCGAGCTGAGACATGATCCAGCCACCAAAAATATCACCATTGGCGTTAGTGTCGGCAGGCATTGCCAGCGTGCGCAGCAGAAGCTGGCCTTTCGGAGAATTCACAATTTGACCCATTTGGTTATCCACAGCAAACGAAACAGCGACCGAATACGGTCGCTGTGGATGAGGGGCGGATTATAACCACAAATCAGTCAAGGGATCACCCCTTTGCAACCAGTGGAATTTACTGGTTTTTCTCTTTTTGTTCTTTAGGAAGGTGTTTATAGATGTATCCGCCAGTCAGCAGAGTAAAAACTAACGTTGCGGCAAGCAGACCAAAGACTTTAAAGTTGACCCACACATCGAGAGGGAGGTGGTAAGCAATGTACAGGTTGAGCGCGGCGCAGAGGCTGAAAAAACCAACCCACGCCCAAGTGATTGTAGACCATGCCGCCTCAGGCAGTGTCAGCTCTTTGCCCAACATACTTTTGATGGCCGATTTACCCATGAGATGGCTCACCGTGAGGCCCAGCGCGAACACCACGTAGACAATGGTGACTTTCCACTTAATGAAGTTGTCATCATGCAGTGCGAGTGTCATACCACCAAACAGGGCGACCATCACAAATGTGATGAGCTGCTATTTTTTCTACTTTTTTATAGATGGCGTAAGTGACGATCACTTGTACGGCTGTCGCGGCAATCAGAGCGCCCGTAGCAACGTAAATATCGTAGAACTTATATAAGGCGAAAAAAATGATGAGCGGGATAAAGTCGAGCAGTTGTTTCATTTTGGGTACGTCCAGTCAAATGATTGGCGACAGTCTAACGAAAGTCGCCTCAGAGCTGAATAGCCAATCTGCATTCGCTAGAAATTAACTGCGTTTGCAGTGTTACTGTGACGTGGGTTGATCGCGGCTTAGACCAACAGTTGGGTAAAGTCATCGGCCGGAATCGCTTTGCCATACAGATACCCTTGAGCAAATGTACACCCCTCTGTGCGCACGAAATCGGCTTGATAATCTTTTTCTACCCCTTCTGCAATGACCGCCATGTTGAGTTTATGCGCCATCGCAATAATCGCGCGGGTTAGCTCACGGTTTTGCTCGTTGTATTCCAACTGATTAATGAAGCTACGATCGATTTTTAAGGTATCAAACGAGTATTTCTGTAAGTAACTTAATGAGGAGTAACCTGTTCCGAAGTCATCCAGTGAAATGCTGATGCCTTGTTGGCGAAGTTGGGCTAAAGCACTTTGTGCGTAATGCTCATCTTGTAACAAAATGCCTTCTGTCAGTTCGAGCTCAATGGTGCCAGGAGGGAGTTGATAGAGCGTCATCATGTCTTTGAGGTACTCGACAAATCGCTGCTCACGAAATTGAATTGGCGAAATGTTAATGGCAATTTTGAACGGCGATGTGGTTAATTTGCACCATTCTGCGGCTTTTCTGAGGGCTTGATGAAGAACGAAATAGCCAATCTCAATAATTTGCCCATTACTTTCTGCCAAAGGAATGAATCGATCGGGCGCGATATTCCCCAGTTGTGGGTTATGCCAGCGCAATAAGGCCTCGGCTCCAATCACTTTACCATTCTGCTTTAAATCAACGATGGGTTGAAAATGCACGGCAAGCTCACCAAGACGCAATGCGTGCAGCAGATGGGATTCAAGTTGTAAGCGTTCTTCGGTGGCTTTTTGTGCCGCCAAATTGAAGAAGGAGACTTGTATACCTTCTTTTTTTGCCCAACTCATGGCTGAACTTGCTCGTTGAATGAAACTGAGCGAGTCGGTGGCATCCATTGGGGCGAGCGTTACGCCTAAATGGCACTGTAGAGTAATATTCAAGTTGTTGGTGTTAAAAGGCATAGTGCATGCTTGAACAACCCGATTGATCACTTTTTTGGTTTCATTTTGGCTACGTTTATGGCGCGCTGTTAGAACGAACTCTGAGCCGACGATTCGAGCCAATAGCCAGTTTTCTGGCAGATTATGGCTCAAGCGCTGGCAGAGTGCGGATAGAATTTGGTCACCGACTTGGTAGCCATAACTGTCGTTCACCGATTTAAAGTTACGCAGACTAAAATAAATGAGTGTGATCTGCTGGTCATCGGCAATGTTGACGAGTTGAGGCTGCAAACGCTCCGTGAGGGTGACTCGATTGGGCAGTTTGGTGAGTGGATCAAAATGACGGTGGAATTCGACGAAATCTTCCGCCACCGTGCGTTGTTCAATCTCTTTGAGCAATTTGGTACTTAAATCGGCTAACGTTTGGGTACGTTCAGCGACTTTCATTTCCAGTTCTTGATTGAGTTTTCGTAACTCGGCTTTGTGATACAAGGTTTCGAGCTGCCCTTCAATCGCAGATTGAAAGCGTGACAGCAATGAATGGACACGATCATCAAAATGCCGCTCTTGGCTATCCAAGATACAGATGGTGCCAAATGGGGTGTCATCAGGCCAAAAATACAGGTAATCCGCAGTAACAGATCATCCCCAATTTGATATCGGGATTGTTTTCCCAGTCAGGATCGGCAAGGGCGTTGGGTACATCCAACATGCGTTTTTCTTTAATGACGGTTTCACAATAGAGACCGTGACCAAGAGAATCCTTTGCTTTGGGTTTATAGGGATTACCCGCAGTTCGGCTACTGGTGAAAACCTCGATATCACTCTCATGAATACGCATGATAAGCGAGGCGGGGCATTGCGTGATCTCCGCAATCAGATCGACGATCTCTTGCCAAGAATCCAACATGCTTGGTGGAACAATGATTTGTTGAGTATCGATAGGCGGCATGGTTTGTTCAACCCTATGAGTGACCTAATCAGTGCTGACGTGATCAATAGTAATAATGATTGTCATCAGTATAGATGACGAATCAAAGCGCACTGCAAGGTATTGAGCAAAAAATGCTTCAATACCTTCGAGTTTGGTCATGCACCCCTCGGGTGAACCGTGGAGTGAGCGGGCTGTTCTTTGCGGTTAGCGCAGAGGGTGAGCGTTAAAATCGACTAAGTAACCTTCATTCTTTAAGGCTTGTAAGGTCGAGGTTAATTCATCATCCGACATGGTTAAGCAACTGGATTTCCCCGTCATGCCATACAAGGTTTGTTGATAGTCGAGCGCGGAGTAGTAACCCATACGATCCTCAAGTAGTTCACGCATACCCATGTGAATCAGGTCGTAACAGTGGTGACGTTGCAATTCCATAATCAGACTCCTTTCTTGCTATTCGGAAAACGGAGGTCACTCCAAGATTGATAGTAAGCAAATGCGATGCCAACTCATCGTATTTATGGGGTAAATTTAAAGGGCAATAGGGTTTGATACGCCAACGTAACGGGCTCTGGAATCGGCTGCTTGATTTGAAACCCAAGATCAGGATAGTCACGAATACGTTCAAAATCACCTAACATGGCGTTGAGCACAAAATCGCTCGTGAGTTCGGAGGTTAAATAGTCAAAAAAACCACCACTAGGAGACGTGACTTGCACGCTTTCTACGCTTTCAGGCCATTGTTGCAGGAACGTCGCGTAAGCCCTTCTCTCCATATAAGGCTTTTGTAGCAACAAAATGCGTTGTGCAGGGTGGGCTTGCTGGGTTAGCACTTGATGGCTGAAAAGCATATTCTCACCACTGTTGGTGGATTGTGTTTCAAGCAATAACGCTTCTTCTGGTACGCCTGCTTCCTTGGCGATAGCCGCAAACGTTTCGGCTTCAGTTTGTTCGAATACACCTTGCGTAAAGCGACCAAGTCCACCGGAAAAAAGCACACGAGGGGCAAGACCTTGGTGGTAGAGTTTTGCCGCATGTTCTGCCACGCGGAGATCATTGCTGCCCAAAACCAAGATAACATCGGCAGGTTTGGGTTGTTGATGAAGTTGCAAATAATCCCACAGCGTTTCGATGTGTTGATACAAGTGCTTACTCATAACCTTGTACAGCCTCTAATGTATGAGTGAAGTGGAAGTGATAACCCGCTGCCAATAATTTGTCACATAAGATGTGTTTATCGGCTTTATCTGTGATTGCGGGAAGAGGAAGCGAACTGCCAATCGCTTGAAGTGCCGCTTGATAGAATTCCGCTTTGCTGACCGTTGTTGGTGTTGTTGCATTAATAATCGTGCGTGGCAGTTGTTGTAGCGCAAAGTGCACAATACCAATCGCATCGGAAAGATGCAGCATATTGGCGGGTGCAAGCCGGCTGACGTGAGGCATTTTGCTAACAAAGCGGGCTGGGTGACGATGAGGGCCAATCAACCCACTGCATCGCACAATGGTGTAATCCAATCCTGAGGTAACCACGTGTTGCTCAGCTTTGAGTAGAACGCGTGCTTTACTATCAAATGCAGCGTTATCCAGTGCGAGAGCTAATGAGGCATCTTGCTCATTCATCGGTTTGGCAATATCAGGATAAACCGAGGTTGAGCTGATCATGATGATTTTTTGAATATGGGCTTGTTTGGCTTGCCACACTAGCGTTTGCCAATGCTTGGGATAATCTTCTCCGTGGCCTTGTCGAAAGCCGGGAGGGAAGCAGCCAATCAGGGTATCGCACTCTCTATCGCGCAACGCTTGGCTCAATCCATCGGGTTGATCTAATTGACAGAGAAAACTGTCGATACCTTGTTGCTGTGTGGTTGCAACACCTTGTGCGGTAGTGCGTGTGGCGTATATGGTATGACCTTGTTGTTTAAGCCATTGTGCGAGCGGTAAACCTAGCCAGCCAGCCCCAATCACGGCTACTCGTTGCATGCGCTTTCCTCTAATCCTTTCGAGTGTCTAACACCCGTTACCGTAACACAGGTGTATGAGGGGTAGAAAGGCAATGAGCGCTGTACAGCGCTCATTGTAAGGAACGTTAGGCGTTTAATACGCGCAAGACGCGATCCGCGTGCTCGGCGATTTCGATGCCTTCATCGGTGAGGTAACCGCCATCAGGCTGGGTACACAACCCTTTGTTATACAAGCGTACTACTGCAGCTTGCATCGCTTCAGTGGCTTCCTGGTGCACTTTGATGCCGGTCGCTGCGCTGCTTAAATCAAATTGCAGGAGTAGATTAAGCTCATCGATATGCTGTTGAGTGAATTTCATGGGCGTTACCTTTTCAAGCTGTTGTTGCCGCCACAATAGGCTGCCGGAAGACAACACGCAACGTTGTACAAGCAGAACTGTTATCTTCACCCGATCTGGCGTTTTTTTCAGCGCCTAAAGCCAAGGGAAAAGGCGGCTAAGAGGACAACATATCGGGGGATGGCACTGCGACAGCTCTCGATCTAAACATTTTTCGTAAACATGAAAAATAGCCCTTGAACAAAAGAGGAAATAGAGCGATTATCCGCCACCTCTTCTGTTGTGTGTCAAAATGTAACAAGCTCATGGATCATAACCAATTCGATTCCCTTCTCCCTCCGCAAATGGCTGAACGTGCGGCCATTACTGGTGAAGGTAAAGCCAAAAAAGCCGCGTATAAATCATTCTTGCTTGCGATCTCCGCAGGTATTCAAATCGGTATTGCGTTTGTGTTTTACACCGTGGTGACCACAGGGGCGCATGATATGCCTTACGGTGTCACCAAACTGCTGGGTGGCATGGCCTTCAGCCTCGGTTTGATTCTGGTGGTGATTACCGGTGGTGAATTATTCACCAGTTCGGTGCTCATCCTAGTGGCGAAGGCGAGTGGCAAAATTTCGTGGAAAGAACTGGTACGGAACTGGACTGTGGTCTATTTCGGTAACTTGTGTGGTTCGATAATCCTAGTATTGATTATGTTAGCGACTCGCCAGTTCATGGAAGATGGTGGTCAGCTTGGTCTCAACGCGATGGCGATTTCTCAGCACAAGCTGCACCATACGTTTTTGCAGGCTTTTGCTCTTGGATTGATGTGTAACATTCTCGTGTGTTTAGCGGTATGGATGACCTTTAGTGCGCGTTCGCTGACGGATAAAGTCATGGTACTGATTCTGCCTGTGGCTATGTTTGTGTCGGCAGGCTTTGAGCACTGTATTGCTAACATGTTCCAAGTGCCAATGGCGATTGGTATAAAGTATTTCGCACCAGACAGTTTCTGGGCGATGACTGGTGCGAATATCGCCAACTATGCGGATCTCAACTTTGTTAACTTCATCATCAATAACCTCATTCCTGTGACTTTAGGTAATATTGTTGGGGGTGGTGTGTTTGTGGGTATGTGGTATTGGTTGATTTACCTTAAAGACTGATTTTATTACTGAAAATTAGCTGTTTTTGAAAAGTCCCTGAGTTTTACTCGGGGATTTTTTTATGTGTCGGAAAGTAAGCGATGTCAGTGGGGGGCTTTTCGCCTTCTCGGTGCAAAGGCTTTTGGATCGTGATGGCCTTATCCACATTTTCTGTGGATAACTCAGAGTAAACTGCGTGTGTAACCTTTGCCTTGCAGAAATGTCTTTAAAAAATCTTGCACATTGGTTGTGCACTTGCGCTTTGTTGGGGCGTAATGGAAAACCAAGGTGGATTGGCGGTTGGAGTATTGGCGAGAGACATCAGGGGGAACGGTTGCCCGCAAATGTCTTGTTCACCTGACATCATGTCATCGCTCTTCAGCTCAATTCGTTGTGATTTTGTTTCTATTTCACATGGGTGAAACAATATTAATTTGTCACAACCGTTCATATTTTTTCACGTCATTTTTTATTCGATCACATCTCCGTTCTAACTCAAAAAACTATGGAATAACAAGGCCTGTGAGGTGTTTTTCGATTGAACCACAATAAAGCTATGGTCTAACATTTGCGTCAATCAATCCTGTTTGACGTTCATTGTAATCATCTGGATCGGCAAAAATTCTTGCGAAGATATAGGCAAATGTATGAGTGATGTTAAAAAA
The DNA here is from genome assembly GCF_000696385.1 of Vibrio metoecus. Classification (GTDB taxonomy): domain Bacteria; phylum Pseudomonadota; class Gammaproteobacteria; order Enterobacterales; family Vibrionaceae; genus Vibrio; species Vibrio metoecus. The sequence continues at coordinate 88,129 of NZ_JJMN01000065.1, read as the reverse complement.
GCTGAAGGCGGTGAAAAACGCTCTCTGGAGTGGAAGTCATTCCTCTTCATCACAGTGGTTCTCTTTCCCATTTTAAGCGTCGCGTTTGTAGGTGGGTATGGATTTATCGTGTGGATGCTGCAGATGTTTGTGTTTGGCCCTCCGGGCGCACACGGCGGTTTTTAATCCGCAGGTTTACGACTGAATTCGATAATTAAGAGACAATGAAGATGAAATCGTTAATTTTGAAAATGTGGCGCACCATGACGCGTCCCGCGGTACACATTAGCTTGGGTGTACTGACTCTCGGTGGCTTTATCGCTGGGGTGATTTTCTGGGGTGGTTTTAACACCGCATTGGAAGCCACCAATACCGAAGAGTTCTGTGTTAGCTGCCACACCATGCGTGACAACGTATACCAAGAGCTACAAACCACAGTGCACTGGAAAAACCACTCTGGCGTACGTGCGACTTGTCCTGATTGCCATGTTCCCCATGAATGGACGGCAAAAATCGCGCGTAAGATGCAAGCCTCGAAAGAAGTCTTTGCGCAAATCTTTGGTGATCTAGACACGCCTGAAAAATTTGAAGAGCGCCGGATTGAGTTGGCCAAACATGAGTGGGATCGCTTCGCTGCCAACAAATCCCTTGAGTGTAAAAACTGCCATAACTACGAATCGATGGATTTTGACCAAATGTCCGCGACGGCACGCATCCAAATGAAACAAGCGGCTGAGCGCGATCAAAGCTGTATCGATTGTCATAAAGGCATTGCGCACAACTTACCGAAAAACATGGAGAGCTCAAGCGGCTTGATTGGTGAGTTGGAGGGCATGGCATCGAACACCAAATACTCGAATGGTGAAACCTTGGTTAGCGTGCGTTTCCTGCCTGTGTATGAAGATGATCAAGCGAAAGTGGAAGCAGGTCTGCTTAATCCAGCTTCTGAAGTGAAAGTGTTGACTGAAAAAGGCGACATGATGCAAGTGGAGATCAACGGCTGGCGCAAATCGAAAGGTTTTGGTCGAGTGATCCAAGAAGATTTCGGTATGAACATTGCGGTCGCTTCACTGCTGAAAGATGCGGCGCTGTCTGATGCGATTGTGACCACGGGTGAGCAGAAAGTGGATGACATGACGGGTCTGCCATGGGAACAGGTGAGCGCGAAAGTGTGGATGAAGAAAGAAGCGATGCTGAGTGACATCAACCCTATTTGGGAAAAAGCGCGTGAAGCATACCAAACCAACTGTTCTGTATGTCATACCCAACCGGATGAAGCGCACTTTGATGCCAACACTTGGCCTGGCATGTTCGACGGTATGTTGGCATTCGTCAACTTTGATACCGACAGTGAAGCGCTGGTACTGAAGTACCTGCAAAAACACTCTTCAGATTTCGCTGAAGGCCATCACTAAGCAACGTCATACGGAGTCATAACATGGCGATTACACGAAGAAGTTTTCTGAAAGGTGTCGCAACCACCAGTGCGGCGTCGATCATTGGCCCAAGCCTACTGACCTCAGTTTCTGCCCAAGCGGCAGAAACCACGGGAACTTGGAAAGTCTCCGGTTCTCACTGGGGCGCATTCCGCGCCCACATCTACGGCGGTAAGGTTCAAGAACTGAAAGCGTTGGAATTGGATACCCATCCGACAGAAATGTTGAACGGTATTCAAGGTATTCTGTACAGCCCATCTCGTGTGCGCTACCCAATGGTACGCCTCGACTGGCTGAAAAAGCACAAATACAGTGCAGAAACGCGCGGTAACAACCGTTTTATCCGTGTGACTTGGGATGAAGCGATTGATCTGTTCTACCGCGAATTAGAGCGTGTTCAGAAGCAATACGGCCCTTGGGCGCTGCATGCAGGCCAAACCGGTTGGAACCAAACCGGTGCTTTCCACAACTGTACCGCGATGATGCAACGCGCTGTGGGTATGCATGGTAACTACATTACCAAAGTAGGGGATTATTCTACCGGTGCTGGTCAAACCATCATGCCTTACGTACTGGGTTCAACCGAAGTTTACGCGCAAGGTACCTCTTGGAGCGAGATTTTAGACAACTCTGACAACATTATTCTGTGGGCAAACGATCCGGTGAAAAACCTGCAAGTGGGTTGGAACTGTGAGACGCACCAGTCTTTCGGCTATCTCGATCAATTAAAAGAGAAAGTCGCAAAAGGCGAGATCAACGTGGTTTCTGTTGACCCAGTGAAAAACAAAACGCAGCGTTTCTTACAAAACGATCACTTGTACATCAACCCACAAACTGACGTGGCGTTTATGTTGGCCGTTGCGCATGTGCTGTATACCGAAAATCTGTACGACAAGAAGTTTATTGAAACTTACTGCTTGGGCTTTGAAGAGTTCATCCCTTACGTATTGGGTAAGAGCAAAGATAAGGTTGAGAAAACCCCTGAGTGGGCGGCGAAAATTTGTGGCGTGAAGCCAGAAGTGATCCGTGATTTCGCCCATATGTTGGTGAAAGGGCGTACTCAGTTGCTGTTTGGTTGGTGTATCCAACGTCAAGAGCATGGTGAGCAACCTTATTGGATGGGCGCGGTACTGGCGGCGATGATTGGTCAAATTGGCCTGCCGGGCGGCGGTATTTCTTATGGTCACCACTATTCAGGCATCGGCGTACCGTCAACCGGTTTTGCGGGTCCTGGCGGCTTCCCACGTAACCTTGACCAAGGTGCGAAGCCAAAGTGGGATAACAATGACTTCAGCGGCTACAGCAGCACGATTCCGGTAGCACGCTGGATTGATGCGATTCTTGAGCCGGGTAAGAAGATCAACCACAACGGTAACACTGTGACGTTGCCGGGCTTCAAAATGATGGTGATTTCCGGTTGTAACCCATGGCATCACCACCAAGACCGCAACAAGATGAAGCGTGCATTCCAGAAGCTGGAAACTGTGGTGACGATTGATTTCAGCTGGACGGCAACGTGCCGCTTCTCTGACATCGTACTGCCAGCTTGTACCCAGTGGGAACGTAACGACATCGACTCTTACGGCTCATACTCAGGTAAAGGCCTGATTGCGATGCATCGTTTGGTTGACCCGTTGTTCCAGTCACGCACTGACTTTGAAATCATGACTGAGCTGACTCGTCGTTTTGGCCGTGAAAAAGAGTACACCCGCGGTATGGATGAAATGGAGTGGGTACGCTCACTGTATGACGAATGTAAGAAAGCCAACGATGGCAAGTTTGCGATGCCGGAATTCGATGAGTTCTGGGAAAAAGGCTTCCTTGATTTTGGTACGGGTACGCCTTGGGTTCGTCATGCGGATTTCCGTAAAGATCCTGAGATCAACGCGCTTGGCACGCCTTCTGGTTTTATCGAAATTACATCACGTAAGATCGGTCGCTACGGTTATGAACATTGCCAAGAACACCCTATGTGGTTCGAGAAAACCGAACGTTCACACGGTGGTCCTGGCTCTGAGAAATACCCGTTCTGGCTGCAATCATGCCACCCAGACAAGCGTCTGCACTCACAAATGTGTGAAGCTGAAGCGTTCCGTGCCACTTACGCGGTGCAAGGTCGTGAACCTGTTTACATCAACCCAATTGATGCAAAAGCGAAAGGCATTAAAGAGGGTGATTTGGTGCGTGTGTTTAACGACCGTGGGCAGCTATTGGCGGGCGCGGTGCTGAGTGACAGCTATCCACGTGGCGTGATCCGTATTGAAGAGGGCGCTTGGTATGGCCCGCTGACAGAAAAAGTCGGTGCGATCTGTACTTATGGCGATCCCAATACACTGACTCTGGATCTGGGAACGTCAGAGCTGGCGCAAGCCACTTCGGCGAATACCTGTATCGTGGAATTCGAGAAATTCCGTGGTGAAGTTCCACCTGTGACATCATTCGGTGGCCCAATCGAAGTCATCTAATCGTCTCTTTAACGCAAAATGCGCGTTATCCCTCAAGCCAGCGTTCATCGCTGGCTTTTTTCTTCTCTTTTATCAGTAAATCCGCTTAATCTGTCGCCAATCAAACCTGTGGATCACGTAAAACGTGAAATATCTAACGTCATGCGTGGATGTTTACGCCGACACTCAGGGCAAAAAGGAGAGAGTCAATGAGCCACTTAAGACTCGCTAATGGGCGAGAGATCCTAGCGCAGCAAGCTGATATTGAACTGGAGATTGCGGACAATGAGCTTTCTGCACAGTATATCGGGTTACACAACCGTCCTTTTGAGCGCCGTTATCCGCTATTTAGCACGGTGTTGGATGTCGAGTCAGATGCGCGATTGGTCGGTGATGGTTTCCAAATGCTCTCACAAGCCTCTGGAACGCTGAGCCAAATTCAAGAAGTCGGGCGTTGTCCTGATAACAACCTCAGTTACCGCATTTACCCGCATGATGCGCCGAAGCGTTTTTACAACACATTGATGATAGAAGCCGCTGGCCGTTATCTATTATTTGGTTTCACCTCGTGCCAACGTTTTGCCGGTTTTTTTGAAGTGCATCGTCACCCGCAACACTGGATACTGAGTGCTTTTATCGATGGCGAAGAGAGCCGCCCGCAAGACTGGGTAACCAACCAATTGGAATCGGTGATCTGCTTAGAAGGCGAGTCTATGTCGGAGCTTTATCAAGCCTATGCAGAGGCGATCTCGCGCCATCATCCGCCAAGACCCCATATCAAAGATCCCGCACCAATGGGGTGGTGTTCTTGGTATGCCTATTATGCCGAAGTCACTGAGCAAGACATTAAAGACAATGTTGCGGTACTCGCAGAGCGTCATCCAGAGCTGGAATGGGTGCTATTGGATGATGGCTATCAAGCGTTTATGGGCGATTGGCTTACACCCTCACAAAAATTCCCCAGTGGCATTCAACAAGTGATTGCCGATATTCGTGCGCAGGGCAAAAAGCCCGCCATTTGGCTCGCACCTTTTATCGCTGAAGCGGATTCGGCGATCTTTCGTCAGCATCCTGACTGGTTTGTGAAAAATGCCGCAGGTGAGCCACTCAAAGCCGAAGAGATCACTTATGGCGGTTGGCGTTGCACGCCTTGGTATGTGCTGGATGGTTCGCACCCCGATGTGCAAGAGCATTTGACCCAAGTGGTCAAAACCTTGCGTGAAGAGTGGGGCGTTGAGCTGTTTAAGCTGGATGCCAACTATTGGGGAACGCTACAAGGCCAGCGTTTTCAATCCGGTATCACGGGAATCGAAGCGTACCGAATGGGCATGCAAGCGATAGCCGAAGGGGCCGGTGATGCATGGTTGCTCGGTTGTAATGCGCCGATGTGGCCATCACTGGGTTTGGTGGATGCAATGCGGGTGTCGGACGATGTAGAGCGTAATGCCGATCGTTTTTGTCAAATGGCTCGCGAAACCTTGATGCGCAGTTGGCAACACAGACAGCTGTGGCAAATTGATCCTGATTGCTTAACGTTAACCCCGTTACCAAACCAAAGTGCCGATCGTACCAGCTACGAATTCCATCGTAATTTGCTGCTCGCCAGCGGTGGTTTGTTATTGTCAGGCGACCCTTTGCCAAAACTTACTCCGTTTGCCAAACAGAGCCTTAAGCGCTTACTCAAGCGTTTTCAATATAGCCAGAAATCCGCCAAGCTGACTTCGCTGAGTTTACGCCATGCATTTTTACCACTGACCGATAAAAATGATCTGCATTGCTTGTTTAATTTTCAAGGCAAGGAACAGGAGTTTACTTTGGTCGCCAACCATCCAGTACAGTGGTATGACTATTGGAGTGGTGAGCTGCTGAGCAGTGAGCCAAGCAAATTATTGGTCGTCAATTTGGCGAAAAGGGGTTTGCAGAGCCGAGCCATTTTGACGGTAGGTTAGCGGTGATTAAATCAAGCGTAAGGTGTGAAAACGCCGCCTTTACCTATCCAAAATGAGCAACCCTCATTCGGGCAGGCAAAGGCGGTGTCAGTTGAGGTTAATAATTGCTTTTGAGTTTTTGCTTATCACTTAGTACATGGCGGCACATTTTCCCAAACTGCTTCATTCTACTTCGTTGCTCCGCCAGTGTGGCGGAGTTATAAGCCTGTTCTCGCAGTAACTTGAAATAGTTTTGTAAGCGTCTTGCTTCCAAAGTGCCATTGTCTATCGCTTGCTGAACGGCACATCCCGGCTCAGTCTGATGTTGGCAATCTTTAAAACGGCAGTGTAACGCTAAGGTTTCAATGTCTGAAAACGTCTCGCTAACCCCTTCGCCACAGTCGACAAGTTGGAGCTCACGCATTCCCGGTGTATCGATGATCAATGCACCTTCCGGGATCATGTGAACCGAACGCGCGGTGGTGGTATGGCGGCCTTTACTGTCATCTTCTCGGATCCCACCGGTGAGTTGGGTTTTGCTCCCAAGCAAGGTATTAGTCAGTGTTGATTTACCAACCCCAGAAGAACCAATAAATGCGACGGTTCTGCCTTTTGTACACCACGGGCGTAATGCTTCTACACTGGTTGGTTCGAGAGCATTGACTGCCGCGACCCAAAGCGTGGCACTGAGCTTTTGAACTTGCGCGATATTTTGATCTGCCTGTTCAGATAAATCGGCTTTCGTGAGTATCACCACAGGTTCGATGTGCGCTTCTTTAGCGATGCTCAGATAGCGTTCAATACGGCTGAGGTTAAAGTCATCATTGAGCGAGCAGACGATGAACAAAGTATCAACATTGGTCGCGATCAACTGTTCCGCCACTTTACTGCCCGCCGCTTTTCGACTCAGTTCACTTTGACGCTCAAGTAGGCGTTTAAATTGCTGCTGTTCATCCAGCAAAACCCAATCGCCCACCGTCATTTTCGGTTGAGCGTGATGAATGGCGAGATGAATTTGCCCTTGTTCACTGCAAAGTTGATAGCCACTACGATGATGAGCGATGACGCGACAGATTTGCGTATTCTCGTAATCTTCGAGCGTCAGTTGTTGTTGAAAAAAAGGTTTCCAGCCAAGTTGCGTTAACGTGTAAGGCTGAGAAGATGTCATTGTGTTGTTCATTGCGAATTTTCCCGGTGCGCGAAAGCACCCACTAAATCATAGCTTCAGGGTTTATTCGTTTTTTAAATAGAATTACCCCAGTTTGACTGGGCAAATGGAAAAGGGAAGGGAGAAGTCGCGTAGTGCGATAAAAGAATTGAAAACGGACTTTCCGTTAACCCAACCATGCCCTTTGAATTTGGTTAGTGACAATCATCAGAAATCCTCCAGTTAATGATAAAAACATCGTGAGTATACGTTGTATGACCAAAAGAGCAAACGTAGAGGCGACTTTCGATAGCAAAGTCACATGAGATTCGAGACTTGCAGGTGGAAGAAAAAGGTTTTTTTTGTATTTAGCTCCATGAAAGAAAATATTAAATTAAGTAGAGTGCACCCTTTGTTTACGCCAGCTTGATGGCAAAAGAGAAAATAGGTAACAGGATGATTTTAGTTGTTGGTCATAAGAACCCAGACAGTGACAGTATTTGTAGTGCGTTAGTGGCAGCCGAGCTTTTAAAAGCGCGTGGTTTGGAAGCGAAAGCGGTTCGCCAAGGTGAGATTAACCGTGAAACTCAACATATTCTCAATGTCGCAGGTGTTGAACAACCTGAATTGTGCACCAGTGTTGCCGGTGAGCAAGTTTGGCTGGTGGATTATACTGACTTAGCACAAGCGCCAGATGACCTAAATCAGGCAGAGATCCTTGGTATTGTCGATCACCACCGTTTAGGGGATGTGATGACGGTGAATCCTCTGGAAGCGTGGATTTGGCCTGTCGGTTGCACTAGCACCATTTTGTTCAACCTGTTCAAAATGGAAAACGCAGCAATCACTCGTCCAATGGCACTATTGATGATTTCTGCCATTCTGTCTGACACCGTAGGTTTTGCTTCTCCAACCTGTACTCAAAAAGACCGAGATGCCGTTGCTGAGTTGGCGGTATTGGCCGGAATTACCGATCTGGAAGGCTTTATTAAAGCACTGTTGATTGCCAAAACCGATATTGAAGGTTTAAGCGCAGCGCAACTGGTCGAGAAAGATCTCAAAGCATACCCATTCAATGGCCGTGATTTGGTGGTGGGTCAGGTTGAACTGGCTACGCTAGAGCAAGTGGCAGACATGATTGATGCCCTAGAAGCGGATCTGCAACGTCGTTGTGATGAAGAGTCGCTGGCACTCGCTGCTCTGATGCTGACCGATATCACGACGGCACAAACCCGCCTGCTGTTTAAAGGCGAATGGTCAGAAAAACTGGCTAAACATGAAAAAGAGGGTGTGCTGATGATGGAAAACACCCTAAGCCGTAAGAAACAAGGTTGGCCTTGGCTGCAAACGGAACTAGTGTGATTTCATGTGCTTACCCCATCTTATTTGTAGTTTCTGAGTTGGGGCTGCGTGAGTCCACCTCAATCACATAGTCTGTCTATGCTGATTGGGATGTTTCATCTTTCTCTATCTGTAATAGGTGGTTAATTCTTATTAGCCACCTCCATCCTTTCCTTCCTGCGAGTTGTTTACCTTAAAGTTAAATTATTTGATTTTTATGTAGGCAACTAAATTTCATTCACCACTTACAATAATAAAGCCAATTTTATTAATAATGAAATATTTATGATAGTTATGTTTTTAAATAATTGTTAATTATCATATGTATTCAATATGGTTTAGCTAATTATTGTAAGTTGGTTTGTTTTTTTATTTTTTAAATTTTGTTTGATGCTTTAATTATTTATAATTCATTTGTTTTATTTTCAATGAGATTAACTGACTGTTTTGTTTTTTACTTCCTACTTTTAATTTTGGATCTTTTTTGAACTTATAATAAGTGTTAGTCTGTTTTTAAATGAGGCAAATAAGGTTTTATTTACCGCATTGTCTAATATCTCAAGCTGCCCCTATAATAAATAGAATTATGTTTTATCTTAATGAATTTCTGACATGGGGCTCCAGTTGAATTATAAATAGGAATTTTCTGACTTATGAAGAAAGAGAAATTGCTTAGGCATAGTTTGATCTTTTCAGCCATGCTGCCACTGATGAGTGCCTTGCCAAATATTGCCTACGGTGCTTTACCAGTAAGATATTTCGCACAAAATATCTATTATCCAGATGCGGAGAAATATGCATGTCAAGTCTCTGTAGATACCGAATTTCAGCAAGATTATAAAATAGCCAAAGGCACCATAATCAACGTTGAAGTGATGCGATACAACGGGCAGATAAGGGGAAAAAGTCCCTACCGCTCCAAAGAGGTCTATTTTGGTGTGCTCGACGATCAGGCGGGGATACTATCTTTCAAACGTGATGCAATGACCACAGGGGATAATGACCCTGATGCTCAATGTATTGTTACCAATGTGGCGTTTCCCGGTCATGTACGTAGTGAATTAGTACAACAAAGTTACGATTTGCAGTCTGGCGTTGCACTCTATGAGCAGCAAGCCGTGAAGGCTGGGCCAATTTCCAACCTGTTAATGTTGACCGATCTTCTCAGTGTGCCGTTTCTGATTAGCTTGCAGCAAGATTTGAGTGCTGACTTTGTTGATTTGCTTCCTATCTCGATTGGTGAAGAGGATTATCGACTCAAAAACACCAGTAACGTTGTAAATTATGCAATCTTTGTCAAAGAGGTTTTAGCGGGAAAAACCGGCGTAAAGGGAGCATACAATAACGGCTTGTCACGCAATTTCCTTGAGGAAAAAACCAAGGAAAATATTGAGCGATTTTTGCAAACGAGTTTGATTGAGCCTGCGATAAGGCATGGGCTTGTATCGGAAGATATTGATAGATCACGTTTGGCAGCCTTACTGCGTCTACATATTTTGGCGGAGTTAGAGCAAGACTCGCATTTTGAATATGGTAGTGAACAGCAAATCCAAGCATCACTGGCGTTTCAATATTCCCCCAATATTACGTCAAGTATGCAATTGCTCAATAATGCAGAGTTTCTCAATGACAGTTTAATAAAAGAGTGGTTATCCATTGAGGATGGATATGATCAAATGTCAGAAGATTTACTCGATATTAGCTTCCCAAAGATTTATTCCAAGTCAAATTTTGAAGGGGAAGCTATTTCTGTCCGAAAATTAAAAGAATACGATACGTATGTTGGACATCATCTTGATGCGACATTTAGTGATTTTTACGACAATCCTTTTGAACCTCTCTCCGTTTACATTCCTAAAGATTGGCGTATTGGCATTTCTGATTATTATTCTTTTGTCGGTCCCAATAAAAAAGTTATTGAAGGACCATTTGAAGATAATTTACCTATGTTTTGGAACAGTGATTTTTCCTTTAAGCCCATCTCGTTAGTGGCCATACCCCCTTGGGACTTTGTGCCACCACAGGAAAGTTTGGATCATGAACTGAATATTCATCCAACAGATGCTTATCTGCATATGCAAATGACCATGCATTACCCTGATTTGGATGGAGTCGAGCTAGCAAAAGCGGTATTTTCTTCAAACAATCCTGAGGTGAGCATTGATATTGAAGCGGGTACGATCAATAACCGAGGTGTCGAAGGGGGCTTCTTAGGTAAAAACTTCGTACAAATTGCGGCGACTGTTTATCAAAAAGAAGCGGATGATTTAGAAGATTGGGAGATGCTCAGCGTAAAAGCCGCCCTTGATGCCGTGGGTATCGACACGGTTTACGCTTATGGTTCGCCCAGTAACATTAAATCCAGCTTACTGCATCGCTTGTCGTTAAAATTGACCGAAAAAGCCTTAGAAGCTTACATCGGAAGCGGTTTGGAGCCCGCTCTATTTGATGAATTGCAAGAGGTTGGCTTGACTCTACTGGATGTGAAACAAGCGTTTCGTGAACTGGTCTACTCAACGTTCACGAATTCAAACTTGCCACTTAAATTCGCGAGCAATATGAGTGACGAGCAACGAAAAGATGCGGTCGTGGATTCTTTATTGTCATGGCATGAAGCTTATCAAGATCTTCAAACTATGTTGGTTCCGATTGAATACGATCACATAGAAAAGCAACAAATCTTTAACTATCCCCTCACCGATGAAATGTACACTAAAGCAAGGCTTTACGGTTATGGCGCATGGCATGATGAGGTTGAGGAACTCTGGAAGCCATATTTAATTCATGGTCGACTCAATCTGCTTCCCGGTTATGGTTATAAGGTACGCTCTACGTTGATCAACAAGGATCAGCAAGCGCTTGGGAGTGTTATTAACACGGTACAAAACGAATGGCATAAGAATCACCAAGTGTTATCGCAAAAGCTCGGTGCATTTTTGGGGGCAATGATCGATTCCAAAGCCAAGCTCATGGGTAAGAAGGAATTCTCCTTAGCCAAACAGCGCGGATCGGCTCGATTACACCATACTCTCAAGTTGTATCATAACCAGCAGACAGTTACAGGCAACGGAATTGGGACAACCATAACCGATCAAGAAGTTCATAAGTATGTACTAACCAGTACAAGTCTGGGGTATACCACATTTTTACCCAACTCGATTGTGGATTTCTTTAACACGGATCTCATCAGTTTTAGACAGGAAAATCTGGATTATGATGACATCAAAGACGATACCCCTCTCTTCGGTGAAATGAATGCTAATGTCGCTGATGAGTGCGTGTGGGAGAATATGAATGCCACGTATTGGGCCTACAACTACTGTAAGTCAGGGTATACCCAAACCGAGCTTTCTTCGGCTACCGACAAAGAGCTACTGGCAAGTATAGTGGCCAAACATATGATTGATAATCGTGATCAGTTGAAAACGACTACTACTGCTTGGGATTATGCGAAAGGCGTGATGCAAATGATTGTCCCTGTATGGGGTACTGTAGAGGATTTTCAAAGAGGGGATCACGGTATGGCATCACTAGGTTTGATCTCTGATGTTGGATTTTTCCTACCAATAGGCAAGGCTGCGTTTACATCCGCCAAAATGACCGGCAAGGTTATTTCAAAGTCGCTACCGAGAAAGTATAAAGTCAGCTCTGCTTTTAACGTAATTGAAATTGGAAGCAACAAACGTGTAGTGGGTGAGGTGTTTGATGTTGATCTGAAAGTGGCACGAAAGCAGGCTAAAGACGCGTGGTTAAGCTTACCCAAAACCATCTTTGATCAAATGAACGTGCTACCTGTAACGGATATTGTGAAAGGTGCTAAATCCGCTTCGCTCAAAATCAAACAGCGAGTACAGAAGATTAAGCGCAAAAATACCGATCCTTATGCCCCGAAAGTCTATCAGTCTCGTGATTTTCGTATCTCATCCAAAGATCGCCCAGATTTTGATCCAGATAAAGTCGTGGGTATTCCAAGCACGGACCGCAAAGTAATCGCGAACATTGCCGACGAAGAAAACCTGGTGATTGGTATTCGAGCGGTTGACCCGAATAACCGCAGTTTGTTGGAGTCGGGCTTGTACAGCAGTAAGAGCCTACTGATTAAATCCAAAAGTTCGGATTGGGGACCACACGCTGGTTTTATTCCTGTGGATCAAAAATATGCGAAAGCATCCGCTCGTGCGCAGGTGGATCGCTTTAATCAATACTCAGACAATGCGATCAATAGTGGTGCCGCTGTGTCCGTACATTTGAGCATTGATGATAAGCGCTTAAAAGAGTTGCAAAGTGGTGATAATCCATTAATCCCAGAACTGGAATATAGCTCTGAGACTGGCATGTACTATGGGGTTTCCAATGGTGTCGAGCTTCACTACCAAAAAGATGAGCAGGGATTGTGGAGGGTGTTTGTGTTTGAGAATGGCAATACTGTGCCAACACCTTTGATGGTGATGGGTAATCCCACCAGCCTAAAACCGATGACGGCCGACTATGATTTGTTTAGTGTAATGACGCATATTTCAGATTACGGCGCTCCAGATATGTTCAAAATGCCGAAACCTTGGGCGGATTGGAAAAAGTCTATCAAGGATCCTGAAAAATTAGATCCAGAGGTCAAGGAGCTGTTTGAAAACGAAGACTTGTACAACAAGGTAAACAATATGCACCTTGGGATTATTTCAGACCGAGTTATCGGCCTGAAAGACAAAATCAATGACCGACTAGGCAGAAATAATGGTATGGAGTTAGTGCACCACGGTGCGGATGATGCCAACCCCGGCGCGGTGATTAATGATAACTTCCCGGCCACCTATTTTGTGCCGAAACAATATATGAATAGATGATGCTTTTGGGCCTGGTCGGGGTGGATTGCGCGACTTCTTCCAAGTCGATGAAAATGGCGCCATTATTTTGCAAAATGTCGATGATTTTGCGAATTTCCATCAGTTGATGACCAATGTGCACTTTACTGGTGCGCTCAACACCAAGTGGTCAGAAAACTATGCCCAATTAGCACGGAAAAATCGGTTATCCCACGCTTATTTGAATGCTCGTGAACAAGTGGATCAACTGCTATTTGGTAAGATTGATGCGGCAAAAATTGAGTTTTATCGTCCTAAACCGTTTGATGAAACCTTGCCGAAAGGAAAAATTCCCGCGCAAAAAATTGAAATGTATCGCTTAAGAGATCAAATCATCAGTGCTGAGATCGGTGTTAACGGGATTTATCGTGCGGTTATTAAAACGACTATCGGTGGTCAATGGATAAGTCGTTCCATCCGAGTAGTGCGCATAGGCCATTACTACTATCACGTGGCGTCGGTCGAGGGCGACAGATACCTAAGAACACCAGCTGGCGATCAACGGTTACGTATCGAGCAGGATGCTGATGGAGAATGGATTGCGCCAGATCTGCCTCTCGATTAAAACTAACTTTTGATTTAACGAAGCGCCCATGGTTGGGCGCTTATTTTTTCAGCCATCTCTATTTGTCGACCCGTTATGTGTTGATGTTGTCGTTGATATTTTTCTTGTGTAATGAGTCAAACCCCTCGAAAATTGCAGCCATCACCACATCTTTATAGGAAAAAACATGTCCAATCCATTAACCGCAGAGCAAATGGCGCTCATCAATCAATATGACCAAGAGCAACGATTCAATTATTGTTTAAAAGAGATTGTGGCTAACCAGCAAGTGTGGATTTTAAAAGATGAGCACGGCTGCGTAATGCTCAATACGGAAGAGGAAGAGTGTGTTCCAGTGTGGCCGCACCGTGAGTTTGCACAAGCGTGGGCAACCGGTGACTGGGCTGAGTGTGAGCCAGAATCGATTGGCTTGAACAAATGGTTTAGTCGCTGGACACAAGGGTTAGAGCAGGATGATTTGTCAGTCGTGGTTTTTCCAAATGACAACGAAGAAGGGGTGATTTTGTTCCCTGATGAGTTTGACTTTGAACTGAAAAAACTCACTCACCGCCGTTAACTGGTGCGGTGAAGTATTTAGCGTAACCACTCATACAGCGGTGAAGAACGCGCTTCTTGCACCGCATTCTCCAATACACCTTGCTGCTCGTACTGTTTGAGCTTTGCTTTGAGCAAACTTTGCAGTTGTGGTTGCCTCATGCCACTGCTTAATTCAGGTTCGTAGAGCAGCTTGAGTAAAATCACATCCAATGGGGACAGTAAATCTTCCGGCGTTTTATCGTTAAAAATGGAAGGGTAGGCAAGCTCTGAATCATTAGGTAGCCCCATCACTTGAGTAATTTCTTCCACGATACAGGCCAGCAGTTTGCCGTGGTCACGTGCTTGGTCGACGGGGATGACGACCGACGCTGAAATAATCTCAGAAGTCACGATGTCGCTCTGGTAACTCGCTTGGCAAATCGCCCCATGCATCGACTGCGTGGCTGATTTTCCTGCTACTTCTTCTAGCACCTGCTGCCACTTTGATTGCTGGGTGAATACCCAAATCACATTCGCCTGAGTTTTGTCGCTCACCACCTGAATCGGGTGTTGGGTTATTGCCGAAAGATGGCTGAGGTGAGCTCGCGCAAGCTGTTCATGCAGATCACTATCAGGCACTTGATGTTCAAAATAAATCCGCAGGGGCTTGCGCCATTTACTGAGTGGTTTTTCACCTACGGAATATTCGTTGTGCATCGCTACGGCGAGAAAGGCTTGTTCGATAAAAGCGGGATCGCGCCAATTCTCTTGACTAAAGGCACTGTGGCTAATAAGGGTGAGAAGCCCGAGCGCAATACCTCTTTTCATCACTCAATACTTAAAGGTGGGAGCCTTGGTAAAGTGGCTCTCAATCATACGTTGGGTGATCGGGTGCTGCGGGTCGGCCAACACTTCATGGGTATTGCCGGATTCCACCACATTCCCTTCATGCATCACGATGATTTTGTCAGTGATGTGCTTGATCACCCCGATATGTTGCGATACATACACAAACGAAACGCCCATTTCCTCTTGCAGTTCCAGAAATAGGTTGAGGATTTGCGAACGCATCGCCATATCCAGACCATTCAACGCTTCATCGGCAATAATGATGGATGGCTGCAAAATTAAGGCGCGTGCCAAACAAACCCGCTGTTTCTGTCCAGTTGCGAGCATTTGAGGGTAAAAGTAGGCGTGTTCTGGCAGTAAACCAACGCGCTGCAAGGTATCTTTTACGCGGCGCATACGGGCTTCTGGCGGCATGCTGGTGTTCCGTTTCAGGGGGCCTTCCAGAATCTTGCCAATTTGTAGGCGCGGATTGAGCGACGTGTTGGGATCTTGGAAAATCATCCGGATGAGCTTACAGCGGGTCGCGTAATCTTTGTGTTCTAAAAGCTCACCGTTGACGCGGATTTCCCCCCCCGTTGGTGCGACCATTCCAGCCAGCATACGCGCGAGTGTGGATTTTCCTGAACCGTTTTGTCCAATAAAACCAATGGTTTGTCCTGCTTCCAAAGTAAAGCTAACGGGCTTCACCGCATGTTGGATCTGCTTGCGTAAAAAACCGGAGCGAGTGACAAAGTCTTTATGTAGATCGGTGACTTCTAACAGCGCACTCATTGTGGTGTCTCCATATTCAACGGGAAATGGCAGGAAAACTTATGGTTTTTGACCCAACGTGAACGTGGCATTTCTACACATTGACGTTGCGCATAAGGGCAGCGAGGCCCTAAGCGACAACCAATTGGCAAATGTTGTAGTGGCGGAATCGAACCGGGCAGTGATTGTAATTTCTGCTTATGGGGTATCCAGTCACTGAAATCGGGCATTGCCTTTAGAAGTGCAGCCGTATAGGGATGCTTGGGTTCTACCACAATCTTTGCAGTGTCTGCCGATTCAACCGATTGGCCACAATACATCACCGTAATTCGATCTGCCCATTGGGTGATGGTGGTTAAGTCATGGCCAATCAGTAAGATTGAGGTACTGTTTACCTGATTCATCCGGCTGAGTAGACGTAAAATTTGCGATTGAGTGATGGGGTCAACGTCGTTTGTGGGTTCATCGGCGATCAGCAATTTCGGTTTCGCAGCAATCGCCATGGCAATCATCACTTTTTGACACTCACCGTCGGTCAGCTCATAAGGGTAGCTAGACATGATGTCTTTGTGATCTTTGATGCCGACTTTATGCAGCAGTGCGATGGCTTGCTTTTTGCGCCATGTAAAACGCTGCCACCAACGGCCTTCAAAAGTACGGAAAGGAATCGATTCGATCAACTGCTTGCCAACTTCTTCAGAAGGGTCGAGACAGGTGGAAGGCTCTTGGAAAATCATCGCCACATCACGTGCGATCACGCGTCTGCGTTCTCGTGGAGTCAGTTGCAGTAAATCAATGTTTCCAAGGCGCATACGATCAGCCGTAACGCGCCAGTTTTCTTTACATACCCCAACCAACGCTTTAGCAACGAGGCTTTTGCCAGAGCCAGATTCACCCACTAAACCACGAATTTCACCTTCGTTCATGGTCAGGCTCATGCGATCTACGGCTTTCACTAAACCTTGCGGAGTATCAATTTCAATCGTCAGATGACGAATATCAAGAATAGGCATTATTCGACTCCTGCATTCAACGCTTGACGTGCGCCATCGCCGACAAGGTTAATGACCACGACCGTAAACATGGTCGCGAGACCGGGAAGAGTGACTGTCCAAGGTGCAATGTAGATAAGTTCGACCGCATTACCGAGCATGGAGCCCCATTCCGTACTAGGCGATTGTGCTCCGAGCCCAAGAAATCCCAGCGCGGTAATATCCAAAATAGCAATGGAAAGAGCCATAGTAATTTCGGTGACGATGATCGGCAGGATGTTAGGGAAAAATGGAATGCCAAAGCAGATAAAACTCATTGGCACCATCTAAACGTGCGGCCATGACATAATCTTTTTCTACTTCATTATGTACTGCCACATACACTGAGCGAATAAAACGTGGGATCAACGCTAAGCCAATCGCAAGGAGTACGTTGAATTCGCCAGCCCCTAAAAAGGCGACAAAAATGATAGCCAGCAACAGTGATGGAATCGACATTACCGTATCGAGCAGATGGTTCAGTGTGCTGGAAAGCAAACCCTTGGTCATGCCAGCTAAAGCACCAATGGTACCACCGAGTAACGTGGCAATCAGAGTGATGAGCACCGCAGCCCCGATACTCAGGAGTGAGCCATCAATCAGGCGAGATAAAATATCGCGTCCTAAGTCATCCGTGCCGAGGAAGTAATCAACACTACCGGCGGGATCCCAAGATGGGGGTACCAGTAATTTGCTGGAGTGCATTTGTGGATCATACGGTGCAAGCCAAGGAGATAGTGCGATCACGAGGGCTATAAACAGCAGGCACCATAATCCGAACATGGCGAGATTATTGGCTCGAAAGCTACGCCAGAAACGCTCAAACTGGGTTGGAATGTGTTCTTCTTGATAAATGCTATCGCTTAACATACCACTCTTTCCTTACCAAAGGGTTAGCCACCGCGCCGAGCAAATCAGAGAGAATGTTGGCGGTTAATACTAAGGTGCCGACCACGATAACACCGGCTTGAATCGACATAAAATCACGGTTAGCCAGCGCATCAAGCAGCCAACGACCAATGCCCGGCCAGTTAAAGATAGATTCAGTAATAATCGCCAGCGTCAGCATACTAGACAGTTGAACACCAAATTTTGGGATCATCGGAGGAATGGCATTACGTAAGACGTGTTGGGTAACGATTTCGTAATTGGATAAACCCTTAATTTTGGCTGCTCGGATGTAGTTTTGGTTCATTACTTCCGCAACCGATGCCCGCATTTGCCCAATCACTTGTGTGGTGGGAGCCAAAGCCAGCACCAAGCAGGGGAGCGTTAAATGTTCCAACACACTTTGGAGCGCTTGGCTGCGGTATTGCGACTGCGACATGAAGGCATCAATCAAGGCAAAGCCTGTCACATGCTCGATTTGATACAGTAAGTCATAGCGCCCTGCGACTGGGAAAAATTGAAAGTGCAGTGAGAACACCATAATCATCATTAAGGCGAGCCAAAAAATGGGCGCCGAATATCCAGACATGGAGATGAAAGAGATGATGGTGTCGAGCCATTTACCTTGTCGCATCCCGGCGATGGTTCCGATAGGAATGCCCACCAGCAGCGACATAATGAAGGCAATCGAACACAGCTCAATGGTGGCCGGAAATACGACCGCTAACTCACTGAGAATCGAGACTCCATTTTTATTGACACCGAAATTGAGCTCCATCAACTGCACTAAGTAAATGGACCACCCTTGCCAAAAGCTGAACAAAGTCCATGGTGAATGGGGATCAAAGCGAGCGAGGCTGTAGCCGACCATGGTCAAGATCAAGAGTGTAATGATAAATAGATTAAACTTTCGTACCGTATACACGAACATTACTCGGCCACCCTCTCAACGGTATTAAATGGCTGAACATTAAAAGGACTCATGCGAACCCCGGTTAGCGATTTACTGTAGGCGGTAAATTGTATGCCATGTGCAAGAGGGATCACGGGAAACTCTTGGTTAAGGATATTTTGCGCCTGATGATAGAGATTTAGGCGATAACGTGGTTTATTGGCTTCTAAAGCTAAGTCTAGCAAGAAGTCAAAATCACTGTCACACCACATTGAGACGTTCAACCCTGCTCGATTGGAGTCACAAGAGAGCAAGGGGCGTAAGAAGTTATCTGGGTCCCCAGTGTCACCGCGCCAGCCACTCAAAAACAGGTCAATATTGTTGCGTTCTGCAAGCTCTTGGCGTTCGGAGCGATCTTCGGTAATTAAGCGCAAGGTGACGCCAATATCAGCCAGGTTGGCTTGGATTAATTCTGCGGTTTTACGTGGGCTAGGGTTATACGCTTTGGGATCGACCGGAACTGACATGGTCAATTCAAGCCCATGTTCAAAACCCGCCTCGCGCAATAACGCTTGAGCATAATTGCGATCGTAACGGATTTGTACTGCATCTTGTTGGTAAGCCCAAGAAGTAGGAGGCAAGACCGTAAAGGCAATGCTACCAGTACCGTAATAAACGGAGTCCAAAATATTTTGCCGATTAATCGCAAAGTTTAGCGCTTTACGTACTCGGCTATCATTGAGCGCGGGATGCTGTGTGTTGACGGCAATAAACGCCACATTCATTGCTGGGGTTGTTGTCAGTTCAATATCCTGATTTTGTTCAATCGCCGGTACCTGACTGGAGATCGGTGCATGCAGTACATCGCATTCATTACGCAGTAATTTGGCGAGCATTCCGGTACCGCGTTGTGAAATATCAAACACCACTTGTTCAAGTTTAGCGACGCCATTCCAGTAGTGAGGGTGGCGCTTTAGGCGGATCAAATCACGTGGATGATATTCAGTAAGATAAAAGGGGCCACTGCCGACAGGTAAGGTATCCAACTTCTCTTTTTCATCATCAATCATCAATTGGTTAGCGTATTCTAAAGAGAGAATGACGGCATGACTGGTGGCAATGTTAGACAAAAAACTGTTATCTGGGCGGCTTAAAATAAACTTCACCGTTAAGTCATCAATAGCCGTGACATCGACGAGTAAATTTTGGAAATCAATGCCTTTAAACCAAGGGTATTGGGCTTGGTTGATCTTATGGAAAGGGCTTGTCGGGTCAATGATGCGTCGGAAGCTGAAAACCACATCATCGGCGTTGAGTGGCCGAGTGGGGCTAAACCAAGCGGTAGTTTGAAACTCAACATTAGGGCGCAGAGTAAACAGATACTCGGTACCGCTCGCATTAACCGTCCATCCGCTGGCTACACTCGGTACGGGTAATTGGGTTTGCGGATCAATCGTGAGCAAGGTGTCGTAGAGTTGCGGGCCGAGAGCATCGGAGGTGATATCGTTATCAACCAATTGTGGGTTAAAGGTAGATGGCGCGCTCTCACCACAGTAGACAAAACCACTGCTGCGAATCTTACTGTGATCGATGTGTTCTCCGCAGCCTGTCAGCAAACTCATGCTGAACAGTCCTAGGGTAAATCGTATAAATGCGTTCATAGTGATCTGAGTCAGTCACGAGGCGGAACTAGCATTACTAGTCAGCCTCAAAATCCCGTTAATTTACCATTGTTTTCTCGGCAAAACCAAATGAAATGGCGTATTTACAGTACATCACTCATCCGAGAGTGGGGTGTTTTCGTTACTCATCTGGGGGTATTTTCTGATCATCCCCCGAAATTGATGATAGCTCAGGCCTAACAAGTGCGCGGCTTGCTTTTGGTTAAACTTGGCTTGCGTCAGTGCCGCTTGCAGTAATTCAATGTCTAACTCTTGTTGCCATGTTTTATAGTCAATCGGTAATTGAAAACGGGGTGCCGTTGTGAGTGGCTCAATATTATTCGAGGTCTCAGGTGTGACAACGTCACCCGAATGAAATGGATTAAAAATCAGAGTTTCAATGGGGTGGCGGTTTAGACCAGTGTTGGTATACCCGCACGCTCAACGACGTTTTTTAGCTCACGAACATTACCTGGCCAAGGATAGTCTTGTAGTTGCTTGCGTGCATCGTGGCTAAACCCAACAAACAGGGGGAGTTGGAGTTCGCGACACATCCGAATGGCAAAATGTTCAGCAAGTAGCAAAATATCGTCGGGTCGGTGACGTAAAGGTGGCAAGTGAATCACATCAAATGCCAATCTATCGAGCAGGTCTGCGCGAAACTGACCGTGCTCGGCCATTTTAGGTAAGTCAGCATTGGTTGCGCAGACCAAACGTACATTCGCATTCAGCACTTGATGGCCTCCCACGCGCTCGTACTGACCGTATTCAATCACTCGCAGCAGTTTTTCTTGTACCGCAAGTGGAGCCGTGGCTAACTCATCCAAGAAAAGCGTGCCATTCTCTGCGCGTTCAAACCGGCCTTGGTGACGACCTTTTGCTCCCGTGAAAGCGCCGGATTCGTGGCCAAAGAGTTCTGAATCGATCAATCCTTCACTGAGGGTTGAACAATTGAGTGAAATCAGTGGATGTTCCCAGCGCTTTGATAAGTAGTGCAAACGCTGTGCGATAAGTTCTTTACCGGTTCCTCGCTCACCGATTACAAGCACAGGACGCTCAATTGGAGCTAAGCGCGAAACTTTATCCAATACGGCTAAAAACGCGGGTGATTCGCCAAGTAAGCTCTGTTGCATCGCGATTCCTCAAAGTGGTGAAATTGACCAACTATTGGTGAATCTCATCATAGCATGCTCAGTCATAAAATGAGTTTATTTATAATGCTTTGAAAATAAAGATATTTTTTATTGGCATGCTATTTGGATTGTTCTTGGTATCCAACGCGCAGCATGGGGCTGTCGCTGCCATCGTGAGGCGTGGTTGCCTCGCACACTGACAGGAGAATCGTCATGGGTATTTTTTCTCGTTTTGCAGATATCGTAAATTCCAACATTAGTGCTCTACTGGATAAGGCAGAAGATCCAGAAAAAATGATCCGTCTGATCATCCAAGAGATGGAAGATACACTGGTTGAAGTGCGTACCAACTCTGCGAAAGCGATGGCCGACAAAAAAGAGTTGGCACGTAAAGTGGAGTCACTGGAAGTGCAGCTAGAAGATTGGCAAAACAAAGCGACACTGGCGCTCACCAAACAAAGGGAAGATTTGGCACGTGCGGCGCTGATTGAAAAGCAGAAGTTACAACAGGTATTGAAAGGCTTACATACCGAGCAGACGCTTGTCGAAGAAACCATTGAAAAGCTGACGGGCGAAATTGGTAAGCTAGAAACTAAAATCACTGAAACTCGCGCGAAGCAACAAGCGCTAGCGATACGCAGCCAAGCCGCAGGTCATCGCCGTGATGTGCAGCGCCACTTGCATGCGGGGCGTACAGAAGAAGCAATGGCGAAATTTGAACAGTTTTCACGTAAAGTGGATGAGTTAGAAGCGGAAGCGGATTTGTATGCTCAAGCTGGACAAACTCGCTCGTTGGAGCAAGAGTTTGCCGAGTTACAAGCTCAAGATGACATTGAAAAAGAGCTGAGCAAGCTAAAAGCTCAGATGAAATCAGACCAATAATTGGGAGTCGATTATGTCCTCATTCTTTATTGCCGTGCCGTTGATTGTTTTTTGTATCTTTGTCGCACCGCTCTGGCTACTCCTTCATTATCGAAGTAAGCGTCGAGCCGAATCTGGGCTTTCTGACGAAGAAATGCGCCAACTGCATTCTCTATCTGAAAAAGCTGAGCGCTTGCGTGGACGAGTGGAAAACCTTGAGCGGATTCTCGATGCCGAAGCGCCGAATTGGAGGCGTCATTATGAATAAAAGAGAACTGTACCGCGATCCTATCAATGGCAAGTTAGCAGGGGTATGTGCGGGGCTTGCTAACTATTTTGGCCTTGAAACGTGGTTGGTGCGTATTCTGGTGATCACGGCAGCTTTATTGGGGGGAACTTTTCTTGTGTTGGTGGCATATGTTGCGATGGCTTTGATGCTAGAAAAGCAGCCTGTTGACTACCAAGAGAGCTTGCGAGAAAAGCAGGAACACACCCTCAAAAATAAGGCTTGGGTTCAAGGGCAAGATGCGCGTGGATTAATGCGCACCCTAGAGCAAGATCTGGATTCTGTTGACGGAAAAGTACGTACCATGGAAGCGTATGTCACTTCCGAAGCATTTAAAGTGAATCGTGAATTCCAAAACCTTTAAACATTTTTGAGCGGCAGGGTTGCCGTCTTTTTTTGTGGGCGCAATTCTGTTTGTTGAGATTTTGTTTGCGATGAGAAACGGGAAAATGAAGACGACTCGTCGCAATTGAGTGACTGCGCGAGATTATCCCAGTTACCTGCTTCTCTCGGTATGACCAATCGTTGTATAAATGGGCATGATCATCTAATTTTGAGAGGCTTTATGACTGATATTGAACAACCGGTTTGCGCATGGGCGATGAATCATCCGTTAGAACGTGAATATCATGACAATGAGTGGGGCATTCCCGTACACGACGATACTCGGTTATTTGAGTTTCTTACCTTAGAAGGGGCGCAAGCGGGACTAAGCTGGCTCACGGTATTGAAAAAACGTGAAGGGTATCGCCAAGCTTTTGTGGGCTATGATTTGCAGCGTTTAGCGCAATACGATGAAAGTCATGTTGATGTGATCATTGCTCATTACGATGTGGTTAAGCATCGCGGTAAAATTGCCTCAGTATTTTCTAATGCACGTGCCGCATTGGCTTTGCAAAAAGAATTCGGCTCACTGGATGCCGCGCTATGGGCAGTTTGTGGACGGGGAAACCCAAAATTAATCACTGGCAAAATATGAGTGAGGTTCCCGCTTCAACGGAAGAGTCTAAGGCCATGAGTAAATTTCTTAAAAAACGAGGATTTAAGTTTGTGGGTGAAACGATCTGCTATGCCTTTATGCAGGCTTGTGGATTAGTGAATGACCATATAGTGGGATGTTCAAATTCTCCCCATGCTGTCAAACAGTAGGGGCTAAAGCCCCTACAGATTAGAAAATAGAGGAGGGTTTATGCATTGGCTACCTGATTGTAGCGCGCAAAACCCGCTTCCAGATCGGCAATCAAGTCTTCTACGTCTTCTAACCCAATATGAACTCGGATTAATGTGCCTGCAAAGTGAGGGTTGGCGACGGAACGTAGAGTGTTAAAGGCTTTCGGTTCATGCGCTAATATCAAGCTTTCAAAACCACCCCAAGAAAATCCCATTCGGAAATGGCTCATCCCATCGAGTAGGGCGGTGGTTGCCGCTGGATGTGTGCTTTTTAGAACAAACGAGAAGAGCCCATTACCACCTTGGAAATCACGTTGGAAAAATGCATGTCCGGGGCAGGTTTCTAACGCAGGGTGGCGCACATGATCCACTTCTGGGCGTGTTTGTAGCCACTGGGCAATGCGTAAACTATTTTGCTCATGCTGACGTAGACGCACATCGAGTGTGCGTAGGCCACGCATTGCCATATACACATCATCAGGTGAGGCATACTGACCCATCAAGTAACTGTGTTCTCGTAACTGTTCCCAACATTTTTCGTTGGCGACAGCAGTGCCAAGCATGACATCTGAGTGACCCACAATGTATTTAGTGGCGGCTTGAATTGAAATATCTACGCCGTGTTCAAATGGAGAGAACAGCACACCCGCGGCCCACGTATTATCGAGCATTACGATAACGTCATGCTCATGAGCGATACGAGAAAGTGTTGGGATATCCTGCACTTCCATGGTGAGTGAGCCAGGGGATTCAGTAAACAGCACCTTGGTATTGGGTTGGATCAGTTCACGAATGCCTTCACCGACCATAGGGTCGTAATAGGTGGTTGAAACGCCAAGCTTTTTGAGCACCTTTTCACAAAAGTCTCTTGTAGGTTCGTAACAGGTATCAACCATCAAAATATGGTCGCCTTGCGCTACAAAAGAGAGAATAGCATTGGTGATCGCTGCTGCACCGCAAGGGTAGAGTACGCATCCTGCTCCGCCTTCAACTTCAACCATAGCGTCTTGAAAAGCAAAATGGGTGGTCGTTCCACGACGTCCGTAAAATAGAGTTTTGTTTGCGCGATTTACGGCCGCCTGATTTTTTTGCGCAACACTATCGAAAACGACGGTTGATGCACGTTGTACGGGGGGATTGACCACTCCGAGAGTCCATTTTTTACTGCGCCCCGCAGTGACTAGGCGGGTTTTATTACCTTCTGACATCGGCTGTCCTTGTCTGACTTTATAAAAGTTTATTTAAAACACGGAGCCGCGCAGGATTGCAACCCTGCGCAGTGAGAAAACTACAGAAGAGGATTAAATAGATAGAAGATTCGCTCTAAGAACCGGTTATGCCATGGCCGCTGTACCCATTCCGCTTCAATCACAGGGCGAGATTGCAGAATGTATTGCTGTTGTAGCCAATGCATTTGCTGGGTAAATTCCAGATCATCTACGGCGAGAGTGAGCTCAAAATTAAGCCACAGGCTGCGCATATCCAGATTTACGGTTCCGACTAAACAAAATTGTTGGTCAATCACCACGGATTTGGTGTGCAGCAAGCCGCCATCGAATTCATGAATGTTTACTCCAGCTTCAAGTAACTCGCCGTAAAAAGCCCGTGAAGCCCATTGCACCATCAGTGAATCATTCTTTTTCGGAATGATAATATCGACATGGATCCCTCGTTGAGCGGTCATTTTCAACGTTGCGAGTAAATCTGCGCTAGGAACAAAATAAGGCGTTGTAATACAAACAGAACGGTTAGCTTGGTTGATGGCTAAGGTGAGCACTTGCGAGATCAAATTCTCTGGCATCCCAGGACCTGACGGCACCACTTGGATGGGATGCTGAGGTTGATTAGGCTCAAGGCTGCACTCTGGACTTTGAGGGAATAGGCGTAATCCCGTTTCAAATTCCCAATCCCAACAGTGAATGGCAGAAAGTACGTTCACCGTAGGGCCTGTGACTCGTACCATGATATCGATCCATTGCCCCACCCCCGCGTTTTGCTTGAAGTACGCTGGGTCAACCATGTTCATTGAACCGGTATAGGCGATTTCATCATCAATCACGATGATTTTGCGATGTTGGCGCAAATCCAGTCTGCGCAGGAAAATACGCCATGGACTCACTTCCAAGGCTTGAACCACTTCAATCCCAGCATCACGCATCATTTGTACCCAAGGGCTGCGGAAAAATCGCGGGCTTCCTGCGGAATCAAGGAGAAGTTTGACATCCACGCCACGTTTGGCGGCTTGAATCAAAGCCGAAGCAACGCCATCGGCTAAACCTCCGGGATGCCAAATATAAAAAACCATGCGAACTTGAAATTGAGCGCGTTCAATATCCTCAATCACCGCATGTAAAATTTCATTAGGGGAGTTCAGAAGCGATAGAGTATTGCCACTGAGGGCAGGGATGCCCATCCGGTTATTACATAACTCATCAATACGAGAAATATGAGCACCCATGCCTTCTTGCACATGGGCTTGGCAATCATTTAAAGAACGAAACCAATGACCAAAAGGGGTAAACATCTCTTTAGCACGTTCCGCCCTTTTGCGGCCAAGATTGAGCTCGCCAAATAGGAAATAACAAAGTACGCCAACAAATGGAATGATGTAGATCACCATCAGCCAAGCCAACGATACACTGACCGCACGCCGTTTAAGAACCACACGAATAGTCACACCTGCTACTAATAACCAGTAGATACCAATGCTAAGCAGGGTGAGAAAGTGATAGAGCTTGTCCATTCTTATCCAATAAGAAACTGAAATTCATTTGGGATAGTAAAGCGAAAGCATAAGAGAAGAAAGCGAAGTGGCCAAATTAATCGAAGAGTTTGGCAGGATGATCTTGTTATTAATTTGTAAAAATAAGTGAAACGCGTCAGCTTTCGAGTGAAAAATTAACAAACACACCGCAAAATCAAATTACTGATAGCAAAATTAGACTTGTTCGGTCTTCCAATTTTATTCTTGAACTGATTTACTTGCCATACTTCTAAAGTTAGTGATGACTTTATCGGGTGTAATTATTATTTTACACCCGCAAATAACTAAGCAAACACAATTCATTGGTAGCAAATATGGCGAGTAGCTCTAGAGGTCAATTTTCCTCTCGATTTGGTTTTATTATGGCCGCGGCAGGTTCTGCGGTAGGTCTTGGCAATGTGTGGGGATTTCCCACTCAGGCCGCGAGTAATGGTGGTGCCGTTTTCCTTTTGGTCTACCTATGTATGGTGTTTTTATTGGCTTACCCTATGTTGGTGGCAGAGCTAACTATTGGCCGTTATGGTCAATCAAACCCGATTCGATCATTTCGTGCCGTTTGGCCTAAAGGTAAAGTGGGTGCGATTCTACTGGGCTTGGTTGGGATGGTGGTGGTTTCACTCATCCTCAGCTTCTATGCGATTGTCGCTGGATGGTTAGTCGGGTCACTGTTTGGTAGCGGTCTAACACTGGTGGGTGGAGAGAGTGCAAGTCATTGGTTAACCTCTTTTAGTACCGAGCGAAATCTTGTTTTGATGATGGCCTTCATGGCTTTAACCATGTTTGTCGTGCGCAACGGTGTTGCAGATGGCATCGAAAAATGGTCCACCCGACTGATGCCGTTGTTGTTCGTTCTGTTTGGCCTATTGACGGTGTATATCTTCACCCAAGAAGGTGCGATGGACGGGCTCAAAATGTATTTGGTTCCAGATCTCAGCCATTTCACGCCACAGGTCGTGGTCAGTGCGATGGGGCAAGCCTTCTTCTCACTCTCTTTAGGTGTGTGTGTGATGACCACCTATGGCTCGTATCTTAATAAAGAAGCCAACTTGCCAAAAACCGCCGCTCAAGTGGCATTGATTGATACGGGTGTTGCGTTTATTGCGGGATTGATGGTTTTGCCTGCTATGTTTGTGGCGAAACACAACGGGGTAGAAATTTTCTCCACCTCCGGCGAGTTACTCAACTCTGATACTTTAGTGTTCACGGTTCTGCCAGCGATGTTTGACACCATGGGCGCGATTGGTGCGGTGATTGGCATCATCTTCTTCTTGTTAATGATCATTGCAGCGTTAACCTCTTCCATCTCCATGTTAGAAGTACCGGTAGCTTGTGCTGTTGAAGAATTACAGCAAAAACGTTCTAACTGCGGTATTGTGGATTGGTGGTTTAGTCACGGTGATTTCAGGTGTGATTGTTCTGAACTTCTCAAGTCTATTCGGATTGGTTATTGAGTTCACAACCGTTTATTCACAACCGATTATTGCACTGCTGATTACGTTGATTGCTGGTTGGATTTGGAATCGTAACCAGATCCTGTCTGAGCTAAAACAAGGTTGCCCGGATGTTGAAAACAGTCTGTTCTGGAAGATTTGGCCTTGGTATGTGCGTCTGGTCTGCCCAGTTCTGATGTTGATGGTATTTTTTGCCTAATCGAAACATCAGAGAGACAAGTTCTACAGTAAAGCGGCTTTCGAGCCGCTTTTTCTTTAGGCTGAGAGGGTTTTAAGTATAATCACGTCGCAAAGTGAGGCGTATTTATGTTTGATATTCTGTTTACCCATCCTGATTTTCTGCTTATCAACAAACATCCTAATGTGTCAGTCCATAAAGATGATGGGGATACAATGCTACTTCAAGAAGTGGCAGCGCAAAGCGGTGACCACCAACTCTATTTGGTACATCGTTTAGATAAGATGACTTCGGGGATTTTATTGCTGGCGAGGAATGCCGCAGCCGCGAGCGAGTTATCACAAGGTTTTGCCAAACGTTCGGTTGAAAAATTCTATTTAGCGATTGGGAGTAAAAAACCGAAAAAGAAGCAGGGTTTGGTGAGTGGTGATATGGAGCGCTCACGTCGCTCATCATGGAAACTTCTGAATTCACAACATAATCCAGCTGTAACTCAGTTTTTTTCCACCACAGCAGCACCGGGTGAGCGACTGTTTTTATGTAAAC
Source organism: Vibrio metoecus (assembly GCF_000696385.1). Classification (GTDB taxonomy): domain Bacteria; phylum Pseudomonadota; class Gammaproteobacteria; order Enterobacterales; family Vibrionaceae; genus Vibrio; species Vibrio metoecus. The sequence goes on along the minus strand of NZ_JJMN01000065.1, from coordinate 59,454 downwards.
CCCACACAGGAAAAACTCACCAAATTCGCGTGGCACTTAAGTCTATAGGATCGGCAATTGTCGGGGATCCTATTTACAATACTGCGGATGAGGCCGATCGCGGTTATTTACACGCTTTTGCGTTGCGTTTTGCCTATCAAGGTGAGGTCTACCAATGGTTGTGTGATCCGCGCCAGTTTTCACACTTAGGAAAAAAATGGCAGGAAGATGCGGTGAGTCAAGGCATTGAAAGTTGGCTATCTCCATGGGATTTGCCTTGGCCAGTCTTGAAGGTGAGCGCGAAAGAGTAAGCTCGTGTTGGCGTGGAAATTCACCCTCATTGTCTATGGTTTAGGCGATGAGGGTAGAAGACTACGGCTGTACTGCTTCGCTCTTTTCTGCAAGCTGCAATGTTTGGAAGCCATAATAAATACGAGTCATGGTGGTAAACCAACAGGCTGCGCCAAACACCCAAGCGATGGTTGAGAAAGCGTTAGGGAAAAGGCACATCAGTGCAAAACACACGATAGTCTCGGTCCCTTCGGTGAGTCCACTCATGTAATACAAAGACTTGTGCTGATAAACTGGGTTAGCGATGCTACGTTTACTGGCCATTACCGCGAAGGCGAGAAAGCTACTGCCTGTGCCGATAAAGGCAAAAATTAAGAAGGCTCCTGCAATCGCGTTGTGGTCGGGATTGGCAAGAACAAAACCAAACGGTACTAAAGAGTAAAACAAAAAATCGAGGCTGATGTCGAGAAATCCACCAGCATCAGTCAAACCTTGGCGGCGTGCCAGTGCGCCATCGAGCCCATCACAAATGCGGTTTACGGCAATCAGAATCAGCGCGAGCCCATATTGTTCCATTGCAAGAGCCGGTAGCGCGAGAACGCCAACGGCGAAACCCAGCAGTGTCACCTGGTTGGCCGTGATGTTGGCTTTATCCAACACGCTGGCTATTTGAGTAACTGGCCAGCGAATCGCTTTGATAGCGTAACGATCAAGCATGCTTCACCTCGGTTGGCCATTCAATGACACGGCTGCCTACCGGTACATCATCATGATCATGAGTCACCATTAAGGTCGGAATTCCTGCACTGGTAAGTTGGCTAAATACCCAGTCACGAAATTGGCTGCGCAACGTTTTATCCAGTTTACTGAACGGTTCATCTAGCAGGACTAATTTTGGCTCAGCAAGCAACATTCGCATCAAGCTAATCCGCGCTCGTTGTCCACCTGAAATCTGTTCTGGAAAGGAGCTAGCGAGATCGGTGAGCGCTATTTTCTTGAGTGCCGCTAGCGCGATTTTTTTGCGCTGTTCTCCTTTCACGGTATTGGGGAGTGCAAACGCGAGATTCTCCCACACATTCAGATGTGGGAAGAGTAAGTCATCTTGGAACAAAATACCGACTTGGCGCTGGTGGGCTGGCAATGAGTTGAGTTGAACATCACCGAGTTTAAGGGTGCCTTGAAAGGTAAAATCCGTCGCGAGATGCCCTGCAATCAACACTGAGTAGCGTTGATTTTCCGCAGCCGCTAGGCCCCATTAAACTAACAATCTCACCTTCTGCAATGGTCAGGTTAAAGTCTGCCAATAGGCAGCTACCGTCTTGTCTATGGATGGCGAGGTTTTCGAGAGAAAAAATCATGAAATACCACTTTAAATTGGACTGCTCGATGGCGGTGAATTTGCACGCGTCCGAGCAAAAGGGCAAGAGAAAAGAACACAAAAGGCAATACGGCTTGGCAGATTGCGTAAATCGCCGCCACTCGGCGATCATAACCACTGGAAAGTGCAACCGCTTCGGTGGTGATGGTCGTTAAACGCCCACCACCCAACATTAAGGTGGGAAGATATTGAGCAAGACTAACGCTGATCCCCACCGCCCACGCATAAAGCAAGGCTGGAAATAGCAATGGCAGTTTTATTTTTCCAGAAGATCTGCCATTCATTTTTTACCTAAGCTGCGAGCCATTTTTGAATAATCGGGATTGTAACTTTGCCATGGACCGCTGAGCGCAAGGTAGACCAAGGGAAAAGCAAAAAAGGTGTGCGCCCAAACCACCCATAGAGCATACGCATTTGAGGCAATCACCAATGACAAGACTTGAAGCCCAAACAGCAGTGAGAGTTGTGGCAACAACATCGGTAGCGCTATCAAATAGACTGGGATAACCCGTTGACTCTGTAAACGATACTCTTGGGCGAATACAGCAATCAGCAATGCGAGAGTGCCGGAGCACAGAGCAAGTTGCACACTGGTTTCTATGTTCAGCAATACATTTGGCCATTCGTCTTGCCAAAACTGCAGAGTCCATTGAGTCGGAAAGAGATCTGGGAAACGCCAACGTTGTGCCACGCTCCACGTTGCTGTGAGAGGAATTATCATCGCTGAAGTGAGCAGCAAAAGGGTAAGTAAGGTTTTTTGTGGTAGCGGGGGCGCATAGCGGCCGGAGAATTGCCAACCACGAAAACCGCGAGTCAGTAACCATTCGATCATCCAGATGATGAGCAACATAACCGTGGCGAGTAGCAAGAGGAGTACTGCACCAGATGCTGCTCTTGGCAGTAAACTCAAATCGGGTTCATTAAACCACTGCCATACTAATACTGAGAAAGTGGGCGGCGTGGTCGGCCCCAAGACTAAACTGAAATCAACCACAGAAATTGCGTAAGCGGCGACTGCAAATAAGGTAAAACGAATTTTGCGTAACCATTGTGGAAAGACGACTTTCCACCACATCTGTTGAGGTGAATAACCTAGTGAAGCGCTCAGCGTTTGGATTTTGGCTAAATTAAGCTGCTGCAAAATCGGTAAGCTGATCAGCAAAATAAAAGGGACTTCTTTAATGGCCAAGGCCAACGTAAGGCCGAGAGCATAAGGGTCATGTACCAAGCCAGTGATCTCTTGGCTGTGATCTCGATATTGAAATAGCTCATGCAGCAGGCGAGCAAACCAACCTGTCGACGAAAACAAAAATGCAAACCCAATCGCAAAGGCGACATGGGGCAGGGCAAGCAGTAGCGAGAGGCTGTTTTCGATACGTTGCCATCGAGGATGCGACCAGAAGCGCTGTAAAATGGCGAAGCTGATGAAAAGGGCTAAATAAGTGCTCAATAGGGCAGAGCTGAACGATAGCAGTAAGGCGTATTCAACGCCTTGCCACTGCCATACTTGGCTAAAACCTTGTAACGAAAAAGCCGAGTGTTCAAGCGCGCTCAGGCAGCCTAAAGAGGAGATCTCAACCCCCGCCAATCCGGGTAGGATTGGCGCGATACAAAGACAGATCAAGCTCCAATAAACGTACCTGAGCATGGGGCAATACCGTTACTTCAAACTGTTGCCGTAACGTTTTTGCCATTCGGTTTCTAGTGCGCTTTGCCAGCTTGGGTGAGGTTCTGCAATGGCTGGGAACAGCATAGTGTTTTTCGCACTGCCATTGAGATATTGCGGTTTAAGTACCGAAGGGTCTCCCCAAATCGCTAAGTCACCTTTACGTGATTGAGCTTCCCCACTGAGCAAGAAATTGATAGCCACTAAAGCGCCTTCTTTGGCATTGGCATTCCAAGGAATCGCTAAAAAGTGAATGTTGGTCAATGCGCCATTTTTCATCGTATAAGTTTGTGCGGTTGGGGCTAATTTCCCGGTCGCTTGCGCTGAAAAAACCGCATTAGGGTTGAAAGTGATCGCGAGATCTAATTGCCCATCATCTAGCAGTTGCATCATTTGTGCAGAACCTGAAGGAAATTGTTTGCCTTTACGCCAAGCGACGGAATGCAACTCATCCAAATATTGCCAGAGCGGTTGAGTGATTTGCTGGAAAGTGGCGGGATCGACAGGATGATTCAATTCAGGGGCGTACTGAGTAAGCTCAATTAACGCGGCTTTTAAGAAGCTGGTGCCATGAAACTCAGGTGGTTGTGGGTAACTAATGCGATTTGGAAAGGCTTGCGCATAGCTCAGTAATTCTGCAAATGATGCCGGAGGATTATTCAGTAGTTGCTTGTCATGGATAAACACCAATTGCCCCACCCCCCACGGTGCTTCTAGCCCTTCGGTGGGTTCAGAAAAGTCACTGCCTACGGGCAGGGTTTGATCGACCATTGACCAGCTAGGTAACATCTCAACAAACGGGCCATATAGTAACCCATTGTTTTTCATGGATTTGAAGTTTTCACCGTTAATCCACACCAGATCAACACTGCCTTGTTCGTTTTTACCTGCCGCTTTTTCGGCAATTAAACGAGTGGTTGTTTCAGAAATGTCGGTCACTTTGACATGTTGCAGAGTAATGCCATAACGCGACTTAAGTAGATCGGCTGACCAGCGCAAATAGCTATTAATTTCTTGGCTACCACCCCACGCGTGAAAGTAAACGGTTTGCCCACGAGCTTTTTCAGTGATGTCTTCCCATGACTGCGCAGAAACGGTAAGTGAAAGGGCGCACGCAGAGAAGAAGGTCAGCAGTTTTTTCATGAATTGTCCTTATTATTCGACGGTATCGTGTTCTTAGACCGACAAAATGATGCTTGTCTTTCATTATGAAGGAAAAAAACCAAAATGCTCGGTTTCCTTGTTGTCTGTAGGGAAATGAAGATACAAAAACGGCAGCTTAATCCGCTGCCGTTAAACGCTCAATCGCTCTGAAATGAGGGTTAGTTTACCCAGTCACGTAGAGTGAACGTTAGAGTGTGAACATCGTTTTTCAGGGTCAATGTTTCTTTGGTTAGGGTGATGTTGCTCCAGTCGGTCAGTGTTTGTGACACGGCTTGTTCCGTATCCATCACATCACCTAGACACATCTTCATGGTCATCCCCATTTTTTCGATGCGGAATTGGTTATCTTTAAGTTCTGCTTTACCAAAGAAGTTGTTACAGCCGGCATTGCCGCTGGCCATCATTTTCTCACCGATTTCTAAACGAGGTGCTTCATTGTGTTCATCTTTCGCCACATCTTTGCCATCAATTTGGGTCAGTTGCCAATTGTGGTGTTGAAGATCTTGAGCAGTAATTTGCACGTTATCACCATTGCTTGCACAAGCTGTCATCAATACAGGTAGGGTAATTGCAGCAAGTAACGATTTTGAACTAAGCTTCATAATATTCACTCCGAATGTGGAAACCCGCACAGTATAGTGAACAAAACACTGTTTTTGTCAGCATAAGGTCATGGTTTATATGAAACTTTGAACCTAGTCGCTTTAGAGGCGAGCCAGAAGTTAGTTAATAAGGATGTGAGTTACTCATGGAGCAACTTGAGTTTTTCAATATTGTCAGCCCTTGCGTTGGGGTATGTAGTGTCGATGAGAAAGGCTATTGCAAAGGTTGCCTACGCAAGCGGGAAGAGCGTTTTGGTTGGTTGAGTATGACCCCAGCTCAGCAATTGCATGTGATTAAACTTTGTCGACAGCGTTATCGCCGTAAACAGGCGGAGGCGCGTGGTCAGAAGCAAACAGAGAGCCTGAGCGAAAGTGAACCGCTAACGACTGACGCTCAGCCCACTCTGTTTTGAGTGGATCATTCAGACCATAAGTCACTGACCCACCCTCCCACTTGATCATCAAAATGGTTACCAGCAAACTTGCGAGGTTCGTTGGCATTAGGATCTGTTACTTGGGTCATCATTTCGTAAATATACCGAGCCATTGGGTCGCTGCAACTTTCCACTCGTTGTCTACGTGTGGCGACCTCTTTAATCATTTTCAGGCGAAAACTCTTACTGTTACGTTTCATTGGCAAACCTCCGATTTTCGAGCGACTGAGTTAAAAAGTTAGAACTCAGTCACACTATCGTCAACGTTCATTTGCCGTACATTTTCTAATGCTATCCTCGCCGTTTATTTCGCTATCTCATTCATAGTATTCAGTGCTAGGCCTCGATTTGCCCCAATTAGGGGCTAATCAAGCGATTTTTTAAAGCGCATGGCGGCAATCAGTAATCCAAAAATGGTAAACAGCGCTAACCAGAGGGTATCGCGCCACAAATCCACTAAGTCTGCACCACGTAACACAATTCCTCGGATCACCCGCATAAAGTGTGTGGCGGGCAGTACTTCAGATATCCACTGTGCCGCAATAGGCATGCCTTCATACGGGAACATGAACCCGGAGAGCAGAATAGAAGGCAGTAGGATGAACACCGTCATCTGCATGGCTTGTAGTTGAGTGTTGGCAATGGTTGATATGACTAAACCTAAGGTCAAGCTGGCGGAAATAAACAGCAATGTGCCAAATAAAATCTGGCTGAGTGAGCCATTGATTGGAACCGCAAAGATAAAATGCCCCAAGCCAAGAATAATGACCACTTGGATGAGTCCAACAAAAATATAAGGCACGATCTTACCAATCATCAGCTCAATCGAGTGTACGGGCGTGGTGATTAGTAGCTCCAAATTTCCGCGCTCGCGTTCACGCACAATCGCAGCACTGGTAAATAGGATCATCGTCATGGTCAAAATGACCCCAAGCAGGCCGGGAACAATATTGACGGCTGAACGTCGGCTAGGGTTGTAAAGCAATGTGATTTCAAAAGTGCGAGAGGCCGGTGGTGTTTTCAGCACTGTAAAGTCGGTGAGAGGCATATTTTTTAGGCCACTCAGCGCGCCGGCAATCATGGTGTCAGAACCATCAATCAGCCACTGTCCAAGTTCACGCTGCTGCTGACTGCGTGTCACCAAATCTTTAGGCAAAATCAGCGCGGCGCGAATGACGCCACTTTCGATGGCTTGTTCCGCTTCTGGCACGGTGAAGTAATGCTGCTTGACGCTGACAACTTGGGTGACTTTCACTGACTCAACTAAAAGCCTGCTGAATGTAGAATGGCTTTGATCGACAACACCGATAGGAATATTACGTACATCAGTATTGATGGCAAACCCAAACAACAACAGTTGGATGAGGGGGATCATCACAACCATGCCGAAGGTAATTCGATCTCGTGACAATTGACGAAACTCTTTGACCAGAACTGCTTTGATCCGAAATAGGCTGTTCATTGTCGCCCCTTACCCGTCACGGTGACAAACACATCTTCTAAACTTGGCCGTGCCAAAGTCAGTTCTGCTTGTGCTAAATGCGGGAACGTGCTGCGCAGCCAAAGAATGGGGTCATCGACTTGTCGATAAATCAATACGCGTAAGCGCACACCCAATTGTGCCGCCGAGCGAACTTGCGGCAAGGTAAGCAACTGCTCTTTTAAATGACGCAGAGCAGGGGCTTTGATCTCAACAATATTCACGCCCATTTGTTGCATGAGCTTTTCCGGTTCATCATCGGCGCGGATCTCGCCTGCCTCCATAATGGCCAAGCGGTGGCAGCGTTCTGCTTCATCCATGTAATGAGTTGTGACCAGTATCGTGGTGCCTTGAGAAGAGAGATCAAACAACTGTTCCCAAAATTCTCTCCGGTTTTCGGGATCGACGGCAGAAGTAGGTTCATCGAGAAACAGTAACTCTGGATTGTGCATGGTGGCTGCGGCTAATCCTAAGCGCTGTTTTTGCCCACCACTCATGCCTGAGACTCGTTGTTTACGACGTTCATCCAGGCCGTAGGTTTTCAGTTGCTCTTGGGTTCGTTGTTTTAACGTGCGTCGATTCATGCCAAAAATTTGGCCGATAAACTGCAAGTTTTCTTGAACGGTGAGATCGTCATACAGAGAGAATTTCTGCGTCATATAACCAATTTTCAAACGCAGCAGTTCGGATTGCTTGGGAATTGAGAGCCCAAGTACGTTGACCTGTCCTGCGGTGGGTTGTAGCAACCCCGTGAGCACACGAATTGTGGTCGATTTACCGCAACCATTCGGCCCTAGAAAGCCATAGATGCTGCCGCGTTCCACTTTTAAGTTAATGTTTTCTATAGCGGTAAAGTGCCCAAATTGTTTGACGACATTTTCGGCATGGATGGCGTAATCGCTCATTGTGGCTCCTTACGGCAAATCGACTTGGGCGGGCAAACCCGATGGCAGTGACATCGCACTCTCAGGGAGATCCACTTCGGCCAAATACATCAAGCGTGAGCGCTCTTTTTCTGTTAATGCATAGTAAGGGGTAAATGAAGGCTCACTGGCAATCCACCGAACCGTGCCTTGATAGGTCGTTTCAATACCGTCAACATGAACTTGCACGATTTGACCTAAGGTAAAACTTGCCCGATGGGTTTCAGGGACATAAACCCGCGCATAAGGTGTGCGATTGGCTTGTACAATGGCCACGACCGTATTGGCGGTGACACGCTCACCTAAGTGATAGGGCAGGCTATCCAAGATGCCGTCACGGGTAGCGATGATGGTAAGCTCATCCAGTTTTTGCTGCTGTAAAGCCACGTTAGCTTGAGCCGCAGCCAGTTCCGCACGTGCTTGTTCGATGTCTTCGATGCGTGCTCCTGCGGTCAGCTTGCTGAATTCTTCACGGGCTGAGGCTAGCTCAGCGCGGGCGGAATCGCGTGCCGAGCGCGCGGTATCCACCTCGGATTGACTGATCAGGCGTTTTTCAACAAGGTCTGTTTTACGGCGTAGGGTGAGATCGGCTTCTTGGTAGAGGGCGTCAGCTTTCGCGATCCGCGCTTGCGCGACCGCAAGATCTTCTGGTCGTTCGCCATTGGTCAGCTTACTGAGCGAAGCCTGCGCTTTGGCTTGTTGTGCCATGGCTTGGTTGAGTAGGGCTGATTGAGTTCGGGTATCGAGTTTGACCAAAACGTCACCCACTTTCACGAAAGCGCCTTCATCTTTTGGAAGCTCACGAATGATTTCATTGCTGGTGGCGCTGAATGTAATGCGGTCACGCTCTAAAGTGCCGAGTGCTTGTGGGGGAACTTCTGGCGTACATGCGCTCAGTAATAAGACGAAAAGTACTGCAATTGAAAAGGATTGGGTCATGTTTTCCACCGCCATTTTGCTCGACAACCGATTTACACCTTGAGTTAAGTGTATGTTGTGAAGATGAAATCTTGCACTGATTATCAACGAACTCTGTGACTGGCAGTACCGGATTTATTCATCATAAAGACGGCAATGTGGAATTTGGCTCCCGTTAGGGAGCCAAGAAAGGAGGAGGATCAGCGCAGTAGGCTGTAAATCAGAGCCGAAACGGCAAGCAAACCCACGATCAGAACAAAGAACGTGCTGAACCGGTGTTGATGTGCGTGCAACGCTGGCACTTTGAATACGGCAATCATCGGCATGATAAACAGAATCATCGCGATGACGGGGCCAGAAAGTGCTTCCATCATGCCCAAAATACTTGGATTGATGATCGCAGCAATCCAAATGGTGACAAACAGAAAGACGATGGTGATACGCTCGGCAAAGCGCATGGTGACGCCGAAGTTCTTGGTCAATAATCCCGTTAGGCTTTCTCGCGCACCGAGGAAGTGGCCTAAGAAAGAAGAGGTGATCGCAATGAAAGCCACCAATGGGCCTAAGGTGGCGATAAAGGGATTATCGGTCACATTCGCTAAATAAGTTAGCACGGAAACATTTTGGGCTTTCGCCTCTTGCAGAGCTTGTGGTGAAAGGGCTAACACACAAGAGAAAACAAACAGCAATACAAACAGAATTAATACCACGCTGGTGCGGCGTAAAATCTGCTCAGATTTTTGATCCGCCTGCTGACCATAATGACGACGCTGGATATTGGCAAAACTTGAAATGGCGGCCGCATGGCTGAATGAGAAGACCACCACCGGAACGGCAAGCCACACGGTGTGTAAGAAATCGCTGGTTTGCGGGAAATCAAACGAAGGCATAGACCAGTAAGGGATCAAGTAAAGCGAAAGTAGAGCGAGAATGGCCGCTAACGGATAAACCATCACAGCAAATGCGCGGAGCATAATTTTTTCGCCACTGAGCATGATCGCGATAAGTGCAAACACTAAAACACCAGAAAGCAGCGCACGCGGTGGCGATACGAGATCGGCTTGATTGACTAAAAAGCTGTCGACAGTATTGGTTAAACCAACGCCATAGATGAGCAAAATAGGAAAAATAGAGAGAAAGTAGAGTAGGGAGATTAAACGGCCAGCATTTTGGCCAAAATGCTCTTCGACGACATCGGTAAAATCCGCATTCTGACGGCGAGAGGAAAGCACAAACCGCGCAAGTCCGCGATGCGAAAGATAGGTCATTGGGAATGCCAGTACCGCCATAAGAACCAGTGGCCAAAAACCACCCAGACCAATGTTAATCGGTAAAAATAAAATACCGGCACCCACCGCAGTACCGAATAAGCTCAATAGCCAATAGGTATCATGTTGGGTCCAATTCGTTGAACGGGCAGCACTAAATTGGGTAACTTCCTGAGAGTCTTTCACTGAAATCTCACTTATCTAAATATAATAATGCGGCGAATCCTACTCCTATTAGTGGTTATGATCATTTTGAGAGGCTGGTCATATTCACTGCTATTGTCCACTTGTGCTTACGTTGCAAACTATGAAATTTTGAAAAACTTGGCGTTTAATTCTTTATTTTTTGATGATTGTTGAAATTTAATTCTTAAATTTTATATTTTTCAGTAACTTTGTATTGTTTGCTTTGGTTTTTTGTTCAAACATAGGCAAGAGGATGCGCAAATAAGAATAGAGACTGGCATGCGGCACGAATTTCGCGCACAATCGCCGTCATAACTATCCGAATGAACAACATAATTAATGCGTACACGTTTTCCTGCTGAGCTGCTGCTTGTATTGACAACCCTGCTGGCTGCTGGGGGATGGGTTTTCTCGAAGCAAGCGATTCAAGAACTTCCTCCTTTTGGCTTTATTGGCCTGCGTTTTATTGCTGCGTCACTTTGTTTACTTCCTTTTTGCTTAGGCGCGCTGAAAAAAGCATCGCGTCAAGCGTGTTTGCAATCGATGGGGGTGGGGGTTTTACTCGCCGCGTCACTTTTTTGTTGGATCCACGCTATTTCAATCAGCGATACCTTAGGGGAGGGAGCATTTATCATGAGCCTTTCTATGCTGTTTGTGCCGTTATTCGCTTGGCCGATTTTTGGTCAGCGACCCATGCGTGCTTTTTGGCGATCCTTACCCGTTGCGGTCGTTGGATTGTTTTTACTGGCATGGAATGGAACATGGCACTTTGCGGCAAATCAGTTGTGGTTTTTAGCCGCCTCTTGTTGTTTGGCTATGCATTTTAACTTCAATAGTCGCTTTTCTAGCCAACTTCCACCCATGTTACTGACCACGCTGCAATTATTCACTGCTGGGTGTTTGGGCGTTTTATTATCGTGGTTGACCGAAAGTTGGCCAAGCAGCATTAGCCCTGTCACGTGGAAGTGGTTCGCGCTGAGTGTATTACTCGCGACCAGTTTGCGTTATTTAATGCAAACCATGGGGCAAAAAGGAGCTAACCCGACCAATGCCGCGTTACTCATGTTGCTTGAACCGATCTGGACCTTGGTGCTGAGTGTGGTGATTTATGATGAGACGATGCCATTGAATAAAATGGTTGGTTGTGGATTTCTATTGGCGTCGTTGCTCTTGTATCGAGTAAGTGTGCTGCGCTTACGTTAGCCCAGAGTTGCTAAAGAGATGAGTGCATAACCGCCAGCCTGATGCTGGCGGTTATTTTTAGCAGGGTCTGCTGGTTAGGCTAATTCAGGCAAAATCAGCTTAGCGATTTCAAAATAGATGATAAGCCCTGTTCCATCGACTAAGGTGGCAATAAACGGAGCAGAGACCACGGCAGGGTCAACATTCAAACGGCGTAGCACCATCGGGATGACTGACGACACCAACGCACTCCACAGCACTATCGCCAGAATCGTCAGCATGACAACCAGACCAATTTCAGGACCCACGCCCAATGTCCAAGCGCGGATCCACGCAGCGATAGCCATAGCCAGTGCAACCAGTGTGCTGGTCGAGAGTTCCTTACGTAAGACGGTGCCGATATTGCGTAAACTGACTTCACCTACGGCCATGGCTCGCACTATGGTGGTGGTGATTTGAGTGCCACTGTTACCCCCTGTGCCTATCAGCAGTGGAATAAAAAAGGCGAGGGCGATCGCCGCTTCCAATTGCTCCTCAAATGAGCGTAATACGGTACCCGTATAAGCCTCAGCCACAAACAGTACCAGAAGCCACACAATGCGTTTTTTCCACAGTTGCCAAGGTGACGTCTGCAAGTAGCTTGCGTCAAGTGGCATTGATCCACCTTGCATTTCAGCATCTTCCGTGGTTTCTCTTTCCAAGATACTGACCGCTTCTTCCAGATGGAAAAAACCGACTAACTGCTGCTGATGCACGACCGGCAATACAGAGAGGTTATGTTCCAACAGCAAACGCGCCGCCTGTTCTTGGTCGAGATCGGCATCGAGTGTCAGACATTGTGGTTCGATCAGTTCAGTGAGTGCTTGATCCGAGTGTGCCATCAGCAGTGTCTTAGGATTGATAGCACCGAGCAACAAGCCATGTTGGTTGGTGACATACAAACGATGGCGAGCTTGCGGATCACCCCAAGATTCGTACAGCACTTCTTTGGCTTCGACTACGGTATGTGATTCGAGAAGCGGTAAACGCTGTGAGTGCATATGAGCTGCAACGCTCTCTTCTCCCCAACGTAGACGCTCACGATAGCGCAATGCATGACCCGCCGTCATTTGCTCTAAAACACTGAGCCGGCTTTCTTCAGATAAGCTGCGCAGCGCTTTTTCAACATAGCGAGGGTTGGCGTAATCCAAGCCCAAGTTCAAGGTGTTGTTATCCATAGCACACAGCAATTGGCTTGCTCGTTGAGTAGGCAACTGGGTGATTAGTTCAGCCAGTTGCTCTCCGGTGAGCTGTTGTAAGACAAAATGAATTTCTGGTTCGGTGAGTTTCACTAACTTTTCAACCCATTTATCACGGCGTGAAGAATGGGCAAGTTTACGAGCAAATTCATTGAGTTGTTTCAGTTGTGCTGCTGCAACAACAGAGTGGTTTGTTTTCTATTACATTCATCACACATACCTCATGTGACTCAGGACAGACCTGAATTGTTTAAACTTTGATGCAAGAAAACAGCAATAATTGGACGAGCGAAAAGGAAATGGTATGAAAAAGGCTTCATCCCCGAGTCCCAGCTTCAGCACTGCACAACGTATTCGCTCACGCGAAAGCCACTTGGGTTAACACCTTAATCCGATGAAAACTGTCCTGATCTTGGGCATCTCTGGATGTCGTGAGATCAGTGGCCTATGTTTGTACAGGAGCCTCGCCTAACGAGATGCTGTAATTACACAGTAGGTTTCCTTTCAATAGGTCGGAGAGTATCCACACCATCACTATTGAAAAAAGAAAATACTCAATCACTTGAGCGGCGAGGATTATAGAAGTGCAGGATGGGTGCATCAAGCCAGAAAAAGGGTTGTATTGTAATAATTAGGTAAAAATTTGGTCAGCAATAATAATCTTGCATGATTAATTGATTGGTTTATTGTTTCTTTATTCATTTTTAATATTGATTGTGTAGGAATTTTCTTTCATTAAATAAGTTCGTAGAGATAATTGAATTTAATAACACGCGGTTTTATTAATAAGGTTGCTCAACCCCAGACTATTAGACTATTATTTGGACATGTTTGAGATCCATGTCACGGGTTGACCATTGTTGAAACGATATTTCTTTACATTACTCTTTGTAGTGATGGCTTTTTCTGTCCGTGCAGCTGAGTATTTAAGTGCTGCTGAACAAGATTATCTACATGAAAAATCTGAAGTAACGATTGCAGTATTAAAAGAAGTATGGATGCCATATTGGGGGGGGATTGCCCAAGACCCAATGGGGATCGAACATGATTTTGCCTCCGGAATTGCAAAAGAGCTTGGAATCAGCCTGCATTACCGAGGGTTTGATACGATCGAAGATTTGCTGAACGCCGTGAAAGTTGGCAAGGCCGATATGGCGATTGGCTTTGGTCAGACGCCATCTCGTGAAGGTAAGTTTTTGTTTTCTGAGCCATTGTATGAAAATGTGCGCGTGATATGGCTCAGAGATAAAGCCATGGAAGATCAACCATTTGAACGTTTAAAGTGGGTTTGTATTCAAGGAACATCATATTGCGAGGTGTTAAAAAGCCGAGGCTATCCCAACATATTGATGGCTCGTAACTATAACAGTTCGGCTGAAATGGTACGCCAAGGTGTTGCTGATGCGACGATTACCAATTACGTTTCACTGAACCATTTTTTAAGCAAAAATCGTTTATCGTTAGGTAAAGTGATTTTTGACCCCAGTTTAGGTACGCAAACTAACCGTATATTAATCAATACTCATCACCCATTATTATTGTCTTCGATCAATAAAGTCCTTTTAGCCGATAAAAATGGCCTTACAAAAAATAAGTTAAATTCAGCGGATGTGTATTTTTTAAATGATCAAGCTAATTTAAAAATACTTCGTAATGAAAACGTTAATCCTGTCGTCCGTTATACCATTCAAGATGACTTTTTTCCTATCTCATATTGGGATGATAGAGAAGGGAAATATAAAGGCTATATACATGATTTATTAGAAAGAATCAGTGCTAAAAGTATTTTAAAATTTGAGTTCGTTCCCGCGTATGGCCGTGATGTTGAAGATATGTTGCAGCAAGGTAAGGTTGACCTTATCCCTTTCTTCAACAGGAATTATCTCGACGAGCGATATTTCATTGATACCGGCAAGTTTACGGATATTGAATTTGGGTACATAGAAACCACGAAACCGTATACCACTCAGACGGTTGGCATTCTCGATCGCACTGGAAAATTTAGTACTTATATCGATGCCCAACAAAACTTAGCAAACGTGAAAGTCTACCGCACGGTTTACGATCTGGAACAAGCTCTCGACAAAGGTGATATCACGCATGGTTTGCTTTACAAGGTATTGATTAATCAAATGTTATTTGATGGTTATCAAAATTCTTTTAAGTTGATGCCAAAGCCAATACTGGAAGGTCAAAATCTTCGCGCTGATATCACGATGTTGGTACGTAAAGATGCTCGTGGCTTACAAAATATGCTACAAAAAGTCCTTAGCCACGTTTAGCCCGCAAGAAATCGATGAGATCAAAACGGCGTATGATCGCGTAACGGTACAATTTGGTTACGATAAACAAAAAGTGCTGATTTATTCCTTAGTAACGATCTGCATTCTGTTGAGTGTAGGGTTGGCTGTTACGTTATTGCTGACTCGTTTGCGCCTTAAATTACGTAGCTCACAGGAAATTGCTAAGTTGTCGGCAGAACAGTTGCGTTGGCTAACGGAATTATTGGATGCGATTCCAAGCATGATCTTTATTTCTGATGCGAATGGGGACGTGGTATTAACCAATGCTGCTTATCGTCAAAATCATCAGGTTTGCAGTAACAATGACTGTTTTAACCAGCGCCCTGATTGCTCGTTTATTGATTTGCCCGAAGAGGTCAATGCTGAATTCTCACTGATTATCCAAGCTCCGGAAGCGAGATGTTCGATTGGTGGGCACTATTTCCATGTTATCCGTCGCGCGATCTCGCATCCTATCAACCATGGTCAGTACTACCTCACCTTATTTAACGATATCACTGAACTCAAAGAGACAGAGCAGGCACTTCGTCAATCCAATGAACAAGCCTTACAAGCAGTCGAAGCGCGTAACCATTTCTTGGCGGTGGTGAGTCATGAGCTGCGTACGCCGATTGCTGCCATGTTAGGTTTGATGGAAATTCTTGCCTCGCGACTCAAATCAAGTGAAAACCAATTATTGTTAACCAATGCGATCAGTTCCGCAGAGCGTTTAAAACTGCATGTTAACGACATTTTAGACTTTTCAAAAATTGAGGCAGAGCAGCTTAAACTAGACATTGCGACCTACAATCTGGCGGATGAACTTGGCCCACTGTTGCGTGGTTTTGAAGCCAGAGCGCAGCTGAACCAAGTTGAGTTTGATGTGATATGGTTACCAAACCCTCTGTTGGTGGTCGATTTTGACGCCTTGCGTTTTAACCAAATCGTGACCAATCTGCTTTCAAATGCGATCAAATTTACCGAACAAGGTCGGGTTGTCGTGAAAGTGGATGTAACGCCTGAACAGTTGAACCTAGTGGTGGAAGATTCGGGTTGCGGTATGACACAGCAGCAGATCGACTCTATTTTTGTGCCTTTTGTACAGGCTGACAGCACCATTACACGGCGATTCGGCGGAACTGGACTAGGAATGTCCATTGTCGCGAATCTGATTGAGCTGATGCAAGGTCGCATTGATATCACCAGTCAATTTGGTCAGGGTACTCAAGTTAGCGTGAGCATTCCTGTTGCCACGCAACCCTGTCATGAATTCCAAGATCAGGTATTGGCTCTGTCATACCGCTCCCCGTATCTACTATGGGCAAAGGCTTTAGGGATACGAGTTCAGGATGGTGGGCATTTTGTTGATCAAAACAGCCACAATATTTATCCAGATCTGTTATTGAATATGCTCCGTGAAGTGGTAAACGACGCCAGCGAGAAGGCTGAACCAACACAATCTCGGTTGTTGAAAGGTCATGTTCTGGTTGCCGATGATGATGCGATTAACCGTTTATTGATGAGAAAACAGCTCAGTGAACTAGGTTTGAGTGCAACACTAGTGAATGACGGTCGGCAAGCCTTAGAAGCCTTGTTGGAGAATCCTCAACAATATGATCTGTTGATCACTGACTGCCATATGCCCAATCTGGATGGCTTTGCTCTTACACGAAAAGTGAAACAAGAGATCACGCAGTTCCAGGGGGCGGTGATTGGTTGTACTGCTGAAGATTCTCGCTTTGCGGCTGAGCAAGCCCAGCAAGCGGGAATGGATAAGGTGATTTATAAACCGTATACCTTGGCGAATTTACGTAAGGTGCTAAGCCGCTATCTGAGCGCGCAAGTGGTGAACACTGCGCAACGTTCTTGGCTTGATACTTACCAAGAGGATGAGCGTGAAGAGATGGCGATCGTGGTAGTAGAGTCACTGAGTCAAGACATCGCTTTGTTGAATCAACCTGAATGTGATGTCAAAGCACTAGCACACCGAATTAAAGGTGCAGCGGGCTCTCTCCAGTTACAGCAGCTCGCCGATTTAGCGAAAATAGTAGAGAAACAAAACGACCCACAGCAACTCATAGTGGAAAAGCAGCAACTGATCAACGCCATGCATGAAGTGATAGAGCAGGCACAACAGTGGCTCAATGATCATCAGAGCGAATAACGTTATGAAAATAATGATAGTGGAAGATGACCGTATTCAGGCGACTAGCCTGAAACTCAAGTTAAGACAGCTTGGGATGGATGAGGTCATCTTGGCTGAAAACGGATTTGCTGCCTTAGAATTATGTAACAAAGTGGATATCGACTTGATGTTTTGCGATATCCGTATGCCTCATATGGATGGGATCAGTTTGCTTTCCAAACTGAGCGAACAGTACCCCAAGCTGGGGGTGATCATCCTCAGTGCTGTGGATGACGCGGTGCTGGAATTAACCCGCAATATGTGCAGCTTGGCAGGCTTTGCTTACATCGATAGCCTGTCTAAACCCTATGAAGTGGAAGATCTGCAGCAAGTGATTGATGGTTTTCAGAAACAGAGCCTTCCTGAAACCGTTTATCGATCCTCGCTTGTTCTTACCTGTGATGAGATTGAACAAGCCTTTCTACAGGATCATATCTTTAACTACTATCAGCCACAGTTTGATTTTCGAACCGGAGCGATGGTGGGCGTTGAGGCTTTAGTCCGTTACGAGCATCCCACTCATGGCATGTTAAGCCCTGCGGTATTTCTGCCACTGATTGAACAGTGTGGTTTACATGATAAGTTGTTTCTTACTGTTCTAGAGAAAGCCGTTTCTGCTCTTGCCAGTATTGCGGCGGATTTACAGCTCTCAGTCAACATCAGTCAAAGTAATTTGCAGCAGTCGATCTGCGACCCGATCCTCGCGATTTGTGAAAAGCATGGCTTTGCGGCCAGCAAGCTCACTTTAGAGTTGACCGAACATGAAGTGTATAACGGTACAACAACCTCGTTAGCAAACCTTGCTCGTTTGCGTATGTATGGCGTTGGACTCTCGATCGATGATTTTGGCACTGGCTATGCTTCGTTGGGGCAATTGGCTCAACTGCCTTTTACCGAGCTGAAGATTGATCGCAGTTTTGTGCACGATTTAGCAACCAACTACAAACATCAGCAACTGACCAATATGTGCCTGCTGCTGGCTCAATCTTTAGGCTTACATTGTGTGGTCGAAGGGGTAGAAACCGAAGAAACGTGGCAGTACCTGCGTAATATTGGGGTCGATACATGCCAAGGTTACTATGCCGCGAAGCCGATGCCGGTGGCTCAGCTCAGTGAGTTGTATACGAAAAACCGTCGCCAGTGTTCAGATTGTCAGAGCACCGATGATGGTTGGCAAATTCTACTGGTAGATGGGCAGGCATTAAGTGCGCAGGCACTGCAAAAGATCCTGCAGAAAGAGCAGAAAGTGAGCCGCGTTTTTATGGCTCAGGATATTGAGCAAACCTTGCATAAGCTGCGTGATTTACCGATCAATCTTCTCGTTGTCGACAGTAAGTTTTTATCCACCATGAGTGTGGATGCCTTCTATGAATTATTAGCGCCTTACTATCAAGGTATGATCGTGACGGTACAGGATGGATTAACGCCGGATTTCCTGATGGAGAACCATGTGACTCCTGTGGTCAATAAAGCGAATACATTAGCAGAAACCGCTAGCCGTATTTTAGAGCAAGCTGAGCAACACCGAGTGCGCCCGATGGCGCAGGACAATCTACTCGCACAGCTTTCTGAGCGAGAAATGACGGTGGCGAAAATGTTAGTGGAAGGGCTGACCAACAAACAAATTTCATTACAGCTCGACATTAACCAGAAGACCGTGAGCACTTATAAGGCTCGGATTATGAATAAGCTAGGGATTAAATCTGCAGTAGAGTTGGTTAGATTTTTAGAATTGAGTTAGGACGTTTACAAGCAATGAAAATGAATAGCCCTTCTTTTTCTGAGCTCAGTGTTTTACTGATTGATGATGCTCAGATAGTGGTCACCAGTTTACGTACTATGTTGCTAAAGCTGGGTTTTAATGACTCAAAAGTGACGAGTGTAAAGAGCCCTAGAGCGGCGCTTTTTATGGCCAGTCGGCAGAAGTTTGATATCTTCATTTGTGACTATAACTTTGGTAAGGGATTAAATGGTAAGCAGATTTTTGAAGAGTTGAAACACTACAATCTTTTAAAACATGAGTCGGTGTTCATCTTAGTCACGGGGGAGAATTCATCCTACGTTGTGCATTCGATTTTGGAACTTAAACCGGATGAATACATACTCAAGCCTTTCAATATCTTGACCTTACAAGAGCGGCTGACTAATGCAATTTCACGCAAGCATGCGCTGAAAGCGCTCTATCAAGCTGAACGAGATGGAGATCCTGAGTTGGGGTTAAGTTTGTGCGATGAATTAGAACCGTTTTATGGAGATTACTATTTCGTCATTCAAAAATTCCGCGGGGAATTTTTAACCCAGTTGCGTCGTTACGATAACGCGCGCGAAGTCTACCTTGAAACTCTTGAACACAAAGATTTCGATTGGGCGAAAATTGGCCTTGCGAATGCCTTAAAGCAAACGGGGCGTCATGTTGAAGCTAATCAAGTCATTCAAGACCTGCTTTCGAATGCGCCAAACAATGTTCGAGCACGAGTAGAAGCCGCGAGCATCAGCCTCAGTAACAACTCAATTCCAGAAGCGATCCATCATCTGCAGATTGCAAACCAAATTGTTCCCGGACACACAGATCGAGAATGGGTGCTGGCCAACTTATGTTTATCTGTGGGTGATACGGTTTCGGCGCTTGAGCGTTACCGTTTGTATTCGGAAATCAACAAAGAGACCCATCGCAATACCCATCATATGCACCTTAATTTCATTCGCAGTTTGTTATATGCGGTACGGGAGGCAAAGGAACCGCAGCGCTCTATGTGGTTACAAGAAGCGAAGTCGATCCTGAAAGGGCTTTATGATAAAGGCCAGCACGAAGAACTGCTGCCACAGTTAGAATTGATCGCCGCCCATTTTGCGATGGAAGAGGGTAATTTCGCGGTTTCCGTGGAGATTTTAAATAAAATTTATCGAGCGAAGCCATTCGAATTATTTGAAGACCGGTACCACTTTACATGGTTACTCAATGTGATGGCCTTTGATTCTGAATTCGCAAAATGCATCAGTTGGTGTAATGAAGCGTTGTTGAATGAAGAAACTGGAATTCTCTTAGAGAGTAAAATTGCGCTAGGTAAAGCCCTAAAACAAGCCAATGAAGATAAATTGGAGTGGTTAGAACAGCGTTACCATGCCCTGTGCAATAAACAACTCACGATTGACTCTCTGCTTGAGATCTATATCGAAATTTTGGATAGATGCCCGACACTGCGCACGGTATGCATGAAAGTGGTGACGATTTTATCGCGCTACTGGCCCAAGTCGTTGAATGAAGCAGAAACGGAATTGTTGTTGAAAAACTGCCATCACACCATTCATCAGTTAATGAGTGAAGAAGAGTTGCTCAACGCGCAGTATGCCGATCTCTATAAAAAAGTGCTGACTTTCCGCTCTCGTTGTCGAGCAGAAAAAGGGGTGCTAGAAGAAGTTTGATGATGATTGCCCTCACCAAGGTGAGGGCAATTAGGTTGAAGGTTAATGGAGATAAGCGACCATCTCGACGTTGCCACCAGCCTTTTGTGCATTTAAAGAAAAATGCACGTAACCCTGCCCTGTGTAACCGGAATCCGCAAATATTCGTTACTGCCCTCACTCGTGGAGGCGTGCTCAAACTTTTCGCGCGTTGGCCAATAGTCTCTAGCGGCGAACAGATCAATATTTCCTTCCTGTGATGTTGAAGCGGTGAGCCAGACACGCACTTCACTGACGCCTTCTGGGACATAGATCGCCGCATAACGCTGCTGATGAATGGTGAGCATTTCCGCCTGAGCGGCTTCAAGCACCAATGGTGCGAGATCATCTTTAGGCTCATCGGGTTGATTTGGCTGCTCTGTCACTAGTTGTGAGTTGAGGGTGACCTCGGAATAATCGCCACGTCCTGTCACGCTGAGGTAATAGCGCCCAGCTTTGATGTATCCATTTTGCTCGGTTTTGATGCTAATGCTCTCGTGGCTACCGGAAGTAAATTCGCTGACTTGATAGTCATAATAATGCGCAATTTTTTGATAACTCATGTAGAGATCGGCATCGCCATCACCCGCAATCGTGATCTGGAATTCACGGCTGTGTTCAGGTACATCAATATAGAAAAGATGTTCGCTATATGCTTGTCCTGAAAGGGTGACAGATTGATTGGCACTCAGCGCCGTGACCGATGCCTCCGGTTTTGTTTCGGGTACTGCAGGATCTGGGGTTTCTGGTGTGTCTGTTTTTAGCGTATCAAGCCAAATCGCAAACTCGGTGCTGTATTGTTCACCTAAGTTTTTTACCGTTGCTGCCCATTGTGCAAATTGCCCAGAGCGCGAGAGTGCCAGTAGGCTTTCGACATCTTGTGGATGTTTTTCCAGCATAAAACGTACGGCTAAGTACCCCCAGCGATAAATGCGGTTCGTATCATTTGAGTAGGTGGTCGCAAACACAGTAGAAAGACTCAATTTACCTTGTGAAATCAGTTCAATGGCAGCCTGATAGCCTTGTTTGTAATGCATGTATTCAGCAAAACCTTCTAACCACCAAACGATGTGGCCGTGTGCGAGGTTGTCATTAAATGAACCATATTGGTTAAAACGAGCATCAAGATAATGGGTGTACTCATGCTCTAAATTGAGGATCGACAGATCGGTATCATTGGCATAACGATAAGCAATGAAGCGAGCTTGGTTATTATGATCCGCAGGGTTGCCTTCTAAGTATTGGCCGCCATTATCGGTTGTATTGCCAAACAGGAAAGCCGAGTAGTTTACATAGCTGCTGTTATTGGCAAACACCACCACTTCCACTTGTTGGTTATGGTCATCGGCGACGGGAGTGAAACCGGTGTTAGCCACTTGATGAAAATCTTGCTCTTTTTGATTGAGCACATGACAAGCTTCGGCGGCTTGCGTATCGGAAAGATCTTGTGAGCGGATAATGGCAGGGCCTTGGCATGCGTAGCGGTTGGGTAAAATGCGCGCGGCGAGATCCCGTTTTGCTGCCTCCAAATCAATGCCTTGTGCGCGTAACGCATCGGGCGCGTAATAGCGCAACATCTCGACGGCGGCGAGCCATAATTTGTCGTGTTCACTACCCAATGGATAACGAGTGATCACCTGCTGCATAACTTGTAATGCTTTTTGTTTGGTTGTCGCATCTGGGCTGACCAACAACCTGCCTGTTTCGCGTAACGCGTTGTAAATCAAAAATCCCGCATCGGTATCTAATGCCCACTCATTATCCAAAGCGAATTGATATAAGGCATCGATGTGCTGAGTGTTGGCGGCTAAATAGCGATAAAACTCAGGATTTGCAATGTGGCCAGACATGGCACGAAAGAGATTATTTAACCCATCCACCCATTGCGTGTCTTGCGCGGTTTCTTGGTTAAAGCGATGCAGAGCTAAGATCATGGCATCCATCGTCAAGGGCAATTGTTTGACGTTATCGACCATTAAACTCAGGCTTTTCATGGCTCCGACTTGTTCGCGACCTTGGTCAAAAGCATGCGGATGACGCAAAAAGCGATCAATGGATTGCCCGAAACGCTGACTGAGCAGTTGAGAATAAGGCTCACTGCCGGCGTTATAGCGAACATAGTAAGCCGCACGGATAAACTCGCCATAATTTTCTAATCGGCGGGCTTGTTCTGCTTCTCCGGTGTAACGAGTAATTTCTGCATCCAGCACCGTGTGCAAATACGTAAGGGAGGCTTCGCTGTAAAGGTTGTTCAACGTTGTGGCAGGGGCATAAAACCATGAGCTATAGCAAGCTTGATTTGCAGCGGCAATTTGCTCGGGGAGATCTTGAGCTTGCTGTAAATCTTGAATTTCGCAGGCGGCTTGCGCATAGATAGGATGAGAAAGTCCTGCAAACAGACAGGCTAAAGTGATTGGATGACGTTGGAAGCGTTTTTGAAAAGACACAGTAACACCTATTGATTATCAGTATGTTTGAGCTGTGTTTTATAAGATCTTGTTCGGTTTCATTAAAACTTAGTGCTTATGAAACATGAGGTTAATTCAATAAATAGAGTTTTTATTCTAGTTTTATGAATGAAGATCTCCTTTTATAAATGCAAGAGTATTGAATGACTTAGTGATAAATCACTAATTATTAAAAGATATCCAGTGTGAAATTCGTTCATAACCTTATATTTCCGCGAATGATCTATTCATATTGCTTTACATTTTATCTTTTGGTGATATGGTACCGTTCCCATCAATAATCTGGATGGGAGTTATCAGAGGTATCTATGAACAAAACCCTTTTATCAGGAGTGTTTGGAACACTCCTTTTTACATCTTTTCAGTTCAGTGCTTCTGGAACGGAATCCGGAGTCTCTAGCCGTATTATTGGTGGAGAACAAGCGAATGCAGGCGCATGGCCATACATGGTTGCACTCACCACCCATAACGGCAGTGATGCGTGGTGTGGAGGGAGTTTTCTCGGTAGTCGTTATGTTTTGACGGCGGCACATTGTGTCAATAAAAAAGATCCCGCCAAGATTGATGTTATTGTTGGTGCATATGATATGAAAAGTACCAACACGGCTGAACGTATCCGAGTCAAGCAGATTTACGTGCATGAAGCGTATACCTATGCTGAAGGTGGTAATGATATCGCCGTATTAGAGCTTGAAAGCATTCCTGTACTGAACCAAACGAGTGTGATTGCAGAACCTGACGATTTCAACGAGTTAAGTAAGGACAACTTGCTGACGGTGATTGGCTTTGGTGCACGTAAAGAGGTGAATGGCCTGAAAAGCGATTACCCGACAACGTTACACCAAGTTGATGTGCCTTTTATGCCTATGGATGAATGCCGTGCTAAAGGCGGAAGCTATGCCACACAAGGCGCTAATGTTTTTTGTGCTGGTGCAGCAGGAAAAGATTCTTGTGCGGGTGACAGTGGTGGCCCAATTTTCTTTCGTACGAATAATGGATTAGTGCAAATGGGTGTAGTGAGTTGGGGGAATGGCTGTGCTCAACCCAATAAGCCCGGCGTGTATACCAAACTCAGTGAGTTTAATACTTGGTTGCACGAACAACGCCTAGGCCTCTCTTATCGTCAGAAGCAGGATCTCGGTATCGTACGCCTTAACCGCTACACCGAGCGTTTTCATTTTACGAACAACGGTGCTAACGCAATCAACTTGACCAATCCTACTGCGACAGGGTCTGCAGGTACGTTGATCGGCGCGATTACCAATACTTGCCCAACGAATTTAGTTAGCGGAGCCTCTTGCTATGTGGATGTGGCGTATGAAGTGAGCGCACTGACCAAAGGTCAGGTTAAGTTAGATGTGAGTTCAACGACAATGAGCAGTGGGCATATTTACGCTTGGCGTTACTTTGACGCTTTAGCCGCCGCTCCCGCTGCTACAGTCAATTACTTAGCGAACTTGCCGGCGCACAATACACACGTCAATGACCATGCATGGACTTTACAAAACAATAGCTTACAGACCCCCGCTTTGGAAAAAGGCGAGGAATCGGTAATTGTATTAGAAAACCTGCCTACCGGTCGGCTTAAGTTCCGATACCAAGTCTCATCGGACTCGGTGTTTGATATGTTTCAAGTCTACGTAAACGGGAAAGTAGAAAAGAGCTTTTATAACAATACCGAAGGCACCGCGACCATTTCTATGTATGGCTCGGTGAATACCGTGAAACTGGTGTATCAACGCAGCATTTTGAACAATGATGCACAAAGCCGAGTGACCGTGAGCCAGTTCAGCCATGATTCGCAACTGTTTGACTTCCCAACCCTGACCGATAGTCGTTCGAGCGATGGTGGTGGTAGCTTGGGTGGTGCAGCGTTAGCGTTACTCTTTGGTTGTGGTTGGTTACGTCGTCGTAAAGCTTTCTAACTCATTTAGAGCTCAGCCATTTTTTTGCTGATTCAAAGCCAACCTATAGAGGTTGGCTTTTGCGTTTTTGGGCAAAGCGTTGGGTTAATTAATCTGCCGACCAGACATTGCGAATATCCGGCCAACCCCAGTTGGTGAGGGCTACATCGTGTAACACCCCATGGAAACGCAAGGTTTGTCTATGATGGAAAAGGGGCGCAAGCCAAGATTCACTCACCAATAAAGACGCAATGGGTTCGAGTTGATGCAGATACTCAGGCAGCGGCGTTTGTTCACGTAGCGTGTTTAATTGCTGCATTAGCCAAGCTTTATCTCGCGAAGTCGTGCAAGCGTGCAGCAGTGGGTTACTAAACAACATGGCAAACGCAGAAGCATGGCGGTTGTCATCCAAATTGATATTGGTCAGTACCATGGTTTCGTCTAGCTCACCGTGTAGCGCCCGTTGTTGAAGCTCACGGTACGTGTAGGTATGAATCTCTAATTCGATACTTTGTGCAGCCAGTAGTCGAGCCATCGCTTGAGCGCAAGTTTGCAGTGCCGTGTAGTTGTAGAGTGCCAGTGTCAACTTTTTGGGTAATGTCACGGACGGGGCGGGTGATTTCAATACTGCTCGCCACGCAGGCAATAGGTTATAAGCGGGTTCGACCCCAAACATCACCCCATGTTGGCGGATATTTTCTTCAATTGAGATTGGATTGAGTTTTTCACTTAATAAATGCGCTTGTGCTTGAGTGAGCGCCGCTGGGGCGGATTGATTAAATAACACCATTAAGCAACCATCTTCGACTCGGCTTTGATGCTGAGTGGCGGTAGAAGAATGAGGAAAATCAGTGATGACTTGATGATGGCAACTGGCTGCATTCGCTTCTGGTTGATTGGTTTCAATTTGCGGGTTGCTTAAACGTTCTTCATCGACTTGCCAAATCGTGACCCGATCAGTTAAAGCTCGGCAACCATAAAACTGGCTGAATGCCTTAAGTTTTAGTTTGTGCTGGGTATGCTCTTGTACTTCAAAGGGGCCACAGCCGACAACCGTTAGCATTTGTCCATCATGACACT
The DNA here is from genome assembly GCF_000696385.1 of Vibrio metoecus. Classification (GTDB taxonomy): domain Bacteria; phylum Pseudomonadota; class Gammaproteobacteria; order Enterobacterales; family Vibrionaceae; genus Vibrio; species Vibrio metoecus. Next base: position 33,385 of record NZ_JJMN01000065.1, on the reverse strand, counting down.
GACTGTAATTGAGCTGGCTGACAGGTTGTATCGCGTATTTCACGCCTGAAATTAAGCCGGCAAAACCTGGATCCGGGCGATCGAGATTAAAGACGACTTTGAACAGGGTTGGCGCTTTGATATCGATAATGTGTGCCAGTTCAGCTTGGTGTGTCTCAAGGCTGGAGAGCTTGGCAAATAGGCTGACGATGGTTGTGGCATCAATTGCGGATCCATTATGAAAGGTTAACTCGGGGCGCAGATAAAAAGTCCATTGCCAAGTTTGCGGATCATAATGCCAATGATGCGCCAGTTCTGGGTATACATGGCCATCAGCATCAGAGCTGACCAAGCAACTGTAAATTTGACGGATCAAGAAACGTTCACTGCTGCGCTGAGGAAGATGGGGCAGTAAAGGTTCAAAAGGACGTTTATAAGTCAACTGAATATGCAGTCGGCCTTCTTGAAGTGTGGCTCCTGACGTTTTCTTCAGCAATCTGGCGAAAGCGATCTCATCGTTATCCAATATTGCGAGGGCTTTTTCATATTTGCCCAGTTGTACGCGTTTTGCGGCTAGTTGTTCTTTGAGCTGGGCGAGTTCGGTGTGCAATTGCAACGAGGAACGATGATGTCGTCCTGCTTTTGGCGTCCAAGTTAACCACCCCAGTTGATTGAGGCGCACCAGTAAATTTCGCGCATGACGAGGGCTAGTAAAAAGCCGTTCTGCCAATTCGGGCAATGTGGTTTTTATATTGTTGCCGACGCCCAATGGTGCGAGTCGGGCGTAATACCGTAATAAATTGAGATCAGACACGGTTACCTCATGCTCCTGTCATCTTGCGGCTATTGTAGTGAAAATCCGCATTCTTAATGGTGAAAACCTGTGTTTTGTTTGTTCCTCATTTCCACTTTGATGAGTGTTTTAGCTCGAAATAAGGCATTTCAAACGGCAAAAGCGGAGCAAAGTGCAGCAATTTACTCAGTTTTTAGATTCCTTAATCGGAGAGACAATAGCGATGTCGACACAACAAGGAGTGCAGGGCATGTTCAAATTGCTAATCCATGAACACTCGATGGCCGCTTATTACCAGCTGCGGCTTCAACAAACGAATTGTGTGATTGAGCGGATGGCCTTAGTTGCATTGTTTGAGTTGTTATTTACTCAAACACCTCCAGAGCCAGACAAAACCCGATCATCGAATTGATAATCCGAAAAACAGCAGCACTCGCACATCGGACTCCGTGATGCTTCCCCCAAGCCAATGGTTCGAGTGCTGCCTTTCTTTGTGCCTGAATCATTTGATTACTTTGTGACCCTTTAGCCAATAATATGTGGGTGAGTTGGTTAAACTCTTGCCTCTAACTCAGCAAGGGGAAGTCCGGAATGGCCATTCGTAATGTGGTATTTGATGTCGGCAACGTAATTGTGAAATGGGCGCCACAAGAGATTGCTCAACTGACCTTTGGTGAGGGTGAACAAAGTGCCACATTAGCGACAAGCGTATTTAAAAGTGAACTGTGGCGTGACCTCAATAAAGGCCACTACACCGAGAAAGAAGTGAAGCAAGCGTTTCATCAGCAACTTGGTCTTCCCCACGATACATTAGAGCAACTGTTCTTCCACATTAAAGAAACGCAAGTGTTACTGCTTGGCACGCAAAAACTGATGGATGATTTGCTGCAAGCGGGTTACCGCCTCTATGCACTGACGGACAACGTCAATGAAATTGTGGCTTACTTAAAAGAGCAGTATGACTTCTGGCCAAAATTCACAGGCGCGGTTGTGTCGAGTGAGTGCGGGTTACTCAAACCGGATCCGGCGATTTATCGATATTTGGCAGAAAGTCAGCATTTGGATCCGCAAGAAAGTGTCTTCATGGATGATATGTTGGTGAATGTAGCGGGGGCGCGTCAGCAAGGTTTCCATGCTTTCCAATTTGTGGATGCGCATCAAGCAAGAGCGGAATTATTGCAAATGGGATTGCATTTTTAGCCTAGTCATCAAGCATTTGTACTATCCGTTGAACGGCAAAAGGCAGGCGTAAGCCTGCCTTTTGTATGTGAGCAGAAAAATTATTTGGTCGGATAGATGGTGAGCGGCTCAAATGTTGCGACAGCATTACCATTCGCGCCAGGGTGATCCGTGTAAGAGGTGTCCTGCATTAAGGTGTAAAACACATCAACAAAGTCATCGTCATTGACCAGTAACCCATCTGGGATGGCCTCGATAATTTTTCCCGTAATCTGAGCAATTATGGCGTAACCTTGTACCTCTGGATCTGGGATGAGTTTGAGCACTTCTTCGGCTACTTTAACGAGCTGTTTAGCTAACTCTTTGTAGTCGGTGCCATCATCTTGCTCCATCAGAATCATGTCTGCCGCGCCCCAACGATAACGAGCCCAGTGGATGACGACTTGATTCGGGAAGTAGTCTTGTTGGTCGTAATCCAGATAGGGCATATCAATCAGATCAATGGTTGGGGCGTCGCGGCTTGGGTCTACCCCCGTAACTAATGCGTAAATTTCGGCACGTCCTGAAATCCAAGGTTCTTTGTCATCTTGCAAACGGATTTTTTTCAGCACAGTGGTAGAGAGTGGTGGGGTATCCGCGTCCGCGCTACGATTGAGTGCACGAGCGGATGATTCAACAGAGCTGCTTTCTTCTGTTGCAAGCTGTGAATTTTGTCCCAAACGCTGCATTTCTGCTCGCATCACTTGCAGACCGGCTTTTAGTTCGATTGCACTATCGTTATCCACCACAAAGACAGGGACATCGGGTAATTGATAAACATCTAACTGGTGGATCTGTCCGTACACATCGAAAGCCTCAATATACTGCCAAGATTCATCGTTACCACTGGGTTCAAATGCAAACAGCGGGCTTTGACCCTCTTGCCATTCTTGTAGCATTGAGGCATCGGCTAAGCGTAATTGCAGCAATTGATCCGTGTATTGCTCAATCCCTTTTAGGGAACGAACTCGATTATCGGCTGAACGCAACTGTTGGCTGATTTCGGAGTTGGGTGCCACGTCAACCAATTCCGACATGGAAATACTGAGATTATCTGCGGTGATCTGCGTTTTTAGCGTTTGCGCGTATGCCGCATAATGTTGGCTGAACGATTCTGCCAATTGGCGTTTTTGAGCGACAACCGCATCCGCCTTTGCCTGTGAGCTGAGTTGAGTAGATTGTGTTTCTTCTGACTGACAGCCAACCAGCACGAGAGTCAGAAGCACGGCTAAGGAGAGTGATTTATGCATAGGTGAACCCTTTTTATTGTTGTAATAAATAGAGCCATAGCTCTATTGGGCTCAAACTACCACGCTTTGCATGTAGTACAGAGATAAAACATTCAGCAAAGTTATGTTTGTGGCTCAAGATCAAATTCTGAGGCTTTTGGAGCCAAATCTAGAATAAAGCTCTACAAGGTTGTGCTGATTTAATGAGTGTGCCTGAAAATGTGCCTGAAAGGGCGGATTATGTTCCGCCTCAATCAGTTAGCTTCAGTTAAGCATTATAGCGTACGATTTCTTGTTGCATTGCTTCAGCGAGCCTTGCCAGTTCCAGTGTGGCTTCGGAGCTCTGTTGGGCTCCTAATGCAGTTTGGTTGGAGATATCACTGATGGTGATAATGTTTTTATTGATTTCTTCTGTCACTGCACTTTGCTCTTCTGATGCGGTGGCAATTTGTGTGTTCATGGTTGAGATACGATCTACGTTAGCCGTAATTTGCGACAGGGCAGTACCGGCTAAACGCGCTTTTTCGACCGCTTTTGTAGGCACCATCCACCCCCTCGTTCAATTAAATGAGCAGAATCTCGACTGCTTTGTTGTAAACGTTGCACGGTTTGAAGAATTTGTTTTGTCGATTCTTGGGTGCGGCTTGCCAAGGTTCGTACTTCATCGGCAACCACTGCAAAGCCTCGCCCTTGTTCCCCCGCGCGTGCCGCTTCAATAGCAGCATTGAGCGCCAATAAATTAGTCTGTTCAGAAATGCTTTGAATAACATCCACCACACTACCGATATCTTCTGAATCTTTGGCAAGCAGTTGCATTGCTGCGAGCATTTTTTGTAAATCAGAGGAAAGGTTCTCAATCATCGCGATATTTTCATCAACCACTTTACGCCCTTGCTTTGCGGCTTGTTCAGTTTCTCCGGAAGCCTCGGCGGCTAAGTCTGCGCTTTGTGCAACCTCATGAACCGTAGCGGTAAATTCATGAATGGCCGTGGCAATTTGCTGGGTTTGTGACTGTTGTTCCACGATGTTCTGCTTCGTTTGCATTGCGACTGCTGCATTCTCTTCGGCGGCAGCCGCTAATGCAGAAATCGAATGCCGATTACTGCTGATCACCTCTTGAAAGCTGCCCACGATACGGTTGACGTATTCTGCAATATCAGAGAATTCATCGTCTCCGGTTATGGGGATCCGCTGCGTGAGGTCACCATTGGCAATATTGGTTGCGGAACTCGCCAACTGGTGAACTGCATTGTTCACTCGTTTTGCAATCAATAACGCTAGGGTTGTGGTGACGACTAAAGCGAGAGTACCTAGCAAACTGACACTCCAAATAAATTGCTGAATATCAGACTGTGAACTGGAAAAGTTGTCTTTACCTTCTTGGATCTGGATATCCAGAAACGCTTCTGCGGCTTTTTTAATATCGCCATAAAGAGGATTGATCTTTTGCAACAGAATCAGGTTGGCCTCATCGTATTTTTCTTCTTTAAGTAGGGCGAGAGCCGGTTCAAAACCATTGTCAGTGACTTGGTCTAGTTTCTCTTTCAATGGATAAATGACGGCTTTTTCTTGTCATCCAAGGCGGTGCGAGAATCTGATTGTCGATAATTTCATGTAAATCAGAGATGGAGGTTTGGATCGCCTCAATGTGAATTTGGATCGGATGATCATGCATAAGTGCATATTTCGAAGAGGGGTCATGTTGGAAAGCCAGTAATAGTTGGCTACGTGCACTGCCTAATTCATCCAGTATGCGACCAGCCCGAATCGTATGCTGCATACCTTTTTTGTAAAGTGATTCAATAGAGTTAGAGGCATTTTGCATGCCTGTTAGTCCCTTGAACCCCAGAAAAAGAATTGAAACGACAATCAGCACTACAATCAACTTTAAGCGAAGACCAACGCTATGCAATGAGTTTGTAGTGCCTGTAGCTATCGTGCGATGAGCACGATTCTGTAGATTGGATACCATCATCCACCCCCGACAAAAAATGAGAAAGTTATTGAAGTTGAACTCATTTCAGTATGGTTCAAGCGACATCACTGGCATCAATTTCACGGCGTTATGATAGGTAGATCATGATTTTTTATGTCGATATTGATACAGGTTATTTTCATCGCCATACAGCTCACAAGAACCAAGCAAGGTAAAGCCGATTTTCTTCAATAAAGCATTGGAGGCTTGGTTGTTAGGTAGGGTTATCGCGAGGAGTTGCTGGAAATAAAAGTGTTGGAAAGCGTGGTGTAATACTGCTATTGCCGCCTCTTCGGCATAGCCTTTTCGCCAATGCTCAGGCAAAAAAGCATAACCGAGATCGGGTTGCTGCAGTTCTGGCCTTTTTATGACACCACACATGCCAATAGGTGTACCGCAAGCCTTGAGCTCAACCATATTGAGACCAAATCCGTTGGCATGATAACTGGCGATTGGACCATTCGTGAGATAGTTCAAGGCTTCTTCAGTGGTGTGCACATTCTTGTCCGCGATATAGCGGATAAAAGACTCTTCATTAAGCAAACGGATAATAAATGGCGTATCGCAGTGCTCAAAATGCCGAATGACTAGACGGCGGGTTTCAGTGACTAAGGTCATAAACTTCCTTGTTGAGGCATTGAATGATCGGTATAGAGGACGAATCTGTGGCTTCTTGCTGTTTACTGACAATATCGGACATTGCACAGCTCTCAATTGTTGTAAAATCCGCGCTCAATCGGTTTTATATTTCTTAGCATAACAACCCATGAGGTTTGAATGAAAAAGTTACTTCTTGCTTTCGTTTTGGTGTTAATGGGCTGTTCAGATGTGGTCGAAAATTACTACGCCGACTATCAGCAGGCTCAGGCGGATCATCTGTTTGAACGCGGCTGGCTGCCGCCAATTCTTCCCGCCTCAACCACGCAAATTCAGGTTGCGAATAATCTGGATAGTAACTATTCGCAAGGATCTTTTGTGATTGCTGAAGCAGATTTAGCGCAATTTATTGCACAACTGGAAGCGTGTGAGTTCTCGGGGTTGTATCGTTTTCAAGCGGAAAAAAGCGTTTGGTCATTTACGCTTGATACACAAGGTAAAGTGAGGTATCAACTCACGTCTCATGCTGAATAAGTCATTGAACATTATTGGATGAATCGGCGCACGATAGGTGAGTATGCCTTGTTTTTGATGGGAGCGAAGTGTGGAAATCAGCGATCAATGGGTAACTGTCATGTTACCTTCTTTGATTCATCGGATTGGTAGTGACACCATTAAGCGTTTAAAACCTCAGGCCCAATCTTTGGGTTGTGAGTTAAAGCGTATTCGCCGCTCACGCAATTGGCAGTTAGTGGGAGAGGCTATCTCTGTACAACACTTTGTTACCCAAATTAAGCCGACTGAGTATCAAGATGCCGAATATCTGATCAGAAAACTCGAAATGGCGTTAAAGCAACACAGCGATAAATTGGAACCTTTAGAAACTAAACTACAGCGCTTAATTAGCCAAAATCCCGCTATCACACTCGCTGAGCTGATGGTGGCAACACAGTGCAGTTTAGTGCAAGCAAGAGAGGCACGATTTGCACAAGAGAGTTGGGATTAAGAGAACAATATCGATGGTGAAATTGTGTTGTACCTAAAACGGTGAAACCCCGATAGTTGGTAGCTATCGGGGTCTCGAATTTTTAGATTTCTCGGTTGGTAATGCCGATGATCTTATTTATGCAAAAGGCTGGATTTAATCCGATGAATTCCTTGGTAGGGAATTAGATACGGATGAAGTCCATGTGCTCAACTTTTGGCTTGTATGCGTGGCGTTGAACGTCTTGTGGTTTCACTTTCACTTCTTGGCCGTCGATAACCAGAACGATAGCTTCGTAAAACTCAGGCTTGTCCATTTGGTTCATCACGTCATCGTGGTTCAGTGAGATAGAAACTGGAGCTGCTTCACCACCGTAAACGATCGCTGGGAAGTAACCAGTGTTACGTAGGCGGCGGCTCGCACCTTTACCTAGGTCAGTACGTAATACTGCTTCGAATTTCATAGTATTTACTCTCAAATTAGTAAAAAACAGAGTGACAGGACAATGCGACCTTGTCCATGTCGTAGAGTTTCCAAGCCTATGAATAGGGTCAGAAACGAGCGCGGATACTAGCACTCATTCATTGTTCGAGCAACTGAAAATCGGGGTTTATACCGTTTTTAGCGTTGATTTGGTCGGCTTTTACATCCTGTGTACGGTGTTTTTAACGTGAGCGTTGCTTTCAAACCACCCAAACGACTTTCACCCAAAGCCAGAGCGCCACGGTAGCTGTGTGCCATTTCACTGACAATATTAAGGCCAAGTCCAGTACCGGGTGTGGTTTCATCTAAACGAACACCGCGTTTGAGCGCTTTCTCAATATTGTCAGCCGGAATGCCTTGTCCATCATCTTCAATACAGATCTGCACCCAGTGTTCATCCATCGGATAACTATGGACGCGAATTAAGCTGTTTGCCCATTTGTAGCTGTTTTCGAGCAGGTTACCGATCATCTCATCAAAGTCGGTTGGTTCAACGGCCACTTCTAAGTCCGAATCCAGTTCATTAACCAGCGTGATTTCGCGCTCGGCATACACTTTGTCAAACGCTTGCGAAATCGCATCGACTCGTAGGCTTGGTGCCGTTTTGACCGAGAGAATATTGGCAGAACCTGCCATGCGAGCACGCCCGAGATGGTAGTCAATTTGCTGCTGAATCTGTTCTACGGAAGGCTGCAACTGGCTTTTGAGCTGCGCATCGTTCAGCTGTGTGACTTCATTTTTGAGCACCGAAAGCGGCGTTTTCAATGCGTGAGACAAATTACCGGCATGATGACGAGCCCGCTCTAGCAATTCTTGGTAGTGAAAGAGCAAGGCATTGAGGTCATTGACCAGTGGTGAAATTTCTTTCGGGTAATCACCATTCACCGAATTCTGCTGACCATTTCGCAATGCGGCCAGTTCACGCTGCATTTTCGAAAGTGGTCGAAGTGACCACGTCACTTGAGCGCCGGTCAGAATGAGTATTCCACTAAACAGTAAACCTAAAATCATCCACAACTCTTTACTGACCCGCTTTAAAGTGGCTTTGAGCGGAGCATCATCCAAGCCGATCGTGATGGTGATGGGTTGTGAAAACTCTGGCAGATAAATGGTACGCTTCAACACGATTAAAGATTCCCCGTTTGCACCCAGATAAATGGGGCCGTGCACATGCGTTTCCTCAGTCAAAGATCGATCCCACAACGAACGTGAACGCAGGGTTTGTTCCCCTAACGTGGCTGACCAATATAATCCGCTATACGGCTGTGCAAAACGTGGGTCGGCAAGGCGAGTTGAGAGGGTGAGTTGCCCCTGCGGATTCGCTTCCAGATTGGCGGTGATCTCATCCATCGAGAGTTGTAACTGGCTCTGCACATCTTGAATCAAGTATTGATGAATGAGGTTTGGAATAAGGTAGCCCGCCGCTAAGATCATCGCGCTAAGCCACAACGTGGCCGTAAGCAGCAAGCGGGTTTTTAAACTGAGATGACGTAAGGCGCGTGGCTTAGCAGGCATGCAGTTGATACCCAAGACCACGCACGGTTTTGATCACGTCAGGTGCAATTTTTTTACGCAGGCGTCCAATGAATACCTCAATGGTATTGGAGTCGCGATCAAAATCTTGCTTGTAGATGTGCTCGACCAATTCGGTACGTGAAATCACTTTCTCTGGGTTATGCATGAAATAAGCGATCACTTTATATTCCAACGCAGTGAGGCTAATGGCTTGTCCACGCCACATCACTTTGGAAGTGCGTGTATCTAAACCTGAGATCGCCCACTTGCATCACTGGAGAGGCATTACCTGAAGCGCGACGTAATTGAGCGCGGATACGAGCGATCAGCTCCACCATTTCAAATGGCTTGGTAAGGTAATCATCCGCACCCGCATTTAAACCTTCCACACGCTGAGTGAGGGTGTCTCGCGCACTCAAAATCACCACAGGTGTGTTGATGTTTTCATCTCGAATACCTTTGAGTACGGTCAACCCATCCAATTTCGGTAGGCCGAGATCGAGCACAATTACGTCCCATTCTTCGGCAGTGGCGCGATACAGCGCATCAATCCCATCTTGTGATAGCTCGGGAACCCAGCCCGTTTGATCTAAGGCAGATAGGATTTGGTTACCCAACTGTACATCATCTTCAACAACTAATATTTTCATGGCTTGCTCGGTTATTTTTTTATGGTCACGAATGACGTTGCGACCGCGAATCGACATCAATTCAAGCGTGGCAGCATTATATTCCACACGAAACACTTGGTTGTCATACACCAATTTCAGCTCATAAATCCATTCGCTGTCGTCTTCATCAAGTTCAACCTTGATTAAGCGCCCATTCAGTTGTTGATCAACCGTTGCGTAGAGTTCTGCAAATGGACGAATGAGACCTTTTTGAACGGCGCGGTAAACATCATCTTGGTCTTCATCAATTTCGATTTGCGTCCCTTCACGATACGAACCTTGTTCCCAATCACGCACTTTGTTGTCAGCATGAGCGGGAAGAGAGAACCCTAAAAAGAGCACCAGGAGTAGGGTACTCGCTTGCGGCTTCAGCGGCATACGGAGAATGTGCATAGTCAATACCTGCATTTTGGACCTGCAGCGAGTATAACCGGAGAAAAATGAACAGAAAGTGAATTCCTGCCCCCTCATCATTATGGCTAGGACGATGGCGGTTTACTCTCGGTTGAAGAGGCAAATTCATCGGCAAATACTTTGTCGCGGATAGCCCAAAAACGCCCCGATTTACGTGCAATCACAAACAAGGGCGGCCGAAAACGGTGTTGATGATCCACCACTTTCGCAGGCGTTGCTGCCTCAAATGGACGATGTTTATCCGCCAAATGTGGGCGCACAAATTGATCGCGAAATTGCTGCTTTTGGCGTGGCGTGCCTAGTGACCAAAATTGGTGTACTTGCACCGCATCTTGCCCGTGGTAAGTCACTTGCAACTGACTTTTCCCCTTGGCGTCTTTATGAACTTTCAAGCTCATGTCGGTACATTCAAACACCAGTGCATCTTTCAGGTTGAGCGCTTCTTTGAGCTTTTTATCAGGGTCAACCAAGGTGGCATCACATTCATGGCAGATGCGCGCTGCGATGTCGTTATCCGCACCACATTCATTGCAGTATTTCGCCCGAAAGCGGTAACCGCAATGTTCACGCTCGCCCGTTTCTTCATCAGTAAAGAAGCCTTGGCAGCGGCGACCATAATGTTCAAGCAGAAAGCCATTGGCATCCAGCTTGCCCCAAAAATTATTGTTAAAACCGCAAGCAGGGCAGGGAATGGTGATGATTTCGCTGTCTGAATCTGGCTTTGGATCGCCGACTTCAGGTTGATACAAGTCGTACTGATTTCCCGCGTAGTCGAGCACTAAGCAGTCAGTTTTACCTTCAGAAAGACGCAGCCCTCGTCCAATGATTTGCTGATATAAACTGACCGACTCGGTGGGGCGTAAAATCGCAATCAAATCGACATGCGGTGCATCAAACCCCGTGGTGAGCACGGACACATTGACCAAAAACTTTATCTGCTGCTGTTTGAAGGCTTGGATGATGCGGTCACGTTCTGGCGTTGGGGTATCCCCAATCACCAAAGCGGAGTGCTCGGTGGGCAGTAAGCGGTAAATCTCTTCGGCGTGGCGCACGGTCGCAGCAAAAATCATCACGCCTTGTCGATCTTTAGCAAACTGAATGATCTGCGCGATGATTTGCGGTGTGGCACGCTGTGATTGCTCAATCACTAAATCGAGTTCCGATTCACGATAGCGCCCAGTATTCGCCGGTTTAAGCTGTGAAAAGTCGTAACTCATCACGGGCGTATCAATCAGTTTTGCGGGGGTGAGGAAACCTTCGTCGAGCAGATAATGAATCGGCAGCTCAAAAATACAATCGCGGAAAAAACGGGACTCTTCGCTACGTACTAAACCGCGGGTGTGGTACTGATAGAGCCATCCCATCCCGAGTCGATAGGGTGTAGCCGTCAGCCCAAGCACTTTCATTCCTGGATTGAGTTCCAGCAAGTGGCGGATCACTTTTTGGTAGCTGCTGTTTTTGTCATCCGGCACACGGTGGCATTCATCAATCACTAATAAAGAGAACTGATTTTGGAAATCGCTTAAGTTGCGTACTACCGATTGTACTGAGGCAAACACCACTTGCTGATCGGTCTCTTTACGGCCTAATCCGGCCGAAAAAATCGCTCCCGTCAGGCCATAGCCTTCATATTTGGCATGGTTTTGCTCAACTAATTCTTTGACATGCGCCAACACCAAAACTCGCCCCCGTGCTAAGCGGGCGAGTTCAGCAATCACTAAGCTTTTGCCTGCACCGGTTGGCAGAACAATCACGGCTGGGGTCGAGTGCTGGCGAAAATAGTGTACTACCGCTTTAACTGAGTCTGCTTGATAAGGTCGTAACGTATACATCCGTTGGGAGTTACCGAAGTTTTGGGCAATTGATGTGTTTTGCATCGCTTAGGATGCGTGAGATGCAATTGCGCTGGGTAATTGTCGTGACAGGTCTGTATAATAGCCGACTTCAAGCAGATGAGGTAAGCATGCGTTTAGACAAATTCCTGTGTGATGCGCTCGGTACGACGCGCAAAGAAGCCACTCTAACTTCTACAAAAGTTGGTGAAGTCACCGTTGACGATGTTGTACAAAAAAGCGGTGCGTTCAAGCTCAAAGAGACGTCACGTGTTGAGTGGCAAGATCGCGAAATTACGTTGCACGGCCCACGCTACATTATGATGCACAAGCCTGACGGGGTCGTGTGTTCACATGAAGATGGTTTCAACCAAACCGCATTTACCTTGCTCGACGAAGTGAATATTGAAGATTTACATTTTGCAGGACGCTTGGATGTGGATACCACCGGTTTACTGCTGATTACCGATGATGGTCAATGGTCACACCGTGTGACGTCACCAAAACATAAGTGTGAGAAAACGTACCGCGTGTGGTTGGCCGATCCGATTCAAGCCGATTACGCTGATCAATTCACCCAAGGCATTGAGTTGCGTGGTGAGCGTGAATTGACCTTGCCTGCACAGTTGGAAGTGGTTAGCGAAACCGAAGTGCTGCTGACCATTCATGAAGGTAAATATCACCAAGTGAAACGCATGTTTGCGGCTTTGGGTAATAAAGTCATTGGGTTACATCGTGAGAGAATTGGTCAAATCACATTGGATGAGGCACTGGAACCCGGCGAATATCGTTATTTAACAGAAGACGAAGTTGCTTCGATCTGGAAATAAACAGAGATTTAGGAAATAGATTGTTTCCGAATTAGAACTAGTTAATCGCGGCATTTTTTAAGACCATAGACCGACAGGACTTAGCGCTCAGCCTGAGCGTCAAGTCACCCACGATTTTTTGCCTCATCAAGCAATCTCTGATTGGCATACACTGTAAGGTGTATGCCAAAACATGAATTTAACTCTACGGAGAATTATGTCCTGCCCCCAAACCATAAATACCCCACAAGCCCCACAAATGAGCTTGCTGCTTTATATTGTGCTCGGTGCGCTCGGTGCGTTGACACCGCTGGCGATCGACATGTATTTGCCTGCCATGCCAACGATTGCCCGCGATTTTGGCGTGAACGCCGGTGCGGTACAAATTACCCTGACGGCATACACCGCAGGTTTTGCTATAGGGCAGTTACTACATGGTCCACTCGCTGACAGCTATGGCCGCCGCCCAGTGATGCTATGCGGTATCTTTCTATTCGGCATCGCAGCGATGGTCAGCGCCACCACGAATGGGATTGATGCGTTAACCTATATTCGTGCAGCGCAAGGTTTTGCGGGTGCTGCTGCCGCGGTAGTTATCCAAGCCGTGGTGCGCGATATGTTTGATCGTGAAGATTTTGCACGTGCGATGTCGTTTGTTACTTTAGTGGTGACACTCGCGCCCTTGGTGGCGCCGATGATCGGTGGGCATTTAGCGATTTGGTTCGGTTGGCGTTCGATTTTCTGGGTACTGGCACTGTTTGCCGCGCTCGTGATCGCAATGGTGATGTGGAAGATTCCGGAAACACTGAGCCCTGAGAATCGTCAACCACTGCGTTTTCGTAGCACGATTCGTAACTACTATAATCTTTGCAAAAACCCAGTAGCGATGGGGCTGATCTTCTCCGGTGCTTTTTCATTTGCGGGAATGTTCGCCTTCTTAACCGCTGGGGCGTTTGTTTATATTGATATTTATGGTGTCAGTCCAAGTGAGTTTGGTTACCTGTTTGGACTGAACATCGTGGCGATGATCGCCATGACCAGCATTAACGGCCGTTTTGTCAAAAAGGTCGGTTCCCACAACATGCTGCGCTTTGGCTTATTTATCCAGCTGATTGCCGGTATCGGCTTGTTTTCGAGTTGGTTAATGAATTGGGGATTGTGGGGAACGGTACCTTTTGTGGTGTTGTTTGTTGGCACTATTTCCACCATAGGCAGTAACTCAATGGGATTACTGCTAAGTAAATACCCACGCATGGCGGGTACAGCTTCGTCATTAGCGGGGACGCTGCGTTTTGGTACCGGCTCGATTGTGGGGGCTGTGGTTGCTGCAATGCCAGGTACTGAAACGTGGCCAATGATATTTGTGATGGCCGCTTGCTCTGTGTTATCAGGCGCCGTTTTACTTGGACGTTAGGAAAAAAAGACGTAATGGCGAACTACCATTTAGAAATTCAAAATGTGGTGAATACTGCACTGGCAGAATTAGAGGCCGAACATAAAGCGGGCAAACTGGCGAATGCACCAGTCGCGAATAACCACTTTTTAGTGCACTGGGTAACGAAAGCACTGAAAGCGCAACGTTTTCATCGTTGTGTTGGCGACAATTTAACTCAGTGGCAGAAAGCAGGGCGTTCAAAAGGGACAGAATCACAACTGTTACCGACGTTTCAACGCATCTCTGCGTATTACGCCCATTTCTTTGCTGAGCAAGACCATACGCCGATTACCGATAAGCAGATCGAAGCGTTTTTGGATGAAATGGAGCAAGCGGGTTGGGAAGTTTCAACCTCTGAGCCGTTAGTCAATGCTGGCAAAGTGCAGATTTTTACCGATGGTCAGAACTCATTGGCATTGTGTTCCGTGCAGTGTGAAGCCTGTTTCGATGGCGAGTTATTAGTCAAACCGATGAACTGGTTTGTGCGTGGTCATCATGCCGGTTTTGTTGAAAAAGCCTTTGCGGCCGGTTTTATGGTACACAAGCAGACCGATTACAAATCGAATGTGAAATATCACGGTGAATACCTGATTTTCCCAGCTAACCAAGGCACACAGTTGGCTGAGATACCGCTCTCCTTTCGCGCTCAATAAATCCATTTGAGTTTCTCTATAAATTGATCCCGTCGCTTAATCGCGGCGGGATTTTTTATGATTGCTCGCACCATGCCACGGAAAATAAACAGGTGAGCCGGCATCATCGCATACCAATACAAGAGGCCAAGAAAACCTTGTGGATGCCACCAAGCTGTGACGTTGAGGCGTCGCTTATCACCTAAATCATCAATGGTGAATTCCAAACGCCCCAATCCGGGACCTTTCATGCCAAACAGCAGCGACAAAAACTGTTGAGGTTGGCAGCGAATCACTTTCCAAGAATCAATAAAATCACCGACCGCCAGTTCAGCACCGGCCGGATAACGCCGGATCGGCTTACCACCGCCGAAAAAGAGATCGAGCCATTCTCGTGTGCGCCACAACACGTTGGCAAAAAAGTAACCTTGGTCACGATGACCGATGGTGCGGATCACTTTCCATAGTTCTTGGTTACTTAACTCGGTTTCGATGCTGGCACCCGCCTGTTTCGGGTAATAACCAAACCCGGGCTGCCAACGTAAAATGGCGTTAGGATCAAAGCCCCACACCTGACTACGCACAAAAGTCCCCTCACTCTCCATCGCTTGGGCGGCAGCTTCACGGTAGGAAATTAACACTTGCGGGTAGCGTGCCGCTATTGAATGGGTGTCCGCAATAAAATCGTGGGTCAATCCTTCTAGAAGAGAGCGACCAATGGTGCTTGGCACGGACGTGACCATGCCTAACCAGCGTGAAGCCATGCGCGGGGTGAGAAAGCGTGTCGACCACAAGCGAAATGGTTTGCCAGTGAGCTCGCACAAAATGCGAAATTGTTCTCGATAACTCAATACATCGGGTCCTCCAAGTTCAAACATCTGATGTTCGCGTGGCTGCTCTTGGGCAAACTTAAGCAGATAAGTATTGAGGTTGGTTAGCGCAATAGGGTTGGCTTTGGAGTCAACCCATTTGGGCGTGATCAGCACGGGCAGGTTATACACAAAATCACGCATGATTTCGAAAGCCGCAGAACCAGAACCAATAATGACACCTGCTCTAAGTTCAGTAATGGGCACGAGAGATTGGCGCAAAATTCGACCGGTATCGTAACGAGCTTGTAGGTGTGGCGAGTGACCGGATTCTGGCTGCAAAGAGCTTAAATAAATGACATGTCGCACCTGATTATGCGGAAGATCGAGCGCATCCTTTACGTTTTGTGCCAATGACAGCTCGTAATCGACAAAATCTCCCCCATGAGCCATACCATGCACTAAGAAAAACACTAGGTCATAATTGGGGATGGTCGCGAGCGTTTTCTGACGATCAGCGAGATCGAGACTGAGCCGAGTCAAGTTGGGATGAGTAGGCAGACGAGTGTTGAGCGCTTCAATTTGACGGGAGGCTGCGGTGATCTGGTATCCCGCATCCAGAAGTAATGGTAGCAGTTGTGCCCCTACATAACCTGATGCACCTAACACTAATACCTTTTTCATTCGGTCATCCTTTTTAATCGTTTGTTGTGATTATGCACGCGTGAGTATAATAACGCGGATTTTTCTGCTTACTATGCCCTCCTTGGTCGAGTTTATGGACTGATTAGGAAGGGGATATCACACGCTGTGGAGTGATGTTGTGTCTGTTGTCTCTCAAGTTTTATCCCACATGAGAGGGGATTTTTTTCGCCGCCTGATCGCCATCGCGTTGCCGATCACACTACAAAATATCATGTTTTCCAGCCGAGGGTTGGTTGACGTCTTGATGTTAGGTCAACTTGGAGAAGCGGAAATTGCGGCCGTTGGCGTTGCCGCTCGCGCTACTTTTGTGACCACCATTATGTTGGTGGGTGTGACCACGGGTGGCGCATTGCTGACCGCGCAATATTGGGGGGCAGGGGATCGCAAAGGTGTGCGTGAAAGTACGGCACTCACGTGGTTAGTCTCTAACTTCTTTGCCTTTTTCACCGTGTTGCTGTTCTTGTTCTTCCCAGAACAAATTATGTCGCTGACGACCGAATCAACACAAGTCAACGCCTTAGGTAGCCAATATTTGGTGATTACCTCGTTCACCATGTTTGCGGTAGCGTGTGTGAGCAGTATGGCTGTTGGGTTGCGTGCCATGCATAAGCCTGGCGTGAGCACTTTTTTCAGCGGTATCGGTATCTTATCCAACGTTCTGCTTAACTGGATCCTGATTTTCGGTAAATTCGGCTTCCCTGCGATGGGGATTGAAGGTGCCGCGATAGCTACTGTGCTCAGTGGTGCAATTGAGGTGGCTTGTTTATACAGCTATTTATATGGCAAACAGCATTTGATGGCCTTTGGCTGGTTAGATGTGAAAGCCGTGATTGACTGGCCCAAGATCAGCCGTTTTCTACGCCTCTCTCTGCCGACGACCTTTAACTTTTTGATCTGGGCTGCGGGGTTATTCACCTACCATGCAATTATGGGGCAGACTGGCGTGCAGGGGCTTGCGGCGTTATCGGTGATGACGCCCGTTGAGTCGATCTCGTTGAGCCTATTGATCGGCATGTCGAATGCAGCCGCAGTGCTCGTGGGTAATCAACTCGGTGCCAAAAATTATCAGGCTGTTTATTACCAAGCGATTGGGGTCACTGCGTGCAGTATTCTGGTGGGTGTGGTTGTCGCGATCTGTTTGTATCTATTGCAAATTCCTGTACTTGGTGCGTTTACTGCGCTGACGCCGGAAACTCGGGAGCTGTCAGAAAAATTCATTTTGATCTTGAGTTTAGGTATTGTGCTGCGCTCACTGCCTATGACGGTGATTGTGGGCGTGTTGCGAGCGGGGGGCGATGTGAAATTCTGCTTAGGGCAAGACATCGTTGCGCAATGGTGTATTGGAATTCCATTGGCCGCTTTTGCCGCCTTGGTGCTTAAAGTCGATCCGGAATGGATTTATTTGCTGTTCCTTACCGAAGAAGCCGTGAAATGGTTTGGCTCATTACACCGTATGAAAAGCAAGAAGTGGATGAAGAATTTGATTGAAAATTAGACACTCATCGGTCGATTGGTGCAAATTAATGCATATAGTGTGATCTGCTAGCCAAAATGCTTTCTCCGTTTGGGGTTTTGGTGTAGATTCTGTTCCCAGTTTCATTTTCGGCAATGAGTGGTTTGATGTTACAACTGGTAGACCTATGCAAAGGCTATGTAGACGGTGATGAGTTTCATCCTGTGTTGCAGGGGGCTGAGTTGACGTTAAATCAAGGCGATCAGTTAGCGCTGATGGGCGAAAGTGGTTCGGGTAAGAGCACATTGCTTAATCTTATTGCGGGACTCGACTGCGTAGATTCTGGCGAAATTTGGTTTCCCGGCTTCCCTATGCACCATACCTCAGAGCACAACCGCACCGCATTTCGCCGCAATAATATTGGGCAGATTTTTCAGCAATATAATTTGCTGCCAACGCTGAATATTGCCGATAACATTCGTTTTTGTCGCCAACTTAAAGGGCTTCCTGAAGATGCGGGCTTGTGGCGACAAATCCTTTCTGCTTTAGATCTCATGCCTCTGCTTGGTCGATACCCTGAAGAAGTGTCTGGTGGCCAACAACAAAGAGCAGCGATTGCTCGTGCTTTGTATATGGAACCGAAAATTCTCCTTGCCGATGAACCGACGGGCAGCTTGGATGAGCGTAATGCCGAAGCAGTGATGCGTTTGCTGACCTCGCTGACGCGTCAGTTGGACTGTGCACTATTATTGGTGACGCACAGTGAAAAAGTCGCACAACATATGGATGGCTGTATTCGTCTGCAAGGAGGACAGCTGCATGTTATGGCCCGTAGTTAAAGCGCTATTGGGTCATTATCGTCGCTATCCGCTGCAGATTTTTCTGGTCTGGCTTGGTTTAACTCTTGGGGTTTCCTTACTGGTTGGCGTTACGGCCATAAATCATCATGCAAGACAGAGTTACGAGCATGGTGAAAAACTGTTTTCCAATCCTCTGCCTTATCGTATTCGCTCTAAACACATTGCCAATAAAATCCCTCAAGGTTTTTATATTCAACTGCGTCGAGATGGTTTTCAGCAATGTGTGCCTTTTGATGACTATCGTTTCAGTACCACTTCTGGCTTAGATATTATTTTGCAAGGCGTTGATCCTGTTGCGTTACTGTCTTTAGACAGCAGTAAAACATTGGCGCAACAAACCGGATTGCAACTAATGAATCCGCCATATCCGATCATGGTGAGTCAAGAGTTAGCCAAATTACAAGACTGGCAAGAAGGGGACTACATTGCGCTGACCGATGGTTCGAAACTCGGCCCGATCACCATTGATACGCATAACCAAGTGACCGGAATGCGAGTGGTGGCCGATTTGTCTTTAGTGCGCATGCTGAAAAAGGGCTCCGGGCTCACGGTGATAGCGTGTGCGGATATGCCCGCCGCTAAGTTGGATCGTTTGAAGAAGAGTTTGCCGAATGGTTTGACTTTGGTGCGCAGCACCCGTTCTGAGTTGGAATCGTTAACGCAGGCCTTTCACCTGAATTTAACCGCGATGGGCATGTTGGCTTTCCTTGTCGGCATCTTTATTTTTTATCAGGCAATGTCACTTTCAATGGTACAGCGTCAGCCTTTAGTTGGCACACTCAGACAGATGGGGGTGAATGGCTGGCAGTTGGGGCAGGCACTGATGGTTGAACTGCTGCTGTTGGTGCTCGTCAGCTGGTTGTGCGGTAACGTGTTTGGTTTATTGCTCGCTAACCAATTAATTCCTGCGGTCGCCAGCAGTTTAGGCTATCTGTATAACGCCAATGTGGATTTGGACATCGGGTGGGATTGGTCATGGAGTAGTTACAGCTTACTGATGGCACTCTTTGCGGCGCTGGCTTCATGTGCTTGGCCTTTGGTACGCTTATTACGTTCACAACCGATCCGCTTATCGGCTCGATTGTCGTTAGTCCGTTTCGCTGGTAAAGAGTTTAAGTTGCAAGCGTTGTTAGCTTGCGCCCTGTGCGTTGCCGCAGTAGCGATATACCAAGCCCCTCAAAGCCAACAATCAGGTTTCGCGATTATTGGTTTGATGCTGCTGAGTGTTGCGCTGTTTACGCCATACATTATCTGGACACTGTTCACCAGTTTTTCTTATACGCTGCGTTGGGTCAAAGTCCGCTGGTTCTTCGCCGATGCGGCTGCGAGCATGAGTTATCGAGGTGTGGCGACCATGGCTTTCATGGTGGCGTTGGCCGCCAATATTGGTGTTGAAACCATGGTAGGCAGCTTTCGTGATACCACCGATCGTTGGTTGAGCCAGCGACTCGCCGCAGATATTTACCTCTATCCAAGTAACAGTATGGCTTCGCGCATGAGTCAATGGCTCGGGCAACAACCTGAGGTCGATTCAGTGTGGTGGCGATGGGAAAAAGATTTTGCCTCTCAGCATGGCCCAGTGCAAGTCGTGAGTACCGGCGCTTCTGATGGTGAATTGGACTCTTTGACGGTGAAGTTAGGTGTGCCGAATTACTGGTATCACTTGCACCATGCACGTGGTGTGATGGTGAGTGAGTCGATGGCATTGAAACTTGGCATCCGACCGGGTGACTTAATTGATTTACCCGAGCCAATGGGCTCTGGGTGGGCGGTGTTTGGTGTTTATTACGATTATGGTAATCCTTATCATCAGGTGATGATGTCGCATCAAAACTGGATGAAAGCCTTTGCCGGTACTGGTAACGTTGCGTTGGCGGTCGTGCTCAAAGAAGGGCTCACCGGTGAAAGCGTTAAAAAACGTCTCGACACTATTTTCAGGCTGGATGCGGATCGTATTTTTGATAACACCAATATTCATACGCACGCAATGCGAGTCTTTGACCGTACTTTCTCCATTGCAGGAACGTTGGGTAATATCACGCTGTTTATTGCGGTCTGTGGCATTTTCTTTTCAACCCTAGCTGGAGAAACATCACGTCAACGCCACGTTTCCTTACTGCGTTGTCTTGGTGTTTCTGGGAAAGAATTAGTATTGATTGGCGGGATGCAACTGTTTGTTTTTGGTGCGATTTCTTTGTTAATTGCTTTGCCATTGGGGTTGACCTTGGCCAAATTGGTGATTGATGTGGTGATTAAACACTCTTTTGGTTGGACAATGCAGTTACAAATGGTGCCTGGCCAATATGTACATACGGTGGTTTGGTCAATGGTTGCGCTGATTTTGGCTGGCGCTTTACCTGTGATTCGTTTAGCACGGAAATCACCGATGAAATCGTTGCGAGAGGCATTGTAATGCGCCGTTTTCACCTGCGAGCAAATAAATGGATTTGGCTCTGTTTAGGGGCCTTGTTCTTTGTGGTCGGCTTTATTGGCTACGAGCAAAATGAATATCACAATATGTTGCTCTCTTCGCCAGACCACCCCAATCATACCAAGCAGGCGATATTTGAACCTGTGCTGCCCAATCACCCCGTCAGCTTGCCGGAGGATTTCGCTTCTCGTCCCGAATTCCAACAAGAGTGGTGGCGATTTTACGCCTGGCTTGAAGATGAAAGTGGCAACACATTCAGTGTTCAGTGGAATTTTCTGCGTTTAGCTCAGGACGAGCGAGATACGATGGGGTGGCAGACACCACAGCTGTACTTCTCTTCGGTAGTCATTAACGGTAAGAAAATGGCTTTGCGGGATCAAAAAATAGCTCGTGGCGGAATTGGTCAAGCGGGGAGCAGTGATCAACCTTTCCGTATGTGGATTGACAATTGGACTTGGCGATCGCTTGGAATGGGGCCTTTACCCGGTAATTTACATATTAGCGCGGACCATTTCGCACTGAATTTGCAACTGAGAGCACTGGGTCCCTACGTG
This sequence comes from Vibrio metoecus, assembly GCF_000696385.1. Classification (GTDB taxonomy): domain Bacteria; phylum Pseudomonadota; class Gammaproteobacteria; order Enterobacterales; family Vibrionaceae; genus Vibrio; species Vibrio metoecus. Next base: position 12,006 of record NZ_JJMN01000065.1, on the reverse strand, counting down.
CTTTCCGGCGATCGCGGATATCAAATCCGGCAAGATCTACTTTCGTTGGCGAGTTACCAGTTTCAACAACCTTACATTGCCGTACATGGTTTATTCGCCCCCAATATTAACCAGCCTGCGCTTCGTGTCAGTGGGCGAGCGTGGTTAAGCAAAGAGTGGGGCAGTGAACTGGTTGCGACAGAGCAAACCGGAACCGATCACTTCGTTATTCCGCTAGATGAACAGCGCTGGTTAAGCGTCAATCGATTTCGTCATGATGGTGTTCCAGACTATTTCTACGGCATGTTGTATGACCGTAAGGGTAAGAATATCGTGTTGTCGAATAGTGATATCCAGCTAGAATCACTCTCTTCGTCTCAACTCAGCAATGGTAAGCGCATTCCTTTACGTTGGCGGTTAATCATTCCTAAGCAACAAATTGATGTTTCTATTGAGCCGCTCGATCGAGATGCATGGCAAGCCTTTTTAATCCCCTATTGGGAAGGGCGAATAAAAATACTAGGCAGCCATAACGAAACCGGATTTATGCAGTTATCGGGTTATTAAGGCTGACATACCTTCATTACTGTTTGTCTCAAAGAAAGCGCATTATGCGCTTTCTTTGTTATGCCGATAAGATAAAACAATCCGTTACCATTTTTGCTATTGGCATGCAAAGCGCTATGTCTATACTGAAATTAGGTGAAATTTACACTGAAATCTGAATAAACTCGGAAAAACCGAAGTAATGCCTCATTACAATCGATTTTTCCATTGCCTCAAGCCTAGCTACACTCTGGGTCATCATTCTATTGTTAATCAATTATTAACATAATTTAAGGACAAACTTATGTCTGACATGATTCGAGACTTTTTTAAAATGGAATCGGCAGGGGGCATCTTGTTGGTGATTGCTGCGGCGATTGCTATGGTGATTGCCAACTCAGGAATGGCTGAAGGCTATCAAGCCTTTTTGCATACCTATCTGTTTGGGATGTCGGTTTCACACTGGATCAACGACGGCCTAATGGCGGTATTCTTCTTGTTGATCGGTTTAGAAGTAAAACGCGAGTTGTTGGAAGGTGCTTTAAAATCGCGTGAAACGGCCATTTTCCCGGCAATTGCTGCAGTGGGTGGTATGCTTGCCCCTGCACTGATTTACGTGATGTTCAATTTTAATGATCCAGAGGCAATTCAAGGTTGGGCGATCCCTGCCGCGACAGATATTGCGTTTGCTCTAGGGATTATGGCCTTACTGGGTAAACGCGTTCCGGTGAGCTTGAAAGTGTTTCTATTGGCGCTTGCGATCATCGATGACCTTGGTGTTGTGGTGATTATTGCTCTGTTCTACAGCAGTGATCTTTCAACCATCGCGCTGACGGTTGGCTTTATTATGACAGGCGTACTGTTCATGCTTAACGCTAAACACGTGACTAAACTCAGTGTGTATTTAGTCGCGGGTTTGATTTTGTGGATTGCGGTATTGAAATCGGGCGTACATGCGACATTGGCTGGAGTGGTCATTGGTTTTGCTATCCCACTGAAAGGCAACAAGGGTGAGCACTCTCCACTGAAGCATCTGGAACATGCACTGCATCCTTATGTGGCGTTTGGTATTTTACCGTTGTTCGCTTTTGCCAATGCAGGTATCTCATTACAAGGCGTTTCTCTAGCCGGTTTAACATCGATGCTGCCATTAGGTGTCGCGTTAGGTCTTTGCTTAGGTAAGCCGATTGGTATCTTCAGCTTCAGCTGGGCTGCAGTAAAACTGGGCGTGGCGAAGTTGCCAGAGGGTATTAATTTCAGACATATTTTTGCAGTGTCGGTACTGTGTGGGATTGGTTTTACCATGTCGATTTTCATTTCATCACTGGCTTTTGGCCAAGTGAATGAGGCTTATGACACCTACGCACGTTTGGGGATTCTGATGGGCTCTACTACGGCAGCTCTATTGGGTTATGCATTGTTGCGCCTCTCTTTACCGCTGAAATCAGCACAATAATCACTATGATTTGGTGAGTATAATGCCTCCGCACTGCGGGGGCATTTTTGTATCGCTTTGATTCTCTTTGCTGAGAGATAGAGGTATAAAAAATTTGTATGGCAAAAGAAATTTGGCTTATAACGTTTTATGTCAATTTTACTATGCAACTGATGCGAATAATTATTAAAAACGATTGCGCTTGACTTTCTTTTTATGGTAAGGTTCGCGCCAATCTCGGACTGAGCTTCTGGGGGACACGCGTGGTGACCATTCAGGCTGATTGTGACACCACGTAGGGTAGGTATCGACAAGTCCTTTTGTCGATAGACGGGATACTCTTGCTGCGGAGCGGCATGTGAATGGGAAACCCAACATTGAACTCACTTAACTTATACACATTAATCAGCTTTGTACTTCCTCTATGCCCTGTTCAACAAGACAGTAGCATTACTGAACCTTGATTCTCTGATTTAGCATTTTGTCATCCAAGCGATGACCTACATTCCGGCTTGCCTATGCGCAAACGCGGAGCATTTTGCTATTCGCCATTTCCATAACCTAAACCGGAAAGGCGGAAACGAATCATCTCAAGGGGAAAAAGATGAGTACAGCCTTTGAAGTCGATAACCACATCGCAACTCTGTTTTCAACTCAAGTGCCGTTATTAGACGGTCTCTACGATCTCACGCCAGACCAAGTGCTGCTTGATCAAGCTGCGCATGAATCTGAAGTGCGTTCTTATCCACGCCGTATTCCTATTGCCATTAAGCAAGCCTATGGCTGTTTGGTGGAAGATACACGTGGGCAGATTTTCTTGGACTGTTTGGCGGGCGCAGGTACTTTGGTGCTTGGCTATAACCATCCTGAAATCAACCAAGCATTAAAATCACAACTCGATTCGGGGTTGCCATACCAAACTCTGGATATTGCCACTGAAGCGAAAACTCACTTCATCAAAACCGTGAAAGGCTTTTTACCTAAAGCGTTGGGTGAAGAGTGTGTGATCCAGTTCTGTGGCCCATCGGGTGCGGATGCCGTAGAAGCGGCGATTAAGCTTGCTAAGCAAACTACGGGTCGTAACACCATGTTTGCCTTCCGCGGTGCTTACCACGGTATGACTAACGGCACGATGGGGATGATGGGTAACCTCAATACCAAGGCACGCCGTACTGGCTTGATGTCCGATGTGCATTTTATGCCTTTCCCATACAGCTTACGCTGTCCGTTTGGTTTAGGTGGTGATGAAGGCGCGAAAGCCAGCATCCGTTACATTGAACGTCTGCTGAATGACGATGAAGCGGGGATCATGAAACCTGCCGCGATCATCGTTGAACCAGTACAAGGTGAGGGTGGGGTGATCCCTGCGCCAGCATTCTGGTTGCGCGAACTGCGCCGTATTTGTGATGAGCACGGCATCCTTTTGATTTTTGATGAAATCCAGTGTGGTGTGGGCAAAACAGGCCACAACTTTGCATTTGAAGAATCAGGCATTATTCCTGATGTTCTTTGCTTATCAAAAGCCATCGGCGGCGGTTTACCAATGTCGATTCTGGTCATCAACAAAAAGCACGACACATGGCGTCCGGGTGAGCACACCGGAACCTTCCGTGGCAACCAACTTGCAATGGTATCAGGTGCTAAAGCACTGGAAATCATTCAGCGTGATAACTTGGTTGAGCATGCGCGTATTGCGGGTCAATACTTACGCGCTGGCTTAGAAAAAATCCAAAGCCGAGTCAACTGCATTGCCGAAGTGCGCGGTAAAGGTTTGATGCTGGGCCTTGAGATTAAAGATCCAGGCGGTGAACTGAACAAATTTGGCGAACCGAAATCAGCGCCACAATTGACTCTTGCCATTCAACGTGCGGCGCTTGAGCGCGGCTTGATGGTAGAAAAAGGCGGCCGTGATGGTTCAGTTATCCGTTTCTTGCCTCCCGTCATCATTTCGTTTGAACAGCTCGATTTCGCGTTACGCGTGCTTGAAGAAGCGATTCTTGCTGCAGGCGGCGGTAAAAAAGATCCTGAGCAAGTTAACCAAGAATGGAAAAAACACTTTATTCATACCGGTCACATGGGCAGCCAAGAGTTCTCACAAGTAATGAACCATACCACCGCTGCGATGAAAGCCGTGTTTGAAGAGGTGAAAGCCCCTTATTCTGGCCTTGATCCTAAAGTGTTGGAAGAGGCGATTTACGCTGTGGATCTGGATAACAAAAATGCATCACTAAAAGACGTTATCTCTGAAACCGCTGAATTGGTGGCGAAAAACTCCATCATGGTTCAACACCCTGACTGTATCGCGCATCTACACACTCCACCATTAATGCCTTCCGTCGTTGCTGAAGCTATTATTGCGTCACTGAACCAATCTATGGACTCATGGGATCAATCTTCTGCGGCAACCTTTGTTGAGCAGAAAGTCGTGGATTGGATGTGTGAAAAGTATGAACTGGGCGCGCAAGCAGACGGTATTTTCACCAGTGGTGGCACGCAAAGCAACCAGATGGGCCTGATGCTGGCTCGTGACTGGATCGCAGATAAGCTCAGTGGCCATTCAATCCAGAAATTGGGTCTGCCTGAGTATGCGGACAAGCTGCGTATTGTTTGCTCGAAAAAATCCCACTTCACGGTACAAAAATCGGCGTCTTGGATGGGGCTCGGTGAGAAAGCGATTCTTGCTGTTGATGCGCTACCCAACGGCACGATGGATGTGACTAAGCTTGAAGCTGTGGTTGAGCAAGCCAAAGCAGAAGGCCTCATTCCGTTTGCAATTGTGGGTACCGCAGGAACCACCGACCACGGTGCGATTGATGATCTGGTGACGATCGCCGATGTGGCTGAGAAGCACGCATTATGGATGCATGTGGACAGTGCTTATGGTGGTGCGTTAATTCTGAGCAGCCATAAAGATCGCCTCAATGGCATCGAGCGCGCTCAATCTATCAGCGTTGATTTCCATAAGCTGTTTTTCCAAACCATCAGCTGTGGTGCGTTATTGCTCAAAGACAAACACAACTTTAAGTACCTGCTGCACCATGCAGACTACTTAAACCGTGAGCACGATACGTTGCCAAACTTGGTCGATAAGTCGATTTCGACCACCAAACGTTTTGATGCCCTAAAAGTGTTTATGACCATGCAAAACGTGGGACCTAAACAACTGGGCGCCATGTACGATCATCTGCTCGCTCAAACCAAGCAGGTGGCGGAACTGGTTCGTCAGCATCAAAGCTTCGAGCTTTTGGCTGAACCATCTTTGTCTACCGTGTTATTCCGCGCGGTAAATGAGCAAGCTTCTGATCTGGACGAACTGAACAAAGTGGTTCGCCTTCAGGCGCTGGTACGTGGTGTCGCGGTTCTTGGCGAAACCATCGTGGATGGCAAAACGGCCTTAAAATTCACAATTTTGAACCCATGTTTGACGATGTCGGATTTCGACTCTCTACTGGCTAAAATTGAAACTCTAGCGGTTGAGCTAGCGGACTAAAGGTAAGGGAACTATGTCTATTCTACAGATTGGTGCAGGCGGCGTGGGTTGGGTTGTGGCACACAAAGCCGCACAAAACAACGACGTGCTGGGTGATATCACGATAGCATCTCGCTCGATTGCGAAATGTGAAAGAATCATTGAGTCGATCAAAGGGAAAAACAACCTTAAAGACTCTTCCAAGAAACTAGAAGCGCGTCAGGTTAACGCGGACGATACTGAATCACTGGTGAAACTGATTAATGAAGTAAAGCCAGATTTAGTGATCAATGCTGGGCCACCATGGGTTAACGTTGCCATTATGGAAGCGTGTTACCAAGCGAAAGTATCCTATTTGGATACTTCCGTTTCGGTTGATCTATGCTCTGAAGGTCAGCAAGTTCCTGAAGCGTACGATGCACAATGGGCGTTTCGTGACAAATTTAAGCAGGCAGGGATCACCGCGATTTTAAGCGCAGGTTTTGATCCGGGCGTAGTCAGCGTATTTGCGGCCTACGCGGCGAAATATTTGTTCGATGAAATCGACACGATTGATGTGTTGGACATTAATGCCGGCGATCATGGCAAGAAATTCGCGACCAATTTTGACCCTGAAACCAACTTGTTGGAAATTCAGGGTGACTCCATCTACTGGGATGAAGGTCAATGGAAGCGCGTGCCTTGCCATACTCGGATGCTGGAATTTGATTTTCCCAAATGTGGAAAATTCAAAGTTTACTCCATGTCACACGATGAACTGCGTTCATTGAAAGAGTTCATACCGGCTAAGCGAATTGAGTTCTGGATGGGATTTGGCGATCGTTACCTGAATTATTTCAATGTGATGCGAGATATCGGCTTGTTAAACCCAGAGCCGCTGACGTTAGCGGATGGTACGGTCGTTAAACCACTACAAGTACTGAAAGCAATGCTTCCCGATCCAACCTCGTTAGCACCTGGCTATAAAGGGCTGACGTGCATTGGTACTTGGGTACAAGGCAAGAAAGAGGGTAAAGCGCGTAGCGTATTTATCTACAATCATGCCGACCATGAAGTGGCTTACCACGATGTAGAACATCAAGCGATTGCTTATACCACTGGCGTTCCCGCCATTACGGCTGCGTTACAGTTCTTCCGTGGTGAGTGGGCTGAAGCGGGGGTGTTTAATATGGAACAGCTTAATCCTGATCCTTTCCTAGAAACGATGCCATTGATTGGCCTTAACTGGGATGTGATGGAGCTTGAGCCGGGGCAGCCGGATATTCAAATCGTCAAATAATGTACTCAGAGTGTGAAAAACTCCGTGGATAATCCTAAACAGCTATAACCTAATGGTTATGGCTGTTTTTCCTATTTTTGCTACGGATCAGTATGAATGGAAACAGTGCAGGAAAGAGGAACTGACATGCAAAAAAATGAATTGAAAACCCCATACTTCATGATTGATGAAGCAAAACTTATCGCGAATCTTGAGATTGCCAAACATCTGAAGGATATCTCAGGTGTGAAAATGGTGTTGGCACTGAAGTGTTTCTCAACATGGGGGGTTTTTGACATCATCAAACCCTATCTGGATGGCACAACGAGTTCTGGTCCCTTTGAAGTGAAATTGGGCTATGAAACTTTCGGTGGTGAAACCCACGCTTATTCAGTGGGTTATAGTGAAGATGATGTGAAAGAAGTCATCGATATCTGCGATAAGATGATCTTCAACTCACAATCTCAATTAGCGGCATACCGTCACTTAGTTGAAGGTAAAGCATCTCTAGGTCTGCGTATCAATCCAGGCGTGAGTTACGCGGGACAAGATTTAGCGAACCCAGCTCGTCAATTCTCTCGTCTAGGTGTACAAGCCGATCATATTGATGAAGGTGTGTTTGACACTATTGATGGCGTCATGTTCCACATGAACTGTGAAAACAAAGATGTGGATGCGTTCATTGGTTTATTGGATGCGATTTCAGAACGTTTTGGTCGTTACCTCGATAAACTCGATTGGGTTAGTTTAGGTGGGGGCGTATTCTTTACGTGGCCGGGTTACGATGTCGATAAGCTGGGTGCAGCACTGAAAGCGTTCGCTGAGCGTCATGCAGTCCAACTTTATCTAGAACCGGGCGAAGCCGTCATCACCAAAACGACCGATCTTGTAGTGACCGTGGTGGATATTGTTGAAAATGGCATGAAAACTGCGATTGTTGATTCAGCGACGGAAGCGCACCGCTTAGATACATTGATTTACAAAGAGCCCGCTTCAGTGTTAGAAGCCAGTGATAATGGCCAGTACGAATATGTGATCGGCTCTTGTTCTTGCTTAGCAGGCGATCAATTCTGCGTAGCTAAGTTTGACGAGCCGTTACAGGTCGGGAGAAAACTGCACATCCTAGATAGCGCAGGTTACACCATGGTCAAACTCAACTGGTTCAATGGCCTGAAAATGCCGTCAGTGTATTGTGAACGTCAAAATGGTGAGATTGAGAAAATTAACCAGTTTGGCTATGAAGATTTCAAACGTACTTTGTCTTTATGGTCGATTCAATAAAATCTATTACTGAATAAAGTGATGTTGATACAAAGTGCCATTAACAAAAAAGCCGTGAAAAATCACGGCTTTTCTTTTATCTCAATATCAGTAACTACATAGGTAGAGTGGTAAAAATCGTCCACTCTTTGACGACTTCGCCCTTGTAACCGACAACTGTCGCCGTCACGCGGCGATTGCGAGCATGGCTGATGTCATCTTCACCTTCGGCTTCCAAAACGCTATCACCATAACCGACGATATTGACTCGGCTCGGATCGATGCCGTCACGGATGAGCTGATCGCGAACGGCTTCAGAACGCTGTTTTGAAAGTGCCAAGTTATAGTCAGCACGTCCCACTTTACTTGCATAACCTTGTAGCTCAATCGATGTAGATGGATAACCTTGCAAAAATTCAGCCATCTGACGGATTTGCGTCAAAAATGCGGGTTCAATTGCGCTAGAATCATTGGCAAACAAAATGTGTAATTGCTGCATTTGTGATGCCTTAATAAATGTTCCGCAACCGTCATTATCAATTTCAGAACCTCTCGGAGTATCAGGGCAGAGATCGCGAGCATTAATGACCCCGTCATTATCATCGTCTTTCAGATCGGCAATTTGATCAGCAAGCGGAGTCGCACGGTAGTCGTATTCATCACCCTCATGTTTAATATATTCGCCTTGATTGGCGAATGCAGAGGTGGTTACGGTACAAAGAAATAGTGGCAGAGCCCATGATTTGATTGACATATTAGTACTCCACCTTCGCTGTCCATTCCTGAGGAATATCCACTCTCAAGGCATCCAATAAGTTACCCGATGCATTCATCACTCTATATTTGGCATATTGCTCGGAGTATTTGGCTTCCAAATAATCTTTACGGGCTTCAAAGAGCTCGTTTTCCGTGTTCAACAGATCGAGCAGAGTACGTTGGCCTATTTGATATTGCTTACGATAAGCCACCACGGTTTTTGAAGCTGAATCCACATGATCGGCCAAAAACTCTTTTTGTTGTAGAGTGAGATCGAGAGCGCTCCATGACAAGCGAAGTCCTTCCTCAACCGTACGGAACGTTTTTTCACGTAAATCTTTCGAGCGGTTAAGTTGATAAGCTGCACTTTCAGTGCGGTCACTATCACTGCCACCGTTATATAGGTTATAACGCAGACGTAACATTGCGCTAAATTCATCACTGCTACCTTCTACGCCACCGGCATCATTACGCCAGCTTTGCGCGGCCTCAAAGGAGAGTGTTGGGTAATTGGGGGCTTTTGACTGCTTATATTGGAAACGAGCTGCATCCACATCCGCTTGTGACACTTTAATCACAGGGTGATGTGCTTGAGCCAGCTCTAACGCCTTTTCTACAGAAGGCGGTATGGCATTTTCGTCAGCACGAGGAAACTCAAGAGCCAAAGGTTCTTGTCCCACGAGACGGCGGAATTGGGTATGTATATCTAAAAGATTATTTTGTGCAGCAAGCAAGTTACTCTGTGCTTTTGCTAAACGAGCCTCAACCTGTGTTACATCGGCGGTTGAACCAATACCTGAATCCGCTCGCTTTTTAATATCACGATAAATCGATTTGTGAATGGCAAGATTATTTTCAGACAACGTCAGAATTTCATGAGCCTTAGTGGCATCTAGGTAGATTTTGCTCACTTCCAAAGCCATGTTTGATGCGTCAGCTAATAACTGATAGCGATCCGCTTCGGCTTCAGCCGCAGTTCTATCCATATCATTGAGTGTGGCTGACCCATCCCAAATCAATTGAGTCAGAGTTAATGTCGCATCTTTTCGCGTCAAATCCGTATTTCTATTACCGCTAGATTCAGCTGGATTGATGGATTCATAGCCGACACCCGCATCAAGATCGATTTTCGGCAAGTAAGCACCTGAGGACGCTTCTGCATCATACTCACGGCTTTTAAATTGGTTAAATGCACTTTTTAGCTCCGGATTGGATGCCAACGTGATGGATACCGCTTGCTCCAATGTCTGCGCAGAAACCGGATTGCTCAATGCGATAGCGAGTGCAATCGCTTTTAATGGTAATCCTTTCAAAAACGTTCTCCCAATGTGGGTCACTACTCGATGAATGACCTTTAGTCTAATCCAGATTCATTATCATTTATAAGACATAGGGGGTATTTACCGCTAGAAACAATGTGATGCACGCGAGAAGCGTATCACATTTCAACGTAAATAAACCGCTGTGACATAGCTATAACAATGTAAACTGAAAGTATGAAGTGATTTCATTTACGAATGTTTTGGAATAAAGTTAACAATACCAAATGGTAATAATGTGATTTTAGTTCATAACTCATGCGCTTGCTAGATGTGATTGTGATGTGAGCGAGCGTGTCGCGCGGAATTTTAAATGGATTCTTAACTAAAGTTAACATTAGTTCTGTATTGATTTTGTGGCAAAGGAAAAGTGTCAACAAGCAAGACACTTAAAAGTACTAGAGTTTGAGGCTATCTATGGGAATTCATGCTTTGTTGTCTTTAACGAATCTGGCAGCCAACCAGTTGCTTGTTATTGATAGAAATGGAAATGTTACGGTAATCAATTCAGGTGAACCAGTGCCAGAAGGCGCGATCATCCTAGATCCAAACGGTAGTAGCCTAGTTCCCGGTGAACAAGCCAAACCTAGCGCGCAACTTGCGGATGCTCAAGGCAATACCCAACCTATAACCAATGATATTGAGCAGATTTTAACGGCTCTAGAACAAGGCGCCGATCCTACCGCATTAGGGGAAGACCTAGCCCCAGCCGCAGGCGGAGTTCAAGGCTCTGCACTGACAACAGCCGCTTCAATTGACCGTGATGGTACAGAAATTATTGCCGCTACCCAATTTGATACAGCAGGCTTTGAAGCACTAGGACTTTCAAGAACGCAAAGTTTGAGTTTGTTGAATTTGCTTCAAGCTCCCACTGCTCCCATTATTCCAGTTGTACCAGAAGAACCTGACTCTCCAATTGTAATTAATACAATCACAGGAGATAGTGCAGCCGAAGGCAGCAACAATACCTTCTCTGTAAACCTATCAGGTACTATTAGCACTGAAACTACAATCGTGTTGACACTGGCTAGTGGTACCGCTACCAAAGATGTCGATTTCAATGGTACCTCAGTCATCGTTGTCATTAATGGTGTGAGCCAGACAGTGCCAGTTAATCAAGATGGTACTTTCCAAGTGACTGTTCCTACCAATACAAACAGCTTTAGCGTTCAAGTCTCGACTGCCGATGACGGCATTTACGAAGGAAATGAGACCTTCACACTGAGCGGAAAAAGTGCTGCTCAAGAGACGGCTATTATCGGAACAGCGACCATCGTGGATGACAACGCACCAGTCATCAACGACGCGACCGTGAATAACGTGTCAGAGAGCATCGCGAACGGCACCGAAGTGTACGACGTCCAGGAAGCGCGCACCGGCAACGACACCGACCTCGATGATGAAGCACTGCAATACACCTTCGTGCACCGCGACAACACCCGCAGCACCATCAGTGAAGACGGCGCGTTCAGCATCGACCCCACTACCGGTAAGATCAGCGTACTCGATACCACCAAAGTGGACTACGAGAGTGCCACGTCCATCGTCCTCAAAGTCGAAACGACCGACGGCGTGCACACCGATACCGCGGACATCACACTCAACCTGACAAACGAGAACGACAACGACACGGTCATCGAGAAAGCGACAGATACGTTCAACTATGCGGAAGGCACGGCGGCGGGCGTAACGCTGGGCACAGTCACAGCGACCGACGCTGATGGCGCCAGCATCGAGTACAGCATCGCGCAAGAGCACAACGTGTACGCGGCGGATGATGTGAATAAAGAGCATCCGTTCTACCAGGTGGATGCGAACGGTAATGTGAGTCTGACCGAGGCGGGTGCGAAAGCGTTCACCAACGACTACGAGTCTGGCCTAAACACGCACACCATCACGGTGACGGCGACGGGCAAAGACGGTTCGGGCGAGGACACCACAGACACCATCGTGGTGACGCTCAACGAGCAGAACATTGATGACA
>NZ_JJMN01000064.1 GCF_000696385.1 Vibrio metoecus | reverse complement strand
AAAAAGGCCAGCGTATGGCTGGCCTTCATTTTTCATTGGTGACTATTTGGCTGCAAGGTGCAACTGCTTGTCATCACTCTGTTTTTGAATCCAGAACAAACGTTGACCTAACATTAACGCCGCCGCAGAAAGCCCGATAATAAAGCCAAGCCAGAAACCTTTGGCTCCCATTGGCTGCTCAGTTAACCAGTTAGTCATACCTAAAATGTAACCGGTAGGCAAACCGAGTACCCAATAAGAGATAAAGGTGCGATGAAATATCGCCGTCATATCTTTGTAACCACGCAACGAACCCGCTGCAACTACTTGTACGGCATCCATACATTGATAGATCGCTGCCAGTAACAGCAACTGCATTGCCAGAGCAACCACAACTTGGTTCTCGGTATAGAGCAATGCAATTTGCTCACGGAACAGTACCGTCAGCAAAGCCGTGATACAAGCGGTGGCTAAGCCCGTCATTAGGCCTACATTGGCGGCAATAGCGGCGCCTTTAGTGTCTTGCTCACCGAGTTTGTGTCCAACACGAATTGAAACGGCCGCCCCAATACTCATTGGGAACATAAATACCAGTGACGAAAAATTAAGCGCCACTTGGTGTGCGGCGACCACGGTTGAGCCTAACGGCGCCACCATCAACGCCACCACGGCAAAGAGGGTGACTTCAAAGAACAGTGCTGCGGCAACAGGAAACCCTAAACGAAATAGACGGAATAACTCTTTGGGCTGTGGCTTATGAAATGTGGCAAACACTTTGACATGAGCGAGGCGCTTAGACGTTGTGATATAAAACAGCAGCAGAAGCAACATAATCCAATAAACAATTGCGGTTGCAACACCACAGCCGACACCGCCAAGTTGCGGCGCTCCAAATTTGCCGTACACAAAAATCCAGTTCAGTGGAATGTTGAGCAAAAGGCCCATAAATCCAATCACCATGGCCGGTTTCGTTAACGACATGCCATCAGTAAAGCTGCGCAGCGCTTGGAACAGAAGATAAGCGGGAACCGCAAACATCACCGCATGCATATAACCGACAGTCTTGGTTGCCATCGCTTGTTCAACATCCATAAATTGAATGATGAATTGGGTTTGAAAGAGCACGGCAATGATCGGGATAGAAACTAATAGCGCTAAGATCAACCCTTGATGGACTTCAAACGGGATTTTATGTTGACGACCAGCACCATTGAGCTGTGCTACCACAGGCACAAGTGCCATCAACAAACCTACGCCAAATAAAATGGAAGGAAGCCAGATGCTGGCAGCGATGGATACCGCGGCCATATCAATCGCACTGACGCCACCGGCCATTATTGTATCGACAAAGCCCATACCAGTTTGTGCAACGGAAGCAATCAATACTGGCGTTGCAAGTTTAATTAAATTTGATGCTTCGATTTTGTAACGATGCACAGAATTCTCCAAAGGGGGGACAAAAAGGGGAGCCAGAACAAATTAAGCAATACTCAACTCATGGCACTGGACGGAATGATAATGAAATGTCGCAATAAGCTCCATGAAAAACTGATATAAATCACAAATTGTCAGGTTGAAGCTAAATGCATCAAACAGAAACCGGCGTAACTGGTTGATTTGGTCGAGGCGGTGTGAAAAGAGCGCCGTAGTTGGCGCTCTTATGTAGAGATAACGCTAAACACAAACAGTGCTAGAAAATCTGTTCGTCATCAGCATCAATATACAATTCAATGGTGTCGTGTAACTCGTCGACCGTCATATTGAGGTGGATCGCGTGACAGCAAGCGGGGCAGTCATCGTAAAACTCCTGACTTCCATTCGAAGCATCTAAAGTCAAACGAATACCGTGGCCGCAATGCGGACAGATAACGGACTTTTCTGTGAAGTTTCTCATATCTCTTTCCTTACGTCCTTGGAGATACAGTAATACTAATCAGGGAAGTTTCTTAAAGAAATCAAATTAAGTCTAAAAGTTTGAAGGCAAACATAAAACCAACAATTAATCACCAGAGTCAATATATTTATAAAAATCAACAATTAGCAGAAACTCATTCAGTAGCACAATATCTTATCCATCAATTTCTGCGCTTCATCCAAGTAATGCCCACCGAATTGGTTGTAATGATTGAGTACATGGTAAAGGTTGTAGATATCTTTACGTTCTTCATATCCCCAATCTAATGGCCAAATACTTTCATAGCCTTGGAAAAATTCAGGCTGAAAACCACCAAACCATTCTGCAAGCGCAATATCACATTCACGATCTCCCCAATAGCAGGCAGGATCAAAGCACAGAGGTCCATGTACAGAATTTGCGACATTGCCAAACCAGAGATCGCCATGCAGCAAGGAAGGGCGAGGCGTATGATTAGCTAAACGAGATTTTATGAGGTCAACAAATTCATCAATATTAATCAGATGAATACCTTTCTCTTGCAGCAATTGTAACTGCCAGCCGATTCGCTGCTCAGCAAAAAATAATGACCACTTTTTATGCCAAGGGTTGGGCTGAACCGTTGCCCCAATGTAGTTATCGATGTCGAAGCCAAACTCTTTCTGGTCTCCCCAACGATGCAAGTTGGCTAGTTGCACGCCAAACTCAAAACTTCTTTCGGCGTCATCCAATGGCTTGATAGCAAGATAGTTGAGAACCAGATAAGCGTGCGTTTTGCTGGTTCCATGCACAAGGTATTGCGGAACTTGCACCGTATTGGATTCACGCATGACGCGTAAGTTTTCCACTTCGGCTTCAAATTTACTCAAAAACTCGCGCTGGTTAGTTTTGACAAAGTAACGATCAATCCCATCGCTGACCATAAAGCATTCATTAATGTCACCTCCATGCACTTTTTCTTTTTCCACCATGTGAAAATTTTTGTCCATCTGTTCGGACAATTGTTGAATAATTGCTGGCCACATAATTCAAGCTCTCGGTTTTTTTAATCTGGTTACAGGCTAGTGTATGCCAAGCTAGCCAATATGAAAGTTTATGAGTGCACATAAATCTATCTTGAGTAAAGATTGCAGTCAGAGAAACAACTAAGTGTGATTTAACTCATAAAATCATTGAGTTCACTTTCGTACTATCTGCAGCGATACGCGCCATGAGATCACGGTGTAAACAATTTTTCTAATAATGAGATAAAACTCCTCTCAGTCAGTCAGTTTTGGCTCATAATTAAGCTGGATTGAGCGAATTAACCGTACTCTTGGTGGAAAGTGCAGCAACTAGCACCTGCCATCTGTGAAAATAGTTATTCATGTCTTAGTATTAAAGAAAGATAGAAACCAACTGGCGAACAGCAGCAGTAAAGCGGAGAACGAATGTGGTTGTAGAAACCGATGGATATCTGGCCCTGATCGAACATCTTTCATTCAATATGGATGTTTTTACTCAGGAAGGGGATACGGGAACGGAAAGTGTTGAAGATGTCATCACAGATATGGTGGCAAGCAACATTATGGCTATTTTTGAACAAAACCCTGAGCTTCATTCCAGTGTTCGCTTCCAACTTCTAAAAGAAACAGACTCTGTAGTCGATGATCTTGCCGAAGTCCTTGCCGGTGTTTGGCATCGACCAGCGACCAATGAGCAGATTGCTTTTTTGGATGAATACATAGCGTTAGTGAAAAACTTGTTTGATTCGGCAGTCGCTAAATACGACTAACCCGACAGGCCTTAATTGGATACCAGAGGCGGATTCTCAATCCGCCTAAACTGCCAAAATTTTGCAGCCCAATAAGGGTTGTCAATTCGCGAAATGATCACGCCCTTCGATGTCGAAGCGTGCATAAACTGCTTATTCCCCAAATAAACGCCCACATGAATGTTAGTGCGTGAAGTCTTGAAAAAGACTAAGTCGCCATACTGCGCGTGTTCATATTTGATCAATTGCCCCGTTTGCGCTTGTGATTCGGTTGTCCGAGGCAAGCTGAGTTGCCATGCGTCTCGATAGGCAATTTGCACGAAAGCAGAGCAATCAATTCCATTTTTGTTATTGCCTCCGAATTGATATGGCACGCCGTGCCATTCTGTGAAGACACTCGAAAAACTGGGAAAAGAACGATCACTCAAATCAGGCGTTAGCGAGGACGAATCGGGTTCAGAAGAGGGGGTAGAGCCACACCCTACAAGGAATAAGAGAAAAAACAGGGAAAACGTTTGCTTAACCACTAACATGAGTCACCTTACTGACAAAAAAGTGAAATAAAACTGAAACAAGCTCTACCTACCATGACGTCGACTCTCAATCCTAAGACGTATTTTCATGGCTTTGACAAAAAATCTCTCACTCACACAAGCGCTTGGCACAGTGTTTCTGTGCATCACCATACTGATGATCACTTTATCTGTCACCAGTTTACGTGGCATAGAGCGGGTTGGCGCGCAATTTACTCAGCTATCTGAGCAAGCTTTGCCCTTTGCGCTTAATAATGCTGCACTCACGCAAAACTATCTTGAGCAGGTGAAATACCTCGGTTATGGAACGCGCAGTAAAACAGAGACCGAATTAACTCAGGTGTTGAATGAATGGCAAAAACTTAGATGTACAAGCTCGAACGGAAGTAACGCTACTAGAGCAAAGTGTTACACAGCTTTCTGGGGTGGCAGAAAGTGATCAGATTGCTCCATTGAAAAAAAACATTGAACACTTCAATCAATTAGCTCAATCGATTTTACATCTGCAGCAACTGCAACTGAGCAAAACCGCGCAGATCACTGAACAAGCGAAGCAGTTTCGTTATGGGCTAAGTTCGATAGGGCCAGAAATGAGTCGCATCGCTTCTTTCCTTGCGAGCGACAATCCAGAGGCGATCGATGCCGCTAACCGTTTTACGGCCAGTGCCAGTGCGATGGAAAGCACTTTTCTATTGCTGCTTATTGAAGAAGAAATGCCGGCTGCGCAGAAATATCGGCAAGAATTGAAAAATCGACTGGCGGGGTTGAAACTGGCTTTTGATGATTTCAAAGAGTGGTATCCAGAAATCAAAGACTACGCCAGTTTAACTGCACCCTATGACATGGTTTTGTCTGGCTTTAAAGCACAAGCTATCATCGATCAAATCCTCAATAAACTTGAAGATGCCCAACACCAAAACACAGATTTTTCTGCAGCGGCTATCGTGACACAAGAGTTAGTGGCACAACTCAATCAATGGTCTGCGTTTGCTCAGCAACATATTCAACAAGGCAAACAAGAGGTGAGTGATACCATTTCTGCGGTAACGATAACTCAGCAAGTGAGTGGTGCGATCTTAGTGTTGGCGATTTTAATTGTGTGGTTCAGCTTGCGCCGTTGGATTGGGCGTTCTCTTAGCAACATCACTCGACACTTGAACCAACTGACGGAACATAAGCTGAATCATTCACTTGCTTTAGTGGGGCCGCAGGACTTTCAAAATGTGGCGGCGCAGCTCAACCAAGTGATTACCTCTACCCATGAATCGATTGCTTTGGTCACGCGCAATTGTGAAACACTTTATCAAACCGCAGAGCTGAGCTATGGCTCGGCAGAACAGTCCAACCGAAGTTTGTCAGCACAGAACCAAGCCTTGCTTGCAATGGCGGCGACGATTAATCAGTTAGAAGCCTCGATCCGTGAAATTGCAGGAGTGAGTAATGATTCGTTCACCGATTCTGTGCAAGCGGCCGAGCATTCCGCGCAAGGGGTTCAAGTGATTGAGCAAAACCAACACCGACTACAAGCGCTAGAAAACACCTTAAGTGCGAATGATATGGCCATGTCTGAGCTTAATCAGCGCGTCACCAGTATTCGCGAAATGGTGGATATGATCAGCGGGATTGCCGATAGCACAAACTTACTCGCGCTGAATGCAGCAATTGAGGCCGCTCGCGCCGGTGAGCAAGGTCGTGGCTTTGCAGTGGTCGCTGATGAAGTCCGTAAATTAGCCAGCGATACCAGTAAACAGACGGCCAATATCCGCGACATGATGAACGAGTTAGTGAACGCGGCAACGAAATCGCGCCAAGCTGTGGATGAATCACGCAAGGAAATGGTTTCAGCTCTGCAATCCAGTGAAGAGGTGAAAAGCACGTTTATGCAGATCGAAAGTGCAGTATCACACATTCGTACTCGAGTCGCGCAAATCACCGATGCCACCGAAGCACAGAAGCGTGCAACAGCGGACGTGAGTCAAGCTGTGGCAGAAATTTCCGAACAAGGTCAAGAAACCAAGCGCCAGTTGGATGCGATGTTAGAAAGTGCCGAGCAAGTCGCGGAGATCGCAGGACATCAACAAGCCATGCTGCATAAATACCAGTTGGATTGATCTATTTGTCTCGAAACGGTTGCGTGAGCATTTTATCCAGCCACTGTTCTCGTGCTTGGCGAAACAGTGGCAAACCAATCTTCATTCGCTCATGTCCCATTTCGGGCTGAGCAATATAAGTTCTAAACAAGCGATCCCATATGGAGAGGAAAAAGCCGAAATTAGAGTGGGTTTCGTGCACTAATACGGAGTGGTGGACGCGGTGCATATCTGGCGTTACCACCAGTAAGCGCAACCATTGATCGGCTTTGTAAGGCAGTTTGGCGTTGCTGTGGTTAAACATCGCACTGGCATTCAATACCACCTACAAAAAACCACGACGGCAATCGGGGAAACGCCCAATAACGTCACCGCTCCAATTTTAATCCAAGCCGAAATCAATATTTCTAATGGGTGGAAACGGCTGCCGGTTGTTACATCAATATCTTGATCGGCATGATGCATACGATGCAGACGCCATAGCAAAGGAATGCGGTGAAACAGCAGATGTTGCCAATAAATTACAGCATCCAGTAATACCACCGAAACGAAGAGCGCGATGAAAGGTGGGATCTCCAACCAATACAACAAGCCAAACTGTTGGCTTTGCGCCCATTGCGCGGCACTGAAGGCTAAAATTGGCATCATCGCGGTGATCAAAAGGCTATTAAAGCCAACCAATCCGAGGTTATTCAGCCAGCGAACCCGCTTACTTTGCGATAAGGTTTTGCGTGGACGATTCGATTCCCACAAGGCACAAGTCACTAATACAGTGAAAAAAATACGCTAAGCGGATCAGCTCAATTTGTTCACTCATTGGGTTCTCCTTGATTTGGGACACGTCGAGAATCTTTACTGGCGCAAAAGCCCTGTGGTCAGTAAAATCGCTGCCATTTTTCAGTCTGTAGTACGCGCCATGAGAATTCACGCTTTCCATCACTTATATCAATATCGCCTAGAACGTTCAACCAAGCCATTTTTAGCGCGAGGTGGCAAGATAAAACGCTGCTTGTACTGTCTGGTTGAGCTGACGCACTGCTTGTGTGTTCATCAGCCCGACATTGAAAGTGACATTGCGGTGCTGCTGATTGTGTCGGAAAACGAAGTATTTAAACCCAGTAATACTGGGCGATTGATTGCGGATACGGTGAAAGAGACCTACGTGTACCAATGGAGCCGTACCGAGCCAAACCCAGAGATGCTCGCATTACTCAATAACTCGGCCTATTACCCAGTGCTGATTTTTCCTGCGGAAACGGAAGAAGACAAAACTCGCGTATTAAGCCCGATCCCCACTGAGTTTTCAGGAAAAAAACCATTATTGGTATTGATTGATGGTAGCTGGCGTGAGGCGAAGCGCATCTTTCGTAAATCACCGTATCTTGCGCAATTACCTTTGGTATCGGTTGAGCCGGAACGCTTGTCTCAATACATCATGCGTAAATCGGAAAACGAGCAACACTTGGCCACAGCAGAAGTGGCGTGTTTGGTGTTGGAAATGTTTGGTCAACAACAGGTGGCGGATACGTTATCGCTGTGGTTTGAAGCCTTTAAAGAAACTTACCTGATGTGCAAATCGCGCAATAAACCCAACACCGCTAAACCTGCGCTGCATACATGGATCGCACATCAGCAAAGCGAGAGCTGCCTCTAAACTTGACAGTGATGCTGAGCACTTATTGCGCAATCGGTGGCATTCGCAGGATAAATACGTGGTTTGTCACGGACTGTTGATAATCCCTTGTGGATAATACGCCTCACTTTTGTGTTTTTATTTTTTCCCCAAGGCTGGGATAGGAAATTGAGGAGAGAGGGCCATGTATTACGGCTTTGATGTTGGCGGAACCAAAATTGAATTTGGTGCGTTCAACGAGCAGTTAGAGCGTGTTGCAACTGAACGTGTACCGACACCGACCGATGATTATGCAAAATTAATCGATACGATTGCAGGGCTGGTGCAGAAATACGATGCGCAATTTGGTGTAGAAGGCACCGTCGGTCTGGGTATTCCGGGAATGGAAGATGCCGACGATGGTTGCGTATTAACGGTGAACGTACCTGCTGCAAAAGGCAAACCGCTGCGTGCCGATCTGGAAGCGAAACTGGGTCGCACCGTAAAAGTAGAAAACGATGCTAACTGTTTTGCACTCTCCGAAGCTTGGGACGATGAGTTAAAAGATGCGGCCTCCGTGATGGGGTTGATTTTAGGCACTGGCTTTGGCGGCGGCTTGGTTTACCAAGGCAAAGTATTTTCAGGCCGTAACCACGTTGCTGGCGAAATTGGTCACATGCGTCTACCGATTGATGCTTGGTTCCACCTTGGTGAAAAAGCGCCATTGCTCAGCTGTGGTTGTGGTAACAAAGGTTGTATGGACAACTATCTGTCTGGTCGTGGCTTTGAGCTGTTATACGAGCACTACTACGGCGAAAAGAAAAAGGCGATTGAGATCATCAACGCACAGAAAGAGGGTGAAGTCAAAGCCGTTGAGCACGTTGAACGCTTTATGGAATTGCTTGCGATCTGTTTTGGTAACATCTTTACCGCCAATGATCCACACGTTGTGGTGTTAGGTGGTGGTTTGTCAAACTACGATATGATTTATGAAGAGATGCCAAAGCGTGTGCCTAAGCATCTGCTCTCTGTTGCGAAATGCCCGAAAATCGTTAAAGCGAAACATGGCGACTCAGGCGGTGTGCGCGGAGCCGCTTTCCTCAACATTAAATAAGTTGAAGATAAACAGAATAAATTAAGGGCTTGCAGTGCAAGCCCTTTTTACTATTCAAGTTGCAACTATGTTGGTGCTTAACGAGTTGCTTTTGGTTTTTTGCCTACACCAAAATTCTCTTTGGGTTGTAGCGTGATGATGCCAAAACCGAGCTTTTTAAAGTGGTTATCACGGAAGTTACGCACCGATTTAGTATCGGAAATCGCTTCCAGCTGCATCTCCATCTTCAGAAATTCGGTCAGGTCAATGCCCTCGGCTTCGGCAACCGCTTCATGAATATTGTGATGCTTTTCGTATGAGAAAGTCAGCGTTTTCTCTTGGTTTTTGTAGGTGTAGATGATGGTACGAGCCATGTTTCTCTCTCAACGCTAAATAAACGGGCTAGATTCTGCCTTGAAGTGGGATGATTGTCACGCTTTCACCGACTTTTACCGTATCAATCGCCGGAGCAATCTCAATTAAGCAGTTCGCTTCACTCATTGAGCGCAAAATCCCCGTAACCTTGTTTCGCCCGTTGGTACGCACCGTCAGTTGTCCTTGCGCATTGAACGCATAAACCCCACGGCTGAACTCAGTTCTGCCTTGGCGAGAGCGCAGATCTTCCAACGCAATCGCATTGACTTTCAGTGGTTGCCAACCTTGTTCACCTTGCATTTTACGCAGAGCAGGTTCCACAAAGTTGATGAAAGAAACCATTACCGCGACCGGGTTGCCCGGTAGACCGAAGAAAGGTTTTCCAGCAATCTGGCCAAACGCCAGTGGGCGTCCCGGACGCATATTGATCCGCCAAAAATCAATGTGCCCCAGTTTTTCTAGCGCGGATTTGATGAAATCCGCATCACCCACAGAAACACCACCGGAAGTGATCACCACATCAGCCTGTTTTGCTGCTTGCTCAAGCACTTGCATCATTTTTGCTTCGTCATCTTCGATGATACCGAGATCGATCACTTGGCAGCCGAGCTGTTTGAGTAACCCAGTCAGAGTAAAACGGTTGGAATCAAAAATAGAGTTTGGCTCAATATCACCACCGGGCGCTTGTACTTCATCGCCGGTCGAAAAAATCGCGACTTTAAGCGAGCGAAATACGTCCGCGTGCGCGAAACCCAGTGACGCCAACATGCCCATTTCAGGAGAGAGCAAACGCTGACCTGTGCTAAACACCGCTTGGCCTTGCGCCAAATCTTCACCTGCTTGACGTACGTTTTGTCCTGCTTTGATTTTGGCACCCGCAAAACTGACCAGTTCGCCGTTTTGCGTGGCTTGCTCACGCATTACTACCGTATCAGCACCGAGTGGCATGGGTGCGCCAGTCATAATTTTCACCGCTTCGCCGCGTTCAACCGTTTTCGGATAATGACTACCGGCGAGCACTTCCGCCACTACACGGTAGCTATCGCGTTCAATATCATCACTGCGCAGCGCATAACCATCCATCGCTGAGTTGCGATAGGCGGGGACATTGATCGGAGAGAAAACTTCACGCGCCAGTACGCGTTGATAGCACTCTTGAATCGCTACCGATTCTGTCTCTGCCAAAGGCGAAATGAGCGACAGGATCTTCTCGCGGCCTTGCTCTACAGAAAGGAAAGCAGGGGATAAGGTGTCGCAGCATGCCGCCGCACTGTTTTTTGAATCTGAAGCTACAGATTGCTGCGTTTTCTGTTCATGCCACTTCTCAACATAATTCAAAACGAAATCGCTGATCGCATCGAGATCATTAATGTGCATTTGCGGCAGAGCCGTTTCGACCGTCTCATCGGCAGCAATCGCAATGATGTTTTCATCGTGAGGGTAAAGCCAAGGCTTACCGACTTCCGCGCGGTGCAGTTCAATTTTGGAAAGGCGATATTTTACAACCTTCAACCAAAATCACATCCAGCTTCTCGGCATCAAATCGAGTCAGCAGATAATCAAATTCCGCTTCGGCATCGGGAGTTTCGGTCATCAGTGCATGACGGTTACGCGAAGCAATCAGCATTTGAGATGCCCCTGCTTTACGTAAGCGATAACTGTCTTTGCCCGGCTTATCGACATCAAAATCGTGATGTGCATGTTTCAGTAGGCCAATGCGCAAGCCAGCAGCCGTCAGCTTAGGAAGTAGGACTTCTAATAATGTCGTTTTTCCGGTGCCAGAATAGGCAGCGAAACCGAGTAGTGGCAGGTTAGGGCGTTGAGGATTCTGGTTTGCAGAAGGAATCATGGGTGTAACGCTCCAAATTGCGCCAACTCTTGTGGCGTATTCAAATTAAAAAAGCAGCTCGGTGCATCGCTAAAATCGACGTAAGAAGTATGGCATTCATCGTAAAGCAAGATGATTTTGCGATCGCCGCGGGCTAAAAAGGCGCTGAGTTTGGGTAACACGCGTTTATGAAATAGGGTAAACACAGGTTGCTGATGTTCTCCGTCATGAGCCACTAAAATATCGCTCTCGGGTTTGGCGGCCTGACAGAAACGGGCGACCAAATCATCGCAAATTAATGGGCTATCACAAGGGACAAAACCGACCCAGTCGGTCGGAGCATGACTTAAACCCGCATGAATACCGCCTAAAGGACCTGGGTAATCAGGAAATTCATCGCTAATCACAGGCGCAAATTGCGCATATAGATTATGGTTGCGGTTAGCATTGATCAACAAGGTTGGTGTTTGCGGTGCCAGTTTATCGATGACATGTTGAATCAGTGGCTGACCATTCAACTGGATCAGCCCTTTGTCTTGTCCACCCATACGGCTAGCTTGTCCGCCAGCGAGAATAACCCAGCTAGTGTCCGAGGTTTGAAGAGTGGGAAGTGTCTGTGTGGTTGTCATTTTTTTCTTTCACAATCTGCAGCAAAGGCGACTCAATCAATTGACGATTTTTAATCCACCACTGTTTTTTACAAAGCGCCGTAAGGGCGTTGGTTTGGTGGCTAGTGATGACAAGACTGGAGCCGCGCTCTAATAAATCTCGCGCCATTATAACCAATCTCTCAATAGATTCTTGATCCAATGATGCACTCGGTTCATCCATCAACAAAATAGAAGGCTTGAGGATCCACGCTCGCGCCATCGCCACGCGCTGTTTTTCTCCGCCGGAAAGCACAGAAATATGCTCATCGGCCAGCGTTTCTAATCCCACCATACGCAAGGCTGTGATCACTTGTGCGCGTTTTTCATGCGCAGACAAGCCACTGAAACGAATGCCGTACACCACATTTTGATAAACCGTGTTATCAAACAGGTAGGGACTTTGATGAAGGTAGACCACTTCAGACGTTGCAGAGGTCAAAAACAAACGCTGCCACCAAGGTTTACGGCCAAGCACTTTACCATTGCTAGGTGGTAACAAGCCCGCCAGAATTTTCAGCAGCGTGGTTTTACCTACACCATTGTCGCCCTTAAGGTAAATGGCATCATTAGGGCCGATGGCGATCTCGGGAATATGAAATAACACGCGATCTTTAAAACGCATGGAAAGCTGCTGCGCGGTGAGTTTAATCGTCATTATTTGCCTTATGTTCTCAAATAGCCTTTACCACGCAGGGAAGAGAGCAGAAAATTTAGCCCTAGTGCCAATGCGAGCAGTACCATGCCAAGCGCGACGCCTTGAGCAAAAGCGCCTTTATTGCTTTCTAATGAAATAGCGGTTGGGATATTGCGGGTCAAACCCATGATATTGCCACCGACCATCATTGAGCAGCCGACTTCGGTCACGATACGGGAAAAGCCCGCGATGGTGGCAGCCATTAAAGGAAAACGCGCTTCCCAAACTAAGGTTGCAAAGAGTCTAGGTACGGAAGCGCCCAGCGTCATTGAAGTTTCCAGAGAGCGGCGGTCGGTGGATTGCAACGCGCCATGCATCATGGCAACCAGAATCGGAAAACAGATCAGTGCTTGGCCTAAAATCATCGCTTGCTGGGTAAACAGCATTTGCCAATCCCCCAATGGCCCTGCGCGTGACAGCAACATATACAGCAGTAAACCGATCACGACAGTCGGAACCGCTTGCAGGGTATTGATCAGCGAAAGCAGAGTCCATTTACCGCGAAAATTGGTGTGCGCCAGCACAAAAGAGAGCACCACAGCGGGTACCAGTACCAACGAAATCGCAGTCAGCGAAACGCTAAAGGAGACCGCAACGATCTCCCATAGCTTAGCGTCTAGACTCACCAACAGATGTAAAGCATCAAGAGTTGTTTGCCAAAGACTCATGAGTGATTACTGTTTATCCGCATTGGCAACAAAGAGTTGCTGGCCATTCACTTTGTAATCGTTAATCAATTGCTGACCTTTAGGGTTAACCAGCCAATCACTGAATACTTTAGCGGCTTGGTATTGAGTTGTCGGGTAACGCTCAGGGTTCACAATGATCACTTGGTAAGGGTTAAACAGTTGCTCATCGCCTTCAAACAGCACTTTGAGATCCAGCTTATTGTTGTAAGCTAGCCAAGTCCCGCGGTCTGTGAGGGTATACGCTTGCATTTCAGACGCCATGTTCAGCGTTGGCCCCATACCTTGACCAATCGAACGGTAGCCACCGAAGTTCGGTTCAATGTTGTTTTGTGCCCAAATGCCGAGCTCTTTTTTGTGTGTGCCTGAATCGTCACCGCGTGAAATAAACACCGCGCCGCTCTTAGCGATATTTTCAAACACTTTCGCGATGTTCTTTTCATCGGCGATTTTGGCAGGATCACTGTCTGGCCCAACCACCACGAAATCGTTGTACATCAGTTTACGTGGTACGACACCGTAACCCGCTTCAACAAAACTGGCTTCGGCTTTAGGTGCATGGGTCATGACTAGATCCACATCGCCGTTTTCGCCCATTTTTAGCGCTTTACCTGTACCAGTAGCAATCACATCCACTTTATAGCCCGTATCTTGCTCAAATTTGGGGAGCAAGTAATCCAGCAGACCAGAATCGTAAGTGCTGGTCGTAGTCGCAAGACGGATGCGAGTGTCATCGGCACTGGAAGCTGAGTAACTGACTAAGATGAGTGAAGCAGCCGCGAGGGTAAAAGTCGTTTTTTTCATTATGAATTCCATGACGTTACGTTGGAGGTTAAGTCAGTGATCTATATCAGCTAATACACTGATATCACTGAATGAAATCAATTGCTGATGAGTTTATACGAAACAAAGGTATAGCAAATGGGATGCCAACATCATTCTGAATAATCCAGTTGAAAATCCCCTTCAAAAAGGCGGTGATTCCAACAAATCTTACTTAAAGGCAGTGACAGAATGAGCAATGTGGGACAAAATGTCGCAAATTAGTCTTAGCCAATGTAAGGTTAATTGAGTCGTTCTGTCTCAATGCGTATGGAATCTCTATGTCACCAGTCTTGGATCTCAATCAAACCCATTTATATCAAGCTTTCTCCGTTTTAGTTGTTGATGATGAAGTCGGCATGCAAATGGTGCTAAAAAAAGCACTGAGCAAATGGTTTTCGCGCGTTGATTTCGGCGGGCAGCATTGAAGATGCTGAGGAACTTCGCAGTGAGCATCACTACGACTTGTTGATTTTAGACATCAACTTACCGGGACGCTCCGGCATTGAATGGGACGAAGCGTTTACCGATCCGGATCACCGTGCTGATGTGATTTTTATGACCGGATACGCGGATCTTGATACCGCTATTAGCGCCCTCAAACTGGGGGCAAGCGATTTTATCCTCAAGCCCTTTAATCTCGAACAGATGCTACAAGCGGTGCAACGCTGTATGAATAAACGCCTCAATGAGCGTTTGCAGTACGCCTTGCAGCGTGATTTTCAGCGCCACTGCACAACACAAATCATTGGCAGCTCAGTACAAACCGAATTACTCAAGCAGCGCATTGTTCAATTTGCTCCGTCGCGCGCTTCGGTGCTGATTGAAGGGGAATCGGGTACCGGTAAAGAGTTAGTTGCGCGTGGCATCCATGAAGCAAGTGGTCGACAAGGCCCCTTTGTGCCAATCAACTGTGGCGCGATTGCGCCAGAACTGCTGGAAAGTGAACTGTTTGGGCACACCTCTGGAGCATTTACCGGCGCGAAGAAGAGTCGTGAAGGGCTGTTTCGCGTGGCTAACGGCGGCACTCTGTTTTTGGATGAAATCGGCGAAATGCCACTCACTATGCAAGCCTCGCTATTGCGGGTTTTAGAACAACGAACGGTGCGACCGGTGGGTTCGGAAAAAGAGGTGAGTGTCGACGTGCGAGTGGTGGCCGCCACCAACCGCAATCTGCAACAAGAAGTTGAAAATGGGCGTTTCCGCGGCGATCTTTACTACCGGCTTAATGTGTTGAAAATTGAAGTCAGCCCACTGCGTGAGCGCAAACAAGATTTGCATGAACTGCTGCCATTCTTCACCAAAATGCTCTGTGCGGAACTGGGGATGCCAATGCCTAAATGGGCGTATGAAGATATCTCTTCGATGCAAGACTATGATTGGCCGGGCAATATTCGTGAGCTGAAAAACTTGATTGAACGCTGCTTGTTATTGGGTAAACCGCCTGCTCATTATTGGCGGGAGTTGAATGGACTACCTGAACAGGTAGAACTTGAAGTGACAATGTCACCAGAATCCGATATCGAGCCTTTATATAGTGACAATGTCACTAAATCCAGTTTTGGATATCCCAATGACTGGCCTTTACGTGCCGTAGAAAAAGCGCATATTCAGCAAATTGTGGCGCTGTATGATGGCAATAAATCCGCAGCGGCGCGCGATTTAGGTGTGGCACGTAAAACCTTGGAACGTAAATACAAAGAGTGGGAAAACGAGGATACTAGCCATGAAAGCTAGATGGGCTGTGTGGCAAAAATGGCGACACCGTTTTAAAACCACGGTGCGCTATCGGTTGCTCATTTTGACTTCAGCGCCAATTTTTCTCACGTTACTCGCACTGATTGCGATCACCATCTACTGGTCACTGCACTACACCTGGAACAGCGCCTTAATTGATGTGTCTGAGCGCTTAGGTGTGGCACAAAACAGTGTGACTCTGCTGCAACAAAAACAAGCCAATCACGTGCGCGCGTTTGCGGAATCGTACGATTTTCGTCAGCGTCTACAAGAGGTGGAAACGCTCAGTACCTTGCCGCGTTGGGTGCAGAATCAAAAAGGTCGCTATGGCTTGGACTTCTTAAGTTTTGAGCGAGTGGATAGCTTAGAGCAGAAGTTTCGTTATCTGGATCTCACCAAGCGAGAATCTTTCTTTGATGTACTGAGTGCCGATGAGCTAGAAAAGCTCGATCCCGATTTAGCCAAGCAAGCGCAAATCCCGATTCTTAATGCTCAACAGATCGAAACTCGGGGATTAGTCAGTCGTACCGTGATTCCCGTGCGCAACAACTTCGGTGACATCATAGGTTTTTTGGATGGCGGTTTGCTGCTTAATAACAGCACAACCTTAGTCGATCAAATTCGAGATCTCATCTACCCAAGTCATCAAGATCAGCTTCGCCCAACGGGCACTTTAACCCTGTTTTTGGATGACTTACGCGTCAGCACCAACGTGCCTTTAGACAGTAATATCCATGCAGGTCGCGCGATAGGCACACGGGTGTCATCCGAAGTGTTTAATCAAGTGCTCAAAGATGGTCAGCAGTGGGTCAATCTGGCGTATGTGTATGATGCTTGGTACATCACCGCGTATCAGCCGATTCGCGATCAATACAATAACGAAATTGGTATGTTGTACACCGGCTATTTAATGTGGCCGTTTTTAAAAAGTCCTATGTCACCAATATTTTAGAGGTAGGCATGACCACCACGCTGTTATTACTGATTTCAGGCCTGTTTGTGTATCGCGGCTCGCGCGATCTGTTTCGTCCGATTGAGCGCATACATCGCGTCGTAAAATTGGTTCAACTCGGTAAAATCAAGCGAATCGGCCCGATTGGTCTCGATGACAAGCACGAACTCGCACAGCTTGCCAAACAGTTCGACAATATGCTGGATCAGTTGCAACAGCGTAATGAAGAGATTGTGCAAGCGGCGCACGAGTTAGAAGAAAAAGTGCAATCGCGCACCGCCAGTTTGCAAGAGAAAACCGCGCAGCTTGAGCACCACATTGCCTTGCTTAACCAAACGCGCAATAAGTTAGTGGTGCATGAAAAACTGGCTGCACTTGGTGAGCTAACCGCTGGGATTGCGCATGAAATCAATAACCCTACCGCCGTGATTCTCGGTAATACCGAATTAATTCGTTTTGAACTTGGTGCTGATGCGAGCAGAGTCGAAGAGGAAATTGATGCTATCTTGCTGCAGATCGAGCGGATCCGAAACATCACCCGCAGCCTGTTACAATACAGTCGCCAAGGTGGAGTGCAGGATGAAATCACGTGGCAACACGTCAATCCGATCATTGATGAGAGTATTACCTTAGTCAAAACGGGCTCGAAAAAACGCGACATTGAATTTGTGCTGGAACTTAAAGCGCACAATTCGGTGGAGGTGAATCGCCATCAACTGCTGCAAATACTGGTTAACCTACAGATGAACGCGATTCATGCCATGAACGGCAAAGGTCGTATCACTATTCGTAGCGAAGATTGGGTGGAAGAGAAAGAAAGCCGCGGCGCGGTGATCCACATTGAAGATCAAGGGTGTGGGTATTAAGCCGGAAAACCTCAAACGTCATTTTCGATCCGTTTTACACCACCAAGCGTGAGGGGACGGGGCTTGGACTTTCTGTATCACAAAGTCTGCTTAGCCAATCTGGCGGAGAAATTAAAGTGCAGTCTGAATTGGGTGTGGGTAGCACTTTCAGTATCTTCCTGCCTTCCAAAAATGAAGCGAAACTTCGCGAGACCTTGCTGATTCAATAATCGTCATCCGAAAAATGTTCTATTTTATCGGTCATTTCACTTGAGATGACCGACTTTCATGCGCGTTATGTAAATCAGGGCTTGTAGTCTGGGCGCTGAACAAGTAACGTTGCGCAGATTTTTCTATTTGTGATCCCTGTCAGCTTAATTTAGCCACTCAAAGTGCGCCGTTTTAAGTGGGCGGGAATGTTAACGCACTAAGGTACAGGCTTTGATTTCTACAGCGAATATCACTCAACAATTTGGCGCTAAGCCACTGTTTGAAAACATTTCAGTTAAGTTTGGCGAAGGTAATCGCTATGGTCTAATCGGGGCAAATGGCTGTGGTAAATCCACGTTCATGAAAATCCTCAGTGGTGAGCTCGAACCTAGTGGCGGTAACGTGAGCTACGATCCAAACGAGCGCGTTGCCAAACTGAATCAGGATCAGTTTGCATACGAAGAGTTCACAGTGATCGATACAGTTATCATGGGTCACAAAGAGTTGTGGAAGGTAAAACAAGAGCGCGACCGTATTTATGCGCTGCCAGAAATGACTGAAGAAGATGGTATGCGTGTTGCCGATCTCGAAGTGGAATTCGCTGAGATGGATGGCTACATGGCGGAATCTAAAGCAGGTGAACTGCTGCTGGCGGTAGGTATTCCTCTTGAGCAACATTACGGCCTGATGAGCAGTGTGGCTCCTGGTTGGAAACTGCGTGTGCTGCTGGCGCAAATCCTGTTTGCAGACCCAGATATCATGCTGCTTGACGAACCTACCAACAACTTGGACATCGACACCATTCGCTGGTTGGAAGATACGCTGAATGCGCGTAACTGCACCATGATCATCATCTCGCATGACCGTCACTTCTTAAACTCAGTGTGTACCCACATGGCGGACTTGGATTACGGCGAGCTGCGTATTTACCCAGGTAACTACGATGAGTACATGACTGCGGCAACTCAAGCCCGTGAGCGTCTGTTGTCTGATAACGCGAAGAAGAAAGCGCAAATTGCTGAACTGCAAACCTTCGTAGCGCGCTTCTCGGCGAACGCATCGAAAGCAAAACAAGCGACTTCTCGCGCAAGACAGATTGATAAGATCAAACTGGATGAAGTGAAGGCATCTAGCCGTACCAAAACCCGTTCATTCGTTTTGAACAATCGAAAGAGCTGTTCCGTAACGCCCTGATTGTTGAAAACCTCAGCCAAGGTTTTGATCATGACCTGTTCAGCAACTTCAACGCGATTTTTGAAGTGGGTGAGCGTGTTGCCATTATCGGTGAGAACGGTGCGGGTAAAACGACACTGCTCAATACACTAGCGGGCGTACTTGAGCCTCGCAGCGGTGCCTATAAATGGTCTGAAAACTCGAACATTGGTTACTACGCTCAGGATCATGCTCACGAGTTCGCGGAAGATCTGAACTTGATGGAGTGGATGGGTCAGTGGCGTCAAGAAGGCGATGACGAACAAGTGGTGCGCAGCTTCTTGGGTCGTATGCTGTTTGGTCAAGATGACATCAAGAAGTCAGTGAAAGTGCTGTCGGGTGGTGAGCAAGGTCGTATGCTGCTTGGCAAACTGATGATGCACAAACCGAACATGCTGCTGCTCGATGAACCAACCAACCACATGGATATGGAATCAATCGAGTCTTTGAACAACGCATTAGAGCAGTACAAAGGCACGCTATTCTTCGTATCACACGACCGTGTATTTGTAGACTCATTGGCAACCCGCATCCTCGAAATCCGTGATGGTAAAATCACTGACTTCAAAGGTACTTACGCTGAGTTCCTGAAATCACGCGGCGTTGAAGGTTAATTTCCCAAGCCAATATTTTCTTCCATGCCAAATAATACAAAGAGCCTCTGCGTGAGGCTCTTTTGCTATTAGAAAAACGTTCAAACCCTTTATGGTGCATAAACGTTGTTATGCTTCTTCACTGTGGCCTTTCACATCAAACACCACTTTGTCTGCGCCACTGTACACATGAAAGCGACGACCGGAAGCGCGAGCAATCGTAGTAATGCCAAAACGTTGTGCAAGCTCAAGCCCCATTTGAGTAACACCCGAGCGAGAGAGCAAAAGTGGAATCCCCATCTGCGCCACTTTAATCACCATCTCGGAGGTTAAACGCCCTGTGGTGTAGAAAACTTTGTCATCCCCACGCATGCCATTGAGCCACATTTCACCGGCCAAAGTATCCACAGCATTATGGCGACCGACATCTTCCACAAAAGAGATCACCCGATCCTCTTGGCAAATCGCACAGCCATGCACGGCACCGGCTTTTTTGTAGGTATCGTTGTAGTGAGTCAATGCTTCCAGAGCAGCGTAGATTTGTGACTGTTTAATTGGCTGTTGTGGCACTTGGTAATTCTCAAGCTGCTTCATCACGTTGCCATACATGGTGCCTTGGCCGCAGCCGGAGGTAACGGTTTTTTTCTTCAGCGCCGACTCTAAATGGTCAATGTTCTCACGGGTGACCACGGCGGCCGAATGGGTTTCCCAATCGATGATGATGGAATCGAGCGCTTCCGGATCGGAAATAAAACTTTGGTTTTTCAAATAGCCCAACACTAAAGACTCGGGGCGTGAGCCGAGTGTCATCAAGGTCACAATCTCTTTCCAGTTGAGCAGGACAGTGAGAGGGCGTTCACAGGCGATCGATTTCACCAGTTTTTCGCCGTATTCGTCATACACTTCAACTTCAATGGTTTGCAGAGGATTTTCGCTGGTTTTGATGATGGAAGGTTTAGCCACTCTGGATTCCTGTGTGATGCTCGCTTTATTCACCGCCGATCTGTCAGTGCAAATCTTGCGGTAGAGCGAATAAGAAAAAGTGCCGTCAATGTAGCAAAAAGGGTGCCGAATCAAAAACAAACTGAACAAAAGTGATGATGTTGCTCTACTTAAAGCAAGGTGCGGGTACCTAATGGCGCAATTATTGCTTTAATTTCTACTCTGATTGTTAATTTAGTATGGGTTATGACTGAACAAACTTCTCCTGAATCCTTAACGGATGCCGCTCATAGTAAAACCGACAGCGCTTGGCCGCTCGCTTGCAACCTTGAGCCGCGTTTGGTCTCACGTGGCCGTTGGCAAACCACGCAGTGGATGTTGCACGGTTTCAGTTTAACGCCAGAGGCGCAGAGTCAATATGTTGCAACCTTACACTTGTATCGTGACGAGCGTACTGACTATCGCTTTAACCTCAGTTCACAAGCGCCAAAGCTGTTCTTGGTTGCCGAAGATCCGATTGAAGATCAGCCGCTTAAAATCGTGCAATTGACCGCATCGCAAGCCGTCGCCAGCCGTTATATGGACAGCGATTATCTGGTGCTGTCGGCCGATATGCCGCTACCCGTGCAGGCGTGGATGGAAGCCTATATTGGTCGTCACGGAGAGCTACTGGAAATTCGCCGCAAGAAACGTGAAGGCGCGGGGAGGTCTTGTGGCAACTGAGAAGACGTTCTTTTCCCGTTGGTCACAACGTAAATTAACCGCAGAATCAGAGCAAGTGCTTGATACAACGAAGAGTTTGCACTCTGAGCCTGTGCAGGCAGAGCCGATTGCTAATCAATCTTCGGTAGACACTAAAAGTGGTTTGGTGAGTGATGCGCTCGAACAACCTCATTCAGCAGAGAATGAAGAACCCAGTGTCGCGAGTTTGTTGGTATCCGATGCTTCGCAAGAACTGAAGAAATCAGCATTGCGTAAGCTGTTTTTAAGCGGCGAATTTAGTGAAGTGTGCATGCTGGATGATTACAACGCGGATTACAGCAATACAGCAACCCTCACCACGCAAGTCGCGCAAACCTTACGTCAATGGTGTAATGAGGTAGAAACGACGCCAGAGGTTAAGTCTGAACAAGCTATACCGGAAAAAGCTATGCCTGATTTAAACATGCCTGATGAAACGACAGCTTCTGCGCCCGAATTCGCGGTGGATTCTGAGCGACTTTCTGATAACAATACGCTTTCTTCTTGCGATACTGCGGCATCTGGCGCAGTGAA
This sequence comes from Vibrio metoecus, assembly GCF_000696385.1. Taxonomy (GTDB): domain Bacteria; phylum Pseudomonadota; class Gammaproteobacteria; order Enterobacterales; family Vibrionaceae; genus Vibrio; species Vibrio metoecus. The sequence goes on along the minus strand of NZ_JJMN01000064.1, from coordinate 291,450 downwards.
TAGTGAGACAAAATATACCGCATAGAGATTAGGGACATTTTGACTTACTCCTCAATAGGTAGAGTGAGACATAATGTCTCACTCTTATTGTGGCTTTTCATTTCTCATCCCCGTTATCGATAAATTCTCTGATTTTTCAATAAAATAAATTTGGAACGCTATTTGCTTTAGCTTATGTAAAACGAGCCAACACGCTCGTGATTCTTATAAGCGGAAGCAAGCAATGTTAAACAACCTACTACAACAAGCGACCTCTCCAAACGGTCGGGCGAGACAGTATGCGATTGAGCATACGGTTGAGTTGACCAATCTTATTCCTCCTACCGTAAGTTACGAAAGTGGTGGCCATACCTTAATTATTGGCCCCACGATGCTCATTGAGCGTATTACCGAGCCACTAAGCAGTATGGCTTCAATCACGCTCCTTTCTGTGGATGGTGAGCCTGGCACACAAAGCAATTTGTACTACGCCGATACGGTAGAAATCAGCGGTTTCCTCGGCGCCTTCTCGGTGAACGTAGAAAACCACGGTAAACGAGTCAATTTGGCGCAAGCCGCGATAGGTGGAAACACCTTTGATATCGTATTGGATATGTCACTCAACGGTTTAATGAGTGAAGAAGTGCCTGTACCCGGTTATTTTCCGGTAGGACGCGGTTATCCAAAGCTGGCGGATGCGCTGGAAGAGATCCCAACTCTGATGGGCACTTTCGATAAACCTAAGTATTTTCGCTTGGATCCCGACTTGTGCGCGCACAGCTCACGTGGAGTGAAAGGGTGTGAACGCTGTGTGGATGCGTGTCCTGCTGGCGCACTGTCCAGTGAAGGCTCTGATCAAACAGGCCATCGCATTCAAATTAACCCTTATCTGTGTCAGGGCGTCGGAACCTGCGCGACGGCTTGCCCGACGGAAGCAATTCACTACGCACTGCCTAATCCTACCGATACGCAAAAATTTATTGAGCGATTACTGGCGAATTACCATCAAGCTGGTGGTGAAAAACCTATAGTGCTGATCTGCAGCTCTCGACATGAAAGTTACAACGTCATGGCACTTAAGGTATTGCCAGATAACGTGATTCCTGTGGTGGTAGAAGAGCTGCCTTCCGTCGGCATCGACAGCTGGTTTGCCGCTTTAGTTAACGGTGCAACTCAAGTGTTGTTTGCGGCGAGTCGTCACATGCCACAAACCATTCAACGCATTCTCAACCAAGAAGTGAGTATGGCGCAGAGCTTACTGACTCACTTAGGTTTGGCCAAAGAGACGATTGATATTCTTTATCTCGAATCGTTACGCGAGGGTATGCCGGTACTGTGTGAACAGCCACTTGGGCTTAAGTTGGGTGACTTAATCGGTAATAAGCGCGAACGTCTGTTTACCGCGCTGGATGCGTTAGCAGAAACACTCAATGCACAACCGAGCGTTCAACCACTCAGTATTAGCGCGCCTTACGGCACCATTGAATGCCAAGCAAGCGATTGTACTTTATGCATGAGCTGTGTTGCGGTTTGCCCAACGCGTGCACTGCATCCGGCGGGAGATAGCCCAGCACTACGCTTTATTGAACAAGACTGTGTGCAGTGCGGCTTGTGTGTCAAAGCTTGCCCTGAACAAGCGCTTAGCGCGACGCCACAACTCAACTGGAACAAAGCGGCACGCCAAGGTGTGGTGACGTTGCATCAAGAAGAACCCGCTAAGTGCCTGCGCTGCCATAAGCCTTTCGCGCCACAATCCATGATTACCATGTTGCAAACCAAGTTACGCGGTCACTCACATTTCGCCACGCCGGAAGCGCTCAATCGGATTGCGATGTGCGAAGACTGTCGGGTAGTCGACATGTTTGAAGCCATGGCACATGACCCTGAGCAGCAGCTCAAGTATTAAGGAGAAAGCCATGCAAGAGCAATCTATGCGTTCACAGTCAACACATTCACGGTCAATGCGTTCAGACATTTACTTGCTGCTCGCCACACTGCTGCGTGATGTGCCCTCAGCAGAGCTGTGCACCTTTCTAGCCGAATTGGACTTTGAGGCCAATGGTACCGAAATGGCGCAAGCGTGGCAGGCGATGTCCGCCGCCGCACAAAACGCTCAAGCTGACTCTTTGGCTGACGAGTATCAAGAGCTGTTTATTGGTATCGGTCGTGGTGAAGTCGTGCCTTTTGCCTCATGGCATTTGACTGGTTCATTGATGGAAAAGCCGCTGGCCGATATTCGTGATGATTTGAGCCGCTTAGGGCTAGAGCGTGATGAACAAGTGCGTGAGCCAGAAGATCACATCTCGGCGCTGTGCGAAACCATGGCTTATTTATGTGAGCAAAGTGGTGACGAAAACGCGGACGAGCAGACGCAACAAGCGTTCTTCAACCGTCATATCGCACCGTGGTTTGGCAAGCTGGTGAGCCAAATTCGTCAGGCTCCACATGCGCAATTTTATTTAGCCGTCGCACAGCTTCTGGACGCTTTTTTGAGTTTAGAACAAGTGGCGATGACACAAGCACCAAGCAGTCGCAAAAATCGTTATCGGATCGAGGTGAAGAACCTGACTGATAAAGCCGAGCAGTGAACAAACCGGAATTAGAAAACAGACGTCTTAAGACGCACAGCTAAGTTGCTAAAACTTAAGCAATAAGGAAGCAATCGATGAAAAAAGAGAACCAAGTAAACCAAAGCAGACGCGATCTGCTTAAAGGGTTAGGCACAGCGGCTGTCGCTGGCGCTGTCGTAGCGGGGGTCAGTACTCAAACGGTCGCAAGCGAATCAAGCACCGAGAGCAAAGAGCCGCTGAAAAAAGGCTATCACGAAACTCAACACATTCGTGATTACTACAACACGCTATAGGAGCCAACCCGATGAGACTCATCAAACGTTCAGACAGCGTGACCAAAGAGCAAAATCAGCTCGGTATTAGCCGTCGTGCATTTATGAAAAACACGTCACTGGCAGCGGGCGGAGCGGCGGTAGGTGCCTCTTTGTTTACGCCGGGCATGATCCGTAAAGCTCAGGCCAGCGAAGTTGATCGCAGCGCAAAAACGGAAGTGAAGCGTACCATCTGTTCACACTGCTCAGTCGGTTGCGGTATCTACGCTGAAGTACAAAACGGGGTATGGACTGGTCAAGAGCCCGCTTTTGATCACCCATTCAACGCGGGCGGTCACTGTGCGAAAGGCGCAGCATTGCGTGAACACGGCCACGGTGAACGTCGCCTAAAATACCCAATGAAGCTCGAAGGCGGCAAGTGGAAGAAGATCTCTTGGGAACAAGCCATCAATGAAATTGGTGACAAAGCGCTGAAGATCCGTGAAGAGTCAGGCCCAGATTCGGTTTATTTCCTCGGCAGTGCTAAGCACAGTAACGAACAAGCGTATCTGTTTCGCAAAATGGCTTCTCTGTGGGGCACCAACAACGTTGACCACCAAGCACGAATTTGCCACTCCACCACGGTAGCGGGGGTAGCAAACACTTGGGGTTATGGTGCTATGACCAACTCATTCAATGACATGCACAACTGTAAGTCGATGCTGTTCATTGGTTCTAACCCCGCCGAAGCTCACCCAGTCGCGATGCAGCACATTTTGATCGCAAAAGAGAAAAACAGCTGCAAAATCGTGGTTGCCGATCCTCGCCGCACCCGTACCGCGGCAAAAGCGGATTACTTTGTCTCACTGCGCCCAGGTAGTGACGTAGCCTTTATTTGGGGCGTACTGTGGCACGTATTCAAAAATAACTGGGAAGACAAAGAGTACATCCGTCAGCGTGTCTTCGGTATGGATGAAATCCGCGCTGAAGTGGCCAAATGGACGCCAGCCGAAGTTGAGCGTGTCACTGGCGTAAGCGAAGAAGAAGTTTACACCACAGCGAAAATCCTAGCGGAAAACCGTCCGGGTTGTGTGATTTGGTGTATGGGCGGTACGCAACACACCACAGGTAACAACAATACTCGTGCGTACTGCATCCTTGAGTTGGCGCTGGGCAACATCGGTAAATCAGGCGGCGGTGCCAACATTTTCCGTGGTCACGATAACGTGCAAGGTGCAACCGACCTAGGCGTGCTTTCTGATACATTGCCGGGTTACTACGGTTTGACTGAAGGTTCATGGAAACACTGGGCAAGCGTATGGGGCGTGGATTTCGAGTGGATCAAAAACCGCTTTGACCAAGGCACTTATAACGGCGCATTGCCAATGGAAACCCCGGGGATCCCTGTCTCTCGCTGGATCGATGGTGTACTGGAAAACAAAGACAATCTGCAGCAACGTGAAAACATTCGCGCCATGTTCTATTGGGGTCATGCGGTGAACTCGCAAACCCGCGGCGTAGAAATGAAAAAGGCGATGCAAAAGCTGGATATGATGGTGATTGTTGACCCATACCCAACGGTTGCGGCGGTGATGAACGATCGAACCGATGGAGTGTATTTGCTTCCTGCGACCACTCAGTTTGAAACCTACGGCAGTGTGACGGCGTCTAACCGCTCTATTCAGTGGCGTGATCAGGTGATTGAGCCGCTGTTTGAATCCAAACCTGACCACGAAATCATGTATCTGCTCAGTCAAAAACTGGGGATCGTTGATCAACTGTGTAAAAACATTCGCGTTGAGAACAATCAGCCACAGATTGAAGACATTACCCGCGAATTTAACCGCGGTATGTGGACGATTGGTTACACCGGACAAAGCCCAGAGCGCTTGAAAACGCACCAACAAAACTGGCACACCTTCCACAAAACTACGCTTGCTGCCGAAGGTGGCCCTGCGAATGGCGATACTTACGGTATGCCTTGGCCATGTTGGGGAACGCCAGAGATGAAACACCCCGGCACACACATTCTTTACGATACTTCGAAGACGGTCGCTGAAGGTGGCGGTAACTTCCGTACCCGTTTTGGTGTGGAGTTTGAAGGTAAGAGTTTGTTGGCTGAAGACAGCTACTCGAAAGGCTGTGAGCTGCAAGACGGCTATCCAGAATTTAGCGATAAGCTACTGAAACAACTCGGATGGTGGGATGATTTAACCGCGGAAGAGAAAGCGGCTGCAGAAGGCAAAAACTGGAAAACGGATCTTTCTGGCGGTATTCAGCGTGTCGCGATCAAACACGGCTGTATTCCATTTGGTAACGCGAAAGCGCGTGCGATTGTGTGGACATTCCCAGATCGCGTACCGCTGCACCGTGAACCGCTGTATACACCACGCCGTGATCTGCTGGCCGATTACCCGACGTGGGATGACCAAGCCTTCATCTTCCGTGTTCCAACCCTGTACAAATCGATTCAAGCGCAAGATAAATCGGTGGAATACCCGATCATCCTCACCTCGGGTCGCTTGGTGGAGTATGAAGGTGGTGGTGAAGAAACCCGTTCTAACCCTTGGCTGGCTGAACTGCAACAAGAGATGTTTGTTGAAGTGAACCCGAAAGATGCCAACGATTTAGGGGTTATTGATGGCGATATGGTTTGGGTTGAAGGTGCAGAAAAAGGTCGCATCAAAGTAAAAGCTATGGTGACACGTCGCGTGAAACCGGGCATGGCTTTCTTGCCATTCCATTTTGGTGGCAAGTTCCAAGGTGAAGATCTGCGTCCGAAATACCCAGAAGGTACACAGCCTTATGTGGTTGGGGAAGCGGCAAACACCGCCACTACCTATGGTTACGATCCTGTCACCTTGATGCAGGAAACCAAAGTCACCCTCTGTAACATTCGTAAAGCGTAAGGAGCTTACCCATGGCAAGAATGAAATTCCTGTGTGACACCAAACGCTGTATCGAATGTAACGGCTGTGTCACTGCCTGTAAAAATGAAAACGATGATGCGCTGGAATGGGGCATCCAACGTCGCCGCGTGGTTACGCTCAACGATGGTGAACCGGGTGAAAACTCGATTTCCGTGGCTTGCATGCACTGTACCGATGCGCCTTGTATGGCGGTGTGTCCGGCAGACTGTTTTGTGCATACCGCAGATGGCATTGTGCTGCACAACAAAGATCTCTGTATCGGTTGTGGCTACTGCTTATTTGCTTGTCCGTTTGGTGCGCCGCAGTTTCCGAAACAAGCGGCGTTTGGCGAGCGCGGCAAGATGGACAAATGCACCTTCTGTGCTGGCGGTCCTGAAACAGAGCCGGGTTCGGAAGAAGAGCGTCGTAAATACGGAGCCAACCGTATTGCGGAAGGCAAGCTGCCGATGTGTGCTTCTCTCTGTTCTACCAAAGCGCTGCTGGCGGGTGATGCGGAGAAAATCTCTGATATTTTCCGTCAGCGCGTGGTTGAACGTGGTGCGAAAGGTGCCGGTTGGACTAACGGTGAAGATCTCTCGTATGACGCAACTCGGAGTTAAGTGGTTATGAGACAACAAATTTCTCGCGCCACTCGTTTTGTGCTGCCTTTATTGGCAGCACTGCTGTGCTGGTTGGCTCAACCCGTGATAGCAGAAGAGAACGCAAAACCGGATGTGGTGCAAAAAGAGATGACCCAACTGGCAGGAGCAGACTTTTGGCGTCAGGTACGGCAAGGCGAAGCGGGTTATACCACTTCTCAGTCTCCTGAACATGGCGTGTTGATCAGTAAACCGGGTGAAACTTGGTTTATCCTCAAAGAGAAATGGATGTCTCCGGCAGGTGCAGTGGCGATTTTCGGCAGCATTGCGATGGTGGTGCTGGCGTATATCGCAGTTGGCCCGCTGATGCTGAGTAAGCCACGCACCGGACGTAAGCTGAATCGCTGGTCACGCTCAGATAGGGCGCTGCACTGGAGTATGGCGTTTACCTTCCTGACCTTGGCATTCAGTGGGCTGATGCTGGTGTATGGTAAGCACTTCTTAAAACCGTATATCCCGAGTGAGCTGTGGGGCTGGATCATCTATGCCGCGAAGCAGTATCACAACTACATGGGGCCACTGTTTTTCATTTTGCTGATGTTTGTGCTGCTCAAGTGGTGGCGCAAATCCATTTTCAATAAAGTGGATGTGCAATGGTTTATGAAACTCGGTGGCATGGTCGGTAAACACAAAGGCACACACCCTTCAGCAGGCTTTTCTAATGCTGGGGAGAAAGCCATTTACTGGTTACTGATTGTGTTTGGAACCTTTGCGGCCATTAGTGGCTTGGTGCTCGATTTTCCGATTTTCGACCAGACGCGTCGCCACATGGAATTGTCTAATCTGATTCATATGTTTTCAGCCCTGATCTTAATCTGTGGCTTTATCTTCCATATCTATATTGGTCTGTTTGGGATGGAAGGCGCATTAGAAGGCATGGTGACAGGCAAAGTCGATGAGACTTGGGCGAAAGAGCATCACGACCTTTGGTATGAAGAGGTAAAATGCCGTGGTGAAATTGAAGAAGCCAGTGCGGAATCTGAAACGACGGCATTGAATCAAGTGAAAGGAGAGATGAGCCATGAATCCAGATAGAGCGCACAAGTCCGTGTGGTTTGTCTACATTGCAAGCTTGCTGACGCCATTCACCTGCTTGCTCTCGGGCGTCATTGGTATCATCTATGCGGGTTACCGACTGGATAAGAACCAAGACGGTGAGATAGCGAATTCCCATTACTATGGCTTAATTCGTAGCTTCTTCCTCTATCTCACGTTCTTTGTGGTACTGATTGTCACGGTAGCGACCACGAACGGCATTATCATGGGCGTGAATCGCTACTGGATGCCGGAGTCTTGGCTTGCCAAGCTTGGACATGGCATTCCTTATGTGGGCGCAATCATTGCCGTCGGAGCCATCTCGATCTGGATCTGGCGTATAATCCAAGGCATGCAACAGTATCAAAATAACTTACCGCATTCCCCCTCCAAAGGGCCTAATCTGTAATTCCATACCCGGCCAAACAGCCGGGTATTTTTTACCCTGCAACATTTTGCTGAATTCTTGTGCGCGTTGTTTTGGTGCTAAAGTGCCAAATTGGTGCAATTCTGTTGCGAAATGTAACAACCAACTTCTGTTTGTTCGGAAACACCCCGATTAACTACCTTATTTATCAATATATTAGAGAAATCATTCTCTATTTCATCATCAGCGCAAAAACTGGAACAGCTTTTGCTCAGTCGAGCTTAAATCTTCTTTTCTCACCAACTTGGTGAAAATAACAACAAAGCACAGGAAAAGTGCATAACAGACGATGGAGTATCATATCGATGAGCGATAGCGTAAGTCAGGTTCAAGGTGCTGTTCAAACCCTGACCCAAAGTTCAGACACTTTATTTTTGCTGCTCGGCGCCATCATGGTGTTTTTGATGCATGCAGGATTTGCTTTCCTTGAAGTCGGCACGGTTCGGAAGAAAAATCAGGTTAACGCGCTGGTGAAAATTTTGGCAGATTTCGGGGTTTCTACGATTGCCTATTTCTTTATTGGTTACTGGGTTGCGTATGGGCATCATTTCTTTGCTGATGCCGCAACACTCTCACAAGGCAATGGTTATGATTTAGTGAAGTTCTTTTTCCTACTTACCTTTGCGGCGGCCATTCCTGCGATTGTGTCTGGCGGTATTGCTGAACGCGCCCGATTCTATCCTATTCTTTTAGCGACATTTTTTACGGTCGGGCTGGTTTACCCTTTCTTTGAAGGGATCATTTGGAATAGTAACTTTGGTGTACAAGACTGGTTTACCGCCAATTTAGGCGCACCATTTCACGACTTTGCAGGCTCAGTGGTTGTTCACGCCGTCGGTGGCTGGATTGCGCTGGTTGCCGTTGCTTTCTTAGGCATGCGTCGTGGCCGCGTGCGCGCTGGCAAGCACACCAACTTTGCTCCCTCCAACATTCCCTTTTTAGCGCTTGGTGCATGGATTCTAAGTGTCGGTTGGTTCGGCTTTAACGTGATGTCAGCACAAACTTTGAATGGCATCAGCGGATTAGTGGCGATGAACTCTTTAATGGCAATGACGGGCGGTATTCTCGCCGCGTTAATTGTTGGGAAAAATGACCCAGGTTTTATCCATAACGGTCCATTAGCGGGCTTGGTCGCCGTGTGTGCAGGATCGGATTTAATGCATCCTTTAGGTGCATTGGTGACGGGGGTGATTGCGGGTGCCGTGTTTGTTTGGCTGTTCACTCAATTACAAAATAAAACCAAAATTGATGATGTGCTCGGTGTATGGCCGCTGCATGGCGTGTGTGGGGCGTGGGGTGGCATTGCCGCAGGCATTTTTGGCCAAACGGCCTTCGGTGGCTTAGGGGGCGTAAGCTTCAGCACACAGATTGTTGGAACCTTAATGGGCATCGCGATTGCGTTAAGTGGCGCACTGATGGTTTATGGCATCTTGCATAAAGTGATGGGGTTACGTTTATCACAAGAAGATGAGTTTAATGGCGCAGATTTAGCCATTCACAAAATCTCCGCAACCAGCGAAGAGTAATTCCAATTTGCATGGGCTTCTCGGTTCGAGAAGCCCTCAATTCCACTATGACTCATTCTGCAACGCTCTCTCTTTCTTCCCATCAATAGCCTTGTTACTACTATGGTCTAATCTGCGTTTTCTAGGGTTGATAACGCTTCAGTGTTAAGCTTAAACAAAAGCCGAAAAAAGGAATGGGTTATGAGCTTACCGTATCGACATATTGTGATACTGACTGGAGCAGGCATCTCTGCGGAGTCTGGTATTCAAACTTTCCGCGCTCAGGATGGGCTATGGGAAAATCATCGTATTGAAGATGTGGCGACACCAGAAGGGTTTCAACGCGATCCAGATATGGTGCTGGAGTTTTATAACCAACGCCGCCGTAAGCTGCTCTCTGATGCGATTCAGCCCAATCCGGCACATCTTGCCCTAGGTAAACTGGAAAAAGAGTTGCAGGGCAGTGTCACGGTGATTACTCAAAACATCGATAACCTGCACGAACGTGGCGGCAGCCAGAATATTATTCATATGCATGGTGAATTGCTGAGAGCGCGTTGTCCTGAATCCAATCAAACAGTGGAGCAAAAAGAGGATATCCGTAACGGCGATTTATGCCACTGCTGCCAAATGCCTGCACAAATGCGTCCACACATTGTTTGGTTTGGTGAAATGCCGCTGCGCATGGGCGATATTTATGCCGCGCTTGAGCAAGCGGATTTGTTTGTTTCTATTGGTACATCAGGGGTGGTTTACCCCGCAGCGGGCTTTGTGCATGATGCACGCATGCATGGCGCACATACGATAGAAATCAATTTAGAACCTAGTGCGGTGGAAAGCGAGTTTGCTGAGAAGCGCTATGGCAAAGCGAGTATTGAAGTGCCAAGGTTAGTGGAAGAAATTTTGGCGGCGCAAAAACGTGCTATGCATCACTCTGCCAGTAAACAGTACAAACATGCTTAATGGCGATGAGTGAGTACGTGAACCGATAAAAAATGCCCCGCTAAACGGGGCGTTTTTTTATCCTAGCATTGGCATTCCAACGACAAGATTAATCGCGGAAGTTGTTGTACTGCAGCGGTTGTTCCAGATTCGCTTCGCGCAGCATTGCCATCACTTCTTGCAAATCATCACGCTTTTTACCCGTCACGCGCACTTTGTCGCCTTGAATTGAGGCTTGCACTTTGATTTTGGCATCTTTAATCAATTTCACGATCTTCTTTGCCAGTAGGGCTTCCAAACCTTGTTTGAAATCCGCATCCTTGTGCCAGTATTTACCAATATGCACGGAGTCTTTAGCATTCATAGCTCGTGCATCAACACCGCGTTTAGCGAGGTTTCCGCGTAAAATATCCATCATCTGGCCGAGTTGGAAGTCATCTTCTGCGGACAACTTGACCGTTTCTTCTTTCAGCTCAAAACGGGCATCTACGTTACGAAAATCGAATCGAGTAGCCAATTCACGAGTTGAGTTTTCTACTGCGTTACGCAGTTCTACAGCATCAATTTCTGAAACAATATCAAAAGAAGGCATGGGTATTTCCTTAATTACGAGAGCGACGGACTTTGATGGATTGTGCCAGCATGTCGAGCATCATGGCGGTATCATCCCAGCCTAAGCAAGGATCTGTGATTGAAAGTCCATAAGTCAGGTTATTGAGATCGTGCATTGGTTGGTTGCCTTCAACCAAGAAACTTTCCGCCATAATGCCCGCTATTTTGTGGCTACCCGCTTCGAGTTGTTGGCAAATGTCACGCGCCACATCGACTTGTTTACGATGCTGCTTTTGGCAATTGGCATGACTAAAATCGATAACCAAGCGCTCAGGGAGGTTAAATTGTGCTAACTGTTGGCAAGCTTCGTCGATTGAGGCTTGATCAAAATTCGGCCCAGTATCGCCGCCACGCAGAATGATATGACCAAATGGGTTACCGCTCGTGCGGTATACGGTCATACGGCCATTTTTATCTGGAGAGTAAAAATAGTGTGATGCTTTCGCAGCGCGAATTGCGTCAATCGCGATTTTCACGTTACCGTTTGTACCGTTTTTAAAGCCAACAGGGCAGGAGAGTGCAGAGGCCATTTCGCGGTGAATTTGCGACTCTGTCGTACGTGCGCCAATTGCCCCCCACGTGATGAGGTCTGCGATGTATTGACCTGTGATCATATCGAGGAATTCGGTTGCTGTGGCCAACCCGAGCTTATTCACATCGAGAAGCAATTTTCGGGCTTTATTTAGGCCTGTTTCCAAAGCATACGAACCATCTAAATTCGGATCCGTGATCAGACCTTTCCAACCCACAACGGTGCGCGGTTTTTCAAAATAAGTCCGCATAACGACAAACAATTCATTGCTAAAGTTTTCTTGTAACGCGGCAAGACGGTGAGCGTAATCGAGTGCGGCATCGGTATCGTGTACTGAACAAGGACCCACAATAACCAACAGGCGATCATCTTCTCCAGTCAGAATGTTTTCAATTTGGCGACGAGACTGCGCAATCCGTAACGCGACTTCATCAGTGATTGGGTGTGCGTGACTCAATTCTGCCGGTGTCGGCATCGGGCCCAATGCTTGGGTTCTTAATTCATCGGTTTTCAGTGGCATAGGAGCGCTTGTCCTTTTGTTGCGAAGCGCTAAAGATAACGAATTTGTCAACGAGAATAAACCACTGCACCCAAAACAGATCATCGATTGCGTGTAAATCCGCTCAATAACGGGCATTTTGATGAGAGTTTCACCAAATCAAAATCCATACCGAGGCCACTCACTATTTCCTAACTCGCGGAAGTCACGGTGACACGGCACTTTGTTAACATTTATTTGACATTTTAAGATGAATAGATTGAAGTGGTCGGACAACTTACTGTGCGGAGTTTTTATGCTGTCACCTTTAGCGAAAGCCAATCTTTATTTGAATCTGTTCGGTTTTTTTAAAGTGCCATTGATTTGGGCATGTCGCCCGAAAATACTTAAGCTTGATGACCAAGCGGTAGAAGTACGCATTCCGCTCAAAAGACGCAATAAAAATCATCTTAACAGTATGTATTTTGGAGTACTGGCGGTGGGTGCGGATGTCGCTGGCGGGTATATGGCGATGCATAAAGCCAATCAACGCGGTTGCCGTGTTTCGTTAGCGTTCAAAGCGGTACGAGGAGAGTTTCATAAACGCCCCGAAGCCGCAGTCCATTTTCATTGCGTAGAAGGTGGGAAGATTGATCGCATGTTAGAAGAAACTTCGCGAACAGGGGAAAGGGTAAACCAAGAAGTGCATATCATAGCCACTTGCCCAACCTTACATGGAGATGAGCCGATGGCTGAGTTTTGGTTAACCCTTTCCTTGAAGGTCGCTAAGTCTGCGGGATAGATTCAATATCCACAATTCGGCTTCGGTTAAGCACGATTTTCCAACGATAGTAGGTAGGCTCGCCTTTGTGGTGGTTCTCTTTCACGATCAAGTTCAACAGATGGCGCTTTTCGACCGACTCTCGACTCACTTGACCATTGTTGAGCTGGTAAATGTGGTTTGATCCTTTATCCATCTGGCGCATGATCGAGCGCAGATCAATCATTAGCGTTTCACGTGTTTCTTCATAACCACTCATAAAGCGTGAGGTGGACATTTCGGTATGTGAGCGATAGTGCAGTATCTGCTCTTCACGCTGCACAATGCGTTTCTTACGAATGGCTTGAATGCGATCGGGTAAATCACTTAGCTTTTTGTAATCCAACCACTCTTCTTTATCGCCGACTTGTTTGCCTGTGGTCGGATCAAAATAATGGCGTCGCCATTTGGGTCTCCCTTTACGTATCCAACGCCACAGCATATCTCGCAAATCATCTTTAAAAATTTCGCGTAGGGCATAGATAAACGACATCGCAATAATAAAAGACGCGGTAATTTCACCCCAGTAATCCCGTGCGGATACCGCTGTAATCGTTACGGCTATCATCACCAACCCAGTGGCAAGTCCTTTTACTGCTCGCTTAGTGTTATTACCCAGTGAAGCGATTTTTTCATTGAGGATAACAGGGTGTTCAATGAGACGACGCAACAAGCGCATTTTGTTACTTAGTCGCGTGATGTCTTGGTTCGCTTTATCGGAGTTGTATTGATTGAGCGCGCGGTGGGCTTGTTCTTTTTCCACCAAGGTTATCAAACGCTCTTTATTTGTCTTGTATTCATTATCACGCGTCATATGCGCAATCATGGATAAGAAACTCTGCTCGGTATACCAAGAGAGGTAGTTATCGATATTGGCGTAATAACGCTTAAGCTGCTCTTCATAAGGGATGCTACGCCGTAAACGGCGCAAAATATCCAAGGACAGCTCAATGACGCTATCCACTTCTTCCGTCGTCACCGTATCGCTGGTGTTATTGAGTTGCGAAACCGCTTTGTCCAAGGCAATCACATACTGATAAGCAAACAAACTCAAACTTACCCGGTATTGCGTAGAAGAAAGATGCCCACGTTGGGCGAGGCGGCTGTGCACTAGTGGTAATAAGATTTGATCACTGTAATAGGAACGCTGTTGGTGGATTGAACTGTAAAAAAACTCAGACTCTGAGATCACTTCTGGTGAGATATCCAATTCACCCGGGATAAACAGATAAAAATTTAAGTCGAGCTTCTTACTGCCTTTCATCTGACTGACAATCATCAAGGTTGCCGCATCTTGCTGCTCTACGGTAATCAACGAAAACTCCTGTAAAAATTGCCGGATTTATTGCTCCAATGCGAGAAAGCATAACAGAGATAACGTATAATCTCTGCAAATTTGCTGTGAGACAGTTTTATATGATTAACATTGGTCAAATTAATAGTTTAGAAGTGGTGAAATTCGCTGAATTTGGTGTTTTTTTGGATGCGGGAGAATACGGTACTACCTTACTGCCTAAGCGCTTCGTGCCAGAAGGTACTGAAATTGGGCAGTTTATTGACGTTTTCCTGTATTTTGACTCTGAAAAACCAAACTCGCTGCCACAACTGAAAACTCCGATTGCTCAAGTGGGTGAATGGGGCTTAATGACGATCGAAGGCGTTAACAACACAGGTGCATTTGCTAACTGGGGCATTAAAAACAAAGATCTGCTGATTCCATACAGTGAGCAGCGTGCCCGTTTTACGGCAGGTCAAACTGTCTTGGTTTACGTCTACACCGATAAAGCTTCGGGACGTATTGTTGGCACAACCAAATTCAACAAGTGGCTTGATAAAACCCCAGCGAAATACACGCCAAACCAGCAAGTTGATTTGCTGATCGCTGAACGCTCAGAGCTTGGTTTCAAAGCGATTGTGAATGGTACGCACTGGGGCATGATTTTCTCCTCTGATGTTTTTGGCAAGCTGTTCATCGGTAAGAAACTCAAGGGCTACATTAAGAGCGTGCGCGAAGATGGCAAAATCGACCTGTCCCTGCAAAAAGTGGGGGTAGAGAAAATGGATGAGCTAAGCACTAAGATCTTAGAAACCTTAGAAAAGAAAGGTGGTTTCCTGCCATTGAGCGATAAATCAACGCCAGAGGCGATTTTTGCCACTTTCCGTACGAGTAAAGGGACTTTTAAAAAGACCATCGGCGGTTTGTATAAGCAAGGCAAAATCGTGATTGAAAATGACGGTATTCGTCTAGCTTAACCTCTTGTTATAGAGGATTTTAGAGCTAAAAAAAGGCCCAAAACGTAAGGTTTTAGGGCCTAGGGGAATGGCTCCAAAGAGCCTGCGCTAATCGAAAATGTAGGAGGTTGCTTAATACTAAGCCTAGTACATATACTGAAATTAGCGACAGGCTTTTAGAATTTCATACTATAGTTCAACGATTCAGAATAGATTTTTATCTCTCACAAGCTCTCTTGGCAGTCCATTCTTCACGCGATTGCCGACCCATTTTCCTAACCCAATCACATCGTTAGCGTAACGGACGATCACCTCACCTTGACCACTTTGTCCCTCTGGTCTGACATCTCTACCCATAAACCATTCTCGTGCTTGAGCGGTATCCAACACCACACTATGAGTAGTACTTTCGGAGGCTAAACAGGTTGCAACTTGATGCTGCCAACGATAACCCGATTTATGTGCTTCAGCAATTTTTATTCCCATGCGAGAGAAACGCAGCGCCCCCAACAATGGCTCTAATGCTTGCGGGAATAACCACACATCGTTATCGCGTAGCCAGACTTGTGAATCCGATGGTAGCGCTATACCAAGAGATTTTTGAAGTTGCTCAGCAATCTCTGATTGCTGTTTTAGGCTTGCCTTATTGAAAGGAAATTTTCCAAGACGTTTGTTGACCTCAGGAACCGGTACGGATGCCAATTTGCGGATTTTGGCGACAAAAAAACCTTCACAATCGTACATTTGCGGGAAAATATGCAAGAAGCCTTCTTCGGTCAACGCAATTGAAGCTTGCTCAAATAAGTTATCCAGAGATTCAAAACTTACAGCATCACCGTAAGTTTGCTTGAGGTGCCAACACACTTGTTGATTCTCTTCAAGGCTGAGAGTGCATGTCGAATACACTAGCGTTCCGCCAACTTTTAAGGCCTGAAACGCGCTTTCAATCAAAGCTTTCTGAGTGGATGCGATACTATGAATAGCATCCATACTCCAATTCTTCATCGCATCGGGATCTTTGCGGATCGTTCCTTCTCCAGAGCAAGGCGCATCGATTAACACCGCATCAAATCGCTCTGGAAGCCATCCGCCAAATACGCAACCATCAAAATTGGTTAGAGCAGCATTACGAATGCCACATCGCTCAATATTGGCGTGCAGCACTTTGACACGACTCGCAGAGAATTCGTTCGCTACCAAAACACCTGCATTATCCATCAAAGCGGCGATTTGAGTTGTCTTAGAGCCTGGTGCTGCGGCCATATCGAGAACCGAATCATACTGTTCATTTCCCATAAACAGGGCGGAAACAGGCATCATCGAACTGGCTTCTTGGATATAGAAAAGACCCGCCATATGTTCGGCAGTATTACCGAGTGGAACGAGGCTTTCATCGGCTTCGATCCAAAAACCGTTCTCACACCAAGGAACAGGCGATAACTGCCAATGTTTCTCAGCTGCACGTTCACAAAACTCAGCAACAGAAATTTTGAGCGTATTTACCCGAATACTTTTGCGCAATGGCCTTTGACAGGCAGCAATAAAATCAGCAAGTTGGGTAGAATCAGGCAGTATTTTCGCCATCGAAGTAATGAATTCTTCGGGAAGAGAAAATGTTCGGATGCACAGGCAAATTCCGTTGATGAATAAGGTCGGCGATTATACCCAGATAGGTTCATGACATAAAGGTAGCCGTAAAAGAAGAAAAGCAGCCTAAAGCTGCTTTTCGTGAAACGGAGAAGGGTTATGGTTTAGGAATAGGAGTGCGCCACTTACTCCACTCATCTTGTGCTTGTGGGTAGAGATAGAAGGTATGTCCTTCAGGAGCCGCAGGCGTTAATTGCTTCTGCTCTGGCGTAGCAAAAGTAATTCCACCGCGTAACATGCTATCAAACGTACCAGCCTTCACATTGGCTCCTGTAATGCCAATCGACATATCGAGCCCTGACACATTCCAAAACACACTGTTTTGGCGAAGCAGGTAAGTGTACGGCGGCGCAATACGAATAGTGGTGATCACACGGTCAGCGAACTCTCCGAGACGTACATCGATCACTTTGCCGACCTCAATATCGCGGTACAACACCGGAGTGCCGACATTCACCGAGCCACGCTTCTCACTTTGGAGTGTGTAGGTTTTACCTGCACCGCCGTGACGAGCTTCTTTGTGCAGTTCAAACTCGTAACGGCTATCACCCACACCAGGTTGAACTTCAATACTTTGGCCTAATAGGTTTTGTACATTTTCAATACCGCTTAAACCAATTTTGGCCTGCGATAACCAAAATTGTGAATTCTGTTTAGCAATTTTGGGGGCATATTGTGGCTCAATTCGTGCGGAAAGTTTGACAAATTCAGATTCGAAATCTGGAATGATTTCAAATACCTCACCAATTTGCACTCCTTGGTACTGCACTGGAGTACCCACTTTAACGCCAAGTGTACCTAACGCGGTAAGCGTGATTTTCTCTCCATAACGACGGGCATGATCATAGTCGTTATACAGCTTCCACATCGAACCTACTTTGTTTTCAATACCCGGTAGACTATCAAACGCAATGCCACCACGCAGTAACGTTTGCAGGGGTGCGGCTTTCACATCGACACCATCCATCGAAGCTTTAATTTCGACGCCTGAGCGGTTCCAGAACACGGTGTTAGGCGTTAATAAATGCTGATATTGCTTTTCGATAGTGGCTTCAATTTGTACCCCTTTCGGTGTTAGCGTGAAACCAGAAATACTACCAACTTTTAAGTTGCGGTATAGAAGTGGGGAGCCAGCACTGATCGACGGTAACTCATTAGCAAAGAGTGTTAATGAACGAGAGCCTGATTGGTTGTATTTCGCCAGTTCCGCCAAAGATTGACTAGGGTAGAGGCGATATTGTTCTAATGGGGTAGAGCTTCCTTCACTTGCAAAACTGATGGAGCCAAGTAACAACTGCTTGGCGGGTGGGATCGAAACCGACAGCCCTGATTCAGTTAACTCTGCTGAAGCACTGCCAGTTAAATAAAAGCGGTTCTGTGAGCGGATCAACGCACCATATTGCTCATCGATCAGCACATTTAATTCAACATAATCGAGCTTTAAATTCACGGCCGTGACGCTACCTACGGTCACTCCGCGATACAGAATAGGCGTGCCTGCTTCTAGGCCAAATGAGTTATCAGCGACTAATTTAAAACTAATACTGTTAGAACGAGCGTATTTGAACTCGTTTTTACGCACCGCATGAAAATTTCGTGTCCGTTCACCTTCACCCGGAATCAAGGTTAAGAAATTTCCTTTCACTAAGTTAGTGAGGTTTTCTACTCCCGCTAACGAGACTTGAGCTTCTTCTAACACAAATTGGCTACCGCTATTGAGCATGTCGCTGAATGCAGGCTGAATCGCGGCTGCCGCGACGATGCTTTTCCGATTATCGGTCAACTGCACATCGGTGATTTGCCCAATTTCGATGCCTCGATACATAATAGGAGCTCCGGACGCGGATATGTTGTTGCCATCAGGTAAAGTGATCGATACCGCGATACCACGTCCGGCGGTTTTTAAATCACGATAGAGGCGAAACTGCGCATTTTGTTCAACCGGTTTACCTTCTTCCGGTGAATCCACGGCAATCGAGCCACCAAGCAGGGCGCTTAAGCTTTCCAAACGCACATCCACACCTTCGAAACCGATGCTTGTCCCAACACCACTGACGTTCCAAAAACGGCTCTCAGTATTGATGATGTGGCGATATTCATCTTTGATGGATGCCTGAATAATCACCGATTGGGCATTCTCATCCAATTGATAATTAAAGACTTCGCCAATCGGGATTTTCTTATAGACAATTTGAGAACCGACAGAAATACCGCCCAAATCACGCGCTTTCAAAGAAATGGTTAACCCACGTTGCGCCAACAAGTCCGAGGGGGCTGACTCTAATGCTTTGAAACTCGTCGGATAATCATCTTGATGGAGCGTGCCTGGCTGAATGGCAATATAGTTACCCGACACCAACGCATCTAACCCCGAAACTCCCGATAAACTGGCGGTAGGTTTCACCATCCAGAAACGTGTTTGGTTCGACAGTAGTTGGGTTGCTTCTGGGTAAATATCCGCTTCCACGTAAATACTATCCAGATCTTCAGACAGCTTAATATCTCTCACCATGCCCACTTCTAGGCCCTGATAGCGAATCGTGGTGCGCCCGGCAACCAGCCCTTGCGCATTATCAAAGTGAATTTGAATTCTCACTCCTGCATCATGTATCGCTTTAAAAACTAGCCAGCCTGCCAAGGCCATCGTCACAATCGGCAAAATCCACAGTGGAGAGATTCCGCGATTTTTGCGAATGTCCGGTGTGTAAGAGTTTTGCGTTGTATTTTCTTGACTCATTCAAACAACCTATTGTTGAGTACGGGTAACGTCAGGATTGTCCCAGAGTAGGCGTGGATCCAAACTTTCCGCCGCCAACATAGTGAGCACCACAACCATACCAAAAGCTACCGCCCCATAACCGGGGGTAAAATCGAGGATTTGCCCTCGATCAACTAAAGTGAGCATGATAGAAATCACAAACAGATCCATGACAGACCATTTACCAATCCATTTTATGCCACGATAAATCATCATGCGTTGGCGCTGATGCACTTCGTGTTTAAATTTGATCGCCAGCAGCAAGTAAGCAAGTCCGATAATTTTAATCACGGGCACAATAATACTTGCCACAAAAATAATGACGGCGATTCCCCACATGCCACTTTTCACTAATGAAGCAACCCCTGAGAAGATGGTGTCTTCAAGACGCTGTCCGTTTGTGATGAGAATCGAAATTGGAATGACGTTGGCAGGCACAATCGCCACTGTTGCGGCTAATACATAGGCCCACGTCCGTTCGATAGAGTTCGGTTTACGATGATAAAGCTTATGTTGACAACGCACACAGTGCCCACTTTCTGGTTGAGAAAGATGGCAGTTATGACAGTGGACTTGTTTCAAGGGCAAATCGTAATCTTCTTCTTTTCGCCAAGTTTCCCAGTAACGACGAGTGCTAATGCGACTCAAC
The DNA here is from genome assembly GCF_000696385.1 of Vibrio metoecus. GTDB lineage: Bacteria > Pseudomonadota > Gammaproteobacteria > Enterobacterales > Vibrionaceae > Vibrio > Vibrio metoecus. The sequence goes on along the minus strand of NZ_JJMN01000064.1, from coordinate 271,445 downwards.
AAAAGGACAGTGAAAATTTGCAGTAACACTAAGCCTAATAATCCTGACCCTACATAAATATCAGAGTAGTCTTTGAGCTTAAAGCAAGACACCGCCACGCTAACCAAGAATACATCCAACATCACCCACACTTTGAGATGATGGATCAGTAATAAGGAATAACGTAACGTCTGAAAATGGCGAAAACGTAAAGCCCAATGCGCCCCTAGCACAGATAAACATAAAATAAGTGGGGCTATTGAACTGCAAAATAAGACTAATAACGTTAATGCCCAATAGCCTTCACGCCATAAGGCGAACACTCCGTCTGGAAGCGTTGCTGGGATCATGACACCAAACAATCGAATGTTGATATAGCTGAAAAAATGCGAAGGAATAAACAGCAGCAAACATGTGACGGCAAGGGCTAAATTACCAGACAGAGAAGGAGCCCCCCCGCGATACAACTGCGTTCCGCAACGGGGACAATAGGCACTATGCCCTTGGTCGACCTTGACGGTATCCACCGCCAATTCGCAGCCGGGACACAAACGAAGATGGCTCGGCTGCATGGCATGAGAATGAAGAGGCAAGGGTGGTGTCATAGACAAATAACACCGCCCATAGTGACGTTGTCACTAGAATTAATGTGATTGGACATTGCCATATAACGTTTGGTAGAGACCTTCTTGTTCCAAAAGCTCATTGTGCGTGCCTGATTGGCTGACATGTCCATCTTCCAGTACATAAATTAAGTCCGCTTGTTTCACTGCCGAAAGGCGATGAGCAACGATTAACGTCGTTCTACCCTGTAAAAATTGTGACAACGCTCGGTGCAAGGCCGCTTCCGTCGCGGTATCCAAAGCCGAAGTCGCTTCATCCAATATCACAAACTTAGGGTTACTGAGCACCATACGCGCAATCGCTAATCTTTGTCTTTGACCGCCAGAGAGACGAATACCATTCCGGCCGATTTGGCTTTCCAGCCCCAAATCCAGTTTTGCGATCACATCTTGCAGCTGAGCAATGTCTAACGCTTGCCATAAAGCATCATCATTAAACTGGCCACCAAGCGTGAGATTATGCCGCAAAGTGTCATTAAACAGTATAGGTTGTTGTAAAACAACGGCAATTTGATCTCGTATGACTTCAAACCCAATGTCATCACAGTGTTGTCCATTAAAACGAATTGCGCCACTTTGTGCACGATACACCCCCATTAGCAACTGAATGAGGGTCGATTTGCCTCCTCCACTGGCTCCGACTAACGCCACTTTTTTACCCGCAGGAATAGTGAGCGACAAATCGTGCAGGACTTGATTTTCACCATCATACGAAAAATTGAGGTGCTCAATCTTAATCTCAACTTCCCTAGGCTCAGTAAAAGGATTCACTTTGCTGACCGGACGAAACTCTTCTTCCAGCTCCAATAGCCCATTGATTCTCTTCAAGGCAGCCTTGGCCGCATACCAAGAGAATTGGATCCCCAACAACTCTTGTACAGGGCTCAGCATAAACCACAAGTAACCAAATACCGCGAAGATCTGACCAATCGTGAGATCGCTAAACACCACCATTAGCATCGCGACCGCACGAAACAGCTCAAAACCGAGTAAAAAAAGCAAGAAGGAGAGGCGGCCTGCCGCTTCAGATTGCCACGCGTATTTATCGGCATTTTCGCGTACCGCATCCGCATCTGCGATAAGGCGATTTAAAAATTCTCGCTCTTTATTTGCTGCTCGTAATTGATAAATTCCCTCTAACGTTTCTACTAAACGGTTTTGAAAACGCTCGAAAGCTTGATTTTCCTGTTTCTTCAAATGCTTAACTTGGCTGCCCAGCATTCGAGAAAAGTAGATAACAATCGGGTTCACTAACAGAATAAAGAGGCCAAGTCGCCACTCCAACCAAAGCAATACAATGGCGGTGCCAATCACCGTAAGCAGAGAAATCAGAAACTTACTCAGTGTCGAACCGATAAATTGATCAATCGTTTCTATATCGGTGATCAAATGGGCATTAATCCCGCCACTACCACGAGTCTCATACTGACGAATGCTGATACGCCCAAGCTTTTCAATCATTTTCCGGCGCATTTCATAAGTGATCGTCTTCGAAACCAAGGTAAATTGACGATTTTGTAAAATATTCAATAGTTGGCTAGCAATGCGCATTAGCACCACCATCAGCAAGGTGAGCATGATATAGCCCGTTGCGGTATGCCAATTGATAGGCAATAAGTGATTCATTGCCTCAACCCCTTGAGCCGGTTGGTTTAGCAAGACTTCATCCACCATCAGCGGCATTAAGAGCGGGATAGGGACACTGATCAGAGTTGCAATCACCGCAATAATGTTGGCAAATAGAAGTTTAGTACGATGTTTTTTTACTTGAGTTATCAGCCAAGAGCGGCTAATAGTGTCGTTGAAGTACGTCATAATAATGAGAATGCATCCTATTTATATGGTTTGTATTGTACGTAGTTCATAAAGTGAAGTCTTTAGTTTTCAAATGGAAGTTAATATGAATTTAGAGCAGTACCAGCGCTTAACCAAACAAGCCGTAGCTTTATTAGAAGGTGAAAGCAATCTGATTGCGAACCTCTCTAACTTGAGTGCCTTACTGAATATGGAATTGACCGAACTTAATTGGGTTGGGTTTTATTTGATGCAACAAGATGAATTGGTCTTAGGTCCTTTTCAAGGCAAGCCCGCTTGCGTTCGAATTCCAGTAGGCAAGGGGGTTTGTGGTACCGCGGTCGCTGAAAACCGAGTACAACGTGTGTATGACGTTCATCAGTTTGAAGGACACATTGCTTGTGACGCCGCAAGTAACTCCGAAATCGTTATCCCATTCTCGATTAACGGAAAAGTTGCCGGTGTGTTGGATATTGATAGCCCAAATGTTGGCCGTTTCAGTGAAATCGACGAACAAGGTCTGACCTATTTGATGAGCGAAGTAGAAAAGCTGCTCAATTCACAGACTAATAAGGCATAAATTGCCCTTTGCCTGTGGTTTTTCCTTTGCAGGTCTTTATAATACCGCACATATTTACACATCAATGTTTGGCGGGCAGCCGCAATAACCAGGAATCCTCATGGAAAACACTGAAAAGTTAAAAAACAGCAAAGAAGTGATCGCGTACATTGCTGAATGTTTCCCTAACTGCTTTACTTTAGAAGGTGAAGCAAAGCCTCTGAAAATTGGTATTTTTCAGGATCTTGCTGATCGCTTGAATGACGACCCTAAAGTAAGCAAAACTCAGCTTCGTGCCGCGTTAAGACAATACACCTCTTCTTGGCGTTATTTACATGGTGTAAAACCTGGCGCAACTCGTGTTGATCTTGATGGTAACCCATGCGGTGAGCTAGAAGAACAACACGTAGAACACGCACAAACGGCACTGGCAGAGAGCAAAGCTCGCGTAGAAGCTCGTCGTAAAGAACAAGTAAAGAAAGTGCGTGAAGAAGCGAAGGCAAGCAAGCCAAAGGCGAAAAAGCCACAACAAGCTCGTCGTCCTCAAAATGCACCGAAAGTGGAGAAACCCGTAGAAACTCGCGCACTGGTTGCGTCAGAGCTTAACGTCGGCAAACAAGTCAATGTGAATATGGGTAAAGGCAACATGGCTGCGACCATCGTTGAAATCAGTAAGGAAGATGTGCGTGTTCAACTTGCCAACGGCCTACAAATGGTTGTGAAAGCGGAGCACTTGCGCGCATAAGGGAGATACTCCTACGCATGAAATGCCGTTCAAAAATATCTCTGATTGCTGCTAGCCTTTGGCTAGCAGCCTCTTCAGTTCAGGCTTTAGAAGCCAAAATCAAACCAGAAGATTTACCTCTTCTTGCCCCTGAAGCTCAACACGAAACGGCAGCGAAACGTGTCACTTCACGTTTTACCCGTTCTCATTACAAACAATTCAATCTGGACGATCAGTTTTCTCAAGCAATGTTTGAACGTTATCTTGAGATGCTCGATTACAGCCGTAACATTTTCACGCAAGCCGATATTGATTCATTCAAAACTTGGTCTTTGCAGTTGGATGATCAGCTGAAAGTGGGCAACAACCAGATTGCATACGATTTATACAATCTATCGATGGAAAAGCGCTTTGAGCGTTTTGAATACGCACTCTCTTTGCTTGATAAAGAGATGACTTTCGATAGTGATGAATTCATTGAGTTGGATCGTGCTAAATCTCCTTGGCCTAAAGATATCCAAGAAGTCAATGAGTTATGGCGACAACGTGTAAAGTATGACGCACTGAATTTGAAGCTGGCAGGTAAAGAGTGGCCAGAGATCAAAGAAACGTTAGAAAAACGCTACAACAACGCCATGAAGCGACTCACACAAACCAAAAGTGAAGACGTTTTTCAGGTTTATATGAATGCGTTTGCGCGTCAAGTCGATCCGCATACCAGTTATTTGTCACCGCGTAACGCAGAACAATTCCAATCAGAGATGAACCTCTCATTAGAAGGAATTGGTGCCGTGCTGCAGATGACGGATGACTACACTATCATCCGTTCATTAGTCGCTGGTGGCCCTGCGGCATTAAGTAAACAGCTAGGTGAAGGGGATCGCATTATTGGTGTTGGCCAAGATGGCGAAGAAATCGTTGATGTGATCGGTTGGCGACTTGATGACGTCGTACAACTCATCAAAGGCCCTAAAGGCAGTAAAGTAAAACTGATGGTTTTACCCGAAGGGAAGGATGCTAAAAGTCACGTTGTCACTATGGTGCGTGATAAAATTCGTCTGGAAGATCGAGCAGTAAAGTCTGAAGTTATTGAAAAAGCTGGTAAAAAAATCGGAGTGCTTGAAGTTCCGAGTTTTTATGTTGGCTTAGCTCAAGATACTGAGAAATTACTGACTGAGCTGAAAGCCAAGAAAGTCGATGGCATTATTGTCGACCTCCGCAATAACGGTGGTGGGGCATTAACGGAGGCCACCGCACTTTCCGGCCTGTTTATTACCAGTGGTCCAGTGGTACAAGTGCGTGATAGCTATGGTCGAGTTAACGTGAACTCGGATACTGACGGTAACATCAGTTACAACGGCCCGATGACCGTGTTAATCAACCGCTACAGTGCTTCCGCCTCTGAAATTTTTGCCGCTGCAATGCAAGATTATGGTCGCGCTATTATTTTAGGCGAAAACTCCTTTGGTAAAGGTACCGTGCAGCAGCATCGTTCTCTCAACCATATCTACGATCTGTTTGATAAAGAGCTGGGCTACGTACAATACACGATTCAAAAGTTCTATCGAATCGATGGTGGAAGCACTCAAAATAAAGGTGTGATTCCTGATATTGCCTATCCAACAGCGGTTGACCCTTCCGAAACGGGTGAAAGCGTTGAAGATAATGCACTACCTTGGGATAGCATTGATAAAGCAAAATATGAGCGTTTGAATAATTTCAAATCGATCATTGCAAGCCTTGATGCCAAACACCAAAAACGTGTGTCGAATGACTTAGAGTTCGGATTCATTGAGCAAGATATTGCCAAATATCGTGCAGAAAAAGATGACAATCTGTTATCTCTGAATGAGAAAGTACGCAAAGAAGAAAGTGCTAAAGCCGATGAAGAGCGTTTAGCTCGTATCAACCAACGCCAAAAAGCGTTAGGTAAATCAGCTTATGCGAGCTTGCAGGATGTACCGAAAGATTACGAAGCTCCTGATGCATATTTAGATGAGTCAGTAAACATTATGCTTGACATGATCACTCGCTAACATATTGCTTAAAAAGCTAATTATTTAAACGGACCTGCGGGTCCGTTTTATTTTTTACTTTTTTAGCTTTTAAAATTAATGTGATGAGCATCAAATAATTTCGCATTTCATATTCTCTCTGCCTACGCTTACAAAAAAGTGAGGAGAATACCGATGAAATGGATATTCACATTCGTGATCAGCATACTGTTTACCGCATCATCCACCGTACTCAGTGCCAATACTACTCCTGGTAGCCGGGCTGACTTAACTCAGTTTGATCAACCTTTATTGCTCGGCGATTGGTATCTACTGAATCCAAATCCTGAACAGTCCAGTGAAAATTTCCGAGTCATTAAATTAAGTTTGGCATCGGATTATCAGTTTTCGATTGATATTCAGAAAAAAGATTACAGTGTGGATCATTGGAATGGGGACTATTCTGCCGATGAGAAAACCATCATCCTAGGGCTAGATAGTTCCGACCCTCAAGTTTACCAATACGAAAACAATCATCATTTATTGACGCTCAATGGCGTTACCTTCACCAAAGGATTACCCAATACCTTGGCGGGTAATTGGAGCAGCAATGAAATTGAGGGCATGGAGCAGGGCGTTGATCACAGCCTGATCCAGTTAACCTTACAACCCGATTTTGTTTTTTCATTTCATATCGTTAATCCCAATGGTCATGAAGCAACACATCGCGGCGTCTATTATACCGAAGGTAATCGGTTAGTGCTGTTGTACTCAGAAGGTGAACACGATACCCGTTATGTGCTCGATCAAGATCAACTGACCTTGGAAATCGATGATGGTATGACCGTCGTGATGAATCGTGTTCAATAAAATAGCAAACGTTAAGAGTGGCAGGGAGTTTACAGATAAGCTCCCTGCTTTTTTTTACATTTAGGGGTTGTTATTCATTACGTCTAGGCCTAAGATCTTGTCTCATCAATGCATTACAAACTCATAAACTTAACGCTCAGCGTTTTGTCACAGAACATAAAGTCAAAAAAGGATTACGACAATGGCTCACATTCCTCAAGCCAAATACCGTCTTGATTACCAACCGCCGTCACACACCATTACCGATATCGATTTGGTGTTTGATCTTCATGACAATGCCACTCTGGTGACTGCGGTATCTCACATTAAACAGCAAAATGAGAGCAATACCTTAACCCTTGATGGTGAAGCACTTACGCTTAAAGAACTCAAGGTAAACGGGCAGGATTGGCAAGATTACACCGTTACAGAGGCAAACTTAGAAATCCGCGGTTTACCGAGTGACTTTACCCTCACCGTGGTCACTCAAATTGATCCACAAGCCAATACCGCACTGGAAGGTCTATACAAATCTGGTGGTGCATTCTGTACGCAGTGCGAGGCAGAAGGCTTCCGCCGCATTACTTATTACTTGGATCGTCCGGACGTTCTGGCTCGTTACACCACCACCGTTATTGCAGATAAAGCTCAGAATCCTTATCTGCTTAGCAACGGCAACAAAATTGCTCAAGGTGAGTTAGATGCGGGACGTCACTGGGTGAAGTGGCAAGATCCTCATCCAAAACCTGCGTATCTGTTTGCTTTAGTGGCTGGCGATTTTGATGTGTTGCGCGATCAGTACGTCACGCAATCTGGTCGCCAAGTTGCGCTAGAAATTTTTGTCGATAAAGGCAATTTGGATCGTGCTGGGCATGCAATGACTTCACTCATCAACTCTATGCGTTGGGACGAACAACGTTTTGGGCTAGAGTACGATCTCGATATTTACATGATTGTCGCTGTCGATTTCTTCAATATGGGAGCCATGGAAAACAAAGGGTTGAACATTTTCAACTCCAAGTTTGTGCTAGCCAATGAGAAAACGGCGACGGATACCGACTACCTCGGTATTGAAGCCGTTATTGGCCACGAATACTTCCACAACTGGACAGGTAACCGAGTCACTTGCCGAGATTGGTTCCAATTGAGTTTGAAAGAAGGTTTAACCGTATTCCGCGATCAAGAATTCTCCTCAGATCTCGGCTCGCGTGCGGTAAATCGAATTGGCAATGTGCGCATCATTCGCGGCCCACAGTTTGCGGAAGATGCTAGCCCAATGTCGCACCCGATTCGTCCGGATAAAGTCATTGAAATGAATAACTTCTATACTCTGACCGTTTATGAAAAGGGCAGTGAAGTCATTCGAATGATGCACACATTGCTAGGTGAAGAAAAATTCCAACGTGGCATGAAGCTCTATTTTGAGCGTCATGATGGAACCGCAGCCACCTGTGAAGATTTTGTCGCCGCGATGGAAGATGCCTCCAGTATCGACCTACAGCAGTTCCGTCTTTGGTACAGCCAATCTGGCACTCCAACGCTCAAAGTGAGTAGTGTGTTTGATGCTGCGACACAAAGCTATGAGCTGACGGTAGAGCAAAACACAGAACCAACTCACGAGCAGAATGAAAAACAACCACTGCATATTCCATTTGATATTGAACTGTACGCGCCAAATGGCGATGTTATTCCGCTACAGTGTAACGGGAAGCCAGTTTCTAACGTGCTGGATGTAAAACAAGCTAAGCAAACCTTCCGCTTTGAACAGGTCAAACAGCAGCCGATTCCGTCACTGCTGCGTGAGTTTTCAGCGCCTGTGAAATTGGAATACGCATACAGTGATGATGAGCTGATTTTCCTGATGGTGCATGCTCGTAACGAATTTGCACGTTGGGATGCAGGGCAGATGTTGCTTGCTAAATACATTCGTACCAATGCTGAACGTGTACAACAGGGTCAACCAGTCGAACTGGCAGAAGCAGTGATCGATGCTTTCCGTGGTGTTTTGCTCAGTGATAATTTGGATGCTGAATTTGTTGCAGAAATGCTCTCGCTGCCAAGCCATAACGAAGTGTCTGGCTGGTATAAGCGCGTTGATGTGGATGCCATTGCTCAAGTTCTTACCCAAATCAAAGTCATTCTAGCGACCGAATTGGAGGATGAGCTTTGCGCAACGTATCACACGTTAAAGCAAGACACATACTCGATTGAGCATGCAGCAATCGGTAAACGTACGCTACGCAACGTGTGCTTGAGCTACCTTGCTTATACAGCACAAGGCAACTCATTGGTACAAAAGCAGTATGCACAAGCCAACAACATGACAGATACCATAGCAGCCATGACGTCCGCCAATCAGGCACAGTTAGCATGCCGTGAAGCCTTGATGCAAGATTACAGCGACAAATGGAAGCACGATGGCTTGGTGATGGATAAGTGGTTTACTTTGCAAGGTTCCAACCCATCTTCTCAAGTGTTGGAGGTGATTCAGCAGGCAATGCAACATGAAGCGTTTAGCTTGAAAAACCCCAACCGTACTCGCAGCTTAATTGGTGCATTTTTGAATGCTAACCCAGTCAATTTCCATGCGAAAACAGGGGAAGGCTATCGCTTCGCGGGGCAAATTCTGCGTGAGCTTAACAGTAGTAACCCACAAGTAGCTTCACGTCTGATTGATCCATTACTTAAGTTCCGACTCTATGATGAACAGCGCCAAGCATTGATCAAACAAGAGCTCGAACAATTGAAAAGTATGGAAAATCTTGCGCGTGATTTGTTTGAAAAAGTGAATAAAGCACTCGACGTATAAGCCAACAATAAAGGGCAAACTAGGTGGCACTTAGTGCCACCTCATACCTGCATGAACAACTATTTTTTCTCTCTAAACATCTCTTATCAAACCTTTGTCGCACATTATTCTGGCGCGGCGAGCAGTGTCGTGGTCATAACAGAACAAGGCTTGAGGTTACAACTTCCAGCTACTCGACTACGGCCATTCTTAAGCCAAATTGGAGTAAAAGGTCGATTTCGGTTAACAACTGACCAAAATAATCGTTTCGTTAAGTTAGAAGTTCTGTAAAAGCATTAATTTGCAGTGGTTTAAATAGGTACTTTAGTCACATTCTCACACTTTTACTCCATGACAACCCCAAAACAATTAACCATTTATCAATAAAACTCTTACAATAAACCCCGCATTACTCACAGTAAGCACTATGCTTATTGCACACACCCTACAAAAATAAGAATCAAATTCTGGAGTCGACCATGACTGCGCGTGAAACTTTGATGCCAGTTTTGCTTGAAAAAGTGTATCAACTGATTCAAGAGAAACTAGAGCTTGCTCAACAACCCTTAGTGACTCAACTTGGACAACACCTGTTCAGCAATATTTCGCAAGACGATTTAGTTGAACGTAACGAGTCCGATCTTTATGGTGCGGTACTCAGCCTCTGGCACCATATTAATGAAAAAACCGCCGAAGAACGCTCAGTACGAGTGTTTAACCCAACGGTCAGTCGCCAAGGTTGGCAGTCGACCCATACGATTGTAGAAATTGTTCTTCCAGATAGCCCATTTCTGGTCGATTCGATCAAAATGGCATTAAGCCGCCTAGGATTGGCCTCCCACTTAATGTTAAACGGACCCGCACACATTGCACGCCATGAAGATGGTTCTGTAAAAAGCATCAATCAAGGTGAAGGTCAACTGACATCCATGTTCCATATCGAAGTCGATCGTCTCAGCAGTAAAGAAGAGATGACGGAGCTCAAAAATGAACTGCTCGATATTCTGCAAGACACGGCACTTGTGGTTAAAGATTGGAAGCCGATGTCTAACAAGCTTGAACAAGTCATTAACAAACTAGAAGCGGAGCATAATCAGCTCCCCATTGAAGCAGAGCGTTTAACGGAAACGATTCAATTCTTACGTTGGCTTGGTAACCATAACTTTACGTTTATGGGATACAAAGAGTTTGATTTGATTGAGGAGAATGGCGAAACCGAGCTCACTCCAACTCAAGAGGCTGGCTTAGGTTTATTTTCAGAGCATGAGCGCGTACGTAGCGTAAAACTGTCACAATTCCCAGATTCCGCAAGGCTAGAAGCGAAAAAACCATTCTTATTGATCCTCACCAAAGGCAATAAGCAATCGCGAATTCATCGCCCAGCCTATACCGATTACATCGGTATTAAGAAATTTGATGCCCAAGGCAAAGTGATTGGCGAGCATCGTTTCACCGGCTTGTACACCTCCGCCGTTTATAACCAGAGTGTGGAAAGCATCCCACTGATTCGTGAAAAAGTTGGCCGCATCTTAGCCGCCAGTGGTTACCGCCAAGGATCTTATGCCTACAAAGCACTGCATAACATTCTAGAAAACTACCCACGCGATGAATTACTGCAGGCACGAGAAGAAGAGTTGCTTGAAGTAGGCATGGGAGTCGTGCAGATGCAAGATCGCGATCTACTCCGTCTGTTTGTTCGTCGAGACCCATTCGGTCGCTTCTTTAGCTGCATGGTTTATGTTGCCAAAGAACGCCACAATACCGAGCTGCGTCGCCAAAGCCAACGTATCTTCAAAAACTACTTTTCCTGTGAGCAAGAGGTTGAATTTACAACCTATTTCTCCGAAAGTTCTTTAGCTCGTACCCACTATATCGTGCGGGTTGATAACAACAATATTGACGTCGATGTGAAAAAAATAGAGCAAAACTTAATGGAAGCCTCAACCACGTGGGATGATCGTCTCGCAGAAGCCATCGTAGCGAATTTTGGCGAGAGTCGCGGCTTGCCTCTCTCAAAAGAATACCAACGAGCTTTCCCTCGCTCTTACAAAGAAGATGTTATGCCAGGCTCTGCATTAGCGGATATTGAACATCTCGAAGCGCTCGATGAGAACAATAAACTTGGTATGTTGTTCTATCGCCTGCAAGAAACGGCAAAAGATTCCAAAGCCGTTCGACTCAAGCTCTACCACAAAGATGAACCTATCCATTTGTCAGACGTAATGCCTATGCTAGAAAACCTAGGATTACGTGTGATTGGCGAATCACCTTACGAAGTGGTCAAAGCGAATGGCCAAGTATACTGGATCCTTGACTTTTCAATGCTGCATAAAAGCGATAAGCAAGTTGATCTCCGCGAAGCGCGCGATCGATTCCAACAAGCATTTGCAGCGATTTGGGCAGGAGAGTTGGAAAGCGATGGCTTTAACCGCCTGATTCTAGGTGCATCACTTTCTGGCCGAGAAGTCTCTATTTTACGTGCTTATGCACGTTATATGCGCCAAGTTGGCTTCCCATTTAGCCAACACTACATTGAAGATACGCTCAGCCATCACCCTGATCTTGCCAAAGGCTTGGTGGATCTTTTTGTACATCGCTTTGATCCTAAATACAAAGGTAGTGAGAAAGGCCAAGCCGAACTGATCAAATCCCTCACAGAACAGTTAGATCAAGTTGAAAGCCTTGATGATGACCGGATCATCCGTCGCTACATGGAAATGATTAATGCGACTCTGCGTACCAACTACTACCAGTTGGACGAAAGCAAACAGCCAAAACCTTGGTTATCACTCAAAATGAAACCAAGCGAGATTCCAGAAATTCCAGCGCCGGTGCCGGCCTTTGAAATCTTCGTTTACGCTCCAGATATCGAAGGGGTACATTTACGTGGCGGCAAAGTAGCTCGTGGAGGGTTGCGTTGGTCTGATCGTCAAGAAGACTTCCGCACAGAGATCTTGGGCTTAGTTAAAGCACAGCAAGTGAAAAATACCGTTATCGTTCCTGTGGGTGCGAAAGGCGGCTTTGTGTGTAAGAAGCAGTATCTTTACACCACGCGAGATGAAATCTTCGCCGAAGGTCAGCGCTGCTATAAACGCTTTATTCGTGCATTGCTCGATGTCACTGATAACATCCTTGAAGGGCAAGTCGTACCGCCGAAAAATGTCGTTCGTCATGATGAAGATGACCCATATTTGGTGGTTGCAGCAGATAAAGGTACAGCCACTTTCTCTGATTTAGCGAACTCAGTTTCGGCAGAATACCAATTCTGGTTAGGCGATGCTTTTGCCTCTGGTGGCTCTAATGGCTATGACCATAAAGCCATGGGTATTACCGCTAAAGGTGGTTGGGAATCGGTGAAACGCCATTTCCGTGAAATGGGTATTGATTGCCAAACTACGGACTTTACTGCAATCGGTATTGGCGATATGGCAGGGGACGTATTTGGTAACGGCATGCTGTTGTCGAAACACATTCGTCTACTGGCGGCCTTTAACCACATCCATATTTTCATTGATCCAACACCAGATTCCGCAAGCAGTTGGGAAGAGCGTAACCGCTTGTTCAACCTGCCTCGTTCAAGTTGGGAAGATTACAACTCTAAGCTGATTTCTAAAGGCGGGGGTGTTTTTTCTCGTAAGGCAAAAGCCATCGCGCTAACACCTGAAATGCAGAAAATGCTCAACACCAAGAAGGCGTCTTTGGCTCCCAACGAGCTGATCAAAATGATCCTAAAAATGGACGTTGATCTGCTTTGGAATGGTGGTATCGGGACCTATGTCAAATCGTCTATCGAAACTCATACCGATGTCGGTGATCGAGCGAATGACGGATTGCGTGTGGATGGCCGTGAATTGAATGCCAAAATCATCGGCGAAGGTGGCAACCTCGGTATGACTCAACGTGGGCGTATTGAATTTGCGCTGAAAGGTGGCCGAGTCAACACCGACTTCGTAGATAACGTTGGCGGCGTGGACTGTTCAGATAACGAAGTTAATATCAAAATCTTCCTCAATGGTTTAGTTGCAAACGGAGATTTAACACTAAAACAGCGCAACCAAATCCTTGAGTCAATGAAAGATGAAGTCGGAACGATTGTTATTGAAGATGCTTACGGCCAGTCAGAGTCCATTTCTGTTACTGAAGCTCAGGGCGTTTCTCTGATGAAAGAGCAGATCCGCTTTATCCACCATATGGAGAAAAACGGATACCTAGATCGCGCATTAGAATACATTCCTGATGATGAAACCTTACTTGAGCGAGAAAGACAGGGCATGGGCTTAACTCGCCCAGAGCTTTCTGTTCTGATGGCTTATGGCAAGATGGCACTGAAAGAAGAACTGGCCAGTGAAGAAATTGCTCAAGATGAATTTCATGCAAAACAATTGGTTAACTACTTCCCAACGGAGTTACGCAGTCACTATGTACAGCAAATGGTGAACCATCCACTACGAGTAGAAATCATCGCGACAGCCTTAGCGAACCAAATGGTTAACGAAATGGGCTGCAACTTCGTTACTCGTTTGCAAGAAGAAACGGGGTCAAGCGTGACAGATATTGCTAACGCTTATGCTGCAGCTCGCGAAATTTATGGCCTTGGTACCGTACTGGAAAAAGTTCGCCACCTAGACAACATTGCGCAAAGCAGTGCCCAGTATGATGTGATGTTCCTAGTGCGCCGCACATTACGACGCTTAACTCGTTGGCTGCTGCGTAACCGCACTGGCAAACCAAACGTTATGAGTATGATTGAACGTTACCAAGATGATGTAAAAGCGATCACCGAACAGCTTGATCACGTATTGGTAAAAGAAGAGATTGCGGAACATCAACTCATGGCTGAAACATGGATTGAGAAGGGGATCGAGAAAGAGCTTGCTCATTACGTGGCACGTCTCTCTAGCCTCTATTCCGCATTGGATATTTCCAGTGTTGCTAAAGAGAAAAACACGGCAGTCGCTCAAACCGCCAAACTCTACTTTAGCTTAGGAGATCGACTTTCACTGCACTGGTTCTTAAAACAGATCAATCAACAGGCTGTTGATAACCATTGGCAGGCGCTCGCAAGGGCTTCATTCCGAGAAGATCTTGATTGGCAACAGCGTCAATTAACCGCTCAGGTACTCAGTGGTAACTTAACCAGTGTTGAGCCGGCACTGGATAAGTGGTTGGAGCGAAACCAAGTGTCGATCACGCGTTGGGAAAACATTCTTAATGAATTCAAAGTAGGTAGCGTGCATGAATTCGCTAAGTTCTCCGTGGCACTACGAGAGTTGACTTTGCTCAACTTAAACTGCCTTACTTCAGAATAAGCATTGAATTGCCTGACGAATGAGTCAATAATAACGCCCCGTTTATTCGGGGCTTTTTCTTTCGGAGGCATTATGCTTTACCGCTTAGCCAGAGCTGGCTTTTTTCAATTGGATGCTGAAAAAGCACATGATTTGGCCATCTCTAATTTCAAACGTTTCACCGGTACTCCTCTCGATCTCTTTTATCGTCAACAACTTCCTCATCGTCCTGTTCAATGCATGGGACTCACCTTTAAGAACCCAGTCGGTTTAGCCGCAGGACTCGACAAAAATGGCGAGTGCATTGAAGCATTTGGCGCAATGGGTTTTGGTTTTGTTGAAGTTGGTACGGTTACACCAAGACCACAGGCAGGTAATGATAAACCACGCCTGTTCCGTCTAGTGCATGCGGAAGGCATTATCAACCGTATGGGTTTTAACAATCTTGGTGTTGATCACTTGGTTGAGAATGTTAAACGCGCTAAATACGATGGCATCATCGGGATCAATATCGGTAAAAACAAAGACACTCCGATTGAGAAAGGGGTAGAGGATTATTTAATCTGTATGGATAAGGTCTATCCATACGCTGGTTATATTGCCGTGAATATTTCTTCACCTAACACTCCAGGACTTCGTTCACTGCAATACGGTGAAGCGCTCGATGAATTACTTGCCGCTTTAAAAACGCGCCAATCAGAACTGGCCGCTAAGCATGATAAATATGTGCCACTGACATTAAAAATTGCGCCGGATTTAAGTGACGATGAAATCAAACAAATCTGTCAGTCTTTATTGAAGAATAAGATTGACGGTGTGATTGCAACCAATACCACCTTAGATCGCTCACTGGTCGAAGGAATGAAGTATGCGGAAGAAACCGGAGGCCTAAGCGGGCGTCCATTGCAAACCCGCAGCACGGAAGTGATCAAATGCTTATATAAAGAGTTGGGTGAAGAAATTCCGATCATCGGTGTTGGCGGGATTGACTCCTACATCTCCGCTAAAGAAAAGCTGATGGCGGGAGCAAAATTGGTTCAGGTTTACAGCGGTTTTATTTATCAAGGTCCACGCTTAGTCGCAGATATTGTCAAAAACCTCTAGTTTTTCCTAAATGAACAGTCTGAATTACAGAGGAAATGCGTAGCGCATTTCCTCTTTTTTTTTCTGAACGCCCTCATAAAATTACCGATATTCATAGGCAAAGGTAATTTAAGCGTTTTACCTAGTGCCCTAAATGTATCGTTGAGAGTGGAACAATGCTTAAACCAAGTGACAAATGGAGTTGGTATTACTCAGATAATGAAGGTTATCTGATGCTCAACCTTGGTGACGATATGCTATTTCGTACAAACCTGAGCCGAAATCTTTTGGTGGATTGTGCGTTTGCAGAAAACCACTTTACGGTAGACGATGCCTCAGACTTTCAGTTGTATAAAGAACGAATCGCTTGTCTTCCGTTAAGTGAACCTCGCAAAGCCGAACTGGCGCTTTACTGTATCGCTGCCAAGCGTTTTCACAAGCCAGTACAACCTAAAAGCTGGTTTTTTGATTCACAGAGCGCTCAGTATATTCCAGAACAAGGCGATCTCATTAGCTTACGTAATGGGCTCAATGATGGTCATTTTTATCGCATTGGAAGTAGGGGAGAATGCTAGTCCTTTGTGCTTATACCGATCTCGTTTCATTTGCTCTTAACGAGAACAAGACCTTAGAGTTTGGCCAAGTGATTAAAGTGATGCATGACAGAATGTCTGACGCTAATACACTTTTCCTTACACAACCAATGGCCATGGTCAGTTAGATTTTTCGTAAAATTTCGTTCCTTTCTCATTTCGTTCCTTCATTTCTTAATCGGCGTAAGCCGATTTTTTTTGCCTCAAAATTATCAAGGCAGCTCAGTACACATTGTGAGCTTGGTACAAATTTCAAACATTCATTCTGTGCTTAAGAAATCCCTTTTATAGCTTTCACATTAATGTTTCCCAACAAAAATTCCCCGTTTAAGCTGCTTTGTAATTTATTTACAGTGCAAAAAAACACACTGGTATATACCAAATTAAGAGTGAATAAATAGTCATATGAGTGGCAGGAGCTTTATCAGTCAATGGATAGAAAAGGAGTGTGTGCACACTGACAACATTCTTAGATGAGGTTGGCTTTCACTGAGAAGACAGGATAAAACTGAGTTTTTTTATCTTGTTGATGAGTTTAGCTTTAGGTATGGTTCACATTGTCAGTTATAATCTGAGACCATTTTTATCAGCAAAAGAACACTATGAATCAGTATCTAGCGGTGACGTCTAACGGCCTTGAAAATCTATTAGTTGAAGAATTAACCCAGCTGGGGATCAACGATGCAAAACCCGTTCAGGCCGGGGTTAAATTTAAAGCAACCAATGAGCAGATCTATCGTTGCTGTCTCTGGAGCCGTCTCGCATCAAGATTTGTTCGTATTGTGGCTGAATTTAAATGCCAGAACGACTTAGACCTTTATCTGTCAACGACTTCGGTTAACTGGGTTAACCATTTCCATAGTTCGAAAAAACTGGTCGTCGATTTCAATGGTACTAACCGAGAGATTCGTAACAGCCAATATGGCGCGATGAAGGTTAAAGATGCGATTGTCGACTGCTTTACTAAGAAGAACCTACCTCGTCCATCGATCAGTAAAGATCTTGCCGATCTTCATATCCACGTACGTTTACACAAAGAAAACGCATTACTTGGTATTGATATGGTGGGTTCTGGTTTGCATGCGCGTGGCTATCGAACAGAGGCAGGTAAAGCACCACTAAGAGAAACTTTAGCGGCAGCAATTATTCTGCGTAGTGGTTGGAAAGCAGATAAACCTCTCATGGACCCGATGTGTGGCTCTGGCACCTTACTTATTGAAGCTGCAATGATGGCCGCAAATGTTGCTCCTGGATTGCAGCGCAAGAAATGGGGATTCGAATCATTAGAAGATTTCGATCCGGAACTGTGGGCAAGTGTAAAATCGGAAGCTAGCGTACAAGGTAAGCGTGGAGTCAAAAAAGTTGACACTCACTTTTATGGCGTAGACAACGACAACCGTGTTTTACAAACAGCTAAAGACAATGCTCGTCGTGCTGGCGTGGAAGAGTTAATCACCTTTACGGTGGGTGATGCAGCAAAAGTAAAGCGCCCAGAGCATTTCGCGGAAGGTATTGTAATCTGTAACCCTCCTTATGGTGAGCGTTTAGGTACACACCCAGGCTTAATTGCACTTTACACGGCATTCGGCGCGCAACTCAAAGCAGAGTTTGGTGGTTGCCAAGCTTCTATTTTTTCGAGCTCAGACGAATTACTCAGCTGTTTGCGTATGCGTGCAGATAAACAATTCAAACTGAACAATGGTGCGTTACCTTGTCACCATAAAAATTACACAATCGCAGTGCGTGACAATAATCTGACCACAACTGAAAACAGCAGTACGACTCAAGAATCTCTAATTGCTCCCGATTTTGCTAACCGTCTGAAAAAAAACTTCAACAAGATTGGCAAATGGGCAAAGCGCGAAGGCTTAGACTGTTTCCGTCTTTATGACGCAGACTTGCCTGAATACAATGTGGCAATCGATGTTTATCAAGATCACCTCATGATTCAAGAATATGCGGCTCCGAAAGATATTCCGGAAGAAAAAGCGAAGCGTCGTCTAACCGATATCATCCGCGCTGCAATTCAAGTGTTAGACGTAGATGCAAACAATGTTGTACTTAAAGTCCGCGAGAGACAAAAGGGCACCTCTCAATACGAGAAGCTTGGACAACAAGCACAAACCATGCAGATTCATGAATATGGCGTAAAGCTGATCGTCAATCTTTATGATTATCTCGATACCGGTTTGTTCCTAGATCATAAAATCACCCGTCGTCGTTTAGGCCAAATGGCCGCAGGGAAAGATTTCCTTAATCTGTTTTCCTATACAGGTTCAGCCACTGTCCATGCGGCTTGTGGGGGAGCAAAATCAACCACCACGGTTGACATGTCAAAAACCTACCTTGAGTGGGCAAAAGAAAACATGCAACTCAACGGACAAGTAGGACGCCAGCATCAATACATTCAAGCTGACTGCCTCCAATGGTTAGCCAATGCGCAAGGTCAATATGATCTTATCTTTATCGATCCTCCGACGTTCTCTAATTCTAAACGCATGGAACAAACCTTTGACGTTCAGCGTGACCACGTCACTTTAATGACAAACCTCAAACGTCTGTTACGCCCTGAAGGCACTATTGTATTTTCTAACAATAAACGTCACTTCAAAATGGACTTGGAAGCGCTACAAAGCTTGGGGCTGAATGCGCAGAATATTTCGCATCAGACCTTGCCACTGGATTTTGAGCGTAATAAACAGATCCATAACTGCTGGTTGATCACCCATCAAAATTAAGGCATGAATGATAACTCTATATAGCACGGAAGGATGCCATCTCTGTGAGATGGCCTATGAGCTGCTTGATCAAGCGGGCTTGGCTGAACAGCTCAAGATTATAGATATTGCATTTGATGACCAACTATTTTCTCGTTACGGGGTCACCATACCGGTTGTGGTTTACCAAGATAACGAACTGAATTGGCCTTTTAACTTACAAGAATTACTAGAGTGGTTACAGAATAATGGCATTAATTACCATCCATAACGGTCAACTTGCTTTTGGTGATCACCCATTATTGGATAGCGCGGATTTTGCGTTACAAGAAAATGAAAGGGTGTGTTTAGTCGGCCGTAATGGCGCTGGCAAATCTACGCTCATGAAAGTGCTTGCCGGTGAAATTTTAATGGACGACGGCAAAATGCAAATCATGCAAGATGTCGTTGTGTCGCGCTTAGAACAAGACCCACCTCGTAACCAAGCGGGAACCGTCTTTGACTATGTATCCGGCGGCCTACAAGGCATCGGCGAACAATTAAAGATCTATCAAGATCAATTAGATCTCGTCGCAACCGATCCAACCGAATCGAATATTAACAAACTTGCCCATATTCAGGAGCAACTTGAAGTTTCTGGTGCTTGGCGTTTTGAAGACAGAATTAAAAACGTATTGGGTTCATTAAAGTTAGATGGGCACACCAAACTCACAGACCTCTCGGGCGGCTGGCAGCGTAAAGCAGCACTAGCGCGTGCTCTAGCTTGTGATCCTGATGTGCTGCTTCTTGATGAACCAACAAACCATCTTGATGTCACCACTATTGAATGGCTTGAAGGATTCCTAAAAGATTTTCGTGGCTCTATCATCTTCATTTCTCACGACCGTGCTTTCATCAAATCCATGGCAACTCGAATTGTGGATTTAGATCGAGGCAAACTTAGCTCATTTCCTGGTGATTATGAAAATTACCTGAATGAGAAAGAAGAAATGCTGCGTGTTGAAGAACTACAAAATGCAGAATTTGATAAAAAGCTCGCTCAAGAAGAAGTTTGGATCCGTCAAGGGATTAAAGCACGTAGAACTCGTAATGAAGGGCGAGTGCGTGCATTAAAACGCCTACGCCAAGAACGCAGTGAACGTCGTGAAGTGCAGGGCAAAGTTAACCTGCAAATTGATGATACTAACCGCTCAGGCAAAATCGTTTTTGAAGCCGAAAATCTTCACTACTCGATTGGTGGCAAAACGATTGTTGATGGTTTTAGCTTTAACATTATGCGCGGTGACCGCATTGCACTTATTGGCCCCAATGGCTGTGGTAAAAGTACGCTGCTAAAAATCCTGCTTGGCGATTTACAAGCCGACAACGGTAAACTGCACTGTGGAACTAAGCTCGAAGTCGCCTATTTCGATCAATATCGTGAACTGCTTGATCCTGAGAAAACCGTTATTGATAACCTCGCGGATGGAAAACAAGAAGTCATGGTGGGTGGACGTCTTCGTCACGCACTAAGTTATCTTCAAGATTTCTTATTCTCACCAAAACGTGCACGAACCCCAGTAAAAGCGCTCTCTGGTGGTGAAAAAAACCGCTTGTTACTGGCGCGAATTTTACTCAAAGCCAACAACCTATTGGTGCTTGATGAACCAACGAACGATTTAGATATCGAAACCTTGGAACTTTTGGAAGAAATGCTTGCCAATTACCAAGGTACTTTATTGCTCGTCAGTCACGATCGTGAATTCGTAGATAACACCGTCACCTCAAGTTGGATTTTCGAAGTCGATGGCAAAAATTGAAGAGTTTGTCGGTGGTTACCACGACGCACAGCAACAACGTGCCCAAGTTTTACAAAGCAGAGCTGCTGAAAATATCGTCAAAAAGGAAAAAGTGGTTGAGGAGTCTCCCAAATCCGCACCATCGAAAACTAAGCCGAAGAAGTTATCTTATAAACTGCAACGCGAACTTGAAGCTCTTCCACAAAAGTTAGAAGAGCTAGAAGTTGAGATCGCAGCGTTACAAGACATTGTCAATAATCCAGACTTTTTCAGTCAGCCTGTCGATAAAACACAACCCATTTTAGACAAGTTAACTGCAACAGAGCAGGAACTCGAAATTGCTTTTGAGCGTTGGGAAGAGCTTGAGGCGATGCAACAGGAAAGTGAATAGAAAACATGAGTCGTATTACTTTTAAACGTTCGATTTTAGCTAGCGCAGTATTGCTTGCTACCCAAACGGCCAACGCGGCACTCTACCAAGTAATGGAAGTGACCCCAAGCACAGGACAAAGCTTCGACAGTGCATGGGGAGTAGCGATTCAGCCAAGCACTGGTAACGAGAGCTGTTTTAACAACTCTACTGTCGGTGGAGTGAGCTGCCAAAACTTTGCTTTAGCAGGTGAAACTCGCATTGAAAAAGCCAGCACAGGTAAAGCAGTAGATGGTTTAAGTTACCGTGATGAAGTGGCTTTCGGAATTGATAATGCGTTCTTATATGTTCAAGAACTCAAGGATTTTGAAAGTTACTGCTACAACGAGCTGCTGTATTCAACCTGTGATGAATGGGCTGAGCCACATTGGAATCGTTGGCAGGCAGAAATCAACGCATCACAAATTCCAAACTCAATCGCTTTTGTAGGTACTGGAACAACGGGAAATTCTATCGACGAGTCCCAAAACGTAGTCATCAATAGCCTAACTGATACCGCGCAACCTATCGGAATCAACGTGAAAGCTGGTGACGTGACAACGTATCGTCGAAACGCTGCAGCTATCACCGCTCGTAATACTGGCTCAGCGCCTAATTTCACCACGGGTTTTCTTTATACTCGAGCCTGGAAAACTGATGGTACTTATACCGTAGGCAGTGTATCTCGCCCTTTTAAAAGTGATGAAGGTGATTATTTCTCTTCAAAACCTGCGATCTGGAAAACTGATGGAACTGCCATTGAGCTTAACTGGCCAAGTAATACAGAAAACAAAGTAACCGCCTAGCACAAGGCAGTATGCGTGACGTGGTTGTAGATGGAGATAAGTTATATGCTGTAGGTTATAACACCTACGATGCGGATAATAACTACATGCAAGCATCTGTTTTTCAACTCGATAGCCTAGCTAATTTTTCCAATACCGCTAATTGGACAACCAAAGCCGTTTCTGGTGCAGAGGCAAAAATTAGCGGCGATTATATTCATAGCAACTCGGTAGTTACTGATGTGAATAAAAATCTTGTTGCTTTAGGCGAGGCCAAACGTGCAGGTAGCCGACCTGAAAATGGAGCAGCGGGCAATCGTCTGTTTGTTATTAATGATGTTTCAGCAAGTGCACCAACAGCATCATTTTTAACTGGCGGTATTTTCTTTGCTGGGGCAGGTGGTAAAGCGGGTTCCATCAATAGTTACAACGAGATTGTTGGACAAGTTGATGCGGATAGCACTCGAGAAAACGACGGTAAGCCACGCCGTAAAAGAGGGTTCATTTACCCATACAACGCAAATGGCAGTGATGCGAATCGCATGGCTATTTTTGCGAAAAAAGCATGGTGGTTGGACGATTTAACCAATGATGGTTCAGTCACAGGCAATAACCAGTTCCGGATTATTGATGCCACGGATATTAATGATGCAGGGGTTATTTCTGCCACAGCACTAAAATGTGATGGTGGATACGATACAACCGCACACAACTCATTGTGTGGTGGTGGTAACCGTGAGGAAACCGTAGTAGCTGTGAAGTTAGTTCCAATTACGAATGCAACAAGCAACAATATTCAAACACGCCCAACCGAAGAGCAAGCCTCTGAACGTAAAGGGGGTAGCTTAGGTTTAGGGCTTCTAGTCGTGTTGGGATTGCTAGGGTTCCGTAGAAAATTGTAAATATTGTCAGGAAGGGCACAAGCTCACAGATTTGGGCTTGTGCCTTTTTTATTGCTTGTGAAACACGAAAAATTGATCGATTCTCTAATGGTGTGGTCATAAAAGATCCACACAACTTTAATAGTTGTACGTTATACCAAAGTTACCGTATGAGGACAGAACTATGAAGAGACAAAAGCGTGATCGCCTAGAAAGAGCTCAGTCACAAGGATATAAAGCCGGCCTAAATGGTCGATCCCATGATGAATGTCCCTATCAACAAACGGAAGTACGCTCTTATTGGTTAGGTGGTTGGCGTGATGCTAGAAACGATAAACTTTCTGGTCTCTGCAAATAATTTCCCATACAACATGAAGCTTTAATTAAAGCTTTTAAGCAAAGGAAAACAGCCCTTAAAGGGCTGTTATTCGTTTAGAAAAACATGAATTAGAATGCTGATGTATCTTGGAATAAACCTACTTTTAGATCTTTGGCGACGTAAATCTCTTTCCCATCAACCAGTACGCGACCATCAGCTAAGCCCATCACTAACTTACGATTAACGACACGCTTCATATTGATTTCATAGGTCACTTTTTTGGCTGTTGGTAAAATTTGTCCTGTGAACTTAACTTCACCAACACCAAGTGCTCGGCCTTTGCCTTTACCGCCAACCCAGCCTAAGAAGAAGCCGACAAGTTGCCACATTGCATCCAAACCTAGGCAACCAGGCATCACTGGATCACCAGGAAAATGGCAATCAAAGAACCACAAATCAGGCGTGATATCGAGCTCAGCCAAGATCAAGCCTTTACCAAATTCACCCTCTGTTTCTGACATCTTAGTAATACGATCCATCATCAACATATTGGGTGCAGGAAGTTGAGGATATCCCTCACCAAATAGCTTACCTTGGCTTGAAGCTAAAAGATCTTCTCTACTATACGAATCACGTTTGTTTTGCATTATTGATTACTCCATCTTTTGTTGGGTGCATGTTAGTGAACACGTGTACGCCAAACAACTCCGATCAGTGCCAGCCAAGCAAGTTTTTGATCCGTTCCACAATTCCGTGTGGCTGCACAAGTTTTTCAAAATTATCAATTCGTTCCGCTATTTTCGCTATTACACTATCTTCATCTTCACCACGGAAAGGTTTCCCCATTAAGAGAGGAATCACTTCGTCAACGGTTGAGACTGGCCAAATGTTAAATTCACCATTCTTAATGCTTTCTACTACGGATTTATGAAGAGACAAGTTTTTCAGGTTCGAGCTAGGTAGAATGACACCTTGTTCACCAGTTAATCCTTGATGGCAACACACTTGGTAAAAGCCTTCGATTTTTTCATTTAAACCGCCAACAGCTTGAACTCGACCAAACTGATCAACGGCACCGGTAACTGCAATTTGCTGATCTATCGGGTATTCAGACAATGCACTTACAAGCGAACATAGCTCAGCCAACGATGCGCTGTCGCCATCAACTTCACTATAGGATTGTTCAAAAACGATCGAGGCAGAAAAAGGTAAGGGACCATCAAGATTCAATGCACTACTCACAAAGGCTTGCATGATCATCATACCTTTAGCATGCAAGTTACCGCCGAGCTCTACTTTTCGTTCCACATCAGCAATGTCACCATCACCAAAGTGTATAACGCAAGAAATTCGTGCCGGTTCACCATAAGCCAGTGGATGTCCGGCGACTTCGATCACTGTCAAACCATTAACCTGACCCACTTGCTCACCTTGTGTTTCAATAATGACCTGACCATCAAGAATATCGTCTAATGCACGCTCAGGTAGGTAAGACTCTCGCAAATAGCGTTTATCTAAAGCCGTCTCAATATGCTCAGCTTCAATACGCTGATTTTGAGATTCCACGCGAGCTTCTTCGAGTAAAGATCTATGCCACATTAGGCACAGTGGAGCGTAGTGTTGATCTTCAGTAAAACGAGCTCCTGCCGTCATTAATGACTTAATAGCAGAAACCTCTAATGGCGGTAAACCATATTGAGCGCATAACCAAAGTAAGTATCCTAGATAAAATTCAATCGATTCTTCATCAATCTTCAAATCCATTTCAAGCTCAGAGAACAGACATAAACCAGAGTGGATATCTGCATCCAAAAAATCAATATCGCCCAATTGAGTACGATCGCCAACCACAATCAACTTTACATCATAGCTTTGAGTTTGAGAGATAGGAGAAGGAGATCGCGGATCACAATTGATAGGAGAGACAGGCTCACCCAAAACCGCAGCCTTTAACGTTGGCCAAGCTCTTGCGTTAGCTAAGATCAAATTAGCAGAAACAATTAAAAAACCACCATTCGCCCGTTCAAGGCATCCTGCAACCTGTTGAGTGATAGCACCACGTTCAACCTTAATTTGTCCAAAGATATCCGAAATATCTAATGTTTCGGTGGTCACAACCGGTACATCGTGGTTCTCATTTAACAAAGCATTTTTAAAATATGACCGATATATGGAGTTATCAGGTGCATTAATCAATAAAATTCGACTAAAACCATCAAGATGTAAAAACTGGTCAAACGCACTGGCCAAACGAGGTTGGATCTCTATCAGTGAATTGGGAGCTAGGTTAGGGTAGTTTTCAAGGACTTTGTTAAACTGCTCAAATTGAGGCGTTACACTGCGCCAGATGCTTTGGGTCATGAGATATCGAACTGATTGAAAAGAGCCAAATTATATAGAAAAAGCCCCGCAGCGAACAGCATTACTCAACAATGATCTCGCTCGCTTTTTTAACGATGAGAATTGAAAGCCTCCCTATACTGGGTTACGCTGTCACTGTACAACAATGGACAATGACCGAAGATGAAATATCAACAACTTGAAAATTTAGAATGTGGTTGGAAATGGCAATATCTCATCAACAAGTGGAAGGATGGGGAAGCGATCACACATTATATCGATCGAAGTGAAATTGAGTCTGCGGTACAAAAGCTCAAAATGCTTGAACATGATCCCACACAGGTCTTAGTGTGGATTGAAGAGCATATGTCGCCGGAGCTCGACAACAAGCTCAAACAAGCTATTAGGGCTAAACGTAAGCGTCACTTTAACGCAGAACAAATTCATACTCGTAAGAAATCTATCGATTTAGACTATAGAGTGTGGGAGAAGTTATCTCATAAAGCCAATGAATTAGGCTGTACATTATCTGATGCCATTGAGTATTTACTTAGTGAAGCTTCGAGAAGTGAAAAAGCCAGTAAAACGGTAAATAGTCTGAAAGAAGATCTTAATCGATTATTGTCAGAATAAGGATGTATGCAATGTTGTATGTAATATTAATCGCGGCGGCAATCATTTTCTGGTTAGTGGCCGTTGATAGACCAGTTTTGGTCGTAACATTTAAGGATGGACAACTGATTAAGAGTAAAGGCCATCTACCGCATACTTTTAAGCATAACTTGGTTGACATTGCTCAACATGAACCGTTTTCTGGGCAACTAAAGGTTTATCAACAAAGAACGGGAGCAAAGCTGGTTTTCTCTAAGAGAATCCCCAAAAAAGTGCAGCAGCGAATCCGCAACGTGTTTCCGCATCAAGGTTTTAACCACATGAGTTCAAAAGCAAAGAAAGGTCACTAACATCAATTAACGTGAAACAGCTCAGTTGCATGAAAAGCATTGTTCATCCTCAAATAATGTAAGCATTTATAATCCCCAGAAAAATTTCAGGTATATTTTCTGGGGTTTTATTTTTTAGGTGATTATAATGCTGCAATCATTAAAACTAGCATTCTGTGCATATCTTCTTGTTTTTAGCCATTCAGTCTCTGCGGATGATGCAGAATTAAATCGTGTTGCGAAGAAAATCAAATCACAGATAGAAAAGTCCATTAAAAAAAAGCAAAGCACCGCTTGTGGGATACTGTGACGTATTTATAGATCTTGACTACACACAACAAGCTCACGCGGTAGTAAAAAAGGTCTCGACATTAGGTGATCATGAACTCTGTAAAATAGCCAAGAGAACGATCAAACAGGGCAACAAGTATACCTATGATGTCCCAGAACGTTATATAAGAATCCAAATCACAGCTAGGTGAAACTCTAGAAATCCACTTGCAACTCAAACTGATCCGCACAAGCAATTTTGAACACTGAGTCAAGTGAATGCACAAACCGTCAAAGCGTATTGTAGTTAAATGTGTCTTTATGGCAGTTGAAATCTGTTACAAAAACCACCTCAAAACCAAAATACATTAGTACGCATTACGTGCATTATGTTAAATAACGTATTAACGACATAAGAACACAAACGGATTTACCTACCAGAGCTACCAAGATTAAACATAAATCTATTTACCATAAAATACCTAATAATCATATTTATCATCTACTATGCTAATATGATTATTAGGTAATAAATCGTTTAACTACATCCATGATATCTTTACTTCGGATTGGTTTTAGTACGATGTCATTCATTCCGACGTCGATGCAATTTTGTTTATCACTTCCGGCAGTGTGAGCAGTTAATGCGATAATAGGTATTTCTTGGTTGAAACCCCTGATTATTTTTGTTGCTGACAAACCATCCATAACTGGCATCGAAATATCCATGAGCACAAGATCGAACTCAGGTGATTTATTTAAAATCTCAATTGCTTGTAATCCATTTTCAGCGATAGTCACACTGCATCCCATCTTTGTCAGCAAGAGTTGTATGACCGTTTGATTTGTTTTTGTGTCTTCAACAACAAGAATATGGTGGTTATTTATACCAGACAGCGGTTGTAAATGAATGTGCTCCTGTATCGAACAGTTTATCCGTGAGTGGATTGGAACTTGTAATATAAATGTGGTTCCGACCTCTAGTTCACTTTCAACTTGAATTGACCCTCCCATCAATTCAATTAAGTGTTTCGTAATTGCCAATCCTAATCCTGTACCACCATAATTCCTTGTTATAGAGTTATCAGCCTGAATAAAAGGCGTAAACAACCGGTCAATTCTATTTTTCTCTATACCAATACCTGTATCCTTAACTCGAAAAGTGACTTGATGCGTGCCATAGATCAAATCAATATCCACTTGTCCAGATTTAGTAAATTTGATTGCGTTACCTACAATATTAAAAAGAATCTGAGTTAACCGAGCGGAGTCCGTATAGTATTCTAGTCTTTCATTGATATGAGTCTGAACGTTAAAAGCAATACCTTTTTCTTGAGCAATTTGTCGATGATACACTAATGATTGGTCTAGTTTCTTCTTCAAATCAACCCAGTGGCAATGTAATGAGAAATGTCCAGATTCGATACGACTTAAATCCAGAACATCATTAATAATAATTAAAAGCAATTCAGCTGAGTTTTCCATTTGCTCAAGCAGCTCAGCCTGATAACTTGTTGAATCACCTCGCAAAACATCAATCAATCCAAGAACAGCATTTAATGGAGTTCTTAGTTCATGACTCATCATCGCGAGAAAATTAGATTTTGACTGATTAGCTTGTTCAGGCAAACTTTTGTGCCAAACGGAGTTCTCGAGTCCTTATTTCGACAAGTTTTATCAATTCTTCTTTATGCTCAATATCAGAGATAGCCCTTTCAAGCAACGGCCGAAAACGTGACAACGTAGCTTTTGTTTCGAGGGAAAATTGCCCCTTATTATGACCAATCAAGATCAATACTGAGTTGCTCACCTGCGCTTGAATTCCAGTGATTAATACTGAATTAGCCTTACCTTTATAGTGTTCTTTTAAACAAGAAAACTCTTCTAATTTAAATGGTTCAAAGAATAATATGCACTCACCATCAAGCACGCGGGAAAATTTTTCTCCAACAGGCCAAGCTAAGCCATCTAATAGGTTGTTAGATGAAAGCAAAGTATTAAAAACCTGACAATCCTTTTCTTTCGAGATAACAACAAATTCATCAAACTTGATATATCGATTGAGTAAATTTTTTAATTCATCAAAAATTTCATTCTTATTAGCAGCCATGCTAAAAGCAGATATTGCCGATAGAATTACCCTATTCTCTTCAGCTAATTGCTTTTCACGTTCAATACTTTTTTTCAGCTCAAGGCTCAGTTCATTAAACTTTTCAGTATGTTCTGAACTCACAACTATTCCTCACAAAATACAACTGAAGAAATCATTAAATTCCCATGTGCATTCTCACCATTGATGAATCGCCCTTGCTCACCAAAAGTAAAAGGACAAATAAAATCGCATCCATCAAGCTGTTCCAGCATTTTATGGTGAACTTTATGTATATCTTTGCCTAAACGTAACATGGAACCTGCACAGAATATGGTTAATGAGCCAAGTAAAGGTTTATCTAGATAACTTTTATAACTAGCTTCCTGAATAACACGAGACACCCGTTCGATCAGTTGTCGTTGAGATCCAGTCATTAAGCTAACCAATTCCCCTACTTCAACATTCGCAAAGACTTCGAGTCCACCGGTGTCAGTTCTTCGAACTGGATGAGTTAATTTATATTGAGGAAAATCCGAGCTCTCACCGATCGCTCGCCCTAAAGGAAAAACGAGTTACATGGTCAAAAATGTACTCATCCCCAATCAGAATTCCTGAATGATCTCCCACCCATTCTTTGTATAAGTTACTCGCGGGTTCACCATCAATTTCTTCTATTACTCTCCCTTTAGCCTTAGTAATGAAACCTGAAAACTCTGTAGGTGAATATCCCGCACTAAATCCACTAAACACTGATTGAGAAGGAAACATCAACTGCAAAGCAACCCCTTTGTGGGTTACACCTTGTTCAGTGAATATTGACCAGTTTTGATCAATGTAGTTATCTGCCGCACTACCTCCGATAATCGGAACTTGTGAACCAAATTTACTATCAATACTTTCAATTAAGGTTTCTTCAATGCCTGGAGTTGCGTGTAGAAGGACAAGGCTAGGTAACTCTCCACTTCGATTAACTCGACTGAGAGCATCATCAATCACTTGATCGACCAATGTTAATACGCAGGGATGTTTATCCAAGCAAACTAAAGCACTGGTATATGCAGATTTAGGGAGATCGTAAATTCCTAGTAACCCTACTGCGGGGTTAGAAAAATAGCCATCTTGAGTCATCACGCCTCGGCATGAAGAGCAACCAATAATGGGTATGTTAGGAAAAGCCATTATCAATGATGCAGCTAATTGCTCTGCATCAAATTCTTGAGTGAAATAGCAAACCAAATTCGACAAATCTTTTTTATCTATGACCTTTTGGAGCTCATGGATGCAAGATTCAAGGCTTGTTTGAGTGGAAACGGTGGTTTTTAGCCGCATTACACAAATTTTCTTACGCTACATGACGCTCTTTATACCTGATATAACAATGCGTTTAAATAGCACCAATCTATGGTTTAGCTTTTGGGTGATACTTTACATGACATCTATCAATTTGAGCGTTATACGATGGTTAATCTTCACGTTTGAGCTTTTCACCTCTTTTTTTACAAAAAGCTGTAACTTTCCAGGCTGATACGTCGTTTTACCATCAACGACTATCGACCAATCTTCATCCCAAGGTAAGAAAGTATAGATAGTGAAATCTGAAGCCAATTCAGTATGGCGAGATATGCTGACGACACGACCATCAATACGAAATTCACAAGGGTGGCTCATATGGCATGTTACAACCGGGTCACTTTTGTATGACCATGTTCTCCAGACAAAAGCACTGATCAAAACTGCCAATGTGATTATGATTTGAGCAAGTCGAGCTTTTGATAGTTTTACTGCAGCCATGAATGCATGTTCCTCGTGTAACAAACTTCAAATTTTTGAAATAAAAGGCCAAATCCTGATGGAGTGTAAGGTTACTACACTGTCATTGAATTGTTAATTGAAAGTATAGTTATACGTTAGAAAATGCCACTTTTTTATAAAGTCAGCAATAAGAATTAACACAATGAATGTCATTGTTTTTATTGTGGATTTGGGTGGTAGTTACGACGAAAGTACGTAGTTGGAAGTAAAAGTGTAGTTAAATTAAACATTGGAAGCATGCAAATGAGCCAAGAAAAGCAGCTTGAACAAAACTACAACTATACCGTGGTCCGCCAATTTACCCTTGTGACAATTCTCTGGGGTATAGTCGGTATGGCTGTAGGTGTTTTGATTGCCGCTCAATTAGTTTGGCCACAGCTAAACTTTGATACGCCGTGGTTGACGTATAGTCGCTTACGTCCTCTGCATACTAATGCGGTAATTTTTGCGTTTGGTACTAGTGCCCTGTTTGCAACATCATACTATGTTGTTCAGCGTACTTGCCAAACTCGTCTATTCGGTGGTCCGTTAGTTCCATTTACGTTCTGGGGCTGGCAAGCCATCATCGTTTCCGCTGCCATTTCTTTACCTTTAGGTTATACCTCTGGTAAAGAATACGCAGAACTTGAGTGGCCAATCGACATTGCCATTGCAGCTGTTTGGGTTGCGTATGCTGTTGTGTTTTTTGGTACTTTAGTGAAACGTAAAACATCCCATATTTACGTTGCTAACTGGTTCTTCGGTGCGTTTATCATTACCGTTGCCGTACTGCACATCGTGAATAGTATGGCCTTGCCGATCTACTGGGGTAAGTCCTACTCTATTTATGCTGGTGCTGTTGATGCGATGGTTCAATGGTGGTATGGACACAATGCCGTAGGATTCCTATTAACAGCGGGCTTCCTTGGGATGATGTATTACTTTGTTCCTAAGCAAGCTGAACGCCCAGTTTATTCTTACCGTTTGTCTATCGTTCACTTTTGGGCTCTGATTTCGCTCTATATTTGGGCAGGCCCTCATCATTTGCACTACACTGCTCTACCCGATTGGACTCAATCTCTCGGTATGGTGATGTCTCTTGTCTTATTCGCTCCATCTTGGGGGGGAATGATTAACGGTATCATGACGCTCTCTGGTGCATGGCATAAGTTACGTTATGATCCAATCCTACGCTTCTTGATTGTGTCTTTGTCCTTCTATGGTATGTCTACGTTCGAAGGTCCAATGATGTCAATCAAAACGGTCAATGCACTTTCTCACTATACCGACTGGACGATTGGTCACGTTCACTCTGGTGCATTAGGCTGGGTAGCCATGGTGTCGATTGGTTCTGTCTACCACTTGATCCCTAGACTCTTCGGACAAGAACGCATGTACTCCATGAGTTTGGTGAATGCGCATTTCTGGTTAGCTACTATCGGCACCGTTTTGTACATTGTTGCAATGTGGATTTCCGGCGTAATGCAAGGTTTGATGTGGCGTGCAGTAAACTCTGATGGAACATTAACTTACAGTTTCGTCGAGTCAGTACAAGCATCGTACCCATTCTATACTGTTCGCTTTATTGGTGGTTTCATCTTCTTGTCTGGGATGTTCCTGATGGCTTACAACGCCTATAAGACAATTTCTGCACCGAAAAATAGCTTAAAAGCTATTGTGCAGCCGGCATAAGGAGAATTAAGCAATGAGTTCTAATTCTAATAATCGCCATGAATTACTTGAGCGTAATGTCGGTTTGTTAGCCATTTTTATCGTGTTTGCAATCAGTTGGGGCGCTCTTGTAGAGATCACTCCATTGATTTTCCAAAAGCAAACGACCGAAGAGGTGCAAAACCTGAAACCTTACACTGCGTTGCAGTTGGAAGGCCGTGATATTTACATCCGTGAAGGATGTAACGTTTGTCATAGCCAAATGGTTCGTCCATTCCGTTCTGAAACGGAGCGTTACGGCCATTATTCTGTCGCGGGTGAAAGCGTTTGGGAACATCCATTTTTATGGGGTTCTAAACGTACAGGTCCTGATTTGGCACGTGTCGGTGGGCGTTATTCTGACGAATGGCATCGAGTTCATCTCACTAATCCTCGTGAACTTGTACCAGAGTCTAATATGCCAGCATTCCCATGGTTAGCTAAAAACACTCTGGATGGCAAATACACGCAACAAAAAATGACGTTGTTCCGTGACCAATTTGGTGTGCCATACACTGATGAACAAATAGCAAATGCGACAAAAGATGTAGAAGGTAAAACAGAGATGGATGCCATCATTGCTTATCTTCAATCTCTTGGTCACGCAATGAAATAACAGAGGTAATTATGGATATCGGTACTATTCACAGTATTTGGACCATAGTGCTGTTCATATGCTTTATAGGCGTTGTTTGGTGGGCTTATGGTAAAAAACGCAAAGCGCGTTTTGATGAAGCTGCCAACCTTATTTTTGCCGATGAAGAGCAACATACCTCTAAAAACAAGGAGTGACTAAGTAATGACTACATTCTGGAGTCTCTGGATCATCGTAATTACCGTTGGTACTTTGCTCGGTTGCGCTATTCTCCTCGTTTGGTGTCTGAAAGACAAAATGGGGGTTGAAGAAGGCGTTGACATGGGGCACGAGTACGACGGTATTCGCGAGATTAATAACCCGCTGCCAAAATGGTGGACTTATCTATTTGTAAGTACTTTCATTTTCGCGGCCGTCTATTTAACCCTTTACCCTGGTTTAGGTAGCTTTAAAGGTATTCTTGGCTGGCAAAGTTCAGATCAAACAGTACGTTCTCTTGAAGAATCACGCGCTTCAATTGCAGCAGCACAGCAAGATAAGCGCCTGGTTCAATATTCAAAAGAATTGGACGACGCCAATGCTTATTATGGTGAGGCTTTCAAACGTTTAGCTTACCAAGATGGCACAACTAACTTACGCGATCTTCCTGATATCGCTGCAGATAGTGAGGCACTTAAAGTCGGCCAACGTTTGTTCCTACAAAACTGTTCTCAGTGTCATGGTTCAGATGCCCGTGGTCAACGGGGTTTCCCAAACCTTACTGACAATGCATGGCTATACGGCGGAGAACCACAAGCTATCGTAACGACCATTCGTCATGGTCGTATCGGTCAAATGCCAGCGTGGAAAGACATTTTAGGTGAACAAGGTGTAAAAGAAGTTGTAAGTTATGCACTGAGCCTATCAGGTCGTTCTGTTAATGCCAAAGAAGCCGAGGCAGGTAAAGCTCGTTTTGCGGTTTGTTCTGCTTGTCATGGAACTGATGGTAAAGGTAACCCTGCATTTGGTGCTCCTAACTTAACGGATAATGACTGGTTGTACGGTGACTCACGTGCTGATGTGACTGAAACAGTGATGAACGGTCGCTCTGGTGTTATGCCAGCATGGATCAACACCTTGGGTGAAGAAAAGATCCAGTTGGTTGCTGCTTATGTCTGGAGCTTAAGCAATTCAGAGAATAAGTAACATTCTAATAACAGCCCCTTTTCAAGGGGCTGTCTTTCTTATATTTTTTAGCCTCTTATCGTTGTAGAGAACTTTTTTATGGTAAAGCCTTGGTATAAACAATTTTGGCCCTGGTTCCTGATCATTTTACCGCTAACAGTGGTGATCTGGACGGTCGCTACTGTCATTGTTTTTGTCGAATAACTACCGTTTTCATTAGTGACTGAGGATTACTATAAAAAAGGCAAAGGCATTAATATCGATCTTAGTAAAATCAACATAGCCAAAGAACTAGAATTGCACGCCACTATTCAATCTGAAGGTAATAATGTGCTCATCGCGTTTGATAAGGGCCAACTTACCCATTACCCCGCCATTCAAGCAATGTTTGCTCACAGAACGCTTCCAGATCGGGATTTTTCTCAGTTAGTTACCGCGGATGCTCAAGGTATTTACCGAGTAAAACTCGATCATGAACTGCAAGGACCTTGGTTTATTGAGCTCACTCCTCATGACGCCCAATGGCTGATTCAAGGACGTATTACTTTCCCAACTTCGTCAACCCCATTAATGAACTAAGATCATGAACAAAACGTGTTATCACTGTGGTGAAGATGTACCAGCCAACACGAACTTTAACGTTGATATATTGGGTGAAAAACGTGAAATGTGCTGTCCGGGTTGTCAAACGGTCGCTCAAACTATTGTCGATAGTGGCTTAGTCTCTTATTACCAATTCCGTACCGCTCCTGCGGAAAAAGTCGATCTCATCCCTGATCAGCTTAAAGCACTCATTCATTATGACAATGCTGATGTACAAGCAGAATTTGTGCGCCATAATGACGACTACTCAGAGGTGACATTGTCACTGGATGGAGTCTCTTGTGCGGCTTGTGCATGGCTCATTGAAAAACAACTTCACGCCGAACCGGGTGTTATCTCGATTCGGGTGAATACGACCACAAATCGAGCTTTGTTGAGCTGGAATCGTACGAAAACTCAGCTTAGCCATGTCTTAGCGCAAATACATAAATTAGGCTATAAAGCCGCGCCTTTTGAGGCTGATAAGCACGAAGCACTATACCACCACGCAATGAAAACCTATCTTTATCGGCTTGGTATTGCTGGGCTTGCCACCATGCAAGTGATGATGCTAGCCGTCGCACTTTATTTAGAAGCCTTTGGTGACCTAGATGCTGAGTTTAAAAACTACTTCCGTTGGGTAAGTTTAATTTTTGCTACTCCAGTGTTGCTCTATTCCGCTCTACCGTTTTATTTCAATGCATGGCGAAGTCTTCGAGGTAGAACCTTAGGAATGGATGTACCTGTCTCATTAGCACTTATTTTCGCCTATGTTGCGAGTTTAATCGCGACAGTGACTCAACAAGGGGAAGTCTTTTTTGAGTCGATATCCATGTTTACGTTTTTCCTTTTGGTTGGACGCTTTTTGGAAATGCGGGCAAGACGTAAAGCCGCCGCCGCAAGTGGTAATCTACTGAAACTGATCCCGGCAATTGCGACAACACTTGATGGTCAGCAAGTCCCTGTTAAAACCCTCAAACCGGGTGATTGTGTTCGCGTTTTGCCGGGCGAACATATTCCTGCCGATGGTGAGATCATCAACACTCGTGTCCATATTGACGAATCAATGCTCACTGGTGAATCTTTGCCTGTAGTTAAAAACTCTGGCGATCAAGTATTCGCAGGCACGCTCAATGGTGACGAATCTTTCGATCTACGTGTAACCGCCTCCAAAGCCGACTCCGTGATCTCAAATATTGTGAGATTGCAAGATGACGCGCAATCCTCTAAACCTAAAATTGCTGAAATTGCTGACGTGGTAGCACGCTACTTTGTTGCTATTATTTTGATCATTGCTGCCGGAACATGGATTTTTTGGCATCAGACTCGGCCTGAAGATGCCTTCTGGATTATGCTCTCCGTTCTTGTGGCAACCTGCCCTTGTGCCTTATCACTCGCTACTCCAACGGCATTAACTTGTGCCACCTCCAGTATGGGGAGTATCGGGGTCATGCTGCGTAAAAGCCATGTATTCGAAACCCTGTGTAAAGTTAATCACTTGGTTATCGATAAAACTGGGCACATTAACCCATGGCAATATTGAAATTAGCTCAGTGGATACTTGGGGAAAGTTTACAGAACAAGAATGCTTAGCGATTGCCGCGGAATTGGAAGGTCATGCAAACCACCCCATCGCAAAAGCATTTCGTCGCTATAAAGTTGAAGGGCTCAACCTCAATGAAGTAAAGAATGTCATCGGTAGCGGCATTGAAGGGGTCTACCAAAATCACCGCGTTAAAATTGGCAGTGCCGAATTTGTGTTAGATACACAATCCCATTCTGACATTAATTGTGTGTTTTTATCTTTAGATAATCAGCATATTGCAACTTTTCATTACCAAGACCCGATACGTAAAGAAGCCAAAGATTTCATCAGCAAATTCCATGCTGCCGGAATCAAAATTACCTTATTGACCGGTGACTCTCAAACCAGCGCACAAATCGTTGCTAAAGAGATGAAAATAGATAATGTCGTCGCTCAAGCGAAACCGGAAGATAAGCTAAACTACCTGCGTCAATTAAACCAAACCGATATCACCCTAATGGTGGGGGATGGTATTAATGATGCGCCTACACTTGCGGGAGCACATTTATCTGTCGCCATGGGCGGAGGGACCGATGTCGCCAAAGCCTCAGCGGATATGGTGTTGATTGGAGACCGTTTAGATAAGCTGTTGGAAGCCAGAACATTGGCCTTGAAGACTCGTAAAATCATTCGTGAAAACTTAGCATGGTCGCTTGGTTACAATGTGCTCATTCTTCCATTAGCGATAGCAGGATTAGTGGCTCCTTATATTGCCGTGGTCGGCATGTCAGCCAGTTCCATCATTGTTGTTTCAAACTCACTTCGTTTGCTCAAAAAGCAAGGGAGATAGCCATGGAAAGCTTATATTTACTGATCCCCATTGCGATCGTACTTGTTTGTGTTGCTGTAGGTATTTTTTTGTGGGCAGTAAAAAGTGAACAGTTCGAAGATCTTGAAAGACAAGGTCATAACATTTTATTCGACGAAGATGACACTCAACATAAGGACCAACAGTGAATCCTGATTACTTAGGCGCCTGGATTGTAGGGTTGTTAGGTGTAGGACATTGCTTGGGGATGTGTGGGGGGATAAGCGCCCTACCTTTCTATTGAATCAAATAAAAACCTACGCCAATATTACTCCTTTACTACAATCTTGGTCGATTACTTAGTTATGCAGTGATAGGTGGTATGGTCGGAGGTATTACTGCCTCACTAACCAACCTCATTGATATTCAAGCGGCATTAGTCTGGCTAAGACTAATGGCCGCTATTTTAATGGTAATATTAGGCCTTTACATCGGACGATGGTGGTTTGGATTACTCTGGCTTGAAAAGCTAGGTCAAAAAGTATGGCCGTGGATTTCACCATTAGGTAAGTCACTATTACCGCTCAAAAAACAATGGCATGCCCTGCCGTTTGGAATGGTATGGGGCTGGCTTCCCTGCGGTTTAGTTTACTCTATGCTCACTTGGTCTGCCGTCGCGGGAAGTTTTGCACAAGGAGCATTGATCATGCTCTCATTTGGCTTGGGAACGCTACCGGCCATGCTCGCCAGCGGTTGGGGTGCCACTAAGTTAACACATTGGCAAAACTCGTTTTTTTTCCGTCAATGTGCAGCGATATTGGTGATTCTGTATGGGCTATATACGGCTTACGATGCCATAAAGCTGATGGTTAATCTTGGTTGATGGTTTAGTTATTGCTGATTTATTTTAACTACCCTTTAGGGTTAAGCAATGCTAAAATATTGACGTACATCAATTAGTGAAAGGTTGTTATGATTTCCGAAAAGCCTGCTGCGAAGCGCATTCAATCGGGTGGTTGTGCTATTCACTGTCAAGATTGCAGTATTAGCCAACTGTGTATCCCTTTTACCTTGAATGAGTCTGAGCTCGACCAGCTTGATCAGATCATCGAGCGTAAAAAACCGATTCAGAAAGGTCAGGAGCTTTTTAAAGCTGGTGACGAACTGAGATCTCTTTACGCTATTCGTTCTGGTACGATAAAAAGCTACACCATCACTGAACAAGGTGATGAGCAGATCACCGCATTCCATTTAGCGGGCGATTTGGTGGGGTTTGATGCCATTACTGAGGATCAACACCCAAGCTTTGCCCAAGCACTAGAAACTTCGATGGTGTGTGAAATTCCATATGAAATTTTGGATGACCTGTCAGGTAAAATGCCGAAACTTCGCCAACAAATCATGCGGTTAATGAGTAGCGAAATCAAAGGCGATCAGGAAATGATCCTGTTGCTTTCGAAGAAAAATGCAGAGGAACGTCTTGCTGCTTTCTTATACAACCTTTCTACTCGCTTTTCTCAACGCGGTTTTAGTCCACGTGAGTTTCGTCTCACCATGACTCGTGGTGATATTGGTAACTACCTCGGATTGACTGTTGAAACCATCAGCCGATTGTTAGGTCGCTTCCAAAAGTCCGAGATCCTTAGCGTAAAAGGGAAATACATTACGATTCTCAATCATGCTGAGCTGATGGAACTTGCTGGCGTATCTAAAGAATCTAAATAACATCAATGATGTAGCTCTTAATGAGCTACATCATACTTCTTAGAAATACCTACTCTTTTTTCTAAAACTCTGGTCATAACTAAGCTAAAGTAAAGCTAATAAACCTCCTCACTGAACAAGGAGTTTCCCATGAGCATTTACAGCAAAATTCTTGTCGTGGCCGACATCAACCATGATGAACAACCCGCTTTAGCTCGCGCGATGCAACTCGCGCAAAAAAGCACTTCAACTAGCCACGTGACTTTCTTCCTGTCGATTTACGACTTCTCTTATGACATGACATCTATGCTCTCTCTTGAAGAACGAGACGCCATGCGTAAGGGCGTTATTCATCAGAGAGAACAATGGATGCGCTCAATCGCCGAACCTTATGTTGATCAATCCGTTCAGTTTGAGATCAAGGTTGTATGGCACAACAGGCCTTATGAAGCAATCATTGGAGAAATCTTTGCCGGTGAACATGACATTCTTATCAAAGCCACACGCAAACATGACATGCTAGAGTCGGTTATTTTTACTCCAACTGACTGGCATTTAATGCGCAAATGCCCAACCCCGGTCTTGTTAGTAAAAAATGCGGATTGGCCAGAAAACGCCAACATTATTGCTTCTGTGCATGTGGGCTCTGAAGTCGATACCCATATTGATTTGAATGATCGGATGGTTGATCAATTACTCAACCTTAGCCAGCGTCTCGGAGCAAACCCATATCTTGTTAACGCATACCCTGTCACCCCTGCGAACATAACCATTGAGCTGCCTGAGTTTGACCCAACCACTTATACCGATGCCGTCCGTGGTCATCATCTTACAGCGATGAAAGCACTACGCCAGAAACATGGTTTAAGTGAAGAACAAACGATTGTTCAGCAAGGCTTGCCCGAAGATGTTATTCCTGATGCGGCTAAACAGCTCAACGCAGCGATGGTGATTTTAGGTACCACTGGTAGAACTGGGCTTTCAGCCGTGTTTATCGGCAATACGGCTGAGCATGTAATCGATAAAATTAACTGTGATGTACTCGCGCTAAAGCCTAATGGCTATGTAAGCCCCCTCGATCCGCAAACCGCAATCTAAGTCTTACGTGTTTGATCCCTGCCCGATGGCGGGGATTTTTTCTTCTTGCATGCTATAAATCTGGCATCTCTTGCATTTATCCGTATCATACGCACTTCATTTTGTTTTGAGATTTAAGATAGCAAGCAATGACAGCGCAAAATCAAGAGTTGACCAAAGCTCAACAATACAATTTTAACAAATTGCAAAAGCGTATTCGTCGTAATACCGGTCAAGCAATTGCTGACTTCAATATGATTGAAGATGGTGATCGCATTATGGTGTGTCTGTCCGGTGGTAAAGATAGCTTTACCATGCTGGAAATTTTGATGAGCCTACAAAAAAGTGCACCCATCTCTTTTGAACTCATCGCCGTCAATCTCGATCAAAAGCAACCAGGATTTCCCACTCACGTACTACCAGAGTATTTGGAAAGCTTAGGTGTTGAATACAAAATCGTTGAAGAAGATACCTATTCGATCGTGCAAGACAAAGTTCCAGAAGGCAAAACAACCTGTGCACTTTGCTCTCGCCTGCGCCGTGGTATTTTATATCGTACGGCCAAAGAACTGGGGGCAACTAAGATTGCTCTTGGCCACCATCGTGATGATATTCTAGAGACCTTGTTCCTTAACATGTTCTACGGCGGAAAAATGAAAGGCATGCCGCCTAAATTGGTATCCGACAATGGCGAACATGTGGTAATTCGTCCACTGGCATATTGCCGAGAAAAAGACATCATTAAATACGCTGACATGCGTGGCTACCCGATCATTCCTTGTAATTTATGTGGTTCACAACCCAACTTACAACGCCAAGCAGTCAAGCTGATGCTTAATGACTGGGATAAACGCTTCCCGGGTCGCATTGAAACCATGTTTAGAGCCATGCAGAATGTGGTACCAAGCCATCTGGCGGTACTTCTCTTTGTTCGATTTTTAAAATCGATTGCCAAAAGTTCTGGCATCATTAATGGCGGCGATATTGGCTTTGACAAAGAAGACATTGCACCGCAAGTGGTGGAAGATGAAGACTTAGTGATGGAGTTTGACCCATCACTCCAGCTAAATGTCACCAATATCTAAATTGATAAAAAACAAAGGCTGCCCTCAGGCAGCCTTTGTTTTATCGATTTCAATCACTAAGTTTACTTTTTTGCAGAAGGTAAATAAGGTAAAACTCGACAATGCTGGAGCGGGCAGTTGCACTCCCCCCCTCTTTACCCATTTGCGCTAACGTGACTTGCACCTTGTGATTCACAATCTCAATGGATTGTCCATTACTGAGTGTAATCATTCCCTCTGTTTCTGGCGCAAACTCTAACGTTACGCCTTCTACTGCAGGTGTAAACCAACTTGCAAACATACCACCCAGTTGCTCCAACATCGTTTGCATTTGTGGCAACAAGACCTCGACGTCATGGTACGAGACTTGGTTTTCAAATGGCTTCTTAGCCATCACCACCATGGAAAAATCACAACGCTGATCTTGCGGGGTATCGACAAATACCAGAGGATTCGCCTGTCGTAAGTTGTTATCTAATGGAACAATAAGCTCATAACTCGGGCCGATTTTCAGCTCTTCATAGTGTGCTTCTTTTTCCATCCAAGCTTTTTCAAATCACACAATTTTTGCTTACTTTTGCGCATCCACAAAGAAAATACCCATTTTCACATCAGGATGATCTTCTTTCGTGTTACTTTTCATTTGAGAGAATAACTTGCTGTAGGTAAACATATATTGTTGAGCAACAGCAGGAACACTTAGGCTTAAAAATAAAGGAGCAAGTAGGATATAAGATTTTGATTTCATTTTAATTATCATTCCAATAGTTTTGATTTGCCGCCATCATGGCTTGTAAATCTTTTACGTAGGCTTCACCACGCTCTGAGTATTTCATAAGGCCATTACTCATAGCTTTAGCACTGTCATCACTTGCTGGATTGTAGTTTTTTTCTGGCGAAGTTGAAAAACGAATATCACGTAGATCTCGATATGCAGCGTTCCGATTCACATTCATAAAATAGCCCTGAATCGAATCTTGAACGCTATCAAATTTAGCGACTTCATGAAATGCACCTTCTATCCGTTCCAAAGGCACTAATCCACATCCTGAGCTATAACACCACTGTCCAAAATAGTTATTGGCCTCCCTGGCAAATCTCGACGTTCCCCATGCAGACTCATTCGCCGCTTGTGTGAGCACCAACGCTTCAGGGATAACATCGACTCGATGTAGCATCTCTTGTAGCCATTCGATATCCACAATACCTTGGTTCAACTCTAGCGAATATAGGCTCGCCAAGCGCTGAGCTTGCGCCAGATTGTTGGGCGAGAGTTGACCATCTGCAAAATCTTTTTTAATCCGCTTAAGAATTGCCCTTTCTTGTAGAATGCGAGAGTTCTCATATATCACGCCGGGTTTTAGGTAATTAAAAAAAGCTTCTTTCCTTTCTGAAACATCACTCATTGCCGTAAAGTCAGGCGCAATACCCACTACTTCACCTCTCAACAATGGCAGTTTTGTCCTTTTCGGTTTCTCGAAACGGTAAACGCCAAAGATAGCAATGGCAACAATCATCAACCAAACAAGCCTAATAGTTACCTTTTTATGCATCAAAAACTCCAGAGGATTGACTGTGGTTACCCTGATCGTCTTTAGGGTGATCTGTGGCAATAATTTTCAGGCGAATACCAAACATATTGCGATAAATAATCCCTTTCACATGGAAGAAGAAAGGTAAAAATAAAACTAGCCCAATTCCATACAAAAATACGGCCATAATGAATAACACCATTAATACCGAATAAATAGCAATCAATGGAAAAATCTTTTTATTCGCTGCTCTTAACGAGAGTAGCAACGATTGCATCGGAGGCACTTTCTTTTCACAGATAAGTAACAATGAGTTACTAAAGGCAATCGAAAGATACATAGACAGAAATGGCAGAATCATTCCTGCTACACCTTGTAA
Source organism: Vibrio metoecus (assembly GCF_000696385.1). GTDB lineage: Bacteria > Pseudomonadota > Gammaproteobacteria > Enterobacterales > Vibrionaceae > Vibrio > Vibrio metoecus. The sequence goes on along the minus strand of NZ_JJMN01000064.1, from coordinate 228,708 downwards.
CATTAAGCTAAATAAGGTGGCTAAAATCACTGGGATAGTAAATTGTAGTCCTTTGCTCATATGGCGCGTTTGCGTTCTCAACCCCGCAGCATGACTCATCGCCATTAAGCTAATACCGGCATAAATGGGGGCGCTGATCACTTCATAACTGAAATTCGCAATAAACATCGCTTGGACTAAGCCTTCTGGCACTGTCCCACCCTGTTCAAAAACCGACAAAATCACCGAGAGATCACCAATCTGCAATTTGAAAGCCAAATAGAAAATCGCTAATTGCACGACAATGAGTACAAAAATAGCCGGTGTAAAGTTAATAAAGTGTTTTACCGTCATGCCCCATGCCTCTTTCAGGACATCACCGACTTTTAACTCGTAACTTCCCGATAGTGCTTTGTCTACCGAGCCGCCAAGATTGAACTCTCTTTCGATATCGTTATTCATAAAATGCCCTAGTTCGGTCGAATGCGCGGATAACGTCACGCTTCAACGTGAAAATTGTGTTCATTATACTGAAATGCATCCCAGGCTAAAATCTGATTACCAATCTCATCTTGCATTATTGTCGATATGATTGATAATTAAGCGCTTGATAGCATTAAGAGTTAAGCAAAATCAGTATGCTAGACAAAGTGGACTAAAACTGGCAAAAATTTTTATGTTTCAAGGTAAGAAAAAGACTTTGAAATCGTGCTCTTGGTGTTTATGATGCGCCCCTTATTTTTGTTTAACTACAGGTCCAACAAGTAGAATTGTCTACAGGCCGAGGTGGGAGAAATACAGACGTTGAACGAACAACATTCAGTAGGAAAGCCAGTCATTCGTCTATCTGGCATTAGCAAAAGTTTCGATGGTAAGGAAATCATTGGTAACCTAAATCTTGATGTGAATCATGGCGAGTTCTTAACTATCTTAGGCCCATCGGGCTGCGGTAAAACGACAGTGTTAAGAATGATTGCTGGTTTTGAAACTGCAGATCAGGGTCAGATTCTGCTAGATGATCAAGACGTTACTCAAGTTCCTGCTGAACAGCGACACGTCAATACGGTCTTCCAAAGCTATGCTCTCTTTCCGCACATGACAGTGTTCGAAAACGTTGCGTTTGGTCTGCGTATGCAAAAAGTACCAAGTAACGAGATCGAACCTCGTGTTATGGAAGCACTACGTATGGTGCGCCTTGCTGAAATGGCACAGCGTAAGCCACACCAACTCTCTGGTGGTCAGCAACAACGTATCGCTATTGCCCGCGCAGTTGTCAACAAACCAAAAGTACTGCTCCTTGACGAATCGCTTTCTGCACTGGATTACAAATTGCGTAAACAGATGCAAAGCGAGCTTAAACAGCTGCAACGTCAGTTAGGCATCACCTTTATCTTTGTTACTCACGATCAAGAAGAAGCGCTGTCGATGTCGGATCGCATTATTGTTATGCGTTCAGGCAAAATTGAACAAGACGGTTCTCCTCGTGAAATCTACGAAGACCCAAAAAATCTTTTTGTTGCTCGTTTTATTGGCGAAATCAACGTCTTCCAAGCAACGACTCTAGACCGTCTTGATGAAAAGCGCATTCGCGTTGACATCGAAGGTATTGAGTCAATTGTTTACTATGAAGATGAAGTGAAGGCTGGTGACAAGCTACAAGTGCTCCTCCGTCCTGAAGACTTACGTATCGAAGAAATTAAAGAGTCAGAAGAAAAAGGCATTGTAGGCCACGTGACAGACCGTACTTACAAAGGCATGACTCTGGAGTCAGTTGTTGAACTGGAATCCGGTATGTGTGTGATGGTTAGCGAATTCTTCAACGAAGATGATCCAGATGTGGATCACTCTATCGGGCAGAAAGTGGCTGTCACTTGGGTTGAAAGTTGGGAGGTAGTACTCAATGATGAGCAAAAAGCTTAATCTGCAAAATGCAATTATTACCTTAATTGTCAGCTGGTTAGTGCTATTTGTACTGTTCCCAAATCTGATGATTATTGGTACCAGTTTTCTCACACGTGACGAAGCAAACCTGATTAAGTTTGTTTTTACTTTTGAAAACTACACGCGCCTGCTTGACCCACTGTACGGCAAAGTAATGTTGCATTCGTTTTATATGGCGATTGTCGCAACCTTAATCTGCCTCGTGATTGGTTATCCATTTGCGTATATTGTAGCCAAAATGCCTGAAAAATGGCGTCCATTTATGCTGTTTTTGATCATTGTTCCTTTTTGGACCAATTCACTGATCCGCACCTATGGTTTAAAAATTGTACTCGGCACGCAAGGCATTCTGAACCAAGCGTTAATGTCACTCGGTCTGATCGATGCCCCATTGCGCATTATGTTCACCGAAACAGCCGTAATGATTGGTCTGGTTTACATTTTGTTGCCATTTATGATCCTGCCACTCTACTCTGCCATCGAAAAAATTGGATGGTACTTATATTGAAGCGGCACGCGATCTTGGCGCCAACAAGTTCCAGACGTTGGTTCGTGTGATTTTACCTCTGACGATGCCCGGCATCATCGGTGGTTGTTTACTGGTTTTACTTCCAGCGCTCGGTATGTTCTACATTGCCGACTTGCTTGGTGGTGCGAAAAACTTACTTATCGGTAACGTAATTAAGAGCCAAGTACTTAACGCCAGAGACTGGCCGTTTGGTGCGGCAACCAGTATTGCCCTGACATTGGCAATGGCCATTATGCTGTACGCCTACTACCGTGCAGGTAAACTATTGAATAAGAAGGTGGAGCTAGACTAATGGGACGTTCAATTAGATTTAGCTTTATGAGTTTGGTGTACTTATTCTTGTACTTACCCATCATTGTTTTGATTGCAAACTCATTTAACGAAAACAAGTTTGGTATCAAATGGGGTGGCTTCACCACCAAGTGGTACCACGCTCTAATGAATAACGACAGTTTAATGCAAGCGGCTTGGCATTCGATCAACGTTGCGGTGTTTTCAGCTACCGCAGCAACGCTGATCGGCAGTTTGACGGCAGTGGCCCTCTTCCGTTACCAGTTCAAAGGTAAAAAGGTGGTGAGTGGCATGCTGTTTGTCGTCATGATGTCACCCGATATCGTGATGGCGATTTCGCTACTTGCTTTGTTCTTAGTATTAGGCGCTAAACTCGGCTTTTTTACACTGCTGATTGCACATATCACCTTTTGCTTACCATTCGTTGTGGTAACCGTATACAGCCGTCTCAATGGCTTTGATGTGAAAATGCTTGAAGCAGCAAAAGATCTTGGAGCCGGAGAATGGGTTATACTGAAGAAGATCATTCTGCCTCTGGCAAAACCAGCGGTAGCGGCTGGCTGGTTGCTTAGCTTTACCCTATCGTTGGATGACGTGATTATCAGTTCGTTTGTGACTGGTCCAACCTACGAAATTTTGCCATTAAAGATATATTCGATGGTCAAAGTAGGTATTTCACCAGAAGTTAACGCACTGGCAACGGTGATGTTAGTGGTTTCATTAACTCTTGTGGTTATTTCACAGCTGTTAGCAAGAGAAAAAATGAAGTAAAAGTCCACGGTCCCGTTTGGAGACACGCGAAACAGAATGATGGAAATCATTCTGTTTTTCTTTGCAACGCCCATAAGGGCAACGTTTAGTTTGGAGCTAACGTCGATGAAAAAACTGGCTACTTTTTTAGCAGGTAGCGCATGTGCGCTTTCTCTGTTGTCTGGCACAGCGGCAGCGGAAGATAAGGAACTGGTGTTCATGAACTGGGGTCCGTATATTAATAGCGGTATCCTAGAGCAATTCACCAAGGAAACAGGAATCAAAGTTATTTACTCAACTTATGAGTCGAATGAAACTTTGTATGCAAAACTCAAAACGCACAATGAAGGTTATGACCTGGTAGTTCCATCTACCTACTTCGTTGCAAAAATGCGTGATGAAGGGATGCTACAAAAAATCGATAAATCTAAATTGAGTAACTTCAAAAACTTAGATTCTAACTACCTAGATAAACCTTATGATCCAAACAACGATTACTCAATTCCACACGTTGTTGCTATCACTGGTCTAGCTGTTAATACCGACATGTATGATCCTAATGACTTCCAAAGCTGGGGTGACCTATGGAAGCCTGAGCTAAAAGGTCAACTGATGTTGATGGATGATACGCGTGAAGTATTCCACATCGCTCTGCGCAAGTTAGGTTACTCTGGTAACTCAACAGACGATAAACAGATCGATGAAGCGTATGCAGAACTGCGAAAACTTATGCCTAACGTGCTGGTTTTCAACTCTGATAACCCTGCTGCACCTTACCTTTCAGGGGAAGTTGGCCTAGGCATGCTGTGGAATGGCTCTGCCGCTGCTGCACAAAAAGAAGGTCTACCGATCAAATTGGTATTCCCGAAAGAAGGCGGTATCGGCTGGGTTGACAACTTTGCGATCTCTTCTGGCGCGAAAAATGTTGATGCTGCACACAAAATGATCGACTTCTTGCTACGTCCTGAAATTGCAGAGCAAATTTCACGTGACACGGGTTACCTGACAGGTGTTAAAGCATCAAACGACAAGTTTAAAGATGTTGCACCACTGTTCCCATCTCAAGAAGATCTGGATCGTGTTGAATGGCAATCTGCCGTAGGCGATAAGACTGTGAAGTACGAAGAATATTTCATGAAGTTGAAAGCCGGCCAATAAAGTCGCAGAAAAGCATCAAATAGGCAGCATTTGCTGCCTATTTTTTTTATCTTGTTATACTCCCCCTCCATCGCCTAGTTAGGTTCTTTCTATACACTATGGGAACGTAATGAAAAATAAACTGTTTGCGAGTGCTCTGTGCGCAGCAGCATTGTTCACCACCAATGCAATGGCTAAAGACCAAGAACTTTACTTCTACAACTGGTCTGAATATATCCCGAGCGAAGTCCTAGAAGACTTTACCAAAGAAACTGGAATCAAGGTGATCTACTCCACCTATGAATCCAACGAAAGTATGTATGCCAAGCTTAAAACGCAAGGTTCCGGTTATGATCTTGTGGTTCCTTCAACTTACTTTGTCTCCAAGATGCGCAAAGAAGGAATGCTACAAGAGATTGATCATTCGAAACTTTCACACTATCAAGACCTCGATCCAAACTATCTCAACAAACCTTTTGATCCCGGCAATAAATATTCGATTCCTTATATTTGGGGAGCGACTGGCATCGGTATTAATACTGACATGCTTGATAAGAAGTCACTCAAAAACTGGGGAGACCTGTGGGACCCTAAATGGGCAGGTCAGCTAATGCTGATGGATGACTCACGAGAAGTCTTCCATATTGCTTTAAGCAAACTGGGTTACTCGCCGAATTCAACCAACCCTAAAGAAATTAAAGCAGCCTATCGTGAGTTGAAAAAACTGATGCCAAACGTATTGGTATTTAACTCGGATTTCCCAGCCAACCCATACTTAGCCGGTGAAGTATCACTCGGTATGCTATGGAATGGTTCAGCTTATATGGCACGCCAAGAAGGTGCACCGATCGAAATCATCTGGCCAGAGAAAGGGGCCATTTTCTGGATGGATAGTATCTCCATTCCAGCTGGAGCAAAAAACGTAGAAGCCGCGCATAAAATGATCGACTTCTTATTGCGGCCAGAAAATGCTGCAAAAATCGCTTTAGAAATCGGTTATCCAACGCCAGTCAAAACGGCAAATAATCTTTTACCTAAAGAGTTTGCTAATGACCCCAATATTTATCCACCCCAATCAGTCATGGATAGCGGTGAATGGCAAGATGAAGTGGGCGAAGCAAGTGTCATCTATGATGAATATTTTCAAAAACTTAAAGTGAATGACTAATCTCAATACCTAAAATACTCACCATCGTAAAAGCGGTGGTTTAGAGGGAAAAATAAAAAGCCACCATAGGGTGGCTTTTTTATTGTGTGCTTTCAGCTATAGGCCGATTTCTTCTGAAAGCGATTTAATCTGTTCCAAATCCATTTGATGGACGCGGATCATCTGATCAATCTGGCTAATACGGGAATTGGCTTCATCCTGTTTATCACAAGAATCCGATTTCGCATCCCAAGATTTCCCTTCAAGGTAGATGTCACACTCTTTTTTCAGAACCTTGATTTTAGGAACTAGTGAATCACGTTCTTTTTGCAATCCTTCTAATTCTTGTTTGATTTTTAACTCACGTTGGAAAAGTTCTCTAGAGCGTTCCAACATAGTCGCTTGTATATCAGCTTGACGATTAAGTTCATTGTTATGTGTATTGGCAAGCTCCAGAGCCATTTTCTGTTCATTCAACTGCTGCTCAAGATCGAGGTTGTGTTTCTCAAGCTCCGCCACATACTTATCACGCTGCACCGATTCTGTTTGCCACTCTTCCCGCTGCTTAGCTAAGGCCTGATCCATTTTGATCTGCCATTGCTCATCATTGTTCTGCTCTGTCACCTCTGCCGCTTTTACCACTTCTGATTTTGCATTTTTTAACTGCTCAAGTTGATTTTGCAGCGCTTCATAAGACGCCTCCCAGCGACTGGTTGTCACAGATGAACCGATCAGTCCACCCAATGCAATACCTAATACCGCAGCAATCGCAATATAAAGATAACCTTGCTTATCTCTTCGTTCGATAACAACAACTTCTTCATTGTCGTCAAACTCATTGTGTTTGTTCACGCTTCGCTCCTTTTGCGTCAGCGAATCAATTCTGAAATCACCAAGAAAGTGGTGTATAAAGCGAAGGTCGCTAAAATGGCGATAACAACCCCCTTCTGCAATTTTTCATTGGTACGGTAGCGTATCAAGACAAACGCTAATGATATCAGTAAGGCTATTGCAATTAATCTCACCATCTCCCGCCTCCAAGCGTGATTATCTTATAACACTTATACGTAGTTTAACGTCAGAGAAAAGTGGATTAGCAAAAGACTTGCGCAACATTTCATCAGTTGATTTCTTTTGTAGGTGACATCACATTTTCTTTTCGCTAGTATCCGCCTTGCAAATCGTTTTATTCAAGACGATTGTTCCGTTGAAGACTGCAGGAGAGTGGTTGTTAACCAGATTTTAACATCTGAGCCAAATAACCCGCCGAAGAAGTAAATCTTTCAGGTGCATTATTCTTAGCCATTTATTGGCAACGAATAAGCGAGGACTGTAGTTGGAGGAACCTCTGGAGAGAACCGTTTAATCGGTCGCCGAAGGAGCAAGCTCTGCGCATATGCAGAGTGAAACTCTCAGGCAAAAGGACAGAGGAGTGAAAGGCCAATCTTTTAGTGAGCTCGCGAGAGCTCTGCTGTGCATTTTTCGCACCCTTTCTCTCTTCTCCTTATGTTTATTTTTTAAGGGGAAGTCATGAATAACCTGCAATCTTTTCTTGCAAACTGTTGATAGTTTAGTTGTGGGGTCCACCACTTTTAATTCTTCTGGTCGGCACCGGTGTCTATTTCACCTTCCGCTTAGGCTTACTGCAATTTCGACGCCTACCGACGGCTTTAGCTATGGTATTTGGCCGCGAAAATTCTTCTGACAAACAAGGTGATGTATCAAGCTTCGCCGCATTGTGTACTGCTCTTTCTGCCACCATTGGTACAGGAAACATCGTAGGTGTTGCGACCGCAATCAAGCTCGGCGGCCCAGGAGCCCTGTTCTGGATGTGGCTCGCCGCCCTGTTTGGCATGGCAACCAAATACGCAGAATGCTTACTCGCGGTGAAATATCGCCAAATCGATGACAAAGGACAAATGGTCGGCGGGCCAATGTACTACCTGCGTGATGGTGTGGGTTCAAAAACACTGGCCGTATTATTTGCAGTGTTTGCCGTAGGGGTTGCCTGCTTCGGGATTGGTACTTTTCCACAAGTGAACGCGATCTTAGATGCCACTCAAATCTCTTTTGGCGTCCCTCGTGAAGCCTCTGCAGTGGTACTGACCGTACTGGTTGCCATTGTCACTATCGGTGGTATTCAATCCATCGCTAAAGTGGCAGGAAAAGTGGTTCCTGCGATGGCGCTGTTTTATATCGTCGCCTGCTTAAGTGTGATTGTTACCAATGCGGACAAACTCGCAGACGCCGTGGAATTGGTGCTGGTATCCGCGTTCACCTCGACTGCTGCGACAGGTGGCTTCTTAGGTGCGAGCATTATGCTCGCGATTCAATCGGGTATTGCTCGCGGCGTGTTCTCCAATGAATCTGGCTTAGGCAGTGCGCCTATGGCTGCGGCTGCGGCGAAAACTGACTCCTGCGTTGAACAAGGTCTTATCTCTATGACGGGGACCTTCTTCGATACCATCATCATCTGTACCATGACTGGCTTGGCTCTCATTCTAACGGGCGCTTGGCAAAGCGATCTTTCCGGTGCAGCAATGACCACCTACGCTTTTGCCACAGGCTTAAATGCACAAACTATCGGTCCGATGCTGGTTTCCATTGGTTTGATGTTCTTTGCCTTTACGACCATTCTGGGTTGGAACTACTACGGCGAACGCTGCATGGTGTTCTTATTCGGAACCAAAGCGGTATTGCCTTATAAAATCGTCTTTATTGGTTTGATTGCCTCAGGCGCATTCCTACACCTCGATTTGATTTTGGATTATCGCCGACATTGTAAATGGTTTAATGACCATTCCGAACCTTATTGGCCTTGTTGCCTTACGCCATGTGGTCGTAGAAGAAACGAAGCAATATTTTGCCGCGCGTTATCAATACACCGAAGCCGAAGCCCAAGTTCAATAACAACCACTAGATCTTGGCACATAGAAAAAGCGCCCAACGGCGCTTTTTCTACTTTTAAACCTTGATTACAAGCTAGGCTTGAGGTTTCTCTAAGAGCAGTTTGATACCTAATGCGACCAAAACAACTCCCGTTGTACCTTCCATCCAACGCATAAAAGAAGCGTTTTTCAGAAGGTTTTTAGCACTACTCAAAGCACCGGCTAAACCACATTGCCATACCATCGCGATCACAAAATGAATCAACGCCATCAGCAAAGATTGCGCTAAGGGTGAATAGTCAGGATTAATAAATTGAGGCAGAAAAGCTAAGTAAAAGACGGCAGTTTTCGGGTTCAGCACATTCGAGAGGAAACCTTCACGCAGCGATCGGGTTAAGCGAAATTGTGCATGAGCTAGGCTCGCAACCTCAATGCCCTGCCCTGTTTTCATTAATGATCGTAAGCTCGAAATACCCAACCAAATCAGATAAGCCGCTCCCACCATTTTAACGATTTGAAATAGCTCAGCCGATTGAGCAAGAATCGCAGAGATACCAATAGCAGAAAAAGTGGCGTGAACGAATAAGCCAAAACAGATACCCAAACTGGTCGTGCATCCATCGGCAAACCCAGCCCGCGAAGTGTTACGGATCACCAAAGCAGTATCTAGCCCCGGTGTTAAAGTCAAAATAGTAATAGCGATAAGAAAAGCTTCGAAATTCTGGATAACCATATCAATCCTTGAAGGAAAATCAGCAAGCCTTTCTTATACCGCAAAGCCTCTCATGTGTCTTATGAAGATTTTTCAACTCACGCTAAGTTACTCGCCAAGCGTTTTAATCTCATATCTCGAATAGACTTTATTCACTTTATCCCAAGGGATGGGCTCTAGCTCAACACCTGCATCCTTAGCGCGTTGTTGAACATCAGCAAAAGAGGAAGACTTCCGATAAGAATCAAATTTAACGCCATTACTGTCACGGTCAAGTATTTGGTCAGGTGCTAGCTCGGTCAAGTAAATAGTTTCACCACAGCCATCTAGCCAAACTTTAGCTTGCCCATTAGGCAGAAGTCCAAAAATAAACTCTGCGCGATAACATGAATCGACAATAGCTCCATCACGTCGAGTATAAGTCGTTTTAGTAGCAATTAACTGCTTTACACTAGTAGGGATCTCATACTTAGTGACATAAAACTTAGTATCAAATAAGGACACCCAGTATAGGTACAAGGTATCTGGTAGATGTGTTGTCCCTGTACCAATTTGCACCCCCATAGTAGTGTTAAGTAAAGACAAACCAAAACCATCGTAGTCAGTAAATCTTTCTTGTATTCTCTTCAATTCGCTATTACGCATTGTATGCAGATAGCCATGTAATAAGGCTGTCCAGTTTTCTTTATCATTCACTCCATAAACTTGGGTAACGTTGGCAGGATAAAATGAGGGCATTGTGACGCTGATACTCCAAGCCCAAGGCTGTTCTGTTTTATATTCAGCATTAGTAGAACATGAGTTAAGTAAAAGACACTGACAATAACAAAGATCATTTTTTTTCATTTTACTTTTCCTTGCTCGCACGGATAGCTAGCTCTTTTATAACAATGTTCTTTTTTGTCCCACAACGGAGACATTCCAATATCATCACCCGAAGAATGGTGAAAAAGATTTAACGTCATGAAACTTCTCTTTAGCTCTGGGATTGAGAGTTTCTGTTTCAATGATGAATATTTCCCTTGTTTAGCAAGTTCTAAGATTTTTTGATTAAGGTCAGCAAATAAACCGCCATAATCCTTAACGTTATAATCTACTCTTTCAGGGTCTTGCCATAATTTCGAATTATTATCTGAAATCGGCACACCATGAAACTCTGCCAAACCGTACATTAAACGTAAGTATAAACGTGAGAGGTCACCTTCTACTTGACGTTGAATATAAAGTTTGCCAGTCACTCGCCCCCCATCGTTCTTACCTTCTTGACGAATCTCCAACGGCTCAATCACGTAGTCCTCTTCTTTCCAACCCGTAAGACTATCTCGTACTTTATATTTTTCTAGCTCATTTAACACATACTGCTTAGTTTTCTCTTCATCCCAGCGATCGGAAAACGTACGACTAACACGCTTAACAAGCTTCTTCTCTAAAACAGGTAGCAGATAGTCTGGATTGTCAAAACTGAGCCTAGAGTGATAGCCGCCCCCAATATCTGAGTGAGCGCCTGGCAAAACAAACTCATGAAAATGTTCTTCATCCGTAGAGTTGAGATGGTTCAAGCTAAAATTATCTCGGCATTCAATGGTCGGATCCGCAGTTAAATGTACTGCATGTCTGACTCGTCTAGGATCAATCCATAGTCTGACATCACCATTGTCCGTATGCGTATTGAGATCTAGGCCAAAAGAGGAGTTTTTAGAGAAAATATTGACTACTGAAGCCACTGTATCAAACAAACCAGCAAAGGTAATTTCGCAATTCGCTTTCATTTCGTCCGATTCATCCCAATCAAAATCGTAAATGAGTGGTAAATTGGCTTTTTGGCAGCCCAATGTAAACGTCTTCGCAAATTCGCCATTTTCACCATCCAATACCACATTGATAAAATGTCGTGCGGCCGCCGCTCCGCGACTAAACCCAAAAACATCGAATTGAAGCTTTTCTATTCCATCAACTACTACTTCAAGTTTTTTTACAAATGTAGAGGCAACACGTTCTATATTTTGAGACAGTGTTTGAATCCCTGTTGTAACTTTAGCTGTAACACCATACTTACCAATCCCCAATCCTTGCCCGGCAACGATTGATTCGTCCGCAGGAGCAATCGCGGTACTATTTCCTGTACCTATCCCCGTAACATATTCCGCATAATTAAAAGTATTTAATTCGGAAGAGTATTCATTACGAAGGAACAACTCATATAGCTTTTGAACATTGGTTAATTCATTACTTGCACTACCCGCAACCGTCTCTATTTCTCCCTCATCATCTTTGAATAAGGAGAGGATGAAATTATCCTTTTTCGGATAGGTAAAACAATCACTAGAAAGTGCCGTAATTGGGACTTCTTTTTTTGCTCCATTACCGTTTTTGGAATTAATTTCGCATTCAGCATCGTATTTTGCTTTCCATTTACGATAGTAATTTTCTAATTGTTGTTTTCCCCATTGGGCGCTGTACGTATTGTTAGCAGTACCATCAAAGAACATTCCGACTCGAAGAGTAATAAACTTGTATGCCCTAACTTGAAGAATATAGGTTTTATCTGTAAAGAGTTTTAGCGTTCCGGCTTTGCCTTTTTGATGGTTAGTTGGTAATACGATCTCTTTCGGTAATTTGGTCAAATCACCCGTCGTAATTTCTTGATAAACCACCGGACCACTCTTGTGGGCGACTGTAACTGCTAGAAAACTCTTCAACCGGTTTAGCTTTTTCTTCATTTCTTGGGTGACTTTTATCTTGCGCGGCTTTCAACCACTGATCATAACTCAACTCGATTTCAACAGGACCGGGCGCAAGATTTTCAATCAGGATAGGTGAAGCATTAAGTTCAATTGGATGCTTATTTTTCATTGCGTCAATCAAAACACCACTAACACCTTCAAAGGGCTGGTTATGTTCATCCCGCACAATAATTTCAATCCAATGTTTGAGATTCTCACAAGGTTGACAATGTGGATGGGCACCTGTGCTACTCATGCTAATTTCTCCCGAATTTGCATTATTTCCTGAAGTTCTTGTTGATTAAGATGAAGAGCATCACTCATCTGTTCTAGAGTGGTTAACGAGGCTTTCCACAAGTTATTTAAAACTAAGTTCTCTGCATTATCGTGTCCCAAATTAGCCTGCTTAGCTTCATCTAAAATGGTTTTAATCCATTGATGTGGCTCATCAAGCTGTTCCATTACGTAAGGAAGCTTTTCCCAAAAACGTCGTTCTAAAACTTGGGCATGCACTTCGGTTCGATACAGAGGCATCAAATGATAAGGCTGTATTTTCCACCAAGGCGCAGGCTGATAGATAAACTCGGAACTACGCGTATTTCCCCATTCCTGAAATACTCCTTGCTTAACGGCGGCTAATTTTTCTACCGGCCCTAAAAAATCGTTGCGTTCCAGATCTCGCATCGCATCCAACATAGGCAAAATGACCTGCCTATCATAAAAACGAAACAGTACTTCTTCGCCTTCTAGTGATGCAATCAAAAGGCTTTGAAGATGGCTTAATAACTCACTTGCCGAACTATGGCTGGTTAAGAAAATACCTTGCTGTAACAGCTCATCCGGAAATTCTAGCACCTTGTCGGAGACAGGAATTAACCAAGGTGACAAACTCATCACAGGAGCAAAGGTCTCGCCATGAAATAGAATCTGAGTGCGGTCAAACCCTATTCCGTTATTCGCTGCGATGACGCATTTAAAAGCTTGCTGATCTAATAACCAGAAGACCGGTGTGGTTTGTTCCACTAACCACTGCTGAATCATGAAGTTGCTCCTGCTAAAGGACACACCTTCACCGCAGGAACATTGGCTTGCTCGGCCTGTAGCAACGCTTGGTAAGAAATGGTTTGCGGTGGAGCAAGCGTCACGGCAGGCTCTAAGCCGCCCGGTAAGGCGGGCATTGCACCGCCAAAGCCGCTACCACTTCCGGCACTGCCGCCAGAGTTGAGATTGACCAAAGCACCGGACAAATGCACCCCCGCCGGATCGACTTTCACAAAGCTGCCGCCCGCTTTAACGGTAATCTCGGAGCCCGCTTCAATCACGACTTTCTGTCCCGCTTTCACATGGATCTCTGTACCCGCTTCATTGACCCAAACTTTGCCCACTTTCACATGCAGCGAGCCTTCAATACTCAGCACTTGCTCGCCCGTTACCGCTTCTCGACTTTCTCCCTCGACCGTCAGGTGTTGGTTGTGCTTAATCTGAGTAAATTGGTCATTTTCAACCGTCAGGTGTTGGTCGTGGCGAATGACCGTGGTGTGGTCGTTTTCAATCAAACTATCAAAGTCTTTCTGTGCATGCAGGTAGATTTGCTCTTTGCCCGCTTGGTCTTCAAAACTGAGCTCGTTAAACCCTTCCCCTTGGTGCGTCTCGGTGCGCAGCACGGTTTTGGTTTTGTGCTCCGGCAAGGTGTATGGCGGTGTGTTGGTCGCATGATAAGTGCGGCCAGTGATAATGGGTTGGTCTGGGTCACCGTTTAAGAAAGAAACAATCACTTCATGACCGATGCGCGGAATGGACGATAAAGCCGTATTGACTGCCCGCCCAACCTTGTGACACCCGCACCCAACACGAGCTCTGCTCATTGCCATTCGAGTAACGGTCCCATGGGAAGTGGATTTTTACGCGCCCGTGTTCATCACAGAAGATTTCTTCGCCTTCAGGACCAACGACCGTGGCTATCATTGGGCCATCGACTTGCGGTTTAGGTTGTGGCTCAGCGCGCCAGTGAAGGTGCCCCGGAATTAAGCTAAATTGGTTGCTGTAGGTCGTTGCACCACTGCCGCCCTCTTCTTGTAGCGCTTGCGGCTGCTCACCTTGGTGGTTAATCGACACCACCACCCAATCGCGGTTCATCGCTGGGTCAAGGTGCTCTTGCAGGTCAAACTTATAGCCCGCACGCAGGAGTGGCTCGTTGCTCTGCCCTGTTGCGGTGTGGGCATGGCGGCGCAGGTAGTCTAAGCGGATTTGGCTAAAAGCTTCACCGTTGACATCGTCTTTATAACGCCCCGGCGCATCAAAGTGTTGGTAACGGGTTTGCTGATAGCCAAGCTCTGTGCCTTGTACGGTATGCAAGAAGGAGTAAGCCGGTCTTTTTGAAGCTGTAGTCTTTGAGCTGAACTTCGCTCACTTCCGCTTGGGTGCGATAGGTTAAGCCGTGGATGTACGGGGTATCTATCGCGCCGCCCGCTAAGGCGTTGTACGGGATGGGCTCAGGCAGTTTACTTAAGCTGTCACTGGCATCACTGAAATAGAGGGTATGTTTGCCCGCTTCATGGACAAAGCTGTACACCAAGCCTTCTTCAGCGGCGAGGCGGTGCAGAAAGTCGATGTCGCTTTCGCGGTACTGGTCACGCAAAACTCACGGCTGCACGCAATCACGCTTGAGCGCAAAAGCGTAATCGGTAAGCCCCATCTCTTGCAGCAAGATAGAGAGAATCTCAGGGACAGTCTGCTTTTGAAAGATGCGGCTGTTGTGGCGCAGGGATAAGCGCTCTAAGGCTGGCACTAAGGTGAGTTCGTAGAAGGTGTGGTGATGGCCGATATCGCCTTGGCTGAAAGCACGTACAATGCCGTGCACGCGCTGCACCAACTGTGAATTGCGGTAAAGCTTCAGCTCAGCACGCTTATCGACCATCTGCTCAGCGGTCAGCTTCGATACCCGACTCGCCAGTTGCACTTCATACCGAAATCCGTAACAGGCTTGCTCTAAAAAGACGCTGTTGGAGAGTGACTCCTGCCCGTGAAAGCCTCTGACCACCAGAGTCTCATCTTCCAGCCCTTCCACCTCAATGCTGTACGCTAATGTCGCCATCCTGCCTTTCCTTCCCCTACATTAAAAATGGCAAAACCTTAAACCCACAATACCGCGCCAAACGATACTCTGGGTTTAAGGTTTACAGCCGCCCACCCGAAGGTGAGCGACATACTCGGAGCGTAAATTACGCTTCGATTGGCTTACGCCAGTCATCCGCACCTGAAGTCCCCGCGTTAACGTGGTCCCAAGTGATTTTGCGGTAAGACAGAGACACAGTGACATTCTGAGTGAAATCAGATTTTGCTGGGTCTTGGCAGTGTGGCATTTCACAGTGGATATCGACGATAGACGCGTTTTCCAGCTTAGTGGTGAAGAAGTTCTCTTGTTTACCTTCGATAGAGGTACGGTACCACTTCAGTTCAACGGTTTTCAGCTTCTCACCTGAAGAGAGCGCGTTGTACAGCAGAGGAACTGCTTTGTTCAGCGCCACAGTGAATTTGAATGGCTTGTGCACACGTTGGCCTGAAGGCTGACCTGATTGTGGGTCAGTCGGTACGGTTACGACGTGGTCAAACTGCTGAACCAGCATCTCATCTTCGTGGCCTTCAACGAATGAATCGCCGATAGAGTCAGCAGTACATGCGCCTGCAGTGATAAGGCCCTGAGTTTGGCCTTCGATAGAGATATAACATGGAGTTGGCATGGCTATTTCCTTTCTAAAAAATCATTAAATAATGAAAGCGTTAACGCGCTAAGCGCACCGTCGCCATAGAAAGAGCAAGGTCGATGCCAACTTACTTGCCATTTAAAATCAATGTGTTATTCAATCATCTCCATCAATAAAGCAAAAAGCTGCCTGTACTTGAGCAAGATCTTGCTTGGTGGGCAAGATTCATCTTGATGATAAAAATCGCAGTATTGAACTTGATAACTAAAAATACTTGGCCAACTGAGAACACTTGGTTATCTGCACCTTGATTGATACACTTCACTTTCATTTAACGTCACGGAAGGCAAATTCCATGAATGCATTCAATAAATTAGTAAAACATTCTAAGAAAATTTCTAACTTCAATCATTTATCATCTATTGTCGGTTGGGATCAAGCCGCAGTGATGCCCAGTGGCGGTGCAGAAGCACGCTCGCAAGCCATGGCTGAGCTTTCTGTGCATATTCACGGTTTAATGACCCAGCCACAATTGGCCGATTGGTTTGCCGAGGCAGAAAGTGAAACGCTCAATACCGAGCAACAATCGACCCTGCGCGAAATGAAACGCCAATGGCAACAAGCTACTGTGCTCCCAGAAGCCTTGGTAGAAGCGCAATCACTAGCGGGCTCCAAATGTGAGCATGCTTGGCGCAGCCAACGCAAAAATAATGATTGGGCCGGTTTTGAAAAAAACTGGGCAGAAGTGGTCAAGCTTTCTCAAGAAGAGGCGCAAATTCGTGCCGAAGCGACCGGTAAAACCCCTTACGATGCGATGCTGGAACTGTACGAACCGGGCACGACAACTGAACAGCTCAATCGTGTATTTAGTGATGTAAAAACTTGGCTACCCAACTTAATTGACGTGGTGATTGAAAAGCAGAGTAGCGAAAGCTTTATCGCCCCCAAAGGCCACTATCCTGCTGAAAACCAAAAAGCGCTTGGGCTAGAGGTGATGAAACTGCTGCAATTTGATTTCAACCACGGCCGCCTTGATGAAAGTGTGCATCCCTTCTGTGGCGGCGTGCCAAGTGATGTGCGCATTACCACACGCTACAACGAAAGCGAGTTTGTGCAATCGCTGATGGGTATTGTGCATGAAACTGGCCATGCGCGTTACGAGCAAGGCTTACCTAAACATTTGGCAGGCACTCCGGCTGGTGAAGCCCGCTCGATGGGCATTCATGAATCACAATCGCTGTTTTTTGAAATGCAAGTCGGCCGTAGCCCTGCGTTTATTGCTCATCTCGCCGAACTGGCAGGCAAACATTTTTCGGCGATGAATGATCCTGTATTCCGAGTGGAAAACATTCAAAAGCTGTACACTCGCGTACAGAAAGATTTTATCCGCGTAGATGCAGATGAGCTCACCTACCCAGCCCATGTGATCCTGCGTTTTGAAATCGAACGAGATTTGATGAACGGCAAAATCAAACACACTGATGTGCCAGAACTTTGGGATCAAAAAATGCAGGCTTACTTAGGCCTAAGCACCAAAGGCAACGACCAAAATGGGTGTATGCAGGATATTCACTGGACCGACGGCAGCTTTGGTTACTTCCCAAGCTACACCTTAGGTGCCATGTATGCCGCGCAGTTTATGGCAGCAATGAAGAAAACCGTCGATGTGGATGGCGCGATTCGCCGCGGCGATCTCTCACCGATTTTTGCTTGGTTATCTGAGCATATTTGGAGTAAAGGAAGCTTATTTAGCACCAATGAACTGGTTAAGCAAGCTACCGGAGAAACCCTCAATCCTGAACATTTCAAGGCACACTTAAGCCAACGCTATCTGAAGTGATCGTTCAAGAGCCCCACGTATTGTGGGGGTTCTTTTTATCTGGAATGCTCGGCTCTCATCGGCACCATTTTTCGGCATAGTCGAGATAAATTCTGTAAATAGATGCAACACAATTGCAACCATGACACAGCTCACTTAGTATGTGAGCCAAACTTTTGCATGAGTTTTCCCAATGGCGCAGGAAGTGCCATTCAAATTAATCACTTTTAAGGATGTAAAGTGCTATGACCCAACTCTCGTTTAAGAACAAGATAATTGCTCTGATCATCACGATTATCTCGCTGACCATCACCACCTCCTATTTTAGTGTTAACTATTTTATCAGCCGTTACATCCAGAACGCCGATAGTCACAACATCACACATAACATTGACTTAATGCAACGTAAGCTCGAAAACGAACTGAACAGCAAGTTAGCTCTCGCACAAAGTTTGAATTTCAGCATGATGGATATTGGTGAAACCAAAGCCAGTTCGGGCTTCGATAAAATCATTAAGATCGTCAACGGATATGCTTTTGATGATACGGGGAATATGAGCGAAGAAGATGCACAGCAGTACGTGAATCTCGCTGAAAATCATGGTGATGCAGTTGTGGTTAGCCCTGTGATCATGCATGAGGGGCAGCCGACGATTACTTTTTCCGTCAAGCGCTTTGATGACTCGGTTGATTTCTTCGTGTTCAACCTTTCCCCCTTTAGCCAAATGATGCTCGATTACGCAACCGAAGGCAGCTTTGCCGAGTTGATGGCCAATGGGAGTGTGATTTTTACGGATAAACAGGGGGAAAATCTCACGCCAATTATTCGCCCAATCAATTTCGCAGGGCAAAATTGGCAATTAATTGGCTACATCGATTTAGCCGCCATTCAGGCCAATACCGATCAACTCAATTGGAAAATTACCCTCGCGCTTCTGGTGTGTGCCTCAGTTATTATTATTGCTAGTGTTGCCATGCTGCACGTTTCTTTTAAGCCATTAAGCCGCCTCAACACTTTGGTCGCCGACTTATCACAAGGTAATGGAGATCTGACCCAACGCCTTGCGGTGGAATCAAACGATGAAATCGGTCAAATATCCCACTCCATCAACCTTTTCATTGAGAAACTGCAGCAAATGTTTATCGAAGTCGCGGACTCATCGAATGGAATTGATCATGCCGTCGTGCATTTGAGCAATCAGGCGCGGTCTAATCTCAATACACTGAACCAACATACGCAAGAAACAGAGCAAGCCATTACCGCGATTGAAGAAATGAGCGCTAGTGCAAGTTCCATTGCACAGAGTGCAGATGATGCTGCGCTACTCACCGAGCAAACCAATCGCTACGCTGATGAATCAAAGCAAACCGTTAGCGGAGCAGTAAACAGTGTGAATGGACTGGTGACCCAAGTCTCCGCTATGGCGGGAACGATCACCCGCATGAGCGAAGATACGAAACAGATCACCTCCGTATTACAAGTGATTGGGGCGATTGCAGAACAAACGAATCTACTGGCGCTCAACGCGGCAATTGAAGCCGCTCGTGCAGGAGAACAAGGCCGAGGTTTTGCGGTAGTCGCTGATGAAGTTCGCGCATTAGCCTCTCGCACACAACAGAGCACTTCGCAAATTAATGACATGCTAGCGACGTTGAAAACCACTACGGAAAACGTAGTAAAAGAGATGGATTCAACCCGTATTCACTGTGAAGAAACGGCTGAACGTACTAATCATGTCATGGACTCACTCAATCTAGTGACCGATTCAGTAGCTGAAATCAACAACCTAAATACGCTGATGGCCACCTCTGCCATGGAGCAGCGCCAAGTCACACAAGAAGTGAGTAAAAACATGGCAGCGATTCAGGAGATGGTTCGTGAACTCAACCATAATGCGGCGCAAGTGGCTTCCGTCAGTGATGAGTTACAAAACACCTCCCACGCGTTAAGCGATGTCGTGGGACGATTTAGAGTGCAGTAACCTCCATACCTAACAAGGTTACTGAGCTTGATGAAATAACGGCGTAACACCTTTGGGTATTACGCCGTTATTATTTAATGCACTGCGGAAGTATCCACAGCCTTTTTCGGTCTGGGCGCAAACCAAATCATGCATGCTGCAAAAGCAAAGATCAGCGCAATCACAATAAACAACTGGTTGGTTGCCACCATCACACTCTGATTTTGTAGCATCCAGTCCATCGCTGATCGGCTCTGTTCAGCACTCATTCCAGAGCTTTGCATGGCCTGCGTAGCAATTCCGGCTTTATCGGTTAATCCGGCTAATTCAGCATGGACATAACGTGTTTCATGTTCCCATGATGTATTGATCATTGAGGTAGCAAAGGCACCAGATAAGGTTCGAATAAAATTCATCAAGCCGGCAGCCGATTCTATTTCATGGGGTTTCACGCTACCTAGGGCAATCGCAGTCAATGGCACAAAGAACAGTGGCATACCGATGCCTTGAAAGAACAAAGGCCAGCTGATTTGCGAGAACGTCATGTCTACCGTGTTAAAACCGCGCATGAAAGTCCATAACCCTAGCCACATTACGCCGAAGAAAACGAACGGCCTCGGATCAAACTTAGACGACAAATTGGCCACAATAGGTGCCAAAAATACCGCTAAGATCCCCATTTTGGCAGTTGCTTGGCCTGAGATCGTCGCGGTGTAACCCATATAGATTTGTAGCCACAACGGTGTCAGTACCGAGATACTAAAAAAAGCGCCAAATGCGAGTGACAACGTCACCATGCTCATGCTGTAACCGCGATGTCGGAATACCTTTAAATCCACTACCGGATTACGTTCCGTCAACTCCCAAATCAAGAACGCGATAAAACCAATCACGGCAATCGCTGCCAGCATCACAATACGAGAGGATTCAAACCAATCATGATCTTTACCTTCATCCAACATCAATTGCAGTGCCGCGACCCACACAACCAGTAGCGCCAGCCCCACTTTATCAATTTTCGAATGCTTGGTTTTGGTTTCAAATTTTCTCAGTAACTTCCAGCACAGCAATGCTGCCGCAATCGCAAAAGGACATTTTGTATGAAAAAGAATGTATGGCCAACTGAGCTGATCACACAGAACTCCCCCTAAAATTGGCCCCATGATCGGCGCGACAAGCGTCGTCATCGACCAAATACCAATCGCGGCATGGCTTTTGTTTTTCGGGAAAATCCGAATCATCAAGGTTTGCGAGAGTGGCATTAAAGGCCCGCCGGCAAAGCCGAGAAAGATCCGAAACATCACCAACGTATTCATGCTGTTTGCCAAACCGCAAAGCAGAGAAAAAACACCAAATAACAGGAAACAGGTGACAAAAACCCGAATAGAGCCAAACCGTGAGGCTAACCAACCAGTAAGAGGCACTGAAATCGCTTCTGCAACGGCGTAAGAGGTGATGACATAAGTCCCTTGACTGGTTGATGTACCTAAGCTCCCGGCAATACTTGAAACCGATACGTTAGCGATGGTCGTATCCAAAATTGCGAGAAAATTCGCCATTGCCAGACATAAGGCACCGAAAAACAGTGCCCATCCTGATAAGGGTTGAATCTCATTGTCAGTGTTATGACTCATGAATTCACCTTAGCCTTGCGTTGAAGCTTTTGCGGCACGGTACTGGGCTAAGGTTTGCGGATCCGTATTACCCGCGGTATCTACTGTTGCCACCATAGAAAGTCCAACTTGCAATGGGTAAGCTTGCAGATCTTTGGGGTCCAACTCGATACGGATCGGTAGACGCTGTACCACTTTAATCCAGTTACCTGTCGCATTTTGCGCAGGGATCATGGAAAACGCAGAACCCGTACCACCAGAAAAACCAACAACCACACCATGATAGGTCACTTCATCACCATACAGATCGGCTGTTAATGTCACCGGTTGCCCGACTTTCACGTTACGCAGTTCCACTTCTTTAAAGTTCGCATCGACATAAATTTGAGTCGTCGGCACTACGGTCATCAATGGCATACCCACTTGTACTCGACGCCCTACTTGCACTTGACGCTTAGCAACCACACCACTGATCGGCGCACGAATAACCGTTCGTTCGAGATCGATTTTCGCTTGTTCATAACGCGCTTTCGCCAGTAAGACTTCAGGGTTACTGTCTACAGTCGTATTATCGGTCAACGCAGCATTGGCTTTTTGTGATCCGATAGTCGATAGTTTGGTCGCCTGAGCTTGAGCCATCGCGGCTTTTGCGGCGTTAAAGTTCGCTTGAGCCTGTGCAAACCCTGTTTTGGCATTCGTCAACTCTTCACCAGAAACAGACCCCGAACGCACTAAATCTTCCCGACGAGATAAATCGATTTTGGCGCGCTCAAAATCCGCTTGTGCGGCTTTAAACTGCGCTTTCACCCGCTGTTCATTGGCTTCCTGGGCTTCGACCATCGCGGTCAACCCTTCATCATTCGCAAGATAACTGCGCACACGGCGTTCTGCGAGAGCCAAATCCGCTTCTGCTTGAAGCAAAGCCAATCGCGCATCAGTATCATCCAACTGCACGAGTACATCACCTTGTTTGACATACTCGGTGTCCACCACATTCACTTGCGCGATAATACCGCCCACAGCCGGTGTGACTTCGGCGATTTCGGCCGCGGCATAAGCGTTGTCGGTTGAAATGTAGCGTGACCCGATAAAGTGCCAATAGAGTGCATAGCTCCCCCCGGCAACCACAATTGCGGCCGCTAATCCGAGAAACCCTTTTTTACGCGACTGAGCTGCGCGTTCACCATCAAATTCGGTGTCAGTATTTTTTGAATTCATTGAAGATAACCCATTAAGATTCTGTTGTTTCGAAACCGCCGCCTAGCGCATGGATCAGCGCCAAATCTAGGCTAAAAGCGCGTGACTGCAAATTGACTAACGCTCTTTGATTGCT
This sequence comes from Vibrio metoecus, assembly GCF_000696385.1. Classification (GTDB taxonomy): domain Bacteria; phylum Pseudomonadota; class Gammaproteobacteria; order Enterobacterales; family Vibrionaceae; genus Vibrio; species Vibrio metoecus. The sequence goes on along the minus strand of NZ_JJMN01000064.1, from coordinate 206,181 downwards.
GAGTAAGGATTCTTCAGCCACCAAAACATCCAGATACGTGGCTAAGCCACCTTCATAGCGGTTTGTCGCAATATGCAATGCTTGCTCAGCTTGCTGTACGGCTTGTTCTGTTTTGTTAATTCGTGCTTGTAAAGCTTGGCTGCTTGTCACTACATCTGCCACTTCATGCAAAGCTTGCACTAAGGTGCCATTGTATTGAGCGACCGCTTCTTGGTAGCGAGCTTCAGCAGAAGTCAGTTGCCCTTCTAAACGCCCCCCAGTAAACAGCGGCAAGTAGATCGCCGGGCCAATCGCACCTGCGTCATTGCCACTATCAAACAGATGATCCAGACCAAATGCTTGATAACCAATAAATGCCGATAAGGTAACGTCTGGGTAAAATTGTGCTTGAGCAATGCCCACCTGTTGTGATGCAGCCTCAGCACGCCAACGCGCTGCAGTAATATCCGCACGATGCCCCAATAATCCAACGCCCGCTTCAGAGGGCAAACCATAACGATGAGTTAATTGGATATCGGGTTCAGTAATCGTGAGAGCTCGATCTGGCCCTTGACCCACCAAAGCGGCCAAAGCATTTTTCTGTAACTGGATGGATTCATTAATCCCAAGCCATTCTGCTTCCACACTCGCAGCAATCGCTTTCGCTTGGCTTACAGAGCCTAGCGTTTCTAAGCCATTGGCATAGCGTTTGTCTAAAAGCTCAACGGTTTTGTTACGCACTTCCAATGCGGCATGTACTGTGTGTTGATTGGCATAAAGACGAGCCAGCTCTGCATACGCATTGGCAATCGATGTGCTGATCATCAAACGCGCTGCCACACTTTCCGCTTCAGCTGCCGCTAATTCAGAAGTTGCTGCCGTCACGGTTGCGCGGTTCTTTCCCCAGAAGTCAAAGTCATACTGAAAATTTAGGGTCAAAGTACCGTAGTCATTCCATCCATCCGGCGGCGTGGCTGATTGATAACGTTCGCTGACTTTACTTTCCGTGGCCGAGGCTGCCAGCCCGAGATCAAATGATCGAGCCGCTCCTGCTTGACGAGCTAACCCTTGCGCTCCTTTCAGCCGAGCCATCGCGACCTCTAATGAGGGCGAGTGCTGCAACGCCTCCTCGATCAGTTGGTTTAATTGTTCATCTTGATAGCGTTGCCACCAATTTGCTGATGGCCAGTCCATTTCAGCTTGGTGAGAAAAAGTGTTGGTCGAGCTAAGCTCATTGGCTTCTCGCATCACCGCCAGATCATTGTGATGTTCAGGCACTGAACACCCCGTTAAAACTAAGGCGCTAAGCAGAGAAATGGCAAAATAAGGTGCGGCTTTATGCAGCAAACCTACCGATTGAACGCTATTTTTCACATTTGAAAACCTTATAACTAAACCGTACCGTACAGTTATACTCTTGACAGAAGGAAATCGTCAAGAGAAACTTATCCACAATTTCTAACTGGAAATAGACGATTTTATGCGGGTAAAAAGCGAAGAAAAAAGGCAAGCAATTTTAGAAATTGCAAAAGATTCCTTTACACAACAAGGCTTTGAACAAACTTCTATGTCACATATTGCAAAGACATTGGGGGGGTCAAAAGCGACGCTATACAACTATTTTAGTTCGAAAGAAGAGATATTTGCTGCCGTCATGCAGTCGTCAGCAACAGAGCAAATAGCCCTTTCTTTCCTCTCTTTGGATCAAAATCGAGAGGTAAAACCCGCCCTATTAGAATTTGGTTACAATTTTTTGAACTCGGTTTTAACACCAGAAGTGATGGCAATTTATCGCATGGCGATTCACGAAGCTGACCGTTCTGAAATTGGTCGACATTATTATGAAAATGGCCCTAAACGGGGTTGGACGCGCTTAAGCCGCTATATAGCGTGCCAAATTGAGTGTGGTTCACTCAAAGAGTGTGATCCTTGGGTCGCCGCAATGCATTTCAAAGCCTTACTTTCAGCGCAATATTTTGAGCCCTTCTCATTAGGTGCGATTGACAAGCCGACACCGAGTGAACTCAAGGCAACGACTCAGCGGGCGGTGGACGCATTTTTGTGCCTCTACGCGCCAAACTGATCGTAAAAACAAGACATCAAAAAGCCGGGATTCTCCCGGCTTTTTTGATCGCTATTATTTCGATCACTCTTTATTGTTCTTGCGTTACACGCTTATGCTTTGGCACATAGTTCAGAATCGAAATCGGCACTGGTTTTTTAGGTTCAAAACCTTCCACGACACGGCGTTCAATCAAATGCCCTAAGCGGCTTTCAATCATGCACAAGTTTTTAAAGTTATCTTTCGACACAAACGAAATGGCTTCACCAACCGCATCCGCACGTCCGGTTCGGCCAATTCGGTGGACATATTCATCGGCAGGGAAAGGTAAATCGTAGTTCACCACACGAGAAAGTTGCTCAATATCAATGCCGCGCGCCGCAACACCGGTTGCAACCAAGTATTTGATTTTTCCTGCTTTAAAGTCCTCAAGCAATTGTGCACGAATCGCTTGGCTACGGCCGCTGTGAAATGCTTCCGCTTGAATCCCGCGCTTTTCTAGCTGTGTAACCAGTTTGGCTGCACCATGCTTAGTTTCGATAAAAATCAGCGCCTGATCCCACTGCTGTTCAGTGATTAAATGACTTAGCAACGCCGATTTGGTGTCTTTATCCACAGTGATCAACCATTGGCTGATGTTGCTTTTTGATGCCTGATTGGCCGCAATAGTAATTTCATAAGGATCATTGACTGCCGTTTTCGCCAGTTCACGCACTTTACGTGACAGTGTCGCGGAAAACAGTAAGAACTGCACTTCATTCGGCAAGCAATCAATAATTTTATTGATGGATTCAATAAAGCCCATATCCAACATGCGATCGGCTTCATCCAGTACCACCATTTCGATTTCTTCGAAATAGACAGCGCGTTGCCCATAGAGATCCATCAAACGTCCTGGTGTTGCCACCAACACATCGACGCCCTCAATCAAGCGTTGCTTTTGCGCTTGTTCATCCACACCACCAAATACGGCTAGGCCTTTTAACCCTGTGGCTTTGCCGTACTGCTCCACTTTTTCCGCTACCTGCATCGCGAGTTCTCGCGTTGGCACAAGAATCAATGCGCGAACACGCTTTTTCCGCTGTGTTTGTCCTTGGCGCAGTTTTTCGAGGATCGGCAGAACAAAGCTAGCGGTTTTTCCGGTACCGGTTTGCGCGGCCGCAATAACATCGCGCCCTTGTAAAATAACAGGGATAGCTTGAGTTTGGATTTGAGTTGGAGTTTGGTAACCAAGTTGCGCCACAGTGTGAGTGAGAACGTCACTTAAACCAAGTTGAGAAAAAGGCATGAATTTACTCGAAATAGGTAATCTTAATGGCTGAACCGAATCTTGGCTCACCCGAAAAAACAAGGGTTGGATTCTACCACCAACCCAGACCAGACTGCGGAATTTTTTCACTCCACCGTCTAATTTAACGCAGATTGACTAACATCGCCGACATCCCCAAAAGCCTTGGATTAATCGGCAATCTCACTGACGGTTTTTTGCACATTTTCAGCCGCATTTTGGATTTGTTCAATCAAACCCTGCGTTTGCAGCAGCATGTCGTTGAACTCTGTCACTTTCGCTTGGATTTGTTCCATCGTTTCACTGGACTGTGCCGTCAGCTCACTGTTACGTTTCACAATATTATCGATTTCACTGGTGGCTTGACTGGTGTTGGATGCCAAACTGCGCACTTCATCAGCCACCACCGCGAAACCACGCCCATACTCACCCGCGCGCGCGGCCTCAATCGCCGCATTTAACGCTAACAAGTTGGTTTGCTCAGCAATTTTATTAATGGTGGTAACAATTTGAGCAATTCGTTGTGATTGAGAAGACAGATCCGTCATCAATGAATTAGCACCAACGATCGATTCTTTGATGCCACCTGCGATTGTCGCCGCCTCATCAATCATAGTGCGCCCTGACTCGGCCAAATTCACGGTCTCGGCTGACGTTTGTTGAGCCATTTGTGAAGCATCTTTGGTTGCTCTCGCTTTCAATACTTGTTCGGTCACATCTGATGCAAATTTAACAACTTGAGTCACGACACCGTCACTAAAGGTTGGGTTATAGGTTGCCTCTAGCCAAATATCTCTTCCGTGGCCGGTTTTGCGGTGAAAAAGCCCTGATTTAAATTCGCCTTTGGCAAGATCGCGCCAAAAGTTGGGGTTCTCTTGATAAAATGCATCATCACAAAACATTCGGTGATGTTTACCTACGATCTCTTCTAACCGATAGCCCATCGCTCTCAAGAAATTATCATTGGCATCTTTGACATAGCCATCAGGGGTGAAGCGAATGACTGCCGAAGAGAGATCCAACGCCGAAAATATTGCCGCTTGTTTATCTGAACGGTTTTTTTGTTTCGTAACATCGTAAGCCACTTTCGTCACTTTATAGACTTTTCCGCTACTGTTGCGAACGGGCATATAAATCGCTTCAATCCAAATGTCTGAACCATCTTTTTTGATACGGTGGAAGGTTTTACGCTGTGCTTGCCCATGCGCCAAACTCTTCCAAAAATGCGCGTATTCTGGACCTTTGAGTGCCTCAGGATCACAAAACATGCGGTGATGTTGCCCGATCAACTCTTCTTTGTTGTAGCCCATCGTATTTAAGAACAGAGAATTCACGTCTAAAATTTTACCTTGCGGATCAAACTCAATGTAAGCCATGTTATTTTTCAAGGCTAAAACGACATCCCCATCTTGGCTCTGTTGTGAATCGACTTCCGGTGTCACCGCTTTTTTTTCCAGAAAAACATAATGGCTTCCTATCACTCAAACCCCGCTCAAAACAACGGGCTGCGCATTTTGTGATTTAATTGTTATGAATAACAAGCAATTTCCAGTATAGACAACTTTTTTATGAGATCACAAAGCGCCCCATCAACAATCTCAACGCTTGAGCTTGTTGCGCTAAATCTTCACTCGCCTGAGCCGTTTCTTGTGCGCTGAGTAGCACCGTTTCTCCGGCATCACGGATATCAATCATATTATGGCTAATCTCATCTGCCGCGACAGATTGCTCCTCACTCGCGGCCGCAACTTGAGTATTCGCCGAAGTCAGTTCTTGCAAAGCTTGATTGATGGAGTCTAATTGTTTGCGAGCTTCAGAGATGGAAGCAAAGCTGTCTTCTATTTGCTGATCGTTTGAATCAATCATTTTCGTTGCGCTTTGTGCTCGCTCCACCAACGTTTGAATCAATCCTTTAATTTCATGTGTGGCTTGTTGGCTGCGGGAAGCTAACGCTCGCACCTCGTCAGCCACAACGGCAAAGCCACGCCCTTGTTCACCAGCACGCGCCGCTTCAATCGCCGCATTTAATGCCAGTAAATTAGTCTGCTCAGAAATGCCCTCAACGACTAAGACAAAGCTTTCAATCTGCCGAGTACTTGCCTCTAACTCGACAATCATTTGTTGTGATTGTTGGGCGTTTGCCACCAGTTGGCTTGAAACCGCTTCCGTTTGCGCCAGAACGCTGCAACTTTGACGAGCATTTTCTTGAGCTCGTGCTGTCGAGGCGGAAGACTCCTCTGCACTGCTGGCAACCTCAGTGATCGTGATTGCCATTTGCGCCATCGCACTGCTCACTTGCTCAGTATTCGCTTGCTGCCGTTGCACTGAGTGCTTGTTGCCTTCCGCCACAGAAGCCAGCTCTGTCACGGTTGACGCGATTGTATTGGCACGATCGATGACTTCCCCCACCATATGGCTGAGTGATTCCGCTGTCGTATTCATACTGGTAATCAACTGACCCACTTCATCCCCCGTCGTTACTTTGGCTCGCTTACTGAAGTTGCCAGAGGCCATTTCAGTTGCCAGTTTACGGGCGCGAGCAATCGAGACCACAATTTGCTTACTAAAAGAAAAACCTAACGAACCAAGCCAAACAAAACCGAAAATAGCGCTTAAGTAAACCATTCCCCAAAAGGCTTCCTGTTCTTGTTGCTCGGTTACAAGCACCGATTTCTCTGTCGTTTGCTCAATTTTACGCAGCACATCAACTAACTGCTCATCGAGTGTCACTTGCAACTTTTCTAGTTGGTGGGCTTGTTCTGCCAGCAGCTGAACATCTTTACCCGCATGAAGTTCACTTAGTAGGCTATCGAGCTGGCGTTCAAACTCATTGTGCTGATTACTGAGTGAATCAAGAATTTGTTCTAGGCTATTCAAATTTTCGCGGATGGTTGGGGAGGTTGAGTCAACAATCGCGGCACTGAGTTTTTGGCGGGCTTGGCTAAGTTCTTGTTTAAACGCGCCGACCAAATCACGCAATTGGGTTTCAAGTTGGGCTTGCTGTTGCTTACCTTCTTGACTTTCGATTTTCGCTACACGGAAGACTCTTTCTAGAGTAATTGCACCTTCCAGCTGATGCACGGTCATATCCGTCATCAATTTAGCGAGCGGCATGTTGTCGTGGGCTATGCTGTGTATTTCAACGGCGACCTTTTTCATTTTTGAAATGGAATACGCAGATACGACTAGAGTTAAAACTAATAAACATCCGACTAAAGCGATCATTTTTTGGGTAATGGATAAGTTTTTAAACCACTTCATAACAGCGCGCCTCACGTTCCTTGTTACATGCCATAAAATATGGCTCCCCAAATGTCTCAACCTACTCGTCATCAAAGCCTTCAAGTAGATAGACAAACCCGCTAGCCAACCCGTGGTGGTGATCACTTAGTACAAAATCGACGTTTTGTTTGTTTCTAATTTGAGTATTTTCTTAATTAGTCTAGGTTATGAAATTGCAAACCGTTGAAACAGATGCTTATAAGAGACACATAATTTTGTTTTTATTGAAAAAAAATAATTTACCTCTTTAGTCTAATCTGTACGTCTATTTATCCTGCTAAATCCTTTGCCGAAAATTGAGTTGTTCTAAAGCCATTCACCAGAGCCGATTAAGCATAACGGCTCTGGCTTTAGGTGATGATGTTAGGCACTCATTTTTAGCCCAGCAATCCCTGCGATAATCAAAAGTAAACTGATTAACTTAACCACGGTTAAGGCTTCACCAAATAAGAAAGCGGCGGCGAGTGCCGTACCAACAGCACCAATCCCTACCCACATTCCATAAGCCACACCTAATGGCAGAGTGCGCAAGGCAACGCCCAGTAACACAAAGCTGATGATCAACGCAGACAAGGTAGCGACAGAAGCCAGTGGCTTACTAAAGCCTTCACTGTATTTCAGACCAATCGCCCAAGCGATTTCACAAATACCGGCGAGAAAGAGGATTAACCACGCCATATATATACCTCATATATGGGGTCGTCCCCGAAAAGAAATGGAGTGGTGAGGTCGTCCTCACTTCCTGATGTGAAGCGTATCCTACCTAAGTAAGATACGCTTGGCTATCTTGGTCGATAATTATTCTGCCTTCAATGCATCACGGCGTAAACGCCATGCAGTGATCAACATAGCAAGCAGACCTAACAAGCTCATCCCCAAATACACCAGACTAAATCCCTGAGCGAGAACGTCTGAAGTGATCGATGCGGCTTGGCTGCCGTGTTCGCTCACTGTCACAGTTTGTGGAACGCGCAAGTAAAACAGGGCCGAACAAAATGCCACACCCAATGCACCGCCGAGTTCACGGCCAAAGTTAAACAGTGACATCCCAATGCCACGATCACGCGCAGGCAGTACGCTTTGCACCACGACACCAAGCGCAGGCAAAGTAAAACCTAAACCTAGACCGGCAACACCCAGCGATAAGTGCACCCAAAGATCATAATGTATTTGCCACATCGCCAAAGCAGACAGCAGAAAACCGCCCACCACCAGAGCTTTGTATCGCCCTGAGCGAGCGACCCACTTGCCGCCGAGATACGCGCCAGTCGTGATACTGAACATAAAGATCACCATGGCGGAACCACTTTGTGAGGGCGAAAGCCCCTTTTGCCATTGCAGTTGAAGTGGCATATACACCAGCAGTGCAAACATCAGCATCTGCGCAATCATAATCAAACTAATCGCGGTTAAATAACCGGGCAAACGTGCCAGTCGCGCAGGTAAAATCGGGTCACTGACCTGTCTTTCCACCAAGATCAACAACCCCAAACAGAGCAAAAGAGCAAAGGCTCCCCACCCCGAAGGAAGAAAGGTATGTGACGAGAGTTGAAGTAAAAGCAAGGTGGTGAAGACCATGAGTAGCCCAGCCCCCAACCAATCAAAACCGGCTTTGGCGTTTTTGATTAAGGTGTTTGAGATGACGATTCACCATATACAGTGCCACCAAACCCAGTGGCAAGTTAATGCCAAACACCCAGCGCCAACTTAAATGATCGGCAAAATAGCCCCCGAGCAAAGGGCCTGCAATGCTAGAAACCGCATAGACCGCGGAAATGTAGCCTTGATATTTTTCCAACTTCACGAGCCGGAATGGAATCGGCAATCACGGTAAAAGCCAGCGCAATCAACCCGCCGCCGCCAATACCTTGAATCACACGCGCGCCAATCAACGTGGGTAAATCATAAGCAAACGTACAGAGCGCCGACCCCACAATGAAAATTCCAATGCTGATGTTCAGCATACGTACTCGCCCAAACAGATCGCTGAGTTTGCCATACACGGGTAATACCGCCGTAGCGGCAAGCAAATAAGCCGTAATGACCCACGTTAAGGCACTCCCTGCGGAGAGATCTTGTCCTATCAGGGCAAGTGGTGTGGTGACGATGCTTTTTTCAAGTGAGCCAAGGGCAATCACTAACGCCACGCTAGCAAAAATGATGCGTGGGTTAGCGGCAGGTAAAGGGTGTGGATCGGAATGCATGGGTTCTCTTTGTGGTCGATTATCGTCGCGAAATAGGACTTTGTGGCACAAGATAACCAAATCACAACCATCCTAAAATAGGATAGAATGGGACGCAAAATTGCAAAAATGGGATTAAGCATGAAACTCGATGATCTGGCGCTTTTTTTGACCGTCGTTCGCTGTGGTAGTTTTGCCTTAGCGGCCAAACAGAAATCGATGTCCACCAGCACACTTAGCCGACGTATTCAGCAACTTGAACAAGACACTGGCAGCATTTTACTGATCCGCAACAGTAAAGAACTGGTGCTGACCAAAGAAGGGGAACAACTGTTCCACACTTATGCAGAGCTCTTTGCCGAAATCGAGCGTAAACAAGATCAAGTCGAGCAAGCTAAACGTGATTACCGCGGTGAAATTGCCATTAGTGCCCCCGTGTTACCGCTACGTCATCAACTCACGCCTTTAGCGTTAGAATTTTCTGAGCAGCATCCTAACGTCACTTTGCGTATGCAAGTCAGCTCGGGGCTGGATTATTTCACGCAGCGGGATTTGGATATCGCACTGCGCTTTGGCCCACAACCAGAATCAGATTGGGTTGCCCGCAAACTGGCGCGTAACCCCTCAGTGTTGTGCGCCAGCCCAACGTTTTCCGCCACACTCTCACTCTCTCATCCACAACAGCTCACCCACTCCCCATTGCTTAGCCTCAACCACAAGCTACCGTGGATTTTCCAACATCGACACAGTGAGCAGAAAGTGCAATTTGTACCCGCAGCACGCCTATGCTCTGATGAACTGGACACCATAGTACAAGCGACCTTACAAGGCATGGGAATTGCCCGCCTACCAAGAGGCTTGATGGCCCCCTTATTGAATGAGGGAAAATTGGTCGAGTTACTCCCCGAATGGGATATTTAAGGGGCGGATGTGTATTTACTCCATCCGCAGCGAAAATTCTTGCCAGAACGTACCCAAGCCCTGATCGATTACATCATCAATCATTGGTCGCGAGTCGCTTTCAGCTATTGGCATAAGCCTTAGTCAGCCCTGAACGGTTACGCCGACAACGCTCCGAGCAGTATGTCACCTCTGCCCAACAGCGTTGCCATTTTTTGCGCCAAACAAACGAGCGCAAACAGACAGGGCAAATTTTGTGCGCCAAGTGAGCCTTTTTGTGCGAAGCCATATTTCACCTTGAATAGCCGTTACCCATTAAAGAGATACGTGACTTTAGCGGCATTGGCTCACCGCCTTAGCTTGCTGCTGCGAATTTTTCTTCGCTAAAGAGGCCGTTCGCTGACTTAATCAATCTGCCCGAGAAACCAGCGCTGAAAATCCTCAAGCTGCGTCTGATATTGCGGCAGTTCATTTATCATGTCGGCAAGGCAAGGTGCTACGGCAGTTTTATTGTAAGCAAGACCATTCAAACGCTGCGCCAGCTGTTCCATCGGATATGGGTCAAGCATATCGCTAAAGAGGGTCGCCTGCATGATTGTGCCGCGCTCAACGTCAAGATACACATCCACACCACCCCAAGTAAAACGTTCATCCATGTTATGAGTAAACGGTGGCGTCTGGCCAAAGTTCCAATCCCAACTGCTTTGCAATGCGAATTTCTGCTCAAAACCCGGTAAATCCAGAAATGATTGCGGTGAGATAAATTCTGGCTCAACTTCTTGTTGGTAGTGCTCACAGTAAGCCTGCATGATCGCCTCGCACACTTGTTGGTGTTCAATATCGGCCTTGACGGTATTGAGATTGATAACCCGTGATTTCACCGAAGTAATGCCTTTAGCTTGTAGCTTTTTGAGATCAGGGTTTAGGTAATCAGCCAGACGATTGAGATCAGCACTGAGCAGCAGCGTGCCATGATGAAAACCGCGATCCAGTGTTTCACGATAAGCCGAACCGGAAAATTTACGAATACCCAGCTCATCTTCCAAAACCAGATCGTTGCGACCATTTGCCACACCGTTAATACCCAGCTTTTTCAATCCGGCTAGCGCAATCTGCGTTGAGATTGCTTTATCGTATTCCGGCTTACCGGCCATAAAGGTGAAGTTGGTATTGCCCAAATCATGGAACACTGCCCCGCCCCCCGTCTGACGACGCGCGAGTTTTACGTTGTCCTGCTCCATACGATCGGTTTTGCACTCGCGCCACGGGTTCTGCGCACGACCAATTACTACGGTATCGGCGTTACGCCACAAAAACAGCACTCGTTGGTCGGCAGGCATCGAACGAAAGATAGTGTCTTCAACCGCGAGGTTAAACCACGGGTCAGTAGAGTCGGAGATCAGAATGCGGGTTTGGATCATGGTCATTTTGTGCCAAACAGAAAGGAAGATGCAGCTATGTTACGCAATTCTGCGCCGATCGCCAAACATCTTGGCACACTCATGACTCGTGTGAAAAAGCCTTCCGAAGAAGGCTTCATAAGATTAACGAAAACAAACCTGCGCCCAGCGTGCAAGCCCCGCCGTGACTGAACCAAAGTAGTTACCACTGACCACTGGTACATTCGGCAGTGCCTGCTCAACACCAGCACGTAAAATCGGTGAACGCGCGCTACCGCCGGTCATAAAGATCACATCCGGCGTCACGCCACCCAAGGTGACGGCTTCCGTAACCAGTTCAATCATCTTGGTTTTTGGCACGTCAATCGCCTCAATCATGGCTTCACGTTGAATCTCAACGTCTAGCAGTTCGGACAGCACTTTGATTTGCGCTGTCACTTGCGCCATATCCGATAGCGCAATTTTCGCTTCTTCGGCTTTCTTGACCAAGCTGTAGCCGAGTGTATCGTGGTACACCGCGAGCAAACGCGCCAGCTTTTCTGGTTCACGCGCTTCTTTGTGCAGACGTTTTAAATCCACCAGATTTTCACGCGAGAAGAATTTCACCTGCGCGCTAACATCGTTAATCGCAATCGGGTTCCAGAATTGAGTGATCGGCATGTCTAGCCCGCTGAGCATCTGACTGCCAAAACCAAAGGGCGTCATCAACTGTTTAAAGGCAAGGTGGATATCAAGATCGTTACCACCCACTCGTTGACCGGTATGCGCGATAAGGCTTTGCGTACGATCCGCTTTACCCCGCCAAGATGGTCCCATTTGAATAAGCGAGCAGTCCGTGGTACCACCGCCGATATCCACCACCAACACAGTTTTGTCTTCGATCAGTGTCGCTTCATACTCAAGCCCTGCGGCTACCGGTTCAAACTGAAACTCAAGGTGGCGAAACCCAGCTCGCGTGGCTGCGCGGCGCAGAATATTTTCCGCCTGACGGTTAGACTCTTCCCCGCCTCGGCCGTGGAAGTTAACCGGACGACCAATCACCGCATCATTGATCATTGCGTTAGAGCGCGCTTCCGCTTGGGCTTTGATATTGGCCATCATGGCGCACACCAGATCTTCAAAAAAGCTCAGTTGAATGTCGTGCAGCCCCATCGCTCCTAAAAACGATTTTGGTGATTTGACGTAATACACTTCATGCGGATCGGACAGATAGAGATCGAGCGCCGCCTGACCAAACACCACATCATCAAACTGCAAGTCGATGCCTTCATCGCGGTTTGCGGCTACCGAGCGACGCAACAATTGCTCGCCCAGTGCATCAGCTGGTGAAATCTGGCGATGACGAAACAGATGCTCAGGCACCGAATCACGAGTCGGCGCCGCCAATGTGGAAGGAATATAAAGGCTGTCACGCTCAAGAGGGATCAGCACTGGATTATCGTCCTGCATACTGGCCACCGAACAGTTAGCCGTGCCGTAATCAAACCCGATGAACATTTGCGTACTCCTACTCTTGAACGAAAAAAGGCCGGCGATACTACCGCAAGCCTTTTCTTATCTCTAGCAGAAAATGTTATTTTTTATGCGGCTTTCACGCCGTTAACGAATCTCTTCGCCTGAATCGAGAACGCTCTTACGAACGATGTCGGTGAACGCGAGCGCTTCCTTGCGGATTTGCTCTTCATTGACGGTGTTGATGGCACGATCTTGCATCACCAGTTTGCCATCAATGACGGCATGGCGAACATTGCCACTGTTTGCCGAGTAAACCAATGCCGAATAAGGGTTGTAAATCGGCACCATGTTCGGTGCTTTGGTATCAATCACTATGATATCCGCGAGTTTGCCCACTTCTAGAGAGCCGATTTTGTCTTCCATGTGCAGCGCTCTGGCGGCGCCCATGGTTGCCATATCAATCACTTTTAGCGGAGGCATCGCAGCGCGATCGTGATTGACCAGTTTATGCACTTTCGCCACTTGGTTAAATTCATCTATTGTGCTCAGCGTGTTGCCCGACATCGGGCCATCCGTACCTAAACCGATACGCACATTCTGATCGTACATTTTCAGGGCTGGCGACACGCCTTTGGCTGACTTGGTGTTGGCACTCATGTTATGCGCCACACCCATGTCTGATTTTTTCACCAGTTCGATGTCTTTATCATCGATCAAAATCATATGTGCGCCGACTAAGTTTGCGTTCAAAGCACCGATATCATGCATGTACTGTACAGGCGACAAGCCATTCGAACGCTCGGCAATTTTCTCTTGCTCACGGTCAGATTCCGCGAGATGGATCAGCACTGGAACTTGCTTCTCTAAAGAGAGCTTGGCGATTTTTTGCAAGGTTTCTGTGGTATTGGTGTATGGCGCGTGCGGCGCAAACGCTGGGGTAATGCGCGGATGATTTTTATATTGCTCGATAAAGTTCAGTGCGTACTGAATACCTTCATCGGCATTTTTTGCATCCGCTACCGGAAATTGAATCACGCTTTGGCCTAATACCGCGCGCATCCCAATTTGATCCACGGGTTTTCGCCACTTTCATCTTCGAAATAATACATGTCGGCATAAGTGGTCACGCCGCCTTTGAGCATCTCCACGTTACCTAAGTTCGCGCCAATGCGTACCATATCGCGCGACACCAATTTGGATTCCAACGGGAAGATGTAACGATGCAGACGATCGGGTACATCATCACCCAAAGATCGGAACACCGTCATCGAAACGTGTGTATGGGTATTGATAAGCCCCGGCATCACGATGTCGCCATCCACATCCAGCACCTGTTTAGCTTGATATTGCTTGGCTAACTCAGCATCACCCACCGCAATGATTTTGTTCTCTTTCACCACAACGGTACCGTTTTGGTATACCGTTTTGTCGCCATTCATGGTCAACACCATGGCATCGGTGATCATCAGATCAGCGGAGGTTTTGGCGTAGCTCATTGGCGACAGCAAACCAACACTAACAATAGCAGCAGCAATTAAATTACGTTTTAGCATGATTTATTCTCGAAACAGGAGTCAGGTTGCGCGCGATAGTAAGAGAATAAAAATGAAATGCAAACGTTTGCTTTAATATTTACAGACTTATGTGATCTTGGCACGCTGATGTAAATAAACCAGATCACAAACCAACAATGGCAGAATAAATACTGCCAATTCATTGAGTTGAAAAATGTTAAGTTGGAGAGAATGAAGTTGAATAACACTGAAAATGTCCATTCAGCGAACCATATCTCCCCTTTGCATATTGAACGCTAGAGTGGAAACATGGTTCGCGTGGTGGAATGTTTAACTTGTTTAAAACTCGCTATTCAGATGATAAACCCGCAGCGAAGACGCTAATGTGTGTGCATCTTCTCCTAAGTACTCCACCGTGAAAGGTTGTTCAGGCAACAAAGTAAAGCTGGAATCGCTAAATCGTCCGACCCCTTCACACTCCAAATGGACGTAAAAGGCCGGCTTATCGGTACTTAACCTGATAAAGCGCCCCGCTTGCTGTACCTCGATGTTGGCATTTTCCATCGGCAAAGATTTCAACTCTTCTGTACCAAAATAAGTGTTCTGTAATCGCTCGCCACAGTTTTTGACGATCGCATCAACCCACAAAAAGCCGGCTTGCCCTAAATTCAAAGACGCGTTTTTTTGCCATAGCGCATGGTTGTGATTAGGCAACAAAGTCGCGCTGAGCGGCCACTGTTCAACCACTTCACCTTGCCAGTTTATCAAGCAAATTCGCCCGTCAATCTCCGCCGAGTCACGGCTATCGTTCAGACCATGTAAGGTCAATCCACCGCTGTGCTCTGAAAACACCAGATACTGCGGCGCAAAAAAGCGCTTCGCGTGATAGTGCAGCTGTTTCCAACGACCACTGTATTCAATGCTTGACCAAGAACTCACTGGCCACAAATCATTGAGTTGCCAATACAGAATGCCGCGGCAAACCGGCGAAATCGCCCGCCAGTGATCCACCGCGGTTTTGATCGCTATGGCTTGCTGCACTTGGCTCAGATACAGCATCTGTTCAAATCCGGTTGGAAAACGGAAATAACGAGTAAACATCTCGGTGATGATGCTATTGCCGCGCGGATTTTTCTGGTGCTGTTCAAAGGTCTGCGAAGTGATGTTGAAATCGTGCTCTGGCGTAAAGGTTTTCACTTCCGCAAGGGAGGGCCAAGATTGGAAGCCAAACTCAGAGCAGAATCTTGGATTCACCGAGCGATACGCACTGAAAGGCTTGCCAGAGTGCCACACATCCCAAAAGTGCATATCGCCTTTATTGTCATCATGCCATGCATCACCAAAATCGAGTTCACCATTACAGGGCGAACTTGGCCAGAAAGCGCGTTTGGCATCAAGCGATTCAATCACTTCCGCGATCTTGCGGTTTAAACGATCGTAATTAACTGTGTATTTGATACGGTTCTGTTTGGATTCGTCATACCAACCAATCGCACCAATCACTTCATTATCCCCACACCAGAGTGCAACGCAGGGATGCTCGCGCAGCCTTGGGATCTGCCAACGCAGCTCTTGTTCCACTTCGCGCAGAAAATCGGTGTGGCTCGGATAAAGCGAACAAGCAAACATCATGTCTTGCCAAACCAGTAACCCGAGTTCATCACACAAGTTGTAAAAGGTGTCACTCTCGTATTGCCCACCGCCCCACACACGGATCATGTTCATGTTGGCCTCTACCGCGCTTTGCAGCCGTTGCCGATAGCGCGCTTCGTTTTCACGAGCGGGCATTGCATCAAGTGGAATCCAGTTCGCGCCTTTCGCCATCATGGGGAAACCGTTGATCACAAACTCCATCGCCGAGCCCCGTTCATCGGCTGTGGTATTCAGTTCAAGTTGGCGTAACCCGATTTTGCGCTGCAAAGTTTGCTCAGCACTAGCCACGATCACTGCATACAAATGCGGCTCACCCAATCCATTCGGCCACCAACGCTTTGGCTGCGCAATCAAAAACTCGCACTGCACCCAACCATTGTGTTCTGCGACCAGTGTTTGTTGTTGATCTGCCATGGTGAACATCAAGTTTGCAGCCTGTTCGGTTTCCACCTCTACCGCCAACGTCACAATCACACTGCCATCACTTTGCCAGCGCTGCTCTGTCGCCAACTGTTTTAATCGTGTGTGGTTAATCGGCTGTAATAGGATCGGATCGTAAATCCCTGACACCATCAAACACAGCCCCCAATCCCACCCTGAATGGCACTGCGTTTTGCGCACTAAATTCATATGCGGTAACTGGTTGTTACCCATCGCGGAAGGAATGGGGAAAGGTAATGCGGCGGCTCTTTTCTCGGCTTCAGGCAGCACTCGATGGAAAACCATACGTAGAGCGTTACTGCCCAATGTCAAATACGGCTTAATATCCAACTCATAACCAGCAAACTGATTACTGCACTCTAAGGCAAGGACGTCATTAATATACAGAGAGGCAAACGTATCGACGCGTGTCAGTGTCAGCCACAGCTGATCGTTCTCTAGCAGAGAGGTATCCACCACAAATTCGCGGCTGATTTGCCAATCGACGTCTTCAATCCAACGCACTTTGGCTTCATTGCCCCCCCAGTAAGGGTCAGGAATACAGTGCGCGGCCAATAAAGCAGTGACATTGTCACCAGGGAGCGTCATCGGGAGTGAAATATCCGGACGTTGTGGAGAGGTTAATCGCCATTGACCATTGAGATTACAGCCAGTCATAGGTTAGTCCCTTTATCGAGGATGGGTTGAAGAGAAACTTCATGGACTGTAATCCTGAAACCGGATTACCCATACTAAACAGAGGGTAAAAGACTGGTAATTTGCGGCGCAATTCAAACTATTCAACTCATCGTTTTACGATGAAAAATGAATCACTGACTCACCCAATATTCTCTTGGAAATCATTCGCTTTGAGAATATTACGCTGGCAAGACACGAACAGACAAACACCTATACTGTTACGCCCCCTGCCAGAGTTTTGGCAATCCTCACTACAATTTGAATTTATTGAGTAATCCATTAAGCCGGACGGAAAGCTGATTAACGTTTTCACCGCAGGTCGCAACATGCGCCACGTTATTGCTAAACTGAGTGACTCCATCATTGATATTGTGCAAATTGATATTCAATTCGGATGAAACGGCACTCTGCTCTGTCACTGAATTAGCAATTTGAGAGTTCATGTCATTGATGGCACCAACGGCACGGTGAATATTATCTAATGCTTCTCCTGCCCCCCGAATTTGGCTCACACACTGTTCGGTAATCTTGTCGCTTTGCAACATGGCACTTTCTGCTGAGTTGGCAGCACCTTGCAAACTTTCAATCATACGTTGGATTTCCTGTGTCGAAGTCTGCGTACGGCTTGCTAAAGTACGAACCTCATCAGCGACAACAGCAAAACCTCGTCCTTGCTCACCAGCGCGAGCGGCTTCAATCGCGGCATTTAGCGCTAAAAGATTAGTCTGGTCCGCAATATTGCGAATCACTTCCAACACAGAATCTATCGATTGAGTTTGTTTATTTAGCTTACCCATCGTCAAGACCGCTTCTTGACTTTTTGTTGCCAATTCTTCAATCAAAGCAATCACTTGACTGACAATTTGCTTACCGGTAGTCGTAGCAGCATCTGCTTGCGCTGCAGAATCAGAAGCCATATTGGCGTGCTGTGCCATTTCTTGCACTGTGATCGCCACTTGATTCATCGCAGTAGCAACTTGTTCTACCTCACTTTGTTGTTTAGTTGCACTCGCACGACTGGTTTCCGTAATACGTGCCGTTTCATCCGCAGAGATAACCAGTTGATGGGTCACATCAGAGATTTGTGCCATCGTATCGTGAATTTTTCCGACAAACAGGTTAAACGCTCTGGCGAGTTGAGCCATTTCATCTCGTGTTTTAACCGACATTTGCTGGCTTAAATCACCATCACCTTCGGCAATGCGTTTCATTGCTTGAGTCGCATCCACGATAGGGCGAGTAATTCCTCGAGCAATCAAAATGGCGATAATGATACCAATGGTCAGAGCAACAACACCAAGACCAACCAATTTCAAATTCACATCCCAAACGCTTGCGATAGCCTCACTGCGATCCATCGCAATCGTCAAGACACCAATACGGTTTACCCGAAAAATCCTTCACACTTTGTAAATAAAGCGCATAGTTCTTACCGCTAATTTCAACATCCAACTTGCGACTTTGCCCGGTGAAGACGGCATCTAACACGGTTTGATCAATCCACGGGCTCGCATCAAATGTTCCCGCAAATTGTTGATAGCGGTTAGATTCAGAATGAAGCAGTAATGCGATATCAACTTGGTATTTTTGCTTGAAGCTTTCAAAAAATGGCTGTCCGAAAGACAATCCGAACTCAACGGAACCGATTAGCTTACCTTCATAAAACACCGGCACCACGCCTCGGTTTCCTAAACCTGCTACACCATTTTCCAACCCCATGACAGGTTGTTTGGATTGGTTTACCTGTAATACCGTAAAACGAAAACTAGAGAGATCATCGCCAAATTTTTCAGGCTTATGCGCACGATAGAAAGACGTTGCGGGTGGGGTATGAAATTGCAATTGAGTGGCGTCATATCGCTCTTTCATGGCCTGATAAAGCGGTAATGTTTGAGCAGCGATAGATTGGCGGTCACCTTCTGAAAAGGCTTTTTGAATTGAGGGTGAGTTCGCGATCAACGTTGCTAGTGCCTGTGAAAGTCGTCCTGTTGAATCAATCTCAGCCACTGCAGTTTGATAGAGCTTTTCAAGTTGCCGTAGCTCATTACGATGTATTTGACCAAGAAACTCACTGAGCACAAAGGGCATGATGATATTCATCACTAGCAACAGCAACAATGCCATTCCTAATACGATTCGAGTACGGATTTTTAGTTTAGACAGCCACATGCGATTTTCCTGCTCACTGATGTTATGCCATTGGTTTAACTATAGTGACTGGTGCTTTCGCTACAGGTTGATATTGACTTTATTTGTTTTATATCAATTTTTCTCTTACTCACTAGGCATAAATGTGTGCGCCATCAAGCATTGCAGTTTGGTTGTTGTCGTTTTGGGGGAATCACTAGACACCGTACAAATCATCAATGTGACTTAAAAAGTAACCCCAGCTTGGAGCTGGGGTTGTAAAGGTATTTTTTAGTTATGGATCACGCGCAGTTTAAAATGGCGTGTTCACTTTGAAAAACAGGGTTTCACCACTGCTGTCATCCACGCCATCGTTATCCGTTACCGCATACCCCTGTCCACGACTATCGATGGTAAACCCTTCGATTTTATCCACAACATAGCCCTTTCCTGCTTTCAGATCCGGTAGAAAATCGTATGCCAACTGCTTTTTCGCCACGGGTAGAGCCTCACCCAATTTTGCAGGTTTGAGATCAGCAAGGTCAATTTGATAGAGGCGTTTAATTTTGGCGTTACTCGCGATCTGGTTATCGCGCTCTAAGACATACAATCTATTGTTATAGGCGGTGATTTCCGATAAACCGACCCAACCTTGCTCGGTCTTCTCTAACGGATAGTGCACAGCACCCCACTGTTGAGTTTTCGTATTGTAAGCCAATAATTTGGTCATGCTTTTGCCATCGTCTTTCCAAGGACGCTGAATCGCAACCCAGAGTGTATCGCCAACCATGGCCACACCTTCGGCTCCAAATCGGGTCTGATGCTCTAGTAATTCAGACGGAAATTCAACGCTTTGCGTGATTTCACCCGTTGCATCAACATGATAGAGCGCGTGAGTGACTTTTTTCTCAGCATCACCTTCCGAGGCGAGCCAAAAACCCCCTTTTCCATCAGCCGTAATGCCTTCCAGATCCAGCTTTTTCGCCACCTTGCCATTGCGTTTTACAGTAATGGATTGCTCAATCAATGCCGGTTGCTGAGTGGCATCAATGGTAAAAATCGACGGTTGTGCGGAATAAAAGCTGTCATTCACCGCGTAGAGTTTACCCGCCTGTTTAGGATCACTGGTTAAACCGGACAGCGCACCCCAGCCAATGGGTAAACCTTGTGCATCATTGCCTGAAATAATCTGCGGATATTGAGCGGTGCGATCCGAGAGCTGGTACAGCATCACATGAGAACGAGCGCCGCCGTCCTCACCTAAATCGGCTTCATTGGCGGTTACCAGCAACTGGCGCTGTGGAATTGCAATGGCTGACTCTGGAGCGATGCCTGATGGTAAAACTTGTACAAATTCTGGTTTACCGCCCGTGTCTTTATACACTCCGACCAGAGAAGCTCGTTCGGCCAACACAAAAATATACTGCTGACCATTAAAGGTCGCGACTTCTAACCCTTCTGGCTCGATGCCTTTTTTATTGGAGCGTTTTTCAGGGTAATGCCCAACGCGGATCGCTTGGTGTTCAAACTCCGCACCGCTTTCAAACAGCACTTCACCGCTTTTACTAAAGATGGTAAATCCACGTGCACCACCTTGGTAATCACCTTCATTGGCGATCACCAGTCGGTTGTTATCCAACCATTTCACGGCATCGGGTTCACGTAACGCGTTTTTAATTTTGCCATCAAAACGCAGTGCACCGTCTTTCTCTGTATCAATCTGACTCAGATCGACGGAGCCTGCAGAAAAGTGGTTCACAATATTGCCGCTCGCCGCGTCGATGATCACCAAATGATTATTTTCTTGTAGCGTCAGAGCGATCTGGTTTTCATTATTAAATGCCACAAACTCAGGCTCGGGATCATCCCCTGCAATTTGCGCTAATCCGGTTAACGCCACTCGCTTGAGGCTTTTACATTCGGGCTTACCTTGTTGATCCGTCGTCAAAATCACCAAAAATCCAGCGGGCATTTGAGGGAGTGCCCCATCATTCAACGATTCATCACGCTCATTTTCGATTGCGACAGCGATATAACGACCATCTTTAGAAACGGCGACAGAATCTGGCTGACCACCAAGTTCACACCGATCGACGACTTTGTGACTCGCCACAGATACGGCTGCCAGATAGCCCGAAGGTTGGGTATAACTGGGTGATGTGTTAACCCCTGCAAAAACCCATTCTCCCGATGCTGCCACGGAAGTTGGCTCACCATTGAGTGATAGGAAACCGGCAGCTTTAGGGGCGGCAGGGTCTTTAATATCCACAAAACCGATCCCACCCAGTGGGCTGTCAGAATAAATCACGGTATTGCCATCAGGAGTGACCGTAATGATCTCTGCCGAGGTGTTTTTCTTCACATCCAGCGTGGGAGGAATGTTGTTTGCCACGGCAAAAACTAGAAATACGATTAAAGGTGTTTGCTGCGCTGGGGAAAGTGAAACAAGCGAATGCCACCGCCAATGCACCTAAGCGGAAATGAGGATTAAGCATCTGAAATTCCTTTTATATATTAACTGGCACACACCCTAGTCAAACACTATGACAATTGGGTTAGAAATTGGTGTCACTTTTATGATACGGAGGAACATTCCTCCCCCTCATCGCGTCATTGTGTGCTTTTTATGCCATGCGCAATAAAAAAGCCAGCCGAAAATCGGCTGGCTCATCATGTCTTTATTTCAATAACGCTTATAGGAAATGGAACGTCGCGTTAAATGAAATCGTGCCTACATCTGAGTTATCCATTGTGTACTTCATGTAGCTTGCACCCACTGACACAGGTCCCATGATGAAGTATTCAGCACCTACACCATACATAATGTCGATGCCATCGTTGCTCTTGTTACCGTTGATCTCTTGATCCCATGAGTGAAGACCGCCTTTGGCGTAAACATGCAATGGGCCAAAATCAATACTTGGTTTTACGGCAAAGTACAGTGATGTGGCAGACAACTCTCGGCTCGCGCCCAGATCAAAATTGCCGTGATCAACATAACCCGCTTCTAGACCAATCAGCGGCAGAATACCAGTACCTACATGCAGTGAATACGCTGTACCATTTTTGCCTTCGAAATCAGATTGACCTACAGACGCACCGCCATAGATCCATGAATCCGCCATCGCGGTTGAAGAGGCACCCAGTAATGCCAGAGCAAGTAATGTCTTTTTCATAATTAACCTTCTTAAAATAGTGGGGCAACGGTGACGGCGGTCAATCGTTGCCACATTGAGTGCAAATTCCGTCATCTCAGCTTGTTAAGCAAATTTCGTACCTACTTCACAGAATTCGTGTTTATCACTAACAAGCGTCAATCGCGTTGATGATCCGTTTATCCGAAACTGGATACGGCGTACCCAACTGCTGGGCAAAGTAACTCACGCGTAACTCTTCAAGCATCCAGCGAATTTCTCGCACGTTATCGGGAATCGCCATCCCTTTCGGGATCTTGTTCAGCAGCTCTTTATACTTGTTGGCTACCGATTCGATTTTCAGCATATGCAGACGATCTTTGTTAGGATCGGTGGGTAGTTTCTCCATCCGGCGTTCGATCGCGCGCATGTAACGCAGAATGTCCGGCAGACGTTTCCAGCCGCACTCAGTCGCAAAGCCGCTGAAAATCAGCCCTTCGATTTGTGCTTTCACATCCGAAAGCGCAAAGGCCATCGTGAAATCCACCTTACCTTTCAAACGCTTATTGATGTTGTAAGCGGTGGTCAAAATGGTTTCTACCTGCTTGGCGATCTCAACTACCGTATCGCCAAGCTCGGCACGCACATGCTCTTTGAGCGCTTCAAATGCTTGTGGCTCCCACACCATGCCGCCACGCTCTTCAATCAGCTTATCAACCCCGCAAGCAATACAGTCATCAATCAAATCCAGCACTTTGCCATACGGGTTAAAGTACAAACCGAGCTTAGATTTGTTCGGCAGATTGGCGTGCAGATATTTGATCGGCGAGGGTACGTTAAGCAAAATCAAACGGCGCTGACCTGCGCGCATCGCGCCAAGCTGCTCTTGCTCGGTTTCAAACAGTTTGATTTCAACACTGTCTTTCTTATCGACTAAAGCCGGATAAGCTCTGACTTCAAAGCCACCGCGTTTTTGTTGATACACTTTCGGCAGCTCGCCAAACGACCACGTATGCAGATCGCGCTGTTCGATATCATCATCGGCAACTTGCGAGAGCGTTTCTTGCACTTTCTCTTTCAAGCTCTCTTTCAGTTCATGCAGATCGCAGTTTTCATTGAGCTTGCGATTACGGTGATCCACCGCGCGATAAGTAATTTTCAAATGCGATGGTAACTGATCCAGTTTCCAATCTTCACGCAGCACAGTCACACCCGTCATGCGGCGCAGCTCTTTTTCCATTGCATCAAGCAGCGGCATTTCAAACGGCGTTACTCGCGCCAAAAACGCGTCAGCGTAATTCGGGGCGGGCACAAAGTTTTTACGCAGACGTTTTCGGCAGCGATTTAATTAAGCTCACCACCAACTCATGGCGCAAACCGGGAATTTGCCAGTCAAAGCCGTGTGGCTCAACTTGGTTTAAGATCGGCAGCGGAATGTGTACCGTCACACCGTCACTGTTCTCGCCCGGCTCAAACTGGTAACTGAGTTTGAGTTTCAAATTGCCTTGATGCCAGAAATTCGGGTAATCCAGATCGGTAATGTGGCTGGCATCGCCTTTGTAACAGCATCTCTTTTTTCTAAAACTAGAGCAGATCCGGCGTTTTACGGCTAGCGGTTTTCCACCACGCATCAAAATGGCGACCAGACACCACTTCGGTACCGACACGCTGGTCGTAGAATTGGAACAGCTCTTCATCATCAACCAAAATATCGCGGCGACGCGATTTGTGTTCTAACTCTTCCACTTCGGCGAGCAGCGCGCGGTTTTGTTTGAAGAAGGCGTGTTTGGTTTCCCAATCCCCTTCTACCAGTGCGCTGCGAATGAAAATTTCGCGGCTGAGCACAGGATCGATATTGCCATAGTTGACCAAGCGCTTGGGCACAATCGGGATGCCATACAGCATCACTTTTTCATACGCCATCACTGCCGCATTTTTCTTCGACCAATGTGGCTCACTGTAACTACGTTTGATCAGGTGTTGCGCCAGTGGCTCAATCCAATCTGGTTCGATTTTCGCGACGACACGTGCCCATAGCTTGGAGGTTTCCACCAGCTCTGCCGACATCACCCATTTCGGCTGCTTTTTGAATAAGCCAGAGGCAGGGAAAATGTTGAAACGCGCGTTACGCGCACCGTGGTACTCGTTCTTCTCCTGATCTTTCATACCGATGTGCGACAGCAAACCGACCAAGATCGCACTGTGCACGGCATGGTAACTGCCCGGCTCATCATTGAGCTTAAAACCCATTTCCCGAGTCGATTGATGCAGTTGGGTGTACACATCCTGCCATTCACGCACGCGCAAATAGTTGAGGTAATCAAGCTTACACTGACGGCGGAACTGGTTACTGGTCAACGCTTTTTGCTGCTCGCCGATGTAGTGCCACAGGTTCACTAACGTCAGGAAATCGGAATCTTCATGATTAAAGCGGCGATGTTTCTCATCCGATGCTTGCTGCTTGTCGCTCGGTCTTTCACGCGGATCTTGAATCGACAACGCGGAAGCAATAATCATCACTTCTTTCAAACAGCCGATTTTCGACGCTTCGAGCACCATGCGTGCCAAACGTGGATCAATCGGCAAACGCGCTAGCTGCTTACCACTTTCGGTGAGGCGTTTTTTCGGGTCTTTGATTTGATCGTTGATCGCACCCAGCTCTTCAAGCAGACGCACACCATCTTGAATGTTGCGCTTATCTGGCGCTTCCACAAAGGGGAAGGCTTCAATATCACCCAGCCCCAATGCCGTCATCTGCAAGATAACCGAGGCTAAGTTGGTGCGCAGAATCTCAGGGTCAGTAAACTCAGGGCGTGACAAGAAATCCTCTTCCGAATAGAGACGGATACAGATCCCCTCTTCGGTACGTCCACAGCGGCCTTTACGCTGGTTAGCGCTGGCTTGGGAAATCGGCTCAATCGGCAAACGCTGCACTTTGGTGCGATAGCTGTAACGGCTGATCCGCGCGGTACCTGGGTCGATAACGTATTTGATGCCCGGAACCGTTAGCGAGGTTTCCGCCACGTTGGTGGCCAGCACAATGCGACGAACCCGCGATGAGGTTGGAAAATCTTGTTCTGCTCACCGGCTGACAAACGCGCATACAGTGGCACAATTTCTGTATCACGCAGGTTGCGCTTTGAGAGTGCATCCGCGGTATCACGAATTTCGCGCTCACCGTTCATGAAGATCAGAATGTCGCCCAGCCCTTCATGGCACAGCTCATCCACGGCTTGGAAAATGCCTTCCAGTTGGTCGCGATCGCTTTCGCTGTCATCATCCCCCGCCAGAGGGCGATAGCGCACTTCCACCGGATAAGTACGGCCTGAGACTTCGATGATCGGCGTATTGCTAAAATGCTTCGAGAAGCGCTCAGGGTCGATGGTCGCCGAGGTGATGATGACTTTGAGATCGGGACGACGCGGCAAAAGCTGCTTGAGATAGCCCAAGATAAAGTCAATGTTGAGGCTGCGCTCGTGGGCTTCATCGATAATGATGGTGTCGTACTGGTTAAGGAAACGATCGTTTTGGATCTCCGCCAGCAAAATACCGTCAGTCATCAATTTGATTTGAGTCTGATCCGAGATTTGATCGGTAAAGCGAACTTTATAGCCCACAAAGCCACCGAGTTCGGTTTCCATCTCTTCGGCAATGCGATTTGCCACTGATCGCGCAGCAAGACGGCGCGGCTGAGTGTGGCCAATCAAACCGTATTTACCACGGCCTAATTCTGCGCAAATTTTCGGTAGCTGAGTGGTTTTGCCTGAACCGGTTTCACCGGCCACAATCACCACTTGATGATGAGCAATCGCCTGCGCAATATCATCACGCTTTTGGCTAACTGGCAGCAGCGCAGGATACTCGATTTTGGGCATCTGCTGTTTACGCTGCTCGACCACCATCATGGATTGCGCAATATCGAGCGCGATTTCGTCAAATACTGCGTTGCGTGCCGATTCATTTTTAATTTTACTGGCACCATCAATGCGTTTACTGAAACGAAAACGGTCTTTGATCAAGCACTCTCCGAGCGCCTTTTTTAAACTGGCAGCACTATTGGCTTTTGGCTGAGCTGCCGAATCGGGTGTGGGCTGTGACGAAGTCAAAGCATTTCCTATTGTTATCTTTCCAAAAAACTGCGCGGATTGTACCACAGAGTTTTAGCAACACGCCCATGATCCCACGCTTTAGCCACTGTTACCTGTCTACAGAAACAGCAATTGCTGCGTTTGAAATCAAAAGATGCTTCGTTTTCAGCGCAATTGGCCGCTAAAATGAAGACAGAACCTTAAGGAAACGAAGCGACTGTGAAAGCCTCTGAACTGAAAACGATTTTAAACCAGCTCCCCGATGACCTTGACCCTGATGTGGTGATGGGGGAAGTGTGGCTTCCAGAGCGCTTAATTGAAGCGCAGCTTGACGATGACATGCTGTTTCTCACCTTTGATAACGCGCCGGAAGAAGGAGAAGGCGAAGAGGAAGGCCGAGGTTTTGTCGAGCATGAGATGGAATTGATCCGCTCACAGCTCATGACGATTTTGGCTGAGGACAGCGGCCCCAAAACCAAAGCCGAAGCGCTACTGGCGTTGATTACTCTTGCCCACGAACGTACTAGCTCAGAATTTATCGAAATTTTGGGTGCTATGCTTGAAGAGTGACGCTCAAGGCCACATTGTTTAACCCACGACTCCCAATCTCCAAGGCTTGCCTATGTTTAATGCACTCACCTCCCTGTTTAAGCAGCTTCTTGAAGGCCAAGACTTAGCTCAACACTCTGCCACACCGGAGCTGGCCATCGCTTGTCTGCTCAGCGAAGTGGCTGGCGCAGATCAACAAATTTCAGCGCCAGAGCAACAAGCTAAGCTGGCACTGTTGCAGCATTTGCTCCAATGTACGGCTGAGCAAGCCAGCGATTTACTCATGCGCGCAGAGCAAGAAGTCAAACAATCTGCGTCACTGTACGATTTTACTTCCCAGCTACGTAGCCTCTCCCAAACACAACGGTTTGAGCTGATCAAAGCGATGTGGGAAGTCGCCAACGCGGATGGCACGATTGATCCGCTTGAAGATGCGGTGATTCGCAAGGCCGCTGAGCTGCTGTATGTCGATCACAGTCAGTTTATTCGCGCCAAACTGATGGCCGCAGACAAACATCAATCACCAGAATAACGCCGCGCGTTATCGGTTCCGACACACTCTCCCTTTGTCTGAAAGACAAAAAGCGCGAAATTCGCGCTTTTGAACTTGGGCTTTGATCTAGGGCTTCTTGTCTAAAAAGTCGCTAGAGTGGTGGTGTCATTCGCCAATAGAGCATCACAGCGATACAACTTAGAGCATTCACCAGCCAACAGACGTAAAGTGTATTTTCCATTCTTGTACTCGGCTTTGTGGACAACCATACAAAAGCCTAGAACAAGATCTGATGCGTTGCATAACAATTTGCTGAATATCACATTACAGCATGGTTAACGCTAACTTTGCCAAGTTGTAGGCATCAACATAGCCTGAGTGCTGACGCCCTTCCCATTCAATACCTTGTGATTCTTGAGCCGCGCGATGACCAATGCGTTTGTCTTTCAAACGATGTTGAATACGGTACAAGGTGGCGAGATTGAGAAATTCTTGAAAAGGTTACTGGAATGCCTTTTTACTTGGCATTCATGGATCAGAATACGATCATCGCGTCCCCAAGAAGCATAAATCTTATTTGAGCCGCCAAAGTTTTTAACCATAGATTGCAGAACTTCGGCCAACGGTCGGCCTTGCTTCTCAATTTTTCGTGGCGTAATTCCGGTGAGTTCAGCACAAAACAGTGAGATTTCGTCATGTTCTGGCTTAACAAAATATTGTGCACGTTTGACGATTTTCCCAGCGGAAAGATCGATTTCTGCCAATCCAACCTCAATGATTTCACCCGTGGTTCCCACTCCGTTTTCGTTCCAACAACACATTTCTAAATCGAAGCACACAACACGGTTGTAATTCATTCTTGGCTCTTTCTCTGCTTACATAAAGTCGAACATCCTACCTGAATTCACAGAATAATTCGATTCTACCTTGCTGCATCGTTCAGCAATCGACACTCGATTGCGCCCTCTTGATTTACTTTCATACAGCTGATTATCCACACTTTGCAAAATTTCAGGCTCGGTGTACTGACAGTTAGTACTCGCCCCAATACTGATGGTTAGCGCCAGTTGCAGTTCATCGCTAACAATAAAGGGACTGTGTTCAACCGATTGACGAATACCTTCCAAATATTCAACCAGCTCATTTCTTTCCGTCAATGAAGACAAAAATGGCAAAATTCATCCCCTCCGAGGCGCACAAAAGTATCGGATTCCATCAAGATTTTTTGCACAGTATGCACCACATGTTGTAAGGCATGATCACCCGCTAAGTGACCATAGGTGTCATTAATTTCTTTAAAATGGTCAACATCAAATGAGATCAACGTAAAGGCTTGTGCCTCATCCAGCATACGGCAAAGTTGTCGGCTAAAATAGCGTCGATTATAGATCCCCGTCAGGCTGTCATGTTCAGCAAGGTAGCGTAGCTCGGCGGTACGATCTTCGATCATTGCAGTGAGGTGTTGCTGCTCTTCTAACTGCATACGCATGATGTAACTGAGCAGGAATGAAATAATCATGCCCCCTAACCCTAACCCCAACAACATCCATTGCTCACTGTGGTTGAGTGACTCTCGTAGAGCGAGTTGCACTTTCCAGTCTCGGTTCGGCAACACGAGTTTGCGTTCAATTTGCAGTCCTTCATGCTTTGTCCATCCTGGGCTTTGGTAAAGAATTGGGCTGTCTTCCGAATCAAATCCAGTATCCACCACCCGCATATCGAGGTCTTGTTCCACCGCACTCATTTGCACGAGGCTATCGAAATAGGTAGACAGACGAACCACCCCCACCATCACACCGATGAGGTTACGGCTATTTTCAGCAGAGAAAACCGGGTGATAGACCAACAAACCATCTTTCGCTATCGACTTATCAATTCCATCTTGTAGAAGTCGAACTTTATCAGAGACATTAGGCCGACGATTTGTGACAATGTCACTCAATATCCGTTTAAAGCGTTCGCGTTCAGAAAAAAAGCCCAATAAGGCTCGGTTGGTATGGTTGAGCGGATACACATCGGCTAAAACAAATTTCGCTTCATCAGTTTGACCAAAGCCATATTGAACCTGACCATTTTGCGGGATCGTAAATAGCTTAAAATCCGCAAATCGCTGCTGCATGAGTTGCGTGAAGCTATCGACTTCTCCGGCCTCAACCTTAACCATCCATTCTAAAGTAATGAGGCTTCTTGACCCTTTGAGGGTTTCTGCCGCGAAAGTATGAAAGCGTTCCCAATCATCACTGGTACTTGAGTGGAAAAAATTAGCGGCAGATCCAATAAAGTTAATATCACTGTCAACAAACTGTTGGAGCGCCATCGTTTGTCGATCGGCAAGATTCTCCAGCATGGTGCGGTTATGGCGAACCTGCAATGAATACGCGGTATAGACCACAAAACTGGTCAGCAACACACCACTAAGTAGAACGAGCAAAGGCGCGAATTCGCGAAAAAATTTGAGCATTCACCTCTTCCTTATCTTCGATTGTCTTAGACATTGTATTTCATAGCGATATCGAGAAGTTATGCGATATATCCATACCCATACTGCATTCAGGCCAAACCTTTCAAGGTGTTTATCAATAAAAAACCAACAAATCGGGCGATTAGTCACGAAAAACCACAAACGCACTCACTCCAAACAGACAAAAAAACACACGGCCCACTGCTCAAAAAGACACCAAACAAACCGTCAAGCCGTACACAGACAGGGATTCCCTGCTTGCTTTGTCCTTGAATATGGTACTATCCGCCCCCATTTTGAGCTTAGTCTATAACGCCGCCTTCGGGAATGTGCAGTAATCTCGCCGAGCAAACCATGTTCAGTGTGACCTTGTTGCAAAAACTTTCCTGCAGAGCGTAAAACTTGCTGTGCTTACGCACACAGTCTGCCAAAGAGAATTCACGATGAATATCGACCTAAACCTGATCCCAACCACCTTTGATATGCTCCATGCGGGGCTAGCCGCTTCCTCTCTCCTATTATTGGTTATTGCTGTTGCTCGCAAAGGTAAAGTCACAGAAAAAATCGTAGAAAAACCAGTCGAAAAGATTGTGACGGTTGAAAAGCCGGTAGAAAAAATTATCGAAGTGGAAAAGATCATCGAAGTTGAAAAAGTGGTGGAGAAAGTCGTTGAGGTGGAATCCAAACTCGCGACCGCATCAACCGATTCAGCACTGCAACTCTTAGCGCTGCTGCAAAAAGAAGCTCGCTTGATCGACTTCTTACAAGAAGAAGTGAGCCAGTTTTCGGATGAAGAAGTGGGCGCAGCCGCTCGCGTGATTCATAGCGGAGGCCAAAAAGTGCTGCGTGAGTATCTCACTTTATCGCCAATTCGTAGCGAACAAGAAGAGAGCCGCATTAACGTTGAAGCTGGCTTCAATGCACAAGAAATTCGCCTGACAGGACAAGTTACTGGCCAAGCACCATTCGTTGGTACTCTGATTCACAAAGGTTGGCGCGCGGATTCCATCACCCTGCCAAAACTGTCGGATAACTATGACACCTCAATTCTGGCACCTGCCGAGGTAGAACTGTAATGGAGATGCCAATTCATTCCGCTAAATACAGTGTGGGCATCGACCTTGGTACTACCCACTGCGTACTCGCTTACCAAGATGTACAGAGTGAAGAGAGTCGTGTTGAAGTGATGTCGATTGCGCAAATGACGGCGCCGGGTACCGTGGAAAACCTCAACCAGCTTGGTTCTTTCGTTTATCAGCCGCATGAACATGAAATGGCTGTCGCTTCACGCCGTTTACCTTGGAGCAGTGAGCCGACTGCCTTGGTCGGTGCAATTGCGCGTAATTTGGGCTCTAAAACCCCGATTCGTTTAGTCGCAAGCGCGAAATCATGGTTATGCCATGCGGGCGTGAATCGTCGCGAAGCCTTTTTGCCATCGGGCAGTCCTGAAGACGTCAGCAAAATTTCTCCACTACGCGCCACTGAACTTTATTTAGAGCACTTGCAAGCCGCATGGGATCACGCTCATCCTGATGCCCCACTAGCTGAACAAGATGTCACCATTACCGTTCCTGCTTCGTTTGATCCGGCCGCCCGTGATTTAACCGCAGAAGCGGCGCGCAATGTCGGTTTACAACAATTTACACTGCTGGAAGAGCCACAAGCGGCACTCTACAGCTGGATTGATAACCGCCATGAACAATGGCGCAATGAAGTAAACGTAGGCGATGTGGTGTTAGTGATCGATATCGGTGGCGGCACCACTGACCTTTCACTGGTCGAAGTGACCGAAGAAGAAGGTAACCTTGCCCTCAAGCGTATTGCCGTTGGCGAACATATTCTGCTCGGTGGCGATAACATGGATCTCGCCCTCGCCTATCGTCTGAAAATGAAGTTAGCGCAGGAAGGTAAAGAGCTGCAAATGTGGCAAGTGCAAGCCATGACGCACGCTTGTCGTGATGCGAAAGAAGCGCTACTCAGCCAACCAGATTTAGCTGCAGTACCAATCGTGGTACCAAGCCGTGGTTCTAAACTGCTCGGCGCAACATTGAAAACCGAACTGACTCGTGAAGAAGTGCAGCAAACGCTGGTCGATGGTTTCTTCCCTGCAGTTTCTATCAACGAACATCCACAACAAAAGATGCGCGGTGCTTTGACTCAGATGAGTTTGCCTTACGCGCAAGATGCCGGCATTACTCGCCACATCGCCGCATTTTTAAGCAAGCAAGCCAATGCTCAAGGTCAGAACCACGCAGACAGCATGCCTTTTGCGATGGCCGGAATTCCGGGCATGGCCGCTCCTCAAGCCGATTTCATTAAGCCAAGTGCGATTTTGCTTAACGGCGGTGTGCTCAAATCCACCCTGCTTGCCGATCGTTTGCTAGAAACCATCAATGCTTGGCTAACTCAGGCCAATGCGGCTCCTGCCAAACTCTTAGCCGGAGTGGATTTGGATCTGGCTGTAGCACGTGGCGCAGCTTACTACGGCGTTGTGCGTCAAGGTCAAGGGGTACGCATCCGTGGTGGTATTGCTTCGGCTTACTATGTCGGGATTGAAAGTGCGATGCCTGCCATTCCGGGCATGTCACCGCCGATGGAAGCGCTCTGTGTTGCTCCATTTGGTATGGAAGAAGGTTCGAGTGCGCAAGTCGCGGATCGCCAGTTTGGCCTCGTGATTGGTGAGCCTGTGCACTTCCAATTCTATGGTTCAACCGTACGCCGTGATGATGTCGCTGGGACTCACCTTGTCGATTGGGCCAATGATGAGCTCGACGACCTGCCGACCATTCAGATCACCTTGCCGGTTTCTGAAGGTCGCCGTGCGGGTGAAGTGGTTCCTGTTACGCTGGCATCACGAGTGACGGAGCTCGGTACGCTCTATCTCGAAGCGATTGCTGCCGATAATGGCCAAAAATGGCATGTGGAATTTGATGTGCGTGACAACCCACAAGACGAGCCTGCAGCACAGCAACATTAACAAAACGATCGCGGTATCCTTCTGGGTGCCGCTCATCCTTTATGAATACGAGGTATCGCATGTCATCACCACGTTTTCTGGTTGGCATTGACTTGGGCACGACCAATACCGTGGTCGCCTTTTGTGAACTCAATGATGCGCTTGAACAATCTCCGGTTGAGATTTTCCCCGTTGATCAATTAGTTGGCCCTGGCGAAGTGGTTCGCCGTCCGCTTCTTCCTTCTTTTCGCTACCACCCTTCACACGGACAATTCGCCGATTCTGATTTAACCCTGCCTTGGGAATCACAACGGGTAAATGGTGATCTGCCGCAAGTGATTATTGGCGAATGGGCTCGCGAGTTAGGCGCAAAAGTGGAAGGCCGACAAGTTTCTAGTGCCAAAAGCTGGCTTTCACATCCGAACGTGGATCGTAGCCAACCCATTTTGCCGTGGGCGGGAGCGAATGATGTCGAGAAAGTTTCTCCTATCATTGCCAGCGCCAGCTATCTCAACCATATCCGCCAAGCGTGGAATCATCGCCATCCTTTAAACTCGTTAGAACAACAAGAAGTGGTTGTCACCGTTCCAGCTTCATTTGATGAAGGTGCGCGTAAACTGACACTTGAAGCCGCTCAGCTGGCCGGATTGCCGAAAATCATGCTGCTCGAAGAGCCGCAAGCGGTGTGTTATGACTGGCATCATCGTCACCAAACTCAAGCGAACGATATCTTGCAAGACGTACCGATGATATTGGTGTGTGACGTGGGCGGCGGTACCACCGATTTAAGCCTGATTGCCGCGCAATTTGATGAGCAAGAGACTCTGCAACTCAACCGGATTGGTGTGGGCGATCATCTTATGCTGGGTGGCGACAACATTGACCTTGCCTTGGCTCACGTAGCCGAAAGCCGTTTCCAGCAAAATAAAAAACTCAGCGCTGCGGGTTTATCCAAGCTCATCCAACAAACGCGCCAAGCCAAAGAGAGCCTGCTTTCGGCAAATGCCCCTGAACAGATGAAAATCACCTTGTTGGGCAGTGGTTCGAAGTTACTGGGTGGAACCCAAAGTGTGGCGTTACATCGTGATGAAGTACACCGCATTGCACTTGACGGATTTTTCCCTCTGACTGAACAAGACGTACTACCAGAGAAACGCCGCAGTGCAGTTGTGGAGTTTGGCTTGCCTTATGCGGCCGATCCTGCCGTCAGCAAGCACATTGCGGAATTTCTCAGTCATCACCAAGGGACAGCGCAAGGTTCGTTAACCACTGAAAATAACTCAGCATTGCCAACGGGTTTACTACTCAATGGCGGCGTGTTTAATAGTGATTTGATTACTCAACGGCTGATCACACTGCTGAGCGACTGGTTAGGGCGACCCATTACTTTGCTCGATAACCCTCATCCAGATTGGTCTGTCGCTTTGGGCGCAGTGGCTTATGCCAAAGCAAGACGCGGGGCGCAGCTCAAAATCGGCGGTGGCGCAGCGCGCTCTTATTTCCTTCATCTACAAGAAAAAAATAAACTCGGCAAAGCCTTATGTTTGCTCGCCAAAGGCAGTGAAGAAGGACAAGAAATTCGTCTAACCAGCCGCCGTTTTTCACTGACGGTAGGTGAGCCTGTTCGTTTTAATTTGCTGACCTCGACTCACGATCACATTGTACCCGAACAGAAAGTACAAAATGGTGCGCTGCTGCCTATCGACCCCGATAAATTCCAGCCCTTACCGCCTTATGTACTCACCTTACCTGCTCTGGACGAAACTCGACTCGCCGCCAATCAAAAGCAACGCGTTGAAGTTCAGTTAGCCTGCCAGTTGACCGAAGTCGGTACTCTGCAAATGGTGTGTGTGAACCCAGAGGATGAAAATCAGCGTTGGCAAGTGGAGTTTGAAATTCGCCAGAACTTGTCGAATGAAGACGGATTGAGTGAGAACTCGTCGATTTCTCCCAAGTTGCAGGAAGCCAAAACACTGATCAGCAAGATCTACAGCGCCAACAAAACCAATGCCGACCAACAAGCCATTAAAACACTGACTAAAGAGTTAGAAAGACGTTTAGGGAAACGAGAAGAGTGGGACTTTGCGACTCTGCGTAGCCTGTTTGACAGTCTAGCACTTGGCCGGAAACGCCGCCGCCGCTCAGAACAGCATGAGAAAAACTGGCTGCGGCTGGCGGGTTTCAGCTTGCGACCCGGTTTTGGCGATGCCACCGACAGTTGGCGGATTGAACAAATTTGGGCGTTGTACCAACAAGGCATTCAGTTTGCTAACACTCAAGGTTGGACGGACTGGTGGGTATTCTGGCGTCGAGTTGCGGGCGGTTTAAATCAAGAACAGCAAGAAACCTTACTTGCGGATATTGCTAAATACCTGCATCCGAGTGCTATGCGTACGCCTGCTTCGACCAAAGAAGCCCAAGAGAAAGGTTATGAAGCTATGGTACGGTTGGCGGCTTCGTTAGAGCAATTACAGGTGGAAGATAAAACTCTGCTCGCCACTTGGTTTTTGAATAAAGCACTGAACCACAATCAATACCAACAAGCACACTGGTGGGCTTTAGGCCGTTTAGCCGCTCGCACGCCGTTTTATGGCAGCCTGCACGCCACACTTCCGAAAGAACAAATCCAACAATGGCTACCTAAGCTCTTAGAGCAAGATTGGTCAAAAGAACCCATGTGTGCTTTCGCCACCGTGATGATGTGCCGCAAAACGGGCGATCGCAGCCGCGATATTGCTGAAGACTGGCGTACGCAGGTGTTGGATAAGCTCAAACAGAGCCGCGTTGCAGAGTCATGGATCAATTTGGTTAGTGAAGTGCTCGAACTGGATGAAGCAGAAACCCAACGCACGTTTGGTGAAAGCCTACCTAGCGGCCTTATCCTTATCAGCCAATAAGTCAGACTACCTAAAGGCAATCGGAGCCAATTGGCTCCGATTTTTTATACTCTGGATAAACCTTGCATCATGACTCGGTTTCTTCCCTCTTGCTTAGCTTGGTACAATGCCACATCCGCTTGACGTAAGGTCTCTCCATACTCGGATGGGCGATCTAATAAAACCGCGCCAATACTCACCGAAACCTCGATCGCTTGCTTTTCAAAGGTAAAGCCGGCAGCAATCGCATTACGCACCTTGTCTAACGCATGATGAACTTTAACCATATCCGACTCACACGCAAAAATCGCGAACTCTTCACCACCATATCTTGCAACCAGACATTCAGCGAGGTCTAACGCTTCCAGATGGCGCACAACAAACGTAATAACAGCGTCCCCCACATCATGACCATAAGAATCATTAATCTGTTTGAAATGATCAATATCCACCAACGCGATCACAGAAGCCGACTCTGACGTTGTCAGCTTATTTTGCACTTGCTCTTTAAAATAACGACGATTAAACGCGCCCGTCAGTTCATCACGAATCGACCGTAGGCGATGCCATTCAATTTCTTCAAACAGAAACAGGGTCAGCATAGTTCCAAGAATGATAAAGGAGAATAGACTTTGCACCACGATTGCCGACGCTCGAAACACACTCATCAAGGGTAAGGTCTGGAAAGCAATAAAGGGGACATAGAGCATTACCATCATGACCGCTAGCACCGTGGCCAACAAGGTTTGTTCTGGTCGATGACGTTGACCATTTTTTGCAGCAACCAAGGCTGCGGCCAGATAGGCAGATGACAAACTGAGCGATGCGAGGAGAATTCGTGTCCCCATCGACTCAGGATCCATTTTGTACAATGTGTATTGTAAGAGAGCAAACAGCACGGAGTGGGTAACGGCGGTGAGATATAAACCCACGTTGATCGGCTTCTGATACCAACGCAATACGGCAAATAACATGCAGTAACAAGCAAGCTGATACAGTAAGTTATTCGCCACAATAGCGAATCCCATCGGTAAAATAAAACGTAACGAAGAGGCAGTGTAACCTAAACCACTGGCTAAAAAGAGCAGGACAAACCAAGTCGCAGTATCCAATTTGTGTTCGCTCAATTTGCCTCGCAACATATACAGAAACAGCGCAGCAATAGTGCTAAAAGCTATGTTATTGATTGTGTTTGCAATTTCCAAGAAAGAAAGATCCATCATGCTTGGTCATCCTGAATGCATAAAAGAAACTCAACAGTACGCCATTTTGGCGCTCTTCACCCCAAATAACTACTAAAATATAAATGATGTCACAACTTAAGCTCGCATTAATCACTAGATAGAGTGTAGAATCCGTCTCCAAAATAAAAACTACTGCTTGATAGCCCAAATATCAGGCTCGCGTCGTTGGTGATTAACTGCTGTGACAGTTTGCTCTTTTGCTTATAACTCGGTTTTTCTTAGCATCATCGACGTTAAGTAAGCCTATGTACTAATAAAACTCACAAGCTCTGGTTGCAAATAAGCCAATGGAACAAGATAAGTTTACTCATATTTTTCGTTTGCCCGGTTCAATTCAAGTCCGTATTGCCAAGTGGCAACAAACCTTTCGAGGTAAATCGGATTTGGTCCTTCATCAAGCCTTGGTTGCTCGTAATCATCAATATCAACGCGATGATTTCCAGCCTAAAGGTTGGTGCGTTAATTTATTTGATTGTGATGACATCTCAATTACGCATCATGGTGAGTATATTCAAACCGCAATGCGTACGATGATCGATAGAAAAGTCTCCTATAAACGTATCTATTTATCTCGTTTACCGCTTGATGAAGCACAAGCTGAATTACAGCGCTTTAAAGCCGCTTGGATTAAAAAACATAACCAAGTGGCTCAGCGATTTAATCGAATTCAAAAAGACGCGTTTATGAATTTTGCATGGGAAGAGATTGAAACGCTGTACCCTGCAATTCCAGAGCAAGGTTTTGATCGTGCACTCTGGAACCGCATCGTTGAACATGAGTTTGGCTCAGCTGAACACTATAAAGATCCCTATTTTGTTGTTAAGGATCCTAATGCGCCGACTAAAAAAGTGAACTCGACTCATGCCCAAACGCCCAAAAATAAAGGGAAATCCAAATCCCATAAGCGTTTCCATGGGAAACATTCATCGGTCAAAAGTGGTCGTCATTAATCAATGAAGAAATCCGGCAGTGTGGATAAAATTTTCCACACTGCTTTTTTGCATGGTAAATGACTAACCCACCAGAGTTGTCTCATCATCTTTGCTGCGATAAGCGCAATAAATGGTGCTACCTGATTGGTGTTTTGCAACGTACATTGCCTCATCGGCAATACGTAGTAATTCGCTCATTTGTGAAGCCTGCTCTGGATATAATGCAATCCCTATGCTTACTCCAATATTCAGGCTTTCCTCATTCGCTTGGATCGGGATTTGTAATTTATCCAGCAGCTGATAAGCCTTGTTTAGCACGCCACTGTGGTCTTGCAAAATATCCAAACAAACCACGAATTCATCACCGCCTAGACGACCACAAAAATCGGCTTCGCGAATCGTCCCTTTTAACCTTTGAGCAATTTGTTGCAGCACAATATCCCCGACTTCATGGCCTTTGGTATCGTTAATTTCCTTAAATTTATCAAGGTCAAAGAACAATAATGCCAATTTCATATTCGAACGTTTGGCTTTGACTAACGCCTGACTAAGCTGTTGCTTAAAGGCTCGACGATTCAGAATACCCGTCAAAGAATCCCGTTCAGACAGGAAGCGCAACTCGGCTTTTTGGCGTTCTAATTTCGCCGTTTTCCTCGCCACTTCGGCCTGTAATTCATCTTTAGTCACTGTTGTGGTTTGTAGAGAGGCTTTCATTTGATTGAAAAATTGAGTCAATTCAACGAACTCTAATTCGCTATTTTGATTTGAGATTCGACTAGCCAGATCTCCTTTAGCCATCTGCGTAATGCCATCTTGAAGAGTTTTGCAACCATATCGAAAACGTCGCAGAACAATCAACGCAACACCACAGACGACCGAAGAGAATACTAATAGGTGTAGCATGGTTGTTATTAACAAGGTTCTCTGGCTATTAATGCTACTTTCCATCACTTGGCGCTGGATAAAGGTTAATTCTTCATTCATGTTTTGCACCAAAATATTGTAGCGAGAATGCAACAGCTCATAAGTGCCAATACCATCGATGAGCTTGGTAATTCCAGATTCTTGCGCCATATGGCGTTCTTGTTCCAATAAGCCAGCTAAACTATTGTTCATTCTCTGAATACTTTTGAGATGT
Source organism: Vibrio metoecus (assembly GCF_000696385.1). Lineage (GTDB taxonomy): Bacteria > Pseudomonadota > Gammaproteobacteria > Enterobacterales > Vibrionaceae > Vibrio > Vibrio metoecus. Next base: position 167,348 of record NZ_JJMN01000064.1, on the reverse strand, counting down.
TGCTCCTCAATCATGGTCGTCTTTAATTCCCGAGCAAGAACTTGTTGAGCCCGATAAACAAGCTCTAGACTGTTGGCATCTTTATATTGCAGAAACGTCCATAGTTGCCCTCGTAACATGGCAACACTATTTTGGATTTCTAAAATGGTATTAAGCTGAGCATTGGTTTGTTGCTGTTTTTCCGCCAAGTTAAATAACGAGAATGCAATAAAACCAACCAGCATAAAGGAAGCAATGAACAGAACGGTCATTTTCCGTGTTAGAGAATTGATCATCACTCCGCTCCACCGCTTTGCGTAACATTCAGGAAAAGCTCATCCGCCATGAGTTGCCGGTAATCGGGCATCTCACCTAGGACAAGCCGACTGTCCAAAGCCCAGCGGCCTTGTAACTGCAAATTGGTTAATAAAGTATTCCCTAACGACAAACGGAAAGAATAATCCTGCCATGACCATTGCAACTGTTTTTCATCAATATTTAAAACACCCGCGACTCTATGTAACGTTTTTTCTGGATTTTGATGCATCCAACTAATCGCTTGTTTAAGAGATTTGAGAATAGCAAGGGTATTTTGCTCTTCGGAAGTAGGTGTATTTTTCATCGTTAATAAATTAAACGACAGTGTATAAATTCCAGGTAAACCGAGATTAGTGACTTGAGAATTCGCTGCCACATCGATTTTATAACCCCAAGGTTCCCAAATAGAGACTGCATCAAGCTGTTTATCGAATAATTTCTGATACAGTTCCTCTGGCGAACCATATACTTTATTAAGTGGAATTCCTTTTAAATTATTCACTAACAGTAACGAGTCAAAATAGAACTCACTCGAACTGGCTTTAATCATACCAATTCGTTTATTTTGTAGATCGCCCATTGCATGAATTTCATTCTCTTTTAACGCAAGTAGCTTTACGTCATTATCTGACTGAACAAAACTCGCAAGAATTTCGAAATCCTGACGCTCAAAACTGGTAAACATCACCACTGATTCAGAAGCAGTTGCATAGCTAACATCACCTTTTAATAACGCTTGGCTACATTGAACACCGCCGCTGCATGCCACCAATTCCACATTGATCCCTTGCTCTCTAAAAAACGCCCAGTTGATCTGCAATAAGTAAAAAGGGGAAGAAAGCGGTGTTTGTGATACCGCAATTTTAATTGGTACGAGTGTTGTGACTGAAGCGGTGGAATTGAGCAAGGGTTTCCACCACAACCATAAGCCCAAGGCCATTGCTACAGATAATAGGTAAACCACCCATCGATGGGATTGCCTAACCAAGAACATGCCAACCTCTGAATCTATATGTATATCGTTCTATGATTCAGTTTAGTTGTAAATTAACGATTCGCGAGTGCTGTTATCAATCAACAGCACTCCCCTTGTTATGCAAGTGAAATCGCATCCTTTTTTTGACGTATCATCATAGTGTTAGTGAGTGACTCCATCAGGCCGTCCGCCAAAATCTGCTTGGTCATAAATATCAGCCAGTGTTTTTTGGCGCTTGGGCGCGATTTTACGAGCTCTCTTTAGTTCGAAGTATTGCTCTACATGCTGCAAGGTTTCTTCATGCTGCAAGGTTTCTTCATGCTGTTTAGCTGATTGAAGAAATTCAGGGTTGTTCATTGCTTTTTGGCGCAAACGATTAACACGTTCTAAAGTATCTAAAAACATATTAAGCCCTCCTTTACTGTATATAATTACAGCATAGTTAGCTTTATACGATTGTCAACTAGAATACTGTAATTTCATACAGCCTTTTCTTTATCACATTCTATTGATGAGGAAAAACCAAGAAACGTGGCCAATACATCACCCTGGTAAATATCTTGTGTTAGCATGCCGCCATCATCACAAAATGAGACAACACACCGAATAAGCTATTGTTTATCAAGGGACTGTTCTATATATTTTCCGAACCAAGATCACACTATCAAACTATGAAACTCTATTTGAAACTCTCGTTGCTGGTACTGAGTCTGTTTGCCTCTCTCTGCACCGCTTCCGAACGCTCAGCGTGGGAGGAGGTATACGCGAAATCACTGTATAAAGATGATGAAAGTGCATTGCAGTTGTTGCGCGATCGATACCGCTCTCTGCCTGATGGTACGGAAAAACTCTATATTATTTCTAAAATTCAAGGCTATTTTGTGCTCAAAGGCCAACCCTACTATGGCGAAACAGCAGAGGCACAAGATGCTTATACGGCAACCGAACAACGTTTCTTAGAAGCACTGAATCAAGAAGAGGCGCTCAATTATCAAAACGCCGAAGCGACATATCTGGCATTTTATTCGGATATGAAACAACAAGATGACCAAGATGGCTTGGTGTTGTTCGAGTATCACCTTTGTCGATTATTTCAACGCCATGGTAGACCTTACAAAGCACGTTTTTACTGTTCGCAGATGGATCAGCGTTTACTGAATGCAGAAGATCCTCTTTTTCCGCGCTATCGCGGTTTACATTTAGTGGCGAATAACCTTGAGTATTTGGGTGAATATCAAGAAGCATTAGGGGTTTACGACACTCTGCTGAAACTCTTACCAGACTATGTAGATCCCTCTGCGGTCTACAATGATGTGGGTCTGTTAATGAGCACCTTAGGACAATATGAACCGGCCTTAGAGTACCTGAATAAAGCTTTGGAATACCGCCAGCAGCAAGGTAATCCCTTATTGATTGCACAAGTTGAGCACAGCTTAGGCGATGTTTATTTCAAACAAGGCAAGTATGAACAGAGCATTGAACATTTTATTCAAGCAGAGAAATTGCTCTCTCCCAGCAATTACCTCTTTGGCCTTGCTTATGTTCACCTTGGACTCGGCAAAGCTTATGTTGAATTAAACAATTTTACCGAAGGCGATCAGCACCTTTTGCAAGCGTTGGACTATGTCAATCAACATCAGGATCAATACTTGCAAAGCCTCATCTACTTATCGCTTTCACAAGCTTTTTTGAAAGAGCAGAAATATCATCAAGCCGTCGATTATGCGAACCAAGCCATCACGATTGCTGAGAGTGCATCTCTCCCGCGGATCAAAGCAGAATCCTTACTGCAGTTAGCCACGATTGCCGACCATCAACAGCAATATCAACAAGCATTGAACTGGTATCGTCAATATGCGGAAAGCGAGTTGCAATTGCGTAATACGGAACAACGCAAAGCTTTTGAGGCTCTCGACCTTTCTAAAGCAGAGTTAGAACAAAAACGCAGTGTCAACTTCTGGCGTGAAAACTATCAAACCTTAACCGAGAAATACGAAGTGTTGAAGTGGCAACGTATTTCGCTTTCCATCCTGATTCTCTTACTCGCCCTAGCCCTGCCTTTTGCTTACTATCGACGTAAAAGAGAGTGTGCACAGAGTACACAAGATCGCCTTCACGGAGTACTCAGTCGGACGGCTGGCTTAGAACGTTTAACGCATATTGCTGCATGTACTCGTTCTGAGCAAACGCACCTGCTGGCTTTACTCGATATAGATCAGTTGCGTGAGTTCAATGAACATTTTGGATATGAGCATGGGGACGCAGCGTTGCAAAGCATGGTCAATACACTGCAAAAACAGCTCGGCGCTGAGGATTTCTTGTGTCGATTAGGTGACGATGAGTTTTTAATTGTGATGCCAAACAGCGATCGTACCAGTGCCGAAACACGGATATTCGCCCTTCATTACTCGGTGAATACTCAAGATGAGTCACAACTGAACGCTAGCCAAGCCTTCAGTGTAACAATGAGCTATTTGGCACTGGATGGTTCTTTAGCTAACGAACACCACTTCTACCCTCAACTGGATACCGCGCTCAGCATCGCCAAGAAGAATGGTCGAAGTGGTGTGGTTGATGCCGCAGACCCGACTACTGGGCTACTGACTGCTTGCTCATCAACGCATTGAGTACATCAGAGCGATTGTCGAGGTAGTCATTGAGTCCAGCTTTGCGTAAATGGCAAGCTGGACACTCACCACAACCATCACCAATCAACCCGTTGTAGCAGGTTAAAGTTTGCTGACGCACCAGCTCAAGAGCACCGAGTTGGTCTGCTAATGCCCACGTTTCTGCCTTATTGAGCCACATCAACGGGGTACGAATGGTTAACGGCATATCCATCCCTTTCGCTAGAGATTGATTCATCGATTGTACAAACTCATTTCGACAATCGGGATAGCCTGAAAAATCCGTTTCACATACTCCCGTAATCACCGTCTTTGCCCCTATTTGATAGGCATAAATACCGGCTAGGGTGAGGAAAAGGATATTACGTCCCGGCACAAAAGAGTTAGGTAGACCATTTGCCTGTAACTCATGTGATACGGGAATGTCATCTCGGGTTAATGAGCTGATTGCCAGTTCATTGAGTAAGCTGACATCCATCACTTTATGTGCGGTAACTCCGAGCTGTTTAGCCAATTTTTGCGCCACTTCAATTTCAAGTTTGTGGCGTTGGCCATAATCAAAAGTGATGGCATGTACCTCATCAAACTCTTGTAATGCTTGAACGAGACAAGTGGTTGAATCTTGCCCACCACTAAACACGACTACTGCTTTATTCATAATGTATTCCCTTTAAGCAATATTGAGATATTTATGAGTTTGAATTGAGAGCCGCCAGTTGCGGGCAATGCAAGTGCGGATGCATAGCTCTGTAGCACGAGGCTTTTGGCTAATCGGTTGCAAAGCCACCACCGTTTTCTCGGTCACTTTTGCTCGTACTAACAGTTCATCAAGATTATCAATATCTTTTTCGGTAGCAACAGGATGCTTAATTTCATTAGCGCGCTGTAATGCAGAGTCGAGGATCGGTAACTTGCCTTTCATCGCCACTTTAGGTGACACCGTCACCCAAGTTAAGGGAGTGGCACGCACTTCATAAGTTCCACTCGTCTCAATTTGGCAATGACAACCGATACTTTCAAAAGCTTGCGTTAATTCAGTCAAATCATAAATACAAGGCTCGCCACCGGTGATCACAATGTGCTTGGCTTGGTAACCTTGTGTTTGATAACGTTGAACAACATCTTGAGCGCTCGCGTGACACCATGTAGGAGCATCGCTAGTTTTAAGTAAGATTTGAGAAAATGAGGTTTGATCGGCGTCTAAGCTTTCCCACGTCTGCTTTGTATCACACCAAGCACACCCAACAGGGCAGCCTTGCAAACGCACAAACACCGCTGGAACCCCCGTAAATACGCCCTCGCCTTGGATGGTTTCAAACATTTCATTAATTCGGTACAAGATGAACGACCTAATAGAGATAAACAGAGTTGCAGGGGGCAGACCATAATGGAGATGGCGATCGAGGTCAATTTAAATGCATAGATACCGCACAAAATTACTCCCGTTTTCATTTTTCAGTTCGATAGCTCACAGTTCAATCCGGAAGTGTATATAATCAAGCTCTTTCCTTCTCTTCCACTTTACGTAGGTAACCGATGTACAAACTGATTGCGCTCGACATGGATGGCACACTACTCAATAGCCAAAAGCAAATCTCACCTCGCACAAAGCAAGCCATTGCTCAGGCTCGCCAACAAGGTATTCAAGTGGTTTTAGCATCAGGTCGCCCCATTGATGGAATGCGTAGCAAATTGGAAGAGCTAAATCTGACGAGCCATAACGATTATGTGCTGTACTACAACGGTTCGATGGTGGCAAATGTAGGAAGTGGTGAGATTATTCATCAGCAGATCATTGATGGTAAGTCTGCAAAACGGGTTGCTCGTCTAGCACAAAAATGGGGATTAAACACCCACGCCTTTAGCCAAATTCACGGGCTGATTACCCCAAAAAACAGCCAATATACCGAGGTTGAAGCCACCATTAATGGGCTCAGCATTACAGAGATGGACTTTGAACAGCTGGCTGATGACCATCCCATCATCAAAGCCATGATCGTCGGTGAGCCGGATAAGCTCAGTAATGCAATAAACCAGTTGCCTCAAGAGTGGCGAGAAGAGTTTACCGTCGTACAAAGTGCACCGTTCTTTTTAGAATTTCTCAATATAGGCAGTAATAAAGGTGTGGGTGTACAGGCGATAGCCCAACATCTAGGTATCAGTGCTCATCAAGTTATCTGTATGGGTGATGCGGAAAATGATCATCACATGCTTGAATTTGCAGGGTTGGGGATCGCCATGGCGAATGCCATGGAAGAAACAAAACGCATCGCGGATCACATTACTTTAAGCAATGATCAAGATGGTGTCGCCGTCGCGATTGAACGTTTTGCGCTCGGCTGTTTGAGTGAAATTGAAGAATAACTCAGTTCGGTAAGGCAGTTCTATGCCTTACCTTTTACACTTGTTCAGCCAACTTGAGCACTCGTGCTTTCCCTTGTAATAAGGCATATTCACTACATCCTCCTGGGATCAACACACACACCTGTTGTTTCTCCTGCTGCGCGGCTGAAAGTAACGTGCTCAATTCGACAGAAGAATAAAAACTTTGCCTTTGTGCATCACGTCGACACAAATCGACAAAAGCAAACGGGCAATGTTGAGTATGTAAAACCAACTCCGCTTGCTGCATGTAACGCAGCGCTTTTAATGAAAGCAGCTCCACATCACGTCCAAACTCTATCCACGTAATACTGAACGTTTTGTCGGTAGGCTGGCCGAGCAAGTGAATATATATTCGCTCTAAAATTTCCCTATCTTGTGCATTCTTCACCTCGGGATGGGCAAAAAAACGCTCCCAAAACTGACGTCGAAGATCTACATTCGGCAGAAAATCTTTTATCGAGTTACGCTTGGATGCGGCAAAATCGGCCAATAATCCTAGATTTTGCGCTAATACTGACTCAAGTATTTCTCGAATATTACGGATCAAAACTGGGGAGGCACCACCGCTAGATATAGCAAGTTGGATGCGCCCCCGCTCGATCATCGAAGGGGTAGTAAAATCACAATAGGGTTGGTCATCCACTACGTTAACCAAAATTACCTTTGCTCTTTCGCATCTTTATGAACTTGGTGGTTGAGTTCTGGATTATCGGTGGTCGCCCACACTTGAACATAACGCTTATCCAACCAGTGTGATGAATAAAAATGCTGAATCCAGTGGCACTTCCCTTCTTGGATCCAGTTTTGCAACGCGGGAGCAACGTGCGGAGAAATCACCGTGACTTTGGCATCCGCTCTCAGCAATGCATCAATTTTTCGACAAGCAACCTCACCGCCCCCCACGACCAGTACAGGCTTGTTTGTCAGATCCAGAAACAACGGAAAATAGCGCATAGTACTTCTTATGGTTGTTTATCCTTAACTTGAGTTCATGACTACCAAAAATGGGGCAAGAAAATCATCTAATAACCCGAATGAAATAAAATCTGTGCAAATTTCACCCATAAATTAGTGAATCCGACTAAACCTTAACAAATTAACAGAACTATTAATTATAAGTTCATTTACTCACCACCACGCCATTCTGTTGCACCACTCTGTCACCCAGTTGCACTATTTACATTTATTTAACACTTCGCCATTCTTGGCGCTGTTAGGGAATTGACGAATTAAGCAACTCTTTTCACGAGTAGTTTGAGAAATCTTACATCCTTACCTACGCTTACAACTGGTTGATTTGTCAATGTGCAACCACAACGGCATCGACCAATAACTTAGAAACACAACATAGCTGAACCCTTGTATCAGGTGTCACCTGGTCAAAAACGGATCAAACAGGAAGGATACAAATGGCGAATAAACTCACTGTTCTTGCTTCTGTCGTCGCAGCCTCGTCTGCGTTACTGGCCCAATCAGCGTCAGCCGCAGAAAGCACTCTAGACAAAGTGTTATCTCAAGGTTTCATTACTTGTGGCGTCAGTACAGGCTTACCGGGTTTTTCTAACCCAAATGCGAAAGGGGATTGGGAAGGAATTGACGTTGAATATTGCCAAGCACTTGCGGCGGCAGTGCTCGGCGACAAAACCAAGGTCAAATTTGTTCCACTTACGGCGAAAGAACGATTCACCGCACTACAATCTGGTGAAATTGATGTTTTATCACGTAACACCACTTGGACTTTACAGCGTGATAGTGCACTCGGCCTCAACTTTGTTGGCGTGAACTATTACGACGGCCAAGGCTTCATGGTGAAAAAAGACCTAGGAGTAAAAAAGCGACGAAAGAATTGGATGGTGCATCTGTCTGCGTACAGTCGGGTACCACCACCGAACTTAACCTTGCCGATTATTTCCGCAACAGCGGCATGAAATACAAACCCGTGGTATTTGATACTGCAGCACAAACCTCTAAAGGCTTTGATGCGGGTCGTTGTGATGTGTTGACGACGGATCAATCCGGCCTTTACGCCCTCCGCCTGAATCTAGAAAAACCGGATTCTGCCGTGGTATTACCCGAAATCATTTCCAAAGAACCGCTTGGGCCAGTAGTACGCCAAGATGATGATAAATGGTTCAACGTTGCAAAATGGACACTGTATGCAATGGTGAACGCGGAAGAATACGGCATTACATCGAAAAACGTTGATGAAATGATGAAATCAGAAAACCCTGAAGTAAAACGTATTCTGGGTCTTGATGGTCCGAAAGGTACTGGTCTTGGCATCCGTGATGACTGGAGCTATCAAATCGTGAAACAAGTGGGCAACTACGGCGAAAGCTTTGAGCGTACCGTCGGTAAAGGTTCACCACTCCAAATTGACCGCGGTGTGAATGCACTATGGAACGCAGGCGGTTTTATGTACGCACCACCTATCCGTTAATGAATAACCATAATACCTGACCACCTTAGAGCTGCAGCATGTCACGTTTCACTGCGTGCTGCAGCTTTAAGTCAAAAAGGAATCTGTGCAAGGCACAACGCCAAACACAAATATGGATAAGAGGTTATTGCTGTATGAAACCCACAAATAACGCGGCGTCATCACCTTCTGACGCACATTCGAAGCATACTAATTTGCTTTATAACCCCACTTTTCGTTCTGCCGCCTTTCAGTTTATTGCTGTTTGCGCTTTAGTCTTTTTTCTATACACCATAGTAAACAATGCGCTCACCAACCTTGAGTCTAGGGGTATCGCCACCGGATTCGCGTTCTTAGATCAACCGGCTGGCTTTGGTATCAGCCAATCACTGGTAGAGTATGATGAGACTTACAGTTACGGTCGAACCTTCATAGTCGGCTTACTCAATACCGCTTTGGTTTCTTTATTGGGTATTATTCTCGCCACACTATTGGGATTCGTATTAGGTATTGCACGTTTATCAAGCAACTGGTTGATTAGCCGTCTGGCCGCTGTTTACATTGAGACCTTTCGTAACATTCCCTTGCTGCTACAAATCTTCTTCTGGTACTTCGTTGTATTACAAGCCTTACCTTCGGCAAAACAAAGTATGCATGTCGGTGAGTGGCTATATTTAAACGTTAAAGGCCTCTATCTCGTTAAACCGATTTTTGAAACGAGCAGCATGTGGGTCTTTGTCGCACTCCTCGCTGGAGCTGCCGCTTGTTGGGTATTAAGCATATGGGCGAGAAATCGCCAACGCTTAACTGGACAACAAACACCAATGGGGCGCTATGCGATACTACTTTGCGTTGTATTTCCCGTGCTAGTTTATTACCTGCTCGGCCAGCCCATTACTGCAGAATACCCCGTATTACGTGGTTTCAACTTCCAAGGGGGTATTACTGTACTGCCCGAACTGGCGGCTTTACTGGTTGCCTTAACCATCTACACTGCTTCCTTCATTGCAGAAATTGTGCGATCAGGGATTAATGCGGTAAGCCATGGACAAACGGAAGCTGCAATGTCTCTGGGTTTACCACGCTCCAAAACATTGAAATTAGTGATTATTCCTCAGGCCTTGCGGATTATTATTCCTCCACTCACTAGCCAATATTTGAATCTAACCAAAAACTCCTCTCTCGCAATGGCAATTGGTTATCCCGATCTGGTGTCGGTCTTTGCGGGCACAACACTCAATCAGACGGGTCAAGCGATTGAAATTATTTCGATGACGATGTTGGTTTATCTGAGCTTGAGCTTACTTACCTCGGCTTTGATGAACTTATATAACCGCAAAGTGGCTCTGGTGGAGAGATAATTATGAAAACACATCAATTTCAACCTAGCCTACCGCCACCAGGAAATACCACTGGCTTTATCGGCTGGCTGCGTAAAAACTTATTTAATAGTCCATTCAATAGTGTAGCCACGCTGGTGTTAGGTTACTTCGCACTCCAAGGTATTTGGCATATTTTAGATTGGGCAATCATCAATGCTAACTGGATTGGTAGTACACGTAATGACTGTACTCTCGATGGCGCATGCTGGGTATTCATCAGCGTACGCTGGGAGCAGTTCATGTATGGCTTCTACCCTGCGGCTGAGCTATGGAGACCAAGGCTATTCTTCTTTACGCTCGCGCTTTTCGTCGCGCTGCTTGCGTATGAGAAAACACCAAAAAGAACGTGGGTATGGTTGGTTTTTGTCAATATCTACCCTTTCTTCGCCGCGATCCTGCTTTATGGTGGGCTATTCGGGCTTGAGGTGGTCGAAACCCACAAATGGGGTGGATTATTAGTCACACTCATCATCGCTTTGGTCGGTATTATTGCTTCTTTACCGATTGGCGTTGCCCTCGCATTGGGGCGTCGCTCCGATATGCCGATTATTCGCAGTTTGTGCACTGTCTATATTGAAGTATGGCGAGGCGTACCACTGATTACGGTTCTCTTTATGGCATCAGTGATGCTGCCACTGTTTTTATCTCAAGGCAGCGAAATTGACAAATTGCTACGCGCTTTGATTGGCGTAGTCATGTTCAGTGCCGCTTATATGGCCGAGGTGATTCGTGGTGGCTTACAGGCCATCCCCAAAGGGCAATATGAAGCCGCTGACGCACTGGGTTTGAGTTATTGGAAAAAAATGGGGCTGATTATTTTGCCTCAGGCTTTAAAAATCACCATTCCATCGATTGTAAATACCTTTATCGGTCTGTTTAAAGACACCAGCTTAGTGCTGATCATCGGTATGTTTGATGTGCTCGGCATTGGTCAATCAGCGAATACCGACCCTAACTGGCTCGGATTTGCTACAGAAAGTTATGTTTTTGTCGCGTTAGTGTTCTGGGTTTTCTGCTTCGGCATGTCGAGATATTCGATATGGCTTGAAGGCAAACTCCACACCGGTCACAAACGATAAGTCACTTGCAAGGAACGTATTATGACGCAACAACTCAATCAAGAACTGATGATTCAAATAAAAGATATGAATAAATGGTATGGGGAATTTCACGTACTCAAAAACATCAATTTGAATGTCAAAAAAGGCGAAAAAATCGTTATCTGTGGCCCTTCAGGCTCAGGCAAATCGACGATGATTCGCTGTATTAACCGCCTCGAAGAACATCAGAAAGGCCAAATTATCGTGGCGGGAAATGAATTAACAGAAGATTTGAAAAATATTGAATTGGTACGCCGTGAAGTGGGTATGTGTTTTCAGCATTTCAACCTGTTTCCACATTTAACGGTTCTGGAAAACTGTACTCTTGCGCCGATTTGGGTCAAAAAAATGCCCAAAGACAAAGCAGAGGAGATCGCGATGAAATTCCTCACTCGCGTTCGTATTCCTGAGCAAGCGGATAAATACCCAGGGCAACTTTCTGGTGGTCAACAACAACGCGTGGCGATTGCTCGCTCACTTTGTATGAATCCGCAGGTCATGCTGTTTGATGAACCGACTTCCGCCCTCGACCCCGAAATGGTACGAGAAGTGTTAGACGTAATGGTTGAACTCGCCGAAGAAGGCATGACCATGCTGTGTGTAACTCATGAGATGGGGTTTGCCAAAGAAGTAGCCGATCGCGTCATTTTTATGGATGCAGGCGAAATTATCGAAGAAAACAATCCCAAGGAGTTCTTTGAAAATCCGCAATCAGATCGCACACAAAACTTCCTTGCGCAAATTCTACACCACTGATCTCGCGAAGTTTAGCTAACGCCCTCTCCATCCAACTCACACTCAGAAGCGCTCACCCGCTTCTGAATGCTTTTAAATGCAAGACAACAATATCGCTACATTCATCAAACTTAATGAAATATCGTGTTACAACTCCACATCACCTTCGCAACCAATTTTGATTATTATTGGTTTAAACAGCACAAGGGGCTTGAAATTTATGGGATTGAGCCTCATAACTGTTCACATCGCAATCAGTACTTTTAATAGAGGAAAAGTATGAATACGCCAATGTTTACCAGAACTTCCAGCTTGGAACGTACTCTCGAAACCAACAAGGTTTTGAAGAATACCTACTTCCTGCTTTCCATGACTCTTGTCACTAGTGCTATTGCCGCCATGGCGACAATGGCTATCGGCATCTCTCCTATCGTCGCTTTGGTGATGCAGTTGGCTGCGATTGGTGTGTTGTTTTTTGTGATGCCGAAAGCCATTAACTCTTCATCTGGTGTGGTATGGACGTTTGTCTTTACTGGATTGATGGGTGGTGCACTCGGCCCGATGCTGAATTTCTATGCCGCAATGCCTAACGGTCCTATCGTTATTGCGCAAGCGTTGGGGCTGACTGGTATGGTCTTTCTAGGTCTATCGGCTTACACCATTACCAGCAAGAAAGATTTCTCTTTCATGCGTAATTTCTTGTTTGCCGGTTTGATCATTGTGATTGTTTCTTCACTGATCAATATCTTTGTAGGATCAAGCGTGGCTCATCTGGCCATCAGTAGTGCCTCTGCATTGCTATTCTCAGGTTTCATTTTGTTTGATACCAGCCGAATTGTACGTGGTGAAGAAACCAACTACATTTCAGCGACGATTTCTATGTATCTGAATATCTTGAACCTGTTCACAAGCTTGCTGAGCATTCTTGGTATCATGAACGACGATTAATTCGCCGCATAATGACATTCCTAAGCCCGAAGGTATTCCTTCGGGCTTTTTTGTACTTGAGCCCCGCCTTGAGCTTCGCTACCCTAAGCCCAAATTGTCTAACCACAGAATCTAAATATGCTTGAATATCACGGCCAAACGATTGAAACCGATGCCCAAGGCTACCTTTTGGACTACACACTATGGGAAGAGGGCATGATTGCCTTGCTCGCTGAGCAGGAAGGGATTGAGTTGAGCGATGCCCATTTAGAAGTGGTCCATTTTGTGCGTAAGTTCTATGAAGAATTTAAGACATCTCCCGCGATTCGGATGCTCGTGAAAGCCATGGAAAAAGAGCATGGACCAGATAAAGGCAACAGCAAGTATCTATTTAAATTGTTCCCCAAAGGGCCAGCGAAACAAGCCACTAAGCTTGCAGGCTTACCAAAACCTGCGAAGTGTTTATAACGCCTATTCTCATGATATGAACTGGCCGCAGAGGTAAGCCACAAACTTGCTTCTGTGGGCGGTTTAGCCCGACTAATTACAAAATTTCAAATCCTGCGTACTCTTTTTCTGGCAGACACCCCGTACGGGTCACTTGCTCAACACTGGCTGTTTTTGGGCCTTCGTGTAACCACTCATAAAATTGCTCTAACTTTTCTGGTAAACCGCAAGCCACCACTTCAACCTCGCCTGAATTCAAATTTTTTGCATACCCCGTCAAACCTAATTTCAACCCTTGATGGGAAGTGTGATAACGGAATCCCACGCCTTGAACATGCCCCGATACGATGAATTTGTCGCATTTTGTTACCATCGCCTTAACCCCTTAATGTACCGAATGATATACTGCTTTGCGCATAACCTTCCCTTTCCCAGATTCACAACTTGAGCCGTAAACTATGAAAGAGATCCCCTTCCGCTGGATAGATAAGTACCTGATTCATCTTAAAATCCAAGTAAAAATTTTATCTGTTTGTTTTTCTTCCCTATCGCAGCCTTGGTGAGTGTGACGTTAGTCTTAGACCGTGCAGCCGATCTAATGCTTGCACAATTTTATCGTCAAGAATTGGTGCTGTTGAAAGATCTGATCGAAGCCGGTTCACTTTCAGCGCAACAAGTCTCTTCAATAATAGCCAAATCTGACACCATTACCTTAGGTAATGGCGTGAATGCTATGCCGATCATGGATGGAACTCTCAGTTTAATCGCCAACCACAATATGGATTTATGGCATGCGCTCAATATCAGTCATTGGTTGATAATTGGTGTAACCCTGCTGATACTCGCTGCCGGTGTTTACTACATCATGACGTTTATTGGTGGGGCGATGTATTCATTACATAAGGCTCTTGAGACTCTCAGCCAAGGTGATTTGACCTACCGCATGAACTACTTTCCAGTGCGTGATGAGTTCAGCGAAATCGCGATTACTTTCGATAAAGTGGCTGAGCGTGAGCAGAAATTGGTTCACTCTATCCAAGAGTCGGTTGCGCTGATGCAGCAAATTAGCTCCGATCTCAATTTATCAGCACAAAGTAGTTCTGGCGCTTCAAGAAAAACCCAACAAGAGCACCTGAATTCACTGGCTAGTGCTACGGAGCAAATGGCATCGACGATCCGAGAAGTGGCGAGTCTAGCCCATAATGCAAGCCAACAGACCGAAGAAGCCAAACGCGTGGCCAATACTGCTCAAACAAAAGTGACCCAAACACTCACCTCGGTAGGTCAGCTCGCGAATGAAATCAGCTCTGCTTCTCATGCCGTTACAGAGCTTGATAGCAATGCAGCCCAAATCGATGCCGTGGTTTCTACGATCAATGCCATCTCCGAGCAAACCAATTTATTGGCGTTGAACGCCGCCATTGAAGCAGCCCGTGCCGGAGAACAAGGCCGTGGTTTTGCCGTAGTAGCAGATGAAGTTCGAGCGTTGGCTGGCAGAACACAGAGCGCCACGGTGGAAATTCAATCTATGATTGAAGCACTGCAACGTAATAGCCAGTCGCTCACTAAGCTTATGGAAGTGACGGTAGCCAGTGCCAATCAAGGGCATCAGTTCATGACCGATGTGAGTGGTGAAATTAATGCTCTTGCTCAGAAAAACCAGTCCATCTCTGACAGCAGTGTGCAAATTGCGACCGCGGCGGAAGAGCAAGGTGTCGTGGCGGACAATATCGCTGCCAGCGTCGAAGAGATTCGCCAAAAAGCATCTGGAATCCATAAAACGATTCAATCCACAACCCACACCATCAAGCAATTACGTCAGCAAAGTGATCAGCTAGAACGCTTGCTGACAGGGCTTCACGCCTAATATCAGAGCCGCTGATTGCGGCTCTTTTCTTTTGCTTTTCTTACTCAGTTCCACGACAATAGCCGCCCATTTCTATTTCCATCTGAGTAGCGTAATGACTCCTGCAATTTATTTGGTCAAAGGTCGAGACAAATCTTTGCGTCGTAAACATCCATGGATTTTTTCTCGTGGCATCAGCAAAGTCGAAGGGACACCAGAATTAGGTGAAACCGTCGATGTTTATTCCTTTGAGGGTAAATGGTTAGCCAAAGCCGCCTACTCACCGCATTCACAAATCACCGCTCGTGTCTGGAGCTTTGAGCAACAGCCGATCGATCGTGATTTCTTCATTAAGCGTCTTCAGCAGGCACAACTGCTGCGTAACGATATTATTGAGCGTGATGGCTTGACGGGTTACCGCTTAATTGCCGCAGAATCTGACGGTTTACCCGGCATTACCATCGATAAGTACCAAGACTACCTAGTGTGCCAGCTTTTAAGTGCCGGAGCGGAATACCAAAAGCAAACCTTAGTGGAAGCCCTTGTGCACTGTTTTCCTGAATGCCATATCTATGAGCGTTCTGATGTTGCCGTGCGTAAAAAAGAAGGTTTGCAAGAACGCGTTGGCGTACTGCATGGTGAACTGCCACCTAAATCGGTCGTTATTGAAGAAAATGGCGTCAAAATCAGCGTTGATATTGTGGGGGGCCACAAAACCGGTTTCTATCTAGATCAACGAGATAGCCGTTTCCAATCGATGAAATACGTCAAAGATAAAGACGTATTGAACTGTTTCTCTTATACCGGCGGTTTTGGTTTATACGCACTAAAAGGTGAAGCGAAACGTGTGATTAACGCGGATGTGTCACAACCGGCCTTGGATACGGCAAAACTCAACGCCGAACTCAACGGTTTTGATATCAGTAAGAAACGCGCCGTATTCTTGAATGCCGACGTCTTTAAGCTGCTACGTGAATACCGTGATCAAGGTACACGCTTTGATGTCGTCATCATGGATCCCCCTAAGTTTGCCGAATCAAAAGCTCAACTCGATGGCGCTTGTCGCGGTTATAAAGACATCAACATGTTGGCGATGCAGATCCTCAAGCCTGGTGGCACACTGCTGACTTACTCTTGCTCCGGCTTGATGGATCAAGTGCTATTCCAGAAAATCATTGCCGATGCCGCGTTGGATGCAGGACGTGACGTGAAGTTCGTCGAGCGTTTTGAGCAAGCGGCGGATCATCCGACCGACACCGCTTATCCTGAAGGTTTCTATCTCAAAGGCTTTGCGTGCAAAGTGCTGTAGCCTAAAACATTTTGCGTTTTCTTCTCACGCTAAGTGTTTTTTAAAGCGGTCTCAACGGAGACCGCTTTTCATTTGCCACTCTTCACTTTTCACCACACGATTACGCCCCAGCTTTTTCGCTGTCAGCAGCGCATGATCGGCTAATTTCAAAGCAGACTCATAATTCTCGGCTTGGCTACCGTCCGCAAAGCCCACACTCACCGTGACGGCCAATCCTGGCACAATGCTCGAAAAATCCATCTGTTCAATATTACGCCGCAAATGTTCGAAATAACTCCAAGCATTTTTAGGCTCACCGAAAAAGAGAATGGTGAACTCTTCACCGCCCCAACGTGCTACTCGTTTTTTATCCCCCACATATTCGAGTAACTGTTGGGAGACTGCGATAATCGCCTGATCGCCAATAATGTGTGAATAACGATCATTAATCTGTTTAAAGTGGTCAATATCGAGTAAAGCGATACTCACTTGTTGCGGCGGGTTATCCGTTCGTGAGAAGGCTTGCTTGAGATACAGATCAAACGCACGACGATTCGCCAAACCCGTAAGCTCATCTTCTTTGGACAGTTTTTCGAATTTTTCGGCCTGTAAACGCAGTTTATGAGTCTGCAGAGCCACCTGCTCCACCAGATATAATTCACGACGTTTAAGCGCTCGGATTCGCCACATCACTAGCGAAACAGCAAAAGCCAAGACGAGCATTCCCGCCAGTACGATCACCTCTTTCCTCTGCCAGAAATGCGGTTCAATCGTAAAACGGTAAACGTAAGTGGCGTCGTTCCATTCCCCGTATGGGTAACGAGCACTCACAAAAAATTGGTAATTGCCGGGAGCTAAATTGGTATATTCCGCTAACGTCGTTTGCCCTCGATACGACCAATTTTGGTCGAAACCCTCTAACTTCGTTCGATATTGCAAACGTTCTGACATCACAAAACCCAATCCAACATAGTTGAAGCTGACACGGTTAGTTCCCGCAGCCGCGATATGTTGTGTCTCTGGATTAATACTTTCACTGTCAAAACTGACGGACTCAATCACCACCGGCAAGCGCAGTTCACTCAACTGTTGTAAGCGCTTAACCTCAATACTGGCTACGCCTTTAGCGGTAGCAAAAAAGAGTTCACCACTAGGTAATGTGGCAGAGGCAGGATTGGTCCCGCCATTGGCTTGGCTGGTCGCCATGCCATCGCCTTCATCAAAATGCTCAAACTCAACTTTGTTATGAATACCATCAGCAACAGCCAGCATTTGATCGTAATTGAGTTTCCATACCCCACGATTACTTGATAACCAAACATGCCCTTCATTATCACGCAACATTTGGAAGAACTTATCGATGGGTAAACCCGCCGCGCGCCCTACCAGAGAAAGTTGCCCATCACTCATTCGGTAGCGAATAATTCCGCGATCTGTTGCCATCCAGACATAATCTGGCTCCATATAAAACCCAAAGACGTACTGAGCACGTTCCATCTTGGTTAAGTCCACTGGATGGATTTGCCCTTGAGTATCGAAATAAGCCACGCCAACCGCACTGCCTACCCAAAGCTGACCTTGTGCATCGAGACTTAATCCCATGATGTAATCATCAGGCAGAGGAGAATTACGCTTGTTGTAAGTAATTAAATCACCTCCCGCGGTGCGTTTTACGATGCCATCGGAAGTACCAATCCATAAGTTACCCTTTTGGTCATCCACAATAGCTCTGACTTCATTACTCGGTAGTCCTTTGTTTTCATCCAATACCGGATGCAGCAATCCGTGCTGCCAAAGTAGCAAACCTCGCTGCACACTCCCAACCCACACTCCACCGTTCACATTACTGGCGTGAGCCAAGCTCAATACGGAAGGTCGAGAGCCCACATGGGGAATAAGTGCACTGTGTGCAAGGCCATCTTCAATGATGCTCAATCCTCGACTGGTGCCAACCATCACGCGCTCATCATCGAGAGGCAGCAAGGTTCGTACATAATCACCGATCAAGCCTTTGTCACTGTTGATGTTAATGAATGGCGCATCACGCAGACGCATCAATCCAGCATTTGTTCCTACCCAAATACTGCCTTCAATGTCCTGATACCATGACAACACTCGGCTGTGGGGTAACCCTCGATTAGGTTCTAAAAATTGCAGTTGTTGATTTTTAAGGCGAGCAATGCCGCGATTCACAGTGCCAATCCACCAGTTGCCTGCGCGATCTTGCTCAGCTAGAGTGACCGATTCCTTTTCGAGGGGCGGAAACAGCGATTGAAACCCCTCTTCGTCCTCAACCCATACACCGTGCTCCGTTGCCACGACTAGCGCTTGATTCGAATCGATCGATACATAGTTAATTCGTTGGTAACGTCCTTTCGGTAGGTCAACTACCGACGGTTTGCGCTCATCAAATCGGTATAAGCCTTTATCCGTTGCCACAAAAACAACATTTTGCTGGTTTTTCACTAAACGATACGCGCTAACGCCCGTCAGTAACCACTGGTCGTTACCATATTCGCCCTTACCTAAATAAGGGCGGATCATTACGCCTAAGCCTTCAATCGCCAACCATAAATTCTGGTCAGCATCCATTAACGCACCATTCACTAAACTGGGCGCAGAACGGAAAGCGTGCCAGCCATAGCTCAGTCTTTGGGTAATGCTTCCTCGCGCCCCCGCAACGAGTAAGCCATTATTTTCCATTGCCAATAAGGTTCGCGTACCAGAATCATCCATGCCTGTTTGTTGGTTGCGATCAAACAACTGAAAATTGATACCGTTATAACGAACTACGCCCTTCCCCAAGTTGCAAACCACAAATATCCATCGCGGGTTTGTGCCACACTGTTGATGCTGTTGTGCGGTAAACCATCCGTTGAGGTCCACGTTTCCACGAAATAATCTGAAATATGTTCTACGACAGCGTAAGCGGAAGACGTGAACAGCAACATAGTGACTGAACACACCTGCAGCCAGTAGCAAGCCAAAAGCCTAATTCCTTTCATTATTCTAATTGTCCTTCACACTCGAAACCGACACCCCAAACAGGAGGAGTTTCTCGCATTAGTCTGGATCATTTTATTCAACACTCACCATTTAGACGCAACGCAAAGCGCCGCTTCACCGATAACGATAAGCGGATTAGTTGTTATTTGAAGACTAACCTTCCTCAGCTCACTTGCTTGAAAGCGGCTCAGGGTTTTCTGACATTGCTGACGACGGTAACGTTCCTTCGTAATTCGACGTTGTAACATTCCTTTTATCCGACTAAGGGTTCAATAGTTTTTATTAGACCGTCAATCAAAGCGACTGATTATCTATTTTCTGATCACACTATTCATTGTGTTTATCTCAATTTTGTCGCACACAAATCATTATGAAAAATAAACTCAATCTGTGGATTTAGCCATAAATTCAATCGAAATGGTGATCATTGCGGGTAATTCGGTGCAATCGATACCCAACTTCGAGGGCTTAGTGTTATACCCCTAATAACACTCTGTGTTTGTTTGCCTCGTATCGTTCTACACTACTTGGGTGTGTACCCATGCCCTCTCACATGATGGCCTACAAGGTATGCCATCTAACTTAAGGAAACTACGATGATTCAAATTGGACAAACGTTACCCGATGCACAACTAAGCCAACGTACCAGCGAAGGTACATTGACGCATTCTGTAAAAACCTTATTCGCGAACAAAAAAGTCGTGCTCTTTGCCGTTCCTGGGGCTTTTACTCCGACCTGTTCAGAAGCTCACTTACCCGGTTATGTGGTCTTTGCTGACCAATTCAAAGAGAAAGGTGTCGATGCGATAGCTTGTGTTTCGGTCAACGATGCTTTTGTGATGAAAGCATGGGGTGAAGCCCAAAACGCGAGTGAGATCCTTATGCTTGCCGATGGCGATGCCAGTTTTACCAAAGCTCTGGGCTTGGAAATGGATACGGGCAATTTTGGTGGTGTTCGCTCTCAACGTTATGCGATGGTCATCGAAAATAATGTGGTGACGCTGCTTAATGTTGAACCACCTAAAACCTTTGAACTGAGCAAAGCGGAAACGGTGCTCGCGAGCCTATAACTCGTCCTTCGATGCGCTGGAACTCCCCTTTATATGCAAGGAATTCCAGCGTTATCCGTTTTATGGCTCCGGATATTCCTCTAATAACTGTTTCGCACGTTCATAATCGAAGTTCTCAAGAGCGCTGATCAAGGCCTCTTGTTGTGTGGGATTCCAAGCTGAAACTTGGCGAATTGGTTTACTCAAATTCAAAGCCACCACATCATAGTCATTGATCGCCTGCCATAACTGTTGGTACCACATGCGCCAATCCATGCTCGCTTGGCATTCTGGTTCATGGTGCTGCGTTTCCCACATCGCTAGCTCATCATTCACCTGGTTCAAAAGTCTTTGTGCTTGTTGTATATCTTCTTTATTGGGCTCCATCTGCTGCTCTAAGCGATGCTCCAAACTCGCAGCGAATTGAGTGAGTGAATCAAACCCTAAATTCGCTGATGACCCTTTTAATGTATGCGCGACTCGCGTTGCCGCTTCCCAATCTCGCTCGGCGATCAACCCTGATAGGTTGTCTAATTCTTGTTGTTGGCTATCAATAAAATGACGCAGTATTTCAAAATAACGCTGTTGATTACCCCCGATGCGGAAAATCGCTTGTTCAAGGTCAATTCCGGTGAGATTTGGCAGACCCTCAGGCAACTTCTGAGATGCCACTATCGATGTCGCTTGAAGTGAATGGTGCGCCGTAGACTCTTCGGGTTCCGTCCATGTTAAGAACTGTTTGAGTACATGATAAAACTTATCGACATCAATCGGTTTAGACAGGTGATCATTCATCCCCGCTTGAGTGCAGTGTTCAATATCGGTCGCCATCGCATTCGCGGTCATCGCTACGATGGGCAGCGTTTTCCAACGCTCATCTGCACGAATTTTTTTCGTGGCGGTAATCCCGTCCATCACCGGCATCTGCATGTCCATCAAAACCAGATCAAACGATTTCTCGGCCAACCTTTGCAAGGCTTCTTGCCCATTGTTGGCCACTATCACACTAAGCCCTGTTTCTTGTAACAGCCCTAACGCCACTTCTTGGTTAACTTCATTATCTTCAACCAGCAGCAGGGTTTGCCCGGCAAAATTAGGTTTACGATGTTGGTGCACTTCTGTTTGTTTATGCCGCACATGGTCAATACCATAGCTGGTGACAATCGCATCCAACAAATTTGAGGGATTAACTGGTTTTACAATCAACGAATCAACCAGTTTGCTGTTTTCACTATCAAGATGAATATCACGCCCATACGCCGTGACGAGGAAACATTTGGTTTGTTCACGCAACCCGAGGGATTTCACTCGGGTTAACAGCTCGATACCGTTCATTCCCGGCATGTTCCAGTCAACAAACAACATATCAAACGGTTTTTGTTGAATTTCCGACAATGCCTCAAACCCATTGCTCACGGTAACCACATTAAAACGCATCGCCGTCAGTAACGAATCTAAAATGTTCCGTGCAGAATCATTATCATCAACAACCAACACTCGCTTATCCGCGAGTCCATGCACAGGCTGGGCGATATCACGCATTTTCGCCTCTTGCAGCCCACACACCACGGAAAATTCAAAGGTAGAACCTTTTCCCTCTTCACTGTGTACCGCGATCTCCCCGCCCATCAGTTCCACCAACTGTTTACTGATGCTTAGGCCAAGCCCTGTACCGCCATATTGGCGCGTAATGCTGCTATCGGCTTGCGAGAAGGCGTTAAACAAACCCGCCAATTTCTCTTGGGTAATTCCAATTCCCGTATCTTTCACAGCAAAAAATAGCGTGACTTGTTGTTCATTCAATTGACGCACGCGTGCTGAGATAACGATTTCACCTTGGTGGGTAAACTTCACGGCATTACCACACAAGTTGACCATGACTTGCCCTAAGCGCAAAGGATCGCCAATCAAACCAAGCGGGATATGCGGGTCAATATCCATCAAAAATTCAATGCCTTTTTCTTGCGCTTTCAAAGAGATCACAGAGATGAGGTTGTCGAGTACATCATCAAGATTGAAATCAATCCGTTCAACATGCAGTTTCCCTGCTTCCATTTTGGAAAAGTCGAGGATGTCATTTAATAATGCCGAGTAAGTTTTTTGGCAGATTCATTAATCCGTGTCACATATTTACGCTGCGTTGTATCGAGCGGTGTATTGAGTGCCAAATGTGCCATGCCAAGAATAGCATTCATCGGCGTGCGGATCTCATGACTCATATTGGCTAAAAAGTCACCTTTGGCTTGGCTCATCGCATCCGCCATTTTTTTCGCGTCCCGTAATTCTTCCTCCATCCGTTTACGTTCCGTGAGGTCAAGCAAAATCCCGACAATGCCGTGCACCTGCTCTCGCTGATCCCCAAATGAAGCCTCATACACCAACAACTCACGCTGCTCGCCTTTTTGATCAAGCAAAGACACTTCATAATTTCGGCTAGTTTGCTGCAGTGCCAATGCCCGATGAGCTTCGGAGAAACACTGGGAAGCGGCGGGGGTGAAAATGTCATATGGCGATTTACCGATCACCTCTTGGCGAGCCAGTCCGACTAAATCCAAGAACTTAGCGTTAACGGTCAAATAAAGCCCCTCAGGGTTCAAGCAGTACATCGGGTTAGGGGTTGCATCGAGAATTTCTTGATTAAGTTGAGACTGCTCAAGCACTTTACGTTCGGCTAAACGTTGCTGTTCCGCATTTTGCGTCAGTTGAATCGCAACCGAAAGATCATCAAGCATCTGCGATAACCAATGGTAGTGTTGAGTACTTAGCATGCCCACCGTACCAAGTTCAAGCAGTGCAATGGGTTGACCATTGACATGCAGAGGCAAGTAATACACTTCATTTAACGCGATCATCCCCGAGGTAGAAACGACTTGAAAGTGGCCATTCAGTGACCTCATCGCATACGGTTTACCTGAACGCAGCACACTAAAATGGGTGGTCGTCGGGTCGCTAAATTCGCGTTGCGCGGATTCGGTTTGCCCCACACCGGCCACCCGCACTAACACGCCCTCATGATAGATATACAGGCCAATGAACTCGACCGGAAACTGATGGAGTAAAAACTGAGTAACCTGATTGCACAGTGCTTCAGTGGTCGGGTTATTACGGATGATGATGTTGAAGTCTTTGACCAGTGTATTAAAGCTCAACTGCTCTGCAATGTGGTGAAAGACCACATTCAAACTGTCGATGAAGCGTTGTAACTCGCCATACGCTTTTTGAGTGAGCGTAAACTCGTAATCTTCACTCTGGACTTGCTTAACCACGGTTTTTAATAACGTGGTTAACGGCGCCACATACACCATCCACAGTAAAACGAAGGAAGCAATAATCGCCGACAGCAATAAGCTTACTAGCACAAGGCTGATCCGCTCATAATATTGCGCTTTCTCATCCGCCGCGTTGGCTTGAGACTGAATCCTGCGCACGATGTTGCCGTGTGCAGAACCGATCGCGGCCATAATCTTAGCTTTTTCAAGAAAATACTTTTCGCTGTAGAGTAAAGAACGGGCGAAACTCAAGTCTGGCTCACCAGTGTAACGATACTCTCCGGCAAACTCTTTCTTCCACCCTTTGACGGCCATAAAGGCTTCACGCTCAAGCGCAACGAGTTGGTCAGACAAAGAAAGAGCATTTTGTAGCTCCAAAAACTCGACAGCGTCGATCCCGGATTGTCGAATACGCTCAATCAGCGATGGATAACGCTGGTTTCCACTTTGGTCCAACTCATTGGTATCGCTGAGCACGACCACATCCCAAAACTCGTAATCATTATTGGAGGGCGCCGCCAATTTACCGTTACGCACATCCAATATTTGATTAAACAAGCGTAGCCAACGCTCATTCCCTGTACTTGCATAGGCACGGGCAAATTTGGTCAGATGATCTGAGCTCTGTTTTAATTCTTGTGATAAGCGATAAAACCGATGAAGCTGCTCACTATGCTGATGACTCTCAACTCGGAGATCGGCCACCTGCCGAGTGACGGTGAACATCGCCACGGCTAGCACCGCCATCAAACAAAATAGTAATGCAAATATCGCCTTGATTGAGCGCATGCTATCTCCTTATCAACACAGGATTCTGTGCAGCTTATTTCCAAAGTTTAGCTATAGTTTATGCAATGAACGCCATTTTAATCGTAATCCCCTAAACTTTGTGGTGAATAGGATAGTTCACATGTCAATGGAAGATTTGACCCAATGCACAATACTGATTGTCGATGACTCTCCCGACAATATTGCTTTTATGTCACAAGGCTTGGCGCAGTTTTATCGTATTAAAGCTGCACGATCAGGTAAGGTTGCGTTAGAAATATTGGCTCAACATCCGATTGATTTAGTGTTGCTGGATATTGTGATGCCTGAGATGTCGGGGTATGAAGTTATTCACCAAATCAAACAGAACCCAAAAACACAGCACATTCCGGTTATTTTCCTCACTGGCAAAAGCCATCCGGAAGATGAACAACTCGGTTTCGAACTTGGCGCGGTAGACTACGTTTTTAAGCCCGTCAGCATCCCATTGCTCAAGTCGCGCGTGCAAACTCATCTACAAAACAAGCTTTCCAAAGATATTCTGCTCAATCAAAACGATTATCTGGAAACCGAAGTGTTACGTCGCTCTGGCGACTTAGATCGGATGCAGGATGCCGTCGTGTTTGCCCTCGCAAGCCTAGCGGAAACACGCGATCCTGAAACGGGAAATCATCTGTTGCGTACGCAGCACTATGTTAAGGTGCTGGCAGAACGTTTGGCATGTTTAGAAAAATACCGAGACATACTCACTCCGAGGGTCATTGATACTTACTTTAAAGCCGCTCCCCTGCACGATATTGGTAAAGTGGGCATTCCTGACAACATACTCCTCAAACCAGGAAAGCTCACAGAGAGTGAATTCACCATCATGCGTAATCACGCACTGCTGGGTAAACTTGCGCTAGAGAAAGCAGAAAAGCTTTCTGGGGCGTGCACTGAACTGATCAGGGTGGCTAAAGAGATCGTCATCGGTCACCACGAAAAATGGGATGGTTCGGGGTATCCAATGGGGTTAAGAGGAGAAGCCATTCCACTCAGTGCACGTTTAATGGCGCTTGCCGATGTGTATGATGCTTTGATTTGTCGCCGTGTCTACAAAGAGCCGATGAGCCATGAACAAGCAAAAGCAATCATTCTGCAAGGCCGAGGCTCGCATTTTGACCCTATGGTCATCGACGCTTTTTTAGCTGAAGAGCAGAACTTCATCGACATTGCACAGAAGTTTGCCGATGAAGCCTCTGAGATAAACTCTAGCGTGCCAGCTCAACTAGCATCAGGCTGACGATCAGGTGCCGCCCGCTCAAAAGCGGGTAAGGCCCGTAACGTTTCAGCCACCCGTTTTAGTGTGGGGTAACGGTTCATATCCAAATCAAAGCGCTCAGCGTTGTACACTTGTGGAACTAAGCAGACGTCAACCAGTGACAGAGTATCGCCCACACTGTATATCCCTGCACATTGGCGTAACTTTTCTTCCAGCCCGAGAAAACCCTTGTCAATCCAATGGCGATACCAATGATTTTTATCATCGTCCGAAGCCAAAAATTCTGCGGAAAGGTACTGCAAAATCCGCAAATTATTGATCGGATGGATATCCGCTGCGATGTCTAACGCTAACGCTTTCACCTGATAACGCTCGGCACCTCGCTCTGGGATCAAACGGGGTTCGGGATAGGTTTCATCCAAATACTCAATAATCGCCAGCGATTGATTCAAGCAGAGCTCACCATCGATGAGCACTGGAATCAACTCGCTAGGATTGAGGCGATGAAAATCCGCATGATGCTGTTCCCCACCGTCTTTATTCAAATGCACAGCACGCGACTCATACGCCAACTGTTTGATATTAAGCGCAATTCGCACTCGGTAAGCCGCAGAAGATCGCCAGTATCCATAAAGAATCAAACTCATTGTGTTTCCTTGTTGTGTGGCAGTACACGCTGTTCAATCGCCCCAAATACGCTTTGTTGCTGATCGTTGAACATCTCAATACACACCGTATCTCCAAACTGCATAAATGGCGTTTGCGGTTTGCCATCACGCAGCGTTTCAATCATCCGCAGCTCCGCAATACAGGAATAACCCACACCACCTTCACGGATCGCGCTGCCATAATCGGTACCCTGCTTATTGGAAACCGTACCCGAGCCAATAATGGTACCGGCACACAACGCGCGCGTTTTCGCTGCATGCGCGATGAGCTCAGGGAATGAAAACGTCATATCCACGCCCGCATTGGGACAACCAAACAACTCTTGGTTATAAGTGGTGCGTAATGGCAGGGCAAGGCGCGCACCATCCCATGCTTCACCAAGCTCATCCGGAGTCACCGCAACAGGTGAAAAAGCCGAAGAGGGTTTGGATTGATAGAAACCAAACCCTTTCGCGAGCTCATTCGGAATCAAGCCTCGCAGTGATACATCATTCACCAGCATCAACAGCCGAATGGCTTGCGCGGCATCTTGTGGGGCGCTACCCATCGCGACATCCGAAGTGATTACCGCCACTTCCGCTTCAAAATCAATACCCCACGCTTCATCAGCCATCACAATCGGCTCTCGTGGGGCTAAAAACGTATCCGAACCACCTTGATACATTAAAGGATCGGTCCAAAAACTGGCGGGCATTTCTGCGCCACGCGCTTTGCGCACCAATTCAACATGGTTAACGTAAGCGGAACCATCCGCCCAATGATAGGCTCTAGGCAACGGAGATAAACACTGCTCTGGGTCGAACAAACGGGCAGTAATGGTGCGTTCATTCAGTGCGAAATAGACATCTTGCAGTGAGTCCACCACCGCATCCCAATTATCCAAAGCCTGCTGTAAAGTGCTGGCAATCTCAGGCACGGCAACACACAGGCTTAAATCTCGGCTCACAACCACCAGTTGACCATCACGCATTCCATTTTTCAGGGTCGCTAACTTCATATCGCCCTACTCCTTTTTACTCTGCCAACTGTAAACATACTGACGATTTTCCACCTGCTGCGCCGCTTCACTAAACTGTAGCGCATGACGGGTATCAATCATGACGGCCACTTCATCGGTGAATTTTTTGCGATATTCCAAGCCTGCTTGGAACGCTTTCGGATGGGGGCCGTGAGTAAAACCGGCTGGGTGGAAGGTCACCATGCCGGCTTCAATATTATCGCGGCTGAAAAAATCGCCAGCGTGGTAAAACAGCACTTCATCATAATCATCATTGTTGTGATAAAACGGCACTTTCAGCGCGCCGGGATCACTTTCAATGGGGCGAGGCACAAAGGTACACACCACAAAACCTTGGCCGACAAAGGTGGTATGTGCAGAAGGCGGAAGATGGTAACGATGCGACATCAGCGGGCGAATATCACGCCAGTTGAGGCGCACGACAGAGAGATCGCCATGCCAACCCACCGCATCCAATGGGTTAAACGGGAAAGTAATAGTGCTGATTTGCCCGTGACGCTTTACCTGCACTTGAGTCTGCTGCTCAGAATATTGCGCGCGGAATTGATCATTAATCGAAGGCACATCCAACACCGCAGGGTCAAAGACCGCGTGATTGCCGACTAAGCCTTTTTCCGGTAACGCATAAGCGGCATCGGTGTTTTCAATCATCAAAATAAACAAGGGCTCAATCGGCTCTAGACGCCAGTTGGTCGAGCGCGGGATCAGCACATAGTCGCCCTCACTGACAACCAGATGGCCATAGTCACAATAGAGATCGGCTTTACCTTGATGGATAAACAGCAGCTCATCACCATCGGCATTGCGCGCCAACGCTGGCATAGCTTGGGCAAGTTTCCACACCCGCACTTTTACCTCATGGTTGTGCAGTAACAGTGGCACTTGCCAAGGGGATAAGGCATTGACGCCCTCAACATGGTTGAAGTTAAACGCGCGTGGGCGCAATTCGCCTTCCCACTCACTCCAACCTGTTGGTGCATGTTGGTGATGAAAATGAGCCGCAGGGCCGAAAAAGCCACTACGCCCCGCTTCACGCTCGTAAATCGCCTGCTCTGGGAAATCCGCATGCGCTTGCCTTGAGCAAGTGCCTTCACGATGCGGAAAAGTAATCCATTTATGCATCAGTCAATACTCCACGGCGGATTTGATCTTCTTCAATCGATTCAAACAACGCTTTAAAGTTGCCCTCACCAAAACCTTGGTTTCCTTTACGCTGAATGATTTCAAAGAACACAGGCCCAATCACAGTTTGAGTAAAGATTTGCAGCAAAATGCCATCTTTCATCGGTGCACCATCAATCAAAATACGTAAGTCACGCAGTGCTTGAACATCTTCTTGATGTCCAGCCACTCGCTGATTCACCTTGTCGTAATAGGTATCTGGCGTTGGCATGAAGTCCATACCGCGTTCACGCAAGGTCTTTACGGTATGGTAAATATCGTCCGTGCTGAGCGCGATGTGCTGGATACCTTCCCCTTTGTACTCACGAATAAACTCTTCAATTTGCGATTTATCGTCAGAAGACTCGTTGATCGGAATACGGATTTTGCCACAGGGCGCAGTCATCGCTCGGCTCACCAAACCCGTCAGTTTGCCCTCGATATCAAAGTAGCGGATTTCACGGAAGTTACCAATGCGCTCATAAAAACCTGCCCACTGGTTCATATTGCCGCGTTTCACGTTGTGCGTGAGGTGGTCTATTTCGTAGAGTCCGACTTGCGCTTGCGCAAGGCGTTCTTTGCTGTCAGGGTAAAAATGAAAATCGACATCATAGATGCTGCGATCGCCATAACGATCCACAAAATAGAGCAAGCTATCGCCAATTCCGAGCACAGCTGGAATACTCAATTCCATCGGTCCAATCTCGGTTTTGTACTCCACTGCACCATTGGCTTGTGCATGTTTGAGTGCCACTGCGGCATCCTTAACCCGAAATGCCATACCGCAAACGGAAGGTCCGTGTTCTTTGGCGAACGCTTCGGCTTGGCTGCGTGGTTGTGCATTGACAATAAAGTTAATGTCACCTTGGCGATATAACCAAGCCTCCTTAGAACGGTGTTTTGCAATTTCGGCAAAGCCTAGAGAGGTGAAGAGGTGTTTGAGACTGGCAATGCCCTGCGTATCCGCCGCCGTGTATTCCACAAATTCGAAGCCATCAGTACCGAGTGGGTTTACGCTATCCATCATCATCGTTTCCTTGGTGAGTGTGATTGCACTAACCATGGCTGAAATGGTGTGTAAAGAAAATCCCAAGCTCTCAAGTGGCTTCATGCTGATTTAAATCAAGACAAGTAACAAAATGATTACATTTATCACATCGCGCTATCTCTTGGCGAAAAACCATTCCTATACCATGCTTTAAATAAACACAACCCATTGAATATTAAAATATAGTTAATTTTCAACAGACCATAAAGACTCTTTTCCATGCTCAATCAAACAGTAAAGCATTGCTTACAATGTAATAATATTGTTACTCGTTATTGATATCAGCACTGTTCGCGAGGTGTCGATTCATCAAAATGAGTGCCATTTCACTCAAGTCACGTTTTTCCCCTCTTCTTTTCTAGACTTTTTTTGATTTAACGCTATCTTTTGTGAATTCGATTGCAGGCATGGTGTCAGCTTCTGTTCCCTAAGAGGTATTCCTATGAGCCTGATTAATACCCAACGTCTTGTTGACCACTTCCTACAACTGATTCAAATCGATAGTGAATCGGGTAATGAAAAGCAGATTTCTGAAACCCTAGCTGAACAGCTGGGGGAACTCGGTTTCTCTGTGCACAAACTACCGGTCCCTGCTGATGTTTCTAACGGTTTTAACCTGTATGCCCGCCTAGAAGGCACACTGGATGACAGCATTCTATTTAGCTGCCACATGGATACGGTAAAACCGGGTAACGGTATCGAGCCGATTATTGAAGACGGAATTATTCGCTCGAAAGGCAACACGATTTTGGGTGGTGATGACAAATCAGGTATTGCTGCAATTCTCGAAGCGGTACGCGCACTACGCGACAACCAACAAGCACACAAAACCATTGAGATTGCTTTCACTGTGCATGAAGAAGGTGGCCTAAAAGGCTCTGAGCACTTCGACATGAGCAAAGTACAAGCGCAAAAAGTGATTGTTCTCGACACCGGTGGCCCAATCGGCACTATCGTTCGCGCCGCACCGGGTCAGCAAAAAATCGTTGCGCTGATCAAAGGTAAGCCTGCCCACGCGGGTTTAGTCCCAGAAGATGGGATCAGCGCGATCTCTGTCGCGGCTGATGCAATTACTCAAATGAAGCTGCTACGTATTGACGAAGAAACCACCGCCAACATCGGTATCGTACAAGGTGGTCAGGCGACGAACATCGTGATGCCTGAGCTCAAGATCGTCGCCGAAGCGCGTTCTCTCAACGATACGAAGTTAGAAGCCCAAGTTCAGCATATGATCGA
Source organism: Vibrio metoecus (assembly GCF_000696385.1). GTDB lineage: Bacteria > Pseudomonadota > Gammaproteobacteria > Enterobacterales > Vibrionaceae > Vibrio > Vibrio metoecus. The sequence continues at coordinate 136,434 of NZ_JJMN01000064.1, read as the reverse complement.
AACCTTTGAACGCGCAGCGGAAAAACATGGCGCAAAAGTTGAGATTGAATCGACTCGTTCTTATAACGCGTTCAAGTTGGAAGAAGATAACGCTCACATTCAAGCGATCAAAGCGAGCTTTGAGGCAATTGGTATTGAACCCAAAACCAAACTGAGTGGCGGCGGCAGCGATGCCAACAACTTCAACGCGAAAGGCTTAACGACAGTAAACCTCTCAACCGGTATGGCTAAAGTTCACACCACTGAAGAGTACATCGCGATTGCGGATATGGTGAAAATTGCCGAATTCGTTTGTGCTTATACCACCGCCTAATTCTACTCTTGTTCCAGAAAAGCAAACCGGAAGCCTAAGCTTCCGGTTTTTTTATGCCTTATTCATCCAATCGGTTAATGCACTGGTGTGGTCAGTGAAGGTTTCACTCGACGACGTGCCAATAGCACAAACAATAAAATCAGCGCCGGATAACGCAATGTTTCACCGATCAACGAATACAGCGAGCTGTGATTGAACGGGCTAATTGCCAATGAAATCGCCTCATTCGCTAGCAGCAATAGAACGATCATCAATAACACTTCACGAAATGACAACTCTGCCGAGATCGGTTTCAGCACCGTCACTAAACCGGCAATAGTGACTAAAAACGCCAACCACTGGGTAAAAATGGGTTGTGGCCAGATAATCGACAAAATCGCACAAGCAATGGTTAATCCCCACCAAACTGGCTTTGAGGTCAACAAACTTTGTACATTAACCCCCGGTTTCAGATCGAGGCGAATAATGTGCCATGCCACTAAACCACCAAACAACGATCCCGCTGCAATATCGCTGAGAAAAGCACTGCCTGAATAAAACGAAGCAAAAGATAACCAGATAAATACCCCAGCCCAAATGCGCATAGCCCAGCGGTGCGTAAACTCTTGTCGCACATGCCACAACAAAACCCCTAAACAACCCCAGAGCGCAATCGGCAAATTAGGAAACCCAAAACCATAGCTAGGAAAAAGCTCTAATCCCGGTTGGTAAACGTGAGGCCTTGGCAAAGAAAAACCTTGCTGAGCAACCAGACAAAGCAATGAGGTAACCGTCATCGCAAACAAAATTTTGTAGCAATAGGGTTTACCGAGCTGCCAATAAATTAAAGGAAATAGCACTAATCCCATCACTGGAAGATTAAAGATCATTCCGCTGAGGATGATGTTTTGCAGCCAAGGCATACTCTTTTGCAACTGCGCCAACCCATATTGGAGTTGATTGAGCCAATCCAATTCCACTTGCTGAAATCGAGGAGCAGCTTTGTGCAGTTCAGTCACATAATCCACGGCTTGATCTGTACTCACGTTGAACAGCGAGAGAATAGACGCCCACTGCTCTGAATATCGGTACTGATTCGGTTTGATATAACTCGGGGTGATCAGCATGGATGAGATCGTTTCCACGCCATAATCAGGCGCAAACCAGATGGGTAGCTCATACCCTCCTAACCCATTTTGGTACGCGTAGGCGATCACCTGTGATTCACTGATACACTCATAAACTAACGCTGTAGGAGTGTGGCCAAGTAGACGCCCCACCGCAACCACCATGCCTGTTTCTTGCCAAGTTTCACGCTGAGCCGCCATTTGGGGTGTTTCACCCGCCTCAATCGTGCCACCGGGCAGCGAAAGTTTTCCAGTCAATACCTCTTGCGTCATCACTAACTTATTATCGCTACGGATCAAACATAACGCACCGCGATACGCTGTCTCTTCTTCTTGGCTGGACATGGCCGAAAAAGAGAGCCCTAAACTCAAAGTGAAACCTAACACTAACCAAACTGTGCGAACATGTGCCAACAAGGTACTGTTTCCTTTTAAAAAACGAACTGACTTATACAAGCGGTTTACGCAACCAGTGAATATGTGGCACAAAGCCTGAACTCTGGTAAAAATCTTGGGCAGTACGGTTAAAATCCCATACTTCAACAAACATTTGTTTGACCCCGTAATCTTTGAAAACGCGCTCTAATTTATGACATAGCTGATTGGCAATCCCTTGTCCACGAAATGCCGGAAGCACATAAAGCTCATCGACACTGCCCATTGTTACCGCCTGACTCACGGTAGAAACCAGCTCACAAAAATGTCCAGTCACAAAACCCACTATCTGATCTTGTTGCTTCGCGACGTACACCAAGCACTCAGGATCATCCAGATAACGAGCAATGCTTTTCTCTTGCTCAATCTCCTCTGCGGTTTTGAAATGCTCTGAGCATTGCTGGTGGTGCTCATCGTGCAATTGAAACATCAACTGATTAAGTTGCTCTAAATCTGCACTGTTGGCTGCCGAGAGTGAGAAGTTGGTCATTTTGTGATTGTTATCAATTTATCGTGGGGCGAAATTGTATAGGAAATGCGATAAAAAATCAGCTTAGGCAGTAGGGTTTTTGTGCAATCAGGTTGTTATCTGTGTCACATCAATGAGATGGTTAACTAAAAATCGCTCTAATAGATGCCCCAAATAATCAGGCCATGATGCTGCCCACAAACGTGAACGACATAATGGCCTGCTTTTTTGCAGCTAAAGCCGGATCAATTTAGTGCTGAAACAGGTTTTCCAGCTCATTGAGGCTCATAGGATCGTCAATGGTCGACGGAATGGTGTAACTCTCGCCATCGGCGATTTGACGGATGATACGCCGCAAAATTTTGCCGGATCGCGTTTTCGGTAAGCGTTCGACCACTATGGCATGCTTAAAGCAAGCCACTGCACCAATTTGATTGCGCACACTCGCGACCAGCTCTTGCTCCAGCGTTTGTGCATCAATCTTCACCCCATCTTTGAGCACCACTAAACCCAGTGGCAACTGCCCTTTCAGCTCATCATGAATGCCAATCACCGCACATTCCGCGACAGCCGGATGCGCGCCGACAATCTCTTCCATCTCGCCTGTCGATAGTCGATGCCCCGCAACGTTGATCACATCATCGATGCGTCCCATGATGAAGAGATACCCGTCGTCATCAAGATAACCGCCATCACCGGATACATAATAACCGGGGAATTGCGCCAAATAGCCCGACTCAAAACGGTCATGGTTGCGCCAAACGGTTGGCAGGCAGCTTGGTGGCAGTGGCCTTTTCAGTGCGACAAAGCCTTGCTGATTGGCGGGCATGTTTTCGCCAAGCTCATTAAGAATCTCCACCTGATAGCCGGGGATCGGTTTGGTTGCCGAGCCCGCTTTAATAGGCATAGATTCAAGACCGGTGGGATTTCCAGCAATCGCCCACCCCGTTTCAGTCTGCCACCAGTGATCAATCACTGGCTTGCCGGTTTTACTTTGTACCCATTCCAAGGTCGGCGGGTCAAGCCGCTCTCCGGCCATAAAAATGGTGGTTAACGCCGACAAATCGTACTGTTTTAAATAATCGCCATTTGGATCTTCTTTTTTGATGGCACGAAACGCCGTCGGTGCAGAAAACAGTGCCGTGACTTGATACTCCTGACACACCCGCCAAAACGCGCCGGGATCCGGTGTACGTACCGGTTTGCCTTCATACAAAAGGGTGGTGCAACCATGAATGAGCGGCGCATACACAATGTAGGAGTGACCGACTACCCAGCCCACATCCGAAGCAGCCCAAAACACCCCGTCTTGCGGCATGTTGTAGATAATCTGCATTGAATACTTGAGCGCAACCGCGTGGCCGCCATTATCCCGCACCACGCCTTTCGGTTTGCCTGTGGTACCTGAGGTGTAAAGGATATACAACGGATCGGTGGCGAGCACAGGCACACAGCCGTGCGGCGTGGCCGATTGCACGACCGTATTCCATTCCAAATCGCGTGCATGAGTGAGCTCGGCACGGCATTCGCTGCGCTGATAAACCAAGACTTTTTCAGGCTTCCAGCGGCTATCCATAATGGCTTTGTCGACCATGGGCTTGTAGAGAATCACCTTATTGATTTCCACGCCGCACGAGGCGGTCATGATCACTTTCGGCTCCGCATCTTCAATCCGTACCGCCAGTTCATTGGGCGCAAAGCCGCCAAACACCACCGAGTGAATGGCGCCCAAGCGCGCACAAGCCAGCATCGCCATGGCCGCTTCTGGGATCATCGGCATGTAGATGATAACGCGATCCCCTTTGCTCACTCCTTGCGCAGCCAGCATGCCAGCAATTTTTGCGACACTGTCACGCAGTGCCGAGTAGCTGTAGCGCTGCTTTTTGCCCGTCACGGGAGAATCGTAAATCAGCGCGGTGTGATCGCCACGGCCTTGTTCACAGTGATAATCGAGTGCTAACCAACAGGTATTGAGCACGCCATCAGGAAACCAGCGCTCAATACCGTGCTCGTCATTGGCCAAAATAGTTTGCGGCGGTTGAAACCAGTCGATCTGCTGCGCTTGTTTACGCCAGAAGGCTTCGGGCTGCTCTTTCGCCCATTGATATTGCTCTTGATAGGCAGACATCGCATTACTCCTTGCTCTCACTGAGGGCAGCGTAATTTGCGGGAACGCGTACCCATCCTTCCATTAAAATTCTGGCGCTGCGACTCATGATCGCGCGCTCAATTTGCCACCCTTGCTCGCTTTGCTTGGCTTTCGCTCCCACTTTTAAGGTGCCGGAGGGATGACCAAAGGTGACCGACGTACGCTCACCGCCCCCCGCGGCCAAATTGACCAACGTGCCCGTTACTGCTGCTGCGGAGGCAATCGCCACAGCGGCCGTGCCCATCATGGCGTGATGCAGTTTGCCCATAGAGAGCGCGCGCACCAACAGATCCACCGAATCCGCTTCGACTGGCTTACCGCTTGAAGCGAGGTAACTTTTCGCGCCGCTGACAAAAGCAATTTTCGGTGTGTGCTGACGGTTTTGCGCTTCTTCAATGCGCTCAATCAGCCCCATTTTCAGTGCGCCATACGCGCGCAGCGTTTCAAACTTCGCCAAAGCTTGTGGATCACTGTTGATCGCATCTTGCAGCTCAGTACCTTGATAACCGAGCGCTTCGGCATCGACAAAAATGGTTGGAATGCCCGAGTTGATGAAAGTGGCGTTGAACGTGCCGATACCCGGCACTTGCAAATCATCCATCACATTACCAGTTGGGAACATGGCGCCGCTATCATCCGCAGGATCCACAAAATCGACCTGCACTTCGGCAGCCGGAAAGGTCACGCCATCGAGTTCAAATTCACCGCACTCCTGCACCGCGCCATTGACAATCGGTACATGCACCACAATGGTTTTGCTGATGTTGGCCTGCCACACTTTCACCGCCACCACACCATTGTGCGGAATCCGCTCAGCGGGAATCAGCCCCGCGTGGATCGCAAACGGCCCCACCGCAGCGGAAAGATTGCCGCAGTTTCCGCTCCAATCGACAAACGGTTTATCTATCGCCACTTGCCCGAACAGATAATCTACATCGTGATCAGTGCGCGAACTGGCACTGACAATCACGGTTTTGCTGGTGCTCGATGTCGCGCCGCCCATGCCGTCAATCTGCTTGCCGTAAGGGTCAGGGCTACCAATCACTCTCAGCAACAGAGCATCACGGGCAGCACCGGGAAGCTGCGCTTCAACCGGCAAATCGTTCAGACGGAAAAACACCCCTTTGCTAGTTCCGCCGCGCATGTAGGTGGCTGGAATACGAATTTGTGACACTGTCTCGCTCATACAGCCTCCTACTGCGCCAAAAAGTCTTGCGCGAAGCGTTGCAACACGCCACCCGCTTGGTATACGTGCACTTCATCGGCCGTGTCCAAACGACACGTCACCGCCACATCCAGCTTCTCGCCGTTTTGTCTGGTCACGACTAGGGCTAAATCGGCACCAGGTTTGATCTCACCCACCACATCAAACAGCTCAGTGCCATCCAACGCTAACGAGTGGCGATTGACACCTGATTTAAACTCCAACGGTAGTACGCCCATACCGACTAAGTTGGTGCGGTGAATGCGCTCAAAGCCTTCGGCAACAATCGCTTCAACGCCGGCTAAACGCACACCTTTAGCCGCCCAGTCGCGGGATGAACCTTGCCCATAATCCGCTCCCGCAATCACAATCAGCGGTTGTTTGCGGTTCATGTAAGTTTCAATCGCTTCCCACATGCGGGTTACTTTGCCTTCCGGCTCAATACGCGCGAGAGAACCTTGCTTGATTTGCCCGTTTTCTTTAACCATTTCGTTAAACAGTTTCGGGTTGGCAAACGTCGCGCGCTGCGCAGTCAGGTGATCGCCGCGGTGGGTGGCGTAAGAGTTAAAATCTTCCTCCGGCACACCCATTTTAGTTAGGTATTCGCCTGCCGCGCTGCTCGCTAAAATGGCATTGGAGGGCGATAAATGATCCGTGGTGATGTTGTCACCCAAAATCGCCAGTGGTCGCATCGCTTTCAAGGTGCGCGGTGCCGCGAGCGCTCCTTCCCAATACGGTGGGCGGCGAATATACGTACTCATCGGCCGCCAGTCATACAGCGGTGAGCTCGCGCTTTGCGTCTCATCGAGTTTAAACATCTGGATATAGATCTGCTTGAACTGCTCCGGCTTGACCGCGCGGCCGACGACTGCATCAATCTCTTCATCACTTGGCCATAAGTCATTGAGATAAATCGGCTTGCCTTGCGCATCGTGACCCAGCGCGTCACGCTCAATATCAAAGCGCATCGTGCCTGCTATCGCATAAGCCACCACCAGCGGCGGCGAAGCCAAAAACGCTTGCTTGGCATATGGATGGATACGGCCATCAAAATTGCGGTTACCAGACAGTACCGCCGTAGCATAGAGATCGCGCTCAATAATTTCTTGTTGAATGGCAGGGTCGAGCGCGCCACTCATACCGTTACAGGTGGTACAGGCATACGCCACAATACCAAAACCGAGCTGTTCAAGTTCAGAGAGCAGCCCAGCTTCTTGCAAATACAATTTGGCGACTTTCGAGCCGGGCGCGAAAGAGGTTTTCACCCAAGGTTGACGTTTAAGGCCGAGCTGATTAGCTTTTTTGGCGAGTAGCCCTGCCGCAACCACGTTGCGCGGGTTACTGGTGTTGGTGCAGGAAGTGATGGCGGCGATGATCACTGCGCCATCGTGCATCAAGCCCTCTGTTTGTTGTGCTTCTCGTTGCCGAGCAGGTATCGCAATGCCGCGCGCACTGAGTTCTTTCGTTGGTAAGCGGCGATGTGGATTGGAAGGCCCCGCCAAATTGCGCTCAACGCTGGAGAGATCAAACCCAAGCACACGTTCGTATTCAGCATGCTCTAAGCTGTCAGCCCATAAACCTGCGGCTTTGGCATAGCTTTCAACCAAAGCGACTTGCTCTGGCTCGCGGCCAGTCAGTTTTAAATATTGAATGGTCTGTTCATCAATGTAGAACATGCCGGCAGTCGCGCCGTATTCCGGCGTCATATTGGAGATGGTCGCGCGATCGCCGATGGTTAGCGCTTTCGCCCCTTCGCCAAAAAATTCCAGATAGGCCGAGACCACGCGCTCGCGGCGCAGAAATTCGGTTAAGGCCAACACAATATCGGTTGCGGTAATGCCCGGTTGGCGCGCTCCGGTCAGTTTCACACCGACAATATCTGGCAAGCGCATCATGGAAGGCCGACCGAGCATTACGGTTTCCGCTTCAAGGCCGCCCACACCAATTGCCAGCACACCGAGTGCATCAACGTGCGGCGTATGGCTATCTGTGCCTACGCAAGAATCAGGGAAAGCCACGCCCTCTTTCACCTGTATCACCGGCGACATTTTTTCGAGGTTGATCTGGTGCATGATGCCGTTACCGGCAGGGATCACACTGACGTTTTTAAACGCGGTTTTGCACCACTCGATAAAGTGGAAGCGATCTTCGTTGCGTCTGTCTTCCACCGCGCGGTTTTTCTCAAACGCATCAGGATCGCAGCCGGAATATTCCACCGCCAGCGAGTGATCAACAATCAACTGAGTTTCTACGACAGGATTGACTTGCGCGGGGTCGCCGCCTTGTTCGGCAATCGCATCACGCAAGCCCGCCAAATCGACCAGCGCGGTTTGGCCGAGAATATCGTGGCACACCACACGCGCGGGATACCAAGGGAAATCAAGATCGCGTTTACGCTCGATAATTTGCAGCAGACTTTCGCTCAATTGTTCCGGTGGGCAGCGGCGAACCAAGTTTTCGGCCAGAATACGTGCCGTGTAAGGCAAAGTTTGGTATGCGCCCGGTTTTAACGCCTCGACCGCCGCGCGCGTATCAAAAAAATCGACCTGAGATTGCGCAGGGCTTTGCGATAAGGCTTTACGATACAGACTGTTCATGTTTTTGCTTCCATTGCTTAGGAACTAAAAGATGCTGCTGGCCATTCAAATGGCTCTGAACCCTCCACTGGAGGGTTCGTTGTACTTGTTCAGTGTTAGCCACGCTGTTCAATCGGCAGCCAAGTTTGATGCTCAGGCCCCACATAATCCGCACTTGGGCGAATAATTCGGTTGTTGGCACGCTGCTCATAAACATGCGCCGCCCAGCCGGTTAAACGGCTCATCTACAAAGATTGGTGTAAACAATTTGGTCGGAATGCCCATAAAGTGATAGGCCGAAGCGTGGAAGAAGTCCGCATTACAGAACAGATCTTTCTCGCGCTTCATCACCGCTTCCACACGCTCAGAGACGGCGTAGAGATGAGAATCCCCCACCGCTTCAGAAAGCGCCTTCGACCACTCTTTGATTAAGGCATTGCGTGGGTCACTCTCACGATAAATCGCGTGGCCAAAGCCCATGATTTTCTCTTTGTTCGCCAACATGCGCATGATGCCCGCTTCCGCTTCATCGGCACTGCGCCACTGCTCAATCATCGCCATCGCAGCTTCATTCGCTCCACCATGCAAAGGCCCGCGTAGCGTACCAATCGCGCCTGTCACACAAGAGTGAATATCCGACAAGGTTGACGCACAGACTCTTGCCGCAAAGGTAGAAGCATTGAATTCATGCTCGGCGTACAGAGTGAGCGAGCAGTGCATCACTTTTTTGAACAGCTCGCTCGGCACTTGGCCAGTGAGCATTTTGAGGAAATAGCCGCCAATCGAATCTTCACTTTGATCGGCGGTATCAATACGCACCCCGTCATGACTGAAGCGATACCAGTAACAAATAATCGCCGGAAACAGCGCCAACATACGCTCGGTCGCCGCTTGTTGCTCAGCGAAGGTATGTTCAGGCTCAAGGTTGCCAAGAATGGAGCAGCCCGTGCGCATCACATCCATCGGATGCGCTTCAGCAGGGATCAATTCCAGTGCTTGTTTAAGTTTTTCGGGTAAACCGCGCAGGCCAATCAAACGAGTTTTGTACTGATCCAGCTCGGCTTGCGTTGGTAGATGCCCCACCAATAGCAGGTGCGCGACCTCTTCGAATTGAGCATGATGGGCCAAATCGGTAATGTCGTAACCACGGTAGGTTAACCCGGTTCCCGTTTTTCCCACAGTACTCAAAGCGGTGCTTCCCGCGCTTTGGCCGCGCAGCCCTGCTCCGCCTAACTCTTTTGCAGCAGACATGTCGAACTCCTTTTCTGGCTCTCCTTTTGGTGCTAGCGCACCGACCTCTTAGTGTCCACCTTCGGGTGTTTTAGGAGAGCAATTTCACGTTATTGGATTTAATGTTCTCTTACTCACGCAGCCACATTGGCTGTCAAACATAAGAGAGGGGTTTGTTTTCCTTGGGCTTCCCTCGACTTAAGAGGGTTGTGAAAACAGCTGATCCAGCTTGTCTTCGTATTCGTGGTAATGCAGGTAGGCGTAAAGCTCTTTGCGCGTTTGCATTTGATCGAGCAGCGCTTCCTGATTACCGTGTTCCAGCAAGTGGCGATACACATTTTCTGCCGCCTTATTCATGGCGCGGAAAGCGCTGAGGGGGTACAGCACCATATCCACATTCACCGCCGCCAGTTGTTCACCGCTATACAGGGGAGTCTGACCGAACTCAGTAATGTTGGCCAAAATCGGTACATGTTTACCTGTGGCACTGCGCAGTGCCGTCGAGAACTGCTCGTACTGTTTCAGTTCGGTCATGGCTTCAGGGAAAATCATGTCCGCGCCCGCTTCCACACAAGCAATCGCACGCTCAATTGCGCTGTCCATGCCTTCTACCGCTAAGGCATCGGTGCGCGCCATGATCACAAACTCAGGATTGATGCGCGCATCCACTGCGGCTTTGACGCGATCCACCATCTCTTGCTGGCTAACAATCGCTTTATTCGGACGATGGCCACAGCGTTTTTGCGCCACCTGATCTTCCATGTGCACTGCTGCGGCTCCGGCTTTTTCCATCGCTTTGATGGTGCGAGCAATGTTAAATGCACCGCCAAATCCGGTATCAATATCCACCAGCAAAGGCAAATCGCAGGCGTTGGTGATGCGTTCCACATCTACCAACACGTCATTGAGTGTGGTGATGCCCAAATCCGGCAAGCCGTACGAAGCATTGGCAATGCCACCGCCAGAGAGATAAATCGCTTGATGGCCGATACTTTTCGCCATCATGGCGCAATAAGGGTTAATCGTGCCGACGATTTGTAACGGATGATGGGTTTTCACTGCCAGCCTGAATTTGGCGCCAGGACTTAAACTCATGGGATTCTCCTTAACCTTGTTGTTGGGCATCCAGCACTATGTGTTGTTCGATCAATTGACGACTGCGCGAGATGTGGCGACGCATCAGCATTTCGGCCAACTCTTCATCCCGTTGGCGGATCGCACGCAGAATAAATTTGTGTTCTTCCAACGCTTCGACTGGACGTGAATGCGAACGCGGCGATTGGTAACGATACATGCGCAATAAGTGGTAAAGCTCATCACACAGCAAGCCAATCAGCTGCTGATTGCGGCTGGCTTGAATAATTCGGTAGTGGAAATCGAAATCGCCCTGCTGGTGAAAGTAAGAAGCGCCCTCGACCTGATCGATATGAGTGGAATGTGTCGACAATAGGCTTTCTAAGCCCGCGAGTTCGATTTCGGTAATATTGCGTGCCGCTAGCCTTGCAGCCATGCCTTCCAGTGCTTCACGCACTGCATACAACTCGACCAATTTGGTGGGTGAAAGCTGAGTCACTCGCGCACCGATATGCGGAATGCGTTCAATCAGCCCAAGCCCTTCGACTCGCATTAACGCTTCGCGCAGTGGGCCGCGGCTGACTTGAAATTGTTTGGCAAGTTCAGGTTCAGAGATTTTACAGCCCGGCACGAGCTGCCCTTCCACAATGGCTTCAATCAGATATTCGGTTAGGTTCTCTGATTTGGTGCTTTCTTTTTCTGTGCTCGGCTGACGAGATAAAGTACTGCTTTTCATCAATCGTAATTCCCACTATCGCACCTAGCTCTATGTACCTAGGCACTTATTAATAACAATTCGGTCTGATGAAAAAGTAGCCCAACAAAGTGTCGACAATCAAGTAAATTGTCGACACTTTAGACTAAGGTATAAAACCAACTCAAAAGAAAAAAACTACAATAAAAACCTTAAAAACAAATAGATAAGAATAAACATTCAATTTTATGGCTTGAGACAAACAACAGCACACTGTCTACACCATGCAGCTTGCCTCAACTTAAAAATTAAGCCTCGGCGACAACGTGAACTTTATGAACAAAATCCCCTTTATGCCCAATATTGTTTTTATTGACGGATTGGAGACATTTCCTTAACAGGTTTTTAACCTTAACACATACCAAGTCATCGGTAGCAGTGGTCAGCCTATCGTGCTCTCCACTTTTCACCTAGCTTTGTGGATGCGAACTTGAACGCTTTCTCTGCATCGCAAGGGATAACACAAAAAAATAAGCATCAACGTGCAGTATGATGCGCCGACATAAGGAACGTGAAACATGTTGAAGTTTTTTAAACCTTCTCTCACCGCCGCCATGCTGGCCGCTACTTTTTCTTTCTCCTCTCTCGCGGCTGACATTGAAAAAATCCACTTTATTGTACCCGGTGGTGCTGGTGGCGGTTGGGATATGACTGCGCGCGCTACTGGTGATGCGCTAATGAAAGCTAAGCTAATCGAAAACGCCTCTTACCAAAACCTGTCTGGTGGCGGTGGCGGTAAAGCGATTGCACACATGATTGAAACGGCAGAGCGTCAACAAGATACGCTGATGGTAAACTCAACGCCGATTGTTATCCGTTCACTGTCTGGGGTTTTCCCACAATCCTTCCGTGACTTAACTCCAGTCGCCGAAATCGTGTCTGACTACGGTGCTTTCGTCGTGGCGGGCGATTCGAAATACACCTCTTGGGAACAAGTGGTCGCAGATTTCAAAGCCAACCCAAAACAAATTAAAATCGCAGGTGGTTCTGCGCGCGGCAGTATGGACCACTTAGTGGCAGCGGCGGCCTTTAAAGGCCAAGGCTTGGATCCAAAAGAAGTGCGTTACGTGGCTTATGATGCGGGCGGCTCTGCGATGACAGCTCTGCTCTCTGGCGAAACTCAAGTGCTTTCAACGGGTCTGGGCGAAGTGCTGGAGATGTCGAAATCCGGTCAAGTGCGCGTTCTGGCGATTACTTCTCCAAAACGTTTGGAGATCGCACCCGATATTCCAACCCTTGCTGACTATGGCAACCCAACCACCTTCGTTAACTGGCGTGGCTACTTTGCAGCACCGGGCGTAAGCGCAGAAAAAGTGGCGGAGTGGAACGAAGTGTTCAAAAAGATGTTTGCCAGCGAAGAGTGGAAAGTGATCCGCGATCGTAACGGCTGGATTGACAGCTACAAAGGCGACAAAGAGTTTTACGCTTTCCTTGAAGAGCAAGAGAAGCAAATGGCAGACCTGATGCGTGAGCTCGGTTTCCTGAAGTAATTGCAGCAGAAGCGGAGCAATCCGCTTCTCTCACCGTTTGCCGAGTAAACGTATACAACGTCACTCCTTTGTTTATGGATAAATGTTATGGGTAACTCCTTTGACTTGCAGTACTTCATTTATCCTGACACCCCAATGCTGCCTGCATTCGTGCCGGCAGTGTGACAGGGTTAGTTAATCTCCATTCATTAACTCGTGTTTACTCGGCTCTTTTCTCCTCTACCGTTCACAAACCCAATGGAGTTGGATATGTCGGACCTGCCAACCAAATTATTTACTAAAGAGAATATGCTCTGCCGCGATCGAGTGGGAGCCATGCTATTCCTGCTCTTCAGCCTCGGTTACGGCTACCAAACGTCACTGATCGCCATGTTTCCCGGCGATGAGTTAGAGCCGTTTAACGCTCGGACCTTACCGACCATTTTGACTTATGCCGGCATCGCACTCTCACTGTTATTGTTGGTGGTTGGGCAACCCGATAAAAAAAGTGGTGCAGTGCTCGATTTTAACTGGAAATTACTGATCAGTTTCTTAGTCCTGATGGCGCTGTATGGTCTCGGTTTAACGTATCTGGGCTTTGTGATTGCCACTTCTTTGTTCCTCATGGCGGGTTTTTACCTGTTGGGTGAGCGGCGGAAAAGCATTTTATTGGGGGCATCATTCCCTTTCGTGATTGCCTTTTATTTGTTACTGACCAAAGGACTGGATGTGTATCTGGAGCCGGGTCATCTGTTTACTTTCGGATAGGAAATCATCATGTTAGACGGAATTTTACAAGGGCTGGCAACGGCGGTAATGCCGACCAACCTGATGATGGTCATGATCGGCTGCTTCGTCGGCACTTTCATCGGTATGTTGCCTGGCTTAGGCCCCATTTCAGCCATTGCGCTGATGATCCCAATTACTTACGGTTTGGAACCCGCCTCGGGCCTGATTTTGATGGCTGGCGTTTACTACGGCGCGATTTTTGGTGGCTCAACCTCTTCGATTTTGATCAATGCACCGGGCTGTTCTTCAACGGTGGTGACTGCGTTTGACGGCTACCCAATGGCGCAAAAAGGCCAAGCGGGTAAAGCTCTGGCACTCGCCGCTTACGCATCTTTCACTGGCGGCACACTCTCAGCCATTATGTTGCTGTTTGCCGCACCAGCACTGGCCAAAGTATCACTCAGTTTTCAATCGTCAGACTATTTCGCGCTGATGTTGGTCGGCCTTTCAGCCGTAGCCGCCTTTGCGGGTAAAGGTCAAGTGATCAAGGCATGGATGATGACCGTACTCGGCTTAATGCTTTCAACAGTCGGTATTGATAAAGGCATTGGTGTCGAACGCTTCACTTTCGGCCTGACCGATTTGATGGATGGCTTTAGCTTCCTACTCTTAGCCATGGCAACTTTTGCCCTTGGTGAAACCTTGATGGGTATTTTAAAACCGGACGGCGATAACAGTGCCAACGAACAAGAGCAGATGAAAAACATCGGCAGCATGAAGCTGACCAGAGAAGAGATCAAAGAAGCGGCTCCGGTTTCACTGCGCTCCTCAATCCTTGGTTTCTTCACTGGCGTTTTACCCGGTGCAGGCGCAACCATTGCGGCTTTCTTGGCTTACGGCATGGAGCGTAATCTCGCCCCAAAAGATAAGAAAGAAGAGTTCGGCCATGGATCTATTCGTGGTCTGGTTGCACCAGAGTCCGCCAACAACGCGGCATCAAGCGGCTCATTCGTTCCCCTCTTAACGTTGGGTATCCCTGGGTCTGGTACAACGGCAATTATGCTTGGTGCATTGATTGCTTACGGAATTCAACCAGGTCCTCGTCTGTTTGTTGAGCATCCCGATATTTTCTGGTCAGTGATCATCTCTATGTACGTCGGTAACATCGTACTGCTGATCCTGAACTTGCCGTTGATTCCGTACATCTCCAAACTGTTAGCAGTACCACGCACTGTATTGCTGCCGATGATTCTGTTCTTCTCCATCACCGGCGTGTATTTGGTGTCGTTCAATACCATGGATGTGTATGTGATGATTCTGGTCGCGATGGGCGCAATTGCCCTGCGTCTGGCGAACTTCCCACTTGCACCGCTGCTACTCGGCTTTATCTTAGGCGGCTTGATGGAAGAAAACTTACGCCGCGCGTTGATCATTACCGATGGTGAAATCAGCTTCCTGTGGGAACGCCCAATCACTTTAGCCTTTACAGCATTGGCGGTTGTAACACTACTCAGCCCACTGTTTGGCCGCTTGATGGAGCGTAAAAAACGCTCAGACGGCGTGAAACTGCCACACTGATACGCTTCTTAATCACCATACAACGGCGCCACCAAAATCGGTGGCGCTCTCGTTTTACGTATCAATGTTTCGTTTTAGGATACAGGATAACCAAACTCATCAGACCGAGTAAGACAGCCGCAAAAACGGAGGTAAAACGCACCAGATCATCGGAAATTGCACTGATGCTGGTTGAGGTAATTCCGTAAAACACCAAAACGACATAGCTGGAATACATCAGTTGAATCGAGTTATAGCTGGCTTTCTTGACTACCGCATGAATACCCATAAATAGCGAGCTCACCAGCGCAACACCCAAAAGTCCCTACCAGATTTGCTTGCAACAAACTCATAGCAAGCGGTGGAATCGCATACAGCAAACTGGCATAGGTCGTCAGGAGTCTTCTTAAGCCATAATCTTTGCCAATACTAGGGTCAGGATCTTTAATCATTAACGCGACAACGATGGTAATGATAGTACTTTGCTCCAAGTCCAATTGGATAGTACACACCATCATGGTCATGACAATGATCGCTTTAAGCAGGGTTTGCCAGTCAAGTAAGTATTTGGTGGTCGATGCTACAGGAGCCACACTCGTCGCCAGCGGTTCACCGCCCGGAAATAGCCAGTAAGCCAGATAGGCAGTAAAACCTGACGATAAAAATATTTTTTAGTAGCGCCATAGGGATTTGCTCAACGCTAATCCCTTTCTGCTGCGTAAAAACGGCAATCATAGCCGTAGAGACGATGAGCAAGATGGCAAACACGTCTTGTGGATTTTTCTTAGTACGCTCCATACACCAGTAAAAAATTCCAAACAAGAACAGGTAGTAAACATGCACATAATCGATCAGCAGCTCACTGATTAGAGCCTGAAACCAAGCCGTAATGAACAAAATCCCGCCCATGATAAACACCATAATTACTGGCGGCGGTTCATGAGTTGTGGTGAGAAAAACCGCACACATCGCTGGCGCGAGTAAAGGCAAATCTGTCCCAAATACGTATTGCCAGAACAGCAAAAGTACTGGGAATACCGCAACTCTTATAATTGGGTTGGCGGCACTACGATACATAGCTGATATAACTCCATGCCCAGATCCACACATCTTGCAATCTTTCACCTAGGTAGCTTTCATCAGGATAAAAACCGACCACGGCGCGAGCACCGTATCTGAGTTCCAGATCTGCCGGTAACTCAGTGAACTCGATATTCACAGGGAAACGTTGTGCTTTAGCACTGCTGGTTGGTGAAGTCATCAGGCCATTACTGGCATCTTGTGCAAGGCTACCATTACCGCTGCTTCCCCAACCGATGGAGGAGATTTGACCAGTAAACACCTCTCCGGGATAGGCGTCGAAAACAATTTTGACTTTATCGCCCGATTTTAAATGGGCCAGAGAGTTTTCTCTCACCATAGCGGTGAGCCATAGATTGTTGTTATTAATAAAAGTGAGTAGTGGTTGTCCTGCCGCAGCGTAATCACCGACGGCCACATTCATGTTAGTGATCACACCATCTGCAGGTGCGATAAGTTTGGTGTGATTAAGGTTGAGAAGCGCTTGTTCTTGTCGGTTTAACACCGATTGAATCTCAGGGTTATCAATGCCTCTTGGGCCAAACTCTTGTTTTGCTTTTTCTAGAGCGGAGGAAGCTTGAGCCAGTCCGGCTTGCGCTGTCTCTAGTTCAGCGAGGATATTGTCCATTGTCGCTTGGCTGATAGTGCCTTTTTCTGCCAAGACGCGGTTACGCTCGACATTCTTCTTGGCATTGGTGACCTTTACACGTGCCGCAACTTCATTGGCTTGAGCAACACTGATCGCGGCCGAATCAGCTTGATATGATTGCGCGGCTTGTTGCAAATCGAACTTCGCTGCTTTCACCGCCAATTCAAATGGACGTGGGTCGATAGTGACCAGCTCATCTCCCGTCTTCACACTACTGTTGTTAGTAATATGCACTTGTGCAATTGGACCAGAGACTTCAGGGCTAATGCGGATCAATTGGCCATTCACGCGCGCTTGATCGGTCATAGGCGTCATTCTGTCTGCCCACAAGGTGTATAGCCAAAGGGCAGCAACCAAAGCAAAAATATAGTAAGTAAAGGAGCGAGCTTGATTAATTTTTTTATCGCTTTTCTCAGCACTCGTTTTGGTATTATTTTCTGACATTTTCGGTTCCTATTTCTCGTTTACTGCTGTTGTTCCAGTAAATTGACTTTCTTATAGATAATGTCTTTTCTTGGTTCGTACTTCGACGGCAATCGTAATGATGAAGGCAAACAGGCCAACTAATAGCACAGCACTCGCAGAAGAAACCGACACCTCACCAACGTATTTGGTCCAGATTACAGCAAGCGCCACAAACCAACCAAATAGCGCCGCCGCCTGCCCGACCGCAATCGGCACAAGGTTAGACCAAAAACCGCTCTGAAGTTGCTGCACATGTTGTGGATGGGATTTGTTCAGTTGATGAAGAAACAGCTTGGAGGTGAGCAGCGATAAAATAATCCCTAGACCGAAGGTGAGAGACACGGCCTGTCCCCACACTGTCACCTCAGAATTTGTGATCACATTAAGTGACATAGGAACGCTATCCATTCCTTTGAAATGGTAGCTCGCGATGTAACCATTGATGGCTCCGTTAATCATTCCACCTACCAATGAATCTTTTAGTTTTATATCCAAGCTAGCCCCCTTGAATGCTGTTCTATAAACTGTTGCTGAGTATAACGATAATGCTCGAACAAATGCATATTAAATACGGCCATTTTTCGATATCCTTTTGCGCCTCATTACTGATACCTAATGATAAATACGCAAGGGAATCAACCATGAAACTCGGTAAAACACTACCTAATATCAACGAAAAGAATAACTTTATCTACTTAACGTTAGCCTTGATCATGCTGTTGATCTCTTCAGCTCTTGTTCAACTGTTGCAAGATAATGCAATGGATTATGTTATGCAGGGCATCATTGTCGTGATCTTTACTGTTTGCTTCGTTAGCTTACATTTTGACCATAAATGGACGCAATTTTTAAGAGGACTCGCCGTGGTCTGGCTAGGCGCGATTACGGCGCAACATCTCTTTCATATCCAAAAGATGGACTTGCTGATGCTAGCACTCACATTTGTTTTTTTCTATGGCACCTTCCAATCCTTAATCCGGCAAATATTATTTTCGGGAAAAATCGACACCAACAAACTTATCGGATCTCTCGCCTTATTTTTATTGCTTGGATTAATGTGGGCGGTAGCTTACTTACTCTTGTTAGAGCTAGACCCGCAGGCGTTTCACGGTTTGCAAGCCATTCCTTGGGCAGATAACTTTTCTAACAGCGCTTATTTTAGCTTTGTGACTTTAACCACTCTCGGTTATGGGGATATTAGCCCCGTGACTCCAATTGCGAAAACACTCGTCTATTTAGAATCGGTTGTTGGCGTTTTCTATATGGCGGTGGTTGTATCAAGCTTAGTCAGCTCAAATTTAGGTGGTAAAAGCCATCAATAAAGCACAGCGCATTCGCCTGCAGAGGAGATGTGAAGGTGGGATGAAAAAGGCCTGATAATCATCAGGCCTTAAAAACATACAAATCGAAAATCCGCTTACTTCTTATTCGCGTATTTCATTGAATCCAGCGCTACGGCGAAGATGATGATTGAACCTTTAATGATGTACTGCCAGTAAGGGCTAACGCCGATGTAAGTCATACCGTAGTTGATTACGGTGAAGATAAGCACCCCGGTCACGACCCCTGCGATACTCCCCACACCGCCAGCAAATGAGACGCCGCCCACCACACACGCGGCAATAGCATCCAACTCATATAAGAAGCCTAAGTTGTTGGTGGCACTACCAATTCGTCCCGCTTCTAGCATACCGCCAAAGGCATAGAACACACCGGAAAGCGCATACACTTTAAGCAGAGTCAGAGGCACGTTAACACCCGACACTTTCGCCGCTTCTGGGTTTCCACCAACCGCAAAAATGTTTTTGCCGAACACGGTTTTATTCCACAGCACCCACATAAAAATGATCGCGATAATGGCGTAGAAAGTGATGTAAGAGAACCGGAAATCACCAATGCGGATAAAGCCTTGGGTAAAGGTACTAAAGCGTTCATCGAAACCCGCAATCGGTGATGCACCGACCGAATCGTAGTACAGCGAGTTAATGCCGTAGACGATGATCATCGTGCCCAACGTCGCGATAAAGGGGGTTACTTTCAGGTAAGCCACAATCACACCGTTCACCAAACCGATAATCGCACCAATCAAGCAAACGCTGATAATGACCGCAAGAATAGGAATTTCACCCAAACTTGGGAACACCTTGTTCACGTTATCCATCGATTGCAGCAAAGTGGCCGAAATCACCGCCGCCAAACCCACTTGACGCCCTGCGGATAAGTCGGTGCCTTGGGTCACGATCAAACCCGCCACACCCAGTGCAATAATCACGCGTACTGAAGATTGAGTCAGGATGTTACTGAGGTTACGTAAGCTAAGAAATGAGGGCTCTTGAATCACAATAACCGCAAGCAGAATAAACAGCACTGCGTAGATTGCGCCCTCTTTTAAATGTTTAATTGCATATGATTTGACAGCATCCATAGTCATTTCCTTAGAGGTATCGAGAGGCCAGCTCTAAAATTTCGTTCTGAGAGGTTTCTTTAGTGTTCACAATGCCCGCATTGCGGCCGTTGCTCATCACCATGATCCGGTCGGTAATACCGAGTAATTCCGGCATCTCAGAGGAAATAATGATGATGCCTTTGTCTTTCTTCGCCAGCTCTAGGATCAATTGGTAAATTTCGTATTTTGCGCCCACATCAATACCGCGAGTGGGTTCATCCAACATCAAAATCTCGGGTTGAGTCAGTAGCCAGCGTCCAATGATGACTTTTTGCTGGTTTCCGCCCGAAAGTGAGCCAATGCTAGTTTGGTGTGACGGCGTTTTTACCCGCATCGAGTCAATCACCCACTGCGTGTCGCTTTTCATTTTCTTGTCGCTGAGTAGGCCGTAAGGCGTTTTGTATTCATCGACATTGGCGACTAACGAGTTAAAGGTGATGTCCAGATTGGAATAAATCCCCGTTGAGCGACGCTCTTCAGTCACCAACGCGAAACCGTTGCCAATCGCTTCATGGGCATCATGGTTTTTCATTTCACGTCCATGCAGTAACACATGCCCAGCACTGCGTTCACGAACCCCGAAAATGGTTTCCACAATATCCGTGCGACGCGAACCGACAAGACCCGCCACGCCCAAGATCTCTCCAGCACGTAGTTCAAACGAAATATCTTGAATCGACGGTTGGTTGAGTGCGGTAAGGTTTTTCACCTCAAGAATGATATTTTTGGGTTCGTTACTTTTTTCAGGGAAACGCTGGGTCAGTTCACGGCCAACCATCATCGAAATGATCTTGTCCATGTCCAAACCTTTTAGTGGACGAGTATCCACCCACTGACCATCACGTAAAATGGTGATTTCATCGCAGATAGAAAAGATTTCTTCCATTTTGTGCGAGATGTACACCACTCCACAGCCTTTCTCTTTGAGCTTTTTGATAATGGTGAAGAGATGGTTTACTTCTTTTTCGGTCAAGGATGAGGTCGGCTCATCCATGATCACCACTTTCGCGTACGTGGGAAAACGCTTTAGCGATTTCAAGCATTTGCATTTGTGAAACCGACAAAGTGGCGACTTTAACTCTCGGATCGATATCAATATCGAGTTCAGCAAAAATCGCTTTGGTATCACGATACATCTTATCGTGATCGACAAAAAAACCTTTGGTTGGATAACGGCCAAGCCAAATGTTATCCATCACCGAGCACTGTTTTACTTGGTTCAACTCTTGGTGAACCATTGAGACACCGGATTCCAGCGCCTCTTTTGATGAGGAAAAATTCACATGCTGGCCAAGAAAAATGATATCGCCCTCATCCTTCTCATAAATACCAAATAAGCATTTCAGCAAGGTAGATTTACCTGCGCCGTTTTCACCCATCAAGGCGTGAACAGAATGCGGACGCACTTTTAAATTCACCTTATCAAGGGCTTTCACCCCCGGGAATTCTTTACTCACCCCTGTCATTTCTAACAGGAATTCATGTGTTTGATTGACCATGGCATCACTTTTATTATGCAAAAATTCAGACAACCCATATCAATGCGTGGTACACACGGCGTGATATCTCTGTGCGGCAAACCCGACGGTCTGACGCTGAATCTTTAGATGTTGCGAAAGAGCGAAGAGGAGAAGTAGCCTTCTCCTCATCTCGCCAAGGTTACTCGACGTTATTGATGTCAACGCCAACATAAGGTACGCGAACGACTTTATTCTCAATGGTCCATTGAGTGCCTTCCGCAGCAGGCTTACCATTCGCTAGGTTACGTGCCAATTCGAATGTCGCTTTTGCTTGGTTTTGCGCATCGTTCAACACAGTACCCGCCATGTCACCGGATTTGATGAGAGCCAAAGCTTCCGCCAGAGCATCTACACCAAATACTGGGATTTTTTGGCCTGCGCCGCGCAGAGCTTCAATCGCCCCCATCGCCATGCCATCGTTGTTGGCAATCACAACTTCGATTTTGCTGCCGTTCGGGCCAGAGAGCCACGCGTCCATCTTATCTTTGGCCATCGCGGTATCCCACATGCCAGTATCCATGTGCAGTTCTTGAGTTTTGATGCCGTTGTCGTTAATGGTTTTCACAGAGTAAGTAGTACGCGCTTCCGCATCTGGGTGGCCTGGTTCGCCTTTCAGCATAACGTATTGCAGTACACCATCGCCGTTTTTATCCCACGCAGGGTTTGCTTTCCATTGTGCTGAGATCAAATCACCTTGAATGATGCCAGACTCTTTCGAATCCGTACCTACGTAGTAAGCTTTGTCGTAACTTGCCATCGCGTCCGCTGAAGGTTCTTTGTTGTAAAACACCACAGGTACGTTGTCGATTTTGGCTTTCTGGATGATGGTAGATGCCGCAGCTGGGTCAACAAGGTTGATTGCCAGAGCTTGAACACCACGTGCCAACATAACGTCGACTTGGTCGTTTTGCATCGACTGGCTATTTTGCGAGTCATTCATCAGGATACGTGTGCTGCTATCCGCCGCCGCTTCCTTCTCAATGGCTTGGCGAACAACAGACATGAAGTTATCGTCGTATTTATAGATGGTAAAGCCAATGGTGGTATCTGCCAGAGCCTGTGTACCAAACCCCATACCCGCAGAAAGCATTGCTAAAACAGTTAACTTTCTCATTGAACAAGTCCTATTTGTTGTTTTGTATTACATGTGTAGGGAACAACGTTCATTCAGCCTTTTGCACAATGCTTAACTTGCACAATCAGTGAAAACGTTTACTCAAGAGTATAGTTTTAAAAAACACAATTAATGTGAACCAGTTAAAAAAATGTTCCTCAAACAACAATGGCGTAACCATTTGTTTAAATACTTTGAAGTAAATAACAAATTCCACCTATTTTCCCTGAATTCACCTTGCTCACTTAGTCTCATAGTCATTCACATTGATAGAATCAATGTGATAACGTTTACACTAAGTCGTGCATCATCATTCAAAGCCACACTCTGTGATTGATAAAAAGTATAGACGTTGTTTTTTAAGATGATGATTAAAAAACCAATCTCATGAAATACCAAGCTCTCGACTAAAGGCTTCCCATCCAGCCATGATATGAATCAAGTCTATTATTCTTTTACTATTCACAGCCTTACCATTGACCTCAACATGAACCAAAATAACAAGCGAGGTGGCAGATAAGTTTGCAAAAATCATTATTGGCATATGCCATTAATGAGAACAAAATAACGATGTCATCTCAATGTCGGTAGAACAAAAAATGATGTATGCAATCCCTAGCCGCCAAGGTCAACCTTTTAACCACTTCGCGAAAGCCCCCTCTTTTGCTCTGATCGATTCCTCTTATCAACAGCCGCCAATTGAGTTCGCGATCACGCACAACTCCACCACCTCTTGTGGCAAGAAAACCAAAATCTTAGAGCAGTTCCAGCGATATCAGGTTGAGGCCGTGGTGGTTCGGCAGATTGGGCAATCCATGCTGCAAGCCTTGTTTAACGCAGGAATTCGTGTCTATGCTTTACCTAGAGGGGCGACTTTCGATAATTTAGTGTTAGAGCAACTTCAACCCATCACCGAATTGAGTTACGGCAAATCTTCTCCGAATAAAGCTCACGTTTGTGCGCATCGCCAAGGCACTAAAACTGCGCTTAAGTTGTCCAAACCAAACCACAGCGGTTTTTCAATCAAACGATTATGGAAGGGAGAAAAGTAATGACGTATTTACTGGCTTTCGGAGTGTTTGTTCTGTTTGCCCTTTTGATGACATTAGGTGTCATGGCTAAGCGAAAACCCATCCAAGGCAGTTGTGGGGGGCTAGCAAATGTGGGGGTAGATAAGGTGTGTAATTGTGAAACTACATGCGACACACATCAGCACAAGCTTTATCAAATCTCTGAACCAGAAGATAAAAATAATTAAGGCAGGAATTCACCTGCCTTAATCTCCGAATAGCTCGATTTATTGTTTGAGCGCGGGTCGGCACTCTTGTTCATCTGGTGCAAGGTATGGCGATAAAATCGGAGCCATCCCCTTAAGAACTTGCACAGGTAACGCCGAGGTAAAGGTGAACTTCTCAGAATCACTCCCCGCGACATAGGCGGTTAATGTACCGAAGTGACGCTCTCCTAGGTAAAACACGAAAGTGGCGGTTCGGTTACGTGCTTGAGACTGCACTACAGTACCGATGCGGTTCACCGTTTGTAAGCGGTTGTCACCGGTTCCGGTTTTCCCCCCCATCACAATTGGCGTACCATCAGGCAGCTTGAACACACCTGAGATCCGTCTTGCTGTACCACTGTCCACGACTTGAGATAATGCACCACGTAATGCACGCGCAACCTCAACAGGAAGCACTCTCACCCCTGTGGTTTCCACTGGAGCAAATTCGGTTTCGAAAGGTGTCCCTTGTGCAAAATGTAAGTGATTGATGCGTTTGGTCGGAACTCGTACCCCATCGTTCAAAATAATCCCCATTAGTTCAGACAAAGCCGCAGGGCGATCTCCCGAACTTCCTAGCGCAGTCGCTAAAGAAGGTACTAAGTGATCAAATGGATAACCTAAGCGCTGCCAACTTTGGTGGATATCTAAAAATGCCTCCACTTCAAGCATGGTACGCACTCGGCTATCGCGCGCATTACGGTGGCGTGTTTTAAATAGCCAGCCATACACTTCTTGCCGTCTATCACTGCTCGCCTCAACGACATCACTAAAGGAAGCTTGACCATGTTCGTTCAAATACCCTAATAACCACAGTTCTAGCGGATGAACCCGAGCAATATAGCCTTGGTCAGGTAACGAATACTTACCACGGCCATACTTGTTATACAGTTTTTCAAGCTGCTTATTGGTAATTTTGTCGCGTGTTGCACTCGGCAACTTGTTATCCATAAAACGCATGAACTCATTGATGGAGGCATCCGGCAACAAATAGCGATGCACGGCCGCTAATCGATCTGAACTTGGCTTGAGCCCTTCTAGAAGCGTTGCCATACGTTCATCCACTGTTTTGTCTTTATATTTGCGCCAGAATCTCAGCAAATAAGCTCTCCCTTCTTTATCAGCAAATTGACGCAGATACTCTTTACGGCGAGGGTCATTATCATCACGCAGCAATTGCGCACGGTAGCCTTCGCTGTACAACGTATAACGTTCAATATCCTGCATTAAACGCACGAAAGGTAAGTTAATCGATTCACGTAGCGCATCACGCAGCGTTGGGATCCGGTCATCATCTTCTTTACGGAAGTTATTAAACGTGTGCAGCCCACCACCGGTAAAGAAACGTTCATTGGGATCGGCCGAGTACTGACGATCCAAAGCCGCTTCCAACATGGTCGATAGATCGCGTTTCGGACTCACTAAAAGCCAATCGAGCGCCCATTGACTTAAGTCATCTTGCGCTTCAATCGCATGATGACGCAGCTCAGCCATCGGCATATCACGATACTTGTTGTGTAGCTTCGCGATAATTTCTAGGTAGTTGGTTAACACACGAAGTTTGGCGGTAGAACCCAGCTCAAGTTTACTGCCTTCATTGAGGTCAAAAGGTTGGTTGGTATTATCCGTTTGTACCCGAACTTTGAACCCTTCATCACTGCGTTCAAAAAGCGTAAAACTGTAGCGTACATCCGCCGTTTTTTCGGCGGCAAGTAAGCGATATCCAAGAATGCCCATCTCAGCGGCAAACTCAGGATTCGCCAGCTTCTGCAAATAGCGGGTAACTTCATTTTGTAATTCGAAGTTGAGGGTTGTCGATGCACTCAGATCCATTCGATCCAGATCATACAGACTGACCCCTAGCTGGCGGCTAAGATGCGTTCGTGCCGCCAACAAACCTTTATTGGTATTGATTCTGACCAGTGCAGGTTGGCGTACAAAGTCGCGGAACTGCAAATTCGCATTCAGCGCAGCATTCATCAAGGACTGCGAAATCATTTTCTCGCGGTAGAAAAGTCGTAAGTGGCTATCGGTTAATGTCGCGAGATCAGCTCGTCCCTGCACCGCAAGATAGTAAGAGGGACGGCGGTGAGCAATCATCAGCGCCACGACCTGACGCAAAGCCAAACCCTGTTCAGCTAAATCCGCAGAATGATTAAGACGGCTATCTAGCAGTTGATTCACTCGTTCAGGATCAGCGGCAAACCATACCCACAAACCATCACCTAAACCGTGAACTTCTCCATAACCGGGGGCGGCGGATAATGGCACTGAGTTCAAGTATGCCCAAACCACCAGCTTGCGCGCTTCTAACGTATTCGCACCTAATCGATACGCCCGCACACTCGCAGAAACCATCTGCCGAATTTTTTCTTGCGGGCTGTACGTCAAACCATCTTCTGAATGACGATACTTTTCAACTTGGGTCGCCAGAGTACTCCCCCCTGCAGAAGGAGAATCAAGATCCAGAGCTTTACCCACTTGCGTCAATGCCGCTTTAAAAAAGCGTGGCCAATCCACCGCGGGGTTAACCAAAGGATTTTTCTCACTGAGCAAGTCGCGGTTTTCGATAAACAGCAGTGACTGCACAATGAGGTCAGGGATCGTATTAAACTCGGAATAGTGATGGCCAGGGTAACGGAACTGGTAAACCGGCTCAGCGCGACAATCCATTAAGGTTAATCCCGCTTGTACTTTCTCCGTATAAGGCACAAACAAACTCGACTGAGCATAGCGGTAAAGCTCATCAGAAAAACGAACTTGTTGTCGAATCGCAAAACCACGTTGCAATAACCGCTCTTGAATGCTCGGTAAAGCCACATAACCCAAACGTTGATCGAAAGGACCATAACTTGGGAACGTGATTTTATCACTCGGTCCTGGTTCAACTTGATAGGTCAGCCCTGCCGCGTACCGACTGATTTCACGCGATTGCAGAGTGGACGTTTCCATTTCATGAAACAGGGCGGCTCCCGCTGCCGTACCCGCGATAAGTACGATAAAAAGCCAGAATCGTGGTTTGTTTTTTTTGTGCGCGTCGACGCTTTTTTTAACACGCGCCGAGGAATAGAGTCAGATGCCACTTAATTGAATCCGTTTAATCACTGAGAGTGTCGCCACCGGGCAACAAGAAGAAGTCATCGTTAAACGATGATAATGGTACAGAAGTGTAAAGAAGTTACCGAATTTAGCGAACAGCATTTTCTTATCTGATTGAAATCGTCCCTGATGTATTTGCAACGACATCAGCACACTAAGCATGGCGCACATCATTGCATAATGCCGATCACGTGAAAAGTACCCATCACAAGAAAAAATACTTGTCATGCCACAGTTACAGAATCCTGTTAGGTAACTATTCATATTTCTGACAAAAACAAACAGAAATATTGGTTTTACCTATGAGCTTTTCGGTTAGTATTGGTCGTTTGTTCCTTGATGGATAAACCACAAATACGAGGTCCCCATGTCTAACCAACCCAGTCTCTACATTATCGAAGACGATAGTAAACTTCGCGAAATGTTGGCCGAGTACATGACCACTCAAGGCTTCCAAGTCACTACATTTGCTACTGGTGAAACCGCGCCAGAACAAATTTTACTCAACCAACCCGATCTGGTGCTGCTCGACCTCATGTTACCGGGTGAAAATGGCCTGACAATTTGTAGACAGATCCGCGCTCAATTTCTCGGTAAGATTTTAATGCTTACCGCCAGTGATGATGATTTTGATCATGTCGCCGCACTTGAAATGGGTGCTGACGACTTCGTGAATAAACCGATCAAACCGAGAGTGCTTTTAGCCAGAATCCGAATGCTGATGCGTCGGGAAGAACGAGCCACCAGCTCGGATGCTACCCATCTATTACAATTTGGTGATCTAGTGCTGAATCAAAGTCGGCGCAGTTGTGAATTAGAGGGAGAGGTGATCAATTTATCCGACAGTGAATTCGATTTGCTGTGGTTACTGGCCTCTTCTGCCGATCAAGTGGTGTCACGCGAGTTTTTGACTAAAGCGCTGCGAGGCATTGAATACGATGGGTTGGATCGCACTGTGGACAACAAGATCGTCACGCTACGTAAAAGGTTGTGTGACGATTCTAGCACGCCCAAACGCATCATCACCGTACGCGGTAAGGGTTATTTGTTTGTGCCTGACACTTGGTAATGCCAAGCGGATTTAAAGGAAACCTATGCGCCGTATTTACATCGAGTCGCTCGTCTCGCTGATCGTGCTTTTTTTTGGCAGTTTAGTCAGTTACAGCGTGATTGTTTATGAGTTAGATACTGATTATGACTATGTACTAGAAGACTTTCAGGCCGAAGGCTTACACACCTTATTAAGCCAGATAGCTCAATTAGATAGCCCACAAGCGGCCGATACCGCACTGCGTGACTATGCTCAGCACATCCATAAAACGCTCTCTGAGGTAGCGCTCACAGAGCTCCCAACAGAGGTGCAAAAGCATTTTACTCAACCCATCGCGCACGCTCCGATCTATCATGATGATGACCGGAATTTATGGCTACAACTGGACTCTAATGAGCAGATTTATCTTCTCAAACCAGATAGCCATTCCCCCGTCTATCAAGCCATAGATCGTGCCGATAGCCTACTTTGGGTATTTATGCTTGGTGGTTTTGCGCTCTACTAGTATGTTTTTGATTTGGTTTCTAAGCCGTCGTTTACGTGAATTGGAGCAAGTCACCCACGACTTTGCTAACGGCGACTTGCAAGCTAGAGCGAGTACCAAAAGCAGTAAAAGCGTTGGAAAACTGAACCACAGCTTTAACTTGATGGCAGATAAAATCTCACACCTGATCCTAAGTAATAAAGCACTCACCAATGCGATAGCGCATGATTTACGTACCCCTATTTTTCGAATCCAGTGGCAGGCCGAAGTGTTAGCCGAAAGCCAGTTAAGTGACAAACAGCACCAGCAAATTGCCAGTATTATTGAAGATACTGAAGAAATGGAAACCATGGTCGATGAACTGCTGTATTACGCCAAGCTGGAGCATCCTGAGAGCGAAATACAAAGCCAAGGTTTAGAAGCCAATCAATGGCTCGCCGCTTTCATTGATGAACAAAGCCATAAAAGTACATTACAAATCCAGTATCTCCCCTCTTTACAACCGCTGTACTTGGACGCCGATCCACAGCTCCTTTCACGCGCTTTAATTAATCTGATCCGTAATGCAGAAAAATATGCTGGCGATCGATTACTGATCGAAGCCAGCAGCCATGATGGAAAACTGTGTATCGCCGTGCATGACAATGGACCTGGGATTGAGGAAGGGCATTGGCCGCATATTTTTGATGCGTTCTACAGTACCGATTCCGCACGTAACAAAGCACAATCGGGATTTGGATTGGGTCTTGCGATAGTGAAACAGATCATGGTGCGTCACCAAGGAGAAGTAACACTCACCAAAAGCCCACTGGGTGGCGCTTGCTTCTCTCTTTGGTTACCTTTACACGCAGCGGATTAATTTCCCGACTTACCTTCAACAGCGCCTTTGGTCATAACATATTGGCACTCCATCACCACAATACGTCAGTTCATCGGATAACGATGGGCTGACATTCAACTGCTCAGCACCCAATAACATAAGAGTGTCTACTTTCCATGACCTTGTTTCCGAGGCGGCTGACAAAAGTCCGACATTCCCATACAAACTCTTGATATTGTCCTCGCTAGCGATTTTGTACAGTGTTCATATCCAAGCATAAGCTCTTAAATGGAAGGACATCATGAAAAAAATCGCATTACTCATCACAACATCGCTCATTGCAGGTCACGCTTTTGCAGCGCAAACGTATATCCGAAACGGCAATATTTACACTCACGAAGGACAATGGGTTGCTGAAGCAGGTGGCTTTGGCAGTAGCGACCTACTGAAAGACCAAGACCGATCTTACGGTGCACTTCTTAACTTTGGTTACCACGGTGAAGATTTTAATGCCGATCTGGCGGGTATTAACTACCGCTTCTTTGGCCAAACAGGCGATGTGATCAATCTCGGTACTTACCTCACCGGCAGTGGTGTGGCTTATGACCAAGATTCTGCCAAAAGTGTTAAAGGAATGGATAAACGCAAAGCCACGGTTGATCTGGGTTTAAATGCAGATATCGCTCTGGGCGATGGAACTGTCTCCACCTACTTCCAGCATGATGTTCTCAACGAAAACAAAGGCTACAAAACCGGAGTGAACTACTTCCATATCATCGATTTAGGTGTAGCCGACCTTGTACCTTTCGCAGGCATCAGTTATCAAAGTTCCGATTACAACAACTACTATTTCGGTGTGAAAGAGAAAGAAGCCAACACGCAGCGCAAAGCCTACCACGCCGGTGGCGATTTTTCTTACAGCCTCGGTTACAAACTGGTCTACCCAATTAACGATCGTTGGGAAATTACCCAAACCAGTACCTATACCCGCTTAGGCTCTGACATCGCCGACTCTCCGATTGTCGAAAGTGCGAACCAATGGTTGGTTGGAGCCACCGTTGCCTACCACTTTTAATCCGCTTACAGGCAGGAGCATGCTGCTCCTGCCTGATTTTTCGCTTGCTCAGCTCTTAGTAATACCCAAACGGCTTGGATATGAACTCACGGATTCATTATTTAAAACATTTATCAACTCTCGCGGCTGAAATTTACCCCGATGTTCGAGGCATAAAAAAACTGCGTTATAACGCTCGTTTCTGCCTATGGGGAGTATTAATGCCTGAGACCTTAGCTCGTGTGCAAAACTTACTTAGCCAGCCCTCTTTTCACTCAGTACGCATGCACTACCCGCGCACGTTGGAAAAACCGCTAAAACCTTACGTTTGTGTGAAATGGTCTGCTCAAGAACGCGCTCAGCGTATGATTGAACATTTTGCCTTTTTGGAGAGGCGCCACGCTCAATTACTTCCGCTCATTTATCGCCACCAAGGCTGGCAGTTATATCAGCATGAGCTGTTTTCAATCCAGCTTTGCCACGGACCTGAGCGTGAAGGTTCTCTCGCGTTAGTGTTGCTAAGCCACGATCAGCAACCTTTATTTACCCTTGCTTTTAATATCAGTGGTATAGACAAACCCGTTATCCATATTGGCGCCTTGCAAGGTCCGGGGCCAAATGTTGAACATCGTCAAGAAATCATTCGCCAACTAACGCATCAATTACATGGTTTGCGCCCTAAGGCATTGATTATGGAGGTTTTGCTGATTTTGGCTCGGTACTGGAAGATAGAGCAGGTTTACGGCGTTACCAATCATGGGCATGTTTATCAAGCCCTACGCTATGTGGGTTCAAAACGCAGCTCTGTGCGCTTTCAGTATTCTGAGTTATGGCAAGAAATGGGGGGAGAAGCGGTCAACGCTTACTGGCACACTTTACCTCTACAACCACCGCGTAAAGACCCGCTCAGTTTATCGAAAACCAAACGCCGTCTTTACACTAAACGCTATACGTGGCTAACCGAGCTTGAACAATCCATTCAAGCTTCGCTACAACCTTGGGATATTCCTCTTTACTGAACGTATCGCCGTATTTTCCCGACACTATCCATGCAGTCGGGAAAGTACGATGGTAGAGTCAAGCTCGCTTTGCCACTCGGTGTAATCTAAACGCTTATCAAAGACATAGTGCGTCACTAAACTGACGTACACTATCGACCAATGTTTTGGCATTCCATGGTTTTTCAAAATAGTGATGAATGCCCGCCGTGTTAATCGCATTAATCGTATCTGTGTGAGTAGCTTGCCCTGTCAGCAGAACTTTCTTGGTGTGTACAAAACGCGGATCTGCGCTAATTTCACTCAACAGTTCAACTCCACTTTTGCCGGGCATAACATGGTCAGAAATCACAACAGCAACACATTCACCTTGCGCATCTAGGTCATCCATCAGCTCTAGCGCTTCCGCTGCGGATTCACAATCTTCGATATTCAGCCAGCGACTCAGCGGTTCTAAGTCTTGGAGCACCGCACTCAATACTTCGCGTTGATCATCCACGCATATGATATTCATCTTCTCCATGGTATCCCTCAATTGGTAATTTGATCCTAAAAATGGTTTTGTCCTGATCGCTTTTTACCGCAACCGTTCCGCCATAGCCCGATACAATACGTTTCACAATGGCCAACCCAAGCCCTAAACCGAAAGAAAGCCCCTCTTTCTTGGTGGTGAAACTGGGTTGGAAAATTTTCCGCCGCGTCGCCTCATCAATTTCTGGCCCGTTGTTCGCAACCGTGATGTATAGCCGCTGGCGGCTACAACGGGTATGAATATCAATGGTGGGATCGGTCGTTTGCGCCATCGCATCACACGCATTCTTCACCAAGTTTATCCACACTTGCACCCACTCGGTCTGAGAGCCTTTGATGACAGGTAAAGTTCCGGGGCGCATACGAACAGAGACTCGACGTAAATCACTTTGCAATAAGGCTAATGCCCGATTGATGGTGCTGTTCAAGTCTACCTCTTCATCAAAATGAATCTCCGCACGACCGAGCTGTTTGACTGATTTGACAATGCCCACCGAGTGTTTAGCGGCTAACCTTAGATCGTGCAGATCTCGCCCCATTTGCCAGTAACGGATTGCCAAATGTGGGTTTCTCAACCAATGGGCCGAAAGTTCGTTCGCAGGAACCGCTCGCGCTAGCTCACGCGCAATATCTTTAGGTAGTTGGTACTGCTTCTCAAATAATGCACCACGCTCACGCGCCTCGCTCGACGATACCTTCTGTCCAAACACGTAAGCCGAAATCAAAGAACTGACTCGCCTCCGGATGCACCTCTTCAAGCAGCTCCATAAACAACGCTTCTAAGCGTTCGGTTTTACTGCTGACAACGCCTATCGCATTGTTGAGTTCGTGAGCTATCCCTGCGGCAAGCTGACCGAGTGTGGTCATCTGTTCGGCAGAATGCAGCCGTTCCAATGCACGCTCTTTGGCCACCGCCTCTTGTGTTGCTCTTCGCTGCCGCTGAGACAACTCCGCCACAATTACAGGCATAAACTGCGTACTCAGAGAGCCGTACTGTTCTACATCCTGCACCGGTGTATCACGATCAATCCACGCTAACTCAACTTCACTGTCTGCAATCACGGTTGATGACGCCGTCCACAAACCGGAGAAAAAACTGTGCACCCCAATAAATGCACCGGGAGCAGCAGAAAACACTTTAATTCTGCGCTCCCCTTTTTCGGAAAAAAAACCCGATACATGGCCGCTTCTGAGGTAGTACAGCCGATCGTTATAGCCATTTTGCGCTAGCAAAATAGAACCCGAAGGAAGCGTAATCGTACGCTCAGGATGGTTAAAATAACGCTCAATAACTGCCGTAAGTTTGGCCATAACCTTTCCTTAATGACCAACCAGATTCAGGATCCACACCATCACGAAGCTCATCAGCACACCTAAAACCCCTAAAATAACCCCCACCTTCGCCATTTGTTGGCTTTGTACATTACCCGTAGCATGGGCGAGAGCATTCGGTGGAGTACTGATGGGGAGAGACATCCCCAACGAGGCGGCAAACGTCACCACGAGAATGAGGGTCACTTCACCACCGAGTGGAGTAAGAGATGTCATTGATGCCCCTAATGCTGCCATAATCGGCATTAACAGGTTGGCAGTAGCGGTGTGTGACATAAAATTCGCCATCACCAAACAGAGCATTGATGCTCCAAAAATAACTACATAAGGCGAGTACTCACCAAATGGAATGCTGCTCACCACCAATTCTGCTAATCCGGTTTTATCTAACGCTAACCCTAAAGCAATACCGCCAGACACTAACCACAACACATCCCATGAGATCATTTTTAAATCTTCTTTGCCAATAATTCCGGTCACGGAAAATACCGCCACAGGAATTAATGCCACCGAATATGAGTTCATGCCATGCAATGACCCCAGCATCCACAATAAAATGGTCGCAGCAAACGTAATGTAAACAATGATCGCTTTAGGTGTTTTCAAAAACTTACCTTTAATACTCAGCTCAATGGTTTTCTGCTCAGCTCGATACATGGCTTCAATTAATAACCATGCAAGCGCCATCAAAATCACCACAAATGGAATACCAAATGCCATCCATTCTGCAAAAGTAATCAAGTTATCACCCACTAAATATTTCAGGGCAATCGCGTTGGGTGGCGTACCAATAGGCGTACCAATTCCACCGATATTTGCCGCAACAGGAATACACAGTGCAAAAGCAACACGACCTGGGTCTTTGGGGCCAAATACCGCAATCACTGGCGTTAAAATAGAGAGCATCATCGCAGTGGTCGCTGTGTTCGACATAAACATCGAAAAAATACCGGTGATCAACATCAAACCTAGCATCACGTACTTAGGATTATTACCAAACGGCTTGAGCAATACGCGAGCTAAATTCACATCAAGGCGGTATTTCGTTGCCGCCATTGCGAGGAAAAACCCTCCTAAAAACAGCATGATGATAGGGTTGGCAAAGGTCGCCATGATTTCGGTCGATTTGAGCAACGCCCCAAACTCGGTAGTACCTTCACCAAGCCGGAACAAAATAAATCCCTTATCTGACAGCATCAGCACTTCGAGCACGATAATGACGACTGATGTCGAGTAAATGGGGATGGGTTCAAAAACCCACAACAATGCAGCCAACAAGAAAATAGCAATAACCCGCTGTTGAATAATGGTTAATCCCTCAAATGGAAACGCTGTAGTCGGTAGCATTAACACCAAGAATGGGATCAACAACGGAATAATATATTTAAGATAAGGGCGCATCATGTTCACTCTTCCGTGAGAATTGATTTTGTGTTTGGCGAGGAGAAACGCACGCTATCGGAGCGGCAAGACTTATTATTGATGCGTGGAAAAGAAATGTTTGGTGTTAGATCAATGATTAAAGTTTCTTAACTGAGCAATGCGCAAAAGTGAGTCACAGTTAACAAATAGCGTATCGAGCAACCGCGCTTTTGAATTACCCCAAAAGCAAAAAATAAATTTATCTGCGATTTCTGTAGCATTTGCTAACTTTATCTATAAGAGTCGTCAACTGACAATTGAGATGATAGTATGCGGCCAATTTTGGGACATACGTAACTTTCTAAACTTTGTCGCAGATAAGGATGTTGTTAGTCATGCGGCTTTAAATGACATCAATCAAAGGTAAAACATTCATGTTTCTAAAAAATTTGTCGATAGGCAAAAAAATTGCACTCTCTTTTTCGGTTATTGCAGTCATTAGCCTTGGATTTGCAATCTACCTCATCTCTGAGTTAGGTAAAATTCAATCCGAACTGCTTAATTACACCGATGACACTTTACCGGCAATGGAAAATGTCGATGCAATCAAAGACAAGATGTCTTACTGGCGTCGTACCCAGTTTGCAGTGTTGCCAATGAAAGATGCAGCGCAAGTTAAACAGACCATTGAGCGCAACAATCGCGTTCAAGCGGAAATCAATAACTCACTGCTCACCTACGGTAAAACCGTTTGGCCAGGTGAAGAAGAACAAACCTTTAAACGCCTAATGAGCAATTGGAATGCCTACACCGCGGTGACAGAAAAATTCAACCAAACCCTGTTAACCCAAGGCCCTGATGACGCTTACCCCATTTTGGCGAACTCCTTAAATACCTTTGAAGCGTTAGAGAGTGATTTTGCAAAACTGATCGGCATTTTGCGCCAAGCGATGGATAACAATAAATCGCAGATTTTAGGCTCTGTCAAAACACTGAACTCAACGTCTGTGGTCAGCAATATTGCTATCTTAGCGATTATGGTCGTAATGACACTCGTGCTGACACGCTTGATCTGTGGACCGTTGGCGATCGTCATGAAACAAGCCAATGCAATTGCTAAAGGTGACCTGTCGCAAAACATGGATCGTCAAGCGATTGGCCACGATGAACTTGGTACTTTGGCCGATGCTTCAGAGCTAATGCAACAAAACCTGCGCCAGCTTATCGATGAAATTATCTCAGCCGTGACTCAGTTAAGCAGTGCGGTAGAAGAAATGACGCAGATTTCGAATCAATCTGCTGATGGTATGAAAGAGCAGCAATACCAAATCACTCAAGTTGCAACAGCAATGACGGAAATGAAAGCCGCCGTTGCGGATGTGGCGCGCAATACTGAAGACTCTGCCAGCCAAGCGATGGCAGCCAATGGTAAATCGCAAGAAGGTGCGCGTGAGAATGCTTCAATGGTTCGCTCAATCCAACAAGTTGCCGATATTATCGGTGAAGCGGGCGAAACCGTAAGTGAACTTGAGCAGCAATCGAGCCAAATCAACGTGGTGGTCGATGTGATCCGCAGTATTGCCGATCAAACCAACCTGCTGGCACTTAACGCTGCGATTGAAGCGGCTCGCGCCGGTGAATCTGGACGTGGTTTTGCCGTGGTAGCCGATGAAGTTCGTACCTTGGCGGGACGCACACAAGACTCAACCGGTGAAATCACCACCATCATTGAGAAACTGCAAGTGATGGCGAAACAGGCCAAAGATGCCACAGAACGCTCACGATCTAGCATTGATAAGTGTGTAGAACAAGGTAACCACTCACAATCACTCATGGTTTCGATTGAAGAGTCGATTGCCACTATTGCAGACGTCGGTACGCAAATCGCGAGCGCCTGCAGTGAACAAGACTCGGTAGCCGATGAACTGAGCCGTAATGTGGAAAACATTCATTTGGCGTCACAAGAAGTGGCTCAAGGTTCACAACAAACCGCACAGGCATGTCGTGAACTGAGTCAGCTCGCTGTGTCTCTGCAAGACACGCTACGCCGATTTAAGATTCGTTAAGTACTCCCACGCCTCCGACATCGGGGGCGTTTTTTCTCTATCCCTGAATAACTTGGCGTTGCAGGTCAGCGGCCAGTAAGTGGTCAATTTGTCAGAAACAGATTTGCACAGTTATAGGCTAGCCTTGGGCAAATGAACCACGTCGACCGCTCTGCTGCATCAAGCAAAGGGGATAGTCATCAATGATAACAACAGGAGATATCATGCACTTTAAAGCCACGCTGCTTTCTCTTTCTATTGCAGCCACTTTGCCTTCTTTCTCTCTCTCTGCTGCACCATTAAAAATTGATACCGTGTTACCGGATGCTGCGCAAATTCAGCAGAGTAATTCATGGTTGGAAGTCAGCTTAGGACAATTCCAAAGTAATATTGAGCAATTCAAGTCTCACATGAGTAGCGATACCAAGATCTGCGCCATCATGAAGGCAGACGCTTATGGCAACGGTATTCGTGGTTTAATGCCTACGATTATCGCGCAAGGCATTCCATGTGTTGGCGTAGCAAGCAATGCGGAAGCGCGTGCAGTACGTGAAAGTGGGTTTAAGGGCGAACTCATGCGTGTTCGTTCAGCGAGTTTGAGTGAAATGTCTGCGGTATTAGACCTTAATATCGAAGAGCTGATTGGTACTCACCAACAAGCGATGGAACTGGCTGATTTAGCGAAAAAAACCGGTAAGACTATCAAGGTTCATATGGCGCTCAACGATGGTGGCATGGGTCGCAACGGCATCGACATGACCACGGAAGCCGGCAAGAAAGAAGCCCTCTCGATCGCCACACAACCATCATTGAACATCGTGGGCATGATGACTCATTTCCCGAACTACAATGCGGATGAAGTGCGCACTAAACTGGCTAAATTCAAAGAAAGCTCAGCTTGGTTAATCGAGCAATCCAATCTAAAACGTGAAGACATCACGCTGCACGTGGCAAACTCTTATACCGCTTTGAACGTACCAGAAGCACAACTGGACATGGTTCGCCCAGGTGGTGTGTTGTACGGTGATTTGCCAACCAACCCTGAATACCCATCGATTGTCTCGTTCAAAACCCGTGTGGCGTCTTTGCACCATGTTCCAAAAGGTTCAACCGTCGGCTATGACAGCACCTTTACCACCAGCCGTGACAGTGTGCTGGCTAACCTCCCTGTCGGTTATTCCGATGGTTACCCACGAAAAATGGGCAACAAAGCGGATGTACTGGTCAACGGCCAACGCGCCAAAGTGGTGGGTGTGACCTCTATGAACACGACCGTGGTTGACGTTACCGATATTAAAGGCGTACTCCCAGGCCAAGAAGTTGCACTTTATGGCCAACAGCAAAAACAAAGCATTGCCGTCAGTGAAATGGAGAATAACGCTGAGCTGATTTTCCCTGAGCTGTACACTCTATGGGGTAACAGCAACCCACGTTTCTACGTGAAGTAAGCGGATTTCACTTAGCTGTGCTTCTCAATAGAAGCCAAGAAATTGAGGTGGGCTCACTATGCCCACCTATCTCCACCCCGCTTTTTACGGCATAATCGCTCGGCACTTTCTGCTGAGTTTTTAATTATTTATGCCAACAATAAAATCCCCTTTAACTCATTGCTATTTCTTTGTTTGCTTGCCGCGATGGTCACCATTCAGTCTGGTGCTTCTATTGCGAAACAGCTGTTTCCTCTCGTCGGCCCAGGTGGCACTGTTGCGCTGCGGATTAGTCTCTCGGCACTGATTTTAATGCTGATTTTCCGCCCATGGCGGGCGCGTCTAAGTTGGCCACAATGGCGATCAATGATCATCTATGGCGCAAGTTTAGGCGGTATGCAGCTCAGCTTTTACTTTGCTATCGAACGTATTCCTCTTGGGATTGGTGTCGCACTAGAATTTTCTGGCCCACTATTGCTCGCGTTATTGTCTTCTAAACGTAAGAAAGACTTGGTTTGGGTAGCATTGGCTATCTTTGGCATTATTTTCTTGTTGCCAGATATGAATGGGGTCGATGCGTTAGATCCGATTGGCATCGCTTTGGCATTGACTGCTGGCGGTTTTTGGGCCGGATACATCTGGTTTGGGCAACGTGCTGGCAGCGTAGGATCGGGAGGCATCACAGTCTCAATCGGCATGCTTGTCGCTGCGGTCATTTATTTTCCGATTGCAACCCAATTAGCAGAGGCGTCAATTTTTAGCTGGTCGATTCTACCGATGGCACTGCTGGTTGCCGTGATGTCTAGCGCCCTACCTTATAGTTTAGAGATGGCCGCGTTAAGCCGACTTTCCACACAGCATTTCAGTGTTTTGATGAGCCTTGAACCGGCAATCG
Source organism: Vibrio metoecus (assembly GCF_000696385.1). Lineage (GTDB taxonomy): Bacteria > Pseudomonadota > Gammaproteobacteria > Enterobacterales > Vibrionaceae > Vibrio > Vibrio metoecus. Next base: position 97,721 of record NZ_JJMN01000064.1, on the reverse strand, counting down.
CAGCAATGGCAGGATTGGCGATTTTAGGCGAAACACTACAGTGGACTCAATGGCTGGCGATTTTCATGATCATTACAGCATCTATGGGTTCGACCCTTTCGGCAGCTAAAACCCCCACCAAGGTTACACAGGAGTAACGCCTCGGCGTTGAATGAAAAGAGAACAATCCCACCGCTAAAAAGAGGGTATAGAGATAATTGAAAAATCCGGCCTAAGCCGGTATTTTTTTTATGGGCGCAACCCGAGTTTCACTTTACCTTCACTACTAAACCAGAGCGCTTCTTTGCGACGACGACCAAGCAAAAATGGGCCATCATCGTAAAACAGGAAGTTTTTCCAATGGCGCTTAAATACTGACCATTTGGTTTCCAGTACGTTGTATTTTTCGTAACAGAAATACACCGTCACATCATCTTGCCAAGGCAGATGGGCCGACAATGCTTCAGGCAGATCGGGTTCATCACTTTCCCATTCTGCCATCCAGCTCGTTTCATCTGACCAGTTATTGGCTTTACGTGGCCAGTCTTGTGAGCTCAAGCGCTCAGCGTCAGGACTTGTCGCACTGATGTTCTCTTTCCAAAACTGTGCTGCGCGTAGTGGCTCCATCGGTTTTATCTGAGCCAGATCGGCTTCAGGAACAGGCATTGAGGCATGGGTAAAAATCCATTTTCTTTGGTATTGATCCAAAGGCAAATAAGACATTGAGTTTCCTTAAACTTTCAGCCAGCCATTTTGGCTTGCTTGTTCAATAATATGTTGGGCGTATTCCCAAAGCGTTTGGGAGCCCTTTTCGATTTTGCGATTCACGGTCAGGGCTTGCTCACGAGTGACAGCATGCTCTTGCCAACTTTGGCCTTGATTGTGGTAGTTCAACAGCATTGGGATTAAGCGATCCAACGCTTTGGCAAAACGCGCTTCTGCACTCTGCGCCGCTTCAAATTCTTGCCAAATCGCCAATAAAACATCGCCTTGTTCTTTCGGCAGCATACCAAACAAGCGGAGGGCTGCTTGCCACTCTTTCTCTTCCTGCTCAGCAGAGGCGGCGGAATCGTACACGAAGGTGTCGCCAGCATCAATTTCCACTACATCATGCAATAAAAGCATCGTCAGAACTTTTTGTATATCGACCGCTTCGTTTGCGTACTCTTGTAGCAAAATCGCCATCAACGCGACATGCCAGCTATGTTCAGCACTGTTTTCTAAACGTCCTTCAGCACTTTTCACTCGCGTGCGACGTAACACCGACTTCAAACGGTCAAGTTCCATCAACAGGTTCATCTGCTGAGCTAAGCGTTCCGACATTTCTATTCCTGCCAATTGGGATTGATCAGTGCAGTGAGATTATGATCTTCCCACTTACCGTTAATCAGAAGGTAGTCTTTGGCATGCCCCTCAAGCACAAAACCCACTCGCTTGAGCACATTTTCACTGCGTTTATTGTGCGGCATGTACGAGGCCATAATACGGTGTAAGTTATGCTCACTGAACATGTGTTGGCAAGCCATCGTCAACGCTCGGGTCATGGTGCCTTTCCCTTGCGCATCAAACCCCAGAGAGTACCCAACATTGCAGGCATAAAAGGGGAACCGGATAATATTGCTAAACGAGATGGTGCCTAACATGGCATCATTTTGCGCATCCAAAATCAGGAGATAGTACCCGAGCTTCATTTTGTGCAATTCATTGAGCTTAATCAGCCTTTGCAGCCAGCCAGACTCAGTAAAAAACTCCGCTTCGCGTTTCGGCTCCCATTCTATCAAGTGGCTTCGGTTATCCACAAAATACTGGCTCAAGCGTTCAGCGTCAGTGATTTGTGCGCAGCGCACCACAATTTCACCATCGCTTTGATAGAAGCGGCATTCGCTGTTTAGTCCGTTCATCAGCGCTTCCTTATTCCATAATCCCTCAGCTTATTCGCGATCGACGTGTGAGAAACATTCAGTCTTTTCGCTAACTTACGACTGGAAGGAAAGGATTGGAACAGACGATCCAACACTTGTGATTCGTATTCCTTCATGATGTCGTCGAGCGAACCATCAAGGTTGATGCTAGGGGCAGAGCTCACACTGTCAACTTGCGGCAAGTGGAACGGCTCAATACCCAATACATCCCCATCAATTTCAGTTAAGGCGCGCAACACCATATTGTCCAGTTGGCGCATATTACCCGGCCATTGGTATTGGCTGAGTTTATCCAACACATCATCACTCAATTTCGGCTTCATCATGCCAAGTTTATTGCAATGTTTGGTGATGAAGAGTTCGAGTAGTGGCTGCACATCACTCGGGCGCTCACGTAAAGGGGGGATCCGCAGCGTCAACACATTCAGCCGATAAAACAAGTCCTCTCGGAAACGGCGTGATTCGGCCAAATCCGCTAAGTTATGGCGCGTGGAGGCAATAACACGCACATCCACGTGGATTTCATGTTCTTCCCCGACACGACGGAAAGTGCCATCTTGCAAAAAGCGCAGCAGCTTGATTTGCAAATGTGGGCTCATTTCACCAATTTCATCGAGAAATACGGTGCCACCATTAGCTTGTTCAAAGATGCCTTTATGACCTTGTTGATGGTTAAAGGCGCCCGGCGCATGGACCAAACTAATTCGGTTTCTGCCACGTCACTCCGGCATCGAAGCACAACTCAGAACCAGAAATGGTGCAGAAGAACGATCCGAGCGGTTATGGCAAGCTTTAGCCAGCATCTCTTTACCCGTACCCGTTTCACCTTCAATCAGCAGTGGTTGATCGAGCATGGCGAGTTTTTTCGCTTGGCTGATTAGGCTTTTGTGCCGATTCGAAACCCCAACAAAATGCTCAAACCCTAAATGACTCTGTAGCGGGATCTGCGTGATGCTGCTCAGCCCTGTTGTCGCAGCACGTAACATCATCATCGCACTGGCTAAGGTCGATTGCTTAGAATCGCCAGAGATGTAGACCGGCATGATCTCCATGACATAATCCAGCCCATCCAACACCACATCTTCACGTAAGCGTGATTTGCTGCCTTCCATCCAACGTGTGAAGTTAAATACTGGCATCAAGGCCGAGATTTGCTGACCAATCATGCTTGATTCTTCACGATTGAACAATGCGGCAGCAGCGTGGTTAGCCATATCCACCGCACCTTTCAAATTGATCGCTAACACTGCGTCGGGTAAGTTGTTGAGCAGAGAAATCAGTTCGGTGTTGTGCCGTTCAATCGGCATAAACTGGATTTTCCGAACATCTTTTACCCCAGGAATACGGCGAATTTCCGCCATCAATTCACTGAAAGTTTCAAAATCAATATCGGGGCAGTTGAGATAAATAATTCCGATCACATCGATTTCGATCCCTCGTAGATCGATGCTTTTAGAGGCGAGAATATCCAGCAACTCGCGAGTCAGACCTAACCGGTCTTCACAGAGGACTTCAAGACGCACTTTAGTGGGATCCTGTTTGAAAGTGTCACGAAAAGTTGACAGTAGTTTCGCCCAAGCCCAGATCGGCGTCAAGCGATCCGTGATGACGGATCGCCATTTCCGAGACTGAATGGCTATTTCGCTATCAAGGCTGCGACTTTGCTCACCACTTGCTTGCGTACCGCACTCAGTTTGAGTTGACGGTCGGGGTGCCATGGTAGTGGACGCAACAACCCCACCGCTTTAATACCCAAGCGCGCCGTGAGAATGCCCACCCCTACGCCTTGCCCTGCGCGAGCGGAAACGCGCCCTGCTAAGTCCATGGAAAACAGATCAACGCTCGCATCCACAGCCAACTCACTTGCTCCCGCTAACGCCATATTCACCAATACGGCTTTAAACAACTTTACCCGCGACCAATAACCCAATTCAACGCCATACACTTTTGCCAGTTGATCCACCATGGAAAAGTTACGCCAAGCCACCAATAACATATCGGCAATCGCGAGTGGGCTAATCGCCACTAATGCGGCCGCTTCTGTAGCATAACGAGTGACAATTTGGCTGGCCTGTTTATCTTGCTCAGCCACTACCAACGCATCATACAAGTCGAGAATTTCAGCATCACTATGACTGCTATTCAGCGCAGATTGCCAACGCTGGTAACCCTCTTTATCCACCTGACCTTCTTTAGCGATCTGTTGACAAAAGGCTTGCCCCTGCCCTACGGCATCGAGATCCATCAAGGTTTGAGCTTGCTCTTGCACACTAAAGTGCTGACGTAAGCGGCGCAGTTTCCACAATTCTTTGCCGATCGCGCCTAAACCCAATATCGCCAAAGCACTCACAAACCCGGCCCAACCTAGGCTAAGCCAATCTGCGTTTTGAATGGCTTGCAGCACGCTATCAACCGCCTGCCACGCCACCAAACCACTGAATGCGGCAAACAAGCCACCAGCAAACCATTTACGCCCTCGACTCGGACGAATAATGGTATCTATTTGTGCTTCCAATGCTTCCGACGGTTCTTCCACACTCATCGGCACAAATTTCTCTTGTGCGCTGAACTGCTGCTGAGCTGTGAAAGTCGGGGTTTCAATGCTGCCTTGCAGCGGCTCGCTGAAAATCTGTTTGGTTTTGAGGTCGCTCATCGCAATTTATCTCCAATCAGAATATCGAGGGCTTTATCCACTCGAATGTGCTGACACGGCTCATCACTAGATGTTGGCAACGGGCGAAACGCCGTGAAATCGAACGATTGTCGCTGCCAGTAATCAGGTTCCGGTAATTTGCGCGGTACTTCACCAGGAAATAACGTGATCGATTCTCCCGTCATGGTCACACCTTGAATCGCCGCAACCTTATTATCTCCCTGCATAATGTAGCCCGATTGCGTAGCGCGCACCGAAGCCATGCTGATGCAGTTCATTTCAATATTTTCATACGCCGCATGTTGCCAAGCAGGATGAATCATCTGCTGCAAGAGAGAAACCATGTTGACATGCTGCTCTGGTGTCACGTGATCGGCTTTGGTGGCAGCAAATAAAACTTTATCGATTTTCGGTGCAAACAGACGGCTGAGCAAACCACTGCGCCCATAGCGGAAACTGTGCATGATTTGCTCAAGAGCACTGCGCATATCCAAAAACGATTCATGTCCCACATTGAGCGGCGATAAGCAGTCCACCAACACGATTTGGCGATCAAATGTGGCGAAATAATCCTTATAGAAAGCTTTCACTACCTTATTTTGATATTCCTGATAGGGCGCGCTTGCAGTAATGCGTAATAGCTCTGTTTGCTGACCGAATCATGCGGTGCATGGCATGGGAAAAATTGCAGCACAGGCGCACCTTCTAACTCACCGGGCAACACAAATCGCCCCGGCTGAACCCAATGTAAGCCATTGGCTTTGCATTGATGTAGATAGTCGGTATAACACGCGGCAATCTCCGCCAAGGTTTGCTCATTGGCCTCTTGGTGAAGGTTAAGCTGCGCCACAGCGTCACACCACGGCTTGGCGAGGTCTTTACGTAAACCATGCAGCGCATTGAACTGCTGCGCCGACCACGTGGCGTAATCCATCTCTAAAAGTGGCAAATCAAGTAACCACTCTCCCGGATAATCGATGATATCGAGATACAACGTGGCACTGCTGGTAAATAATTTCTTACTGCGCTTTTGCGGCTTGTATTTGATTGCTAAGCGAATTTCACTCACATCTCGCGTCGGAACAGGCCATTGTGCGGGGTTACTTTGCAGTTGAACCATCGCTTCATCATAAGCAAAGCGTGGCACCATCATATTACTTTGTGGTACGCGCTTGGCACCAATCAAACGCTGCTCTCGCCCTGCTGCTAAAAGCGGCAAGTTTTGATGAGTGGAGGTGTGCAACAACTGGTTGACCAGTGAAGTGATGAAAGCGGTTTTGCCCGATCGAGAAAGCCCCGTCACGGCCAGTCGCACATGAGAATCCATACCTCGATGGATAAAATCGCTCATTTCTTGACGAATTCGCTGCATTTTTTACTCCAGATTGGGATTTATTCTCATCGTACTTGAAATGGGAATCTCTCGTACGATAGAGATGACACAGCTTAATAAACTCAAGCTTAATGTGAGATGAATAGGCCCCAACTTATGTTTGTGGCAAAGACAGAGTAGGATCGTTGTCGAAGGTTTGCCTCTGTACTGAATGGCAATTCAAATGACAGAGGCGATGAAGTGAGATTAGTCTTACTTCGATCGAGTTTTGTAGATCACAAACAGAGCGATCTCAAGCAACACAAACAAGCCACAAGTAATAGTGACGTATTTATCATTGAAAATGCTGATGCCGTTCAAAATAAGGTCATAACCGACGACTGCACCAATCATAACGGCAATCATGATTTGTAGAATTTGGATAAAACGAGGCATGTATGGCTCCTGACGTACCGATAACAGAATGAATTGTAATATTAAAAAGGTGCAACTTACGCTGCACCTTTGTCATTTTTTTGCCAAGTGTTTCATTGGAACAGAGTTACAAAGCGTTACTTGGTCGCTTCAGCAATTTTGACTCGCCAAGTATCTGGGCCAATTTGGTGCGCATTCGCCCCTGTGGAATCAACCGCAACCGTCACTGGCATATCTTCCACTTCAAACTCGTAGATCGCTTCCATACCGAGATCTTCAAACGCGACTACGCGCGCTTTCTTGATCGCTTTCGCCACCAAGTAGGCAGCGCCACCAACGGCCATCAAGTAAACCGCTTTGTGCTTCTTGATCGACTCCACCGTTGCAGAGCCACGTTCCGCTTTACCAATCATACCCATGACGCCGACCTCTTCCAGCATCATGTCGGTAAACTTATCCATACGGGTTGAAGTGGTAGGGCCTGCAGGGCCAACCACTTCATCGCCTACTGCGTCCACAGGACCTACGTAGTAAATGAACTTGCCTTTCAAATCGACACCGTCAGGCAATTTTTCGCCTTTTTGCAGCATGGTTTGAATGCGTTTATGGGCGGCGTCACGACCGGTGAGGATCTTGCCAGACAGCAGAACCGTTTCACCGGTTTTCCACGTTTGGATCTCTTCACGGGTGATATTATCAAGATTGACACGACGCGTATTCTCGCCCGCTTCCCAAGTGATTTGTGGCCAATCTTCTAACTTAGGCGGCGTTAGCTGCGCAGGGCCGCTGCCATCGAGTGTGAAATGTACGTGGCGTGTCGCCGCACAGTTGGGGATCATGCAGACAGGCTTGGAAGCGGCATGTGTCGGTGCCGATTTGATTTTCACATCCACCACTGTAGTTAAACCGCCAAGACCTTGCGCGCCAATACCGAGCTTATTCACACGGTTGAAAATGTCTAAACGCAGCTCTTCTTCCGCATTTTGCGGACCACGCTCGATAAGCTCATGAATATCAATGTGTTCCATCAAGGCCTCTTTGGCGAGGACGGCCGCTTTTTCCGCCGTACCACCAATACCAATGCCGAGCATGCCCGGTGGGCACCAGCCCGCGCCCATAAGCGGCACGGTTTTCTCTACCCATTCCGCAATATCATCGGACGGGTTGAGCATCACCATCTTGGTTTTGTTTTCACTGCCGCCACCTTTGGCCGCAATTTGAATATCCACTTTATCGCCAGGCACCATATTGATGTGCACCACAGCTGGGGTATTGTCTTTGGTATTGATGCGCTTGCCCGCAGGATCCATCAATACTGAAGCACGCAGTGGGTTATCTGGGTTGGTGTATGCTTGGCGCACGCCCTCATCCACCATCTGCTGCACCGTCATGTCGGTCGAATCCCATTGCACGCCCATACCGATATTGACGAAGCAAGTGACAATACCCGTATCCTGACAAATGGGGCGGTGGCCTTCTGCAGACATGCGCGAGTTAATCAAAATCTGCGCTATCGAATCTTTTGCCGCTTGGCTTTCTTCACGTTGGTAGGCTTTTTCTAGGGCTTTTACAAAGTCTAATGGGTGGTAGTAGGAGATGTACTGCAGCGCATCAGCGACACTGCTGATCACATCTTGCTTGCGTATTACCGTCATTGCTCGCCTCGTTATTGTTATGCTTCCGTGTACTGCGACTTGGGTGAATTACTGCTTCCAAAACCGAAGGAGACGCTCACTCTTTAAGTAGCAGCTTTGTATGAGATTTTTATGATACTCTTGCTTTCCCTGCGATGCTACGCAATGAACGGTTTCTCTGTCACAAATTACACAAATGAATAACAACCAAATCTTGTCAATTGAACACAAAAAATTAACTTATCATCCTGATATTGCTAAACAATTTTTCACATCTATTGAGCAGCAACCTTGGGCAATGCTGCTGCGCTCCGCGTCTACCACCCATATGGATAGCCGCTTTGATATTCTGGTCGCCAATCCTTTCGCCACTTTAGTGAGTTTTGGTGATGAAACTGAAATTCACACCCAGAACGGCGTGACATTGTCACGAGAAGATCCTTTTGCGCTTCTTGCTGACATCCAAGAGCAGTATCTTCCTCAAGTGACTGATGCGTCTGAGTTACCTTTTGTTGGCGGTGCTCTGGGGTATTTTGCCTATGATTTAGGACGCCGAGTCGAAGTCCTCCCTAGTTTGGCAGAACAAGACATTGCTATGCCCGATATGGCCGTGGGCATCTATTCTTGGGCGCTCGTGGTCGATCACCAACAGCACACCGCGCAATTGGTCGGACAAAATGTTGAAGACGCTTGGGGTTGGTTAAACCAACAAGAGCCGATAAAGCCAAGCGAAGTAACTGACTTTGCTCTCACATCGCCTTGGCGATCCAATATGAGCTATACCGCCTATCAAGATAAATTTGCTCGTGTGCAGGACTATTTACGCTCGGGAGACTGCTATCAAATCAACCTCGCGCAGCGTTTCCAAGCTCATTACACCGGCAGTGAATGGCAAGCGTATTTGAAGCTAGAAACGGGTAACCAAGCCCCCTTCTCTGCGTTTTTGCGCCTACCGCAGGGGGCTATTTTGAGCGTTTCTCCAGAACGTTTTCTGCAAGTCGCGAACCATGTTATTGAAACCAAACCGATCAAAGGCACTCGCCCGCGTAGCGCTGATCACACGCAAGATGCTGCACTCAAGCAGGATCTGGCCAACGCAGAAAAAGATCAGGCCGAAAATCTGATGATTGTTGACCTACTACGCAATGATATTGGTCGCGTAGCGAAACCGGGCAGCGTGCATGTGCCTAAATTGTTTGATGTGGAAAGCTTTCCCTCCGTGCACCATCTGGTGAGCACGATTCGCGCAACCCTCGATGAACGCTATGAATTGGCCGACCTGCTACGTGCTTGTTTCCCCGGCGGCTCCATTACTGGCGCGCCCAAAGTTCGCGCGATGGAAATTATTGAAGAACTTGAACCTCATCGACGTAGTGCCTATTGCGGTTCAATTGGTTACCTCAGCCGCCATGGAACAATGGACACCAGCATCACTATTCGTACTTTGATTGCCTATCAGCAGCAACTTTATGCTTGGGCGGGAGGCGGTTTAGTCGCAGATAGTGAGGGAGCGGCGGAATATCAAGAAACACTGGATAAGTTAAGCCGAATTCTTCCGACTTTAGAATCCTAATCCGTCATTTTGAACTACCGCCAGCGCCGCCTATGCCCGCTGGCGGTTTTCCTTTCAAACCATCCCCTTCCTGCCAGCTGCTTCAAGTAGGATCTAGCAAATGTGCAGTAACCGACAGCGCATTGTTTTGAAACACGCTATAACTTGTGTTGTACGCTAACTACGGTATAGAGGTCAATTTTGCGAACAATCAGTCGTCACGAGTTTATTCAACAGTTTCAATTTCATTTACCCGTCGCATACCATCATGAAAGTTTACTGCGCGTCGCGCATTTGGCTCCTGCCACACTACGTAAAGCCTCTGTGTTGATTGGCTTAGTAGAACGCCAACAAGGGTTGCACATCATTTTAACAAAGCGAGCCGCACATTTAAGGCATCACCCCGGGCAGATCAGCTTTCCCGGCGGAAAATATGAAGAGGGCGACCGTTCACTCCAACAAACCGCAAAACGTGAAGCGCGGGAAGAGATCGGCATCCTTGAAGAGAAAATCCATATTGTTGGGCAACTGCCGGAATTGGTCACCGTTAGCCAATTTGCGGTGACACCGATTTTGGCTTTTGTTGAATCCGACTACCAAGTTCAGCTCGATCGCAACGAGGTCGATGAAGTTTTTGAAGTGCCGATCACTTTTTTGCTCGATCAAAAAAAGCTCTACAGCGGTACGTTTCAGTTAAAAAATCATCGCCATAGAGTGTTCGCCATCCCCTATAAACAACATTTTATATGGGGTATGACTGCACAAATCATTCAATCCCTCCAAAAACAACTTATTAATTACAATGAGTTAGTTTGAGTTTGTTTTTAAGCTAGCATTTATTAACAATCAAGCTTGATTAGAAAAACTAATCCAAAAACAATGCAAACGTTTGCCAGCTCATTCACTGAGAATTTTTCACCCAGTGATAACTTTAACTAATCCAACCCATTAACAATTCTCACATGTGGCACGCCAATTTCGTGATCAAAAATAGGTTTTTGACAGAAGTTTCAATAAGCACAGCCAATCATGATTTAGATCTAGTTTTCTTATGTGAAAAATGTGCAAAAATGCGCTCCGACTTATTTCCTGTTCCCAAAATGAGTAAAAACATATGAATACTACAACAGCGGCTACTTCTACAGCACGTTCTGCTAGCAAGTGGACCTACAAAGATTTCACCTGGGCTCTGTCCCTTTTTGGTACGGCGGTTGGTGCAGGTGTACTCTTCCTACCGATTAAAGCTGGTGCAGGTGGTTTCTGGCCATTAGTTATCCTCGCGTTAATCGCAGCACCAATGACTTGGTTTGCTCATAAATCTTTGGCTCGTTTCGTTTTATCTGCAAAAAATCCTGATGCAGACATTACCGATACCGTTGAAGAGCACTTTGGTAAAGCTGGCGCTAACCTTATTACTTTTGCTTACTTTTTCGCCATCTACCCTATCGTGCTGATTTACGGCGTGGGTATCACCAACACGGTAGATTCTTTCCTCGTTAACCAAATCGGCATGGAATCTATTCCTCGCTGGTTGCTCTCTGGCGCGCTGATTATCGCGATGACTGCAGGTGTGGTATTTGGTAAGGAGCTGATGCTGAAAGCAACTTCTGCCATGGTTTACCCACTGGTATTCATCCTGCTGGCACTGTCTTTCTACCTGATCCCAGATTGGAACACTTCAATGATCGAAGTTGCACCTGACTGGTCTGCAATGCCAAACATCGTATGGCTTGCTATTCCAATCATCGTGTTCTCTTTCAACCACAGCCCAATCATTTCTCAGTTCTCTAAAGAGCAGCGCCAACAATTTGGTGACAACGCAGTGAAGAAAACTGACATGATCACTGGCGGCGCAGCTATGATGCTGATGGGTTTCGTGATGTTCTTCGTATTCTCTGTGGTACTGTCACTGTCTCCTGAAGAGTTGGCTATGGCGAAAGAGCAAAACATCTCAGTTCTGTCTTACCTCGCGAACGAACACGCCTCTCCAATCATCTCTTACTTAGGTCCAATCGTGGCATTTGCAGCGATCACTTCAAGCTACTTCGGTCACTTCCTTGGTGCACATGAAGGTTTGGTTGGTCTAGTGAAATCTCGCAGCGATATGCAAATCAGCAAGATTGAAAAAATCTCTCTGGGCTTCATCGTCATCACCACTTGGATTGTTGCGATTGTTAACCCAAGTATCCTTGGCATGATCGAAACCATGGGCGCACCAATGATTGCCGCAATCTTGTTCCTGCTGCCTGTATTTGCAATGCACAAAGTGCCTGCAATGGCGAAGTTCAAGACTTCAGCACCTGTACAGATTTTTACAGTTATTTGTGGCTTGGCTGCGATTAGTTCTGTAATCTACGGCGCTCTTTAATCTCTACCTTTGCGTATGAGCTTAAAACACAAAATATAACAATACAAAAAGCCTCCCTACTCCTAGGGGGGCTTAGTTTTGAGGCATTCAAAATGATTAGTGTATTTGACATCTATAAAATCGGTGTTGGTCCTTCGAGCTCACACACGGTTGGACCGATGAAAGCGGGTAAAGAATTTATTGACGAACTACGCTCAATGGGAAAATTGCGCGACGTCACTAAAATCACCGTGGACGTTTATGGATCGCTATCACTGACAGGGAAAGGTCACCACACGGATATCGCTATCATCATGGGTCTGGCAGGCAACACGCCAGAGAAAGTGGATATCGACTCAATTCCGGGCTTTATTGCTCGTGTAGAAGAAACAGAACGTCTTCCTGTTGGTATGCACTGTCATACCGTCTCATTCCCTCGTGAAGGTGGCATGAACTTCCACCGCACTAATCTGGCACTGCACGAAAACGGCATGCAGATTCACGCATGGATCAATGACGAAAAAATCTTCAGCAAAACTTACTACTCTATCGGCGGTGGTTTCATCGTTGATGAGGAACACTTTGGTAAAGAGAGCGAATCTCTTATTCAAGTGCCTTATGTTTTCCGCTCTGCTGAAGAGCTGCTGAACCAGTGTAAAGAAAGTGGTCTTTCGATCAGCACACTGGTGATGGCAAACGAAAAAGCTATGCACTCAGATGAAGAAGTACGCACCTATTTCGCCAACATTTGGCGTACCATGCGTGAGTGTATGGAACGCGGTATGAATACCGAAGGTATCCTGCCTGGGCCTTTGCGTGTACCACGCCGCGCGGCAGCACTGCGTCAACAACTGCTGACTTCAGAAAAAACCACTAACGACCCTATGGCAGTGGTTGACTGGGTAAACATGTATGCGTTTGCGGTTAACGAAGAGAACGCAGCTGGTGGCCGTGTAGTTACTGCACCGACTAACGGTGCGTGTGGCATTATCCCTGCGGTACTCGCCTACTACGACAAATTCATCCAAACCGTAACTGAGAAAGACTACATCCGTTACTTCGCTGCTTCTGGCGCGATTGGTGGTTTGTACAAGCGTAATGCCTCTATCTCAGGTGCAGAAGTGGGCTGTCAAGGTGAAGTCGGTGTAGCTTGTTCTATGGCTGCTGCGGGTCTTGCTGAACTGTTAGGCGGTAGCCCAGAGCAAGTCTGTATGGCGGCTGAAATCGCGATGGAACATAACCTTGGTTTGACTTGTGACCCAGTTGCAGGACAAGTACAGGTGCCATGTATCGAGCGTAACGGCATTGCAGCAGTGAAAGCGATCAACTCAACCCGTATGGCGCTACGTCGTTCTTCTGCCCCACGAGTTTCACTGGATAAAGTGATTGAAACCATGCTGGAAACCGGCAAGGACATGAATGCTAAGTACCGTGAAACGTCACAAGGTGGCTTGGCAATCAAAGTGATCTGTTAATCAGAACCTTTTTGCGGTTACAAAAACGCCCAGATATCTGGGCGTTTTTTATGCTTGGCATGATCAGATTAAATCTCACATTAATGCGCTATTCACCGCGATAAATACAACCTGCCGTGCAAGTTTCTTTGATCTCGACTTTGCTCAGCAGCGGTAAACTGGGTTTAAGCTGTTGCCAAATCCATTTTGCCAACACTTCGCTGGTTGGGTTTTCTAACCCTTCAATATCGTTCAGATAATAGTGATCAAGGCGATCATAAATCGGTTTGAATGCCGCTTTAATTTCAGCAAAGTCAACCACCCAACCGGTATGAGGGTTCACTTCACCTTCAACGTACAGACGAACTAAGAAAGAGTGGCCATGCAAGCGTCCACATTTATGTCCAGCAGGCACGTGCGGTAAGTGGTGAGCAGCCTCAAACATAAACTCTTTGTATAATTCTGTTTTCATCATCATTCTCGGGGCATTAAAAGAGCCGCAATACTAAGAAATCTCCCGCGTTGAGACAAGGCTATTCAAAACATAATTCTGGCCAACCGCCCCTCTCACGTACATCGCCTAAAAACATCCCTGATCAATCAATGCACTAGGTGATAATCAGCAGCTTAATATGTTGAACCATCACAAAAGAGTATGCGTCATCCCTCATATTTAAACTCACACTTTGGTTAAGGTCACACTAACAATTGGTCTACGTTTGTCACCTAGCGAATTAACGCTATATTTACATAAATCGGGGTCACTTATAATTACAAAACTATCATGAACTCATCCATTCTTAGTAAATTGCTGCTGACATTAATTACCGTGTTTGCCTTAGTTTTGGCAGGCTCAACCTCCTACCAATATTGGCAGCAAAAAGATCTCATTCATTCCGTGTTAAGTGAGCAACTACACGATAAAGCCAGTAACTACTTTGATAGTTTGAACATGATGATGCTCACTGGCACCATGGCGCAAAAGGAAACCTTGCGCCAAAAAGCCTTGGCTCAAGATGGCATCGAACAAGTCAGGGTGATCCGCGCAGAAACCGTGAACAAACTTTATGGTCCCGGCATGCCGGAGCAAAAGCCACAAGATGCCATCGATCAACGCGCCCTCGCCGGTGAAACGGTAATCGAACCTTATTCTGGCGATTGGGGGAATGGGATCGTGGTAGCTTTGCCCATGAAATCCAGTGAGAACTATCGCGGAACGAACTGTGTGGCTTGCCACATGGCTCCGGAAGGTGAAGTGCTTGGGGTGATCCGCCTTGAGTTTAACCTTAATCATTTAACCCAGATGGTCAACCACCGAACACTCATTGGCATAAGTATTATGTCGGTAATCGCCTTGTTCGGTTTTATGGTCACCCTGTTTTTTATGCGCCGTATTCTTATCCTGCCGCTACAAAAAATCTCCACATTCATGTGTGATGTGAGTAAGAGTAAAGATCTGTCTCATCGTTTAGCGAATGACCGAAAAGATGAACTCGGGCAACTCGCGGTATCTATCAACTCACTGATGGATACCGTGTCAGACAGCTTGCAACAAGTGCAAGAAACGTCCCATTCCCTTGCTGACTCGGCTAAAAAGCTCACGAATGTGGCGCAAGTCACCGATCAGGCAGCCAATAATCAGCAAAAAGAAACCTCTGAAGTACAACTCAACATTACCGACATGCAAGCCAAACAGCAGCAAGTCGAATTTGCCACCGAAGAAGCCTCTAAATTGGTCAATCACACTACTAACATTGTTCAGCAAAGTGCCAAACAAGCACACGCAGCCAGTGAAGATATTAAAAATCTGGTGGGCGATATTGAATCGGTTAAACAACGTATTGTGGATTTAAACAATCAAACAACCCAAGTCTCCTCCATCCTTGGCGTCATTAAAGGCATTGCCGAACAAACTAACCTACTGGCTCTGAATGCAGCCATTGAAGCGGCCCGCGCAGGCGAGCAAGGCCGAGGTTTTGCTGTGGTTGCCGATGAAGTCCGCCATTTAGCATCACGCACAGCGGAGGCGACTGGCAACATTGAAAACATTATTTCCGGCTTCCAACGTGATAGCCAAGCCTCTCTCACTTCGGTTGATACGGTGTGTTCGCATGCTCACCAACGTTCAACAGAAATTGAAGAACTCTCTAAAGTCATGACCAATGTGGTCACTGAAATGCAACAAGTGCTCAATCACGCGATGGGGATTCAAGAACAAACCAAGCGCACGACAGAAGTCAGCCATGAAATTCAAAATAAAGTGGACGTGATTACTCATCATGCCGATGACACTTCCCATTCAGCCAGCGAAACGCGTGAGATCAGTATCGATCTTGAACATTTGTCGCAGCAATTGGAGTCACTGCTCAATCAATTTACTTTGATTAGCAAGAATTCTGCGCGGAAACCACATTAAAGGTTGAAGCTGGCAAATTGACAGGTAATATGTTCCGTTGAATCTGTAAAACTCTCTACAACCCAATGTTTCGTCTATTTTTTGCGCAACGATTGCTGCAAATGACATTGGGGTGTCTTTTATCTCAACGGAGACTGTAATAAACATGACTTACGCGCCTGTAAATGACGTACTAAGCGGCAAGCTCGCAGTAGACAGTGAAGTCACTGTTCGCGGCTGGGTTCGCACACGTCGTGATTCCAAAGCTGGAATTTCGTTTCTTGCCATCTATGACGGCTCTTGTTTCAACCCGATTCAGGCCGTGGTTCCTAATAATCTGAATAATTACGACAATGAAGTCCTGAAGCTAACGACAGGTTGCTCTGTTGAAGTAACGGGTACCATTGTTGAGTCTCCAGCATCTGGTCAAGCGTTTGAACTGGCTGCAACTGCGGTAAAAGTGGTGGGTTGGGTTGAAGATGCCGACACTTACCCAATGGCGAAAACTCGTCATTCCATCGAATATCTGCGTGAAGTGGCTCACCTGCGTCCACGTACTAACGTCATTGGTGCCGTAGCACGTGTACGCAACTGCCTAGCACAAGCGATTCACCGTTTCTACCATGAACAAGGTTACTTCTGGGTTTCTGCGCCACTGATCACCGCTTCTGATGCAGAAGGCGCAGGTGAAATGTTCCGCGTTTCAACGCTGGATATGGAAAACCTACCGCGTACTGATGCAGGTAAAGTGGATTACAACCAAGACTTCTTTGGTAAAGAAACGTTCCTTACTGTATCAGGCCAGCTCAACGCGGAAGCGTACGCTTGTGCGATCAGCAAAGTGTACACTTTCGGCCCAACGTTCCGTGCTGAGAACTCAAACACTAGCCGTCACTTGGCGGAATTCTGGATGGTTGAACCTGAAGTCGCGTTCGCGGATCTAAACACCGTAGCAAAACTGGCTGAAGACATGCTGAAGTACGTGTTCAAAGCGGTACTGGCTGAGCGTCGTGACGATCTTGAGTTCTTTAACGATCGTATCAACAACGAAGTGATTGCCCGTCTTGAACAGTTTGTAGATTCAGATTTCGCACAAGTGGATTACACCGATGCGATCGAAATTCTGAAAAACTGTGGCAAAACGTTTGAGTTCCCAGTTGAGTGGGGTATCGACTTGGCTTCTGAGCACGAGCGTTTCCTTGCTGAAGAACACTTCAAAGCACCGGTTATCGTGAAGAACTATCCAAAAGACATCAAAGCGTTCTACATGCGTATGAACGAAGATGGCAAAACTGTTGCGGCGATGGACGTATTGGCTCCGGGCATTGGTGAAATCATCGGTGGTTCACAACGTGAAGAGCGTTTGGATGTTCTCGATGCACGTATGCGTGAATTTGGTATCGACCCTGAGCACATGGATTGGTATCGCGACCTGCGCCGTTACGGCACCGTGCCACATGCGGGCTTTGGTCTGGGCTTCGAGCGCCTTGTATCCTACGTTACAGGTATGGGCAACGTGCGTGATGTGATCCCATTCCCACGTACACCTCGCAGCGCAAGCTTCTAATTCCGCTCTGTTGAATGTAAAAACCGTCTCCTACGAGACGGTTTTTTTATACCCCAAATTCACTGTTCTTGGCGTTTATCCATTTGCAGCCGATAAAAATGGTGAATCGGACCATACCCTTGGCCAATTTTGAGTTGATCAGCATGCAAGATCGCCTGATGGATATACTGCTTTGCTTTCTCAACCGCCTCTTTCAACGCATAACCTTGAGCGAGATAGGAAGCAATCGCCGATGAGAGTGAACACCCCGTACCATGCGTGTTCTTGGTAGCAATTCGTGGCGCGCGGAAATGGCGGATATTATCAACCTCGATAAGCAGATCATCACTGTCCATTTGCTGATGATTATGCCCTCCTTTGAGCAAGACAGCTTGGGTGTCTAACTGACGTAGTGCAGCAATGCCCTGCTGTGGATTTTGTTGCCATTCTTGCTCTGTCATCCCCACTAAAACGGCCGCTTCCGGTAGATTAGGCGTGATGAGACTAGCAAGTGGCAACAGCTCATTTTTTAAGGTGATCACGGCATCTTCTGCGAGTAGATGATGCCCGCTGGTTGAAACCATCACCGGATCGAGCACAACCCATTGGGGTTGATATTGACGCAATTTTTTGGCAACCAGAGTGATGATTTGGGCATCCGCCAACATGCCAATTTTTACCGCCAAGACAGGAATATCACAGAAAATCGCCTCCAATTGCTGCTCAATAATCTCTAGAGGTAGAGGAAATACCGCTGAAACACCTTGCGTATTTTGCGCAGTAATCGCGGTAATCACCGAGCAAGCATAGCTTCCAGTTGCGGAAATGGCTTTGATATCGGCTTGAATGCCCGCCCCCCCGCCGCTGTCTGAACCGGCAATGGTGAGTACAATCGGTGTTTGAAGAGAAGAATTTGATGGCATAAAGGCTCCTGTGAAAAACAGGAACTGATCCCAAACCGCAGATGAATGGTAAGACAATACGAGCAGTGGAGGATAGTTCCCTACGTCAGTCCTAACTGAATCAGGTTCAACGGGTCTCGCTGCGCGATCTCAGCCCTTAGGGCTCCCCGACTACGAGCGGCATCTTAACAGCATTCATTATTGTGGGCAGCGATTATTTCTCACTTTCAATAAAGTCGAGATCGCGCCACATTTCATCTAATTCCGCTTCAGAAGGCATTTTACTGTGCTCGATTTGGCGAATCACTCGACACGGGTTCCCCACTGCAACGCAATCCGGCGGTATATCTTTGGTTACTACACTTCCGGCACCAATCACACTGCGCGCACCAATGGTAACGCCATCAAGCACGAGCGCGCCCGCGCCAAGCCACACGCTATCTTCAATCACAATCGGGTTACCCGCCGCAATCGGTAACACACGCTGTGCAAGATCAAGTGGATGCCCAACGGTACTGATCACCACATTCGGTCCCATCTGCACATATTCACCAATCGTCACTGGGGCAATATCCAAAATGGTAACGTTAGTGTTTAAGAAACCACCACATTTGAAATGGATGTTATGGCCTAAATCGCAGAAAAACGGAGGCACTATCGTCACACCTTTTGCCGAGCCCAATAGCGAATTTAATATCGCTTGCCGCTCAGTATGCTGTGCAGGACGCGAATGGTTGAAGTCATACAGCTTCTCTTTGACCTGCATTTGATAGGTTATCAAATCTCGGTTTATTGGTAACTGAACTGAAAAATCCCTTAAATCACGACTCATGGGCTTCCTTACGTCTGTGCAACACTCTGACCATAAACACTCCCCTCCAATAGGCAAACTTCGTTGCATAAAGGTTGAGAGTGAAATAACACAATCCATTCGATCAGCATGAAAAATCCAGAACTCTCACTCTCGCGAGATCGGATAGTCATTGTTCTTCTGCGGTTATTGAGGCCTTTCTGACTATTGAAGAAACATCTACCGCTATCGCTGCCCATTTTAAAGACTAAGGTCTGAGAGATATTGCACGCTGCGAGTAGCAAACCCACTCGACTGAAAATTTCATACGTAATAATCCCAACACACGCTGAATTTTCCCCTTCCCTGTCATCTGGTCAGTCTAAAGACAAACCACCGGCACCGCCCTAAGTTGAAAAGCTTGGGGCATTTACATCACAAAATGACCGGCTATTCCCAATTCCTCAGCCAAGTAAAAATTTTTCGATATTTTCTTTCAGGTACTGTTGTCACAAGAATTCGAGGAAGGTATAAATACGATAAATTTAATGAGTTCAATCATTCTTTCCCACCCCTAACTTGACATGGATGTGCTTTATGTTCGAAAAAGTCGTTGCCGCCCCCGCAGACCCAATTCTTGGTTTAACTGAAGAGTTCAAAAAAGATCCCCGTACCGACAAAATTAACCTCGGTGTTGGTATTTATAAGAATGAAGCGGGAGAAACCCCTGTTCTTGCTACCGTAAAGAAAGCAGAGGCAGCCTTACTTGAATCAGAGAAAACCAAATCTTATCTCACGATTGAAGGGACTGCAGAGTACGGTTTAGCAGTACAAAAACTGTTGTTCGGCGCGAATTCTGACATAGTGACTCAAAAACTAGCGAAAACGGCACAAGCTCCTGGTGGTACCGGTGCTCTGCGTGTCGCTGGCGAATTTATTAAACGTCAATTAGGTGATGTGAAGGTTTGGATCAGCAACCCAACATGGGCGAACCACCATGGTGTGTTCAACGCGGCTGGTTTAGAAACAACGCAATACGCTTACTACGATGCCGAAGCCAAAGACAAAAACTTTGCTGCTATGTTGGCAGATTTAGAGCAAGCAGCGAAAGGTGATGTGGTCCTTCTGCACGGATGTTGTCACAACCCAACAGGCATCGACCCAACGGAGCAAGAGTGGGAAGTGTTGGCGAAATTGGTGGCAGATAAAGGTCTGCTTCCTCTGTTTGACTTTGCCTACCAAGGCTTTGCAACAGGTGTGGAAGAGGATGCGGCAGGTCTGCGTACTTTTGCCAAATACAACTCTGAAATTTTGGTTGCCAGCTCATTTTCAAAGAACTTTGGTCTGTACAACGAGCGTGTAAGGTGCTTTCACTCTGGTTGCACCTTCAACAACGGTTGCAGAAACGGCATTCTCACAAGTCAAAGCCATTATCCGCTCTATCTATTCAAACCCACCCGCTCACGGCGCTGCAGTGGTCACTTACATTCTCAATAACCCTGCGCTACGTGCTGAATGGGAAGCTGAAGTGGCTGAAATGCGTGAACGTATTCAAGAGATGCGCGTGCTGTTCGTCAACACATTGAAAGAAGTGGGTGTAGACGCGGACTTTAGCTTTATCGAGCGCCAAAACGGCATGTTCTCTTTCTCTGGTCTAAATAAAGAACAAGTCGCACGTTTGAAATCCGAATTGGGTATCTACATTGTAGGCTCAGGCCGCATCAGCGTTGCCGGCATGACCAAATCAAACATGCTGCCTCTGTGCAAAGGCATTGCTGCGGTGATGTAGTTTCGCCACCGTGCTCATTCTAAAAACCGGCTGAAATAGCCGGTTTTTTTGTTTTGGGTGTTACCCTTTGTCGTTCCTATCTTTATAAATTCCCAAACAATCCCCCCTCCGATTAGACCTCACGCAGTAAAGTGAGGTAGCATGGTCAACCCAAACCGCCAAAAACATCGCGCAACAGATGTTTGTAACGAGAGGAGCCCTCATGGACGCCGAGTTAATCGAGATTCAACAGTTTCTGCAACAGCATCCCCCTTTTGATGCCCTACCTTCTGATCTGTTACCCACCATCGCTCAACAAATTGAAATTGCCTATTTTCGTAAAGACACGCCCATTATCGGACACAAACAAGCCATTAGTGATTTGTATTTGATTCGTAGTGGTGCGGTCGAAGTCTATCGCCGTCATGGTGAGCTCTATAACCGGCTGACTGAAGGCAGTCTATTTGGACAAATGGGACTACTAACTCGTAACCAAGTCTCCTTCGCGGTCTCGGCAATTGAAGATACCTTGCTATATTGCATTCCAGAAGATCTCTTTCATCGGCTGCATCAAGAGTTCGACAGCTTCGCCGATTTTGTTGAAGTCGAGCAATCGGTACGTTTACGCCAAACGGTCAAGAAACAAAAAGAGCAAAATGATCTCATTACCAGCAAAGTAAAGCAGTTGTTAACTCACCCAGCCCCAACCATAGATAAAAATGCCTCGATCCAACAAGCTGCATTACGCATGGCGGATGAAAATGTTTCGGCGCTACTGATCTTAGATAACCAGATCCTGCAGGATGAAGAAGATGACTCCACACCCGTCGTCGGCATTATTACTGAACGTGATCTCTGCCGCCGTGTTTTAGCACAAGGTATCGATATCACTCAAGCAGTCAGCCAAGTCATGACCTATGAGGTCATCTCACTCGATCACAATGCCTACGTTTATGAGGCCATGCTCACCATGCTGCGCAATAATGTGCATCATCTTCCAGTGCTGAGAGAGAAACAGCCGATAGGCATCATCGATATGACTGATATCGTACGTCATGAATCGCAAAACTCCTTGCTCTTGGTGAGCCGTATCTATCAGCAAACCAGTATTGATGAATTAGCCCAGCTCGCAAGCGAAGTGAAGGCGAGCTTTGTACGCCTCGTCAATGAAGATGCAAATTCCCACATGATTGGTACAGCCATGTCAACCATTGGCCGCGCTTTCACACAACGCATTATTGAACTGGGTGAAGCAGAGCTAGGCGAAGCACCGCTGCCATACTGTTTTGTAGCATTTGGTTCCATGGGTCGGGATGAACAGCTTATTGTGACCGATCAAGATAATGCCTTGATTCTGGACGATCGCTACGACGCTCAGCAGCATGGTGCTTATTTCGCCCAATTGGCTGAATGGGTGTGTCATGGATTAGATCGTTGTGGCTATCCGCTTTGCGATGGCGACATCATGGCCAATAATCCAAAATGGCGTATGACTCGCAAAGAGTGGGAGAACTGTTTTGCTGATTGGATTGATAATCCGAATCCCCAAGCCCTGCTTAATGCCTCTATTTTTTTCGATCTGGATGGCGTATATGGTCGCACCAAATGGGCAGAACAGCTATCCAGCTTCATTGTACGGCGCGCAAGGCGTAATCAACGCTTTTTGGCCTGGTTTAGCGCGCAATGCCCTTAACCGCACTCCGCCATTGGGATTTTTCTAAAAACTTTGTGATGGAAAAAGATGGTCGCCACAATAACTCGATCAATTTGAAACGCCGAGGGACAGCACCATTGGCAGATTTAATCCGTGTACATGCACTCGCCGCTGGGTCACGAGCCAAGAACTCTTTTGAACGGCTGGATGATGTGATTGATGCAGGGTTGCTGCCCCAAGGTAAAGGTAAAGATCTGCGTGATGCATTGGAATTTATTGCGATGGTGCGTATCCGTCATCAAGCAGTCGATGTGGAGCAAGAGAGAGAAGCCGATAATAGCATCGAGCCAGAAAATCTCTCCGACTTTGAACGGCGGAACTTAAAAGATGCGTTTCAAATCCTCAGTAACGGGCAAAATTACCTCAAGTACCGTTATCAGGCTAACCAACACTTTAAGTGAGTACGATGTTTCAATCTGCAATTTATTGGCCAGCACGTCTGGCTCATTTAGCTAAACAGACCACACAGCCAGATCTACAACGCTACTATGCTCACCCCGTCTTAGAGGGTTCAACTCCGATTGCCGAATGCCCTCTCGTCGCTCTCGACTTCGAGACAACAGGCTTAAACCCTCAGCAAGAGGCTATCTTGAGTGTTGGTTTAGTGCCATTCACAACCTCTCGCATCGCACTTAAAGAGGCTCGTTATTGGCTGGTCAAGCCAACCCAACCTCTTGCTGAACAATCGGTGGCGATCCATGGTATTACTCACTCGGAACTCAGCCGCGCTCAAGCCCCTGACGTGGTACTACGGGAATTAATCGGAGCACTACGCGGAAAAATCGCCGTGGTACATTTTCGTCATATCGAACGAGAGTTTCTGCAGCAAGCCACACTACAACTCTGGGGAGAAGCGCTTGAGTTACCGCTGATCGATACTCTGGAAGTGGAACGTCACATACTGCAACAACAACGCTCATTTTGGCAACGTGTGACAGGGCGGCCCTTACCCTCCGTACGATTGGGACAATCTCGCATGCGCTATGGTCTTCCGTCCTATTCACCACATCATGCGCTAACCGATGCCATTGCGACCGCAGAATTGTTTCAAGCACAATATACGCACCACATGCAACATGACACGCAGATACAATCACTCTGGCTATAAATCGGATGCGTAATAAAAAGAAAGGAGCGCAGAAGCGCTCCTTTTGACTCTCGCCTATCTTCAGCTTACAGTTTGAAGCGACGGATCTCTTGCTCAAGCTCATGTGACAATTCGGACAACTGTGTCGCTTGCTCAGCGGCAGAATGTGCTTCTTGCGCCAGATCGTTCGACACATCACGAATACCCACCGTATTGCGAGTAATCTCCGACGTTACCGACGCCTGTTCTTCTGCTGCAGATGCAATTTGTGTTGCCATATCACTGATACGCTCTACTGTTTTGTGGATTTGCTCCAAGCTGACCGATGCTTCATTCGCATCTGTAACGCTGGTGTCTGCCAGACGACGGCTATCATCCATAATGCCCACCGCTTTACCGGTGGTCGCTTGTAGCGTTTCGATCATTTGCTGAATTTCTTTGGTTGATGCGTGGGTGCGTTGGCTTAGTACACGAACCTCATCCGCAACGACCGCAAATCCACGACCTTGCTCACCGGCTCGTGCCGCTTCAATCGCCGCATTGAGAGCCAACAAGTTAGTTTGTTCAGCAATGTTTTGAATCGTCGACAGAATCGTGCTGATCTGGTGACCATGAGCCTCCAATTCTTGGATAACCGCTGTTGCAACTTGAACTTCTTCAGCCAATGACTGAATCGAACGCTGAGTTTGCCCCACCTGACCACTGCCATGCACACATGCGGTGACCGCTTCACTGGAATTTTGTGCCGTATGGTCAGCGTTTCCGGCAATCTCCTGAGTGGCTGCCGCCATCTCATTGATCGCGGTGGCAACCATATTGATTTCATCTTGCTGTAAGCGAATGCGGCTACTGCGTTCTTCTGCTTGTGCCGCCGTGACTTTCGCTTGTTGCGACAAAGCCGCAGAGACTTGGCTCAGCTTAAGTACCATCGTGTGCATATTGCCTACAAAGGTATTAAAGTTGCTCGCCAGTTGCCCAACCTCATCATCGCTACGTGGCTCTAAACGTTGGGTAAGATCCGCATCTCCCGACGCAATCTCTTGTAGAGCTTTAGATACACGACCTAAATCACGGAACAGGAAACTCACCAACCAAGAAACAATGGCAACCACAATCACAGTAATCAGCAATGCGGTAGTAATAAGACCCGTCAGTAATTCAGCATGTGCCGCGAACTCTGTCCGGCTATCCATTTGAATCGCAAAGTACCAAGGTGTTTCTGGCACAGCAGCAAAGAAAGAAAAAATTTATCCACCCCATTTTAAGCTAAGCGCCAGTAGTTCACCTTGTTTTGCGGCACGCTCAATGGTTCGCATATCCAATGCTGAGGAAAGTGTTGTTACTGGTTTTAGCAAAAGGGATTTATCAGGATGCGCAAGGAAAGAACCGTCTTGACCATCGATCAACATTGTTTGGGCTTCTTTTCCTGCGTCCATGCTGATCACATCTGCAATCAGTTGATCAATCAACACATCGGCACCAACCACACCACTCATGCTGCCATTTACGCGAATCGGCTCTGCGATAGTGACTAAAAGAGCCCCAGTAATAGCATCACTATAGGCTGTCGTAATAATCTGCTTTCCCGCACTTGCGGCATCTTTATACCAAGGACGAGTACGAGGGTCGTAATCTGCACGGTTACGCTCAGGGTGTGAACGGAACATAGCTCCTTGCGTTGTGCCATAGAAAATATCATCGAAGCCCCCCGCATTACGGGCCTGTTGTAAATAAGGCACAACGTCTTGCGCATCGATATGAGAATTAAATGCCGAACTGATCGATTTACGAATTGAAATCCAGTCAGAAATACCTTTTGCAGCGGTGGAAGAAATAGCGTCAGCGCGAGTGTATACCGCATTGCTGGTCTGCTGTTGCAGTTGACCGGCGGAAAGCCAAGTCAATGCCGTCGCCATCACCACCACTGCAGATAAACTTGCACCAATTAGTTTGTGTTTTAGTGTGAGTTTCATTATGTCAAACAATAGGTTGGAACCAAGGAACGGCGATAATAAACACTATTTGATTAACTCGCACTCGTTTTGTCATTTTTTCTAACAACTTATCACAGACCTGATTTATCCATTTGTGTTATAAGGTTTTTAGTAACAAACTATTGACTGTTGCCAAATTTTTATCGCCCCGCAGTGTGATTTATCTTCCAAAAATTCATATAACTAAAGGATATAAGCTTATGAATAGAAAATATCTGATAAAGACAATTAACAACAACATATGTTGTGCATTTTTTTACAGTTCTGATATCTTTCGCGCTGAATGAGAATTGTGATGTCCTGCGATACCGTCCGGTAAGCAAAATTACAGTAAACTCTTGAGCAATCTTCGTATTCCACTTTGTTATCGGTTCATTTTTATATGATTCGTGTGTCCAGTGCCGTGCAACGCCACGCGCAAAAACTGATTGTACTTTTTTCCCTGTTGTTTGGGGCTTCTCTACTGATGTCTGATAATGGCTTTGCTACAGATATTAAAAACACAGAAACTTCTCCATCAGTGAATACTGAACCCGCTAAGCCAGTCAAAACTGGCGATACCAAAAGCGTGGTTCGCTTTGCAAAAACCGGGGCGTTTGATAACGACACGGTCGTTCGCCTTGCTCGCCAGTTAGCGAAAAAGCCTTATATCGCCTTAAAAGATCCTCTGCCAGAAAGCTTGGCGAACATCAGTTATGATGAGTACCGCGATATTCGTTTTAAACCCGATAGCGCAGTATGGAAAGCCGACGGCTTGCCTTATCAAATGCAGTTATTCCACCGTGGTTTCTTCTTCCAAGATCTGATTGAAATTGCCCTCGTTGAAGGAAACCAAGCCACACACTTGAGCTATGACCCAAGTATGTTTAGTGCTGGCGAAGTGTTACAACAAAATCTGCCTACCGAAGATATCGGTTATAGCGGTTTGCGTGTGCACTACCCTCTCAATAGCGCTTCTTATTTCGATGAATTGTTTGTCTTCCAAGGCGCTAGTTATTTCCGCGCACTAGGAAAAGGCAATGCTTACGGTCTTTCTGCTCGTGGTTTAGCGATTAAGACAGCAGATCCGGCAGGAGAAGAGTTTCCAATCTTCCGTGCGTTTTGGGTTGAGAAACCTAATTACGACACGAACCTAATTGTGGTTCATGCTCTGCTTGATAGCCCTAGTGTTTCTGGTGCTTACCGCTTCTCGATTCGTCCAGGACAAAACACTCGAATGGATGTTGAATCGGTCTTGTTCCCTCGTGTTGAGATTACAAAAGTCGGTCTCGCACCAGCTACCAGTATGTACATGCATTCTCCGAACGGTCGTCAACAAACCGATGACTTCCGCCCTTCTGTTCATGACTCAGATGGTTTACTGATGATTAACGGTCGCGGAGAGCGTTTATGGCGTCCACTGGCAAATCCTCGCACTCTTCAAGTCAGCGCTTTTATGGATAACTCTCCTCAAGGCTTTGGTTTAATGCAGCGTGAACGTGACTATGCCAACTACCAAGATTTGGAAGCGCATTACGAAAAACGTCCAAGCCTATGGGTTGAACCTGTGGGTAACTGGGGGGCGGGTGCCGTTGTATTGACTGAGATTCCAACTCAATCAGAAATTCATGACAACATCGTAGCTTTCTGGAAACCAGCCCAACCGCTAGCGGCTGGCAGTGAATATCGATTCTCTTATCACCTGAATTGGGGCGCGAAAGCTGAAGAGAATCCACAAGCAATCATTGTTAGCCGTACGGCAAGTGGACGTGCGGACATCGCAAAACCGACGCCAAAACGTCTGTTTGTGATTGACTACCAAGTACAAGGTGACAAGCCAGCACAAATGCCAGAGCCTAAAGTGCGCACAAATGCCGGCGTGATTAACAATGTCGTTATTCGCGACAATCCAGCGACTAATGGCTATCGCCTGTCATTTGAATTTGATCCTGGTGAAGTAGAATTGGCTGAGTTACGTGCTGAGCTGACTTTACAAGATTCGCGTCCAGTAGAAACTTGGTTATACCGCTGGACCCTGTAGTAAGCTCTCGGATTTTTTATGACAAACCCTATGGTTGAACAAGGTGCCTCCCAGTTAATGGGAGGTGCTGCTATGCCGCCAGAACAACACGGTGAAATGCCAGAGCAAAACCTAAAACGACTCAGTGAAGGTTTTCCTCGCTCTCCCATTCAAGCGGATGGAGTAAAATCCAACCCGCTACGCCGCGTGTTCGTTGTTGGCTTTGCGTTACTGCTCTCTGCTTTTGCAATCTTTGAAATGCGCGGTGTATTTTTAGTGGGTGGCTTAACCCCGATCGAGTATGCCGTACTAGTCCTATTCGCCATCAACTTCTGTTGGATCGCTCTGGCGTTTTCTAGCTCAATCGCGGGCTTCTTCGTTTTAACGAGTCGCAAAAAAGTCACTGTCGTTGAACAACCTTTGACCACGCGCACCGCGATCTTGATGCCGACCTACAACGAGTCACCAGATCGTGTTTTTGCCGCGGTTGAAACCATGGCCTTAGCGCTTACGAAAACAGAGCATGGTCATGCATTTGACTGGTTTATTCTCAGTGACACCACCGACCCTGAAGTGGCCTTAGCCGAAGAACAAGCGTTCTGGTTACTGCGCCAACAAACAGCAGGCCAAGCCAACGTATACTACCGCCGCCGTCGTAAGAATATTGCGCGTAAAGCAGGTAATATCGCAGACTTCTGCCGTCGTTGGGGCTCAGCGTACGATCACTTATTGGTTTTGGATGCTGACAGTGTGATGCAGCCAAGCACTATGATTTCGTTGGCTCAACGTATGCAAAGTGATCCCGATGCTGGCTTAATTCAAACGATTCCTGCCCTGATCAACGGTACAACTCTGATGGCTCGCGTGCAGCAATTTGCCGCACGAATTTATGGTCCTATCGTCGGAACAGGCTTAGCTTGGTGGGTACAAAAAGAAGGCAACTTCTGGGGACATAATGCGATTATTCGCACTGAAGCCTTCATGAGTGCAGCTGGGCTACCTCACTTATCTGGTCGTCCACCATTTGGTGGCCATATCCTAAGTCACGATTTCGTTGAGGCCGCATTGATTCGTCGTGCTGGTTGGAGTGTCACCATTGCGGCTGATTTGAGCGGTTCATTTGAAGAGTGTCCACCGTCAATCATCGATTTGGCGGTGCGCGATCGTCGTTGGTGTCAAGGCAACCTACAACACAGCCGAATCATCGGTTCCAAAGGTCTACACTGGATTAGCCGTTTACATTTAACCACTGGCATTATGTCTTATCTCTCTTCGCCATTTTGGTTATTGCTGATCTTGTCTGGTTTGTTGCTCGCACTGCAAGCACACTTTATTCGCCCGGAATACTTTACTGAGCAGTTCTCACTATTCCCAACATGGCCAGTAATGGACTCAGCCCGAGCATTACAGCTGTTCTATATCACCATGGGCATCCTATTCAGTCCGAAAATTTTCGGCTTGCTGCTCTTGATGTTTGATGGCGAAATGTGTCGCACTTTGGGTGGGCGTTTTAAAGTCATGCTCAGTGCGATGACTGAAATTTTGCTTTCAGCATTAGTCGCTCCAATCATGATGTTGATTCACTGTGGTGCTGTCGTCTCGATCCTGTTTGGTCGAGATAGTGGCTGGGCACCGCAACGTCGAGATGATGGCAGTTTACCCATCAAAGACTTACTCTACCGACATCGCTGGCACATGACGGCAGGTCTCTTGCTTGGTTATGCAGCCATGCTTGATTCTTGGACACTGCTAGCCTGGATGTCACCCGCTCTGATTGGATTATGGCTCTCGGTTCCTCTCTCAGGGATCACGGCGTCACACGCTCTTGGTTCGTGGTTTAAGAAAATGCGTATTCTTGCTACACCTGAAGAGATCGAAACGCCAGCTATTGTACTGGCAGCGCAGGCTCGTCGTGAAGAGTATGTGGTTGATCTACAGGAAGTATGGAGTGCACGAATGGTTCTTGCCGACCATAATCTCATTGCGCTGCATATTGCTATGATGGATAAACTCCCCTCTCGTCAGCCAGGCTCAGCGATTGAACCTTTAGATGCAGTGGCTCGCATCAAAGTACAAGAAGCGGAAAGCCAAGAGAGCTTATTAGCGTTACTGACCAAAGTAGAACTGAGCTATGTTTTGGGTAACCCACTTCTGATACAGCAAGTGGCAAAACTACCACCGAGCGTGTGATCCCCCCTCTTCGTGTCGCTTACCAAGTGTGGTTAAGCGACACGCATCAAATCTTTCCTTACCCTTACTTTCAGATGTTAGACATGCGATAAGGCTTGGTCTGCGTTACGCGTTTTTAAGATTGGGCTAAAACACTGCAAGCCAGAGAGCGGTTGCTGTTTCACCATTGCGATCAAGGATTGAACAGCGGCTCGGGCCATTTCACTGATAGGGAAATGCACCGCCGTTACCGTCGGATATAAACTTTCGCACAAATCAACACTATCAAAACTCACCAGTGAGATTCGTTCAGGCACTGAGATACGCTGTTCATGCAGATATTGCAGTGCACCCGTCGTCATCTCTTCGCTGCAAGAAAAAACGGCCGTAATATCTGGGTGTCGCTCTAACAGCTGCTGCATCGCAACATAACCACTATGTCGACCATAGTTGCCCTCAGCACATAGCGTCTGCGTTGGCGCAATCTCTGCATGATTTAAAGCATCGAGATAACCTTGTAGGCGTAAGCGGCTATTGTGCCGATGTGACGGCCCAGTGATACACGCTATGTTCTTATGTCCTTGCTTCAATAAATGATTTACAGCCAATTGACTTGCACCACGATGATCGAAAGTAATGCAGCGATCTTCCAAACCTTCAACATGACGATCTAGCAGCACAAATGGCGTCGGTTGCTGAGCCAAAATTCGTAAATCATCATCAGATAAGTATCGGCTGTGCAAAACATAACCATCGCAACGCAGATCATGGAAACGTTGGATTGCGTCTCTCTCTCCTTGGGCAGTGTGATGACCTTGGGCGGTGATCAAAAACTTTTGGTGCATATCTAATTCTGTTTGCACCTGTTCCATCATCTCACCAAAAAATCCCCCCGTATAAAAGGTGACCAACAAGCCTACGATATTGGATGAGGACGTCGCTAGAGAACGTGCGATAGCGCTCGGACGATAATTAAGCTGAGACATAGCTTGCTCAACTTTACGCCGAGTCTCTTCTTTAAATTTGCCCTCACCATTAATGATTCTGGACACGGTGGATCGATTGACACCTGCGAGTTCAGCGACATCTTTAATTCTTGCCATATTAGAGCCTATAGGAAGTCAGAAACTTCAGAAAAACAAGGAACTACCAGTTCTCACGACAAACCGTCATGAAAACGGCAACTCGGCGAGACAAAATTCATCATACACAGGAGTGACTAGGAGCAGAAACCAAAGCCGAATAATCCGTGACTTCGATATCATGCATAATCAACATTTGTATTAATTGTGAGCTGGTTAAAATTCGCAGTTCTTCTTCCCTTTGCTTTGCATAACCACTGCACTGTTCCAATAATGCATCAACATAAGCTGGGTGGCACATAACCTCAACAAGCTCGAAACGGCTCTTTAGTTCAAGTAAATGATTAACCAATCGCTCGATGCTCAAACGTTCATCGTAGAAAAAATCAGTAAAGTGATAACGACACCCAAACGCTTCCTCACCGGCAAGCCCTACAGTTCGCAGTGGCACTTGATATTTTTGCGCCACTTCATAAATGATAGGGGCAAATTGTGGATGCGTATGCGCATGATGATGGCTGTCTAAATGACTCAATGTAAGACCTAATTGAAGAAAATGTTCCACTTGAGCAACCGCTTCATGATAAATCGCCAGTGGTTGATAGTCCCTTCGTTTCCAGAAGTCCCGATAGGACGTGAACAGACCATTTTCATGTGTTAAATTTTTTTCGCCCGTTAAAGGACGCCCTGTCGTAAATCTCAGATGAAGGCCGATTTTTAACTCAGGGTACTGTTTAGCCAATTCAACAGCATGCCGTTCCGCATCCATGCCTACCATCAAGGTTGTTGATTTCACCACCCCATCCCGATGTGCTTTGACGATGCCTTCATTCACCCCTGGCGTCAGCCCAAAGTCATCGGCGTTAAAAATTACCTTCATCTCGAGATTCACCTTAAGCAAAGTTACAACGACGTCAGTTTAAACTGAGGTAAGTAAGCCGCATTTTCACGCAGAATATCATCCAAAATCGCTTTTGCTCGACCAATATCGGGGACGAGTAGGGTTATTCGTTAAGAGCCATTAATGCAAGGTGGTAATCACCATGCACCGCCGCTTCAATTGCAAGCTGTTCATAGGCTTTTACTTGATGTAGCAAACCACTGATTTTCGGTGAAAGCTCTCCGACCGTAATCGGTTTAGCTCCCCAACTTCCCACCACCGCACTACACTCAATCACCGCATTATGCGGCAATGAACTGATCGCCCCATTATTGAGAACATTGACCACATGAATTCCATTACGATTGTTGTAAATAGCATCCACTAGGTTTAACGATGCATCCGAATAGTACGCACCACCACGGGCTTCCAATTCTTTAGGCTTATGGTCTAGATTAGGGTTTTGATAAAGCTCAAATAACGCTTTCTCAGTTGCCATAACCTGCTCAGCTCGCGTTCCTTTCTCTTGCGCACTGTGCTGCTCTTCTGCGAGCATGGCATCGGTTTGATAGAAGTAACGATGGTATGGACAAGGTATTGCACCGAGTGCTTTTAAAAACTCAGGATCCCACGGTTCCTCCCAGATATTTTTCATACTGAAATTGGCACCATCACCGACTTTCTCCAATACAGTTTGGGTAATGTTTTGTCCATCAAGCCATGCTTGATGAACCCAAACCAAATGGTTCAAACCTGCAAATTCAAGCTGCAACGCTTTCGGGTCGCACTCCATCATTTCCGCGATCATCATCTGCATAGAAACTGGAACATTACATAATCCTATACTTTTGACTTTCGAATACTTGCTGACGGCTTCAGAAACCAAACCCGCAGGATTGGTAAAATTCAGCATCCAAGCGTTGGGGGCGAGCTCTTCAATATCTCGGCAAATATCCAATATGACGGGGATTGTTCTAAGTGCTTTAGCAAAACCACCAGGCCCTGTGGTTTCTTGCCCAATCACATCATATTTCAATGGAATACGCTCATCACTCGCTCTTGCCGCTAGTCCTCCAACACGGAACTGAGTCATGATGAAATCCGCACCGGCAATCGCCTCTCGGCGATCAAATCCCGCTTTAATTTCGATGTCAGCCCCAACCTTGTCAACCATTCTTTGGGCGAGTTCACGAATGATATGTAGCTTTTCCGCCCCTGCTTCAATATCGACAAAGTACAATTGTTTGACTGGAAGAAACTCTAATCTTTTAAGAACACCCTCAACCAACTCGGGGGTATAGCTGCTCCCCCCGCCGATGATCGCCAGTTTTAATGCATTTCGAGACATTTCGTTCCCTCACTCGCTAGCTGTTTGTGTAAGGCCACCATCTCTGTTGCCATTTCTTGTGCGAGTATTGTGGTCATTAAGTGATCTTGAGCATGCACCATCACTAAGGTCATCGATACTTTGCCTTCACCTTGGTCCTCTTCAATCAATTGGGTTTGAATGAGGTGGGCTTTATTTAAGCACTCTTTGGCTTGACGCAATTTATCTTCTGCCAGATCAAAGGATTTTGTTCGCGACAAACGCAATGCCTCATAACACAGACTTCTCGCCTCACCGGCATTGCAGATGATTTCCATCACGACCATTTCTTGTTCCATATCTTTCTCCCTATGCTAAGGCCACCCAACATGGGCAACCTTAGTTCATACGATTATACCGTCACACCTTGTCCGCTAGGTTCAGCGGCTTTGGCCTTCACCTCTGTCGGCTGTTCTTGTTCAAGCACTTGTTTTTCAAACATTTTGAAGAAAGGTAAGTAGATGAACAGATCAAGAATAAGCAAGCCTATAACCAGCAACACTGGAGTCAATGTCCAACCACTTCCCCAAGATGCACCGATAATTGCCGGCGTAGTCCAAGGTGTCGTCGCAACCCCCATACCAACAAAACCTAGCTGGATAGCGAAATAAGAGATCGTAGCGTTAATCACCGGAGCAAAAACAAATGGCAGGAATAGAATTGGGTTCATCACCACAGGGCTACCAAAAATGACTGGTTCGTTGATTTGGAAAAATCCAGGAACCGCACTCATTCGACCGATACTTTTCAGGTGTGCAGAACGGCTGAACGACATCAGAATAACGAGCGCGAGTGTTGCCCCAGAGCCACCAATGAAAATATAAAAATCCCAGAACGGTTGAGTAAAAATATTCGGCACAGGCTGCCCAGTAACGAATGCATCGATATTGGCACTAATATTGGTTAAGAAGATGGGAGACAGTAAGCCCACAACAATCGCAGCGCCATGAATCCCTGCAAACCACAACAACTGACACACTAACAGTGCACCAATAATGGCTGGCAAGGTATTTGAAGCACTGATCAAGGGCTTAAACATCGCCATAACCGCATCAGGGATCAACATGCCATACTCGGCTTGTACGAAAAGGCTCAGCGGATTTTAAAGCGTCACAAAAATCGCTAGAACAGGCAACAAAACTTCAAATGAGCGAGCAATCGCGGGGGGAACTTGCTCAGGCATACGAATGGTGATGTTATGTTTTTTCATAAAGCGGTACAGTTCCACCGCAAAAAAAGCACACATCACCGCAGTGAAGATCCCAGTTCCCCCCATGTGAGCCATAGATAGTGTGTCATCTTTAGCGGGAGCCGCGACCAACAAAAAGCTCATTAATGACAGCACCGCACTCGTAATACCGTCCATTTTGTAGGCTTTCGCTAAGCTGTATGCCACACCCAATGAAACAAATATCGTCATGATTCCCATCGACATATTAAAAGGCATCATGATCATATCGAAGTGGGTTGTAGCAATATCTAACCACACCCGACCAAAAGTGTTCGTGGTATCTTCAGCAAAAGGAGGAAAAGCAAAAATTAAAATAAAACTACCCACAATAATAAATGGCATCGCGACAATAAAGCCGTCACGCATCGCTCTCACATGGGGTTGATTCCCCACCTTTGCCGCGATGGGCGCTATATGCTTCTCTACGATTCCAATTATCGCATCATAAAGCTTCATAGAATTCACCTTATATTTAGATAAAGACTTACCCTACCCTCATTTAATCGATGAGAGTTGAGTGGCAATATTTTCAGTCAAAGAAATATTTAGTTAATTAAATCTAATGCTTGCTGAAGAACCTCATCACCTTTCATCATGCCGTAAGCTTGAGGAGAGATGGCAGCAATATTTTTACCGTATTCGTTAGCTGTCTTGCGTAACTCTTCTAGCTGAAAACGGACTTGTGGCCCCAGTAGACAGACATCATATTCCTGGATCACCTCTTCAAATGCATTCACTGACAGCGCATCAATCTTACATTCAATTCCTTTAATTTCAGCAGCTTGCTGCATTTTCTTTACTAACATACTGGTAGACATACCCGCACTACAACAGAGTAGGATTTTTTTCATGCTCAAACGTCCCTTGTTCAAATATCGACCTAAAAACTGTAGCAAATAAAATGCACATTAAAAAGCGCAACCGGTTGCGTTATTCGTGAACAAAATCCCATTTCAGATAGTTAACGCTATTTTTATTGATGTACTTCTGGATAGGATAATCAGAGAAAATAAATAAGCACCGCTAGAAACTTGTTATTTCTATCAATATAAACACTAACAACGTCACCCTAAATTTCTTATTTAAATAAATGGAAATGAATATGAAATTAAAAAAATTGGCTTTATTTACTGCAATGGCTTTCGCTATTTCAGCCCCCTCACTTGCTACCAGCACACCGAAAGGTACGATTTATCTGACTTTTGATGACGGTCCGATCAACGCCTCGATTGAAGTGATAAAAGTGTTGAACCAAGGTGGTGTTTAAAGCGACATTTTTATGTTAACGCTTGGCACCTAGATGGTATCGGTGATGAAAATGAAGATCGTGCTCTAGAGGCTCTCAAATTTGCACTGGATTCAGGCCACATTGTCGGCAACCACAGCTACGATCATATGATTCACAACTGTGTGGAAGAGTTTGGCCCAACCAGCGGTGCAGAGTGTAATGTTACGGGTAATCATCAAATCAACTCTTATCAAGATCCTGTCCATGATGCGGCCACTTTCGAGCAAAATCTGATCACGCTAGAAAAACATCTGCCAACCATTCGTAGTTATCCAAATTACAAAGGTAATGAACTGGCTCGCCTCCCTTACACCAATGGTTGGCGGGTAACAAAGCACTTTCAAGCCGATGGTTTATGCGCCACATCAGACAATTTAAAACCTTGGGAACCGGGTTATATTTGCGATCCCGTTAACCCATCGAACAGCGTAAAAGCCTCGATTGAGGTACAAAACATTCTAGCCAATCAAGGCTATCAATCCCATGGTTGGGATGTAGACTGGGCACCGGAAAACTGGGGCATCCCTATGCCTGCCAACAGCTTGACCGAAGCCGTGCCCTTTTTACGTTATGTAGATAACGCTTTGAATAACTGCTCACCAGCAACCATCGAACCGATTAACTCAAAAGCTCAAGAATTTCCCTGCGGTACCTCACTTCACGCAGATAAAGTCATTGTTCTAACACACGAGTTTCTATTTGAAGACGGGAAACGTGGCATGGGGGCAACGCAAAACCTACCTAAGCTTGCGGAGTTTATCCGTATCGCCAAGGAAGCAGGCTATGTCTTTGATACTATTGATAACTACACTCCACTTTGGAGCGTTGGCAAAACGTATCAATCAGGAGAGTATGTTTTACATCATGGCGTCGTGTACAAAGCAGTGACCACTCACACTGCACAAGAAGACTGGGCGCCTTCTTCTACTTCAAGTTTATGGACCAACGCAGATCCAGCGACCAACTGGGCTCTTAATGTTTCCTATGAACAAGGAGACGTCGTCAACTATAAAGGCATGCGCTATTTAGTTAGTGTCCCTCATGTTTCTCAACAAAACTGGACACCAGACACTCAGAACACCTTATTCACAGCTTTATAAAAAGCTGCTCCTATCTATCGTAAGATAGTTTGCGCGGAGAATGCTCCGCGCATTTTTTTGAGAACACATCGAGAACCCTTTCGGGAAAAATTTATCGCCTATTTGAGTCACCCTTTGGTTAAATGGCTCGGTTTAGATTCTTAACGATGATGCAATATTTTCGATTGTTCAGTGAATTCAGGCTCTGTTTTTAACCCCTTCCACAGACTGACACACATCAGCAATAAGATAACGGTGAAGGGTAACGCGGTTGAAATCACTCCCGCTTGCAGAGCTTGCACGGCTTCTGTTCCACCAATCCATAACAAGGCAATCGCCACAGCCCCTTCTAACACAGCCCAAAAGATACGTTGCAGTACCGGAGAATCCAATTTACCTCCTGACGTGATACTGTCGATCACCAATGAACCCGAATCCGATGAAGTGATAAAAAACACCAAGACAAGGATGACAGCAATTATCGAAAGCACATTGCCATAAGCTAACGAATCAAACATTTGGAACATCGCTAGCGACACATCCGTTAAGCCATTTTGTCCCAACACACCCACCTTGTTGATCACATCGTCAATCGCCAAGCCACCAAAGACCGACATCCAAACTAATGTTACTAATGTTGGAATGAGCAATACTGCCACAATAAATTCACGAATGGTTCGTCCTTTCGAGACGCGGGCGATAAACATACCGACGAAAGGAGACCATGAAATCCACCACGCCCAGTAGAATACTGTCCAACCTTGAAACCACACCTCATCTTCACGGCCGTGAGGATTGCTCAACGGAATGATATTTTGCAAATACGCTAACAGCGTGGTCGGGATTGAAGAAAACGTCACGCTATAACCAATCACCGCAACGAGTGCGAGCAGTAAAAACGCCACAATCATATTGATGTTTGAGATAACTTTGACTCCTCCATCAATACCACGCACCACAGACAAGGTGGCTAAGCCAGTCACTACACAGATCACCACAATTTGTAACCCAATACCGGATTCAAAACCAAACACGTGGTGAATGCCCGATGCCGCTTGCTGAGCACCCAACCCCAATGAGGTTGCCAAACCAAATAAGGTCGCCAGTACCGCCAGAATATCGACAATATGCCCTGCCCATCCCCAAGCTCGATCACCCAGCAAAGGATAAAACACCGAACGCATTGATAGAGGCAAGCCCTTGTTGTAACAAAAGAAAGCCAGTGAGAGCGCCACTATTCCATAAATCGCCCATGGATGAAGCCCCCAGTGAAACATCGTTGCTCCCATCGCAAGTTGTGCAGCTTGTGGGGTATTTGCTTCCACACCCAACGGGGTTTCATACCAACCGGTATAGTAAGCAACTGGCTCAGCAACACTCCAAAACATCAAGCCAATCCCCATTCCGGCAGCAAATAGCATGGCTAACCAAGATAGGAAAGAATGATCTGCCTTAGCCGCCTGCCCCCCAAGGCGGATCTTGCCATACGGTGAAAGTACCAAGCCGATGCAGAACAATAGGAAAAGGTTACCCGACCAGATAAATAGCCAATCAAAGCTGGCAATAATGCTCTGTTTTATCGCGTCTAACCCTATTTTGGCTTGGTGAGCATCCACCAATACGGCCAATAACAAGAATGCCGCGATCAAACCCGCACTGATCCCAAAGACAGGATTGTGCACATCGAATCCCCATTTTTGTACATTGTCTTGACCTACGGTGTAGTCCGTATTGTCGATACTGTACTTATCAATTTCTTGTGTCATGTTTCCTCTCTGAGTCATATAAATCGAACTCAATAACAATGACAACAAAGCATTTTCATTTTAAAAAACACAAATTGCTTTGTACTCATTGTTAATTCCATTCATAAAAAGTATGATTATTTTACATGGATCACAGATAAGATCCAGTTTTACACGCATTTATTCACTAATTATCCGATAGAAATGAATATTTCATGATTAAATCGAGCACACTGACAGTTACAATATTCATTGATATCAAAACATATTAATTGAAATCAATTTAGCAAAACAGACGTTCAATAGAGAAGAGCTCAATGCTTTTAAAAACAGAAGAAGTGAGGTAAGGTTCGCGCTTGAGTCATCGTAATGTGAGCACCATTGTGGAAAAGCACGAAGAAGTATTAGTCGCACTCCGTCAGATCATCCGCGCGATCGATCTACACTCTAAAAAACTCAATAAAGATGCAGGCCTCACCGGCCCGCAACTGATTTTGATGCGCTCAATTAACGATTTAGGCCAAGTCACGATTCGTGAACTCGCGGTTCACACCAACATGAGCCAAGGCACAGCCACAACTATTTTGGATAGATTAGAACGCAATGGGTATGTGCAGCGCGTGCGTAGTAACAGTGATAAACGTAAAGTTCATGCTCACTTAACCGATGAAGGGCGTAAACTGTTAGCCCAAGCCCCTCAGCCTTTGCAAGAAAGTTTCGTTGAACAATTTCATCAGCTACAAGACTGGGAGCAGAGTTTACTTCTCTCCTCTGTGCAACGAATTTCAGCCATGATGAATGCGCAAGACATGGATGCAGCCCCAATGCTCACAATTGGCAGCATTACTCAACCGGAATAAAGTTACTCTAATAAGCCGTGTTGTAATGCGTATTGTGCTAATTCCGCAGTGGAGTGAATATCGAGCTTATGCTTGATGTTTTGGCGGTGCGTTTCTACGGTTCGATAACTGATATTCAGCAAGGTCGCAATTTTTTTGCTGCTACACCCTTGTGCGACGAGGCGTAAAATTGCCTCTTCGCGGCGGCTAAGTGGGTTAGGTTTATTCGCCATAGGTAAGATTTCTTGGCTAAACAGTGTGGACGTGGTCGATTCACAAAAATACGTCGCCCCTTGGTGAACGGTTTTTATTGCCTGCACCATTTTGAGCGCGGAAATTTCTTTGAGCATGTACCCCATTGCGCCGGCTTGCATCACTTGCATGATGTACTCTCGATTATCATGCATCGTCAGCATCAATACTTTGGTGTTCGGGACTTCTTCTTTGATTAAGCGGGTTGCGTCAATACCATTCATGATCGGCATGCTGACATCCATCAACACCACATCCGGTTGATGCAGTTTAACTAACTCCAATGCTTCTAAACCATTGCTCGCCGTTGCAACCACATCGATTTCAGGCTCTTGCTCTAAGCGGGCAATAAAACCATCCAATACCACTTGATGGTCATCCACCATCACTACTCTGATTGGCTTATCCATAAACTGATCCATCTAATTTCAACAATACCGTGATTTCAGTACCGAGTTGTGGCTCACTACTTAGTTCGAATTCACCGCCAATGAATTCCACCCGCTCACGCATATTACGCAGGCCAATGCCGCGCTTTTGCAAAGCCTCTTTACTGGAGAAACCCACCCCATCATCCCGCACCATGAGTTGCAACATGTCACCCATTTGCTGTAATAGCACAGTTACTTTCCGTGCTTTGGCATGCTTTTCGATATTGTTGAGTGATTCCTGTACGACACGATATAGCGTGGTCGCCACTTCTGACTTTAACCTTCCCGGCTGGGTATCAAACAGCATTTCAATCTCCATTTGCGAGTGAAGCTTGAAGTCCTCTAGCAAGGTGGTCAACGCGGCTTGCAAACCCAAATCATCTAACGCACTAGGGCGCAAATGATGCGAAATACGCCGAACTTCGTTAATCGCGGTCATTAAAGAAAGCTGAGAGTTTTCTAAATGCATCAACTGCTTCGGGTTCTGTAACTGGCTTCCCAACAACTCAAGATGGCATTTGCTAGAAACGAGAAGTTGGTTAATCCCATCATGCAGCTCACGTGCGAGATGTTTCTTCTCATCCTCTTGAAAAAGCACCGTTTTATGCACCAGATCTTTCAAGTTTTTATCTGCTAAGCGATGCTCATGCAGGTTAATCGCCAAAGTGAGGACTATGATCACGGCGACCGTGATGATCACAATCACCACGACAGAGAAGAAAGTGGTATCAATGTTGGTATTGATCGCCGCTTGCATCTTTTCCACTTCATGGCTGACATCTTCAATGTATAAACCTGTACCAATCATCCATTGCCAATCATCAAGCCAAGCGGAATAGCTGAGTTTAGGTACGGTTTCTCCCGTCGAAGGTTTGCGCCATAAATACTGATGATAACCACCACCAGATTGAGCTTGGAACAGCAGAGCTTGAATCAGGTAATCGCCCCGTTCATCTTGCAGTTCCCACAAGTTCTGTCCAACCAATTCCGGCTGAGTAGGATGTACTAAGTTTGTACCTTGCGCATCGTACGCAAAAAAATAACCATCAGAACCATAGCGAATGTTGGTTAATACGGCTTTCACCTGTTTTTGGGCTTCTGCTTCGGTTAAGTTCGGGTTGTCGGCGATTAAGCGCACGGCGTCGAAAGCCACATCAACACTGTCTTTTAACGAAGTTTCACGCTCTTCAATCAACTTAGCGCGAAAGATCTCGACCTCACGCTGACCTAAGGTTTTAGCTTGATGAATCGAAATCCAACTGATACTTGCCGTTGCAAGTAATAGAGGCAGTAAAGCCAGTAAAATCAATTTGGCTTTGAGAGGCATTCCTTTTCCTCATACAAAAACTGCTTTCCGACCTTTCGAAAAGCAGTTTCACTCTAGCAACTTGTACGTAACGATTGAATTTCAATGCGCTCAGTCTTGAATCGGATCACATTCCATAAAAACTTGGAAACGCCATCAGTGAGATGAGCACCAAGATCTGAATCAGAATAAAAGGCACCACACCGCGATAAATATCCATGGTTGTGACTGATTTGGGCGCAACCCCTTTCAAGTAGAACAAACTAAAGCCAAACGGCGGCGTTAAAAACGATGTTTGCAGGTTCATCGCAATCAAGATCGCAAACCAAGTCATATTGACATCCAATAGCACAGCTACTGGTGCAAGGATGGGTACGATAATGAAGCAGATTTCCACAAAATCGATGAAGAAACCTAGGATCAAAATAACCAGCATGGTGACAATCAAGAAACCCCACTTGTCTCCAGGCAAATTCATCATCCATTCTTCAACTAACTCATCACCCCCTGTGTAGGTAAAGGCCATGGAGAATGCCGTTGCACCAAGCAAAATGGCAAACACCATCGCCGTCACTTTGACGGTTTCTTTAGAGGCGTCATACACCATATGCCAACTAAACTGGCCGTAAGCTAATGCCAGTAAAATTGCCCCTGCACCACCTAATGCCGCCGACTCTGTCGGTGTGGCAACGCCCGCGAATATAGATCCCAACACGACAATAATCAGAGCTAACGGTGGGATCACCGCTTTTAGCGCTTTAATCACTTCTTGACGACGAGAGAGCTCGGCATCCGGCGCGATCGGCATCGCGGCTTGCGGGTTCAATTTGGCGTAAATCAAGATGTAAATAATGTAAGCAGCAACCAGCATTAACCCCGGCCACAGCGCCGCTTGGAACAGATCCCCAACCGGCACACCCAATACATCCCCCAACAGAATCAAAACAATGGAGGGCGGGATAATTTGTCCAAGTGTACCCGATGCGCAAATCGTGCCGCAGGCCAAGCCTTTGTCGTAGCGATATTTGAGCATAACTGGCAATGAAATCAGCCCCATGGCAACCACTGAAGCACCGACTACGCCAGTCGATGCCGCCAGCAAAGTCCCGACTAACACGGTAGAAATCGCTACACCACCGTGAATGCCACCAAACAGGCGCCCCATCGATTCTAATAACTGTTCAGCCAATTTGGTTTTTTGCAGTACCAAGCCCATAAACACAAACAGTGGCACTGCCATCAAGACAGTGTTCTCCATAATCGACTGAATGCGATAAGGCATAAAAGCGAACATTTCGATGCCTTCAGCCCAAACGCCAAAAATCAGCGCAATGCCACCAAAAGTAAACGACAACAGGAAAACCCAGTAATAACGCAAACAGGGCAACGATAAACATCACAATACCAATCATACGTTTCCCTTACTTCGGCTGGTTTAAGTCGGCATGCATAAGACGAGGATTGAACATTTTATTGAGCGAGTGGATCAATAAACCTAATCCACTGATCGTCATAAAAATAAATGAAACCGAAATCATAGATTTGATCAGCCACCGATACGGCAAGCCCCCCGGATCACCCGAGGTTTCACCAAGCTCGTAACTCTCTTTGGCAAAGTCGATCCCAAAATAAGCCACTAAGAGACAAAACGGCAGAAGGAAGAAAAGAGTGCCAAGAATATCAATTACCGCTTGTGCTCTAAGGGACAAACGCTCATAGAAAATATCCACTCGAACGTGTCCACCGGCTTTAATCGCATAAGGAATGCCGAGCAAAAACACAGCGGCAAACAGATGCCATTCCAGTTCTTGAAACGCGATGGAAACATCGTTAAAGGCATAGCGCATGATGACGTCATACACGACGTTCACCACTAATAAAATAAACAGAATACTGGAGATCCACCCCAGTAGATCACTCAAACGGTTAAACATCCGTTCAATATAAATCAGACTTCTCATTCCCAACTCCCTGTCTAATCACATTGCTCCGTGTCACTGACGTGCACGGAGCTTTATCGTTATGTGCTTTTCTTAGGCTTCCTGCACACGCAGTTCAGCTTATCACTGTGCTTCACTGTTGAGATAGGCGCGGAGTGAGATATCAGTCCAACTGCGCGTTTGTTTTAGATAATTGGCTTGTGACTCTTGAATTTCTTTCGCGAGAGGATCTTCTGCCGCGTGTTTCGCTAACAAACGATCGTTGGCTTCACGCAGGGCTTTGATGACTGGCGCTGGGAAGGTTTTCACTTTCACATTAGGAAACTCCTGTGTGATAGATACCCAGTTCTTGCCACTTTCATGGACAGACTGAACATACATATCATAAGCGGCAGTGCGCATCGCAACACGCAAGATTTCACGCAGATCTTCTGGCAGCTTCTCCCACGTGCGCTTATTGACTAAGAATTGCAGTTCCGTCGCAGGCTCATGCCAACCGGTGTAGTAGTAAGGGGCAATTTTGTGGAATCCCATACGCAGATCAAGAGATGGGCCTACCCACTCTAACGCATCAATCGTGCGCCGCTCTAATGAGGTATACAGCTCTCCTGGAGCGATATTGGTTGGTTTGGCACCAAGCTCGGCTAATACTTCGCCCGCAAAACCCGGGATTCGCATTTTTAAACCTTGCAGGTCTTCAACGGTATTGATCTCTTTTTGAAACCAACCGCCCATCTGCACATCCGTATTGCCACCGGGGAAAGAGAGCATGTTATGAGGAGAATAGACTTTATCCATCAACTCCATACCACCGCCATGATAAAACCACGCGTATTGCTCCGCCGTTGTCATACCAAAAGGCATCGAGGTGAAATACAAGGTGTTAGGCACTTTGCCCTTCCAATAATAGGAAGCGGAATGCCCCATATCGTATTGACCCGACTTCACCATATCAAATACACCCAGTGGGGCTTTTGTGTTTGTTCGCGGAATCAATTACGGATTTTGCAAACGGCCATTTCGACATTTTTTCTGCCTTTGCCGCCATATTCTTGGTGGTGTCACCAAAAATGGGGAAATTGGGACCCCACGTTTCGGCGAGCGTTAAGCGATACACTTTCTCTTCTGCAAAAACAGAAGTGGTTAGCAACGCAACACCTGCTGCAATAAGCAGCACGCTCCGTTTCATAACTCGTGATACAGATTGATGGATAAGACTCATTGTTTGACGTCCTTGATGATCAATACCTGCGCACCCTGCAACAGGCTCGTCAACAATGTGGTGGATTTTAGTGGCAGAAAAAATCGGCGAGACCACGCAGAGTCTTAACAACTTTCACCACAACCTCATCTTTAGTCGTAAGTAATACCACGTAGGACTTAATTAAAATGACAATAAATACAGTTAGATACCATTAAAACAAAACCGTTAAAACGATAAATATACGTAGTTATTTCCACGAGATAGGATATTAAAGA
The DNA here is from genome assembly GCF_000696385.1 of Vibrio metoecus. GTDB lineage: Bacteria > Pseudomonadota > Gammaproteobacteria > Enterobacterales > Vibrionaceae > Vibrio > Vibrio metoecus. The sequence goes on along the minus strand of NZ_JJMN01000064.1, from coordinate 53,151 downwards.
AAAGAATAAAAACTAGTAGACAGCGGTATGGCAAACACTCGCATCGAGCATAAAAATATGAGCAAAGCTCCGCAAACGGAGCTTTGCGAAAGGGTTACACCACCAGAGTGTAAGTCACTTTATTTCCTGCTTGGTTTTTCTCAACCAGCTTTTCATCGAGCAGTTTTTTGAGTGCACCAGCAGCCCATGCGGAGGCTTTCGCTTCATCTTGACCGGCAATTAAACCGATGGTTTTCGGGTTAATACCCTCAACCGCATCACGCACAATATCAAGAACTTGCTGCTGTTTTGGAGTCAGTTGGCTAATCACCGTTGGCGTTGCCACTTGCTTAGATTTGTTTGCCGAAAGGGCCTTTGAGTGCACTGGCTGTACTTGTTGTTGCACAGACGTGCTCGATTTTACCGTAGCAAGGTTTGCAACGATGGCTTTAATGCGCTTTTGCAGCTTGGCCTGCACTTTACGCTTATGAGCGAGTCTCATCGGGTCGGTCTCCATTTTACTGCCCAAAGGCAGTGGTAAAATTTTGAAGCGCGCTTTATAACAAATTACGCCTCCGGTTTGTAGGGATGAGGTCAAGTTCTCCGCGACAATTGATCTTCTTCCCGCTTGCATGGCTATAATTTGTGCGAAGTGCGTTAACACGAGGAACCTATGCCCACCTTGCAGCTCTACAATCATCAACTGCATTTTACCCCGAAGATCCTCGCTGGGTTTGCCTTGCTTGCGAGTGTGCTCATCATCGGGGTGTTTTGGCTTGCACAAACAGCGCTGCAAGCTTTGGTTGGCATACTCGCCCTTTTTACATGGGCTGCGTTGGCTTACTGGCTAATCCTCAAAGGGCAAGTGGCGTACACCTTAACCGCCACCCATTTTCAACAACATTTCTATCAAGGTGGTTGGGTAGTAAAGTGGAATAACATCAGCCAAATTGGCGTATGTAGCTATGAGCGTGATGGCTGGCATCAACCCTTACCTTGGGTAGGAATTCGTTTAAAAGAGTATGCACCTTATCTCAATAGCATCTGTCCACGCCTTTCTACCCAAGTGCTACTCAGTCAACGAGCTTTGCTCTATTTAGGTGCTCAGCAACAAGCGAAACAAGATCAGTTTGAAGACTTGGTTTTAGACTCAACCCCTTATGTCGATGTACAGGGCAATCAATACCATGGATTACAAGCCATGCTAGCCAACCGGATGCATCATCAACGCGAATTTTTTGGGTATGATCTGTTTATCTCAGAGCAGGATTTGGATCGCAGTGCGGAAGAGTTTGTCGGTTTGACTCGGCGCTATCTTGCCGCGGCCGAGCCAGAGTACCGTTTTACAGCGGTTTAATAGAGTGGCATTTCATCGGCAACGTAAGGGTTACTCGCACGTTCACGGCCGAAAGTCGATTTAGGTCCATGACCGGGAATAAACGTCACATCGTTGCCCAGTGGCCACAACTTATTCTTAATCGAAGCGATGAGTGTGTTGAAATCCCCTTGCGGGAAATCGGTACGACCAATACTGCCGTTGAATAACACATCTCCCACAAACGCAAGTCGTGCTGACTCACTAAATAAGACAACATGTCCTGGAGTATGTCCTGGGGTGTGAATCACCTGCAGAGTTTGCTTACCAAAAGTGACCGCGTCACCATCATTTAGCCATTGATCAGGTTCAAAAGCTTCAGTAAGAGGGAAACCAAACATTTTGCTTTGCCCTTCCAAACCTTGCAGCCAGAAGTTATCGGCTTTGTGTGGTCCCACAATGCGTGTACCACCAAGAGCTTCAGCCAGTGGCTCTGTGCCACCAACATGATCAAGATGACCATGAGTCAGTACCAGTTGGGTCACTTTCACGCCAAGCTCAGCGATCAACATAGCCAGTTGCTTCACATCACCGCCCGGATCCACCACGACACCTTCCATGGTTTCATCGCACCACACGATAGAACAGTTTTGAGCAAAAGCCGTCACCGGCACCACCTGATATTGTAAAGACATAAACCTATCCTGTCTGATTCTTAATTGGCAGGCACTATGTCACTAACGCCTGCCTTTGACAAGTTAGGCTCCAACCCATTGGCGCACAGGTCCGGTGTCAATATGAATAAATCGGCTTTTCGGATAGTAACCCACGCCCCCCGCTTGCAAGCTGATTGCGGCTTCGCGGATTTTCTTTAACGATACGCCATCCAAACGAAAATCGATCGCTTGTCCAGACATATGGTAGCTCTTCTTCGCTACCCCTTTTGATTTACTGCGTAGCTGTTTATTGGTCGCAGGAGAGCGGTAACCAGACACAATATGTACTTCGGCTTGTGTACCGAGCAGGAATTGGATCTCACTGAGTTGATCAAATAGAACTTTGTCCATCGCGTGCACTTCATCTCGGCGAAAATCACGGCATAAATGATTCAGTCGCTTTAACTCTGAGCGCACATAGTTTTTGCCATTGAAATAACGCGTTTCTATACTTTCGCCCGTGTGCAAATTACTCAAGGCCAATTCTCTTGGCTTAGCGGCATAACTTGCGAGCGCGATGCTGGGCGTACAAGCGGCTAAAATCAATCCGCCTGCGGTCAGTTTTAAAAAATCTCGTCGTGTTGTCTGCACTTTATTACCTACCGAACTGGGTTCTATCGGTACGGAAAGTACCGAACTCTGGGTTCGATATCAAATGCATAAAACGTGCTAGCTATCACTAATTCAAATAGTAAATTCGCTTATTCATTGAGCAATAAAGGAAAATTTCTGCTGTCAAATTTTGGTCAAATTTGGATACGCATCACCATTGCCGAGCGCTAAGGAGTCATAGCGGTAAATATCGTCCCGATAATTCAATACGCCACCTTCATACCAAACCGTTTGATAGATGATTTGCACAGGGATCCGCTTCTTTAGCGCGATGGTTTTGGTGGTATCTGGTACATCATTCAGCACAATTCCTTGCTGATCCAATAAGGCCTGTGCAAATTTCTGAGCATTTTCGACACGGATACAGCCAGAACTAAACGCGCGTGCAGCATTATTAAACAAATGCTTACTCGGCGTATCGTGCAAGTAGATGGCACGAGAATTTGGCGTATTGAACTTATACATGCCGAGCGCATTCTGCACTCCAGCCTGTTGACGAAGGCGATATGGGAAGGTTTCTGGATCCACCGTTGCCCAATCAATTTCTTGCGGATCCACCACTTCAGGGTCACTCCAACCTCGAATAATCTCAATTTGGTGCTCAGCTAAATATTGGTGATCACGTTTAACCATCGGCAGGATATCTTCCACCATAATTTTACGTGGAACATTCCAAGTCGGGTTGATGATTAACGAATCCAATTTGGTGTTCATCACGGGTGTTGGCCGAGTCACGCGTCCAACCACCACTTTCGCTTCGAACACTTCACGCCCAGCATCCCAGTATTTCATATCAAACCCCGGGACGTTGACCACAATCACTGTGTCTTGCGGTGTCGGCCACAAGCGAAGACGCTCAGCATTGAGCGCCAGCAAAGTCACTCGTTCTGTCACTGACTTATTGAGCCATTTGATGGTTTCAGGGCCAATCACACCATCAGTTTTCAAACCATGCATGCTCTGAAACTGCTTAATCGCTTTCACCAAACTCTGATCATAGAAAGCCACATCCTCACGCACATCGGTAATATCAAGATTCACCAGAGACAAACGGCGTAACAATGCATCACGGTGCGTAAGCGAATCGCCCTCTCGTTTTAACCCCGTTTGTTCATAAAGTGGAATGTCATGAGACTCGGTCGCCAATAAGAATTGATAAGTGTGGAGTAGTTGCTGATAAGCAGGATCTTTGGGCGAATATTCATCAATCAGCTGATCAAGGGTTTGGGAGCCTATCGCCATATGCAGGGCAAGCTGTGCTTCTTCACTCGGCGCAGCAAGCGGTTTATTGAGCTGACCTTCAAAGAACCATGAAATTCCAATTTGCGGGGCAAGTTCTGCGTAACTAAGGTACTGCAACAAGGTATCGGTCGCTAACAGATCGTATTCATGCCATTTATCTTGCTGACGATACGCTTTTAACTGCTGAAGTTGCTTCTTAAAAAACGGGCTAACACCCGCGCGGTGAATCACTTCTAGCTGAAATTCAAAGTGATTGGCGGTGCCTAAATCACTCCATAGCAGTTGGTCATTATTGTTTTGATAGATTTGCTCGACCAACGCAGGGTCAGCCATCTGCTCATAGACCAAAGACGCGGAATCAACCCACCCCAACTCAACAAAACGTTGAGCTGCAGAACATGGAATAACAAAGAATAACAATGCGATAGCAAAAACAACCTTGCTTTTCATCAAGATGCCCTAGTGGCCAGAGATGCATCAAGTATGGCAAAGGTCAGCCGCAAATTTAAGCTGTTGATAGATATATTTTCACCAATGTCTCGTTTTTATCGTCCCCCGTTCTCTTTTGCATCATGAACAGATTGCACGTGAAAAGCGCACTCACTCAACGCACGGATATCATCACCCGATTGCAGACCAATGGTTATCCCACATCACATTACTCATGTGAGTTTGAGAATGCTCTGGGGCCGATTGCAAAATGACTTTGCCCGCCCCCGAACTGACCTGAAATGCACCATGGCGAACCACGACGCCGGAAGCATCGGCTAAAGCGGCTAACTCCACCAATTCGCCCGTAGCTTTTGACCAGATCCCATAGCAGTTACCCGGCGGCGAAGTGGCAAGAATCCACTCCTCCGTTGCCGCAATGCTCGCGATATAGTGATTGAAACGCGCCCACTGCTCTGGCTCTGCTTGCAGTGGAATGAGTGGCCCTGAACCTTTATGCATGGCGATCAACGGCGGATAATCATCCGGCTGGCCACGATATTGCTGGCCACACAACACGGTTTGTGCACCATCGTGTGCCAGATGGCGAATACTTAAGTGTCGATCCGCGAGCGTAATTTGATCTAGCACTTCACCTTGCGCTGAAAGATAGGTCAAACTCGGCTGCATGGTCTCCAAATTCAGTGGTTCTCGGCCAAAAGTGTGCACACCACCAACCCCCACCACCAAGCGGCCATCGGTCATCAAAATCACTTCGTGAGGACCCACACCAAAGCCGCTGAATTCCGCTACTTTTTGATAGCGTTTGGCTACTTCATAAACGCCAATCACACCACAGCTGGTCTTTTGCTCCCCCTCCGTGGCATACAAATAGCGACCATCTGCCGAAAACACACCATGCCCATAGTAGTAACGCTCTGCATCAGCAGGACGCAGTACAATTTGCTGCGCCGTTTGGTAATCAAACACTGACATAAACTGCCCCGGGCGCCGCGCAAACGCCACAGCCTGTGGCAAATGAGGGTGAATGGCAATTCCATGCCCTCTGGCAGGCAGAGGCAATTGGCCGATTTTTTGCCCTGCGCTATCGGCCATGACCACGCTGAAACGCTCTCGCCCTTCAATCGCGCAGCCAATTAAGGCACACGCGGATGATGGCGTGGAGCTACAAGCGTTGACCAACCAAGGTGTACAGCCACCAAACAGTGCCGCTTTCAGCAAATTGCGGCGAGTTGCATCAGTCACCATCGGTTGCATTAAACCCAATCACTACGCCAAGCCCCACCGCCACTTCATCGTGCAGCAAATAGTTCAGTTGTTCGAACTTATCACGCAGCACTAACACTTCTCGATAACCTGCTTTGGTTTGCAGCATGTCAAACAGGCTAGCTTGTTGCGGCCATGTTTCGATAATCCCCGCCAACTGCTCGGAGACGCGATCCGCCGTCGTCGCCATATCTTGCTCACGCAGCATGGCATCCAAACCTTGCCCGTCCGCATGATAGAGCGCCTGAATCGCTAGCAAGTTATCACGCATATTGCTAAGCGAGGTTTTAGAGCGCCATGATTCAGAGAAATACGGCCGTGGCTGACCAATGTTCGCCAGTGGTCGATTAAGTTTCGAGAGGGCAAATTCAAGTTGATTAGAAAGCAGAGCGATGTACTCGGCTCGCCACGCTTGCTCATCCAACATTTGCCACGGGTTATCTTGCCAAGCCCGTGCAATATTTTGCGCATTACGCTGCACAGTATGGCTAATCGCAATCGTCACGGGACAAGCTTGTTGTGGTTCTGTCAATAAAGCCGATTTGCTATCGAAGATCAGCCATTCCAATGCACCAAGACCTTGTACCGCAACACTCTGCTTTACAATGTCATCCGCCGTCCATGCTTGAGGCTTAGCCAATAACTGGTTCATCTTATGCCCAGTCGTGTCTTTTTTATCAGGCCAAAACTGCATATTCCAACTTAGATCCAGCGCCGCGCTCGGGCCACGCTGTTGGCCTTGCAAACGCATCCACGCCTGCATACTGGCTTGCCACTGCTGCTTAAGTGGTGTGATGTCGCCATTCGGCACTTGACAATATTGAGTCACACTCTGCTGCAACTGTTCGGCCTGCTCAGCGAGAGTTTGCGCATATTCACGTTCTAACTCGAACACCGCTTGGCTGGAATGGTCAGCATTTAAGGCACTCTGACACGCGGTCAGTAGCGACAGAGCCAAAAGAGTCAGCGTTTTTTTCATCCTCATCCTCTCCTACAGCGAATTCAAAAAGGCCATCAGCGCTTCACGCTGTGCTTTGTCCAATTGCAGTACCTTGTCGCGACTCGCTTGCGCTTCACCACCGTGCCACAGTACCGCTTCCATCACGTTGCGTGCTCGACCATCATGCAAGAAATAGGTGTGACCATTCACTTCTTGGGTATAACCGATCCCCCACAAAGGTGCGGTACGCCACTCACGTGCGGATGCTAACGCTTCCGGCCGACCATCACCCAAGCCTTCGCCCATATCGTGCAACAGCAGATCCGTGTAAGGCTGAATACGCTGCTTTGAGAGTGCCGGACGATCGGCATTTTCTTGCGTCACTACGTCTGTTTTATGGCAAGACTGGCAGCCCATTTGGGCAAACAGTTTTTCGCCTAATTGCACCTGAAGATCTTGTACGTTGCGACGCACGGGAACCGCTAAGTGCTGAGCATAAAACTCCACGAAATCCAAAATGTTGTCACTGACCTCTGGTGAACCACCACTCGGTAGCTCGCGGCATAGCGTCTGTTTTTCCGTGCAGTTTTCTTGTGGAAACAAGCGGCTGGTTAAACCCAAATCACCATTAAAGGCGGCCGCATTTTGCTGCATGATGTTGGGCTGCCCTGCTTTCCAACCAAAGCGGCCAATCGCAGTTTCACCGGTTCGTACATCTCGCACTTGGTTGACTCGTCCGGAAATGCCATCACCATTACGATCTTCTGGATCTGCCCATTCCAGTAAGGTTTGGTCTGCAATCCCTTCCAAAAGTCCAAGTCCAATCATTGGCGGCGCAACCCGTGCCGACATTTGTACATCCGGATGCATGTCGCCATAAGCGAGATCCAAGATTTTCAAATTCGGTTTACGTAAGGCGACAGGCGTACCGTCAGCGAAAGTGACCACCACTTCATCATAAGTGATGTGAATGCGCCCTTCGGGCTTTTGTATCTGGCAGCGCAAAATCTTGTAGCTGACCACCATAAGTGGGTTCAGGCACAACGCCATTGAGGGCATAAGTCGCTTTCTGTTGCTCAGTCACTGCTGGAATACTCAAGCGCACTAACATGGACACCGCATGGGTATCATTAGCTTCCGGCGGATGACCTCGCCCATCTTTGATGTGGCAGTTTTGACAACCATTGGTGTTAAACAAAGGCCCTAAACCATCACGAGCATCCGTTGAAGCGGGTGCCGGTACCCAAGGGTTACGGAAAAAACTGTTCCCCACACTAAAATCAAGGCGTTTGGTGATCGGTAAATTGCTCGCAGGCATAGAAAAGGCGTTCGCCCCTTCCTTGGTGGTACTGGTATCACCACCCGATTTAATCTCTGCTGCCAAGGCAGAGCTGCCCAATACGGCGCCAAACAGCAGCAGAGAGAAAGAGGACTTCATGACATGGTTCCTGTGAAAACGTTCTTGGAAAAACAACCCAATCCGTTTTTATTGATTAATACATCTAGGATTGGGTTTTATTGCAAAATCGAACGATCCCTTTCCTGCTCTGATTTGCAGAGGGAAAGGATCACTAGAGTGACGGATTAAAACTCGTGATCTGCCGTATCTGGGTTTAGGTTATCAATACCGATAATGCCTGCGGCACGCTCAATGGAGCCAGTTTGTACTACAAGCGCCATAATCGCTTGATTGATGATGGCGTGACCTGCGGTGTTATCGGCTGCTATAAGCTGATCAAAATGCTGATTGTTCTTCTCCGCTGACGTGACTAACTCACCGACTTGGGTTCTGGCGGTTTCAAACTGTTGTAGGATCTCTTTTGCCGCACTGGCATCTTTTTCTGCGACTAACGCATACAGACTTGGACCTTTCAACTCCGAACCGTCCGCACGAGTGTAGGTGCCAGTGAAAATATTGTAGATACCCTGCTCGTTGTAGTAGTGCGAGTTATGCGTGTTGTCTGAGAAACAGTCGTGCTCATCTTCGGTTGAATTCGCTTCAAGCGCGACTTTCATGCGTTCCCCCGCTAGCTCACCCAAAGAAAGAGAACCCATCCCAAACAGCATCTTACGCAAGCCATTCTCACTCGATTCACTCAACAATTGCTGACGATAGTTACCTTTTTCACCATTTGCCCACTGTTTTTCCATCCATTCAAGGTCAGTCACCAACAGTTGCGCGGCCGCTTTGAGGTATTGCGCTCGGCGATCACAATTGCCGTTGGTACATTCTTTACCTTGCAGATAATCGGTATAAGAACGCGTACCGGCTCCCGCCTTAGTGCCATTCAAATCTTGCCCCCACAGCAAGAATTCAATCGCATGATAGCCTGACGCCACATTCGCCTCAGAACCGCCGATTTCATTCAAGCTCGCCAGCAATTCAGGGGTGATTTCTTGTACATCGATTTTATTGGCGCCAATCGTCAGTGAAGTGTTGGCTATAATGTTGGCATTCGCGCCTTCATTGCCAAGTTCATGCTGATAGGTACCCGCCACGTAATCGATCAAACCTTCATCCAATGGCCAAGCATTCAATTGACCTTCCCAGTCATCGACGATCGTGTTACCAAAACGAAAAACTTCTGATTGTTGGTAAGGAACGCGAGCAGCTAACCACGCTTGTTTTACATCGTCTAAACCTTTAGCCGTTGGCTTTTGCAAAAAACGATCAATTGATTTTTGCAGTTGCTGAGCCGTCACACGTGAATCGGCATACACGGCATGCGCGATATCCGCATAATGTTCAACCACTTGAGTTTGAGTCGTTGCGGCTGCAAAGCTACTTGAAGCACTGAGTGCAAGTGAAGCCAGAATGGCAGAAGAAAGAATAGACTTAACGTTCATGGAGCATCCTTGTTGAGTTTGGTATGAATTGCAAATTATTATCATTTGTTATTTCGTTGCAGATAATACAAATTTACAATTTTTTTTCAAGCGCACATACAAAAAACCCCACAAGCGTGGGGTTTAGTAACATGCAAAACTGTCGGTAACCAATAGAATCTATCTATAAAACTGAAAGTTACAGTTTTAGTTGATGCTTACCGTGTGAAACTTTGGCTTTCAGGTAATTTTCATTACCGTCTTTGATGTGTGCCGAGGTGTGAACCACCTCAACGATATCAATGCCGTGTTCTTTTAACTCTCGGATTTTTTTAGGGTTGTTTGTCACCAAACGGATCTTATTCACTCCCAAGGCTTTAAGCATTTGCGCGGCTTCTGTGAAATCACGCAGATCATCACCAAAACCAAGGTGATTGTTGGCTTCATAGGTGTTCATGCCTTGGCTTTGTAGGCGATAAGCATCAATCTTGTTATATAGACCAATCCCCCGTCCTTCTTGACGTAAATACAGAATGATGCCGCCTGACTGCCCCATGCGAGTAATGGTTTCTTCTAACTGTTCACCACAGTCACAGCGAGAGGAATGGAAAACATCGCCCGTTAAACACTCCGAATGCATACGCACTAGCGGAGCTTCTTGGGTGGTGTCCGCTGATTTGAAAATAACTGCAACATGTTCTTTATCGGTTTGCAGTCCATGAAATGATAGGATTTCCGCGTCAATATTACTTTTAGCGCCAACTTTGAAATCAACTCTGGCTCTTACTTCCGCCATATTTGCACTCACTTGAATCTTTGTAACGGGATGCACGTTTCTCAACATTTGCATAACTTATCTCTACTAGTGGCTTAACTATGAGGGCTGATACCCCTTTTTTCAAAGAAAAGATCACTCGTACGCTTAAATTGTTATGTTATAACAAATGCTTTTTTGAGCAACAAAAAACCCAACCATGGCGGGTTGGGTTCTTCTAATCAACCAAATACACAGAGAAATCAGCTTTGCGACTTCTTCCAGACGCACAATTCAATCCATATTTGCTCTAATTGGCGCAGCTCTTCATCGGTTAATACCGATAATGTCGGCTTGGATTGTGGGACAGAATGAGCTTGCAACGCGCTCAACTGCGCGTAAAACTCTTTCTTTAATTGGGCAACAACCGAATTGTCCACCTATCCTCTCCACAATCACTGGTATTTCTTAAAAATAATACCTTCTTTCATAAATATTTCTTATCACGCCATAAGATATGGAAGTATGGTCACATATTTTTTACGTATTAAAGAATAATTACGCATTGAACCGTTTGGATAACGAATATACGAACGTTGGCCAATATCACATCATTTATCCAACTGACACCTCATCAGTGGCCGATTCAACCAATACCGATTTACGCTGTAATTGGCTAAACAACGTCAACAAAATCAGTGCACTGAAAGCCCCCGTCAAAGAAACATACAAGGTGCTGAAGTAGTTATAAAATTCGCCCACTACGCCTACCGACAAGCTCGCCACCAACGTGCTGATGCTGAGCATGCTTGAAAACAGGGTTGATGCGGTACCCAATCGGTCTTGCATCATGTCTTGTAGAACCACCATACCTAACGTTGCACACACGCCAATGAAGAAGCCATTGAGAACTTGTGCTGCCATCATGGCGATAAACCCAGTGTGGGTGAGCATCACACCGTAAAACAGCATGCCACTGGTGATCCCAAGCATCAGCAATTTATTCGTTCCCCAGCGTTGAGCTAGCTTTCCTGCCATTAACATTACGGGAATTTCACACAACGCCGCGGTTCCAAACAGTAAACCTAACCAGTGCTCAGGCACCATCAATTCGCGAGACAAATAAAGCGGCATACTGGTGATGTAGAGGTTGTTGGCACCAAACGTACATACCAAGGTGACACAATACAACACAATCAGCGCCCGCTTACGTGTCGAGTATTTTCTTAAATCGACTTGTGTGCCATCCGGTTGAACCGCTGCTGTTTTCTCCCCTGCAGGCAAATAGCGGGCAATCAACACAATGGCTAAAGAAACAATCGCGGCAGAGACGGCAAAAGCGGCGCTAAAACCAAAACTGGCTTTGAGCATAAACGCCGCCGGTGGACCAAATACCCAAGCTATCGCAATGCCGGCACGCATGGTGGCGAGAAAGGTGGTTTTATCGGTTAAATGGCGATCGGCGTATTCACGACCAAGCGCGAAAAGCTGACCAAATGACGCGCCGCTTACGCTTGCAAACACCACCACCACCATAATGGCGAGGCTGTAGCTGCGAATAAACATAAAGCTGACAACGGTGATCAAATAGCAGAGCAATGCGATCAATAAGATGGTTTTACGCTGCCAATCACGATCTGACTGACGCGCCAACCACTGCGATACGATGACTGAGCTAAGCACCGCCATGACCATATACAGACTCAGTTGCATCGGTGAAGCACCGAGCGCCTCAACAATAAACAAGCTAGAAAGTGGATAAAAGAAAGCCCCGCACAGACCCGTGACCAGTGTCGACATAATAAACAGTAAGGCGGTTTTGTCTCGATACATGCAGTAACTCCGTAGCAAAACTGAAGATGAAATATCATGGATGGATAAGGCGGCTAGTGTACTGAATCTGCTTATTCTGTATTGATGTTATTCGAGCCAGTTCTAATACTATTCCGGCAAAACCATTCTAACATTTGACAGAAATTGAGCCATTCTTCTAGTCTATATCCACAAATTGATCGGTGGAAAACCAACATAAATCGTTATGCGGCCTTTAATTGAAAATGTGATGAGTGGCATCAGTCAGGATTGGGTATTGCGCGAATTCCACAGCAACACCAATAAAGAAGAGTTTTCTTGTCCTTGGCACTATCACACCGAGTATGAACTGGTGCTCTACCAGAACCCAGATCAACGTTTTGTCGGTAACTATTTTGCAGGTGATGCGATTGGTGGGGTTGAGCACAACACCCTTTTGCTCTATGGCCCCGGTTTGCCGCATATGATTGCTGGCCGCCAGCACTTGAATCAATTCAAAACCCTGCACTCTACGATTATCTGGTTTAAGCAAGAGTGGCTAGATAAACTGCAAAGCGTGTTACCGCAGGCTCAAGCCTTAAAACGCCTACAGCAAAATGCCGCTTATGGCTTACACCTGAGCGAGCAGACCGCAATTCAAGTCGCCCATTTACTGGAAAATCTTGAGCAGCAAGCTCACAGCTACCAGAGCTTGCGCGTAATTGAGTCACTGCTGCTGATGGCGGACGATCCCCAAGCACAGCGCCTATCCGTTGCGCCGTATTTGATGACACCACTCACCAGTAACAGCGACATTCACAAGAAAATTCAGCTGGCGAAACAGTATGTGGAGCAGCACTACGCACAAGCGATCAAAATCACCGACTTATGTCATCACTTACATTTGAGTGAAAGCTCGGCGTATCGCTTATTTGAAAAGCATTATGGGATGAGTTTTTCGGAGCATTTGAAGCAGTTTCGGATCGGTAAAGCGTGTGAGCTTTTAGCCAGTTCTGCGCTGCCGATTGCGTTAATTGCCGAGCGAACTGGGTTTGGAAATTTGTCGAACTTCAACCGCCAATTTAAAACCCTCAAAGCCATGACTCCGAGGGAATTTCGCCAGCGATTTCAAGCAGTGAGTGGGTAGCAAACAGCCACCCATTCACGACTCGTTAACCTTTCTGGCCACGCTGCGCCGCTTTGCGTGCCAATTTTTCAGCGCGACGAGCTTCAATGACGTGTGCACTCTCTTCGCCGATATGGCTTTCACCGCGCAGTTTCGCCAATTGAACTTGCTTTTCACGCTCACGGAAACGCTCTAGCTGCTCTTCCGTATGTGACCCAAAGCAACGCGGACAACTGACGCCTTGCTCGTATTGCTCGCTCTGTTTGTATTCCTCCGTAATAGGTAGACGACAAGCATTACAGATTTGATAGTCACTTTCCGCAAGGCCATGCCCTACCGCAACGCGTCCGTCGAACACATAACAATCCCCTTCCCACAGGCTTTGCTCTTGAGGCACTTCTTCAAGATATTTCAAAATGCCACCTTCAAGGTGATACACCTCATCAAAGCCTTGCTCTTTCAAATACGCGGTGGATTTTTCACAGCGAATCCCGCCAGTACAGAACATGGCGACTTTTTTGTGTTTTTGCGGATCAAGGTTTTCCTGCACATAGTGCGGAAACTCGCGGAACGTCTCAGTTTTTGGGTTGAGTGCGTTTTTAAAGGTACCGAGCTGCACTTCATAGTCGTTACGCGTATCCACCACCAACACTTCGGGATCAGAGATCAGCTCGTTCCAATCTTGCGGTTTCACGTAAGTACCCACCACATGACGCGGATCGATGCCCTCTACACCCATAGTCACAATCTCTTTCTTGAGTTTGACCTTAGTGCGGTTAAACGGCGGCTCACTCGCCAAAGACTCTTTATACACAGTGCCTTTTAAACTTGGCTCATTGTCTAGCCACGCCAGCAGTACATCAATTCCTTGGCGAGAAGAAGCGACGGTGCCATTAATGCCTTCTTGCGCCAACAACAATGTGCCGCGAATGTGGTTCTCTTCCATCAGTGCCAGTAGTGGCGCTCTCAGCTCTTGGTAATGATTGAGCTCAACAAACTTGTAGAGCGCACAGACAACATATTGACTCATGGTATGACCTTTTAAATACGACACTTGGAAATTGGGCGGGCATTATACCGAAGCAAACCGATGACAAATACGGAATGTTTTTGGGGGTATAGCTTAGTTCCAACCTTAGCGCCCTCAAAAACCAAGATATAACACAATGATTTAAAAGGATAAAAATTTAAAACAAAGAAATGCGTATCTATTGTGTGTACATCGTGTATAGTAGCGCTAGTTCTAACAGTGCACTATTGATATAAAATTTAGTTTAAGATCTTCTCAGTTTTTTGATTCAGTTTGTCATATATATCCTGCGATAACTTTTTCTTCATTCCATATTTAGTAGTTTCTCTTTCAATCTAATTAATCTATCGAGATATATATGTCTAATAAAACAACTGGTCTAGTAAAATGGTTTAACGAAACTAAAGGTTTTGGATTTATCACTCCTGACAACGGCGGTGCTGATCTATTCGTTCATTTCAAATCAATTGTTAGCGACGGTTTTAAAACATTAGCTGAAGGCCAAAAAGTTGCTTTCAACGTAGAGCAAGGTAATAAAGGCCCACAAGCAGCTAACGTTACTTTGCTATAAATATTTATGACTAGGTCTTGTTTAGATGACGAGATCTAGTCATTCAATCTTCATAAAATAAAGAAAACACCGTTCTTTGTTCATCAATTTTACAGTAACAATGTTAGAGTTTTTCTTCCTACTGTAAATCAGATAAGTCGTTTTTTAATCTTATCCACTTTCATTTCATATCACCTAATGATCATTTTAATTTTCTAGGATGAAATTTATTTTGCAATTAAACGTTCGCAAAATGTGATGTTCGATGAGCTACTTATTTCTACGTTAGGGAGGGAGATCAAAATTTGAAAAAACCAATCACTGGTTCTAAATCAAAGAATTCCAAAGCAAAAGTTCTTAATGCAGATGAAAGTCAAGATAACATTCACAAGATAAGAAAAAAAATTGAAGATATTTTATTAGAACGAGAACAAAAGAAACTTTGGGATCTATAAGGAATCAAAAATGCGAAAACCCGTAAGAAAATCAAATAAAAAAACACAAAGAAACAACTTTGAAGAGCAATTCTCTGTTATGGTCACAGAATATCAAGCAGCGAAAGAAGTTCTAGACTCAATGGAACAAGATACATCAGAGTATATGAACCAGAAGAAATTATGTGAAAAACTATTTTCTAATGCCGAACGGTATATCAATAGAAATTAATAGCCAGCACTCAATCACCGCTGCTTGTATCAATTTAACCAAAAATATTACTAATAATTAGTCGTATTTTAATAAAATTTGATTTAAAGACATTGCAAGTAGATCAATATGAAAAACATCCGTGCAATTTTTTATTTTTAGCCTCTGATTTGATCCATATTTATCTATTTAAAAACACGGCCAGAAGTACGTCTTATATCCAGACTGTGCCGTATTTTGTCTGACTGGTAGCTATTTACGCCGTACCGACCGGGCGGCGTAAATCAAAAATAGGCTCAGAATGATTACCGGAGCCAACCATAGCAGCCAGGTTTGAGCTTTAAATGGCGGTTGGTACAACACAAAATCACCGAAGCGTTCAACCATATAATCGACAATCTCTTGCTCGCTTTTCCCTTCTTTCACCATCACAAACACTTTAAAGCGTAAGTCTTTGGCTATCGGCGAATTTGATTCAATCAAGTTCTGGTTTTGGCACTGCGGACAACGTAATGATTTCGCCAACTCGGTCGCCATTCGTTGCTGCTGAGCGGAATCAAACTCAAAAAAACTCAAACGGCATTAACGCCTTCTGAGCTTGAAAGCGGATCACTCGCCCAACTTTGCAGTGGCGATACGATGAAAAAGAGAAAGAAAGCCAGCCGGAATAACAATTAACTCTCCTGCTTAAAGTATGTTTGAAAATAACGTTGCCATTTTTCTTGGGTCAATGGCCCTGAATATTTAAAAACAATCTCTCCTGCCGAGTTGATCAAATACGTCTCCGGTGTGCCAATCACACCAAGATCTAACGCCACTGAACCTTGTGGATCTTGAGCCACTTTGACAAATGGGTTGCCGTGTTGCTGTAAATAGCGCGTTGCCGCACGGGATTCATCCCGATAATTTAAGCCGTAAATGGGAACACCTTGCTGAGCTAAGTTTTTTAAAAACGCATGTTCACTCAAACAAATACCACACCATGAAGCCCACACATTGAGAAGTTTGTAGCCCGAAATGAGAAAATCTTGCTGCGTTACGCGTGAGTTTGGGTCGAGTAAATCTGGGGCATCAAACGCCGGTAACTGTTTGACCACACTCACTTCTGCCTTGTTGGTATTTTTATTTTCCAGCCCCAAGCCAATTGCAGCGAGCACACCACCAATCACTAAGACCACACTAAGCAAGCGTATAACGTTGGCTTTCAACACTCTGCACTCTCCTCTCTTTCCAGCGACTCACTAACGCCAGAACGCTGCCCATTACAAACATCAGTGCCGCTAACCATATCCAGCCTATATAAGCTTTGAATTGTAACTTCACAGCGTAACTCTTTACGGCATAGCTTTTTGCGGAATGACTCTGCTCGCTAAACTTGCTACCAAGCGTAACGTACAAATCCCCATTCCACAGTCCATGCAAAGCGGGTTCACTCATGTTCATCACTCGTACTGGATAATGGCGACGTTCGGGCTCCATGATAAAAGAACTCGCCCCCTCTTTTTGCCATGCAAATCGCGCTTTCTCTAGGGTGTAGTTCGGCCCTATCGCCCAGTTCATTTCCTGATAAGTCACCTGCCACTGCATAAATGTCAGTGTGTCTCCCGGTGCCATTTTTTTCGCGATTTCCTGAGAGTGTTCAGCATTCATCGCCGCGCCCACGGCCAGCAATGCCAAACCCAAATGCGCCATAACCATAGGGATCGCGCGCGTTCTTTTCTCCAATAAACAGAGCAAATGTGTACTGGCAACCCAGCATCCCAAAATCCAGAACAATTGAACCCACAACACTGGGTTATCCACCTGTAGCCGATATAACGTGGTTCCCAGTAGTGTGGAAAGTAACGCTAGCCCTAGCGCGATTGGTCGTCGGTTTTTGTGTTTGATTAATGGAACAGCGCCTAATGCCAACATGCCCAAGAAGACAAAAGGCAAAATCATGGCATTGAAATACGGCGCGCCCACTGAAATACTGCCAAACCCAAACAAGGTGTACAGCATGGGGTAAAAGGTACCCATTCCCACGGTAAATGCGGCGATGGCCAATAACCCTGTCGCGATCAACATTAAAAATGGCGCACTCCACCAGTGAATAAGAGGCGCTGAGCGAATCTCGTCTAAACGCAGCACAAAACTGCCCAAGCCCACAAGCAGCACCAAAGCAAGAATGGCAAGCAACGCAATACCTTTATCGGGATCAACCGCAAACGCATGTACGGAAGTCAGTACACCAGAGCGCACAATAAACGTGCCTATAATGCTTAAACTGAACGTCATCAGTGCCAACACATAACACCAACGCTGCAATACACCGTGGTATCGGTTAGCCAATAAAGTGTGACACAGCGCCGTTCCGCTCAGCCAAGGCAGTAAAGAGGCATTTTCAACGGGATCCCAGAACCACCAACCACCCCAGCCGAGTTCGTAATACGCCCACCATGAACCAAGCCCGATTCCTAAAGTTAAAAAAACCACGCGCCCATTGCCCACGGCTGGCACCATTCCACCCACTGGCTTGGGATCTCTTTTTCCCATAACGCGGCCAGAACAAACGCCAACACCGTGGAGTAACCTACATAGCCGAGATACAGCAAAGGAGGATGAAAAATCAGCGCGACATCTTGCAGCATCGGGTTTAAATCTCTCCCCTCGCTCGGCAAAACTGCATTTAATTCAAAGGGGTTGGAGGTGAATAAGGTAAACCACGCGAACATGGCCACCAGCGCATTCATCAAGGTCAGCACTTTGAATTGATAAGATTGCGGGTAACAACGCTGATAGGAGATCACTGCAGACCATCCTGCTAGCGTCATCACCCAAAACAGCATCGATCCTTCATGTCCTCCCCATACGGCTGCCACTTTGTAAAACACGGGCAGAGCAGAATTGGAGTGGGATGAAACATAATGCAGCGCAAAATTATCACTGAGGAACGCATACGCTAACAGCACCAAGGCCGACAAAGCACAGAGGAACACCAGTCGGCAGGTTTTGGTAAGCAATATTTGCTGTGGCTCAAAACTCGATAGATGTAAGGAAAGAGAGCGAAAGCGACTTAGCCCCCAAAGGCTCATCGCCGTGCTTAACACGGCGACCAGAATGAGTAGAAACAGCCCTAAGTCACTCATTAGCTTTTCCTATCCCGTTTAAATGACGGTCATCTGTCCGGCGTACAACACAAACGTACGCAGCATTAACACCCCAAGTAAACTGAGCGAGGTGACAAACAGTACAAAGCCGAGCGAATGTTTGATGGATTTGGGAGATAGCGCATTCAGCACCAAAGGCAGCACCATACCAAGTGCAATCACACCGTACCAAAACCAGTTAGCCCAGAAGCCGCCTGAAATGGCATTCCACGCGGAAGCCTGCGCTTGCCCACCACTGAAAATCAACCCAGTAAAGAAAGTCACCAACACAAACAATTCAAACAGTACCGTTGGGCGCTCAAATCGGTGCAGCCAAGCAATGCTTGGGCTGTTCATCGGCTCTTTAAAGATCCACACCCCAACCATCAAACAAGCCGCGAAACCAGATGAAAGACTGGAGAATAAGAACAGAATTGGCAACACCGGATTATTCAGCATCGGATAAGTTTTTAATGCCGAAAGCAGGAAGCCCGTATAAGCCGCAAGAGTAATGGCTAAAATGGCGAGGAAAATTTCAATCCCATTTTCAAATTGCTTGGCTTTCAGCAGCAAACCATCCACAACGGTGAATTTGCCCTTCAAGAGTCGCATGATCACAGGTCTGAAAATAATTCCGATCCAAACGAACAGCACCGCCATATACACTTGGAACAAAATCACCCCCATCGACATCACTGAGGTGGGGTTGTAATAAATCATGATCTTCCAAAACTCGAGTGGCTTAGTGAGGTGGAAAATCAAAATCGTCAGGCCGGCAATAATTCCGAACGGTGCCAGCCAAGCGGTCGCTTTAATAATCCCATTTTCTGCTGCATCGCCTTGTATTACGTTGCGTTTCAAATAGAACGAAATCATGACGGCACCGGCGGACATCCCTGCCAAAAATAAATAGATGGCAATAATCCAATCCCACACTAAAGAATCAAAATGAAAAGCGGTTTGTAAAGTGCTCATATTACACCTCCCCTTTCTGATGCGGGATCTTATACAGTTTAGGGCTGGTACCCAGCTGAACTTTATCTCGGTACACCGTGCGGGTTGCCAGCAGTTGATTGACTGCACTGGTCGGATCGTTTAAATCGCCAAATGTCAGCGCCTTAGTGGGGCAAGATTCCACACACGCAGGCAGTTTGCCCTGTGCCAGATTGGTATCACGGCAGAAGTTACACTTATCCGCTGAATGAGTGACCGGATGGAAAAAACGCACTTGATAAGGGCAAGCTGCAAGGCAGTAACCACAACCTACACAGCGCTCCTTATGCACATCAACAATGCCTGTCGTTTCATCTTTGTAAGCCGCACCCGTTGGGCAGACATAGACGCAAGGCGGATTCTCACAATGTTGGCAAGATTTGCGAGTAAAACGGTAATCCACATTCGGAAACTCACCTTGCGGAGCACTGCGAATAATCTCCAAACGGGAGACTCCCTCAGGCACTTTGTTCACTTCGCGACACGCTTCGGTACATGCGGTACAGCCGATACAAGCGGTTTCATCATGCACCATGGCGTAACGTTTATTGTCCTCTTTCTGCACGGCTGCAAGCACATAGCGACTATTGATCACTGCCGTACCCGCAATGCCCGTGGTCATGATTAAAGCTTCCGGAACCCGCGACGAAAATGACGTCTTGAACAGCTCATGTTATTTCTCCTCTTCCTTCGCTTTGAAATCGGAATGGCAATCGACACATAGCTTTATCTTTTGCTTGTGATCAAAGCTCAGCACTTTGGCATCCATGGCATGAACCGTATGGCAGTTAGAACAGGTGAGGTTTTTCGCATGTACATCGTGCGTCCAACTTTTCTTCTCGGAGTTTTTCCGGTTGTATGGCAGTCCATACAAACGCTGTTGGCTTGCAAGATCTGCTCTGGATCCAGATAAACCTTTTCTGTGCCGGGTTGCGATTGTGCACTGAAATATTTGGTCACGTCCTCAGCACCATTACGGTGTTCAGGGCCAATATTGCTGTGGCAATTGGTACAGTTCAGCTCACGCCCTGCTTGTTGCAGCGCTTGCTCACTGTGTGATTCCAGTAGTGTATTTTTGGCATCCTTATGGCACTGAACACATTTGTAATCAGCATCACGGATGAAAGTGACTTCATGGCGTTGTGGAGATGCCTCCGATTTTTTATCAGAAGATTCCGCGACGGCATAAATAGAATATCCATAGAGACAAAATGCAAGAAGGGACTTCAGCATTATGGCTATGGCAAATTGAACTTTGCCCATATTATCCTGTCCTTATTTCTGATAAGGATTGCTACCAAAATCAGAAAAATAATTACTCTTGGTTTCGATTATTCACCAAATGCAATCTGTTCTTATTTTGGATAAGCCACAACGCTATATCAATAGCATATCTCCCCTTCTCCTTTATGGGTATTTCACAAGCAAGAATTGGTGAAGCACATCACCTAACTCATTAAAAATTATTTAATTTCAATAATTAACTGCTCTCTATTTATTTGGACAACCAATACCACTTAAGGGGTATATTGATTTTTATTGAAGCTTGGTCACAGTGGTAAATTGATCCAAAACAATGATTATTAATATGCCTGATTTTGTTTTTAAAAATATAAACAATAATGGCTTGTGCATTCTTCTTTCTTAATTTGGATATTCAGCCCCACAACGCAGAAACCAACACGGAATATGGAGAAGCCATTGTGAAAAAGCACTGGATAAAACAATCAGCAGCATTGTTACTCGTGAGCGCGACTTCCTTGGGAGTGGCGAGCTTTAGTGTGTCTGCAGCAACAAAAAACCAACTTGCAGACCCACGTAACGAGACTTATCAGGTCCAACACCCTGATCAATACAAAACATGGAAAGAGACGTCAGAGAGTAAACCTATCGAAGATGCTCTGGCCGAAGATCCCAACATGATTGTGTTATGGGCAGGCTACGGTTTTGCCAAAGATTATAACAAGCCTCGTGGGCATTTTTACGCCCTAGACGATGTTCGCCAAACCTTACGGACTGGCGGTCCAACCGATGCTAATTCAGGCCCAATGCCCATGGCTTGTTGGAGCTGTAAATCACCCGATGTGGCAAGAGTGATCGAAGAACGCGGTGAGGACGGCTATTTCGAAGGCAAATGGGCGCGTTTGGGTGAAGAAATTTCTAACCCCATTGGTTGTGCGGACTGCCATGACACGCGCAGTGAAGCGTTCAAAAACGGTGAACCGGCACTGAAAGTCACCCGCCCTTATGTCGAGCGTGCTTATCAAGCGATTGGTAAACCGTTTGATCAGATGTCACGTCTCGATCAACAAGCGGGTGTGTGTGGTCAATGCCACGTGGAATACTATTTCTCAGGCCCTACCAAGGCCGTAAAATTCCCTTGGGATATGGGGACCGATGTGGACTCCATGGAGCGTTATTACGACGCACTGAATTTTAGTGACTGGACACACCAACTCTCCAAGGCTCCTATGATTAAGGCGCAGCACCCTGAATATGAGACGTGGCGTGCTGGTATTCATGGCAAAAATAATGTGGTGTGTGCAGATTGCCACATGCCTAAGGTGAAAAACGAAGATGGCACAGTGTATACCGACCATAAAATCGGTAACCCATTTGATCGCTTTGAAAATACCTGTGCAAACTGCCATACCCAAAGCAAAGATGAGTTGAAAAACATTGTCGCGACTCGTAAAGCGCAAGTGCTAAAAATGAAGCTGACGGCTGAAAAACAGATCGTTGCAGCACACTTTGAAGCCGCAGCGGCATGGAAAGCTGGTGCAACGGAGCAAGAGATGCAATCTATCTTGCAAGATATCCGTCATGCGCAATGGCGTTGGGACTACTCTATTGCTTCACATGGTGTGCACATGCATGCGCCTGAAGTCGCTTTGGAAGTGTTGGGAACCGCGGTGGATCGCGCGGCGGATGCGCGAACTAAACTGGCTCGTCTATTAGCCACTAAAGGCATTACTGATCCGATTAAGCAACCGGATATCTCAAGCAAAGAGAAAGCCCAAGCAGCCTTAGGCATGGATATGGAGAAGATGAAAGCAGAGAAACAGCACTTCCTCGATACTGTCGTTCCTGAATGGGATAAGAAAGCCGAGCAACGCGAAGCGAACTATTAGACGAAAGGTCAGTAGGTGCTAGAAGTCAGCGTTTAAACCTCGATTCTGCACTCTCGTACCATGGAGTGCCCTCAACGAAAAGCCAACATTACGTTGGCTTTTCTTCTATTTAAACAAGATAAGTTCAAACAATTTAATGGCTTCAAGTCGAAGGTGATTAGTGTAGGTAACCGTTTAGTTAGCTTTGACCACTCGTGATTTTGCCAGCTCCAATTGTTGAATGATTTTGGCTCTAGCGAGTGCGAGATCGGGAGAATCCAATAAATGCAGCCAAGTTTCGACCGCCTGCTGATACCGAAAACTGATCATGTGATCTTGAGCAATCAGGGTTAGTGCCGTTTCATTAAAAGGCTCGATGTCTAAGGCCGTATTCAAAAGCTGAGTCACGTCATCACTCATATTTTGCTTATGTTGGTAGTAAAGCGCTGTCGCTTTCGCGGCATATTGGTTGGCGGTCGGAAATTCAGTCAATCGAATCGCGTAATCAAAGCATTGTGTGGCCGCCAGAAAATCACTCTCCAATAAATACCCCTGCCCTAAAGAGAACCATAAATCGGCTTGATTGGGATCTTTACGTAACGCTTCCTGTAAATCACTCATCGTCTGAGCCAGTGATTTTGTTTCGGCCTTAACTTGGGCTTTAGGCTCTGGCTGCTGCATCCATAAAAAAAGACCCACACTCGCCATAGTCACAATTCCGACAAACCCAACTGCGACTCGGCGTGGTATTCGAATCACCAGATAAACCGCCATTGCCACTACCACAGCGGCACCCAGTATCAGCGTCATCCAATCCATATTGACTCCTTAACCATTTGCCCAGCCAGTATAACTAAGTGTTTGTGAGAAAACTGAGTGGGGCTTATAGGCTGTAAGCGGGATCAAAAAAGCCGGACGATTGTCCGGCTTTGATTAGGCACTTTATGAATTTCCCTACCTAAGTGTGATTAGGTGGGGATATGACAGAGCAGATTACTCTTGTTCACCATCATCATCTTGTGCAACA
The DNA here is from genome assembly GCF_000696385.1 of Vibrio metoecus. GTDB lineage: Bacteria > Pseudomonadota > Gammaproteobacteria > Enterobacterales > Vibrionaceae > Vibrio > Vibrio metoecus. The sequence goes on along the minus strand of NZ_JJMN01000064.1, from coordinate 29,651 downwards.
GGTGCATCGTTCTCAACAAGTGCTTCCTCGCCTTCTGGCAATTCAGACTCTTCGATTTCATCAATACGCTGCAGACCAACTACACTTTCCCCTTCCGAAGTACGGATCAGGGTAACGCCTTGAGTATTACGACCCACTTGGCTGACTTCCGCCACGCGAGTACGTACCAGTGTACCCGCATTGGTGATCATCATGAATTCATCACCTTCGGTCACTTGTACTGCACCCACGACGCTGCCATTACGCTCAGAGACTTTGATCGACACAACACCTTGCGTCGCACGGCTCTTCGCTGGGTACTCGTCAAGCGTAGTACGCTTACCGTAACCATTTTCGGTCACAGTCAGGATATCGCCATCGTTCTTCGGCACGATCAGAGAAACCACTTGATCGCCTTCCACCAACTTGATACCACGGACACCGGCAGCAGTACGACCCATTGGACGCACACCACCTTTGGTGTTGCCCTCTTCATCTTCGATTGGTTTTTCGTTAAAACGAACAACCTTGCCCGATTTAGAGAACAGCATAATGTCGCTTTCACCATCAGTGATTTCAACACCAATCAACGCGTCGTCATCACGTAGGTTCACCGCAATCAAACCATTGGCGCGAACGTTAGCAAACTGATCCAGTGAAGTTTTCTTCACAGTACCGTCACCGGTTGCCATGAAGATGAATTTATCTTCACTGAACTCAGTCACTGGTAGAATCGCTGTAATACGCTCGTTTTCTTCCAGAGGAAGCAGGTTCACGATTGGCTTACCACGTGCAGTACGGCTTGCCAACGGCAGTTGGTACACCTTCATACGGTAAGTTTTGCCGCGAGTTGAGAACAGCAGAATGTTATCGTGAGTATTGGCAACCAGAAGACGTTCAATGTAGTCCTCTTCTTTCATTTTGGTTGCGCTCTTACCTTTACCACCACGACGCTGTGCTTCGTAGTCGCTCAGTAATTGATACTTCACATAACCTTCGTGTGACAAAGTCACAACCACATCTTCACGGGCGATCAGTTCTTCCATGTCGATGTCGTGAGTTGCTGCCGTGATTTCTGTGCGGCGCGCATCGCTAAAGCCTGCGCGAATCGCTTCGAGCTCTTCACGGATCACTTCCATCAAGCGCTCTGTGCTCGCCAGAATGTGCATCAATGCCGCAATTTCTTCGAGAAGCTGCTTGTACTCATCAAGGATCTTCTCGTGCTCTAGACCGGTCAGTTTGTGCAGACGCAGATCCAGAATCGCTTGCGCTTGTTGCTCAGTCAGGAAGTACTTGCCATCGCGGATGCCGTATTGTGGCTCAAGCCACTCAGGACGCGCCGCATCAGTACCCGCACGCTCCAGCATTGCCGCAACGTTGCCAAGATCCCAACCACGGGCAATTAAGCCTTCTTTTGCTTCCGCAGGCGTGGCGGCATGACGGATCAGTTCAATGATTTCATCAATGTTCGCCAGAGCCAGTGCCAAACCTTCAAGGATGTGGGCACGCTCACGCGCTTTGCGCAGTTCAAAACTAGTACGACGAGTCACCACTTCGCGGCGGTGGTCGACGAAACATTTCAGCATCTCTTTCAGGTTAAACAGCTTAGGCTGACCGTTATCGAGTGCCACCATGTTGATACCGAAGGTGGTTTGCAGCTGAGTGTTGGCATACAGGTTGTTCAGAACCACTTCGCCAACCGCATCACGCTTGCACTCAATCACAATGCGCATACCGTCTTTATCAGACTCGTCACGCAGTGCACTGATACCTTCGACTTTCTTCTCTTTCACCAATTCAGCGATTTTTTCGATCAAGCGAGCTTTGTTCACTTGATAAGGGATTTCGCTGACGATAATGGTTTCTTTGCCGTTCTTATCGGTTTCGATCTCCGCTTTCGAGCGCATGTAAACCTTGCCACGGCCGGTTTTGTACGCGTCAATGATGCCTTTACGGCCACTGATCAGCGCTGCGGTTGGGAAATCTGGACCAGGAATGTAGTCCATCAACTCATCAATGGTGATCGCTTCATTATCGATGTAGGCTAAACAGCCATCGATCACTTCACCTAAGTTGTGCGGAGGAATGTTGGTTGCCATACCAACCGCAATACCGGATGAACCGTTGATCAGCAGGTTCGGAATCTTCGTCGGCAATACAGCAGGGATCTGCTCGGTGCCGTCATAGTTCGGAACGTAGTCAACGGTTTCTTTATCTAGGTCTGCCAAGAGTTCGTGCGCGATTTTCGACATACGAACTTCGGTATAACGCATTGCCGCCGCGGAGTCGCCGTCGATCGAGCCAAAGTTACCTTGGCCATCGACCAACATGTAACGAAGTGAGAAAGGCTGCGCCATACGCACGATGGTGTCGTAAACCGCACTATCACCATGAGGGTGATATTTACCAATTACGTCACCTACCACACGGGCAGATTTTTTATAGGCTTTGTTCCAGTCGTTGCCCAGCACATTCATCGCGAACAGTACGCGTCGGTGTACTGGTTTAAGGCCATCACGCACATCAGGAAGAGCACGACCCACGATAACCGACATCGCGTAGTCCAAATACGAACTGCGTAGCTCGTCTTCGATGTTTACGGGCGTGATCTCTTTAGCTAGATCGCTCATAGAGCCATTATCCCTCTATAGTTTGATCGGTATACCCAAATTCTTACTGAAACGGGGCTCACTACAAGATTGAGCGCCAAGTCGGTCGAGAACTGGATATTCTTGATACTTATAAGGTGAAAAAATATAACACATGTTTCTACGCTTCGGCATTACTTTCCCTGACCTTTTATCAGGTTGTGACCTTGGTTGCGTCTTAAATGCCGAGAATTTACACATTCCTTGCAGTTAGCAAAGTTAGATGGTTGTTTTTTAAACGCTCATCGCCAAATCTGGCATCTCAACTGGTGCGATTTACTCAGCGCGCTATAATGCCCATTCTTCACGGATGCGTAATACAGGCGATACAAGATGGCTTCAACACACTTGGCTTCTACTCAGCAGGCTTCAGCACAAAACGTCGATCCCAACGAAATCAAAAAATTCGAGGATATGGCTTCTCGTTGGTGGGATCTGGAAGGCGAATTTAAGCCCTTACACCAGATCAACCCTCTCCGTCTTAACTATGTGCTAGAGAAAGCCAACGGTCTATTTGGCAAAAAAGTGTTGGATGTAGGCTGTGGCGGCGGCATTTTAGCGGAAAGCATGGCGCGTGAAGGCGCACAAGTGACCGGCCTTGATATGGGCAAAGAGCCTTTGGAAGTGGCGCGTTTGCATGCTCTCGAAACGGGCACGAAGCTAACCTACATCCAAAGCACTGTTGAAGATCATGCGGCGGCTAACCCACAGACCTATGATGTGGTGACTTGCATGGAAATGCTGGAGCACGTTCCAGATCCACTTTCAGTGATTCAGTCTTGCGCCAAACTGGTTAAACCCGGCGGCCATGTGTTCTTCTCTACCCTTAACCGCAACGTCAAATCCTATCTGTTTGCGATTGTGGGTGCAGAAAAGCTGCTGAAGATCGTTCCGGAAGGCACGCATGACCACAATAAATTCATTCGTCCATCAGAACTGTTGAAAATGATTGACCAAACAGCGTTGCAAGAACAAGGCATCACTGGTCTACATTACAACCCACTGACCGATACCTACCGTTTAGGTTCAAATGTCGATGTGAATTACATCGTCCATACCCGCCTAGTTTAACGCATAGGCAACGCTAAAAAATCGCCGCGGTAGCACAGGTTACCGCACTTTTTTAGTCTATTTTTCGTGCGTTTGATTCCATTTTGAACGATCCGATTTCGGCGTAAATTTTTCCTTAAAGATCAAGAAAATTTTTTTCGTTTGTGGTTACGAATAAAGCGATGTGGAAAAGGCGTTTTTTTACAATCAACTCTGCTCTTTGATCATCAGTAAGTAGGCACTAACTGATTTTTTTAATTTTGCTAGTTATCCACAATCTGTCCCCTAACTGTAACTTGCAATAGACCTCTCATAGCACTATCTTGTAACCCGAACACTGAAGCACCCCTACATATAGTGTTTATGACGCTATATGTAGGGCGAGCTTGATCACAAAAGCCGCGATTCAATTTACAAGAATTAGACAAAAATACGGCTTTTATCAGTTTTGTTAGGGAAATGAAGCAGAATGAACCAACAACTTACTGTCACCAAGCGTGATGGCCGCAAAGAAATTATTGATCTTGATAAGATCCACCGAGTGATCACTTGGGCTGCCGAAGGTCTGCAAAACGTTTCTGTCTCACAAGTAGAACTGCGCGCTCATATTCAGTTCTATGATGGCATTACGACCTCAGACATCCATGAAACCATCATTAAGTCGGCTGCGGATTTGATTTCCGAAGAAACACCAGACTACCAATACCTTGCTGCGCGTCTTGCGGTTTTCCACCTGCGCAAAAAGGCTTATGGGGAATATGAACCACCAACGCTGTTCAAGCACGTGACCAACATGGTCGAGAAAGGCAAATACGATAAACATTTGCTGGAAGACTATACTCGTGAAGAACTGGAGCTGATGGATCAGTTCATTGACCACCGTCGCGATCTGGATTTCTCTTATGCTGCGGTGAAACAGCTTGAAGGTAAATATTTCGTACAGAACCGCGTTACCGGTCAAATCTACGAAAGTGCACAGTTCCTATACATTTTAGTGGCCGCTTGCCTATTTGCTAAGTATCCAAAAGAGACGCGCCTTGATTACGTCAAACGTTTCTATGATGCGACGTCGACCTTTAAGATCTCGCTGCCAACGCCAATTATGTCGGGTGTGCGTACCCCAACTCGTCAGTTCAGCTCTTGTGTGCTGATTGAATGTGGCGACAGCCTAGATTCTATCAATGCAACGGCGAGCTCTATTGTTCGCTACGTTTCTCAACGTGCCGGTATTGGTATCAACGCAGGTCGTATTCGTGCGTTGGGTTCTGAAATCCGTGGCGGTGAAGCGTTTCACACCGGTTGTATCCCGTTCTACAAATACTTCCAGACGGCGGTGAAATGCTGCTCGCAAGGTGGTGTTCGTGGTGGTGCGGCAACGGTTTTCTACCCTCTATGGCACGGTGAAGCAGAATCTCTGCTGGTTCTGAAAAACAACCGTGGTGTAGAAGAGAACCGTGTTCGTCACATGGACTACGGTGTGCAGCTCAACAAATTGATGTACAAGCGTCTGGTTGAAGGCGGCAACATTACCCTATTCTCTCCTTCTGATGTGCCGGGACTGTACGACGCTTTCTTCCAAGACCAAGATGAATTCGAACGTCTGTACGTGAAGTACGAAAACGATCCTTCGATTAAGAAGAAAACCGTTAAAGCGCTAGAAATCTTTACTCTACTGATGCAAGAGCGTGCTTCAACAGGCCGTATCTACATTCAGAACGTTGACCACTGTAACACGCACAGCCCATTTGATGCGGCGGTTGCACCTGTACGTCAGTCGAACCTGTGTCTGGAAATCGCGCTGCCGACTTCTCCACTGGCCAACGTAGAAGATGAAAGCGGTGAAATCGCCCTATGTACCCTCTCTGCGTTTAACTTAGGCGCAATTGAGTCACTGGATGATTTTGAAGAATTGTCGGATCTCGTGGTGCGTGCTCTGGATGCGCTGCTTGATTACCAAGATTACCCACTGCCTGCGGCACGTCGTTCTTCAATGAACCGCCGTACTCTGGGTGTGGGCGTGATCAACTACGCTTACTACCTCGCGAAACACGGCGTGAAATACTCAGATGGTAGCGCCAATGGCCTGACCCACCGTACATTTGAAGCGATGCAGTATCACCTGCTACGCGCTTCCATGAAGCTGGCGAAAGAACAAGGCCGTTGCCCACTGTTCCACGAGACGAACTACGCGAAAGGCTTGATGCCAATCGATACTTACAAGAAAGATATCGATCTGGTGTGTGCTGAGCCTCTGCATTACGACTGGGACAAGCTACGCCACGAGATCATGGAACACGGTCTGCGTAACTCGACTCTGACTGCATTGATGCCTTCTGAGACGTCGTCGCAAATCTCTAACGCGACCAACGGTATTGAACCACCACGTGGTTATGTTTCGGTCAAAGCGTCAAAAGACGGCATCCTGAAGCAAGTGGTTCCTGAATTCACTCGCTTTAAAGAGAACTATGAACTGCTGTGGAACATCGGTTCAAACGATGGCTATCTGCACTTAGTGGGTATCATGCAAAAGTTCGTTGACCAAGCGATCTCAGCCAATACTAACTACGATCCAAGTAATTTCGATTCAGGCAAAGTGCCGATGAAGAAACTACTGCAAGATCTGCTGACAGCGTATAAGTTTGGTGTAAAAACGCTGTACTACCATAACACTCGTGATGGCGCGAAAGACGAGCAGACTGATGCTGTCAAAGTGCAAGAAGATGATTGCGCAAGCGGTGCTTGTAAAATCTAAGCTTATTCAAGCTAAACCACGAGATAATAGTTTAACTCTTTGATTTGCATGCCTCTTGCTCCGGCAAGAGGCGAAACGGATGAAGGCAACAATGGCTTACAGTACTTTTACCCAAAAAAGAATAGAACCAACTAAAAGAACCTATGTTTACTTGGTCAGCCTGTCAACGTCGCACGTTACGACCAACAAAAATATGAAATCTTTGAGAAGCTGATTGAAAAGCAACTCTCTTTCTTCTGGCGTCCGGAAGAAGTGGATGTGTCGAGCGATCGTATTGATTACGGCAAACTGCCTGATCATGAAAAACACATTTTCATTTCTAACCTGAAATACCAAACTCTGCTCGATTCAATTCAAGGCCGCAGCCCGAACGTCGCACTGCTACCGCTGGTTTCACTACCAGAACTGGAAACGTGGATTGAGACTTGGTCTTTCTCTGAGACCATTCATTCACGCTCATACACACACATCATCCGTAACATCGTGAATGATCCTGCGGTGGTGTTTGACGATATCGTTGAAAATGAACACATCATCAAACGCGCGAAAGACATCGCCCACTATTATGATGATTTGATTCAGTTGACGAATGACTATCACCGTTACGGTGAAGGCCAACATCAGATCAATGGTGAAACCATCAATGTTTCCCTCAAAAATCTGAAGAAGAAACTGTATTTGTGCTTAATGTCAGTGAATGCGTTAGAAGCCATCCGCTTCTACGTGAGCTTTGCCTGTTCATTTGCGTTTGCAGAACGTGAGCTGATGGAAGGCAACGCGAAAATCATCAAACTGATTGCGCGTGATGAAGCTCTGCATCTGACAGGTACTCAGCACATGCTAAACCTTCTGCGCAACGGTATGGACGATTTTACCTTCCTGCAAGTGGCAGAAGAGTGTAAACAAGAAAGTTTTGATCTGTTCAAAGAAGCGGCAGAGCAGGAAAAAGAGTGGGCAGCTTACTTATTTAAAGACGGTTCGATGATCGGCTTGAATAGAGATATTTTGTGCCAGTACGTTGAGTACATTACTAACATTCGTATGCAAGCGGTGGGACTGGAACCTGCTTATCCAGCAGCAACCACTAACCCAATTCCTTGGATCAATGCTTGGTTATCTTCGGATAACGTACAAGTGGCGCCTCAAGAAGCGGAAATCAGCTCTTACTTAGTCGGTCAAATTGATAACGAGGTAAGTGCCGATGACTTCGAGGGCTTTGAACTGTAATGGCTGCAATCAAAATCAACAAGCTGCTGACCATTGAGTCTAACCCTAGCCATACTCTGCTTGAGAGTATGGAGCAAGCAGGGTTAGAGCCAGAATACAACTGTCGCGACGGGCATTGCGGTGCCTGTCGTTGCCAGCTTATCTCTGGTGAGGTCGAGTATGTTGGTTTTGCGATGGCGTACACGCAAGGTAACGAAATTTTGCCGTGCATATGCCGCGCAAAATCACCATTGGAAATCGAGCAAGTCGCTTATCAGCTCAAAGCTAAACGCGCGTAGTGCGTTGACCAATGCTGACGTCCTAACCCGCGGTCTTTAAATCAGTAAGGTATTCGTCAGACATCCACAGCTTCAACGAAAATGATCTAGCCAGAGCTTACGCTCTGGCTCTATTGACACCACACAAAATCGCATCTGCGGTTCTCATCGATACCCATTTATTACCGATTTCGCGTCCACCATCATCAAACAGAGATAACCAATAACCTTGATTACTGGCGTGATCAAACTGCGTTGGAGCATGTAACCATAGCGAAACCACATCCTCAGTTCCGTCGCTATGTGCTTCTCCTAAAACCACTTTTTGACTGGCGATTCGATACCAAACCAAGATTTTCGAGTGTTGAAACATGTCAGCCTCCTGCCGCCACTTTTCGGGGGAGAGGTCAGTGTACAGATTCAAAACGGCGTTTAAAGCCTCTCTTTTGAGACAAATCACGCTCTCTAAATAAATCATCCGCTTATTGATTAGACAAAATACGCATAACAAAAGCTAAACCATCAACAAGCAGAATAAGTAGTCGATTCATTCAGTTAACGCCGAACGGAGAACCATATAAAAACACATAAAAATCAATATATTACCCTAAGGTTTTGATTTTTAATTTAGCGCACTTTTCGGTAGATACATCTCTTTAATTCGTTCAACGGCACTGTAACCGACAAACATCGGCCGCCCTGTGAGATAGCGTAAAAGCATGTCTGCAGCCAGTGTCGCGATCCACTCTTTTTGTTCTTGTACCGAAAAACGACGCACAAACTTTACCGTTTGCCCCCATTCACCATTGGGGGTTGAAAGCGCAACCGAGACTTGCTCATCCTTCAGCGCCCCCGTCACCAAGGCCATTTGAGTGCCACATTTATCTTTGGTGGCACCAGCCAATGCGAAGGCAGCGGCAAGCGGATCTTGTTGAGCTAGCTCTGAGGAAACTTTATGGCTCAAAATCCAAGATGGCCCTGCTAAAGCTTCGATTTGCGGCTCGCCCAATAGCCAGCTTGATAACCAACCTTGGGTCACTTGTTCCGCAAATGCCAACGAAAGACCTTTTTCCGTCATCATATGGCCAAGATACGCTAGCATGGGTTCATCAATACTAACGACATATTGTTCCAAATGCGCATGAATGATTTTCAGCAAACTCAAACGGCGTTCATCATCTTGCTCAGGACCAAACAGCTTAACCTCGATAAATGGCAAATATGAACGGTAACCTAAGGTATACCCTTCTGGTAAATGCATTTTATCCAATTTATCTGAAATCGAAGATTCCGAAGTACCAAAGGTATACAAGCGGCTGCATTGCTGCCCTAATACGGAAGGAAATTGCCGTTGTAAATCCGGCAAGATCTGCTCGCTGACCATTTTGTAAAACTCTTTGGGAACTCCTGGGGTAAAGTAGAACCAACAATCGTTGATCTGCATTTTAAAGCCACAAGCGGTACCCACTGGGTTATCAATCAATTCGGCATTCGCGGGCAACATCGCTTGCTTACGATTACTATCAGGCATGGCTCGACCGCGTCCAGCAAAAAAGGCCTCAAGTTGACTCAACCAATGGGCATTCATAACCAACGGTTGTTCGGCAGCCTGAGCTGCGGCTTCCGCGGTCATATCATCGCTAGTTGGCCCTAATCCTCCATTGACGATCACAACATCAGAGTTAAAGCTCAGCATCATCAGCTCTTCAACAAGTGCAGGTTGGCTATCTCCAACGGTCGAACGTTTAGACAGCGAAAAGCCATGCTGATAAAACTCGCGCGCAAGCCAAGCTGCGTTAGAGTCCACAATATCACCATGCAAAACTTCTTCGCCGGTACTAAGCATTGCTATTTTCAACATATTTGCCATCCTGATGTTAATGCTGTTGCCATATTGGCTTACAATAAGCCAATAGAAAAGAACGTTTTATCCATTACGCAATTTCAAACTACTTTTAATTAGCAGTTTTCTTGTTGGTCGTTTTATGGATAATTGTGACCCTGATCGATTAATTACCTATTAATGGAGACATCTGTGCTCAAGAAAAACATCACCACCATGATGTTGTTGACATTTTCTGCCTGCGTAAACGCACAACAAGATGTGAACTTACAATCTGATTTTGCCTATCAAGCAGGCTGTGAGCAGACCGGCTGCTATTCAAGCAATTATTATACCCAATCGCTCAGTGATCCTTTTTCTTTGAGTCTGAACAGCGCGTCGTCACTCAAACTCGACGAGCCACTCCCCAAATATTTAATGGTGCAAGACACTCGCGATTGGGATTACCTAAAAGGCCAAACCTATACCATCTTAGGTCTGAGTGTTATGACCGCCGGTTTGATGACTTTACTCCCTGAATCGATTACAAAATGGGATGCCGAAGATCGCAACCTCAGCGGACTTGGCAAAAAATGGAAAGATAACGTCACTGCCGGCCCAACATGGGATCGTGACGAACATTTTCTCAATTACATTATGCATCCCTACTTCGGTGGTGTTTATTACACTGCCGCACGTCATGCCGGTTTTAACGAGTTTGAGTCCTTCCTATACTCAGCAACCATGTCGACCTTTTTCTGGGAATACGGCGTCGAATTCTTTCGCAGAAGTGCCTTCATGGCAAGACATTTTCATCACGCCATTCTTCGGGGCAGTGGTCGGCGAACTGATGTTTGAAGCAGAACAAAACATTGTCGCCAATGGTGGCGAAGTGATGGGTTCAGATACCGTGGGTGGAGTAACCTTGTTCTTCCTCAACCCTATCGGTCATGTGCATGGTTGGGTCAGCAGCGCATGGGGTGGATCTGCGGATGTCTCTTTCCAAACCAGCCCATGGAGCAATAACCCTGACGCGGCAAAATATGCGTTGGATGCGGGCGTTCCGTATGACTCTCAATACTACGGCGTAAACCTGAAAATCACCTTCTAATCTCTCAATCAGGCTATCTCTCGATAGCCTGATTCTTTTCCGTTAGCTAAGAAACAAACCCAGAGAAATGTGTGGCATAAGTAGGATTATTGTCTCTTCACTGTTACTGCCTGCTCAAAAATTGACTCATGTCAATTCTCAAGCTTATTAAGCTCCTACACTCAAAGAGAGCACAAAGCGAATTCCTTATGAGGAGGCCAACATGAACGCGACTTTCATTGTTAACTTTGTCGGAAAAGCAACCCCATCCACCATTAAACAACTGGCCGCAGTCACTCACGAAAACCGTGGTAAGTGGCTCATCAGTAAGGTCAACTTTATTGAGGACAGCGTTGCGGCGGTGATCAAAATTGAACTACCTGAAGAAAACGCGGCAACGGTCAAGCAGGCTTTCCAAACGTACCCAGGACTACTCGTCGAAATTACGGATTCCGATCCTCACGTCCATAAAAGTGATACGGTTTACCAAATTCGGCTTGATGCCAATGACCGAGCTGGCATAGTCAATGAAATCACTCATCTTTTGGATGGCCAAGGGATCAGTATCCTCGATATGGACTGCCAACGCGTATTTATTGCCGGGGGAGGTGGCATCAGTTCAAGTCTCTTTACTGCCAATGTCACCATGCGCTTGCCTGTCAATATTGACGTTGATGACCTCGTGAATGAGCTTGAAGCGCTAAGTGAAGATACCCGCGTGACACTTGAAGCCTAGTCCAAGACTACACCATCATTTCTAGTATAACGAGGGGGGAGTTTAACTCCCCTCTTCCTCTTGAGTTATTACACTAATTCTCACCAGATAGTTGAGCTACTTAACAAAATAAACTTAGCCAACTGGCAAATCATCGGTTGTCATCCATCCTTTTATTAGATCTTATCGGCCAACTCAGACAAATAATAATTTAGCCGAATAAGATAACCGATCATCACAGCGCTCAGTTAGGTGGTAACGTCATGTTGAAGCTAGAGAATATCAAGGTCAGTTATAAACTGGCCGCTATTGTTATCGTCGGTATTGTTGGATTTTTGAGTCTACTCTTTATCTCCGCCAATGCACTACAAGGAAATTTGATTGCAGAACGAGAAGCGCGCTTAAAGGCCGTTATTCAAAGCACACTCTCTCAAGTGGCTTATCTCAATCAAATGTTGCCGAAAGAGCAAGCCCAAGAACAAGCCAAAGCCCTGATTAACGCACTGCGATTTGATGGCAACAATTACATGTTTGTCATCGATGAATCCCGCTATACGATTGTGCACCCGATCCGCCAAGATTTAGTTGGCAAACAAATGGGGAATCCAGGTCAAGATACTGAAGGACAATTCTGGTTTTCTATGGTGGATTTAGCGCGGAATGGTCAACAGGGTTCTCTTATTTATCCATGGAAAAACCAGCAAGGCAGTCCTGCTGAAAAACTGTCTTACGTTAATGGTTTTGCACCTTGGGGATGGATTTTAGGCTCGGGTATGCTGCTCGATGATATCCAACAAGCCGTCTATCAACAGTTTCTCAAAATGGGATTAGCCACTTTAGTCGTCACCTTGATTATGGTGGGACTCGGAGTGGTCATCAGTAAAGCGGTTGTACACCCACTTGATGTGATTAAAGACGTGATGAAAAAAGTGGCGCAAGGAGATCTCACCGCACAGATCCCTGTCATGGGGACCGATGAGCTTGGCATTGTTGCCCAACGCATTAACGACAGTATTTCCTCAGTACGAGTAGCCCTTGTGGAATCCGTACAATCGGCATCTTCGGTTGCTGAAGCAGCCATCCGTATTGCCTCTTCAGCGGAGGAGACTAGCCAAGCGGTGGTATCTCAACGCGATCAACTCAACCAACTCGCTACCGCAATGAACGAGATGACAGCAACAGTAGCGGATGTCGCTGGACATGCAGAAGACACTGCGCACGATACTCTCGATGCCAGCAAAGAAGCCAACTTAGGCGATAAAGATGTTCATTCCAGTGTCGATAGCATTCGTGCTTTATCGGTGGAATTGGGCATTGCAACTGACCAAGTGAATAAGCTCAAAGAAGGGGTTATGCAGATTAGCGAAGTCACTGCGGTCATTAGTGGCATTTCGGAGCAAACCAATCTACTCGCCCTAAACGCGGCGATTGAAGCAGCACGGGCGGGCGATCAAGGTCGTGGCTTTGCGGTGGTGGCCGATGAAGTGCGTAATCTAGCCAGTCGCACACATCACTCCACTGACGAAATACAAACTATGATTAATCGGTTACAACAACTCGCCGTCAGCACGGCCAGTGCGATGCAAAAGAGCCAAGATTTAGCCGCGCACAGTGTCTCCACGGCGGAAAATGCCGGTAGTGACCTCTCGTTGATAGTGAACCACATTCAACATGTGAGTGATAAAGCAACACAAATCGCTACGGCCGCCGAGGAACAAAGTGCTGTTGCTGAAGAGATGAATCGCAACGTAAGCGGAATTAATGATGCGGCACTGGAAATGTCGCAAGCAGCAACGTATCTGGCAGAAGAGAGTGAAAAATTAGCCGATTTGTCGCGCCAACTCGACCAAAAACTAACGGCCTTTAAACTGTGATCTCACTCTTTTTATGAGCAGACAGAGATCGTCATGGGCATTCTTCAATGAAAGTGCTACCCTTACGGCATTATCTACTGCGAGAGAACAAAATGAGCAAATTAACGGCAGATATCGACGCGAATTTAGCGCTGTTTATTGAAGAAACCCAAGAAAACCAACTCGTTTGGGGTTTACGTAATGAAGAAGGTTGGCTCTCTTGTGAATCAACTGAATTTGCAGAAAGTGAAGTGATGCCTTTCTGGTCATCAAAAGAAGATGCACAAATTCATAACGTTGAAGAGTGGGCTGACTTTGAAGTTGTTGAAATTCCTTTCGACGTATTTGTTGAAGATTGGTTGATTACACTGGATGAAGACGGTGTTCTAGTAGGACCAAACTGGAACGCGGGTCTTGAAGGTAAAGAATTAGAGCCATCACAACTGGCCAAACTCTACCTGTAAACCTATTCCCTATGTAGGTTGATAGGTATTTCGGTTATTTCTACCGATAAGGCGCATAATTGCGCCTTTTTGTTTTTCTTGAGCCACCAATCCTCGCACTGCCGTAGCTCCACCTCACAAGCTTTGTTACACTTGCCCCACTGTTAACACCATCCGGAATGCAAGCATGCAATTAACCAAGCTGACACAAGAAATCTTTGACCACTTATACCGTGACATCAGCGAATTTCGCCAAACCTTCGATTTACCCGTCGCCGCTCCGCAAACGTTAAATGTGCAAGCAGATACCTTACATACCTCGTTGGCCATTGAAGAATTAACCGAGCTTGCCCAAGCCGACAGCAAAACCGAACAAGCCGATGCAATTGTCGATACTGTGTACGTTCTCATGGGACGCTTAGTACATTTGGGACAAGCGAAAGTAGAAGATAACCTATCGATCAGCTACCTCATCGATCTGCTGCTGCATGTAGCGGACAATTTAAACATTGCTTTCATTCCTTGCTGGGATGAAGTGCATAGCTCAAATATGAGTAAAGTATGCCGCAATGAACAAGAGTATTTAGATACAGAAAAATTCTATGCTGAACAAGGCATTAAGCTGATGGCGGTTCATCAAGGTGAATACATTATTGCCAAATGTGCTGAAGATTTTATCGCAGAATCGAAAACCATCCGTCAGGGAAAAGTGCTTAAATCCGTTTATTACCGTCCAGCCAATCTCGCTGCATTGACTCAATAAACCAGCGGTATTGGTACTTCACTGCACGCCAGCGATACACTATGTGCCAAGAGAACGTGAAGTAAAAAAAAGCCACCTTAGTCACTAAGGTGGCACACCGCGTCTGATTGGGGGCCAATCAGTTCAGTAGAAGCTCAATATCCTTATCCGAAAGGATCTGCCAAAGAATATGAGCCTAACAAGAACGAGAATGTATCAAATCTACTATTGCGAATAGTGTGCCAGCCTATCCCACCTTTCCATCGACAATTTAATTCATTGAAAAATAATAAAAAAACCAAAAAAAGAAAGCATCTGAGACAGATACGTTTGCGCCAAAACAGTGCTCACTGCGCCACGATTGGTCAGCCACATCTGCAATACTAGGAGTCGTGTCATAGGATTAGTCGAAAAGAAGATGGTACTGGCCATCCAGTTGAACTCGGCGAATCGATGTACCAAAAACCGCCGTTAAAGCATCTTGATTCAGCACGTCTTCCGCTCGACCGACACTACAGAGCACACCATTATTCAGCAGCAAAACCTGATCAGCATGACGCAGGGTTCGATTGAGATCATGGTTGGCCATGATTACGGTTAACCCCTGCCCAGCCATTCGTTCAATCAAGCGATACAGTAAACTTTCTTGAGCGATATCGAGTGGAGCCGCGGGTTCATCCAAAATCAGTAGCCGGGCGGAAGGATTCAATACTGGTGAGACTTGTAGGCAACTACCGGCTAAACGTACACGCTGCCACTCACCACCAGAAAGTTGGTGAATCGAACGGTGTAATTTATCGTTAATATTAAGTAAACGACTGATCTGGTCAATTTCACTCGCCACTTCCGAGCGTTCTAGCGTAACGCCTGCAGGAACAGACAGTGCCAAATATTGGAAGACTTGCAGCTGAAAACTGGGTTTATCATTTTGCGCCAGATAGGCGCGATGGCGCGCGAGTTCAAGCAAGCTTGCCTCGCTCACGTCCAGTTCGCCAATCTGTACAGTACCTGAGAAAGGGATCATCCCGGCTAAGGCGGCAAGAAACGTACTTTTGCCACAACCATTGGGGCCAATCACATGCCACACTTCGCCAGCGTTTGCTTGCAAAGAAAGAGGCAGTAAACGTGAGTCCACTTGTAAACTGTTAACACGAATCATGGTTTCTCACCAACATCCAGATAAATATTGGCGCACCTAGCGTTGTTGTCACTACGCCCAGTGGTAACTCACCGCTGCCCAACGCCAAACGGGCAATTAAATCCGCACTCACCAGTAACAACGCCCCACACAGTGCCGACATTGGCAACAACATTCGGTTTTCAGAGCCGAGCGTTAAGCGCAGTAAATGGGGAACCACTAACCCTACAAAACCAATCACTCCGCCTAAAGCAACCGAAGCACCGACCAGTAAGGCAATCGCGAGGATTAAACGCCAACGCACACGATGAATATCAACACCCAACTGCTTAGCATGCCCTTCACCAAGCATCAGTTTATCGAGAAGGCCACCTTGCAGTGCAAGCCAAATCACCACAGGGATCGCCACAAAAGATAATACGTGTTGATACCAGCTCACTCCCGCAACGCTGCCCATCAGCCAGTACATCAATTGACGTAATCCTAGATCATCACTGAAATAGAAAGCCCATGTCACTACGGCTCCAGACAAAATGCCTAATGCGACTCCTACTAGCAATAGCCTTGCCGTCGTTAACCGCAGCTTGCGAGCCATCATGACTAAGAGCAAAGTAAACAGCAGCGCACCCAATACCGCGGCAACCATGAACGCTATCGGTGAATTTAAGCTTGGGAAAAACAGCAGCAAGATGACCATTGCCACACTTGCACCGCCGGAAACACCAACCACGCCGGGTTCAGCAAGCACGTTACCGAGCAGCACTTGCAAGGTCGCTCCCGCAACCGCTAAAGAAGCACCAATCACCGCCGCAGCCAGTAACCTTGGTAAGCGAAGTTCCCACACCAACTGTTGCTCAAGCGAAGACCAAGTAGAAAACGGTGACAACCAGACCTCTCCGACCAGTAAATAAATCACCCCGATGCAGAGAAAAAGCGCAAGCATCCAGAAGCCACTCTGTCGCCAACGCTTTTGTTTGTGTTGAAGCAGTCGATGAAAATCCATCTTATCGTTCATAGCAAAAAGAATGGCCTAACCTTACCGTTAAGCCATTTAAATAGAAAGGAGTTCATGCTGAGGCGCGATCAGTCGTACACCAATTGGTCATCTTCATAGCGCGTATTCACTTTACACACCATTAACGCTGCTCGTTGACCGATAGCGACCTTACGATTGGGGAACACAATCGCTTCCCCTTCATTCTTCGCCATTAAGGGCTTATCGCCGTCATGCCCAAACACTTCGCCATGCATAAAGGCGGTGAAATTTTCCACATCATCATTAAAACGGAAGTCAAAATCATCGTGTAAACGAACAATTGTTCGACTCACTCGATACATCGCCGGCTTACGGGGCAAATGCTCAGGCTCATGGCGAGCAATAAGATCACGAATGGCCAAATCAAAAGCGACTAAACGATCTAATTTATTTTCGCCCAGACGCGCAACCTGACCGAGCTCTAAGGTCAAGGCCTGCGCAGCATAATGCTCGGCCGAATACCAACTAAACGTACTGGAAGGCGCATTCGACAACATCACGGCTTCAATATGGGCTTGCTCGATAAATTGCATCAAACTGCGGCTACGCACAGGGTGGCGTGATTTAGGACTTACCGCAAAGGAGTAGTGTTTAGAGCCACGAATCGCACAGTGCAGATCTAAGTGCCAACGGGTGCTCTCTTCGGTATTCGCAAAAAACTGTTTAAGCAGCGCTTTAAGATGATCGGCAATCGCAAGCTCTACACTAGGAGTGTGCGGCTTGTCATCAAATAAGCGGTTCAAATTCTGTTCGATAAAACGCGTGTGCTGCTGGGTGGCTTGAGGATGAGCAACAATAAATAAGCAGCGTTCGGTCAACTCCTGAAAGCCACTGAGAATATCGTCAATCCATTTGTCCATCAGCTCCATGGGCGCGGTTTCATCACCATGGATACCACAAGAGATCACCACATTTTGAGTAGTCACATCTCGTTGCGCGGGGATGACTTCCAAGACTCCACGTTGATGCAGTTTCACAGTCACCCCTTGTGCCGTACGCACAGATTGAGCAACCATAGCATGGTCAAGGTCTAAGCTGTCGAAAAGAAAAGATTGGCGGAAGAAAGACTTCGTCATGCGCTACTCCTTTATTGCACAGCGGTATGTTAAGAAATTGTACGACGGATTTATGCCAAGACGATCGCACTTATGGCCACCCACTTTATCTCTGCAGCAAAATAGAGGTGTTTTTCTTCTCATACCCAGCCAGATGGCAACGATACAGCCGCAGATTCTAGCATCAATTCAATGAGATGCTCTATATTCAATTCACTTAATCCAACGTGTCACAGCACATTTCCGATGCTGTTCACGCTCACGAAATAAGGCTCATCACGATACAGCGTTAGCTCAGATATCGACTGATACGGAATACTTAAACGGCTATACCAATCAGGGTTGCGCCAATCCACACCGAGTATATGTGCCAAAATCAGTCGGATGGTTCCTGCATGACAGATCACCAACGTGTCCCCCTCCATCTGAGGTAGCCACTGCTGCCATGCTTGAGTCACTCGTTGATAGGCTGATGCTAATGACTCCGCTTGCGGCAAGGTGTTATGGGCTGGATCTTTCCAAAAAGCATCCAGCAACGGCCATTCTTGCTCCAAGTTCGAGAAAGATTGTCCATCAAACAGTCCAAAATTCATCTCTTGTAGATTGGCGTCGTAATCCAAAATCACATCGGGGCGCGCATGCTGGATGCGTTGTGCCAAATCGGCGCAACGACGTAAAGGTGAACTAATGACACGCGTAAAAGATCGGTCAAGTAATCGACTTGCGATGGCTTGCTGCATATCGGCATCCACCGCGACATCCGTAATCCCGTTGAGCGCAGCAGGGCCTTGCGTTTTACCGTGTCTCAATAAGTAAATTCTGGCCATGCACACATCACTCACCTTTTAAGCGTTGGGGTAATCCTGCAACCACAAAGGTAACAGAATCGGCTAATGCCGCGATTTTTTGGTTCATCCAACCCGCATGATCCACAAAAAATCGCGTCAGTTCCCCCATAGGTACCACCCCCATTCCCACTTCGTTGCTCACTAAAAAAATCTGAGCTTGGGTCTGAGTTAATGTCATCAGCAACTGCTCAACCAATTGATCAATCAGAGTGGAAGACAGGGATTGTTCATGCTCAAACAGCTGATTATTCAACCAGAGGGTCAGGCAGTCCACCAACACCACATCGTGGCGCTGAAAACGAGACAAATAATCCGCCAACGCTAAGGGAACTTCATGTTCAGTCCAGTCTGTCGTTCGCCTTGCTTGGTGATGTGCAATACGTGCGCGCATTTCATCATCCAAAGCGGTGGCGGTGGCAACATAGTGCAATCTAGCCGTTTGAGACTGCGCCGTTTGCCGCGCTAACTGTTCGGCATAACTCGATTTACCGCTACGAGCTCCGCCCAAAATCAAATGTACGCTCACCTCGCCTCCTAAATCATCAGCTCATGCTGTAAGAAGGCCAGTAAAATCAAATAAATCATCAGCTCCATTAACTGCTGCGCCCCACCAAGGCAATCCCCCGTGAAACCGCCCAATCGCTTCATCAACCATTGACGGAAAACTTGCCGGAAAATCAAACTGACCGCGATCATCACCCCAATCAATTGCCATGAAAAACACACCAACGTGGTCAATGCAGTCAACCCCAAGATGGCTAAATCCGTCCCAGACTGTTGTTGAGCAAGCGGCTTGCTTTTGCTGCTGTCGGGATCCGAAACATAAGGCGTATTGTGGATCAATGAGGCCGCCACTGCGCGACTCAAGGTATAAGCCAATAACCAAACTGGCACCAGTGACGTAAGATCCGCTAACTCGGTGAGTAGCAAATATTTCCCTAGCAGAGTCATCATCAAAGCACTGGCACCATAGGTGCCGATCCGGCTATCTTTCATGATCTCTAGACGGCGTTCAGCGGTCATACCGCCACCGATGCCATCGGCCATATCCGCTAAACCATCTTCGTGAAAGGCCCCCGTCAACAACAAGCTGAGCACTATGGTCAAAAACACACTGATGTTGGTGGAAAACAGTTGAGTGGCTAACGAATACACCAATGCACAAATTGCCCCAAGCACTAAACCCACTAAAGCAAAATAGCGCCCAGCCTGATTCATTCGCTCACTGCTATAAGGTAACTTTACCGGCACAGGAATGCGTGAGAAAAAACTCAATGCCAACAGAAAAAGTTCGAGTTGATAGCGTAAAATCGCTGTCATTACACAGTGACTCCAGCATCGGCAAAACTGGCC
This sequence comes from Vibrio metoecus, assembly GCF_000696385.1. Classification (GTDB taxonomy): domain Bacteria; phylum Pseudomonadota; class Gammaproteobacteria; order Enterobacterales; family Vibrionaceae; genus Vibrio; species Vibrio metoecus. The sequence continues at coordinate 9,643 of NZ_JJMN01000064.1, read as the reverse complement.
ATACGATTATAAAACTCCACTGACGCACGTACGATTCCCAGTGCCAATACCGCTCCGGTTCCTTCGCCTAAGCGTAAGCCTAAATCGAGCAGCGGATCCGCCCCTAATATCTCTAATACGGCGCGGTGTCCCACTTCTTGTGAACGGTGAGCAAACAACAAGTAGTCACGCACATTCGGCTCAATCAAGGTCGCAATGTAAGCCGCCACAGTCACAATGAAACCGTCAACTAAAACGGGGGTTTGCTTTTGATACGCGCCAAGGAAAGCACCAACCATTTGCACAATTTCAAAGCCACCAACGTGCTTTAATGCCTCTTGTGGTGCTGCGCCTAAACAGCGTTCAACTCCTTGTGTAACCAGCTCCATTTTGCGTTGGAACTGTTGATCACTAATCCCGGTTCCACGCCCAACACAGACTTCAATCGGCAGTCCTGACAGCGCAGCCAAAAGAGCGGCCGCACTACTGGTATTGCCGATCCCCATCTCACCAAACATCAGCAGATTACAGCCCGATTCAACTTCGCGATGAATCAGCGCTTGCCCCAGTTCAATACCGGATTTGACTTGCTCCGCAGACATCGCGGCTTGTTCAGCAAAATTGTGTGTACCAGCACCAAGACGCTGTTCGATCAAACTGGGGTGAGCCGCTTGTGCACGCAAAATACCGCAATCCACCACACGCAGTGCCGCCTGTTCGGTGCGGCAGAAGCAATTAATCGCAGCGCCACCGGCAAGAAAATTTCTCACCATCTGTTCGGTGACGGCACTTGGAGCAATACTGACACCTTGTGCGGCAATACCGTGATCCGCAGCAAACACCAACACGGTAGGCTGACGAATTTCAAGCACAGTGACAGGGTGAGGTTGCGCTTGGCTTTGAATTAGTGCCAAATGATGTGCAATGCGCTCAAGCTGTCCCAGAGCACCAAGGTGGTTTGGTTTTTTGATCGATTCGTTGTTGGATTTGAGCGCTGAATGAGCGGTCTAACATGCAGGCATCCTTACATCTTTTTCAGGCATGAGAGAGAATCGGCACAGTCTACTCGCTCTGAGCAACAAAGCAAAAACCTTCACGTATTTTGCCTAACGTGCCGCAAAGTCAACGTACTGACATTTTTCTTTTTATAACCAGTTGAAACAGCGTGTTCTATACTCTTGGTATGAATAGTGCTTTCTTGTTTGATGCTTAAGTTTGATTTTCCTGTTTGAACCTTGTCTCGACCTAGAGACACCACAAGGAGCGGTACCATGATTACAAACCAAAGATCACCGAAATCAAAACCCCACAAACCCGCTAGTAAGAAAGGCAAGCGCGTGCCATTTGCACTGACGTAATATTGCCTCAGCATCAGAGCCGCTTGCTCATGATGACATTGAAAAGGAAAACATCAGGTCTGCCGAAAGCAGACCTGATGAGCACAAATCAAGCGTTCAGCTTATTAACGGCAATCGAATTGATGCAATAGCGTAACCCACTCGGAGGTGGGCCATCAGGAAATACATGCCCTAAATGCGACGCACAAGTGTTACAGCGTACCTCCACTCTAGCGCGCGCTAAGCTGTGATCCATGTGATACGAGATGGCATTAACTTTCACGGGTTGCGAAAACGACGGCCAACCCGTGCCTGAGTCAAATTTGGTTGCCGAATCAAATAACAAGGTTTGGCATCCGGCACACTGGTACAAACCAGGTTCAAACAGCTCACACATCGCATTAGAAAAGGCTCTCTCTGTGCCATGTTGACGCATCACGTAATATTGTTGCTCATTCAGCATGTCACGCCATTCGGCATCACTGCGAATCACTTCACGTTCTGGTTCTGGATTGCCTTGGTTGGCAAAATCCAACACTTGTTGCCAATTCAACATAATGGTCTCCTTTGTTTTGTACCATTAAGCAGACCGATGATGACATCGTCTTATTTCATTTCCTGAATGGAAAGTGACGAAATGTCGTGAATGTGTCTAAAACTCCCGCAAACTGAGGTTAGATTAATCAACTCTCTGTTTTTGATAACCATTAGTTATAAAACATGATTTTTTCACAGTTTATTTTCGTGATGACGATCGCTATATTCCCAAGAAAATCGTTCTCATTTAGGAAGAACACACGCCTTGATTTTATGAGCCGTGATGACTTTCCTTCCCCCTTTTAAGGATTTGATTATGTCAGTGGTTACCCTTGCAGCGCTGGTGATTTTCGCTGGTCTATTACTCTATCTGTTTGGGCTACAGAAAAAAGCCGCCACCCTTTCTCGTCAGGTTTTGTTTGGCTTAGCTCTTGGCAGTGCCTTTGGTTTAGCACTGCAAGTCGTGCTCGGTGAAGCACATCCTGCAATTCAAGAAACCCTTTCTTGGGTTGGTATTGTTGGTAATGGCTATGTCGGTTTGCTGAAAATGGTCATCATGCCACTGGTGCTGGTTTCGATGATTTCAGCCGTCGTACGACTGGATAAAAACGGCTCACTGGGCAAAATTTCTGGTCTAACAATTGGTATTTTGCTTGTCACCACCGCGATTTCAGCGCTGATCGGCATCTTGATCACTCAAGCCTTTGGTTTATCGGCAGAAGGCTTAGTAGAAGGTGCTCGCGAAACCGCACGTATTGCCGTATTGGAAAGCCGCGCTTCCAGCGTTGCTGACCTCACCATTCCACAACTGTTAGTCAGCTTTATTCCAACCAATCCGTTTGCGGATTTAACCGGTGCGCGCTCGACCTCGATCATCGCGGTAGTGATCTTTGGCGTACTGACAGGCGTTGCCGCACGTAAAGTGATGGCGGATAAGCAAGAATTAGCAACTCCTATCCGTACTTTTGTTGAAGCCGCACAAGCGATTGTGATGCGCCTTGTCAAAATGATCATGGCGCTGACGCCTTACGGCATTGCGGCGCTGATGGCGAAAGTGGTTGCTACGTCAAGTGCTACCGATATTCTGAGCTTACTGGGTTTCATCGTCGCCTCTTATGTCGCGATTGCCCTCATGTTCGTGGTACATGGTCTGCTGGTTGCTGTGGTGGGCGTCAATCCAACCACTTACTTTAAGAACATCTGGCCAGTGCTGACTTTTGCCTTTACGTCACGCAGTTCGGCAGCCACCATTCCACTCAATGTGGAAGCACAAATCACCAAATTGAATGTGCCGCCTGCGATTGCGAACCTCTCTGCGTCATTCGGTGCCACTATTGGTCAAAACGGCTGTGCGGGTATTTATCCTGCCATGCTAGCGGTAATGGTTGCCCCAACAGTTGGCATTAACCCGTTGGACATCCACTTTATCGTGTCCTTGGTTGCGATGATCACCATCAGCTCATTTGGTATTGCGGGTGTGGGCGGCGGTGCAACCTTCGCCGCGCTGATTGTGCTGCCTGCAATGGGGTTGCCAGTGACCATTGTTGCTCTGCTCATTTCTATCGAACCGCTGATTGATATGGCGCGTACGGCACTTAACGTATCCGGCTCGATGACAACAGGTACCATGACGAGTCGCCTGCTCAAACACACCACCGAAGAAGCCGAGCCGCAAACTCAACAAGCCTAACCAGTGACTCTTTTGCAAGCCGATGCCCTGCATCGGCTTTTTTGTTGAAAGGCTGAACAAATAACAAGATAGCGTAAGAGCAGCAATTGCTATGTCAGGGTCAGGATGGTCTAATAATGGCAACTTTCAGCGATTTGGTAAGGCCACATGCAGCAAGAACACCAGCCCACTTTTTTCTTTTTCGACTACGAGACTTGGGGAGTCAATCCCGCCAAAGATCGTCCAAGTCAGTTTGCGGGTGTTCGTACCGATATGGATTTCAACATTATTGGTGAGCCGCTGGTCATCTATTGCCAATTGCCAAATGATTATTTACCTGCGCCTGAAGCGGCACTGATCACCGGCATTACCCCGCAAAAGGCGAATAGCCTCGGCTTGCCAGAACCAGAATTTATCGCCCGTATTCATGCCGAGCTTTCCACTCCGAAGACCACCAGCCTAGGCTACAACAGCATTCGTTTTGATGATGAAGTAACGCGCTACACCTGTTATCGCAACTTTATCGACCCGTATGCCTGGAGCTGGCAACACGGCAATTCACGTTGGGATCTACTGGATGTGATCCGCGCTTGTCATGCTCTGCGCCCTGAAGGCATGGAATGGCCAGAGAATGAAGATGGTTTTACCAGCTTCAAGCTAGAACGTCTTTCTGTTGCCAACGGCATTGAGCACAGCAACGCGCACGATGCGATGGCCGATGTGATTGCCACGATTGAACTGGCGAAAAAAATCAAAGCAGCGCAACCGAAACTGTTTGATTACTTTTTCAACATGCGCCACAAACGCAAGCTGACGGAGCTGATTGATATCGTGAACCAAACCCCATTGATGCATGTTTCTGGCATGCTGGGACGCGAACGTCACTATACCAGTTGGATTGTTCCAATCGCTTGGCATCCTACCAACCAAAATGCGGTCATTGTGGTGGATTTGGGTAAAGACCCTCAGCCCCTGCTGGAACTGGATGCAGAAGCATTGCAAGCGCGCCTCTATACACGCTATGAAGATTTAGCACCCGATGAACTGCCGATTCCTGTGAAGTTAGTACATCTCAACAAATGCCCAATTCTGGCTCCGGCCAAAACCTTAACCGCAGAGAATGCCGAAAAGATTGGTATTGATCGCGAGCAGTGTCTTGCGCATTTGAATGTGATTCGCCAACATCCAGAAATTCGTGAAAAGCTTGTCTCAGTGTTCAGTCAAGAACGTGAGTTTGCCAAGGAAAACAATGTAGATAGCCAATTGTATGATGGTTTTTTCTCTCCTGCCGATCGCGCAGCGATGGATATCATTCGAACCACTGCTCCGGAAAACCTCGGAAACCTTGACATAAAAGTGGCAGATAAACGGATTGAACCACTTCTCTTTCGCTACCGCGCACGCCATTATCCACATACCTTAACCGATGCCGAACAACGGCGTTGGGCGGCGCATTGTCGTGAGTATTTCGAGCGCAATCTGGAAAGCTATATGTTGAATTTGGAAAATCTGGTGCATGAACATCAAGCTGATCCAAAGAAAATGGCGATTTTAAAATCCGTCTACCATTACGTGGAAAAACTCGCTTGCTAACATCGTTTATTTTTACTTGCTGATTTTATTGATGATAAAAAAATAGCTCAATATTGTGTCTCTATGGGACTGATTTTTCTCTGTCTTTTGGCGGGCATTAATTTACAAACTTGGCTAGGTATTGCCATTCCCGGCAGCATTATTGGTTTACTGATTTTGTTTGGCTTGCTGGCTAGCGGTTTGGTACCTGTAGAATGGGTCAAACCGAGTGCCACTTTGTTTATCCGCTACATGATTTTACTGTTTGTCCCTATTAGCGTCGGCTTGATGGTGCATTTCGATACCCTACTGGCTAACCTCGCACCGATCCTCGCCAGCGCTATCGGCGGAACTTTAGTGGTCATGGTTACGCTGGGTCTGATACTGGATCGAATGCTCAAGAAGGGGAAAAAGTCATGTGGGTGATCATCACTCTTCTGGTGTTTTTCGCAGCGCGTTGGCTTGCACAAAAATGCAAGACACCGTTAGCCAACCCATTATTAATCAGTATTGGCATACTGATCCCGTTGCTGACCTATCTGAAAGTCCCTTTTGAAACCTACTATGCCGATAATCAATGGCTCAGTTACTTACTGCAACCTGCCGTGGTTGCTCTGGCTTACCCACTCTATGAACAGCTACCGCAAATTCGTGCCAACTGGCGCCTTATCGCTTTAGCGTGTGGCGTCGGCAGTGTGATGTCGATGATCACAGCCAGTTTGATTGCGGTGGCCACGGGAGCAGATATTCCCTTGATCGCCGCTTTGATGGGCAAATCCGTGACGACCCCAATTGCTATGGAAGTCGCGAGTCAGTTAGGTGGTGAACCAGCCATCGCGGCTATTTTGGTGCTGTTAGTGGGACTTTTTGGCGCAATACTCGCCTACCCCATTTACAAGCTGCTGAATATCACCCACCCAATTGCGCGTGGCTTAACTATGGGAACCGTCTCTCACGCACTCGGTACCGCAACCTGTGCCGAAAAAGATCCGCGTGATGCCGCCTTTAGTTCCCTTGCCCTTGTGGTTTGCGGGGTAATTACTTCTGTGTTAGCGCCGACGTTATTTGCCTTTGCCCTCTGGCTACACGGGTAGCCTTCGAGTGATGTCACATGTGATACGTTTGCAATCGATATCATGTGTGACGTCACTCTAATAATGAAACACAAAATTAATTTGCACCTCTTAATGTGATTTCTATCACCATATAAAATCCCTTATTCCCTAAAATAGGCTTCCATGCCACGAAAAGGAATCACTATGAGAAACCGTGTTGAACAAGCATTACAACAAATGCCCGCCTCTTTTGCCCCATTCTTACGCGAATTGGTGCTAGCCAAGGATTTCGATGCTACTTTCTCTGCCGAGCAATACCAGCAATTATTGACCCTTTCCGGACTTGACGATGCCGATCTGCGCGTTGCACTCCTGCCGCTTGCCGCTGCTTACTCTTTTGCTCCTATCTCTGAATTTTATGTTGGAGCCATTGTGCGTGGCCTGACTGGTCGCCTCTACCTTGGTGCAAATATGGAATTCACTGGTGCGCAATTAGGTCAAACCGTTCACGCGGAGCAATGTGCCATCAGCCATGCTTGGATGAAAGGTGAGAAGGGGGTTGCCGATATCACCATCAACTTTAGCCCTTGTGGTCATTGCCGTCAGTTTATGAATGAACTGACCACTGCCTCTTCGCTGAGAATCCAGCTTCCAAAACGTGCAGCAAAAAGCTTACAAGAATATCTACCCGAATCATTTGGCCCTGCCGATCTCGGTATTGATTCGGGCCTGATGAGCCCAGTCAATCATGGTAAAACCACTAACGATGATGAAGAGTTGATCCAACAAGCCCTGCGTGCGATGAACATCAGCCATTCACCTTATACCCAAAACTTCAGTGGGGTTGCACTGAAAATGCGCAGTGGTGCAGTTTACCTTGGCGCGTATGCCGAAAATGCTGCATTTAACCCAAGCTTGCCACCGCTACAAGTGGCCTTAGCACAAGCGATGATGATGGGTGAATCATTCGAGGATATTGAAGCCGCCGCGCTGGTAGAGAGTGCAACCGGCAAAATCAGCCATCTTGCCGATACACAAGCGACACTGGAAGTGATTAATCCTGATATCCCGCTCTCCTATCTTTCACTGTAAATCGAAAAGAAGAGGCCGCTGGCCTCTTCACTTTTTTGTACCAACACTTTTGCTAAACCGCTTGCGAAAGCTGTCGTGCGCACATTTTTCCATCACCTACCATGACGTTCTGAATAAAGCCTGATAATTTGCGCTTTTTACACGCATCTCTAGCGAGCTATGTTCGAACAAATCGTTGCGATACTTTTTCCGGTCATCAGCTTGGTGCTGATTGGTTATCTGATTGGGCTTTGGCTCAAGCCAGATTTTCGCCCAATCAATCGTATCAATATGGATGCCTTTGTACCGGCCTTAGTATTTTCCTCACTGGTCAGTATGCCATTGGATACGCAGCAAACACCGCTACTTCTCGCCGCTTTGGTGGCCGTATTATTACCCGGTCTTTTGATGATCATCGCGTGCCGTTTGGGCGGCTGGTCATTTAAAACATGGGCTCCGCTGCACATGTTTCGTAATAGCGGCAACTTAGCGATTCCACTTTTTACTTATGCATTTGGCGAAACTGCACTCCCCTCCGCCGTACTGCTATTCGTCGTCTCAATGGGTCTGCACATTAGCTTAGGCGTTGCCATGCTCAGCAAAGGTAGCGTGTTAAAAACCGTGTTGAGCGCTCCAGTATTCTTAGCCTCTTCGCTGGCTTTACTGCTCAATCTGAGCGGAGTCTCTGTCTGGTCACCCTTATACAACGCCACCGCTTTACTCGGGCAAGCCGCCGTTCCGGTGATGCTGCTTTCACTCGGATCGCAAATGATCAATCTGCGCTTCGAGGGCCTGAAAGTGGGCATCATTTCTACGGTGCAATCTTTACTTACTGGCGCTTGTGCGTTTGTGGTGATTTATCTTTTCATTCCCCTGCCCCCTCTACAACTGCAAATGATGGTGCTGTTTACCATGCTGCCGCCGGCGGTGATGAACTACCTGTTTGCAGAGCGTTATCACATCGAGCCCGCGCAAGTTGCCGCTATGGTACTGTTTGGTAATTTCTTCAGCTTATTGAGCCTGCCTATCTTGCTGTTTATAGCGCTTTCACTCTAATTTTTCCGCCTTAAAACTAGTCATCAACTTGACGTCAATAAGAGCTAATCTGACGGGCTATAGCGGGAAGCAAACGTTTTCTTTTGTGCTTTGTTCCAGTATCATGGCCGCTGTTTTTTGCTAATGTTGACTGAATAACTATAAGGATTGTCTATGTTTGGGACAGCGACTCGGGATAACGCAACGCGAGTGCTTTTGCTTGGTTCTGGTGAGCTCGGTAAAGAAGTGGCGATTGAATGCCAACGTCTTGGCCTCGAAGTGATCGCCTGTGATCGTTACGCCGATGCGCCTGCCATGCAGGTTGCCCATCGCAGCCATGTGTTTGACATGCTCGACGCCGATGCTCTGCAGCAAGTGATTGATTTAGAAAAGCCTCACTTTGTCGTACCCGAGATTGAAGCAATTGCTACCAGCAAACTGGTTGAATTAGAAGCGCAAGGCTTGAATGTTGTGCCTACCGCTAATGCGACTCGCCTAACCATGAACCGTGAAGGCATTCGTCGTTTAGCCGCTGAAGAGCTAGGCTTGCCAACGTCGCCATACCAATTTGCAGACAGCTACGAAAGCTTTGCCACGGCGGTAGAAACGATTGGTTTACCTTGTGTGTGTAAGCCTGTCATGAGTTCATCGGGCAAGGGTCAAAGTGTTATTCGCACGCCAGAGCAGATTGAAGCGGCTTGGCAATATGCTCAACAAGGTGGACGCAGTGGCGCAGGCCGAGTGATTGTGGAAGGTTTCGTGGATTTTGATTACGAAATCACACTGCTGACCGTGCGCGCTGTGGATGGCGTACATTTCTGCGCCCCAATTGGCCATCGCCAAGAAGATGGTGATTACCGTGAGTCATGGCAACCGCAAGTGATGTCAGAGAATGCCATCAAAGCGGCTGAATACGTGGCAGAGCAAGTTGTTAACGCGCTTGGCGGATACGGCTTGTTTGGGGTTGAACTGTTTGTGAAAGGTGACAAGGTCATCTTCAATGAAGTTTCCCCTCGTCCACACGATACCGGCATGGTCACGCTCATTTCTCAAGAGCTCTCTGAATTCGCTTTGCATGTGCGCGCTTTTGCCGGACTACCGATTGGTCAAATCGTGCAATATGGCCCTTCAGCGTCAGCGGCGATCCTCGGCCAAGGTCAGTCACAGAATATCCAGTTTAGTGGACTTGATGACGCCTTAAGCATTCCTCACACCCAAGTACGCTTATTTGGCAAGCCAGATATTGCGGGTCGTCGTCGCTTAGGTGTTGCACTAAGCCGTGGCAAAACCACGCAAGAAGCGACTGATCGTGCGATTGAGTGTGCAAAAGCCGTGAAGATCCATTATTAATCATGTTCATCACTCTATAAGGCATGAACATCAAAAAA
>NZ_JJMN01000063.1 GCF_000696385.1 Vibrio metoecus | reverse complement strand
TTTTGATGATGTCGAGGGCTTGAGAAACGTGCATAAAAAAATCCGATAAACAGGGTCTACCGGATTTTTACATACAGGCAGGATCGTTCAACTGATCTGCCGATTAAAGTCTTAACTGATCGGCATTAGCTCTTATGAGCCCCTTTTTTTATGTTTAATGTTTACTCAGAAACTTATCTTGCTTGTCAAGCCGCACGGTACTTAGTGCGGCTTGACACATTTTCAGTCTTGTATCCGGACTTTCACTTTTCGATCACGTTTTTTGATGATGCTGCTGGTTAGGAGTGTCAGTATGGCCAGCGCTAGAGTCAATACCGGGGCAATCATGAGTAGCTTGGTTGCCAGCTGTTCTAACTTAGTGGGTAACAATGAAATACCAAAACCTGCCCCCACCAAAAATACAATCCAAAACAGAGCGCTGATGGCTGACGCTGAAATAAATTGAAGCGGCTTAACCCCGTTACGCAACCCCATCACCATCGGCAATAAAGATCGTACCACGGGGAAGAAACGACCGAAGAACAAAGCAATCAAACCGTAACGGCGCATTAGCTTATCAGTGGTTTTTAATTGCTTATCAGGAACCTTGGCTAGCCAGCGGTTAATAATGTTCCAATGTTTGAGTTGGGCTCCTTGATAAAAGGCAATCAAACTACCTAACCATCCAGCCATACATAAAGTTATGAGCACCCAATGCAACTGTAAAATACCAGCTGCGGCAAGTGAGCCGCTCAGGATGATGACACTGTCGCATGGCAATGGCGCTGCTGGTAAAAAGCCACTTTCCAAAAAAATCAGCAAACCTAAACAGAGGTATAGCAGCAGTAAATTCACCTGTTGTAGGGCGAAAACATCATGGTGCCAGAGCGCACTAAAAATAGAGAGTATGGAATCCAAACGGAGATCCTCTTTAATGTGAAGGTGTAAACGTCCAACATGAGTAATAACAAAGAGAGTGCATGTTCAGCTTCGGCAGAGAAACTCTGACAGTCGATGTTCAACGCATTGACGACTTGTTATAACAACTCATTGAGAATAAAAGAGAAAAGAGGAGGGTTAAGCGTGAGCGTAACGAGAGTACAGGTTTGTGAATAACCAGGCTTTTCGAGCATAGGTTAGTGTTGTCCGGTTCAGTAAAGCAACGTTATCGATATGAATGCTTTGGCTTAGAGCGAAACGAATAGAATCGTATGCTGCATTAGGGAGAGAAGACAGCGGAGATTCTTCTTTTTCTTCCGGCTCACAACTTAGTAGTAAACGATGCCCTTGGAGGCGAGTGGGCAACATAGCCAGTTTAGCAACGGTGTGATGCGTTTGATGCTGTAGCTGGTTATCGAAGTGAGATGCTGAGGAAAAAGGCGTATCAGCATTATGCAGCAAAGACGCTGCACAGAGCAGAATAAAACTCAACAGTGACGCCGCAGTTTGAAACATGGGTGATTCACCTCAATAACACATAGGGCGAGTATGCGGCGTCTTCCCCTTAGTGTAAAGAATCAAGTTCTCTTTGGCGTTGATTGTCGAGAACTCAAGCCTCAATGCTGGCATTAATGTGCATTAGCAACTTTCGCTGATTGTGCAATCCCTTCGGGCAATGCTAGGTAATAGCCTTGGTACATATGAACATTGAGTTTTTGCATGGCGGCTAATTGTTCCGCTGTTTCAATCCCCTCAACCACGGTATGTGCACCGGTACTGTTGGCTAATTGGAGGCCAGCAAGTAAACCGCAGCAATTTCCCGCCATAAAATCGAGCAGTAACTGCCTATCTAATTTAATGATGTTAGGCCGCAGCATGGCAACACGTGCTGGCGTTGAAGCTTTGCAGCCAAAATCGTCAATTGCAATTTGAAAACCACTCGCGGCAAGTCTTTCCGTGGCTATCTGTAACATATTTTCATCGCCAGACTCCACTTCAACCAACTCCATTACGATGCGTTGGTGTGGAATCGCGAGTTCTGCCAGTCGTGTCGCCAATAGTGTGGTACTGATATTGCAATAAGCAAATTGTTCACCAGCAACGGGAAGCACATTGAGGAATAAGCGAGCATCTCGATAAGGAGAAAGGGCTAAAAATTAGCGGATATGAATGGCGCGGCTAAGTCGTTCCACATTCAACTTATCATCAGCAGCAAAGGTATCAGAATGGAAAAATAGGTCGGGTCTTATCTGAGTGTGTTGCTGAGTGAATATACGAACAAGCGCTTCAGCTCCGACGATTTGATGTTGTTTATCAAAAATGGGTTGAAACACACTACGTAGTGTTAGCCCGTTATACTTCGCATAATATTCTCCGTCTTCATCGTAATGGATGCAGTCGAGAAATTGTTGTTTATCAGTCAGAACCATACAAATTGAGCATCCTTGGGTAAAAACAGCGCAACGCTTCCCTGAAGTAATACTTTTGACGTGCGCCATATTATTGGCGAAACGTCTAGCCTGTCAAATGGGAAGTCACACAATAGCATGAGGTGTAATGACGGTTTTTTGCGTTAAATTAAGCTTTGCTTCGTCTCAATCAAAAGTGCTTTCTTTTAAGCAATACCTTAAATTACATTACCTTAGGGATGGATGATGAAGATCACATAAATATTCATCAAGAATGCATCTGGCATTCATATTGCGGTGCTCAATGAATGTGCTTGTATACTATGCGCAAAAAGGTTTTATAAATATCGACACACTTCACTATTTCAAAAGACAACAAAGTGAGAAAACCCCGCAACACCTTTAAAGCAAACGATTAACTCCACTGTAAGACCGCATAAAATTGAACATATTTACGCACTAACTGTTGATTTTTAGAACGCTTAAGAGGGTGTGCAAACTTAATATAGCAGGGGCTTATGTGGTAGTAGTGTTCTAATGTGTGTGTTAACTGTGAGTCACTTTCCTGTAGCGCAATACCTTGTGCGTGATATTCATCTATCTCATCGGGTAAATGCCCAGTCCACCAATGGAGTAATTCTCGGCTTTTTTGGCTACGTCCCATCCAGTGATCACTCAGTAATAAAAGTAAATCATTGGGTTGTATTGCATAAGCATATTCTTGTTTCCACTGGCTAATGTCACGCATTAGCTTTGCTCGGCAGGCTTTACCCGCACTCATGAGATGATGGGTGAGGATCCATACGGTACCCGCATCACTAGAAACTCGGAAATGATGGGGAAGATCGCGTTGAAAAGTCGATTCGATAGGCGCGTATTCACAGGGGTGACCAAATTCACTAAGCGTTCGGGCAAGACGTCTTGCAAAGGCTAAACCTAAATGGTGTTCACTCATTCCTTGATTGTGAATGGTCGGATAGTGCTTCTCGCATAATCTGAGGCAATCGACCTGAAATTCATTCACACTTTGCGTAACGATGTCCAATAGCAAGATGCTGTTCTCCTTAACAAAAGCTAAGCAAGATTATCACAGTTGTATTTTGTCACTAGCAGTAAACGGCGACTTCTTGATCTCTAGCGCTTTTCTCACCCACAAACTTTTAGCGTGGTTATCATGCTCCTCATTTTTTCTAAGTCACATCCTGTTACAACTCTGTTAGGGTCATTGTGTGGTTGAAAACACTAGGAAGGATGGATTCAAACCTTACTGGCACAAGGCTAGTTCTCGGTTTCAGAAAAGTTCGTTCTAAATTTTTGATGTACTTCTTCAGTCTGTTTGACTATTCGCAGCGTAAAATTTAGTAAATACTCTTTCGTGAATAGTTATTAACCAATAGGCTACATGCTTGTAACCAAATTTTTATAAGAGCATTCATGCGATGAAAAATTCAAACAATCCACACTATAACGGGCTTGCACGTAGTATCCATTGGATTTCTGCATTGATCATTGTTGGTCTGTTTGCGCTAGGTACCTGGATGGTGGACCTCTCTTATTACAGTGAGTGGTATCGTACGGCACCGCACTGGCATAAGTCGGTAGGCTTGCTACTTGGGGGATTAACGCTTTTTCGTCTGATTTGGAAAGTGCTCTCTTCATCACCGAAAATTGAAGGTGCGCGCTGGGAAATCGTAACGGCTAAAAGTGCTCATCACTTGATGTACGTCGGACTGTTTGTCCTTTTTGTTTCTGGGTATCTCATCTCAACAGAAGATGGTCGAGGTATTGAAGTTTTTGATTGGTTTACCGTACCGGGGGCGGGTGCGCTATTTGAAAACCAAGCAGATGTTGCTGGAGAGATCCACTTCTACACCGCTTGGGGTTTAATTACGATTGCAGTCTTGCATGCTTTGGCTGCTCTCAAACACCATTTCATTAATCGTGATAATACGTTACGCAAAATGCTGACAGGAGCATCAAAAATAGAAAAAAACACTAATGGCAGTGGGTCTTGCTGCAGTCATGTCCATTCCGTTTACAGCGAATGCTGCTGATTATGTGATTGATACGAAAGGTGCTCATGCATCCATCAACTTTAAAGTCAGTCATTTAGGTTTTAGTTTTACTAAAGGACGTTTCAATAAGTTTGATGGCGAATTTTCTTATGACCCAGCCAATATTGCGGGTTCAAGTGTCATGGTAAATGTGGATACCAGAAGCTTGGATTCAAACCATGCGGAACGTGATAAGCATATTCGCAGTTCAGACTTTATTGATGCTTCTAAGTACACCACGGCAACCTTTAAAAGTACCGAAGTTGTTGACAAGGGAAATGGTCAGTTGGATGTCAAAGGTGACTTAACACTGCATGGCCAGACTAAGCCCATCGTGATTAATGCGGAGTTTATTGGTGCAGGGCAAGACCCTTGGGGTGGTCAACGGGCTGGTTTCATGGGTACAACACGTTTGGAATTGAAAGATTTTGGTATTCAAGTCATGGGGACATCAAGCTACGTTGATATGGAGTTGTACGTAGAAGGTGTTCAGAAATAGTTATTTTACTCTTAACTCACTGATGGCTCAGGTGAGATGAGTAAAAAGCCCCCTAGTAAACTAGGGGGCTTGCTTTTGGTTAAGCGACTTATTTCCTAACCAAAATGAGGGGAAGATTAAGCGCGAGCGAGCTCTTTCTCTTTGACAATCTGCATACGTTCACCGTAGATAGGACGAAGCGCTGCAAGTACATCGTTACGTTCCAATACACCGACAAAACTGACCATCTTGCAGAACAGGCAATACATGAGGTTTGTTGACTTTCATGCTTTTTGCACGTTCTTCCAATGAGAGTGAATTAAAAGCGAGTGGCAATGCCCATATTCGTCGTTGGGAAGAGTTGTTCTTTATCGATACAGAAGAATTCCGCTACATCAACCAACTTGTCATTAATATCAATGGCGATCACATCACGTGACATTAAATCTACGACTTTTTGATCTTTGCTTGGTAGGTAGTCTTGGCACCACAAATCCACCATCACATCATGAGTGGAGAGAACGCCAACCAAACGGCCTTGAACATCAACAACAGGAGCCGCAGATAAATGATGGTCGAGTAGAGTGTCGATTGCGGCAGGCGTTGTCATATCAACACTGAGAGTAACAGGTTGAGTATTCATCATATCTTTTACTGTAATTGTGCTTTTCATAATAATTTCCTTGACTGACGTAAGTGCTTGAGTTTCTGTAATCGTTGCAACGTTTGCGGCTTTTAACTGTGGACGACGATAAATGCTCCAGTTCGCTAGCCCCACGAGAACTGCACCACCGACAATGTTGCCTAACGTGACAGGGATTAAATTGGCAGTAACAAATTGGGTGACATTTAAATCGCTGTATTGGCTTGCTGAAACGCCCACTTGCTGCCAAAAGCTATCTGGTGCGAAGTTTTGAATAACAATACCCAGAGGCACCATAAACATGTTGGCAACGCAGTGTTCAAAACCACTGGAGACAAACATAGCGACAGGCATGATGGTCATGGCAGCCTTAGTCATGGCATTAGCAGAACTAAAGGTCAGCCAAATGGCCAAACACACTAAAAGGTTACAAAGGATCCCCAACGCAAAGGCTTGTACCACGGTATGGTGCAGTTTGTGCTGTGCGATATTCAGTGCATTTAATCCCCATTGACCATTATCTAGCTGGTAAAGGCCGGCCGCAGTCACCAACAGTAGGAGAAAAATGGCACCGATAAAGTTACCGACATACACTTTGCCCCAGATCGACAACATTTTGCCGAAACTGATTTCGCGGTTAGCCCATGAAATGCTGGACAACACAGAGCTCGTGAACAACTCGCCACCACAGATGACGATCAAAATCAGCCCCATACTGAATGCCACACCACCCGCTAGGCGGCTTAGCCCCCAACCAGCAGATGCACTGCCTGTTGTGACCGTGATATAAAACAGAAAAGCCAGACCGATAAACGCCCCCGCCATTACAGAAAGACCTAAAATCATTCCGCTGGTTTTTTTTGGCTTTTGCTCAGCGCAAATTTTTCTTGCTTCAGCCATCATTTCTGTAGGTGAAAAGCAGTTTTGATTTTTAGAGTAGGCTGCAGACATATTCGCTCCCCAAACTCAGTTTCATGTTTACCTCCGTTTAATAAACAACACCTGATGCGTTGCTACGGCCTTAGGTTAGGGGGAGGGACTAGTAAAGGTAAAATTGATAATTTTTAAAAACCTCATCAATTATGTTGATAAGGAAAAAGGGAGGCGTAAAATGAAACCGCTTGCTCATGTCGAGCAAAACGATCAATGAAAATAATAGGATAGGCAGTGCGATATTCATTAAAGCAATTAGCGGTATTTGATGCTGTTGCCGATTGTGGCAGTGTGAGTCAGGCAGCCGATAAACTGGCGCTCACCCAATCCGCTACTAGCATGTCTTTAGCTCAGTTGGAAAAAATGTTAGGGCGCCCGCTGTTTGAGAGACAAGGCAAACAGATGGCATTAACGCATTGGGGTATGTGGCTTCGCCCCAAAGCAAAACGCTTACTACAAGATGCACAGCAGATTGAGATGGGGTTTTATGATCAACATCTGCTCAGTGGGGAAATTCGCTTAGGAGCAAGTCAAACACCCGCGGAACACTTAGTGCCTGATCTTATCAGCATTATTGATAGTGACTTCCCTGAGATCCGGATTTCATTAGGTGTGAAGAGTACCAAAGGGGTGATTGAAGGTGTTCTCGACTATAAATATGACCTTGGCATCATTGAAGGACGTTGTGATGATAACCGCATCTACCAAGAAGTGTGGTGCCGAGACCATTTAACGATAGTGGCTTCTGCTCATCATCCGTTTGCCAAACGTGAATCTGTCAGTTTGGCTCAACTTGAGCAGGCGAAATGGGTACTGCGTGAACAAGGCGCAGGCACTCGCAATATTTTTGATAGTGTGATTCATCCATTAATTGCGGACCTAGATGTATGGCGTGAATATGAACACGTACCTGTGCTGCGCACCTTGGTGGCTAATGGACCTTATTTGACCTGTTTACCTTATCTGGATGTGGAACGCTTTATCGAAAGTGGATTGCTGGTTGCGTTGAATGTTCCTGAGCTCAATATGGAGCGTACGCTTTCATTTATCTGGCGTGCCGACATGGAAGAGAACCCGCTAGCGGAGTGTATTAAACGTGAAGGGCTGCGGATGATGAAAGGAAAACCCAGTGTCTTATAGGTACTATCATATTTCCTGAATCTGTTGATTTATCGGTTGCGTCACCAAATTAATGTATATTGTATTTATGCATACATTTTATTGTGACAAGGTTCACTTGATGTGGTGCCGGATTCCATTAGCATGACGCTTTAATCACCAACGCTGGACTTGTTCAGTATTTTTGAGGCGGGTATGAGCACACTGTTTGCAATTGCATTGACTACTGGGATCCTTTCTGGGGTTTGGGGATGGGTCGCGGTCTCCCTTAGCTTACTCTCTTGGGCTGGCTTCTTAGGATGCACGAGTTATTTCGCATCACCGAAAGAGGGTCTAAAAGGACTAGGGCAAAGTTTGCTGACGAACCTTAGTGGTGTTTTTTGGGCAATGCTCATTATTCACGCTAGCCAGTGGGTTGGTGTTGAAATTATCGGTTACGTTGTGACGGCCATCGTGGCCTTCATCATGTGTATTCAAGCTCAAAAATCATGGTTGGCTTACATCCCAGGAACTTTTATTGGCTGTTGTGCAACCTTTGCGGCGGCAGGCGACTGGCAATTAGTCGTTCCTTCTTTGATGCTCGGCGGTGTGTTTGGGTATTTAATGAAAGCGAGTGGGCTTTGGTTATACCAAAAGTCGAATCAATCTTGCTCTGCATCAGCAAAAAACGAGGTGGCGGCCGAAATGGCGTCTCGTTAAAGTAAATCCCCCAGATGATATCGACAATTTGACACTTCAACAGGTTAGGGAAAACGGTTTGAGTCTTGATAAAGGTATTATCATTCGTATCAATAAATGATTGGATACCGCCACACCCTAAAGGTGTGGCTTTTT